>JBGUKX010000025.1:0-39989 GCA_045114695.1 Lachnospiraceae bacterium | reverse complement strand
CGGACTTTTCGAAGCCCGGGTCTTTGTTTTATAAGAGAAATCCGATGAAAAAGACTGCCGCACTAATCACTTAGTGCGACAGCCTCGTTTTAGCGTTTTTCGCGTGCGCGGATTTCCGTCAGGCTTTCATGGATTCGATATGCCGGCAGAGGGCGTCGAAGGTCTCCTCGCACAGGTCGTGCTCCACCTTGCAGGCGTCTTCGCGGGCGTTCTCGGGACTGACGCCGAGACTCTCGAAGAAACCGGTGAGTACCTTGTGGCGTGTATAAATTCTTGATGCGATCTCCATGCCGGATTCTGTCAGGACGATCATATTGGCATGATCCATCGTGATATAGCCGTTCTCTCTCAGAAGCTTGGTCGCGTAGCTGACAGAGGGCTTTGTGACGCCAAGCCTGTCGGCGACATCGATGGAGCGGATGTAGCCGTACTGCTCCTTCACCATGAGCATGGCCTCAAGGTAATCTTCAGCTGATTTTCTGATTTCCATAGTTCACCCTCCTTAAAATTAAACTAAGATTAACATAGTTTAACACAAAGTTCAAGTCATTGATTGACTTTAAAAGACTATTTGAACAGATGGCAGAATCGGCCCGGAAGCCTTTATGTCCCGAAAACGACGCAAAATTAAAATCTTTACCATCATTCGATAAATCTATTTGATATTAAAGGTATTGACTTTCGGGACGAGTTAATGTATTATTAGCGAAGTTAAATAAATTTAACACAGAGAGTTCTTCCGGCCGCACAGACCGGAGGACGATGCTGAAAGGCTCGACAGACGAAGACAATGGCAGTATCCCGGACAGGAAAACGATTCGGACGGAGGACCTATGAGCGTTGTAATTATCGGCGGAAATGAATGCATGGAACGGGAGTACAAGACCTTGTGCAGAAAACACGGGTGTCACGCCAAGGTTTTCTGCAGGTACAACAACTGCATGAAGGACCGCATCGGAAATCCCGATATTATGATTCTTTTTACCCACACCGTATCACACAAGATGGTGCAGTGCGCCCTCAGCGATATCGCCGGGAAGACGACCGTCATCCGATCTCATACGAGCTCGCTCGCTTCCCTGAAGCAGATCCTGGCGGAAAACGCCGGCTGAAGCGGGGGAGAACGGAAATGTCGGACTATGTGCTTCTTCAGCACTGCTCTCCGACGCTGGCGGGCATCAAGACGGGAAATCTCGTGACCTGCTCGTTCCGGACGAGGGGAGAGGTGCAAAGCGACGTCGCCAGATGGAACAGAAGTCTCGGCAAGAAGGGAATCCGGGTTCTTGTCCTGAAGTATATGGAACACAAGGTGCTCCTCTACCTCTACAGGCCGGCGGCGCTGCGGCGCGACCTGAGGCAGCCGGACAAGGCGGATATCCTGAGAAAATGCGGTTATGCCTGCGGGGAAGAGGAGGAATGCATCCGGACGCTGATCCGCCATCTGGAGGAAAACAGCGTATTTCCGCACGAGATCGGTCTTTTCATCGGATATCCCGCGGAGGACGTGGAGGGCTTCATCCGGAACAGAGGCGGAGGCTGCAAGTACTCCGGCATGTGGAAGGTCTACGGCAACGTGGAAGAGCGGAGACGCCTCTTTGAAAAATACAGGCACTGTACCGAGGTCTACTGCCGCCGGGCGAAGAGCGGCAAATCAATCGAGGAACTTGCGGTGAGTATCTCACCCGGGGAACTATAAATCCATTTTACCTGAAGGAGAGGAATGAAATATGTCAAAGGTTGCAGTGGTTTACTGGAGCGGAACCGGCAATACGGAAGCGATGGCCAATGAGGTCGCCGAAGGCGTCCGCGGAAAGGGCGGAGAAGCGGAGCTGATTACCGCCGGCAATTTCAACAGGGATGCTCTCGCCGCTTACGACGCGGTCGCGTTCGGATGCCCCGCCATGGGCGCCGAAGAGCTGGAGGATTCGGAAGTCGAGCCCATGTTCGCGGACGTGGAGAGCGCGCTCGGAGGAAAGAAGATCGCCCTCTTCGGATCCTACGGATGGGGTGACGGCGAGTGGATGCGCACATGGGAGGACCGCGCCAAAGCGGCGGGAGCCGTTCTCGCCTGCGACTGCGTGATCTGCAACGAGGCTCCCGACGAGGAAGCCGTCGGGGCCTGCCGCAGCCTCGGAGAGGCACTTGCGTAAATACTCTTATCGATCGTTCTCCTTGACACCGCCTGCCGGCCGTATTTCCCGCCGCAGGCGGTTTTTTGAGTGGCCGGAGAAGCGGGACGCGGATGTCCGCTGCGCTGTCCGCCGCGGATTGCGGCTCATTCTCACCTGTGTTATGATAGCAGGCAGAGAAAGGATTGATTGCATGTGCAGGGGGAGTCATTGCTGATGAAAAAATGGCCGGTTAGCGCCAAAGCGGCATTTGCCGCCGTCCTTGCCGCCGCTGTCCTGGGCTTTGCGGCGCTCTTCAGCCTGTTCCAGATCCGCTTTCCGGAGAAGGTGTACGCCCGGGCGGAGGAAATGGCCGGACAGGGCGAATACAGGGAGGCCGAGAAGCTGTATCTGAGTCTGGACGGATACCAGGATTCCGGGACGAAGGCGGACGAGATGCGGTACCGCAGGGCGGAGGCGCTGATGGAGGCAGGAGAGCTGACGGCGGCCGAGGGAATCTTCACGGATCTGGGGGATTTCGGGGACAGCGCCGCGCGGATTTCCGAGTGCCGCTGCAGAAACGCGCAGGTTCTGGAGGAAAACGGGGAATACCTCTCTGCCGCGGAGGCCTACGCCTCGGCGGGAGATTATCAGGACAGCGCGGAGAAAGGGCAGGACTGCCTGTACCGGTACGCGGAGGAGCTTCTGGAGAAGGGAAAGCATGACGACGCCCGGGAGATCTTCGCGGAGCTTGGGGACTACGGGGAGAGCCCGGAACGGATAAAGGAGTGCCGTTACCGGAAGGCGGAGAAAATGTTCCGCGACGGGCTGTATCAGAAGGCGGGCGATGAGTTCCATATTCTCGGAGACTACGCCGACAGCGCTGAGAGATACCTGGAATGCCGCTACAGAAGGGCGCTTGAGCTGAGGAAGGACACAAAGCATCCGGTGCAGGCCGCGGCCGCGTTCCGCGCCCTCGGTGATTACCGGGATTCGGCGGACCTTCTCCGGGAAATGGAGTACGAGTACGTCCGCTCCAGCTTCTCGTCGTCGGACCCGCTCACCGAGAAGTACCTCTCCGCGCTGGCGGAGGACGGCTATCTCGATTCCGCCCGGCTCTACGAGGAGCTGTACCGCTGGGTCATCAGGATCACCGCCAACGAGGACAGGGAGGATCTGGAGACCGATATCGACCGGATCCCAAAAGACCGGACGATCTGGTGGCACATGGCCGTCACCAACGGCCCTCCCAACAGCCGCCTTACGGTCAGCTGCGCCGCGTCGTTTCCCGACGGACAGGAGGTGACGACCTGGGACGGCCAGGCTTCTTTCGTTTTCGAGACCGGAAGCGTCTATCACACGAGCACCTACTACGTCGATCCGGAGAGCGGAGCGGCGGGCGAGATGGTTTTCTCGGTCTATGACGCGGAGGGGGAGCTTCTTTGCAGCAAGACGGTGATTCTGACCTGACGCGGCTTCCGGGGAACGCCGCATTCTGAAGGCATCGACGATGGAAATCATAAGAACAGACAATCTGGCGGATGAAAGAATCGCGGTTTATTCCGCGCTCAACGAGACCCAGCTGAGGCATTACTACGAGCCCCGGGGAGGCATCTTCATCGCGGAATCCTATATGGTGATCACACGGGCCATCCGGTCCGGATGCGAGCCCCTTTCATTTCTGGCGGACGAAAGCCGGATCCGGGGAGAGACGGAGCAGCTTCTGGAGAGCTGCTCCGTCCCGGTTTACGCCGCGTCTTACGACGTCCTGAAGGAGCTGACTGGCTTTCCTCTGACGCGGGGGCTTCTCGCCGCGATGCGGCGTCCCGCCCTGCCGGATCCGGAGGAACTGCTCCGGAAGTCCCGCCGGGTCGCGGTGCTGGAGCACGTGACGAATCCCTCAAATATCGGGGCCATCTTCCGCTCCGCGGCGGCCCTCGGCATGGACGCGGTCCTTCTGACCGACGATTCCTGCGATCCTCTGTGCAGAAGGTCGGCCAGGGTCAGCGTCGGCACGGTATTTCAGATTCCGTGGACCTATTTCGGCGAAAGAAGGCGGGAGAAAAAGAACGGCGCCGCCGGCTGGCCCGACGCCGGAATCACCCTGCTTCGGGAGTGCGGCTTCACCACCTGCGCGATGGCGCTGGACGAGGACGCCGTCGGCATCGGGGATCCGGTTCTTTGGGAGAACGACAGGACGGCGCTGATCCTGGGATCGGAGGGATACGGTCTGGACCGGGCGACGGTCTCCCTGTGCGACCGCTGTGTGAAGATCCCGATGGCGGAGGGCGTCGACTCCCTCAACGTGGCGGCCGCCAGCGCCGTGGCGTTCTGGGAGCTGGGACGGATGAGGGCGGACGCCGCCGGCAGGAGCGGGACTGCTTTATAGTGAAAAGCAAATAAATACCGAGCGATTTATAAAAAATATTCGATTTGACTATTCCCCCCGGCAAAGGTATGGTGGACTGTGGGCGGCGGCTTCCCATGAGAGAGAAGCCCCGCGGAAAACAACTCAAACTATAGCTTTACAGGGGGGTATTATTATGGTTCTTGATACGAAACCGAAGAGAGCCGTCGCGGGCGCGCTGTGCGGTCTGTTTGCGGTCCTGCTCGCTCTCAAGGGAAATCCTGCCAATATGGCGTTCTGCATCGCCTGCTTCATCCGCGATACGGCGGGGGCGATGGGGCTCCATCAGGCGGCCGCCGTCCAGTACGCGAGGCCGGAGATCATCGGCCTTGTGCTGGGTGCGTTCATCATCGCCGCCGCGACGGGCGAATACCGGTCGACGGCGGGCTCTTCTCCGATGACGAGATTTCTTCTGGGGATGATCATGATGATCGGCGCGCTGGTATTTCTCGGATGCCCACTCCGCATGGTCATCCGGATGTCCGCGGGAGATCTCAACGCCTATGTCGGACTGATCGGGTTCGCGGGGGGCGTCGCCACGGGAGCCGTCATGCTCCGCAGAGGCTTCAGTCTCGGCAGATCCCATCTGACGAACCGTGTCTCCGGCTTCGTGCTTCCCGTGATCGTTCTCGGCATCCTGATCCTCTCGGTCTGCACGCCGCTGCTTCTCGCCAGTGAGTCCGGCCCCGGCAGCAAGCATGCGCCGGTTCTCCTCTCTCTGGCGGCGGGACTGGTCGTCGGGGCGCTTGCCCAGAAGTCCGGCATGTGCTTTGCCGGAGGCCTCCGGGATCTGTTCCTGATGAAGGATTTCGGACTTCTCTGCATCATCGCGGGACTTTTCGTGGTTCTTCTGGTATTCAATATCGCCACCGGACGGTTCGTCCCGGCGTTTAACACGCCCGGCGTCATCGCCCACTCGGAGCATCTCTGGAATATTCTCGGCATGTACGCCGTAGGCTTCGCCGCGGTTCTGGCGGGAGGCTGCCCGCTGAGACAGCTCGTGCTGGCGGGGCAGGGGTCCTCCGATTCCGCCGTGACCGTTCTGGGAATGTTCGTCGGAGCGGCGCTCTGCCACACCTGGGGACTGGCCTCGAGCGGGACGGCGGCCAACGCCGAGACCGGAGAGCTGGTCATGGGAGCGGTGACCCGGAACGGCAGGATCGCCTGCGTGATCTGCATCGCGGCCTGCTTTGTGATTGCCCTTGTCAACAGAAGAGAAGAAGGAAGATAAGAGGAGGCGAAGCCGATGAAAGAAGTGGACGCAAGAGGGCTTTCGTGCCCGGAGCCGCTGATGCTGACGATTGAGGCCCTGAAGGACGGCGGCGAGGTGAAGGTGCTCGTGACGGAGCCCCACCAGAAGAACAACGTACAGAAGCTCGCCCGGGAGAAGGGCAGAAAGTTTGCGTCAAAGGATATGGGCGATTATTTTGAGATCGTTCTTTCCTGAGTTCAAGGTAGTAAAAAGAGAGTCCGCCGGTGTACAATAGACCGGCGGACGTTTTTCGTGAGCAGCCGGAAGGAAGGAGTGACGCCTGTGAGGAAAAAAGAGATGCGTCTGGTCGTGACGTTCCACGTCACAGCCGACGCGATGGCGGCGGAGGAAGTCTGCCGGCGGCGGAAGATTCCCGGAAGACTGGTTCCGGTTCCGCGGGCGCTGTCCGCCTCCTGCGGCCTGTCCTGGAGCGCGCCTCTGGAAGCGGAGGAGAGGATCCGGGAAGCCTTTGCCGGGGAAGGAATCGCCGCGGAGGGATATTACGAGACGGAGATGCTGGTCTGAGAGCACCGGACCGGATGAGAGGAACGGAAGATGAGAAGAATCTATCTGGACAACAGCAGCACGTCCTTTCCGAAGGCGCCGGGCGTGGGAGAAGCCATGAGCCGCTACGTCACGGAGATCGGCTGCAATATCGGACGGGGAGGCTACGGCCCGGCCTACGAGGCCGGGGCGGCGGTCCATGACACGAGGACGAGGCTGGCCCGCATGTTCGGATTCCCGGGGCCCAAGAACGTCATCTTCACTCCCTCCGTCACCTACAGCCTCAACTATGTGATCCAGGGACTTCTCAGGCCCGGGGACCACGTGATCATCTCCGCGATGGAGCACAACGCCGTCGCCAGGCCCTGCGAGATGCTGAAGGGCAGGGGCGTGGAGGTGTCTGTCGTCCCGGCGGACCCGGAGACGGGCCTTCTCGTTCCCGGCGCCCTGGAGACGCTGTTCCGCGGAAATACCAGGCTGATGGTCCTCTGTCACGCCTCCAACGTTACGGGGACGCTTCAGGACGCCGCGGCGGCCGGCCTCGCCTGCCGCCGCAGAGGGGTCTTCTTCGTGCTCGACGCGGCCCAGAGCGCCGGACCGGTGCCGATCGACAGGGAGGAGATGAAGCTTGACGGACTGTGTCTGACGGGGCACAAGGGACTTCTCGGACCCCAGGGAACAGGGGCGCTCCTGATGACCGACGAGCTGGCGGAGGCCCTGTCCCCGACGGTGTTCGGGGGCACGGGAAGCAAGTCCGACCTGCTGACGATGCCTGCGTTCCTGCCGGACCGGTTTGAGGCGGGCACCCTGAACCTGCCGGGCATCTACGGCCTGCGGGCGGCCCTCGAATTTCTGGAGAAAACGGGGCGGGACGCGGTGCGCCGGAAGGAGGAGCAGCTTCTGGAGGAATTTCTGGACGAGCTGGCCTCGGTCCCGGCGGCGCGCGTCGTCGGCAGCGCGGGACCGGGAAGAAGGATCGCCGTCTGCTCCGTGGATCTGGAGGGCTTCGACAACGCGGAGGCGGCGGCGGTCCTTGAGGGAGAATACGGCGTCATGACGAGATGCGGCCTTCACTGCGCGCCGATGGCGCACCGGGCCGTGGGGACGTTTCCGAAAGGGACGATCCGTTTTTCCTTCGGATATTTCAACACGCCGGAGGACGTGAGGGAAGCCGCGGCGGCGCTCCGGGACATCACGGAAGGATGACGAAGGGGGAATTTCGGCATGCAGCTGCGACAGATTGAGATCTTTCTTGAGGTGGTACGGCAGAAAAGCTTCTCGAAAGCGGCCGAAAGCCTCTACCTTTCACAGCCCACGGTGAGCTCCCATATCAGGGCCCTAGAGGAGAGCCTCAATACCCGGCTGCTGGTCCGCTCCACCAGGGAGCTGACGCTGACGCCGGAGGGGAGGCTGTTCTATTCCTACGCCTCCCAGATCATGGGCTTCTGCCGGAGAGCGGAGGCCGACCTCAGCCGGATCGGCGACGAAAAGAGGTCGAGACTGGTGGTCTCCGCCTCCTCCGTGCCGGCGCAGTACTTCCTGCCGGGGCAGATCCGGATTCTCAGGGAGAAGTATCCGGGGCTGTGCGTGCGGATTCTGTCCGGGGATTCAAGCCGGGCTGTGAAGGACGTCGGGGACGGCACGGCGGAGCTGGGCATTACCGGCCGGAAGGAAGAGGCGGAGGGACTTGTCTTCAAGCCGCTCTTCCGCGAGAAGCTTGTCATCATCACGCCGAACGAACCCTTCTTCGCGGGTCTTTCCGGGACGATCTCGCAGGAGGTGGTCCGGAAATACCCCTTTGTGATGAGGGAAGAGGGGTCCGGGACGAGGAGCGCCACGGAGGAGCTTCTTGCCCCGGGCGGCGCGGGGGAGGCTCACCTCGAGGCCGCGGTCGAGACCGGTTCCACCGAGGGCGTCATCCGCTGTGTGGAGAACGGCGTCGGGATTTCCATTGTCTCGAAGCTGGCGGCGGATTACTATCTGCCCTACGGAAAGATCCTCTCCTTCGAGATGGAGGGGATGAGCCTGAAGCGGGAGTTCTATGCCGTGTACCGCGACAGCGTCCCGCTCTCCGAGCCGGCCGGCGTTCTCCTGGGGCTCCTTTCGAAGCTCGCGGACCGTCTGGCCTGACCGCTCTCCGAGCCGGCCGGCGTTCTCCTGGGGCTCCTCCCGACCTCGCGGACCGTCTGGCCTGACCGCCGCCCGTTCCGTCCGCGCGGGGCGGCACAAACCGTCTTGCCCGGGGGAGAAAGCTGTGTTAAGATGTGCCTGACCGATGGAAAAATAACGATTTTATCCGAACGATAATGAGAGTAGTCGGGCGGCTGGTGCGCCCTCTGGTCTTCAAAACCAGTATAAGCAGGAGACTGCTTGGATGGGTTCGATTCCCATATACTCTCGCCAGAAACCGCGGGCGCGCTTATTCTGTAAGTGCGCCCGTTCTATTCAATTCCGTGTCCCGGACGCGCGCGGACGGGACGCTTTGGAGGAGGGAATGAATCAGGATCTGCTGAGAAGGCTGCCGAAGATGGACGTCATGCTGAACAGCCCCCGGATGAAGGAGCTGTCCGCCCGCCACCCCTACGCCATCGTCAGGGAGACGCTGAGGGAGTATCTCGACGAGCTGAGGAGCGCCGTCTCTTCGGGACGCGTATCCGAACTTCCGGACCGGGAGGCTGTCTGCCGCGAGGTCGGGAGGAGACTGGAGGGGGGCGGGTATTCTTTGAGACGTGTGATCAACGGCAGCGGCGTCATTCTCCACACCAATCTCGGCCGCGCCCCGATCGGGGAAGAGGCGGCGCGGCACCTGGCGGAGACGGCTTCCGGCTACTGCAGCCTGGAATATGACCTGGAGGCCGGAGCCCGGGGAAACCGCGCGGCGCGGGTCGAACAGCTCATCTGCTCCCTGACGGGAGCGGAGGACGCCCTGGTGGTCAACAACAACGCCGGAGCGGTGTTCCTCATGCTGAATACCCTGGCCAGGGGCAGAAAGACGGCCGTCTCCCGGGGAGAACAGGTGGAGATCGGGGGCTCCTTCCGGATTCCGGAGATCATGAGAGAGAGCGGCGCGGAGCTGATCGAGATCGGCACCACCAACAAGACCCATCTTTCGGACTATGAACGGGCCGTCTCCGTCGAAGGCGCCTCCGTGATCATGAAGGTGCACAGGAGCAATTTTCACATAGAGGGCTTCACGGAGAGCGTGGAGCTTCCCGCGCTGGCGGAGCTGGCGGGAAGAACGGGGGCGCTCCTGCTCTATGACTGCGGAGCCGCCTTTCTCCGCGCGCCGGAATCTCCCGCGCTCAGGGAAGGCGTCGACGCGGCGAGGTGCATCCGGGACGGGGCGGACGTCATCTGCTTCTCCGGAGACAAGCTGCTGGGATCGGCCCAGTCGGGGATTCTGGCGGGGAAGAAGAAATATATCGGGGAAATGAGGAAAAACCAGCTCGCCAGGATGCTGCGCATCGACAAGCTTTCCCTGGCGGCGCTGGAGACCTCGCTCCGGTTCTGCTGTGATCCGCAGCTGGCGGCGGAGAAGATCCCGGTGCTGCGGATGCTCTCCATGACGCCCGGCAGGTGCCGGGAGGAGGCGGAGCGTCTGAGGCGGATGATCCTGGAGAAGGCGCCGGAGGCGGCCGCCGACGTCTGCGCGGTCTCCGACGGGATGGGAGGAGGAGCGCTGCCCGGCGCGGTGCTTCAGGGCGCCGGCGTCGCCGTGGAAATGCCCGGCCTTTCGGGAAACGAGCTGGAGAAGAAACTCAGGGAAAACGTTGTTCCCATCGTATCCCTGGTGAGGGACGGACGGGTCCTGATCTCGGTGAGGACGCTCTTCGGGAGGGATTTCGACGACATCGCGGCCGCCTTTGCCCTTCTTGGCGGCGGGAATGAGAAGAGCAGGGAAACGACCTGAAGAGACGGCGCAGAGGAACCGCCTCGGTACGGAGGGAGTATGAGACATCTGACGATCGGAACGGCAGGACATGTCGATCACGGAAAAACCAGACTGACCGCCGCGCTGACCGGGACGGACACGGACCGATGGGCGGAGGAGAAGCGGCGCGGCGTCACCATCGACATCGGCTTCGCCCGGATGACGCTTCCGGGGAATCTGACGGTCTCGATCGTCGACGTGCCCGGGCATGAGAGATTCATCCGCAACATGCTGGCGGGCGCCACCGGCGTCGACGCGGTGCTGATGACGGTCGCGGCGGACGACGGCGTGATGCCCCAGACCCTGGAGCATCTGGGGATTCTTGAGCTGCTGGGAATCAGGGAGGGCGTCATCGTCATCACGAAGAAGGACCTCGCGGACGAGGAATGGCTCCGCGCCGTGGAGGAGGAGATCCGGGAAAAGGTGAAGGGCTCCTTTCTGGAGAACGCCCCGGTCTGCGCCGTATCGGCGGTCACCGGGGAGGGGCTGGAGGAACTTCGCGGGGAAATCGCGGCCCTGGCGGAAAGAATCCCGGAGAAGCCCGAAAAGAGGCCCTTCCGTCTTCCGGTTGACCGGGTCTTCACCCTCGGAGGATCGGGCGTCATCGTGACCGGAACGGTCGCGGAGGGAACCCTGGAGACCGGCCAAAGCGTCATGCTCTTCCCCGGGGAGAAGACCGTGAGGATCCGTGAGCTCCAGAGCCACGGGGAAAGCGTTCCCCGCGTGTCGGCGGGAATGCGCGCGGCGGCCGCCCTCTCGGGAGCCGGGAAGGAGGAGATCGGGAGGGGGTCGGTCCTGGCCGAACCCGGCTCCATCCGGACCGCCGGAAATCTCACGGCGTCCCTCAGACTGCTGAAGGATTCTCCGTTTTCCGTGAGAAATTCTTCGAGGCTGCATCTCTATACGGGAACGCAGGAGCTGCTCTGCAAGGTCCGGCTTCTCGACAGGGACGAGCTTCTCCCGGGTGAGGAATGCTTCACGCAGCTGTTTTTCGAAGGAGATGGGGCGGCGGTCAGGATCGCGGACCGCTTTGTGGTGCGCTTCTTCTCGCCCGTGGTGACGGTGGGGGGCGGCACGGTGCTGGAGACAGACACAAAACGGGCGAAGCGAAACCGGCCGGAGCTTCTGGACCGGCTGGAGGCGCTTCTGACATCACGGGATGAGAGAGTCTATGACGCCGTCCTGAACGCCGGTTCCGGACTCATCGGGGAAGGCGCTCTTTCGCTCCTTCTCGGACTATCGTCGGAGGAGGCGGCGGCCTCGGCCGCCTGCCTGTTGGAACAGGGCAGGATTCTGGATACAGGGAGCGGCTATGCCGCGGCGCCTGTATATGAGAGAATCCGGGAGAAGGCCGCGGCTGTCCTCGCGGATTACCACGGGCGGGAGCCGCTGTCGGAGGGAATGCCTCTCGGGGAATTCAGGGAGAAAGTGTTCGGCGGAGAGGCCGGCAGCCGCGGCGGTGAGATCTTCCTCGGGATGCTGAGGGCGGACGGAGCCCTGCGGCTCCGCGGGAACACGGTGTCGGCGGGAGACTTCCAGGTGACGCTTCCTCCGGAAACGGAAGCCTGCCGCAGCGGTATACTCAGGGATTTCAGAGGCTACGGCTTCATGCCGCCCCCGCTCTCCGAATATGAAAAGCAGCACGAAGGCCGCGGGACGCAGCTCCCGAAGCTGCTCCGGCTCATGAAGGAAAGGGGCGAGCTCGTCGACCTGGGCCGGGGATACGTCATGGACGCGGAGACGCTGCATCTCGCCCGGAGCCGGCTGGCAGGGATGTTTGAGAGGCAGGGCCCCGTCACCCTGGGGCAGTACCGCACAGAGCTCGGCATATCGAGGAAGTACGCGTCGCTGATCCTGGAGTATTTCGACGGGCAGAAGCTTACGAAGCTGGAAGGCGAGGCGAGAGTGCCCCTCCGCGGTTTTTCCTCCGGCTCCTGAGGAGAGCCGCCTGCCGGTGCCGCAGCGACGGCCCGGAGGCCGGGGCAGTGACAGGGCCGGAGGCCGGGGCGGCGGGAACTATGCCGGAGAACAGGACGCCTGGGACAGGCCGGAACGCCGGCGGAAGCCCGTCTGTGCATCCCGGACGGTTGCGCCGGGCCGCCGATTCAGGTATGATAATGAAACCGCAAGTCGCATGCGGCATCCGTATTCGGGGAGGAGGTGAGCGCATGGATCAGGATATCAGACTGACCCGTTATTCCAAGACATCCGGGTGAGCGGCAAAAATAGGTCCTGGGACCCTTGCTCAGGTTCTGAGCAAGCTGCCGAAATTTGAATCAGATCAGCTGCTCGTCGGACTGGATACCGGTGACGACGCCGCCGTCTACCGCATAAACGACGACACGGCCCTGATCCAGACGGTCGATTTCTTTACGCCGGTGGTGGACGATCCCTACATGTTCGGGCAGATCGCCGCGGCCAACGCGCTGAGCGACGTGTGGGCGATGGGCGGAGAGCCGGTGCTTGCGCTCAACATCGTCTGTTTCCCGAACTGCCTCAGCCCCTCGGTCCTGAGCGAAATCATGGAGGGCGGCGCGGACAAGGTGAGGGAGGCGGGCGCCGTACTGGTGGGAGGCCATTCCGTACAGGACGACGAGCCGAAGTACGGCCTCTGTGTATCGGGAATCGCCCGTCCTGACAGAATCTACCGGAATTACGGATGTGTTCCGGGCGACGTGCTGATCCTCACGAAGCCGCTGGGAAGCGGCGTCATCAACACCGCGGTAAAGGGAGGCCTTGCCTCGGATTCCTGCTCCGCGGAGGTGCAGAAGGTGATGGCCGCGCTCAACCAGAAGGCGAAGAAGGTGTCGGAGAATTTCACGGTCCACGCCTGCACGGACGTCACGGGCTTCGGGCTGCTCGGGCACTGCGCGGAGATGGCGTCGGCCGGCAGCGTTTCCCTCGAGATTGACTCGGCCGGCATCGCCCTGATCGACGGAGCCGCCGGCTTCGCGAAGATGGGCCTGGTTCCCGCCGGGGCGTACGCCAACATGGAACACAGCGGAAGCCAGGTGGATCAGGGTGGCGTGGAGCAGTATCTGTACGATCTGTTCTTCGACCCGCAGACGTCGGGAGGTCTTCTTTTCTCCGTTCCGGAGGAGGAGGCGCTGCCGATGTACCGCGCTCTGAAATCCGCCGGACTCGGAACGGAGATCTCGCTGGCGGGCCGGGTCACGGAGAGAAAAGAGAAGCTGATCACGCTGAAGTAAGAAAGAAGCAAAGAAGAGACCGCGGGCGCATCCCGCGGTCTTTTCGCGGAGACAGGGGGGCGGCGCGCAGGGAATGGACGCCCGGCGCATTTTTAAATTGCGCGCCGTCCGGTTTGTGGTATAATTGACGGGTTATGAAAAAAAATCATTTTTTTAATAAACGAACAGAACGAATCGCGATCCTTGCGGCCGGTTTCTTTGTCTGCCTCCTGATCATTCTGCTGATCATGATGCGGCTCAACCGCCGCCCCCAGGCGCCCGAGCCCGTCCAGTCCGTTCCGGAGGCGGCATCGTCGGCGCCGGAACCGGAGAGCGCGCCGGTGACGCCCGAGCCCGCTCCGGACGTGGTGACGTCCGGCCCGGTCTCGGTGGATCCCTCCTGGGAATACGCCGACTATTCGATGATCAGCGGAGGGGAGGCGGTCCTGTACCACGCGAAGCCGTCTCTGTCGCGGGGCATCACGGTCTGCATCAACGCGGGGCACGGCACCGCGGGGGGAACGGACGTCAAAACCCTGTGCCATCCCGACGGAACACCCAAGGTGACGGGAGGCACCACCGATGAGGGCGCCACCTACGCCGTCGCCGTTTCCACCGGGACGGATCTCATGGACGGGACGACAGAGGCGGACGCCAACCTTGAGCTGGCGCTTCTCGTCCGCGACAGGCTGCTGGACGACGGGTTTGACGTCCTGATGATCCGGGAGGGAAGCGACGTCCAGCTGGACAACATCTCCAGGACCCTTCTGGCGAACCACTACGCCGACTGCCACATCGCGATTCACTACGACAGCACCGATTTTGACAAAGGCGTGTTCTTCATGAGCGTACCCTCGGACGAAGGATACCGGAGCATGGAGCCGGTCGCCTCGCACTGGGAGGAGCACAACCGCCTGGGAGAAGCCGTCGTCCATGCGATCGAGGCGCAGGGAATGAAGCTGTTTGAGGGCGGCGCCATGGAGATGGATCTCACGCAGACGTCCTACTCCACCGTCCCCTCGATCGATCTGGAGGTCGGAGACAGGGCCACGGATCACTCGCCGGAGACGCTCGGCGTTCTGGCGGAGGGAATTCTCAGCGGCGTGTCCGCGTTTTTCGGAGTGTAATAAGACAGGGGCGCCCGGAGACGGAAAGCCGGACCGCCTGACAGTTTTGTAAGAAAGTACAGAGAGAACGATATGTTAAAAGTGGTAAAATTCGGCGGCAGCTCGCTGGCGGATGCGGGTCAGTTCAGAAAAGCGGGAGATATCGTCAGGAGCGACAGCACCAGGGCCTACGTGGTGCCCAGCGCGCCGGGAAAGCGCTTCAAAGGGGACACCAAGGTCACGGACATGCTGATCGACCTCTACGAGACGGCCGCGAGAGGCGAGGATTTCAGCGGAAGACTGTCCGCGATCCGCGGAAGGTATGAGGAGATCATCAGGGGCCTGAATCTGGACCTCTCCCTCGGGGAGGAGTTTGACGTGATCGAGAGGGTTCTCCGCGAGGAACCGTATCTTGACTACGCGGCGTCCAGGGGAGAGTACCTCAACGGAAAGATCATGGCCGCCTGGCTCGGTTTCGAGTTCATCGATCCCTTCGAGGTCATTTTCTTCAACGAGGAGGGGGACCTCAACACCTACAAGACGGACAAGGTGCTCGCGGCGCGGCTCGCGCAGACGCGGAACGCCGTCATTCCGGGCTTCTACGGCCAGGGGAAGGACGGTAGGATCAGGACCTTCTCGAGAGGAGGCTCCGATATCACCGGCTCCATCGTCGCCAGCGCCGCCAAGGCGGATATCTACGAGAACTGGACCGACGTGTCCGGCTTCCTCGTGGCGGATCCCAGGATCGTCGACCATCCCGAGCCCATCCATACCATCACCTACCGCGAGCTCCGGGAGCTGAGCTACATGGGAGCGTCGGTCCTCCACGAGGACGCGATTTTCCCGGTCCGCTCGAAGGGCATCCCGATCAATATCCGGAATACCAACGCGCCGGGGGACGAAGGGACGTGGATCGTCGAGAGCACGGCCCGGAAGCCGAAGTACACCATCACGGGCATCGCCGGCAAGAAGGGCTTCTGCGCGGTGCTCATCACCAAGGCGATGATGAACTCGGAGATCGGCTTCGGCCGGAAGGTCCTCCAGGCGTTCGAGGAGAGCGGCATCAGCTTCGAGCATATGCCCTCCGGAATCGACACGATGACCATCGTCGTCCATGAGGACGAGTTCCTGGACAAGGAGCAGCAGGTCGTCTCGACGATCCACAGGCTGTCGAAGCCTGATTCGGTGGAGATCGAGTCGGGGCTCGCCCTGATCGCCGTGGTCGGCCGGGGCATGAAATCGATGCGGGGAACCGCCGCGCGCATTTTCTCCGCCCTTGCCCACGCCCACGTCAATATCAGGATGATCGATCAGGGGTCGTCGGAGCTCAACATCATCATCGGCGTCGCCAACGAGGATTTCGAGACCGCGATCCGGGCCATTTACGACATCTACGTCATCACCCAGCTCTGATGAGGCGCGCGCCATCCCTGTGAACGGGGCGTCTCTGCGAGACACGGAACTGAATACGGAGCAGGCTGCTGCGCGATGGGACCGATGTCCCCCGGCGCAGGGATCACGGAAACCGGGACGCGGCCGCGTCCGGCCGGGTATCCCGCACGGGGAAGCATCGGTCTTTTTCTGCCCGGGAGGCTTTTCGTCAAATCCGGTGTTGCACGGCGGAGACGTCTGTCTTATAGTGACAGTTGATAATATGAGACTGCCGATTTCTATACAATCAATATATCCAGAACGGAGAGATACTCTATGCTCCACTACAGGATCGACGCCGGCAGCGGCGTCCCCGCCTACCTTCAGCTGTACAGATCCCTGAGGAAGGATATCTCCGACGGGGTCTACACCGTCGGGGACAGGCTGCCCTCCAAGCGGCTGTGCGCCGAGGAGACGGGCACCAGCGTGATCACGGTCGAGCACGCCTATCAGCTGCTGATGGACGAAGGCTACGCGGAGGCCAGGGAGAGAAGCGGCTATTACGTGACGTACCAGGAGAAGGTGCTGTTTCCCGTGGGCGCCCAGGACGTACCCGTGACCCGCTCCGCGCCGCACGGGCAGACGGAGGAGGAGCTTCCGTTCCCTGTCATTGCCCGGACGATGAGACGGGTTCTCTCGAAATACGGAGAATCCGTTCTTGTCAAGCCTCCCAGCTTCGGCTGCCCGGAGCTGAGACAGGTGCTGGCCTCCTACCTGGCCAGAAGCAGGGGGATCTTCGTGTCCCCGGATCAGATCGTCATAGGCGCGGGGGCGGAGTATCTCTACGGCCTCATCGTCCAGATGCTCGGGCGTTCGAGGATCTACGGGCTGGAGGATCCTTCCTACGGCCAGATCCGGAAGGTATATGAGGCCAACGGCGTCCGGGTGGAGATGCTCAGGATGGGCGGACACGGCGTGATGAGCCGGGAGCTGGCGGGATCCCGCGCGGGCGTCCTGCACGTCACCCCCTACAACAGCTATCCCACCGGGGTGACCGCGGACGCGTCGAAGCGGAGGGAATACATCGGTTGGGCGAAGGAGCGGGGCGCCGTCATCGTCGAGGACGACGTCGACTCGGAATTCACCATGTCCACAAAAGCGGAGGATACGCTGTTTTCCCTCGAGCCCGGGCGGAGCGTGATCTATCTCAACACCTTTTCGAGGACCATCGCCCCGTCGATGCGTCTCGGGTACATGATTCTCCCGTCGGAGACGGCGGAGACGCTCCGGCCCAGGATCGATTTCTACTCCTGCACGGTTCCCGTGTTCGAGCAGTACGTGCTGGCCGAATTCATCGGGAGCGGCGAGTTCGAGCGCCACATCAACAGGGTGAGAAGGGCGCGCCGCCGGAAGAGGGCGGAACAGGGCAAAGGCGCGGCGGAGAGAACGGCAGGCCTCGCGGAGGGTCCATCCGGCGCCGGCGCGGAAGAATAGACGTCCGGAAGGAGAAGGACATGCAGTACAGAACACTGGGAATACTGGCCCACGTCGACGCGGGCAAGACGACCCTCACGGAGGCGCTGCTTTACCTGACCGGCCAGATCCGGTCCGCCGGACGCGTCGATCACGGAGATACCCATCTCGACACCAACGAGATCGAGCGGGACCGCGGCATCACGATCTTCTCGAGCCAGGCCAGGCTGAGGACCGGCGGCTTCGAGTTCGTCCTCCTCGACACCCCGGGCCACGCCGATTTTTCGGCGGAGACCGAGAGAGTGCTGCAGGTGCTGGACGCGGCGGTTCTCGTCGTCAGCGGGACGGACGGGGTTCAGTCCCACACCAGGACCCTCTGGAGGCTTCTGCGCCACTACGGCGTTCCTGCGATGATCTTTGTCAACAAGATGGATCTTGCCGGCGCCGACCGGGACAGGATCCTGGGGGAACTGAAGGCGGAGCTTCTTCCGGAATGCGTGGATTTCGACCTGCAGGGCGACGCGCTCCGCGAGGAGATCGCCCTGTGCGGAGAGACGCTTCTGGACGCGGTGATGGAGACGGGGGAGATTCCCGACGGGCTGATCGCGGAGGCGTTTTCGAAGGGAGAGATCTGTCCCGTGTGGTTCGGCTCCGCCCTCCGCATGGAGAATCTGGAGGGGCTGCTCGACGGCCTCGGAAGATACACGCTGCCGCGGAACGGGACGGCCTGCGGGGAAGACGGATACGCGGCCCGCGTGTACAAGATCGGCCGCGATCCGTCGGGAGCGCGTCTCACCTATCTCAAGGTGACGGGCGGCGCTCTTCAGACGAGGATGCAGGTGCGGTACCGGGGCAGGGACGGAGAAGAGCATCGCGAGAAGATCGATCAGATCCGTCTCTATTCGGGAGACCGCTTTGAACAGACCGATACCGCTCCCGCCGGCCAGGTATGCGCGGTGACGGGCCTGTCCCTGACGACGCCGGGATGCGGCCTCGGCGGCGAGACGGACCCGGAGATGCCGGTCATCGAGCCGGTCATGACGAGGAGCCTGATACTGCCTCCGGACGTGAACGCCCCGGCGTTCATGAGGACCATCGCGCCTCTTTCGGAGGAAGAGCCGACGCTCCACATGGTCTGGAACGCGGAGAAGCAGTGCATCGACCTGCAGATCATGGGAGAGGTGCAGGCCGAGGTGCTGACGAGGCTGATCGAGGACCGGTTCGGCGTGAAGACGTCCTGCGGCCCGGCGAGAATCCTTTACAGGGAGACGGTGCTGAAGGCGGTCGAGGGAATCGGTCATTTCGAACCTCTGAGGCATTACGCCGAAGTGCATCTCCTGATCGAGCGGGGAGAGGCCGGAAGCGGGATTTCCGTGCGGTCCGCCGTCAGCGAGGATCTCCTGGATCTGCACTGGCAGCGTCTGATCCTCACGCATCTGCTGGAGAGGGAGCATCCCGGCGTGCTGACAGGATCGGCGCTGACGGACGTCCGGATCACGCTGATCGCCGGAAAAGCGCACCTGAAGCACACGGAGGGCGGAGATTTCCGGCAGGCGACCTACAGGGCGGTGCGCCAGGGACTCATGAGTACCGAGTGCGCCATCCTCGAGCCCTATTACTCCTTCGTTCTGGAGGTCCCCCGCGAAAACCTGGGACGCGCGATGAACGACCTTTCGGGCATGTGCGCGGAATACGGAGAGCCCGCGTTCACGGATTCGGGGGACCGGGCGGTGCTGACGGGGGCGGTGCCCGTCTCCCTGGCCGGGGATTACATGGCTGAGGTCACCTCCTACACGCGGGGCGAGGGAAGACTCTCGCTGGCGCTTCAGGGCTACCGGCCGTGCCATAATCCGGAGGAGGTGATGGAGGCCTTTGCCTACGATCCGGACGCCGACACGGCAAATCCCTCCTCCTCGGTGTTCTGCGCCCACGGAGCGGGATTTATCGTGCCCTGGGACCAGGTCCGCGGCTTCGCCCATCTCCCCTGTCTTTCCGCCGGGGAACAGCCGGAGGAGGAAGAGATACAGCCCGTGGAGAAGGGGTTCCGGGCGGGAGCCGGCCCCGGAAAGGAGAGCGGGGAGGAGCCGCTGTCCTTCGAGGAGGACGAGGTGCTGAGGGGCATCTACGAACGGGAATTCGGAATCGGAAAGGACGGATCGAAGCTTCGGGACGGGGCTTCGCAGAGGCGTAAATGGGGCGGCCGGACCGGGCCGAAAACGCCGGAAAACCGTCAGAAGCTTGACAAGCACGGCCATCCGATCTATCCCCGGAAGGACACGAGGCAGGAGCACCTCATCGTGGACGGCTACAACATTATTTTCCAGTGGGAGGAGCTGCGCGGCCTCGCCGGCGCGGATATCGGGGCGGCAAGGGGAAAGCTGCTGGATCTCCTGAGCAATTACCAGGGCTATCTGGGATACCCGGTGACGGTCGTCTTCGACGCCTACAGGACCGGGAGAAATCCGGAGTCGGTGAGCCGCTGGCAGAACCTCACCGTCGTATTCACCAAAGAGAACGAGACCGCCGACGCCTACATCGAGAGGATGGTGCACGAGGAGAACGGAAAGTACCGCTTCACCGTGGCGACGTCCGACGGGATGGAGCAGCTGACGGTGCTGCGACTGGGGGCTCTCCGCATGTCGGCCGCGATGCTGGCGGAGGACATGGAACGGGTCGCGCGGCGGTGACGCCGCAAGGGACGGCACTCCGCCGCGGAAGCGCGGACGCCGGAAGGACGGAAGAGCCGGATGGCGGCGCCTCCGGGGCTTCATCGTTCTTGAAAGACGAGGCCTTTGATGGTATAGTGATAGAGAATTCGGAGATACTGACATTTGTGCTGTTCACACAGTGATCTAAGCCTCTTCCGGGCGGGACGGAAAGCTGCGGGACTTCTCCCGGAGACACGGCGTTCCGCCTGCGGAAGATAAGGGCGGAAGGGAGCGGAATGGCAAAAAAATACAGCTGTAAAAACTGTGGAGCAGAGCTGTATTTCGACCCCGCGCGGGGAAAACTCCACTGTGAATACTGCGGATCGGATTACGACCCCTCGGAGTACAATTTCACTCCGGAAGAGGCCGAGTCGGAGGATCAGACCATCGCCCAGTCGGTGGACGACGAGGGAAACCCGGACGCCTCCACGGACGCGCAGGCGACGGACGAATCGGTATCCACCGACGATCTGGTGGTCTACAAGTGCCCCAACTGCGGCGCGGAGGTGATCACCTCCCGGAAGACCGTGGCGACGACCTGCGTCTACTGCAACCGCGCGATCACCCTGTCCGGCAACGTAAAGGGCGCCTTCCGCCCGGATTACGTGCTTCCCTTCACGAAGGACAGGAAGGAGGTCGAGAAGGCTTACAGAAGTCTTTGCCGGCAGTCCGTGCTTACGCCCACGAGGCTCTCCTCCGAATCGACCATCCAGAAGATAAAGGGAATGTACGTCCCCTACTGGCTCTTTTCCTTCGACGGAAAAGCGTCCGCCAGGGTGAAGGCCTCCCGGGTGAGAACCTTTGTATCCGGCCGCGACGAGGTGACCGAGGTCTCCAACTACGAGGTGTTTGAGGAGGGAATGGGAACCTTCGTCCGGGTTCCGACGGACGCCATGAAGGCGATGGACGACACCATGATGGATTCCATCGAGCCCTTCGATTTTTCCAGGCTTGAGAAATTCAATCCCGCCTATCTCTCCGGCTTCTACACCCAGCAGTGGGACGAGAACTCGGCGGCGACGGAGCCGCGCGCCAAGGCGAGGGCAAAGACGGCGATGTCCACGGAGCTGATGAAGCACGTCGGCTCCTACACCACGACCATGATCCAGCACGAGGAATTCGCCTGGAAGGATCAGAAAATCGAGCTGGTGCTGCTCCCGGTATGGATGATGTACATGGAGTACAAGGGAGAGCGCTACGTATTCGGCATGAACGGACAGACCGGAAAGATGATGGGAACGCTGCCGAAGGATCCGATGAAGCTGGTGAGAATCGGGGCGCTCATCTTTGTCATCGTTGAAATCATTCTCATGATCGTGAGAATTCTGGGGGTGATGTGATGAAGAGGCGGAGAGAACGGAAAAGACGGACCGCGTTCTTCGGGCTGCTCCTGGCGGCCGTGCTGGCGTTTTCCTGGATTCCCGCCTGCGCGGAGGACGGGGCGGTCTCCGACAGACTGAACGCCGCGGAGGAGGAATACACCGAACCGGAGTACAGCGAGACGGACGCCTTCGCCGGAAGCAGCGCTTCTGCCGGCGTCAGCGCCGAGCAGGAAAACAACGACGGGGACGACGTCTACGTCTCCAACAACGGGACGGTCTTCCGGATTCCGAGAGCCTCGGACCCGTCGGAGAGGGTGTTCGACTACGCGGGGCTTTTCACCGAGGAACAGCAGGAGACGCTGCGGAACCGGATCGCCCGGCTCCAGGAGCAGAAGAAGTGCGACGTGATTATCCTGATTCCGGACGAGGTCCCGCTCGATGTCAACAACGGGACGGAGACGAGTCAGAAATACCTCCGGCAGTTCTACATCGACAACGGCTTTCAGGAGGACGGGACAGGGTTTATCATCGATCTCGACAACCGGGTTCTCTGGACGGTGGGGCACGGAAAATATGTGACGGAGGACTTCGTGAAATTCACGAACCAGGTCTACAACGACTGTCTCACGGCCGCGAAAAGGGGCGACTTCTACGCCGCCGCGGAGACGTACCTGGACGACTTCGACGCCTACGGCAATATCTGGAAGGCGGCCGTTCCGACGCCTCTTTCCCTGCTGCTCGGCGCGGCGGCTTCTCTTCTGGGAATGCTGGGCTTCAACTCGAAGCACAAGCACACCCAGCCCTCCAGGGCGGCGACGCCTCCTCTTGAGGTGAGGGGCTACCGGTCGTCCGGCCACAGGGAGAACTATCTGGGGACGACGGTTTCCCGCAGAAGGATCGTCCACGACGACCACAGCCGAGGCGGAGGAGGCGGAGGCTTCAGCGGCGGTTTCTCGTCGGGCGGCTTCTCGTCCGGCGGAGGCAGCTTCTCCGGCGGCGGAGGAAAGTTCTGAGGGAACGCCGGATCCGCGAAGGGGCGGCAGAAGGAACGGAAGGAAAAACCGGGTGAGCCGCCGGGTCATCCGCCGGCCATCGGAAGGCTTGAGCATACGCGGATCTTCCGCGGAATGATAGATCAAGGTGAATATGTTGCAGCGCGGGGCAGGGGCCCGGGCGCGCCATATAATGAAAGGAGAGCATTATGGGTCTTATCAGAATCGCAGCAGAGGCTATCGGAGCAATCGGCAACGCGCTGAACACAACGGCCGACAGCATGTGGGTCGACTATTTTGAGAGCGGCGACATGTCGAACGGCATCCTCATGAAACGAGGCGTCAAGATCGGGTCGAAGGGTTCCCAGAACAAATACGGAGATCAGAACATCATCACCTCCGGATCGGGAATCGACGTCCAGGAGAACCAGTGCATGATTCTCGTCGAGAACGGCCAGATCGTCGATTTCTGCGCTGAGCCCGGAAGATACAAATTCGACGCCTCGAAGGCTCCGTCTCTGATGAGCGGAGAGAACAACGGCCTCAAGGCCCTTGCCTCCAGCATCGGGAACCAGTTCCTGGCGGGCGGCTCCCGCACGAGCACGCAGCGCGTGTTCTACATCAATCTCGGCGAGATCCAGGGCTTCAAGTGGGGCTCGGGCAACATCACCTTCGACCACTGGGAACGCGACATCGCCACAGGCAACCCGGTCTGGCACATCGCGACGACCCTCATGGGCAACGGCATGTATTCGATCCAGATCACGGATCCGGCCAGGTTCTTCCAGGTCCTCGGGGCCCAGAAGGCAGGAGCCGACGGGAACGGCCTGATCACCAGGGAGGACATCGAGCCGCAGATCAAGACGGAAGCCATCGCGGCCATCCGCCAGGGCGTCGGACAGCTGTCCCAGCTCCGTATCCCGTACACGGACATCGCCATCAACGAGGCGCAGCTCACCAAGGACGTCGACGCGATTCTCGACAGCTCCTGGGCCGAGGCGAGAGGCATCACCATCTACAGGATCGCCATCGGCATGATGGACGCCGACGAGAACAGCAAGCAGAAGATCGAAAAATACCAGGAGACAAAGGGTTACACGGATCCCTCGATGCTCGGCGCCTACATGGGCATGGGCCAGACGCAGGCGATGCAGGCCGCCGGCGCCAACAGCAACGGCGCGGCCAGCGGCATGATGGGACTGGGCATGATGGGCGGCATGAACGCCGGAGCGAATATCGCCGGACTGATGCAGCAGGGCCAGCAGGCGCAGCAGCAGGCCTACGCCCAGAATCAGCAGGCCTATGCGCAGCAGGCGCAGGCCGCGGCCCAGCAGAGCGCCAAAAAGGCTGCGGATCCGGAAGAATTCCCGGAGTATTTCCCCGGTGAGGCGGAGGTCCCGTCCGCTTCCGCGGCGGATACCTGGACCTGCAGCTGCGGATCCGTCAACAGCGGCAAATTCTGCCCGAACTGCGGAAGCCCGAGACCGGCCGCCGCGGTCACCGTCTGCCCGGACTGCGGCTATACCGCCGCCGACCCGGCGAACCCGCCCAGATTCTGCCCGAACTGCGGAAAGAAGCTCAACTGAGGCGGCGGACGGAGCGAAAGCTGACTTTACATCCACCGGCAGTTGCGGTAAAATGTTTGACTAGTCATGAATGAGGCGGGACGTCCCTGACGCCCCCTGAGAAACCAGGAGGAATGAAAACTATGCTTCGAACAGAAAAAAGAAACGTTATCGTCGGTCAGTCCGGAGGCCCTACGGCGGCGATCAATTCATCTTTGGCGGGCGTCTACAGGACCGCGATTGACCGCGGATACAAGAAGGTCTACGGAATGCTCCACGGCGTTCAGGGACTGATGGAGGGACGCTATGTCGACCTCTCCGAGCACATCACCACGGGCCTGGATTCCGAGCTCCTCAAGAGGACGCCGGCTTCCTACCTCGGCTCCTGCCGGTACAAGCTTCCCGAGATCCACGAGGACCAGGAGCTCTATGAGAAGATTTTCAGCATCCTCACGGATCTTGAGATCGACTGCTTCATCTACATCGGCGGAAACGACTCCATGGACACCATCAAGAAACTTTCCGATTACGCCATCATCACGGGATCGGAGATCCGCTTCGTCGGATGCCCGAAGACCATCGACAACGACCTCGCCCTGACGGATCACACGCCCGGATACGGCTCCGCCGCGAAATATATCGGCACGTCCGTCAAGGAGATCATTCGCGACGGATGGTCGATGAGAAACGAGCACGGCCAGGTCACCGTCGTCGAGATCATGGGAAGAAACGCCGGCTGGCTCACGGGCGCCTCCGCACTCTCCAAGGGAGAGGACTGCGACGGCCCGGACGCCATCTATCTGCCGGAGCTTTCGTTTGACGTTGACAGCTTCATCAACAAGTGCCGGGAGCTTCTCAAGAAGAAGAACTCCGTCGTCGTCTGTGTCTCCGAGGGTATTCACACCGCGGACGGCAAATACGTCATGGAGATGGGCTCCTCCGTCGATTACGTCGACGCCTTCGGCCACAAGCAGCTGACCGGCACCGCCCGCGTCCTCTGCGAGATGCTCGCCAAGGAGATCGGGTGCAAGGCCCGCGCCATCGAGCTGTCCACCCTTCAGAGAGCGGCCAGCCACTGCGCGTCCCGCGTGGACATTCTCGAGGCCTATGAGGTCGGCGGCGCTTCCATGAAGGCGGCCGACGAAGGCGACAGCGGCAAGATGGTGGTCATCGTCCGCACATCCGACGATCCGTATCAGGCCGGCACGGAGGTCAAGGACGTCCACAAGATCGCCAACGACGAGCGTCTCGTTCCCAGAGACTGGGTCAACGAAGAGGGAACCTATGTCACCGACCGGTTCATCACCTACGTTCGTCCGCTGATCCAGGGCGACGTCGCCCCGATCATGGTCGACGGAATTCCGCGTCATCTCTACAAGCCCGGTTATCAGGATCTTCTTTGATGCCGACCGCGGCGCGTCCTCTGTGGACGCGCCGTTTTTTACTTTATGTCTTTCATGAAAAACGCCTGATTCAGGCGGAAAAAACATGACTTGATTGAAGCGTGAAATATGTTACAATATAAAAGCCAATTCAATATTAATTGAGTTATCTACAGGAGGATAAAACATGGCAAAATGGGTATACATGTTCAGCGAAGGCAGCGCTGAGATGAGAAATCTTCTCGGCGGGAAGGGCGCGAACCTTGCCGAGATGACCAATCTCGGAATGCCGATTCCGCAGGGCTTCACGATTACGACCGAGGCCTGTACGGATTACTACAACCAGGACAGACAGATTTCTGAGGAAATTCAGAGCCAGATCTACGATGCGATGGCGAAGATCGAGGAGATCAACGGCAGAAAGTTCGGCGATGTCGAGAATCCTCTGCTTGTCTCCGTTCGTTCCGGCGCCAGAGCCTCCATGCCGGGCATGATGGACACCATCCTGAACCTCGGCCTCAACGACATCTCCGTCGAAGGTTTTGCGAATAAGACAGGAAATCCCCGTTTTGCTTATGATTCCTACAGAAGATTTATCCAGATGTTCTCCGACGTCGTCATGGAAGTCCCGAAGAGCTTCTTCGAGAAGGTCATCGATGAAGTCAAGGAAAAGAAGGGCATCGTCTACGACATCGATCTCGACACCGACGACATGAAGGAGCTGATCAGCCGCTTCAAGGCCATCTACAAGGAAGCCATGAAGGGCGAGGACTTCCCGCAGGATCCCAAGGTCCAGCTGATGGAGGCGGTCAAGGCGGTCTTCCGCAGCTGGGACAACCCCAGGGCGATCTACTACAGACGTATGAACGACATCCCGGGAGACTGGGGCACGGCCGTCAACGTCCAGACCATGGTCTTCGGAAACATGGGCAACACCTCCGGCACCGGCGTCGCTTTCACCCGCGATCCGGCCACGGGAGCCAAGGGCATCTTCGGCGAGTACCTGATCAACGCCCAGGGCGAGGACGTCGTCGCCGGCATCCGCACCCCGAACCCGATCACACAGCTTGAGAACGACCTTCCGGACTGCTACAGGCAGTTCCATGAGCTTGCCATGAATCTCGAGAATCACTACAGAGACATGCAGGACATGGAGTTCACGATCCAGGAAGGCAAGCTGTATTTCCTTCAGACAAGAAACGGCAAGAGAACGGCTGCCGCCGCCATCCAGATCGCCTGCGACCTGGTCGACGAGGGCAAGATCACTCCGGAAGAGGCGGTTCTCCGCATCGAGCCGAAGTCCCTCGACCAGCTTCTTCACCCGATGTTCGACGCCGCGGCCCTGAAGGCTGGCGAGAAGATCGGCGCGGCCCTTCCGGCGTCCCCGGGCGCTGCGGCCGGCAAGGTCGTCTTCAACGCGGAGACGGCGAGAGAGTGGCATGAGAAGGGCGACCGCGTCGTTCTTGTCCGCCTTGAGACCTCCCCGGAGGATATCGAGGGTATGGACGCCGCGGAAGGCATCCTCACCGTGCGCGGCGGTATGACCAGCCACGCCGCCGTTGTCGCCAGAGGCATGGGCACCTGCTGCGTCTCCGGCTGCAAGGAGATCAAGATCAACGAGGAAGAGAAGTGGTTTGAGCTCGGCGGAAAGCACATCTGCGAAGGCGACTACATCTCCCTCGACGGCTCCACGGGCAATATCTACTACGGCGATATCAAGACCGTTCCGGCCAACATCGGCGGCAACTTCAAGCGCATCATGGACTGGGCGGATCAGTTCAGAACCATGAAGGTCCGCACGAACGCCGACAACCCGCGCGACGCGAAGCAGGCTGTCGAGCTCGGCGCCCAGGGAATCGGCCTGTGCCGCACGGAGCACATGTTCTTCAACGAGGAGAGGATCCATCACATGAGAAAGATGATCCTTTCCGATACGCCCGAAGAGCGCAAGGCCGCTCTCGCGGAGCTGCTGCCGTATCAGAAGAGCGACTTCAAGGGAATGTACGAGGTCCTGGAAGGCAAGTCGATGAACGTACGTCTTCTCGATCCGCCTCTCCATGAGTTCGTCCCGAAGGAACCCGCCGAGATCGAAGCCCTCGCCAAAGATATGGGCAAGACCTTCGAGGAGGTCAGCTCGAAGTGCGAAGCGCTCCATGAGTTCAACCCGATGATGGGCCACCGCGGCTGCCGTCTCGCCGTCACCTATCCGGAAATCGCCGAGATGCAGACCCGCGCCATCATGGAAGCGGCCATCGAAGTCTCCAACGAGAAGGGCTACAACATCGTTCCGGAGATCATGGTTCCGCTCGTAGGCGAGAAGAAGGAGCTGAAGTACGTCAAGGATATCATCGTCAGGACCGCCGAGCAGGTGAAGGAAGAGAAGAGCTCCGACATCCGCTATCACGTCGGCACCATGATCGAGATCCCCAGAGCCGCCCTTCTTGCCGATGAGATCGCCGAGGAAGCCGAGTACTTCTCCTTCGGAACCAACGACCTGACGCAGATGACCTTCGGCTTCAGCCGCGACGACGCCGGCAAGTTCCTTGACAGCTATTATCAGAACAAGATCTACGAGTCGGATCCGTTCGCGAAGCTGGATCAGAACGGCGTCGGCAAGCTCGTCAAGATGGCCTCCCAGCTCGGCCGCTCCACACGCCCGAACCTCAAGCTCGGCATCTGCGGCGAGCACGGCGGCGATCCGAGCACGATCGATTTCTGCCAGAGAGTCGGCCTCAACTATGTGTCCTGCAGCCCGTTCCGCGTCCCGATCGCGAGACTTGCGGCGGCCCAGGCAGCGCTGAACAACAAATAATCCGGACGCGTCCGGACAGGAAATGCCCCCCGGCGGGGGCATTTCTTTTTTTCTTTAAGTTGATGCCGATTTCTGCTATACTGTAAGGCGATGTCCTTGCTCAGGAGGTGTTGGAATGGCATCAAAAGAAGAGATTAAAAAACGGATCTCCATGCTCAGGGCCGAGATGGTGAACAGCGGGGTAAATTTCTTTCTCGCCGCGTCGACGGATCCGCATATTTCAGAATATATCGGCGATCATTTCAAGGTGACGGAGTATCTCTCCGGATGTACGAGCGACAACGTGACGCTGGTCGTCGAGGCGGAGACGGCCCATCTCTGGACGGACGGACGGTATTTCATTTCCGCCGCCCTGGAGCTGGAAGACACCGGCATCATACTGATGAGATCGGGCCAGCCCGGCATTCCGACGGTACGGGACTACCTGAAGGAGCATCTCTCCCGGGACGACGTGCTCGCCTACGACGGCACGTGTGTGCGGGCCTCGGAGGGCAGGCTGCTGAGAGCCGCCGCGAAAGGCTGCGGCGCTTCCGTCGAGAGCGGAGAGGACCTCGTCGACCGGATCTGGCTCGACCGCCCGGCGCTCCCCGTCCATCCCGTGCGCGTTCTTGCCGACGATATCACGGGGAAGAGCGCGGCCGACAAGCTCGCCGTGATCCGCTCGAAGATGGAGGAAGCGGGGGTCTGCCACTTTGTTCTCTCCCGGATGGACGACATCATGTGGCTGCTCAACATCCGCGGGAACGACGTGGAATGCTGTCCCGTCGCCATGACCCACCTGCTCGTCGGGATGCAGACGGCGGACCTGTTCATTCAGGACGGCGAGGTGACGGAGGAGCTGCTGACCTTCGCGCGGGACAACCGCGTCAAGATCCATGAGTACGGCACATTCCTCGGCTATCTGAAGGACTATCACTTTGAAGGCGTGGTCCTGTGCGACAGCCGATGCGTCAGCGACGCGGTTTACTCCATTCTGGAGGAGCGCGCCGAGCTCAGGGACGCGGATAATCCCACCGAGCTGCTGAAGGCCGTCAAGAACGACACTGAGATCGCCAACTCGAAAAAGTACTATCTTCTCGATTCCGTCGCCGTCTGCCGCTTCATCTTCAGGATCAAGAAGGAGACCGGAAGCGTGCGGAGGAACGAGTGGCAGGCGGCCCGCCTCCTGGACGGGCTTCGGAAGCAGATACCGGGCTTCCTGGATCTCTCCTTCCCGACGATCTCCGCCTACAACGCGAGCGCGGCGATGGCGCATTACTCCGCCGGCGAGCACTCGAGCCGGGACATCCTGCCGGAGGGCTTCCTTCTGGTGGATTCCGGCGGACAGTATCTGGGAGCGACCACCGACGTCACCCGAACCATCGCCCTCGGGCCGCTGACGGACGAGATGAAGCGCGATTTCACCCTGGTCGCCGCAGCCAACCTGTCCCTCATGTACACCCGCTTCGCGAAGGGCACGACGGGGTGCCAGCTGGATATCATCGCCAGGGAGAGGCTCTACAGGTACGGCTGCGACTTCAACCACGGAACGGGACACGGGGTGGGGTACATCCTCAACGTCCACGAGGGTCCCCAGAGAATCTCCCATACGCCGAAGGAACGCCCCGACGCGGAGTTTGTTCCCGGTATGATCACCTCCGACGAGCCCGGGATCTACCGGGAGGGAAAATACGGCATCAGAACGGAGAGCATCGTCCTGTGCGTCCCGGATATGAGAAATGAGTTCGGGGAGTTCTACCGCTTCGAGCCGCTGACCTTCGTCCCCATCGATCTCGACGCCATCGACGAGGAGATCCTGGAGCAGGTCGACCGCCGGCGCCTCAACGACTATCACAGGCAGGTAAGGGAGAACGTCGCGCCGTTCCTCGAGGGGGAAGAACGGGAGTGGCTGCTGGACGCGACAAGAGAGATTTGACATGGAACTTTCGAAAATGAAAGAAAGAATCAGACTGCCGTTCCGGTTCGTCGGAACGGCGATTTCACTGTTTATCTTAATTTACTGGAGAAAGCTTTTCTTCGGCCCGTCGAGGCTCACGGGAGTGAAGGCGGAGGTGCCTCTGGACAGCCACAGGCCGGCCGTCTTCGCGGCGCTGATCGCGGTGACGCTGGCGTCCATGGCCCACGGCCTTTTCTGTTCTTACAGGCGGAAAAAGCCGGCGGAGCCGAAAGCGGCCGGTGCGGCCGGGAAGATCCTTGGGGTGATCGCCGGCTGTGCCGTGATGTTTCTCAACTCCGTCCTGTGCTTCTACGAGGTGGAGCTCATCAACAACTACTATATCGCGCGGATGGCCTCCCGCTACAGATGGCTCGGCATCTGGATCACGCTGGCGTTTTTCCTCTTCTTCGTCCTGGCGACAAATTCCCTGTCCATCGGAATGTTCCTCGGGAACATCCTGTTCATGGTGTGGGCCTGCGTCAATTATTTCGTGCAGCAGTTCCGCGGCATTCCCTTCCAGTGGATCGATTTCGGGTCGATGAGGACCGGTCTGTCCGTATCCGACAACTACACCTATACGCCCAACTGGCAGATGATCGCCTGCGTCGTCCTGACCGGGGCCGTCCTGGGCTTTTATCTTCATGCGCGAATCTGGCACAACGCGAAGCGCCTGCCGGGAAAGATCGCGTCGCGGGCGGCGGCCCTGGCTGTGTTTTTTATTTTCCGCGCGGTCATCTTTCACACGGATGTTCTCGCGGACCAGGGGATCTGGCTGAGGGACTGGCAGCCCTGGTACACCTACCGTCTCTTCGGCATGGAGGCGGGGTTCTTCGCCTTCGCCAAGGCGTCCTATCCACAGGCTCCCGAGAGCTATTCCCAGGCGGAGGTCGCCCGGATCATCCGGGAATCCGAGGAGGCGCACGGGGACGACGAGCCGTCCGGTCTGCCCGTCCCGGAGAATATCATCTGCGTCATGAACGAGGCCTTCAGCGATCTGTCCGTCTACCCGAATTTCAGGACGGACGTTCCTCTGACCGAGTATATCTCGTCCCTGGAGGAGAACACCCAGAAGGGCGAACTCATGGTATCGGTCAAGGGCGGCACCACCGCCAACACCGAGTATGAATTCCTGACCGGCAATTCCTGCGTCCTCTCTCCGTCGACGGTGGTCTACAATTCCTTCATCAAGGACGCCCAGTATTCCCTGGCGAAGACCCTGAAGGCGCAGGGCTACAGGACGCTGGCGCTGCATCCCTACGGACAGTACGGATGGAACCGCAACGTGATCTATCCGGGGATGGGCTTCGACGACTTCCTCCACATCAATAACTGCTTTGCCGACGCGGAGAAGATCCGCGGCTTTGTCAGCGACCTGGCCGACTACCGCGAGGTGATCCGCCAGGTGGAGCAGAAGGAAGAGGGGGAGAAGCTGTTCCTCTTCAATATCACCATGCAGAACCACAGCTCCTACAAGAGCGAGAACCTGGAAAGCGCGGTGGACGTCGTCGGCTTCCACGGTGAGAATGAAGGGCAGGCCGAGCAGTACTGCACCCTGATCCGGATCTCGGACCGCTCGGTGGAAGAGCTGATCAATTACTTCAGCCGGTCGAAGGAGAAGACGCTGATCTGCTTCTGGGGCGACCATCAGCCGGAGATCGGGGATGATTTCTGGGAGTACTGCGTCGGAAAGGACATGGAGGATTTCACCTTCGAGGACCAGCAGAAGGGCTATATGACCGACTTCTTCATCTGGGCCAACTATGATATTCCGGAGGCGGACGGCATGGTTCTCTCGGCCAACTACCTGTCCAGCTACCTCCTGTCTCTGACGGGCCTGGAAAAAGCCCCCTACAACGATTATCTTCTGGACCGGATGGCGCGGACGCCCGCGATGAACGCGTACGGATATCTCGGGGAGGACGGACTCCAGCACGAGTGGGGCACCGAATCCGCCGGGGAAGAGGAGAGCCGCCGTCTGGAGGAATACGAGTGCCTGATCTACAACGAGCTGACAGGCGGAAGAGGGCGGGACGGAAGCTTTTTCAGTCTGCAGGAGAAGTGACGTCCGCCGGAGGCTGCACCCGCGGAAGGGAGACGTCCGCCGCGGCCGGCACCGGAAACAGAAGCCGCCGCGGGCGGAGCATCCGCTTGCGCGCCTCCGCAATAACTGATATACTCTCTTTTGTAACGGACACTTCCGCGGCGGCCTGCCCGCCTCGGGACCGGCATTCATTATATCCCTATCACGGACGTGAAGAGCGATCCACGGGAATAATAGGAGGAGAAAAAATGAATCAATCCAACAACAGGGACGCGGTGTCTTCGCGCACCAGACGTCTCACAGGCACGGCTGTTCTCATCGCTGTCGTCATCATTCTTCAGACCATGTTCGGGTCGATCCAGCTCGGGACCTTCACGATCACCCTGACCATGGTGCCCATCATCATCGGGGCGATCCTCTACGGACCGCTGACCGGCGCCCTTCTGGGACTGGTTTTCAGCGTCATCGTCGTGATTCAGGTCGTGACGGGGGCGGCAGGGGCCGGAAGCACCATGATGCTGGAGCTGAACCCCGCCGCCACGGTCATCGTCGTGCTTCTCAAGGGCACCGTCGCGGGACTGGCCGCCGCTCTGGTGGCGCGGGCCCTGGGAAAGAAGAATACCTGGGCGGGCGTTCTCGGGGCTGCCATCGTCGCTCCCTGCTGCAATACGGGCATCTTCTCGATCGCGCTGGTGACGATCTTCGGAACGCTTGCCAGGGAATGGGCTCTTGGCGCCGGAATGGCGTCTGTCGGCAGATATGTTCTCGTCGGCATCATCGGGGTCAACTTCGTGATCGAGCTTCTTGTCGACGTCGTCATGGCGCCGGTGATCCTCAGAATCATCCGGACGGTCAGGAAGTCCTGAAGACATCCGGGCGAAGGCGGGAAATCCTTTCCGCGGACAGCGTGCCCGCCCGGTTTCGGGGAGAAATTCGTCTGTTTCGCGCGGGAGCACCGGAATCATTCCGGTGCTCCCCGTTTCGTTTCCGGCGGACGCCGGCATCAAAGAGGGAGGAAAAGGATGATACTTGCGGTTGACATGGGTAATACGCACATCGAGTTCGGTCTCATGGACGGAGACAGACTGGTGATGTCGGAGCGGGTCTCCACCGACATTCAGAAGACCGAGACGGAGTACGCCGTTCTTCTGCACACCATTCTGGAGATACGGAAGATCGACGAATCCGGGATCAGCGGGGCGATACTGTCCAGCGTTGTTCCGCCGCTGACGTTCATCATGAAGAAGGCGGTCAGGACGGTCATCGGCGTCACGCCCATCGTGGTGGGGCCCGGCATGAAGACCGGTCTTAAGATCAGAATCGATGACCCGAAAAGCCTCGGGGCGGACATGGCCGTGGGGGCCGTCGGAGGTATCGCCCTCTACGGCGCGCCTCTGATTATCATCGATATGGGGACCGCCACCACCATCTCCAGCATCGACGGGACGGGCACGTTCCGGGGCGGCGCCATCATACCGGGCGTAAACGTGTCTCTTTCGGCGCTCGTTTCGGAGACCTCCCAGCTCCCGAGGATTTCCCTGAACGCCCCGGCGGAGGCCATCGGGACCAACACCGTCTCCTGCATGCAGAGCGGCATCGTCTTCGGCCAGGCCTCCCTTCTGGACGGCATGATCGACCGCTTCCGGGAGGAGATGACGGGCGAGCCCCGCATCGTCGCCACCGGAGGCCTCGCCAGAGTCATCGTACCCTGGTGCAGGCACAAAGACATCATTCTCGACAACGAATTAATGATAAAAGGACTGAAGGTGATCTACGACCTGAACCGGAAGGACGGCGCTTCGCCGGCCTGACAGGAAGGCGCGGATCGGCCTCTGTGACAGGATATGGACAGCAGAAGACGTTATTTCTACAAAAAGGCGCTGATGATCGCCGTGCCGATCATGATACAGAACGGGATTACCAATCTGGTGAGCATGATCGACAACATCATGGTGGGCAGAATCGGGACGGATCCGATGTCCGGCGTCGCGATCGTAAACCAGCTTCTCTTTGTGTGGAATCTCTGTATCTTCGGGGGCCTGTCCGGAATCGGTATTTTCGCCGCCCAGTATTACGGCAAGGGAGACGAGGAGGGCGTCCGGAACACCTTCAGGCTGCAGATGATTCTGGCCGCGGTTCTCACCGCCGCGGGGCTGCTGGTCCTGCGAACCAGGGACGCGGACCTGATCCGGCTCTACCTGCATGAGGACGCGGGCGTCGGAAACGCGGCCGCCACCATGGACGCGGCCCGGAGGTATCTGGCCGTCATGCTGGCGGGACTTCTGCCTTTTGCCGCTACCCAGAGCTATTCGACGACGCTCCGCTCGACGGGGGAGACCGTGGTGCCGATGAAGGGCAGCATGATCGCCGTCGCGGTGAACCTGATCGGAAACTATATCCTGATCTTCGGAAAGCTCGGGTTTCCCGCCCTCGGCGTCGTGGGGGCCGCTCTGGCGACGGTGCTGTCCCGGGCGGTGGAAGCCGCCTATGTGATCGTCTGGACCCACACGCACGCGGACCGGCAGCCCTTCATCCGGGGCGCCTGGACAAGCTTCCGGGTGCCGGGAGCCCTGGTCAGAAGCTGCGCGGTCAGGGGGACGCCGCTTCTGGTCAACGAGGCCCTGTGGTCGGGCGGACAGGCGTTCCTCACGCAGCTGTATTCGCTCAGGGGCCTCTCCGTCATCGCCGCCTTCAACATCTCCTCGACGGTCTCCAACGTCTTCAACATCGCCTTTATCGCGATGGGAAACGCGATCGGCATCGTACTGGGACAGGAGCTGGGCCAGGGGAAGATGGACGAGGTGAAGAGCGACGCGAACCATCTGGCCGCCCTGTCGGTGGGGCTGTGCCTGGTCATGGGCGCGGGGCTGTTTGCCGTCGCCCCGTATTTCCCGCGGATTTACAACACCTCGGATGAGATACGCGGCCTGGCGGCCGGGATGATCCGGATCGCCGCGGTGTGCATGCCGATCTTCGCCTACGGGAACGCCTCCTATTTTACGCTTCGCTCCGGCGGGAAGACGTTTATCACGTTTCTGTTCGACTCCTGCTTCAACTGGGCGGCCACGATCCCCTTCGCCTGGTTTCTGGTTCATCACACGGAGCTTCCGATTCTCCCGCTCTACTTCGCTGTTCAGCTGGTGGAGCTGGTCAAGGATTTTCTCGGCTTCATCATGGTCCAGAAGGGGATCTGGATCCAGGATATCACGAAGATCACCGCGGACGGGACACAGGGACCGCCGGGCGGGGAAGCCTGAGACAGCCTGCATTTGAGGAGTCATGCCATGAGATCCATTCTGATCACCAATGACGACGGTATCGCGTCGGAGGGCCTTTCGCGTCTCGCGGAGGCCGCGCTCCGGTTCGGAGAGGTCTGGGTCGTCGCGCCTTCCGGACAGAGGAGCGCCGCCTCCCACTGCATCACGCTCCACCGGCCCATCGACGTGTTTCCCGCGGAATTTCCCGTGAGCGGCGTTCACGCCTACTCCTGCAGCGGGATGCCGGCGGACTGCGTGCGGGTGGGAAGTCTCAGCGTGATGCCCGTCCGTCCGGACCTCGTCCTTTCCGGCATCAATTACGGCTACAACGCCGCTTCCGACATCCAGTATTCCGCGACGGCGGGGGCGGCCTTCGAGGCGGCGTTCCAGGGATACCGCGCCATCGCGCTCTCGGAGCAGGCCTGCCCGTGCCACGAGGCCGCCGACGCGTATCTCATGCAGGTGCTGGAGATGCTGATCGGGAGAGATCCGGGTCCGGGACGGATCTGGAACGTGAATTTCCCGGGGTGCCCGCTGGCGGAGTGCGGAGGGATTCTGGAAGACAGAGCGGTCTCCTCCGGGATGTTCTACCGGGACCACTACAACGTCCTGGAGGAGCTGCCCGGCGGAGGCAGGCGGCTTATGGTGGAAGGCGTCTACAACGAGGACGCCGAGGAAGGGACGGATTTCAGGGCGGTCGTGGAAGGCTATGTGTCCGTCGGTACGGTGCGGAATATCGGATGATTCCGGCGCGCCTCTCCCGGGAGAGCGCCGGCGCGGCGGCTTCGCCGACGGGAATCCGGGAATCTCCGGCGCCGGAGGAAAAACGGAAAAGTCAGGCCGCTGCACATGGATGGGAGGAATCGGTTATGTTTCGCGAGATGAGAAGAAAAGCACAGCAGATTGAATATGCCGGGTGCGAGGAGATCCTCCGCTCCGCCAGGCGCGGCGTGCTCGCCGTGCAGGGGGACGACGGCTATCCCTATGCCATGCCGATGGATTTTGTCTATGAGGACGGACGGATCTGGTTCCACGGCGCGAAGGCCGGGCACCGGATCGATGCGGTCAGAAGATGCGGCAAGGTCTCTTTCTGTGTGCTGGGCGAAGGCGTCCAGGAGGAAAACGACTGGTGGTACCATTTTACCAGCGTCATTGCCTTCGGGATGATCCGGGAAGTCGAGGACCCCGGAGAGGCGGAAGTCTGTCTCAGGAAGCTGGGAAGGAAGTACTTCCCGACGGAAGAGATGGTGGAGGACGACATCCGCAGAAACGCGGCGAGGGCTTCCGTCCTGGAGCTGCGCATAGAGCACATGACGGGCAAGAGGGTCAAGGAAAGATAAAGACGTGTGGAGCGGAACGGGGCTTTTTTCCGCCTGCCGTACATGAGGGGTAAGCAGCGATGAAGAAAACTCAGAAAGCACTCTTATGGCAGAGCGTGGTTCTCGCCTCTGCCCTTGTACTGGTATGTCTTCTGTGCCGGATGGGCTTTGGCAGGACCTATACCGCCTATATCTCCGTGACAGATCCGCAGTCTCTCTACGACCTGTCGGTCCGTCAGACCGAAGGCGGCGGCTCCCTGCTGTTCGGCGAGCCTGAGGTCTGCGAGGACTGCGTCGAGCTCCGCATCCGGCCGGAGGGACAAGGAAGGGTGGACGCCGTGCTCCGGGACGGGGCGGGAGAGGAGATCGCGTTCCTGCCGTATCAGGTGGGCCGGTTCGGAACGATCTATGACTACAGCTCCGGGGGATTTACCGGCGACAGGGTGGTCATGGCGGCGCTGACGGTCTTTTTCCTGGCGGAGAGCCTCTTTCTGTTCCTCGCCTTCAGAAACTCGAAGGGGCCGGATTTCTATTCCTACTTCACGATCTACACCGCCGGCTTCTCCCTGTTCACGCTGCTGACGGGTCTTGTGCTGCTGACGGGTACGGTCCGGCGGCTGCCCAACCCGCATGATTATTTCATGCTGAACTTCTACCGGTCGCTGTGCTCCGCCAGCTACAGCTTTATCTCACTTACCTTTCCGTTCATCGCCGCCTTCTCCGTCGCCATGATTGTGAGCAACATCGAGCTTCTCCGCCACGAGAGGAAGCGCTTCCGGAATTTTGCCGGGATTCTGATCAGTCTCGTGATGATCGGAGGGGCCCTGCTGGCCTTCTTCCTCTACCGGATGGATTTCAGAGGGTCGGAGACGGATTTCAGGATCGTCACCACCGCCCACAACGTGTACTCCACGATCTACGTGTATTTCGAGTGTATGCTGATCGGGGCTGTCATCTGCGGGACGATGGCGGCGAAGCACGTCCCCGCCGGCAAGGTTGACTATATTGTCATCCTGGGATGCGGCTTCCGGAAGGACGGCAGCCTTCCGCCGCTTCTGAAGGGCCGTGTGGACCGCGCGCTCTCCTTCCGGAGAGAGCAGCAGGAAAAATACGGAAACAGCCCCGTGCTGGTCCCCTCCGGAGGACAGGGAAAAGATGAAGTGATGCCCGAGGCCGAGGCGATGCGGAGATATCTCCTGACACAGGAGGTCCCCGGGACGCAGATCCTTCCCGAGATGAAATCCGCCAATACCTACCAGAACATGGCATTCTCCAAAGGGCTGATCGGGGAGGACGGCCGGGGAGACAGGGTGGTGTTTTCGACGACGAATTATCACGTCTTCCGCAGCGGCGTGTGGGCACATCTGGCAGGACTCCGGGCGGAGGGAATCGGCAGCAGGACCAAGTGGTGGTTCTGGCCGAACGCCTATGTGCGGGAGTGTGTGGGGCTTCTCAGAAACAGGTGGAGGCAGGAGATTCTGCTTCTCGTCATTCTGAACCTGTTTTTTGCCTGCCTGTCCATGGTACTGTAATCCATCCATGGAAAGGGAAAAAAGATCCGTGGTGTTTCACAGGACGGCCATGGTATTGTAAAGAAAGTAAGGATGACCATACTCATCAGGAAAGGAGGCGCTATGTTTTCTGAAACAATGACGGGAAAGGGACCGGGCGCAGAGGGCTGTCTGCTCTGCCATGACGCGGCATGCGCGTCTGTCTGCAGCGGAATGGATCCGTCGAGGATTATGCGGGCACTGTATTTTGACAACCCTGAGGAGGCCGCGGCGCTGCTGCCCGCAGACTATGATCCCGGGGAGCTCGAACGCGCCCGGGAGGCATGTCCGAATCACGTGGATCTGCCGGCCGCGATGAGAGCCCTCGCGGCGGAAAAGGAACATGGGGAGGGCGTCTCCGGCGCGGACCGGATCGATCTGAGCTGCGATCTGTGCGGGGTGAGGCTGGAGAATCCCTTCCTCCTTTCTTCCTCCGTGGTCGCCAGCAATTATGAGATGTGCGCCAGGGCCTTCGAGATGGGCTGGGCGGGCGTCTGCTTCAAGACCGTCTGCCTGATGGACATCCACGAGGCCTCGCCCCGGTTTTCCGCGGTCAAATCCGCCTCGGGAGAATGGTACGGCTTCAAGAATATCGAGCAGCTTTCGGACCACAGCCTGGAGGAGAACCTGGAGTGCTTCCGGGAACTCAAGAAAAACTATCCCTCCAAGGTGATCATCGCCTCCATCATGGGCAGAAACGAGGAGGAGTGGGAGTATCTCGCGAAAAAGGTGACGGAAGCGGGAGCGGATGTGATTGAGTGCAACTTCTCCTGCCCGAATATGGAAAGCAAGGGAACAGGTTCCGACGTCGGGCAGGTTCCGGAGCTGGTGAAGAAATACACCCGGGCCGCCCGGAGAGGTACTTCCGCGCCGATTCTCGCCAAGATGACGCCGAACATCACCGACATAAGAGTTCCGGCGGAGGCGGCGGCCGAAGGCGGCGCGGACGGGATTTCCGCCATCAATACCATCAAATCCATCACCGGCGTCAATATCGATACGCAGGTCGGGATGCCCTCCGTACACGGAAAGTCCATGATCGGAGGCTACTCCGGTGCCGCCGTCAAGCCCATCGCTCTGCGCTTCATCGCCGAGCTGGCCGCCGACGAGGCTCTGGCCGGAAAGCACATCAGCGGGATGGGAGGCGTCAGAACGTGGCGCGACGCGGTGGAGATGTTCCTCATGGGCGCGGGAAGCATCCAGATCACCACGGCAGTGATGGAATTCGGATACCGCATCATCGATGACCTTCTAAGCGGGCTCCGGATCTATATGGCGCAGAGAAACTACGCCCGCGTCGGCGAGCTGACCGGCGCCGGCCTGGACTCCATCGTGGAAAACGACTGCATGGAGCGGGACACGGTGGTGTTTCCGGTTTTTGACAGGGAGAAATGCGTCGGCTGCGGCCGCTGCTATCTGAGCTGCAGGGACGGAGGCCATCAGGCCCTGACCTGGGACGGGGAAAAGCACAGGCCCTTCCTCGACGGCAGGAGATGCGTCGGCTGCGGGCTGTGCCGGCTCGTATGTCCGAAGGGGGCTGTCAGAGCGGCAAAACGGATCAGCAGAAAACCAGACAGATGGAGTCCATCGGTCCGCGCGGAATGATGGATAACCGATGGAAAAAACGATGGAAAAACGGACGGGCACCGGCCCGTCCGTTTTCATATGGTGCGCCCGGCGGCGCACGTTTCTAACGGGTGAAAGTCCCGAATCCGCCCGGTAGTGGGAAGGATATAGCCGAAGGCAAGGGTGTCCATCGCGAGAT
>JBGUKX010000024.1:0-39453 GCA_045114695.1 Lachnospiraceae bacterium | reverse complement strand
CTTAAATGTTCTGGAATTTTCGAGTCTTTCGTATGTGTTCCACTGTTCAGTTATCAATGTGCGGTTGGTTCCGCCGCGCTTCATTTCCTCTCGCGCGGCAAATGATATCTTATCACCCGGTTTCCGGTGTGTCAACAACTTTTTTTGATTTTTTTGCCCTAAATTTTTTTGCCCCCGATCGCGCCGATGGCGTCGCTCAGAGTTTCCACGGGAATCAGCCGGATTCCGGTGATTTTTTCCAGGTTTTTCATGTTGGCCTTCGGCAGCACGACCGTCTCGAATCCCAGCTTTCTGGCCTCCAGCACGCGCTGCTCCGCCTGGCTCACGGCGCGCACCTCTCCGCTGAGTCCCACTTCCCCGAAGGCGATCACCCTGTCTCCCACGGGGCTGTCCGAGAAGCCGGAAGCGACCGCCAGGGCGATTCCCAGGTCCACCGCTGGTTCCGTGATCCGGATCCCGCCGGCGATATTGACGTAGGCGTCAAATTCCCCCATACGGAGGCCGCACCGCCTCTCGAGGACCGCGATCAGCAGGTTGACGCGGCTGCCGTCCGTCCCCACCGCGGTTCTCCTGGGCATCCCGAAGACGCTCCTGCAGACCAGGGCCTGGATCTCCACCAGCACCGGCCTCGTCCCCTCCATGGCGCAGGCGACCACCGAGCCCGAGGCCCCCTCGGGTTTTCCGCTCAGCATATATTCTGAAGGATTGGGCACCTCCGCCAGCCCGGCGTCCCTCATCTCGAAGACGCCGATCTCGTTGGTGGAGCCGAAGCGGTTCTTCGCGGCGCGGAGAATCCGGTAGGACGCCTGGCGCTCTCCCTCGAAGTAGAGAACCGTGTCCACCATGTGCTCCAGCACTCTGGGCCCCGCCACGGCGCCGTCCTTCGTCACGTGCCCCACGATGAAGATGGTGATGCCCAGGGTCTTCGCCGTCCGGAGCAGGATCCCCGTCGCCTCCCGCACCTGGGACACCGATCCCGGCGCGGAGGCGATCTCCTCGCTGTACATGGTCTGGATCGAATCGATGACGCAGGCGTCGGGCTTCTCCCTCTCGATCGTCTCCCGGATGTCTCCCAGACTGGTCTCGGCGAGAAGAAACAGATTGCCGCTCATCTCCCCGATCCGGTCCGCCCTCATGCGAATCTGACGGGGCGATTCCTCGCCGGAGATATAGAGAACCTTCTTTCCGGCGTCCGCCAGGTTGCCGCACATCTGAAGGAGCAGGGTCGACTTTCCGATGCCGGGATCGCCGCCGATCAGGATCAGGGAGCCCGGGACGATGCCGCCGCCGAGGACCCGGTCCAGCTCGCCGATCCCGGTTCCCGTCCGCTTCTCCTCGCCGGAAGAGATCTCCCGGATCGGCACCGGCGTCTTCTTCTCTCCCCGCGGGGCGTTCTTCGCGCCGGACGTCCCGGTGCTCCTGATTTTTTCCTCGACAAAGGTATTCCACTCCCGGCAGGCCGGGCACTGTCCCATCCACTTGACGGACTCGTAGCCGCAGTTCTGGCAGAAGAAGACCGATTTCAGGTTTTTTGCCATAGTTCCTCCAGATACGGATTCACCCGCGGATGCGCGGGATGCCGTCGACGGCGTCTTCCCGCGGGGCGCCGGCTGACGGCGGCCCTTTCGCGGAAGCGCCGGCGTCAGCCGCGCTTCTCCAGCCTTACCTCCACCTCGCGCCCGGACCCGAGCTCGATGCTGAAGGAGATCTTGCCCCCGAGATTGGACCTCTCGGTGTCGCGCCGCTCGCCGTCGATGAAAATATCGTAGTCCGTCTCGGCGGAGCCCTGGGCCGTGATCTGGGCGTCGGCGGGGCCGGATACGCGGAAGGAGACGCCCTCCGAGCTCTCCTTCATGCCGAATACCGCGGTTCCCGGCTCGGATTCGTAGACGAACATCTCGTTCTTCTCGAGCCTGGTGATCTCCCGGCAGGTCTTGACCTTGTAGATGTCGCCCTCGTGCTCGAAGTCGGATCTCTTTGTCTTTTCGCTGAGCTCGTAGTCGCCGAAGCTGACGGATCCGTCCGCCTCCGTTCTGATCAGTTCCTTGACAGTGGACATTGCAATACCTCTACCTTTCTGTTGGTTCACCGCCGGTTTTCCGTTCCGGCTTTTTCCGCCGTCTTTTTCTTCCCGGCCTTTCCGGCCGTCTTGTCCGCGCCGGTCTTTCCCGCCGCTCTGCCGGTCCCGGCGCTTCTGGCGCGCCCGCGTCTCTTCGTCGCGGCCGGCTCCTCCTTCAGGATAAAATCAATCTTTCCGTCCCTGACCCGGAGCCTGACCGTGCCGCCGGCCCCCACCTCTCCGCGGAGCACGCGCTCCGCCAGGGGATTTTCGATCTCCGCCTGGATCACGCGCTTGACGGGACGGGCGCCGAATTTCGGCGAGTAGCCCTTTTCGGCGATGTGCTTCTTCACGCCGGCGGGGATCGCCAGACGGATATTCAGCTGCTCCAGTGCCCTCGCCGCGAGCTTGTCCGTCTCGAGCCCGACGATCTCGCTCACCTCCTCCTTCGTGAGGGGATGGAACACGATGATCTCGTCGATGCGGTTCAGGAACTCCGGCCGGAAGATCCGCTTCACTTCCTCCATGACGCCGCTCTTCATCGCCTCGTAGTCCCTCTGCTCGTCGCTGCCGGAGGAGAACCCGAGTCTCTTCGGGTCCACGATGCTCTGGGCGCCGGCGTTGGAGGTCATGATGATGCAGGTGTTCTTGAAGTCGACCCTTCTCCCGTGGGCGTCCGTGATATGACCCTCGTCCAGAACCTGCAGGAGGATGTTGAAGACGTCCGGATGGGCCTTCTCGATCTCGTCAAACAGAATCACGCTGTATGGGTGCCGGCGGACCTGCTCCGAGAGCTGACCCCCCTCGTCGTAGCCCACGTAGCCGGGCGGAGAGCCGATCAGCTTGGAGACGCTGTATTTCTCCATATACTCGGACATGTCCACGCGGATCATGTTCTGCTCCGACTCGAAGACCGCCTCGGCGACGGCCTTGGACAGCTCGGTCTTTCCGACGCCGGTCGGCCCGAGGAAGAGGAAGCTTCCCGTCGGCCGCTTCGGATCCTTCAGCCCGACGCGCCCCCTGCGGATCGCGCCGGCCACGGCCTCCACCGCCTCGTTCTGTCCGATCACCCGTCTGTGGAGCTCCTTCTCCAGCCTCGCCAGTTTTCTGGATTCCGACTCGGCCAGCCTGGAGACGGGAATCTTCGTCCACTCGGAGACCACCTGGGCGACGGTCTCCTCCGTCACCTTCGGCAGGCTCTGCCTTCCGCCCCGCCTGAGGGCGGCCCTGTTTTTCTCGGCGATCAGTCCGCTCTCCTCCGCGTGTATCGTCCTGGCCCGCTCGAAGTCGCCGCGGAGAACCGCCTGCTCCTTCTCGTCGTCCATCCCGCGGATGAGGGAATCCCGGTCCTCACCGGCGCGGTCCTTTCTGCCGAACAGACCGATTCTCACCTTGGAGGCGGCCTCGTCGATCAGGTCGATGGCCTTGTCGGGAAGCCGCCGGTCGTTGATGTAGCGCTCCGACAGCCGCACCGCCGCCTCCACCGCCTCGTCCGTGATCTCGACCCGGTGGTGCTTCTCATAGGCCGGCCTCAGGCCGCGCAGGATGGCAGCCGTCTCCGCCTCGTCGGGTTCCTCGACGCTGACGGGCTGGAAACGCCTCTCGAGGGCGGCGTCCTTCTCTATGTGCTTTCTGTATTCGTCAATAGTCGTGGCGCCGATCACCTGCAGCTCTCCCCGGGAGAGGGACGGCTTCAGGATGTTGGAGGCGTCCAGGGCGCCCTCCGCGCCGCCCGCGCCGATGATCGTGTGAAGCTCGTCGATGAACAGGAGAATGTTGCTGCCGGCGGAAACCTCCCGCACGACGCTCTTGATCCTCTCCTCGAATTCGCCCCGGTACTTCGAACCGGCGACCATGCTGGACAGATCCAGGATCACCAGCCGCTTCCCCCGCAGGAGGTCCGGGACGTCGCCGTCCGCGATCCGCTGGGCCAGGCCCTCCACGATGGCGGTCTTTCCGACGCCGGGCTCCCCGATGAGACATGGGTTGTTCTTGGTTCTCCTGCTGAGAATCTGCATCACCCGGATGATCTCCGCCTCGCGCCCGATCACGGGGTCCAGGCGGTGCTCCGCCGCCATGGCGGTGAGATCCCGGCTGTACTGGTCCAGCGTCGGCGTACTGCCTCCCGCAGGCTGCATCACCCGCCCGCTGGCGAGGTCCTTGTCGGAGTACCGGTCCGCGGCGCCCATGGCGGTCAGCGTGTCGACGTACAGCTTCCTGATGTCGATCCCCATGGTGTGGAGGAGCCTCGTGCCGACGCACTCCACGTCGCGGAGGATGGCCAGCAGGATGTGGCCTGTCCCGATCTCCTCGGAGCCGGTCTCGTCGGCCGTCATCCCGGCCGCGTTCAGCACCTGCTCCGCCCTCGGCGAGAAGGTGGGCTTCTCCGCCAGCTGGATCCCTCCCTGGGGGGCGATCAGCCGGTCGATCAGCTTCGTCAGCCGGTCGGCGGAGACGCCGGCTCCCTGAAGCACCTGGGCGGCTGTGCCTTTTCCGGCCCTCAGCAGCCCGATCAGAAGGTGCTCCGTACCGGCGTATCCCTGTCTGTGGTAAACCGCGGCGCGGATCGCGGATTCCAGCGAAGAGCGCGCCGCGGCTGTCAGTCTGTCATTCATTGTCATATTCCCCGCAGATCTCGTCGACCAGACGCAGGATCTCGTCCCTCCCGATCCTCTTGCACCTCGCCCTGGCGATCGCGATCTCCATATCCTTCCTCAGTTCGTTCGTCGCCCTCATCTTTTCGTCGTCGATATAGACCACGGCCCCGCGTCTCCGGTCGACCGACAGGAAGCCCTCCTCCCTCAGGATCGAATACGCCTTGTTCACCGTGTGCATATTGATGCCGACCTCATCGGCCATATCCCTCACGGAGGGAAGGCTGTCCCCCTCCCGGAGCGCGTTGGTGGCAATTCCCATGATGATCTGACGGCACAGCTGGCGATACAGGGCCTCCCCGCTGTCAAAATCAATCTCAAAATACATGCCCTGCCGGACTCCTTTCATTTGTTATAATCACACTATAACAGACAGTCCGGGAGAAAAGCAAGCCCCAACTCCCGGCGGTCCCTCCGGGGAGATGCCGGCAGAACCGGAGCGGGAAAAGCGCGCCGGAACAGAAAAGAGGCAGACCGCTGCGCGGCCTGCCTCCCTCAGTCCTTCCGGATATCATTCCTTGGAGAAGTCGTCCTTGCCGACGCCGCAAAGAGGACATACCCAGTCTTCGGGCAGGTCTTCAAAAGCGGTTCCCGGTTCGATTCCGTTGTCCGGATCGCCGACTTCGGGATCATAAACATAGCCGCAGGTATCACATACATACTTATCCATCTGTTAATCCTCCTTCGGATGTTCCGGTTGAACGGAGCCGGACAGCTTCACGCCGTCCGGCTCCGCCTCAGCGGTTTTGGTAATCATACCATAACCCGCGCTGAATTACTATGGGTATTTCGATCAGAACAGGGGAACCACCGCTCCGCCGTAGGTCTCCTCGATGTAGGTGCGGACCGCGCTGCTCTGAAGGGCCGCCACGAGGGCCTTCGTCTTGTCGGTCTCCTCCTCGCCGGCGCGGACGGCGATGACGTTGCCGTAGGTCTGGGCGCCGAGGGATTCGCTGTCCTCGATGGCCAGGGCGTCCTCCTGGACGGAGAGCCCGGCGTCGATGGCGTAATTGCCGTTGACGGCTGCCAGGTCAAGATCCGGGAGGGATCTCGGAAGCTGGGCGGCCTCAATCTCGACGATCTCGAGGTTCTTCTCATTTTCGACGATGTCGGTCTTGGAGGCGAGGAGGCCGGCGCCTTCCTTCAGCTTGATCAGGCCGTTCGCCTCAAGCAGGTTCAGGGCGCGGGCTTCGTTGGTGGTGTCGTTGGGGACGCCGATCTTCGCTCCGTCCGCCAGCTCGTCGAAGGAAGCCGTCTTGCCCGGGAAGATGCCGAAGGGCTCGTAGTGGATCATCGCCGCCGAGACGAGGTTCGTCTTCTGCTCCTCGTTGAAGGAGTCCAGATACGGCTGATGCTGGAAGTAGTTGGCGTCGAGGTCGCCGCCCTCAAGGGCGAGGTTCGGCTGAACATAGTCCGTGTACTCGACGATCTCAAGGGTCCAGCCCTTTTCCGCCAGCGCGTCCTTCACCTGCTCGAGGATCTCGGCGTGGGGGCTCGGCGTGGCGCCGACGACGATCTTCGCGTCGCCGTCCGCGGGCGCTTCGAGGATCTCGGGATCTCCGGCGGGAGCTTCCGCGACGGATTCAGCGACGGATTCAGCGGAAACGCCGACCGCGGAGAAGACGGACGCCGCGGCAAGAAGCGATGCGAGGCCCAGGCTCATAACTCGTTTTTTCATAACAATACCTCCTCTTTCTTGTGTATATTTCGATGCTCGGCGCGCCATCCGCGGTCCTCCGCGGGGCGCCCGGACACATCACGCGAATGTGATTACCGGATGCGCTTGTCCGTCTTCATGGAAATGCGGTTGCCCGCCTCCTGTATCACCTGAACGATGATGACGAGGATCGCCACCGTGATCAGCATGATATCCGCCTGATAGCGGTAGTAGCCGTAGCGGATCGCGATGTCGCCGAGTCCGCCTCCGCCGATGAAGCCCGACATGCAGGAGTAGCCCACCACCGTCGTCAGGACGAGGGCGGCGCCCAGGATGAGGGACGGCTTCGTCTCCGGAAGGAGCACCTTGCAGATGATCTGCCAGTCGGAGGCGCCCATGGATTTCGCCGCCTCGATCACCCCGTAGTCGACCTCGGCCAGCTCCGACTCCACGACGCGCGCGATATAGGGAGCGGCGGAGATCACGAGGGGCGGGATCACGGCCTTGGCCCCGAGGGTCGTCCCGATCAGGGTGCGGGTGAAGGGCATCACCACGATGAGCAGGATGATGAACGGGACGGAGCGCAGGATGTTGATCACGATTCCGAGCACCGTATTCAGCACCGGAATGGGATGAACCCCGCCCTTCCTCGTCACGCTGAGGATCACGCCGAGGGGAAGGCCTATGAGATAGGCAATCAGCGTCGAGCCGAAGACCATGAACAGTGTCTCCCAGATGCCGGTCAGGATCATGTTCCATACTGCCGCGTCCAGATTCATGCCTTCTCCTCCTTTCCGCTGCCGGGCACCGTGTCGACCTCCTCGAAGGGGATCTGCGCGAAGCGCAGGTACTGGAGCACCTCCCGCTGCTGTTCCTCGTCCTCGGGGAGCTGGATGACCATCTGCCCTCTGGCGACGCCGCCCACGTCCCGCGTCTGCGCGTACATGATGTTGACGGGGGCCTTGGAGCGGAGCACGATATTCGCGATCACCGGCTCCTGGGACTGGCGTCCGTCAAAGGTGATGCGGTAATACTTCCCGTCGGAAAATTTCACTTCCCTGACGGCGTCCCCGAGGATCAGTTCCCTGCCGATCTTCGTTTTGGGCGCCATGAAGATGTCCGCGACGTTTCCTTCCTCGGCGATCAGGCCGTTGTCGATGATCGCCACCCGGTCGCAGATCTGGGAGATCACCTCCATCTCATGGGTGATCACGAGGACCGTGATGCCCATCTCGCGGTTCAGCTTCTTCAGAAGCGCGAGAATCGAAGCGGTCGTCGTCGGATCCAGGGCGGACGTCGCCTCGTCGCAAAGCAGCACCTTCGGATTCGTGGCCAGGGCCCTGGCGATGGCCACCCTCTGCTTCTGTCCGCCGGACAGCTGGGCGGGATAGGCGTTCTCCCTGTCCTCCAGCTCGACGATTTTGAGCAGTTCTCTCGCCCGCGCCGTCGCCTCGGCCTTTCCGACGCCCCGGATCTCCAGGGGGAAGGTGATGTTTCTCAGGGCGTTTCTCTGCTCCAGCAGCTGGAACTGCTGAAAAATCATCCCCATCTCCTGCCTCACCCGGCGGAGCTGCTTCGGGGTGAGGGCGGACATCTTCTTGCCGTCAAATACCACCTCGCCCGACGTGGGCTTCTCCAGGAAATTGACACAGCGCACCAGGGTGGATTTCCCCGCGCCGGAGAGTCCGATGATTCCGTATATTTCGCCTTGCATCACGTCGATGCTGATATCGCGGATCGCCTCGACGGTGTTCTTCGATCCCTGAAACTCCTTGCGGAGATGCTGGATCGAAATGATCGGTTCTGCCATTTTCATGCCTTTCCGCTCTGAATCCCTATTTATTCACTAGGGATTCTATGAATGATAGTTTAGCGGCTGTGCCGCCGTTTGTCAAGCGCCGCCGTGTCTTTCCGGGCGCGGCCGGCTTCGGGGAGGTGCCCGCAGCGGGGATGTCCCGCGTTCCGGAGTCCCCGCTTTCCGGAGTTTCTACGTTCCGGAGTCCCGCATTCCGGAGCTCCCGCGTTCCGGAGCCTTCACGTTCCGGAGCCTTCACGTTCCGGAGCCTCCGTTTCTCTCCTACTCCGCCTCGTCGATCGCGTGGCCGATGTCATGGCGCATGTACATGCGCTCGAATTTCACTCTCTCCGCGGCCCGGTAGGCCTTGTCCCGGGCCTCCCGGAGCGTCGGCGCGAGGGCGGTCACCGCCAGCACGCGTCCGCCGTTCGTGACGAAACGGCCGCTGTCGTCGAAGGCGGTGCCGGCGTGGAAGACGTACTCTCCCTCCCGTCCCTCGAAGGTCTCGAGGCCCTCGATGGGGAAGCCCTTCTCATAGGAGACGGGGTAGCCTCCCGAGGCCAGCACGACGCAGAGGCAGGCGTCCTCCGTGAACGCAAGGTCGATCCCGTCGAGGTTCCCGTCGATGCACGCGTCGCAGACGTCGAGGATGTCGTTCTTCATTCTGGGAAGCACCACCTGGGCCTCCGGATCCCCGAACCGGGCGTTGTACTCCAGCACCTTCGGTCCGTCCGGGGTCAGGATGAGGCCGAAAAAGATCACGCCCTTGAAGGGACGGCCCTCGGCCGCCATCGCGTCCACCGTCTTCTGATAGATGTGCTCCCGGCACCAGGCGTCGATCTCGGGCGTATAGAAGGGGCTGGGCGAAAAATTGCCCATGCCGCCCGTGTTGGGCCCGGTGTCGCCGTCGCCCGCCCGCTTGTGATCCATCGCGGAGGCCATGGGCTTCACCGTCTTTCCGTCGACGAAGGACAGCACGGAGATCTCCCGCCCGGTGAGGAACTCCTCGATCACCATGGCGTCTCCGGCGCTTCCGAACTTCCGGTCCTCCATGATCTCACGGACGCCGGCCCGGGCCTCCTCCTCGTTCCCGCAGATCAGGACGCCCTTGCCGAGAGCCAGGCCGTCCGCCTTGAGGACGATGGGATAGCGCGACGTCCGGAGGTACTCGTAGGCCTCCCCGGCGCTGTGCACCGTCTCGTAGGCGGCGGTGGGAATGCCGTATTTCTTCATCAGGTCCTTGGAGAAGGCCTTGGAGCCCTCCAGCACCGCGGCGGCCTTCGTCGGTCCGAACACCCGGAGGCCCTCCGCCTCGAAGACGTCGACGATGCCCCCGACGAGGGGATCGTCCATGCCGACGATGGTCAGGTCGATCTCCTTTTCCTTCGCGAAGGCGGCGAGACGGTCAAATTCCATCGCGCCGATGCCGACGCACTCCGCCAGCTGCGAGATGCCGGCGTTTCCCGGCGCGCAGTAGATCTTCTCCGCCCTGGGGCTCTTCGACACCGCCCAGGCGATCGCGTGTTCTCTTCCTCCGCTTCCGACGATCAGTATCTTCACCTGCTGTCCTCCGTTTCTTTCCTGATGCGCACCTTTCCGTCTTCGTCCACGCTGACTCTTCCCGCGGCGATGAGTCTGACCGCCTCGGGCAGGATCTTCCACTCGGCCTCCTCCATAATCCTTCTCTGGAGGGTTTCCGGCGTGTCGTCCTCCCGCACCTCCACCGGCTTCTGGAGAATGATGGGCCCCTCGTCCAGGCCGCTGCTGACAAAATGAACCGTCGCCCCGCTCACTCGGACCCCCCTCCGGAGGGCGGCCTCGTGCACCTTCAGTCCGTAGTATCCCTTCCCGCAGAAGGACGGGATGAGGGCGGGATGAATATTCACGATCCTGTTGGGATAGGCCCGGATGATCTCCTCGGGAATCTGCAGCAGACAGCCTGCCAGCACCACGAGGTCGGGCTCCGCTCGGTCTATCTCCGCCTTGAGCGCCCGGTTGAAGGCCTCCCGGCCGGGATAATCCTTCGGCCGGAGCACGACGGAGGGAATCCCCGCCCGCTCCGCGCGGGTGAGGGAGAAGACGCCGCTGTTGTTGCTGATGACGGAGGTGATCCGGGCGTCCGGGATGCTTCCGTCGGCGATTCTGTCGATCAGGGCCTGGAGATTCGTGCCGCCGCCCGACACCAGCACCGTGAGCCTGAACTGTCTCATAGGAGCTCCACACCTTTCTCACCGGAGACGATTCTTCCGATGACGACGCCCTGCTCCCCGGCGGAGGCCGCCGCCTCCAGGGCGGTCCCGGCGTCCTCAGGTCTCACGGCCACCGCCATTCCGATGCCCATGTTGAAGGTATTGTACATGACCTTTTCCTCGACGCCGCCCTTCTGCGCGATGAGGCGGAACAGGGGCGGAACCTCGTAGGAGTCCTTCCGGATCACGGCGCGGAAGCCGTCCCTCAGCATGCGGGGGACGTTCTCGTAGAACCCGCCCCCGGTGATATGGCTGCAGGCCGAGATTCTCACGCCCACGCCGCGGATGGCGGACAGCGCCTTCACATAGATCCGCGTCGGAGCCAGAAGCGCCTCGCCCAGGGTGGTCCCCAGCGACTCTTCGCGGGCGCTGAGGGACGCCGGGCTGATCTCAAAAATCTTTCTCACGAGGGAGAAGCCGTTGGAATGGACGCCGGAGGAGCGGAGGCCCAGGATGACGTCTCCGTCCCGGAGGTCCTCCCCGGTGATCATATCCTTCCGGTCGGCGATGCCCACGGCGAAGCCCGCCAGGTCGTACTCGTCCTCGGGATAAAAGCCCGGCATCTCGGCCGTCTCTCCCCCGATGAGGGCCGCCCCTGCCATCACGCAGCCGTCGGCGACGCCCTTCACGATCTTCGCGATCTTCTCCGGCTCGTTCTTCCCGCAGGCGATGTAGTCCAGGAAGAAAAGCGGCTCGCCGCCCGCGCACGCGATGTCGTTGACGCACATAGCGACGCAGTCGATGCCCACCGTGTCATGCCTGTCCATGGTGAAGGCGAGCTTCAGCTTCGTGCCGACTCCGTCGGTACCCGACACCAGGGTCGGGCTCTCCATCCCGCGGAAGCGGTCCAGGGAAAACGCGCCGGAGAAGCCCCCGAGCCCGCCCAGGACCTCGGGGCGCATGGTCTTCGCCACATGTTCCTTCATGAGTTCGACGGCTCTGTAACCCGCCTCGATATCAACGCCAGCGCTTCTGTAATCCATTTATGTCCTCCTGCCCTTTTCTGTGCGCACGGCAGACGTCCGCCTTCCGCCCCGCTGCCTGCTCATGAACCGCTCCGTCAGGCCCCGTAGTCCCGGAACCCTTTCTCCTGGAGCCGCCTGTCTCTCTCCATCACGTCTTCCTTCATGTTCTCCGAATACGCCTTCAGCTTCTCCAGCAGGGCCGGGTCGGAGACGGCCAGGATCTTCGCCGCGAGAAGAGCGGCGTTCTTCGCCCCTCCGATGGCGACCGTCGCCACCGGGATGCCCGAAGGCATCTGGACGATGGAGTAAAGGCTGTCCCGTCCCCCGAGGGACGTGGTGTGCATCGGCACGCCGATGACCGGCAGCGGAAACAGCGCGGCACACATCCCGGGGAGATGCGCGGCCATGCCGGCGCCGGCGATGATCACCCTGACGCCTCTCGCCTCGGCGGTCTTCGCGTAATCAAAGAAGAGGTCCGGCTCCCGGTGCGCCGAGATGATCCTCATCTCATAGCTGATCCCCAGCTGCTCCAGCGTCTCCGACGCCTTTGACATCACGGGAAGGTCCGAGTCGGAGCCCATCACGATACTTACACTGCTCATCTGTTTTCCTCCTTATCCGGCTGATTCTCTTTCATAGTCGTCGAGGGGCCCGTTCAGCTCCTCCGTCCCCGGCAGTACGAATCTCCCCTCCGAAAGAAGCGCGATCCTGCCCCCGTCGGGGGTCAGAACCTCGATGCTTCCCAGCTCGTCGTAGGGAATCGTGATATCCGTATGGCACCCGTAGTAGGCCCTGGACGGGTCGCTCTTCCGGATCAGGGTGTGCTCGTTGTCGCGGGCAATGATCTCCTTGCCGTCGGGGTTGAAGACGGGATTGTCCTCCTCCATCGAGTAGCAGGTGTCGCCCATGGCGAAATGGGGGCCCGTCTTCTCGGCGATCAGGATCGGCAGCAGCGCCTCGATGCCGTACCTTCTCGCCATGACGTAGGCCGTGGTGTTCGTCCCGATCGCAAACTCCCCGAGGGGAAGCGTGGGATGGTGATACAGGATGTTTTCCTCTATGTAGCTCCGGTTCTCCTCCTCACTGTCGAAATTGCCGCAGCTGTAGGAGGCGATCATGCCGTCCGCGAGGCGGATCCGGAGGTCCAGGAACTCAAAACCGTTGAGAAATACGCGCTTCACGTGGAGCAGGCCGCCGGTACCCCGCAGAACGGGGGAGGTGAAGACCTCGCCGACGGGAATGTTGACGTCCGCCGTGCAGTTCTCAAAAACCGTCTGCCTCGTGGGATCCTCCGGTCTCTGAAGGGCCACCGTGAGATCCGTCTCGTTGCCGTTCCTGCCCAGCACCCTGACGGCGCAGCCTCTGTCCAGCTCGTCGATCAGCTTCTGCTGGATACGCTGATACCGCCCCGAATCCAGCGTGTTCACGAGGATCGTCTCCCGGAAGATCTCCGGGAAATGTTCCCCGATGGCGGGCACGGGAAAGGCGATGATCGTGAAGCTCCTCTCCTTCTCGGGAATGTACCGCTGCCGGATCGTCATCAGATCGTTCCGTATGGCGATATACCGCTCCGACTCCTCCCTCGTCATCCGGATGGCGCATCGGTGCATCTCGGGGACGAAGGGTTCCTCCCCGAAGGTCTCGACCACGGCCGGCCCGGCGTGGGCGGCGGCCTGCTCCTTCACACTCTCGAAGGCGTCGCGGAAGGCGCGCTTCCGCGCGGAGACGAACTCGTCGTCCAGGACCAGGGCGAGATCCTCCCGGTGGTCGTAGTCGAACTGCATGTTCGGGACCGCCCCGATGCAGCCGGCACGCCGGTCGGGCGCCTTGGTGACCAGGCTGGGGGAATATCGCAGGAAGACCGGCTCAAGCCCCATCTCCCTGAAGTTCTCCGCCGCCTGCCGGATCATCCGCTCGAAGCCGAGCTGGAAGACGATCTGGACCGTCCGCTTGTTCGAAAGATTCTTTCCGGCGAGCTCGAAGCCCCTGCGGAAGCCCTCGGTGTAGGTCGACGCCATAAGGCGGACCGTCTCCTCCGGGAGCGCGTTCATGAAGGCCGCCGTCCTCCGGATGTCGTCGGAGATATATTCCCCGAACCGCTCCAGATAGGACGGATCCTCCAGATCGGCCTCCATCACCATCCTGCCGAAGAACGTCTCCTCCGCCCCGACCTGCGCCCGGATTCTCTTTTCGGTGAAGAAATACGTGTAGTCGCGCAGGTAGGCGCCGAAGATATTCCGCACGACGGATACCTTCGGAAGCTCCTCATTTTCGAATTCGAAGTACAGAAGGAGAAAAAGCTCGAGAAGGATCGCCTGTCCCTCCTCGTCGTCCTCAAAGACGGCGGGAATCAGACCGCGGAGCTCCGCGTAGACCGCGGAAAGCAGCGGGCCGAAGTCCTCTCCCAGCGTCTCCGCGGCGAAATCGGGATTGGCGAAGGAGCGGGCGTAATGCCCGGGAAGGATGTCCTCATAGAGACTCCTGTTGCCGGCGTCCTTTCTCACGGAGAGCAGGAAGGACGCGACGTCGGAGAAATAGCGCCGGAATGGCTCCGGTACGGTCGTCTCTCCGGGAATCTGGCGGATCCGTTCCAGCGCGCCGCTGATGCGTTCAGTCATCTTTTATGTTTCCTTTTTCCACGTTTTGGTCGATCAGCTCCAGTATGCGGGCGGCCAGGGTCTCCGATCCGAGCTCGTTGCCCTCGTTTCTCTTCCCGATCCAGGAGCGGCGCACGCCGTGCTCCTTCCAGGATTTGCCATCCGCGCGGTCCGTCAGGAGGACCGGCTGCATGTGGTCGAGCACCGCGGCGAATCGGGCCTCCGGCGTCTCCCGCGCCTCGAATTCCTCCCACAGCCCGCGAAGCTCCGTCCCCTGATCCGGGGGCAGAAGGCCGAAGATTCTGTCGGCCGCCTTCTTCTCACGGTCCGCCTTGGTCAGGTTGCCCTCCGGGTCGTAGGCGTAGGTGTCGCCCGCGTCGATCTCGACGAGGTCGTGCACCAGCACCATGATCATCACCTTCTCCCGGTTCAGCGGTTCGTTGGCGTACTCGGCGAGGAGATAGGCCATCACGGCCAGATGAAACGAGTGCTCCGCGTCGTTTTCCTTCCGGGATCCGTCCGCCAGGTAGGTCTGGCGCCCGATCTCCTTCATCCTGTCGATCTCCAGCAGGAACTCCGTCTGCTTCAGGAGGCGTTCTCTCTTCTTTTCATCCATCTGTCCCGCTCCTTTCTCTCCGCTCCGTCCTCTACCGAAGGCCGGTCATGAACAGGGTGATCCAGCCGACCATGATCACGCCGCTGGCGATGGAGCCGATGACGGAGAGAGCCGGGGAGACGTTCTGCTCCCCGAAGGATTTCATTCCCACATAGAATCCGTAGACCGACAGGAGCGTCGCCGCGAGGGCGATGCCGCCCACGAAGGGGCCTGCCTTTCCGCCGCTGGCGAAGGAAATGATCACGCACGCAAGAAAAGCCGCGCCGGAGAGCACGGCAAGCCTGATGGAGAATTTTCCTCCCTTTGACGCATTCTGTTCCGCAAACACATATCGTCTCTTTGAAGCCATTGTTACGCAGTCCTCCCGCGGCCGTCCCCATGCGGTCCGCCGCTTGCCGTTGAAACGCCGGGCGCGCCGCGTCCTAAGCGGCCGTTCCCGCCCGGCAGGTGATGTAGGCCTTCCTCATTGAGCGGTAGATCAGATATCCCACCGCCGCGCCGACCGTGTTGAGAATGATATCGTCCACGTCGAAGCAGCCGGTCCTCGTGACCAGCTGTACCGCCTCGACCACGGCGCTCACGAGAAGCGCGGACAGTATCACCGCCGCCGGGCGGCTCAGCTTTCCGGAAATCACCGGAAGGAAGAAGCCGAAGGGGACGAAGCCCGCCACATTTCCGAGGAGATTCAGAAACACGGCCCTCGGTGGCAGCAGGTGCCTCGCCCGCCAGAACCGGCGTATCTCCCGGAACGGGATCAGGTTGACGTGATACTCCCAGTGGCTGCCGGGCGTATGGTCATACCAGTCCGCGAAAAACAGGAAATAGACCAGGACGGCCAGATAGAGAAGGAACAGGATCTGCCCCGTCCTCCTGATAAGCTTTTTCTGCGCCTCGTTCCTCACTGCTTCGGTCCGTACATCTTATAATAATCGTCGATCGCCTTCATGATGCCGTCGTCAATGACGACTCTGCCATTATATTCCCTGCCGTAGAGACATTCAACCACTTCGCGCATCGTCACGATGGCGGTGGTCTGAAGTCCGTACTTCTCGCCGATCTCAGCAAGGGCGCTCTTCTCTCCCTCGCCCCGCTCCATGCGGTCCACCGAAACCACCAGGCCGAGCACGCTGACGTCGCCCTGGGCGCGGATGATCGGAAGGGTCTCGCGGATCGAAGTGCCCGCCGTGGTCACGTCCTCGATGATGACGACCCTGTCGCCGTCGGTGATTTTGCTGCCGAGCAGGATCCCCGTGTCGCCGTGGTCCTTGATCTCCTTGCGGTTGGAGGAATAGCGGACGTCCTTTCCGTATTCCTCGCTGATGGCGCACGCCGTGGTGACGGAAAGGGGAATCCCCTTGTAGGCGGGGCCGAACAGCACCTCGAAGTCAAGGCCGAAGGCGTCGTGGATCGCCCGCGCGTAGCAGGCGCCGAGCTTCCGAAGCTGGGTTCCCGTCTGATAATTGCCCGTATTGATGAAAAACGGCGTGTTCCTTCCGCTCTTCGTCACGAAGCTCCCGAATCTGAGAACCCCCGCGTCCACCATGAAATGAATGAAATCTTCCTTATATGCTTCCATTGTCTCTCCTCCTGACGGTGTAGTTCCTGACGGTGTGTCTCCCGGCGGGATACCGGCCGGCGGCGCGTCCCCCGGCGGGATGCCGGCTGACGCCGTATGGTCCGGCGGCGCGTCCTCCGGCGGGATGCCGGCCGACGGCGTATGGTCCGGCGGCGCGTCCCCCGGCGGTCATCTGACCGCCCCGGTCAGCTTCCTCACGTCGTCGATGCCGTGCCGTATCAGATAGTCCCGTATTCCTTCCACGATCTTTTCCGGCGCGCGGGGATCCGCGAAGGTCACCATGCCGACCGCCACCGCGCTCGCCCCGGCGAGCATAAATTCCACCGCGTCCTCCGCGTTCATGATGCCGCCCATGCCCACGACCGGGATCGAAACCGCGTGGGCGGCCTCGTACACCATGCGGACGGCGACAGGCCTGATCGCGGGTCCCGAAAGTCCCCCCGTCCTGTTGGCCAGGGCGAAGGTCTGTCTCTCGATGTCAATCTTCATGCCCATCAGCGTGTTGATGAGGGAGACGGCGTCCGCCCCTCCCGCCTCGCAGGCCCTGGCGCAGACTCTGATGTCCGTGACGTTGGGCGACAGCTTGATCATGACGGGCTGGGTGGCCCTCGCCTTGCACCCGCGGGTCACCTCCTCGAGGACCTTCGGGTCCGTCCCCAGGGACAGTCCGCCGGCCTTCACGTTGGGACAGGAGACGTTGATCTCCAGAAGGTCGATGCCCTCCACGCCGGCCAGCCGCTCCACCACGCGGTAGTATTCGTCCGGCTCATGCCCGCAGACGTTGACCACGACGCCCGTGTCCTGCGTCCGGAGATAGGGAAGATCCCGCTCCAGAAACATCTCGATTCCGGGATTCTGAAGACCGATGGCGTTGAGCATGCCCGAGGGCGTCTCACAGATTCTGGGGGTGGGATTGCCCGGCCAGGGCACGTCCGCGACGCCCTTCACCGTGACGGCACCGAGCTTCGACAGGTCGATGATCTCCCCGTACTCCATGCCGGCTCCGAAAGTCCCGCTGGCCGTCATCACCGGGTTTTTGAATACCGCGCCGGCGATGCTGACCTCCATCCGGGGTTCGCTCATGAAAGATCCACCTCCCCTGCCTCAAATACCGGTCCGTCCTTGCAGACGCGCCGGTTCTTAACCAGCGAGTGGCTGTCCGTCTCCGTCACGGCCGTGACGCAGCCCAGGCACACGCCGACGCCGCAGGCCATCCTCTCCTCCATGGAGACGTAGCACGGGACGTCCCGCTCCGCCGCGTACTCCTTCACGGCCCGCAGCATGGGCTTCGGACCGCAGGCGAAAATGAGCTCCGGGTTCTCCTCAAGGCGTCGCACCGCGTCCACCACGTTCCCGTGAAAGCCCAGGGATCCGTCGTCAGAGGCGGTGATCACCGGCGCCAGGCTTCTCAGCTCCTCCAGCAGATAGGTGTCGTCCGAGCGGTAGCCGACGGCGAAGGTCACCCCGGAGGGACGCGCCTCCCCTTCCTTCCGGAGCATCTCCTCCGCGGCGGAGAGCATCGGCGGGATGCCGATGCCGCCCCCGATGAGGAGCACCTTCCTGCCCGCGGCCAGCTCCGTGGGGAAGCCGTTTCCCAGCGGTCCCATCACCTCGACGCTGCCGCCGGCCGTCAGCTTCGAGAACTCTCCGGTTCCGTAGCCCACGACCCTGTAAACAAGACGGATCGTCCCCGCCTCCGGATCCGCCTCGCAGATCGAGACAGGCCGCGGCAGCAGGTGCGCTCCGTCCGAGGAAAACAGTGATACGAACTGTCCCGCGCGGACGTCCCCCGCGAAAGAGACAGCAAGCAAGAGACTGAAGATCCCCTCAGCCTCTTTTTTCTGTGACAGCACCGCTGCCTGTTCTTTTCTGATCATGCTCCGACCGCCTCGTGAATATCTCTCTTCATCTCAAGCACCGCGCGTCTGGCCGCCTCGGCGTAGCCCTCCTCTCCCAGGGAGGCGTACTCCTCCTTCTGCCAGGCGGCGATGATGCCCCGGGAGGAATTGACGATCGCGCCGAGCCCGTCCCCGTCGAAGAAGGGAACCAGGTCGCTCCCCTTTCCGCCCTGGGCGCCGTAGCCCGGAACCAGGATATAGCTCTTCGGCATGATCCGGCGGAGGACGCTGCCCATCTCGGGGTAGGTCGCGCCCACGACGGCGCCGACTTCGGACCAGCCGCACGCGTCCATGGCGGTCTCTCCCCACTCCCGCACCTTCTCGCCGACGAGCTCGTAGAGGGGTCTTCCCTCCACCGGGCGGTCCTGGAACTCCCCGCTGGACGGGTTGGAGGTCTTGACCAGGACGAAAATCCCCCGGTCGTCCGACCGGCAGACGTCGATGAAGGGCTTCACGCCGTCCGTTCCCAGATAGGGATTCACGGTGGCGAAATCCTCGTCGAAGGGCCGGATCACGGCGTCCCCGACCTTTACCGACCCGAGGTGCGCCGCGGCGTAGGCGCCGGAGGTCGACCCGATATCGCCCCTCTTCACGTCTCCGATCACGAGAAGGCCCTTCCCGTGGCAGTAGTCCACGGTCTTCTTAAACGCGGTCAGGCCGGGGAGCCCGTACTGCTCGTACATCGCAATCTGGGGCTTGACCGCCGGGACCAGATCCGATACGGCGTCCACAATCCCCCGGTTGAATTCGAAAATCGCCTCGCCGGCCGCCTCCAGCGTCTCCCCGTGTTCGGAAAACGCCTTCTTCAGGATGAATCCGGGAAGGAACTTCATCTGGGGATCCAGTCCGACGACAATCGGGGCGCCGGTTCTTCTGATGCTCTCAATCAGTCTGCCTATCATGCTGTGTGTCCTCCGTGTTTGTTTTCCGCGAGGGCCGGCCGGCTGCCTGCCGCCGTCCCCGGGCGCCGGTTTTCCAGGTTTCCCGGAATATCATCCTCAGCGGCCGTCGGAATAGACCGCGCGGCCTCCCGCGATCGTGAGCACCGTCCTGCCGTAGACGTCCCGCCCGCCGAAGGGCGTGTTTCTTCCCTTGGAGCGGAAGTTCGCGGGATTGATCCTGTGGGAGGTCCGGAAGTCAAAGACCGACACGTCGGCCGGTGCGCCCGGCGTTAGCGTTCCCGCGGGAATTCCCAGGATGCGGGCGGGGTTCAGGCACATTTTCTCCGCCATCTGCATCAGGGTGATGACGCCTCCCTTCACCAGCTCCGTGTAGGTGAGGGCGACCGAGGTCTCCAGGCCCACGATGCCGAAGGGGGACCTGAGGAATCCCCTGCTCTTCTCCTCTTCGCCGTGGGGCGCGTGATCCGTGCTGATCACTTCAAAGGTCCCGTCGCTTAGGCCTTCCTTCAGGGCCTCGAGGTCCTCCCTCGTGCGAAGGGGCGGATTCATCTTGAAATTGGCGTCGTCTCCGGGGATATCCTCCGTGGTGAGGGTAAAGTGATGCGGGCACACCTCCGCGCTGACCCGGGCGCCGGCGCTCTTCGCCGCCCGCACGATCCTGGCGGACGCCGCCGTGGAGCAGTGGCAGAGATGAATCCTCGTGCCTGCCTCGGCGGCGAGGATCACGTCCCGCGCCGCGATCACGTCCTCGGCGGAGTTGAGGATGCCGGGAAGGCCCAGCCTCCGGGCGCAGGCGTCGTCGTTCATGACGCCCCCGCGCACCAGGCCGATCTCCTCGCAGTGATCCGCCACCAGCCCGTCCCGGGCTCCGATCCTGACCAGCGCCTGTCTCATAAGCTCCGGATCCATGACGGACTTGCCGTCCTCGGAGAACGCCCTGACGCCGCTGTCGCAGAGATATTCGATGTCCACCAGCGCCTCGCCGCGCATTCCCTGCGTAATGGCCGAGGACTGATAGACGTGGATGCCGGTCTCCGCCGCGGCCCGTCTCTCCACCTCCGCGGCGAGGGCGGCAGAATCCACCGGCGGAACCGTGTTGGGCATCGCGAGGAGAGAGGTGACCCCTCCGTGCGCCGCGGCTTCGCCGGCAGTACGTATTTCTTCTTTATATGTCTGTCCCGGATCGCGCAGATGCACATGAAGATCCACGATTCCGGGAAGCACGGTGAGTCCGGAGGCGTCGACGACGCTGCAGCCCGCGGGCACGGGGAGATTCTCTCCCACTTCCGCGATGACGCCGTCCCGGATCAGCAGATCGGCAGTTCCTTCGAATTTCGTCCCGGGATCCACAACCCGGCCGTTTTTGATCAGGATGACCGCTTCCATGCACGCTCCTCCCCGTTTTTCTTTTTATCATACACGAAACGAAAAGCGGAATAAAGTGTTTTTTCGTTTCAGGGGAGGCGCTCCCTTTGTTCGCGGAAATTCCCCAAATTTCCGCGATATTCAAGACATTCTCCTTGACTATCCGCTCAATTCCGTCTATAATGAGAAAGTCGATTAAGGGAAACACATAAATTCACTGTTTATTAGAGATTATGTGCGTGCGAAGCCTGTAATCTGTAATATCCGGTGAATTTTTTATTTCCCGGCAATCAACACATTATTGTCTTTCAACAATTCTTATGGAGGTAACACGATGAACAAGGGTACAGTCAAGTGGTTCAATGCTGAAAAGGGCTACGGCTTTATTACCGGCGAGGACGGAAAGGACGTGTTCGTACACTTCTCCGCCATCCAGGGCGAAGGCTTCAAGTCTTTGGAAGAAGGCCAGTCCGTCACATTCGACGTCGTCATGGGCGAGCGTGGACCGCAGGCGGCCAATGTTGTAAAAATGTGATCAGTCGCTGATATATAACCATATATAGCAGTAAAAAAGGCACGGCCTGACGGCCGTGCCTTTTTGAATTCCTGCTGTTTAAGATCCTGTCAGAGAAGTCCCCTGCTCAGGCCGTGAAACCCGACTGGAGGCCGCTGACGTAGGTGTCGTACGCGTTCATGTCGATCTCCACCGCTTCCGCCGCCTGCGCGGTTTCCGTGTCCTGCTTTGTCACGTTGTGATAGACGGACCAGCCGAACCACGCGACAAACAGCGCGGCCACCACCGCGGCGATTCCGATCTCCAGCTGACGCATCCGCTTCTCGTGCTTCAGAATCTTATCTTTGTTTTTCTTGTATTCCTTGTAGCGATCAACTTTTTCCTGGCTCATTACAGCTGCTCCTTCAAACCATTCCGTCCCGGACGCCGCCGGCGCGCAAGACCGGTGTAATTATGCCGGCTGCCTCTCCGCTCCTCCGCGCGGGTGCGGAGACGGAGGCCGTTTCCCGGCTCCGAGCATTCATTATACACCACAACATTTCAGATGGCAACAATGACGCCCCCATCATTTGCGTAGATGGTGGACAGGCCGCCCGTCGGCATCATGATCACGTCGCGCACCTTCATCCGCTTCATCAGCTCGTCGCGGACGATTTCCGCGCGGTCGGGACAGTTGCAGTAGGAGATGCCGAGGATCCTGTTCTCGGGGTCCGGCGTCCTCTCGACGATGCAGCCCACCATCTTCACGATGGCCTTGTTGATCCCCCTGGCCTGGGAGAGCTGTCCGATGGTTCCCTCCGGCGTGCCGTAGCAGATCGGCTTGATGCCGAGGACGGTCGCCGCCAGCGCCTTCATGCGGCTCAGGCGTCCGTTTTTGCGGAGCGTCTCGAGGTTGTCGAGCACAAAATACGTGCCCTTCGTCCGGGCGAAGGCCTCCACCCTCGCGACGATCTCCCCGAAGGGAACGCCCTGCTCCTCCAGTTCCCGGATCATGAGGAGCAGAAGGGTCTCGCCGACGGAGGCGGAAACCGAGTTGAACACGTGGATCTTCGCGTCCGGGTGATCCTCGAGATACATATTCTTCGCGACGACGGCGCTCTGGTAGGACCCGGAGAGCTCCGCCGAGAGAGTGATCGCGTAGATGTGTTCCGCCCCGCAGTCAAAGGCGTCGCAAAAGACCTGGGGCGAGGGACATGCCGTCTTCGCCACCCCGGGGTCGTCCGCGATCCGGCGGACCAGCTCCTTCTGGCTCATATGACCGTCGTCGACGATCTGCATGCCTCCGACCGTCAGGGTCAGGGGGGCGGAAACATATTCCTCTCGGTTTTTCAGTTCCTCGGGCAATTCCCCTCCGCTGTCCAGGACTATCCGGTATTTCATAGGCGTTTCTTTCCTTAAAAACCGTTTCACATAGTTTCAAAAACCAGATGCATCATACCACATCCGGCCCGCAAATACAAGTTCTCCTTGTCCGCCGGCGGCTTCTGTCAGCGTCCTTCTGCGCTCCCGGCCGGCGTCATCCGCTCTCTTTCGCTGTCGTCCGGCGTCATCCGCCCTCTTCCGCTGTCATCCGCCGGAAATCGGGTTGCGTTCACGTCCCGGATGCATTAGACTTAATTCCGTAAAGGAGGACGCCATGATAGCACTGAGAATCCTCGATATCAAAAAGATGACCGCAGCCTTTCTCGTCAGGGATCTCTTCGACGATTATTCTCTCACGGAGGCCCAGATCACGACGTTCTGCACCTTCCAGATCGACGGCAGGCTCGAGGGCGATTTCTTCGATCCGGAGGACCCGTCGTCCGTGCCGGAAGGGACCTGCGTCAGATGGAGGATGGTCAGGGAGCGCTGCTTCGATATCATCAAGGGGAAGCGCACGCCGCTGGCGTTCCGCTTCGTCTTCTTCTACCCGGAGGAGCGTCTGCACGACTTTCTCGCATCCGCGGACGTGACGGTGCGGGAGGAGACCGTCTCCGGCCTCTGCGTCAACCTTCGCTTCGACGGGACGAATCTTCTGCTGACGACCGGCACGTCGATGAAGGCTTTCACGGCCGACCGGTCCTGCGACCGGGCCTGGGACAGCTACATACTGGCCCTCATGAACAGAATGGGAATCGAAACGGAGCAGCTGTGAGCTGCTCCGTTTGCGCAATAAGGCCGTCGAACATCTCTGCAGTGAGATGCGCGTATTGCGCGGGATGGGCGGCGTGCGCCTGCCCATCCCGCGCGATAAGACCGTTTCACTTTGTCAGCAGCATCATGATGTCGTTGGAGCGCTTCATGAACTTCGTCATCTCCTCCTGGGTCAGCGGATGCTGGGAGATCCTCGCCAGGTCGTAGAGCTGCTCGCAGATCACGGGAACCGCCTGGGCCTTCCTGTGGGCGAGGACAAACTTCACCAGCGGATGGTTGGCGTTGAGGACCAGCGTCTCCCCGCTGCCCATGCCGCCCATGTCCGCCATGCCGTACATCTTCATCATGTCCTGCATGCGGCGCTCCTCCTCGGAGAGGGTGACGATGGCGGCGATGTCGTCGTCCTTCATGTTCTCCGCCCTGACCTCCAGCTTGTCGTTGCCCAGATGCCTGCGGAAGATCTCCGTCAGGGAGTCCACGTCCGCCTGGCTGACTTCCTCTTCTCCCTTGAAATCGTCTGAGAGCTGGGAGTCGATGCGCGCGAAGCGGATGTGCTCGTTTCTCTGCTCGAGCTGCGTGATGTAGGGCTGGTCGATATTCTCCTTCAGGATGACCGCGTCCTTGCCGTTCCGGCGGAACATCGCGATGTACTGGGCCTGCTGCACCTCGTCGGTGACGTAGTAGACGGTGGCCTTCTCCGGCTCTTTCTCCCCGCCGTCCGCGGCTTCTTCCGCCCCGGCGGTCTCTCCCGCGTCTTCTCCCGCGGCGTTCTCTTCGACCTTCACCTCTTCGACGGCGATCTCCTCGCCGTCTTCACCCACCGCGGTGCCGGCGTCCGCTTCCTTTCCTGTCGGAATGTTGTTCTTCTCCTCGTACTCCGCGAGGGTCAGGTACTTGTCGTCGAGGTCGCGGAACAGCATGCAGTCCATCATGCGGTCCGCGAATTTCGTGTCGCGGATGCAGCCGTACTTGATGAACGGGCTGATGTCGTCCCAGTACTTCTCATAGTTCTCCCGGTCGGTCTTGCACATCCCGGTGAGCTTGTCCGCCATTTTCCTGGAAATGTAATCCGCGATCTTCTTCACGGTGCCGTCGTTCTGGAGGGCGGAGCGCGAGACGTTCAGCGGAAGGTCCGGGCAGTCGATCACGCCCTTCAGGGTCATCAGGAACTCGGGAATGACTTCCTTGATGTTGTCGGCGATGAAGACCTGGTTGTTGTAGAGCTTGATCTGGGACTCCAGCGCGTCGTACTGGGTGTTGATCTTCGGGAAATACAGGATGCCGCGGAGATTGAACGGGTAGTCGGTCTTCAGGTGAATCCAGAAGAGCGGCTCCTTGTAGTCGCGGAACACCTTGCGGTAGAACTCCCTGTAATCCTCGTCCTTGCAGTCGGAGGGCATGCGGGTCCACAGCGGATTGGTGTCGTTGATGGGCTTCGGCTCCTCCTTCTCGGGCATCGGCGGGGCCTCCTCGCCCTTCTCGGCGGCCTCCTTCACTGCCTTCTCGTGGTTCTCGATGCGTCTCTTCTCGTTCTCCTCCTCCCGCTTCGCGGCGGCGCTGCCGTCGTCCTCGAGATAGATGGGCGTCGGCATGAAGGAGCAGTATTTCTCGAGGACCTCGCGGATCCTGTACTCGTTGCAGAACTCGAGGCTGTCGTCGTTGAGGAAGAGGGTGATCTCCGTGCCGATCTCATTCCTCGTTCCCTCCTCGATGGTGTATTCCGACTGGCCGTCGCTCTCCCAGTGCACCGGCTTCGCGCCGGGCAGATAGCTCAGCGTGTCGATGTGGACCTCGTCGGCGACCATGAACGCGGAATAGAAGCCCAGGCCGAAATGGCCGATGATGTCGGAGGCCTCGTCCTCGTTCTTGTATTTCTCCAGGAATTTCGACGCGCCGGAGAAGGCGATCTGGGTGATGTACTCGACCACCTCGTCCTCGGTCATGCCGATGCCGTTGTCGATGAACTTGAGGGTCTTCTCGTCGGGATTGACGACGACGTGGATCTCATAGGTATGGCCCTCCTCGGGTCTGTATTCGCCGATGCCCTCCAGCTTCTTGAGCTTCGTCACGGCGTCGCAGGCGTTGCTGATCTGCTCCCTGACAAAAATGTCGTGGTCCGAATAGAGCCACTTCTTGATGATCGGAAGCATGTTTTCGCTGTTGATGGAAAGGTTTCCGGTTTTTGCCATTTTTAACTCATCTCCTCAATATCTGACGTAATCGCCCTGAAACCGGCTGATTCATAGAAAAAATCATAGTCTCGGAGGATCAAAAAGTCAAGAGAAAATTAGCACTCTTTCGGAACGAGTGCTAGCAAAGCCGGGATTCTCCCCTCTCCGGTGCTCTTTTTACCAACCGGGGAGAGCGCGGCGGGGGATTCTTCAGCACTTTCACGGATGGCAGGGGGCCATCCCGCTGTGCTATGATAGGCGTGCGGCCCCCGGACGGGGAACCGCGTCCCGACAAACACCATCCCGGAAAGGAAGAAGACATGACAGAATACAAGCCGGTCAAAGAAGGAAAGGTCCGTGAAATCTATGACACAGGCGACGCCCTCATCATGGCGGCCACCGACCGCATCTCGGCGTTCGACGTTATTTTAAAGAATCCGGTTCCCGGCAAGGGACGCATCCTCACCGGCATGTCCCGGTTCTGGTTCGGGATGACGGAGGACATCGTCCCCAACCACATGATCAGCACCGACACGGCGGATATGCCGGAATTCTTCCGGAACGAGGCCTTTGAAGGCCGCTGCATGCTGGTAAAGAAACTCAGGATGTTCCCCGTCGAGTGCATCGTCCGGGGATATATCACGGGGAGCGGCTGGAAGAGCTATCTGGAGAACGGAACGGTCTGCGGCATCCCGCTGCCGGAGGGTCTCGAGGAATGCGCCAGGCTCCCGGAACCTCTCTACACGCCCAGCACGAAGGCAGATCTGGGCAGCCACGACGAGAACATCAGCTTTGAGAAGAGCGTCGAGGTGCTCGAGAAGGAATTCCCCGGCCGCGGCGCCGAATACGCCGCTGCCCTCCGCGACAAGACGCTGGCGCTATACAGGAGGTGCGCGGACTACGCCCTCTCCCGCGGAATCATCATCGCGGACACGAAATTTGAGTTCGGCCTCGACGAGAACGGGGAGGTCGTCCTGGGAGACGAAATGCTCACCCCCGATTCCAGCCGCTTCTGGCCCCTCGAGGGCTACGAGAGCGGCCACGGACAGCCGTCCTTCGACAAGCAGTTCGTGCGCGACTACCTGAAGGCCAATCCCGACTGTGATTACACCCTTCCGGACGACGTCATCCGGAAGACCATCGAGAAATACGAGGAGGCCTACCGTCTCCTCACACAGGAATGACCGCTTCGGGAATTGCCGCTTCCTCACACAGGAATGACAGCCCGCGGAGCTGCCGGAACCTCACCCGAACTGCACATTTCCCGGATTTAAAGAAGAATCAGGCTTCGCGCGCCGCCCGGCGCGCGAAAAAAGACCCGTTCCTCTTCGCCTCAGTCAGGCGGCGCGGAACGGGTCCTTTGTTTTGTTTAAAAGAAATTCCGGTTCTGTCTGTCCGTCAGATCCTCCGCCGGGTCAGTCCTGCCCGGAGGCCCCGGCGATCTGTCTCGCCACGTAGACGCCGCTCGCCGAGGCGTGGGAGAGGGAGTGGGTGACGCCGCTGCCGTCTCCGATGATGTAGAGACCCGGATAATTGGATTCCAGGTGCTCGTTGAGGGCGACCTCCATGTTGTAGAACTTGACCTCGACCCCGTAGAGCAGCGTGTCATCATTGGCCGTGCCCGGGGCGATCTTGTCCAGGGCGTGGATCATCTCGATGATTCCGTCGAGAATGCGCTTCGGCAGAACCAGGGAGAGATCGCCGGGCGTCGCCGCGAGGGTCGGTCTGACGGTGCACTCTGCGATCCGGTTCTCATTGCTTCTGCGCCCCCTCTCGAGGTCGCCGAACCGCTGGACGATGACGCCGCCTCCCAGCATGTTGGACAGGCGGGCGATGCTCTCGCCGTAGCCGTTGCTGTCCTTGAAGGGCATGGAGAAATGCTTGGAGACCAGCAGGGCGAAGTTGGTGTTGTCCGTCTTCTTCTCCGGGTCCTCGAAGCTGTGTCCGTTCACCGTCACGATGCCGTTGGTGTTCTCGTTGACGACGATGCCGTTGGGATTCATGCAGAAGGTCCTGACGTTGTCCTCGAATTTTTCCGTGCGGTACACGATCTTGCTCTCGTAGAGCTGGTCGGTGAGATGGGAAAAGATCACCGCGGGAAGCTCCACGCGCACGCCGATATCGACCCGGTTGGATTTCGTCGGAATGTCCAGCTCCTCGCAGACGGATTCCATCCACTTGCTGCCGCTCCTTCCCACGGAGACAATGCAGTGGCGGCCCTCCGCGCTGCCGTCGTCCGTGTGGACGCGGAAGCCGGGCTCCAGCGCCTCCAGATGCCTGACGGGCGTGTCGAAGAAGAAGTCGACCTTGTCCTTCAGCTTCTCATAGAGATTCTTCAGCACGACGTAATTGATGTCCGTTCCCAGATGGCGCACCGAGGCGTCGAGCAGCGTGAGCCGGTTCTGAAGACACAGCTTCTTGAAGGAGCTGCCCGCCGTGGAGTACATGCGGGTGCCTCCTCCGCCGTTCGCCACGTTGATGGCGTCGACGTAGCGCATCAGCTGAAGCGCCTTCTCCTTGCCGATGTACTCGTAGAGGGTGCCGCCGAAGTCGTTGGTGATGTTGTACTTTCCGTCGGAAAAGGCTCCGGCGCCGCCGAAACCCGTCATGATGGCGCAGGTCTTGCAGCGGATGCAGCTCTTCACCTTGTCGCCGTCGATGGGACACTTCCGCTGCTCGAGGGGATGTCCCGTCTCGAACACCGCCACCTTGAGTTCCGGCGCTTTTTTCATCAGCTCGTAGGCGGAGTAGATGCCGCCCGGGCCGGCCCCGATAATCAGCACGTCGTACTGTTTTCTTTCACTCATCGTTCTATTCCTCATACAGGCTTCCGGGCCTGTTCCGCAGGCCGCTCAGGCGCTCCCGCATACTGCGGCTCCCTTGCCGGTTTTCTCACTCTCCCGCGGCTGACCTGCTCTCTCGCCGGTTTTCTCTCTCCTGCGGGTTCACCGGCTCTTTTTCCGGTTTTCCCTCTCCCGCGGGCTCGCCGGCTCTCTCGCCGGTTTTCCCTCCCGCGGACTGCTCAGCTCCGCCGCCGGTTTTCTCAGCCCTCGACGATCAGATAGCTCCCGCCGGGAAGCGGAAACACCTCCGCCTGCTCCTCCAGATCCTCGTCGGACAGGCCCTCCAGATCCATTCCGGATTCGTCCAGCCATCTCCTCACGTCCCGGATCGACGGGACGACCACGGCCATGCAGTCCTCCAAAAACGCCTCCGCTTCTTCCCTGGTATCCGCGACCGGTTCGTCGAAAAGCTGATCCTGGTTTTTCAGAAAAGTGTCCAGACACTCGTCGCTGTACTCGTTCATCAGAGCCTTCTCCTGTCAGTCTGTATTTTCTTTCTTATTTCTTTTTATCTGTTCTGTTCCGTTCTGTTCCGGTTCTTCCGGAATCCCGTCACGCGTCATGAGATGCGCTTTTCCCTCAGAAGCGCCCTCAGATGAAATACGCCCTTTTTTCCTCAGAAGCGTTCTCGGATGAAATACGCCTTTTTCTTCCCCAGAAGCGTTCTCAGGATTGTCTGCCTTCAGAATGGTCATCCGGGAATTCCGCCGCCTGCTCCCGGATCTCATCTCCGAAGCAGAGCGGTATCTCGCCGGGCGAGGAAATAATCCGGTCCGCCCCGTTTTCCGCGAGCTCCTTTTCGTCCCTGTAGCCCCAGAGAACCCCAACCGTCCTCATGCCGGCGGCCCGTCCGGTCCTCATGTCGGTCCACGTGTCGCCGAAATAGATACTTTCCTCCGGACTTACGCGAAGTTCCGCGAGAATCGCCAGCGCTCCCGCCGGGTCAGGCTTGACCGGCGTCCCGGGGACCTGTCCCCTGACGATGTCGAAGAGATCCCCGAAGCAGCCGCGGATCACGCTCTGGGCCGGACCGTCGGGCTTGTTGGAAAAGACGGCGAGCCGGATTCCCCTCTCCTTCAGCGCCGCCAGCGCCTCGGGAATGCCGTCGTAGGGCTTCACCCCGTACAGGGGCTGCTCCGCCAGAAATTTCGGGTTGAGGATCCTGCCCTTCCGGAGATTCTCCTCCGTGTACCCTCCGGCCGCCCTGAGGCATCTCTCGACGAGGGTGTCGGAGCCGTCTCCGCAGAAATACCTGTAGTCGTCCACCGGCTGCTCCGGAAGGCCGAGGGCCTTCAGCATGCGGTTCCCCGCCAGCGCGACGGAGTCCAGGGTATAGAGCACGGTACCGTCGAGATCGAATACCGCCGCCCGGATCACCGGGCTCACTTTCCCTGCGGCGGAAGTTTGAAGGAGCTCTTCATGGAGACGATCCGGTTGAACACCGGCCTGCCCTCCACGGAGTCCTTCGGATCCGCGCAGTAATAGCCGTTTCTCACAAACTGGAAGCTGTCCCCCGGCATGGCTTTGGCGAGGGCGGGCTCCAGGCGCGCCTCCCGGACCACCGTCAGGGATTCCGGATTGAGATTGAGGGATCCGTCCTCGTTGTAGACGCCCTTCTCCTCGTCGATCAGGTTCTCGTAGAGGCGGACCTCCGCCGTGAAGGACTCCGCGGCCGGCACCCAGTGGATCGTCCCCTTGACCTTGCGTCCGGTAAATCCGCTTCCTGCCTTCGTCTCGGGATCATAGGTGCAGTGGACGGCGGTGACGTTTCCGTCCTCGTCCTTGTCGACGCCCACGCACTTTACGAAATAGGCGTGCATGAGACGGACCTCGTTGCCCGGATAGAGCCTCTTGTACTTCGGGACGGGGTTCTCCATGAAGTCCTCCTCCTCGATGTAGAGCTCCCGGCCGAAGGGGATCTGCCTCTTTCCCATCTCAGGATTTTCCAGGTTGTTGTCCGCGTCGAGAATCTCCGTCTGCCCCTCGGGATAGTTGTCGATGATGAGCTTCAGGGGATGAAGCACCGCCATCATTCGGGCGTCCTTCATCTTGAGATCCTCGCGGATGCAGTACTCCAGCATCGCGTAGTCGCTGGAGGAATTGGCCTTGGAGACGCCGCTGAGCCAGACGAAGCTGCGGATGGACTCCGGCGTGAAGCCGCGCCGGCGCAGCGCCGCGATGGTCACGAGCCTCGGATCGTCCCAGCCGTCGACGATGCCCTCCTCGACGAGGCGCTTGATATAGCGCTTTCCGGTGACCACGTTGGTGAGGTACATCTTCGCGAACTCAATCTGCTTCGGCGGATGCTCCCAGTCGGTGTTCTCCACCACCCAGTTGTACAGGGGTCTGTGGTCCTCGAACTCCAGCGTGCAGATCGAGTGGGTGACGCCCTCGATGGCGTCCTCGATAGGATGGGCGAAGTCGTACATCGGGTAAATGCACCATCTGTCGCCGGTGTTCTGGTGGGAAAGATGGGCGATGCGGTAGAGGATCGGATCCCTCATATTGATATTCGGGGATGCCATGTCGATCTTCGCGCGGAGCACCATCGAGCCGTCCTCGTATTTCCCTTTCTTCATCTCCTCGAAGAGGCGAAGGCTCTCCTCCGCCGGGCGGTTCCTGTCCGGGTCGTCCCGGCCGGGCTCAGTCAGCGTGCCGCGGTATTCCTTCATGTCCGCCGCGGAGAGGGTGCTCACGTAGGCCAGTCCCTTGCGGATCAGCAGGACCGCCTTCTCGTACATGATGTCGAAATAATCGGAGGCGAAATAGCACCGGTCGCCGAAGTCGGCGCCCAGCCACTCGACGTCCGCCTTGATGGAATCGACGAATTCGCTCTTTTCCTTCGTGGGATTGGTATCATCGAACCTCAGATTGAACTGGCCGCCGTATTCCTCCGCCAGCCCGTAGTTGAGGATGATCGACTTGGCGTGGCCGATGTGGAGATAGCCGTTCGGCTCGGGCGGGAAACGGGTGCAGATCTTTTCGTACCGCCCCTCCGCGAGATCATTCTCGATGATCGTCTCGATAAAATTCCTGGATCTTGTTTCCGTCGTCTCATTGGCGGCGTTCTCCCCCGCCGCAGTGTTCAGGTTTTCCATGAAGCCTTCTCCCCCGGATAATGGTTGGATGATTTCGAAACGCCCCTTCCGGGGCACTTCGTTATCTTAGCATAGTTGCATGAAATGAGCAAGCAGAGGGGCCCGGCGGCCCCGGTCCCGGAGGCCGGTCCGCGGGGCTTCCGGGAGGCTTCTTCGGGCAGGCCGGACGCTCCTGTACGGCGAGGCCGCCGGCCCGAGGGATCTGCGCCGCGGCCCTGACCGGCCGGACACCCCTGTCCCGTGTAGTCTCCGATGCGGCCCTGACCGGCCGGACGCCTCCGTCCCGCGGAGTCTCCACCTCGTTCCGGTTGTATTTCCCACCGCTTTGTGGTAGCATGGCAGTTAACGCTTTGGAATAAACTGTTTTGGAGGCATCCTCATGCAGATACTGTTTCAGGCCCTGTACCAGGTGCCGGACCTCATCAGAACCATTTTTGCCGGAAAATTCGCCGTCGCCGCCGTCGCCGTCACGGCCGCCTACCTGATCTCCCTGTTTCTCAACAACAAGCCCGCCAGGGTGATCCGGGAGATCCTGGTGCTGGCCGCGGTGGCCGCGGGTGTGGGCGCCTACTTCAAGAGGCGCTACGCCTTCTTCTGGCTCATGCTCATCCTGCTGGCGGTCCTCCTGCTGGTGCGTCTCCTGAGCTACCTGCTGGTGACCATCCGGGTCAACCGGAGAAACCGCCGGATCGAGAGGAAAGCCCTCGAAAAGGCGCGGATGCGGCGCGGCTCCTGGAAGGACCGGAGAGGCTACAGCGGAGCGCCCAGACCGGACGACGCCCCGGCAAGGCTTCCGGGAATGGACAGCGGCGAGATACGGGACGTGGTGGAAAATGAGACGGTCGCCCGCGAGGGCGCGGATCTCGACATCGGATCCGTCCCGGAGACACCGGCACCGGCGGCGCCGCAGGCAGGCCCCGCCTCCGACGGCCCCCTCTCCCGCGCGGTGGTGGAGGACGCTCTCCGGAAGCTGGAGGATCTCAGGGCCATCGGGATCCTCAGCGAGGAGGAATACAACCGGAAGCGGGCGTTGCTGTATTCCCGCATGGGATGAGCGCCGGACACCGGAAAGAGTTTTTAATTTCAGACGCCGGAAAGAGTTTTAATTTCACTGTTGCAAAACAGCGTCGAATCGGTTATAATTTGTTTTGCGTCAATTCGCAGGCTACTTTGGCACAGGTGGTAGCGCACCTCATTGGTAGTGAGGAGGTCCCGGGTCCGAGTCCCGGAAGTAGCTTTTTTGGAGACGGCCGCAGCGGAAGCTGCGGCCGTTTTTCTTTCTCCTGACACTGGAAAATCCGGCCTCTTCGGCCGGATTTCTTGTCGTCCCGGACAGAATGGACTTATTCTGTCCGCACTGCCCTGTATCCATTTAAGCTGTACGCTTCTGCTCTGTACGCTTTTACTCATTACGCACTTGCTCTGTACGCACCTGCTCCGTATGCTTTTTCTGTACGCTTTACTCTGCGTCCTCCTGCTCTGCAGGTGTCTGTTCCTCTTCCCCGTCCTCTGCTTCGCCGCCCATCATCGCCTTTTCCTTGATGGATCTCTTTGCGGCTTCCGGGCGTTCCGCCGCCGGCCTTCTCACGTTCTCCACCGCCAGCTTCCGGTCCGGGTCCTCCCGGGCGATTTTTCTCATCCGGAGGGCGCCGACAAGGAGGAGTCCGGCTATCATCGCGGAATACAGCAGCGATCCGATGCCGAGGAATCGGTTGAGATACATCAGGACCGCAAAGATCACTTCGCAGACGACAAGGGCAATAGCGGCGGTCAGCGTCAGGCGGGACTTATCGACGCGGTTGCAGAAGACCACGCACAGAAAACCGACCGCGATCCGGATCACGGCCATCACGATATTCATCACTCCGACTCTCCGGAAATCCGAGACCGTGACGCCCAGCTTCTCCATATCCGATTTCAGAGCGCCGACGTCGATCTCCTGCGATGCGGCGGCCGCTGCACTCTCCGTCTCCGCCCCGCTCACCGCACTGACCGCTTCCGCGCCGCTCATCGCGCCGGTCTCTGCCGCCGCGGCTTCCGCTGCGCTGACTGTCTCCGCCCCGCTCATCGCGCTGACCTCTGCCGCCGCGGCTTCCGCTGCACTGACTGTCTCCGCCCCGCTCACGGCCGCGTCCTCTGTCACCGCGGCGGCCGCGCCGTCCTCCTGATATTCACTGACCAGCCGGGCCACCGACAGCAGTCTCATTCCGTAGGGGAAGGCAGAGGTGACGGCGTTAAAGATCAGGATAACACCCGCGATCAGCAGGAACATCCTCGTGTTCATCGCATATTTGGCTCTGACAAAACGATCTTCCGTTTCCATACGCAAATCTCCCGTTCATTTTGCTTGATTCCCGGTTTTCCGTTATCCGGCCGCTTCTGATGGAGAAGAACCGTCTCATCCGTCAGTTCCTCCCGGAAGACCGGTACTTCCTTCTCCGTACAGGCTAACTCCGTATCCGCTCCCTCGGCGGACAGGCCCATGGCGGCGCCGAGAAGGCACGCTGTCATCACGATGGCTGTTTTTTCATCTCCAGACCTCATACTTCCCGTATTTCGATATCCTGTTCCAGATCGTCCGGAACGCCTTCTCGGAGATGTACCTTCCGTTGTATTTGTACCACGGGCCTCCGCCCCTGCGGTTTCTTGACTGAAGCTTGATCACGAGCTTCTTTTCCGTCCCGCTGAGCCTCCAGAAATACCAGTCAGCTCCGGCGGTCGACGCGGTGCTCCAGCCGTAGTAATGCTTTCCCAGATTGTAGTGGATGCAGTAGTAGGCCTTGCTGATGCGGCTGGAGCCCAGAGGCACGACTTTTTTCTTCGACGCGCTGTACGTGCAGATGCCGTAACGCCCGGTTCCGTGGTTCATCCACAGAAACTTCCTGATCCCGTTTCGGTCGATATCGATCTGTCTGGAGGCGGTAATGCCCCGTCCTGCCTCCCATCTCCTGTAGGCTTTCGTCACGGTGTTCCGGGAGACCGCCGCCTCCATGGGCGCGGCCGTCAGCAGCACACAGGCCAGAAGCGCAAGCAGCGGCCGGATGATTCTATGTCAATGTTCCTCCTGAAGTGTTTTTCTGAGTTCCTCTTCCGAAGCGGCGACGGCCCCCTGCACGAAGCCGGGTCTGCCTCCGCCCTTGCCTCCGTATCTCTCACGGAACAGGGCGCAGATCTCTCTCACGTCCCGCTCCCGGCTGCCGATCACGTAGGAGTAGCCCGCCCCGTCGCTCCCGGTAAACACCGCGGCATAGCCCGGGTGCCTCTCCGCGAGCCGGGTCACCGTCTCTCTGGCGGCCTTCGGGTCCGTCTCCGCCGTGAAGATCAGCGCGTGTTCGGCCTCCTCCGGAATGTTCTCCGCGCGCAGCTCCAGCAGCTTTCCCGCGAGGGCGGCCTTTCCGGCCGCCAGCTCCCGGATCTCTTCCTTCATCCTCCGGATCTGCGGCACCACCTCCGCGGCGGACGTCGTCAGGAAATTCGCGGCCTCCGTCACGATCCGGTGCTCCTCCTGCAGATATCTCAGCGCTCTGCCTCCGCACAGGATGCTGACCCGGACGCCGCTCTTCCAGCGGATCATCCCGACCACCTTGAGCAGGCCGATCTCCCCGGACCTCCGCACGTGGGGCGCGCAGCAGGCGCAGGCGTCGATCCCGGGAAACTCCACGATCCGGATCTCATCGTCCAGATCCAGCTTGCTGCGGTATTCGATCTCCGGGGTCTGCCCCTTCGGGATCAGGTGGATCCGGGAGGGAATATCGGCGGTGATGGCCCTGTTGACCTCCTCCTCGATTCCGTCGAGATCCCCGGCGGGAATCACGCCGTCGAAGTCCAGGGTGACCTCCCTGCCGCTCAGATGGAAACCGACGTTGTCGAAGCCGTACCTCCTGTGAACGACGCCGGAGAAAAGATGCTCGCCGGAATGTTGCTGCATGTTGGAAAACCGCCGTTCCCGGTCAATGATGCCCTTCACGGACGCGCCGCTCTCCCAATCTGCGGCCGTCCCACCTTCGCCCGGATCCAGATAATGGTGGATCTCGCCGTCCCGGATCTGCACATCCTTCACGCGGAAGCCGCCCAGAACCCCGGTGTCCGGCTCCTGTCCTCCTTCCTCCGGAAAGAAAAGGGTGCGGTCCAGCACCACGTCGCCTCCCTCCGCGGAGATCACCGTCGCGGTAAACTCCACAGCGTAGGCGTCGTCGTAGTACAGCTTTTCGGTCCGCACCTCGCTGGCGTCCCTCATGTCCTTCCTCCTGTCCTTCTTTCATTTTCCGCGCGGAACGCTCACAGGCCGGGATCCCGGCGCGTGAAATTTATATATTGGAATCGGCGGCGCCGGTTTTCTCGGCGATCAGGCCGCTTCTGTAGGCTTCCACCAGTGTCTCCAGTTCGCCGATCCGCTCGCGGAGCGCCGCTCCGTTGTCGGTATCCGAGATCTGGAGCCGCTTTGTGAACAGCTTTACCATGACCTTGTCGGAGTGAATATCGGTCCCGTGAAGGATCGCCTCCTCGGTCGACGTAAAGGGCTCATGGGCGACGAGCCGAAGGCCCCAGGAGTTGAAAATCAGGGTGTAGCCCGCGATGCCGGTCTGCCCCTGGTACGCGCGGGAGAAGCCGCCGTCAATGACGAGAAGCCTTCCTCCGCAGTGGATCGGGGAATCGCCCTTCTTCACGGGCACGTGGCCGTTGATGATATGGCCGCCCTCCATCGAGATGCCGAATTCCTCCATGATCGCGCGCACCGTTTCCTCGTCGTCCATGAGGTCGTAGTAGGCGTTCTTCTTCTCCTCGTGGGCCCGGGGATCGTCGATGAAATACCGCTCGAAGGTCGCCATCTTTTCCTTGCCGAAGAGCGGCGAATCCCGGTCGCACCAGACCCACCAGAGGATGTCCATGCCCCGGTCCTTGTCGACGGGGTCCGTGGAGAAAAACGCGCGGCGGATCAGGGCCTCCAGTCTGTCGTAGAGGGCCTTTCCCCTCAGCTTCTCGCCGTAGACGGAGACCTCCTTGAACCGGCCCTCGCTGTCCAGGGGCATGCAGCCGTGATAGAGGAGGTTTCCGTTGCAGACCTTATAGAGAGAGCCGTTGTTGAGAAGGAACTGCATGTGGGCCTGGAGACGCCGGCACCCCGTAAAGGCCGCCCTGAGGCGCTCCATCACCTGCTCTTCTTCCTCCGTCAGACGGTTCGGGTCCTTCGGATCCACCGTCGGGAAGCTGGTGTCCCGCAGCTCGTAGGTCACACCGTTCTGCGTAAAGGTTCCCTTTTCGTAGTCGATGCACTCCAGCACGTTCCGGTCCTCCATGTGGAAGGACGGGCGCTTCTTCGCGAGCTGCCCCTGGAGCTTGAACTGGATCACGGAAATCGCCTTGTGGACGCGCATATTCATGCTCTCGTCGTCGCCGGAGGAGGCCTTCAGCCTGAAGCACTCGCAGGGATCGTCCTGATAGGTGCTCACGGCGAAGCGCACCAGCGGGATCAGGTTGATCCCGTAGCCGTCCTCGAGGGTGTCCAGATTTCCGTACCGGGCGCTCACCCGGACCACGTTCGCGATGCAGCAGAGCTGCCCCGCGGCGGCTCCCATCCACACAAGATCGTGATTCCCCCACTGGACGTCGAGACTGTGGTAATTCATCAGGCTGTCCATGATGTCGTCGGCGCCGCTGCCCCTGTCGTAGATGTCCCCGAGGATGTGCAGATGGTCGACGGTGAGCTTGGGAATCAGCTCCGCGATCGCCACGATGAAGCGGTCGGCGCTGCGGATCCGGATGATGGTGTTGATGATCTCCTCGTAGTAGGCCTCCTTGTCCGCGATGTCATCCTTCTCGGTGATGAGCTCCTCGATGACGAACGCGAAATCCTCGGGAAGCATCTTGCGAAGCTTCTTCCGGGTATACTTGCTGGCCGTGTACTTGCACACCGCGATCAGCCGGTACAGCATGACGCGGTACCAGTTGTCCATCTGCTCCCCGCTGAGCCTCTTCCTGACGAGGTCCGTCTTCTCCTCCGGATAATAGATGAGCGTCGCGAGCTCCCGGATGTCACTCTCGGACAGCGTCTTTCCGAACACCTCGGTGATCTTCTTGCGCACCGCCCCGGAGCCGTTTCGCAGCACATGGGAGAAGGCCTCGTATTCTCCGTGGATATCCGTTATAAAATGCTCCGTCCCCTTCGGCAGGTTCAGGATGGAGGACAGATTGATGATCTCCGTGGAGGCCCTGGCGATGGTCGGATAGAGCTCCGACAGGCGCTCCAGATATTTTCGCTCCAGCGTATTCATCGTCGTCCCGCCTCCCGGATCGTCCTGATAATGATGAGTACCGCGAGCAGCAGAAGGATGGCCGGCCCGAGCGCGGTGAGTACCCGCGAGACGAACCAGATCACGGCGACGACGATCATGACGGCGGCCAGGAGAATGCCGAACAGTCCCCAGTTGAACGCTCCGTTCTCGTCCTGAAGGAAGCCGCGCTTCCTGTCCACGCTGCCCTTCACGGTCTCCGCCTTCGTCCCGCTTCCGGATTCCTTCCCGGCGGCCTCTCCGGCGGGCGCTTCCCCGGCCGGATCCGCGGAGGCATCGTCTCCGCGCTGCTCCGTTTCGTGAGCCCCTTCAGACCGGCTGCCGGCCGCGGCGTCCCCGAAGTTCTCCCCGTCGGCCGTTTCCTCCCGCGCGCCCCGGGACAGGCTTTCCTCGTGATGCCCGCCGGACAGGCTCTCCTCGTGATGTCCGTAGGAAGAGAACGAGTCCTCCTCGTGGTGTCCGTAGGAGAAGTCCTCCTCCCCGCTGTTCTCCGCCTGGTAGGCCCCCTCGTAATAGGCGTCCCCGGAGTCCCGCGTTTCCTCTGCGTACAGCTCCGAGGCGGACCGGGGGGTGTCCAGGATCGTTCTGGCGATCAGAAGCGGATCGCCGAGGGAGTCCACGGCTTCCTCCTCCGTCTTTCCGTGGGCGATCTCACCGTCTATATAGCCTTCGTAGTACTGCATCCGGGCGAGGACCTCCGACGTGGGGAGCTCCTCCTGAAGCTTCGCCCCGAGGGCTTCGATAAATTCCTTTTTTGTCATTTTCAGATGATTCCTCCGTAAAACAGAGTGTCCGGCAGACGCGAAACGCCTGCCGTGATTCGCAAAAAAGACCAGGAGAACGAATCTCCTGATCTTTTCCTGTCCCGTGTGTGATAGGATTCGAACCCACGACCTTCTGGTCCGTAGCCAGACGCTCTATCCAGCTGAGCTACACACACTTATGCCTGCTGTCGGTTCAACAGCAGATATTAGTCTATCGCTTCGGGACGTCTTTGTCAAGAGATAATTCTCATTTCGGGTTCTTTTGCCTCGCAGGGGATCCAGGAATGCCGCCGCTTCGCGTTGTCTTTTGCGGCAAGTCCGTCCGGCGTCTCACAGCCGCCTCGAGACCTCCGTGCAGGCTGCCATCGCCTCGAAGACGGCGCTCCGCAGCCCCTGTCTCTCCAGGACCCGCACCGCCTCGATGGTCGTCCCCGCGGGGGAGCAGACCATATCCTTGAGCTCGGCGGGGTGCTTTCCCGTCTCCAGCACCATCTTCGCGCTGCCCAGGACCGCCTGGGCGGCAAAGGTGTAGGCCTGTTTTCTCGGCATGCCGCCGGCCACCGCGGCGTCCGCCATCGCCTCGATGAACAGGAAGACGTAGGCGGGGGAGCTTCCGCTGACGGAGGTGACGACGTCCATCAGATGCTCCGGAATGACCTCCACGCAGCTGAAGGAACGCAGCAGGGTGAGAGCCGTCTCCAGCTCCTCCTCCGTCACCAGGGCGTTGGGGCAGGCCGCCGTCATTCCCTCTCCCACCATGGCCGGGGTATTGGGCATGGTCCGGATGATGTGGAGATCCCTGCCGAACTGCTCCCGGAGCCAGGACAGGGTCTTGCCGGGGGCAATGGTGATGATCAGCTGTCCCTCCTTCAGATGGTCCCGGATCTCCGCGATGACGGCAGGATAGATCTGGGGCTTCACCGAGAGGAACAGCACGTCGGCCTCGCCGGCGGTCCGGAGATTGTCCCGCGTGAAGCGGACGCCCAGCTTCTCCGAGACGTTGTCGCAAAGATCCGATACGATGATGTCCTCCGGCGGCAGTATGCCTTTTCTTATGATGCCGCCCATGATCGCCGACGCCATGTTTCCCCCGCCAATGAATCCCAGTGTCATGTCCCGTTCTCCTCTCTTTCACACGAAAAAAGCCCGCTTACGCGCATCACCGGTTCGTCTGATTACCAGTTTACACAAACGGGCTCAAAAGTAAAGCGCGGATCGGCGGCAAAGGGCCGCGCCCGGATCCGCAGCCGGGGCCTTGTCAGCCGGAAGCGGCGGCGGGGGGGGGCGCGGCGCCGCGGGCCCGCGGG
>JBGUKX010000023.1:0-34818 GCA_045114695.1 Lachnospiraceae bacterium | reverse complement strand
TGCATGGAGCTGACTGTTACTAATCGGACGAGGGCTTGACCGAGAGGTTATTGCCGATCTTTGTATATGCGGTTTTGAGGGTATGTCCCTTGACTGCCACATGAAGATGTGGCAGTTTTTTTATGTATTTCTTTACGTCGAATTCTTATTAAGAACCGCGGACAGCTCCCTGTCCCGGTTCCGGGAGGTATGGCATTTATGGATATCGTCAAAACGATCGCGGAGGGGCTTCAGGCGGCGCCCTGGCAGGCGGAAGCGGCCGTGAAGCTGATCGACGAGGGATGCACGATTCCCTTCATCGCCCGCTACAGAAAGGAGAAGACGGGCTCTCTCAACGACGAGCAGCTGAGACGTCTCTTCGAGCGGCTCACCTATCTCAGAAATCTCGAGGAGAAGAAGGAGCACGTCCTCTCCGTCATCTCCGAACAGGGAAAGCTGACCGACGAGCTGAAGCAGCAGATCGAGGCCTGCGTCACCCTCGTCTCCCTGGAGGACCTGTACCGCCCCTACAAGCCGAAGAGAAGGACCCGGGCGACCATCGCCAAGGAGCAGGGCCTGGAGCCTCTGGCGGCCGCCATTCTCGCCCAGCAGCTCGGCCGGGACGTGCTCGAGGAAGCGAAATCTTATGTCAACCCGGACCTTGGCGTGGATTCCCCGGAGAAGGCCGTCGCCGGCGCCTGCGATATCATCGCGGAGCAGATATCGGACGACCCCGGATACCGGGAGTGGATCCGGAAGAGGACCTTTGCCTACGGCCTTCTCACCTCCTCCGCCAGGGATCCCAAGGCGGAGTCCGTCTATGAGAACTACTATGAATTCTCGAGCCCGGTGGAAAAGATGACCGGCTACCGGGTGCTTGCCCTCAACCGCGGTGAGAAGGAGAAGATCCTCAACGTCCGGATCGAGGCGCCGGAGGAGGATATCCTGCGCTATCTGGAGCGCCGCACCGTCCGGAACAGCAATCCCTTCACGGCCGGCGTGCTCAGGGAAGCCGTCAGGGACGCCTACCGGCGTCTGATCGCGCCCTCTATCGAGACGGACATCCGGAACGAGCTCACCGAGAAGGCGGAGGACGGCGCCATCTCCGTATTCGGAAAGAATCTCCGCCAGCTGCTCATGCAGCCGCCCATCGCCGATCAGACCGTCCTGGGCTGGGACCCCGCGTTCCGCACCGGCTGCAAGCTGGCGGTGGTCGACCCCACCGGCAAGGTCCTCGACACCGCCGTCATCTATCCGACGGCGCCCACCAGCGACGCGAAGATCCGCGCGGCGAAGGACAAGCTGAAGCAGATGATCAGCCGGTACCACGTCACGCTGATTTCCCTGGGCAACGGGACCGCCTCCCGGGAGTCGGAGCAGATCATCACCGAGCTGCTGAAGGAGATCCCGGAGGACGTGCACTACGTCATCACCAGCGAGGCGGGCGCCTCCGTCTACTCCGCCAGCGAGCTCGCCACCGAGGAATTCCCGGAATTTGACGTGGGGCAGCGAAGCGCCGCCTCCATCGCCCGAAGGGTGCAGGATCCTCTGGCGGAGCTGGTCAAGATCGATCCCAAGGCCATCGGGGTGGGCCAGTACCAGCACGACATGAACCAGAAGAAGCTCGGCGAGGCCCTCACGGGGACGGTGGAGGACTGCGTCAACTCCGTCGGCGTGGATCTCAACACCGCGTCCGCGTCCCTTCTCACCTATGTGTCGGGCGTGAGCAAAACCATCGCGAAGAATATCGTGTCCTACCGGGAGACCAACGGCCGGTTCGCCGACCGGAGAGAGCTTCTCAAGGTCTCCAAGCTGGGGCCCAAGGCCTTTGAGCAGTGCGCTGGATTCCTCCGGATCCGTGGGGGGAGCAACCCTCTCGACGCGACCGCCGTTCATCCCGAGAGCTACGGGGCCGCGGAGAAGCTGCTGAAGAGAATGAATCTCACGCCGGAGAAGCTCACGGACGGACCCGTCTCGGTCATGATCCGGGACTACGGCGCCGCCGCGGAGGAGCTGGGAATCGGCGAGCCCACGCTGAGGGATATCGTCGCCGAGCTGCAGAGGCCGGGCCGGGATCCCCGCGAGGACATGCCGGGGCCCGTGCTGCGCAGCGACGTGCTCGACATGAAGGATCTGAAGGAGGGAATGGTTCTGAAGGGAACCGTGAGAAACATCGTCGACTTCGGGGCCTTCGTCGACATCGGCGTCCACGAGGACGGACTGGTGCACATCTCGAAGCTCACGAAGAAGAAGTTCGTGAAGCATCCGCTGGAGGTCGTCAGCGTCGGCGACGTGGTGGAGGTCAAGGTGATCAGCGTCGATCTCAAAAAGAAGAGAATCGGCCTTTCGATGATTCTGTAAAGGACGCGCGCGGGACGGAAGGACAGGCGCCGCCAGTCATAGAATAAGAGTCTGCCGGAGAGACGGGGACAGAAAGAGTGCGGGGAGACGGATGATCTCCCCGCACTTCGTGTTATTCCTGCGCCCGCGGAAGCCCGGTGATGCGTGATTCCGGTCCCGCGTACTCCCGTCCCTGCAGGAGCGTCAGCCGGCATTCCGGCCCCGCGTACTTCCGGCTCTGCAGGAGCGTCAGCCGGAATTCCGTTCCCTCGTATTCCCGTCCCTGCAGGAGCGTCAGCCGGGATCCCGGCCCGCCAGGGCGGCCAGCTCCGGGAACACGCTGAGTCCCCTCCGCAAAATGCCGTGCATCGACGCGATGGCGGTCCCGTAATTGGTGAAGGGCACGTTCTGGTCGGCGGCGCACTTCATCCGGTAGAGAACCTCGCGCTGGTTCAGCATGCAGGCGCCGCAGTGGATGACGAGGGCATAGCCCGAAAGATCGTCCGGGAAGGAGCCCCCGCTGCTGGTCTCGAACCGAAGATCGGCGCCGGTGCGCTTCTTCAGCAGCTTCGGGATCTTGACGGTTCCGATGTCCTCGCACTGGCGGTGATGGGTGCAGCCCTCCGAGATGAGGACGCGGTCGCCGTCCTTGAGGCCGTCGATGGCCGCCGCGCCTCTGACGGCCGATGCCAGGAAGCCCTTGTAGTTCGCCATCAGGATGGAGAAGGACGTGAGAGGGACGTCGCCGGGCGTCGCGGCCGCGGCCCGGTCGAACACCTGGCTGTCGGTGATGACGATCGACGGCTTCCGCGCAAGCCCTGCAAAGGCGGCTTCCAGCTCTGTCTCCCGGGTGACGACGGCCAGGGCTCCCCGGTCCAGAAGATCCCGGATCACCTGCTGCTGGGGCAGGATGAGCCGCCCCTTCGGCGCGGCCTTGTCGATGGGAACCACCAGCAGGGCGACATCGCCGGCCTGAACGAAATCCGGCACCAGGCGCGCGGACCGTCCCTCGTCGGGGACAAGACGCCCCAGGGCGTTTTTCAGCTCTTCGATGCCGGTCTTCTCGAGGGCGCTGACCCACACGGAGCGCTCCCCGTAAGGATCGACGCCCCGTCCGCCTTCATTTTTCTGTCCGGCGGCCTCTCCGCTGCCGGCCGCCTCCGCGCCGCGCACCTCTTCCCCGCTGGCCGTGAGGCAGGCCTTCGCCCGGACCTCCGGCAGATCCGCCTTGTTCCGCGCGACGATATAGGGAATCTTCTTCTCCTCGAAGAGACGGATCAGGTCCCGCTCCGCCCCGTCCAGAGGACGGCTCCCGTCGGTGACCAGGACCGCGACGTCGGTCCGGTTGAGGATCTGCTTCGTCCGGCGGACGCGCAGCTCGCCGAGGCTTCCCGAATCGTCGAAGCCCGGGGTGTCGATGATGACCACGGGCCCCAGCGGCAGAAGCTCCATCGTCTTCTGCACGGGGTCCGTCGTGGTGCCCCGCACCTCCGACACGACGGAGACCTCCTGCCCGGTCACCGCGTTGACGAGACTGGATTTTCCCGCGTTTCTGAGTCCGAAAAATCCGATGTGAAGCCGCTCGGACGACGGCGTGTCGTTCATGCCCATAACAATCCTCCTCAGAAAGAACCGGTTCTCCCGGACTGACGCTGCCGCGGAAATCGAATCAGGGCGGACGCCGCGGGACCGGTTCAGCCATGCTGACATGATGAGGGATAGCCGGCCTCCGTGTCAAGCGCAAACGCACAAATTTCCCGCCCGGACCGTGCGCGTGCCTCATCCGGCGCCGTCCGGCTTCGTTGACAGTAAATCGGCGGCTGTGCGATAATAGGGACAGATACCGGGCAGACGCCGCGTCTTTTCGGAAGACGCGGTATAGCGGACGCGGCATTCCGGACGCGTCCGGAGCACCTGTCCGGAGGAGACGCAGCCGGTTTTCTGTTCCTGATAAGTCGTGCCCCGTGCGGGAATAAAAAAGGAGATCTGAACAATGACAGATGTAAAGAAACTGGTTCGGGAAATGACGCTCGAAGAAAAAGCAAGCCTTCTGGGCGGCGGAGATTTCTGGCACACGAAGGCCGTGGAACGGCTTGGCATCCCCCGCTTCATGATGTCGGACGGCCCTCACGGACTGCGGAAGCAGGACCAGGAAGGCGACCATCTGGGGATCAATGATTCGATCCGCGCGGTATGCTTCCCCGCTGCCTGCGCCACGGCCTCCAGCTTCGACACGGAGCTGGTCCGGCACATCGGGAACGTCATCGGCGAGGAGTGCCAGGCGGAGGATCTGTCCATTGTCCTGGGGCCGGCGGTGAATATCAAGCGCTCCCCTCTGTGCGGCAGGAATTTCGAGTACTTTTCCGAGGACCCCTGCCTGGCCGGGGAGATGGCGGCCGCCTACATCCGGGGCGTGCAGTCCAGTCATATCGGCACCTCCGTCAAGCACTTTGCCGCCAACAACCAGGAGAGCAGCCGGATGAACGTCTCGGCCGAAGTGGACGAGAGGACGCTCCGGGAGATCTACCTGGCTCCCTTTGAGACGGCCGTGAAGAAATCACAGCCCAAAACCGTGATGTGCTCCTACAACAAGATCAACGGCGTCTATTCTTCGGACAACGAATGGCTTCTTACCGACGTGCTGCGGAAGGAATGGGGCTTCGAGGGCTTCGTCATGACCGACTGGGGCGCCGTCGACGACCGGGTGCAGGGCGTCCGCGCCGGCCTGGAGCTGGAAATGCCCGGCGATACCGCCGCCAATGACGCCCGGATCGTGGAAGCCGTCAAAAACGGGACGCTGTCCGAGGAGGAGGTCGACACGGCGGTCTGCCGTCTCCTGACCGTATTCTATGATTACCTGGATCATCGTCAGAGCGGAAAGGTTTTCGATCTGGAGCGCGACCACCGCGTCGCCGCGGAGGCCGAGAAGGAGTGTGCCGTGCTGCTGCAGAACAACGGCCTGCTTCCGCTGAAGCCGGAGAGCGAAGTGGTTTACATCGGCGCCTTCGCGGAGAAGCCGCGCTTTCAGGGCGGAGGCTCCTCCCATATCAATGCCTTCAAGGTGACCAGCGCGCTGGAGACGGCGAGGAAAAAAGGCCGGAATGTCCGCTATGTCACAGGCTTCCCTGCCGACAGGGACGAAGCGGACGCGGCGGCACGGGAGGAGGCCGTCGAAGCGGCGCGCCATGCGGAGGCGGCGGTCATTTTTGCCGGTCTTCCGGAAATCATCGAATCCGAGGGCTACGACCGGAAGGACATGAAGCTTCCCGCCTGCCAGAACGCCCTGATCGAGGCGGTCCTGGAGGCGCAGCCCAACACCGTCGTCGTCCTGCACAACGGCTCTCCCGTGGAGACGCCCTGGGCGGACCGGGCCGCCGCCGTTCTGGAGATGTACCTGGGCGGACAGGGCGTCGGCGAGGCGGAGGACGCCCTGCTCTTCGGCGAGGCGAATCCTTCTGGGCATCTGGCGGAGACATTCCCGCTCCGGCTGCAGGACAATCCCAGCTATCTGAACTTCCCGGGCGACGGCAGAAAGGTCCGTTACCGCGAGGGCGTCTATGTGGGATACCGCTACTACGACAAGAAGGAGATGCCTGTGCGCTGGGCCTTCGGGCACGGCCTGTCCTATACGACGTTTGAGATTTCGAACCTGCGCGCGGACCGGACGGAGATGGACGACGACACGGGTATCCATGTCAGCGTCGACGTGAAAAACACGGGGTCCAGAGCGGGAAAAGAGGTGGTGCAGCTGTACGTCTCGGACCGGAACGGCACCCCGGACCGCCCGGTCAAGGAGCTGCGGGGGTTTGCGAAGACCGCGCTGGAGCCCGGCGAGACAAAGACGGTCTCCTTTGACCTGAACGCCCGCGATCTCTCCTATTACGACACCGAGCTGGGCGGCTGGTACGCGCCCTCGGGCACCTACGGGATTCTCATCGGAAACGCCTCGGACAACATCTCCGTACAGGGAGCGATCCGCTTCACCACCCGCAAGGTCCTGCCCTTCCGCATCGCCGGGGATACAACGATCGGCATGCTTCTTTCCGACAGCCGGACCGCGCCCCTGATGAAGGACCTTCTGGATGAGATCGGCAGGATGTTCAACGGCAACGATTCCCAATCCGACGAGGGGGGACTGGGCGCCGGCGCGGACGAGATGGGGAAGGCCATGCTGGCCTCCATGCCTCTGAAGTCCATCGCCAGCTTCTCCGGGATCGACGCCGGGCAGCTCGACGACCTGATCGCCGGACTGCGCGCCGCGGTGGCGGAGGAAAGCTGAGGTTAGAGCGTCTTATCCCGGATTATAGTGTACAGCGGTCGGGAATATGGTATGATGGGAACGCGGGCAGCTCCGTTTGAACGGAAAGGAACTTCCTGACCGGAAAAGCGGACAGAAAGGAACGGAAGCGGTTCCTTCCGCGCCATCAGCTTGACAGCTGAAGCCGAAACACCCTGTTGAGGCCGAAGATGCGGATCATAACATGGAAGCAGCCGGAAAGCGGCTGTGTTTTATGCGGCGCATTCTTCGGAATGCGCCGTTTTTATAATGCTGAGTCTTTGTTTTTGATGATCTGTCTTTGAGGCGGCGTGATGCCGCGCCCGACAGGCCGCGCGGACGCGCGGGAGGAGGTCCGGATGGACAACAGAATCGCGATACTCGGTATCATCGTGGAGAACCAGGAGGCGGGAAACCTTGTGCAGGAGCATCTGCACAGCTGCGCCGGCTACATCGTCGGCCGCATGGGCATTCCCTACCGGGAGAAGGGCGTCAGCATCATCAGCGTCGCCCTCGACGCGCCTGCCGACGTGATCAATACGCTGGCGGGCAAGATCGGCAGCCTGAGCGGCGTCAGCGCCAGGGCGATCTACTCCAGAAACTGAAGCGGGACAGGAGCGGGGCCATGGAACCTAAGAAGATAGCGGTATACGGAAAAGGCGGCATCGGCAAGTCCACGATCTGCTCGGCGCTCTCCCTGGCGCTGGCCGAAAGAGGCCTCAAGGTGATGCAGATCGGCTGCGACCCCAAGGCGGACTCCACGATTTCCCTCAGGGGCGGACGGGCGCTGAAGACGGTGCTCGCGGCGATGCGGGAAAACAGAAACGGGTTCGCCCTGGAGGACGTCGTGTGTGAGGGAGAAGGCGGCGTGGTCTGCGTGGAGGCAGGCGGTCCCCTTCCGGGACTCGGCTGCGCCGGCAGAGGCATCATCACGGCGCTGGAAAAGCTGAAGGCTCTGGGGGCGTACGGGCGCTACAGCCCGGACGTCGTCCTCTACGACGTGCTGGGGGACGTGGTGTGCGGCGGCTTCTCCATGCCCATGCGGAGCGGCTACGCGGACGAGGTCTACATCGTGACGTCCGGGGAGAACATGTCGATCTACGCCGCGGCGAACATCGCGTCGGCGCTGGAGGGCTTCCGGCAGAGGGGCTACGCGTCCCTCGGAGGCATCATCCTCAACAGGAGAGACGTGCGGGACGAGGAGGAGAAGGTCAGGACGCTGAGCGGCGATTTTCACACGGAAATTGCGGGCGACATACCGCTTTCCGAGAGGATCCGGGAGGCGGACGCCTCGCAGCGGTCGGTGATGGCCCTCTTCCCGGACAGCCCGGAGGCCGGGCGCTTCCGGGCGCTGTCCCTCAGGGTATTCCCTTCCGGCGGGGACGGCCGGTGAGAAAAGGAACAGGGTGAGAAAAGGAGCAGGTCATGCTGAAAAAGCTCGGCGAGGAACTCAATACCGGCGGCGTGGAGGTCCGCATCGGGGACGCGGCGTTTCCCGCCCCGTTTCCCGAGGAGCTGGAGTACAGCTCGCCCGCCAGGGGCACCTGGAACATCGTGCACACCGGGCTTCTGATTCCGGAGGCGCATGAGATCTTCGTGTGCGCGCGCGGCTGTCTCCGCGGCGTCGTCCTGACCGCCGCGGAAGCGAACGCCCTGTCCAGGTACTCGGCGATCCAGATCCGGGAGGAAAACGTCCTCGACGGGACCATGGAGGAGCTGATGATCGACGGGGTCGCGGACGTTCTCGCGAAGCTGCCGTACCGGCCGAGGGCGGTGCTGATCTACATCAGCTGCCAGCATTTTTTCCTCGCCTACGACCAGGAGCACGTCTACGCGACGCTTCGGGAACAGTACCCGGACATCCGGTTTGCGGACTGCTATATGATTCCGACCCTGCGGAAGAGCGGGATCACGCCGGACCAGAAGATGAGGATCCAGCTCTACAGCATGCTGGACGAGAGGGCGAAGGATCCCTCGAAGATCAGCCTGATCGGCAGCAATCTGCCGGTGAGCCCGACCTGCGAGTGGCTGCTGTGGCTGGAGCACAGCGGGTACCGGGTTCAGTCGCTGAACCGGTGCGGCACCTTTGACGACTATCTGGAGATGGGGGCGTCCTTCCTGAATCTCTACTACGAGCCCCTCGCGCGCATGGCGGCGGAGTCGCTGGAGGAGCGCCTGGGCCAGGAGGCGTGGTACCTCCCCTTCGTCTTCGATCCGGAGCAGCTGGACGGGGAATACGCGCGTCTTGCCGGGCGGCTGGGCCTTCCGGCGCCGGACTTTTCGGATCTCCGGGAGAAGGCGGACGGGGCGCTCCGTCACGCGAAGGAGCTGATCGGCGACACGCCCGTGGCGGTCGACTACACGTTCACCTTCCGGCTTCTGAGTTTCACGCGTATGCTTCTGTCCTACGGCTTCAACGTGACCGAGATCTACGCGGACAGCTTCCTTCCCGAGGAGCGGGAGGATTTTGACCGGATCCGGGAACACTGTCCCGGCATTTCCGTGTGGGCCACCAACCGCCCCAAGATGCGCTTCGCGTCCCGGAGGAGGGACGGAAAGATCCTGGCGGTGGGACAGAAGGCGGCCTTCTTCACGGGAACGGACTATTTTGTCAACGTCGCGGAGAGCGGCGGATTCTACGGCTACGACGGCATGATCCGCATCGCGCGGCTGATGGAGGAGGCGTTCCTCGCCCCGAAGGACGGAAGGAGCCTGATCCAGCGGAAGGGATACGGATGCGAGAGCTGTCTGTGAGACCTCCGGAAGGGAGAGAACGGCAATGAGACAGGTGACAGGCCTGACGAGTACTTATTCCTCGGATGAATTCGGGATCTGCTCCGCCCTCTTTGAGCTAGGGGGACTCGTCGTCATGCACGACGCCTCCGGCTGCAATTCCACCTACACGACCCACGACGAGCCCCGTTGGTACGACATGGACAGCATGATCTATGTCTCCGCCATCTCCGAGATGGAGGCCGTCATGGGGGACGACGGGAAGCTGATCCGCGATCTTGAGAAGACCGCCGCTGAGCTCCGCCCCGCCTTCGTCGCGGTGGTCGGGGCGCCGATCCCCTACATGATCGGCACGGACCTTGGGGCGATCGCCGCCATCGTGGAGGCCGACACGGGCATTCCCTCCTTCGGCTTCCCGGCCAACGGGATGGGACTTTACACAAAGGGAATTTCCATGGCCCTGGAGGCTCTGACCGGCCGGTTCTGTGGGGACCGGATCGCGAAATCCGCAAAGCCCACGATGAATATCATCGGCGCCACGCCGCTGGACATTCCTGTAGACGGCGTCGCGGCGATCTGGGAATGGGCGGAGGCCCGGGGCTTCGGCCGGGGCGTCTGCCTGTCGACGGGCTGCCGCTTCGGGGAAATCGCCCGGGCGGGAGCGGCCCATGTGAACCTGGTGGTCTCCTACGGGGGCCTGGCGGCGGCGAGGCTGCTCCGGGAGAGATACGGCACGCCCTACGTCGCCGGCGTCCCCGTCGGCAGGGCCTTTTCCGACAGGCTGGGGGAGATCCTGCGGGACGCCGCGTCCCGGGGCGTCTCCTGCGCCGGGTACCGGGAAGTGGAACGCGCGGCCGGTCCGGGGACGGGAAGGACGCCCCTTCTTGTGGCCGGGGAGAGCGTCTTCTCCGCCTCCTTCGCGGCGGCGGCCGAGCTGGGATGCGGCATTCCCGCGCAGGTGGTCTGCACGGTGGACACGGAGGAGGAGCTTCTCAGGGACGGCGACGTCACGGCGGCGGAGGAGGACGACCTGCTGCGCCTGTTCTCGGGGGCCGGCCGGATCGCGGCGGATCCCCTGTTCCGGACGCTGGCCCCGGAGGGCACCGCCTTCCTGGACCTTCCCCACACCGCCTTCTCCGGCCGGATCTATGACCGGAGCAGAAAGAACCGGATCAACGCGCCGCTGGAGGGGGAGCCTTTGGCGGATCACTGAAACCGGCGAAGCGCCCGCATAAGGAGCGGAACGCCCGCGAAGGCGCGGGACGTAAAACCGCCCGCGGCGGCCTCGTCCGGGACGACATAAAGGAGACGACAAAACATGCTGAAGCTGGCTGTCTACGGCAAAGGAGGCATCGGAAAATCCACGACGACGGGCAATCTGGCGGCGGCGTTCGCGGTGCTCGGCAGGCGCGTGATCCAGATCGGCTGCGACCCCAAGGCGGACTCCACCATCAATCTTCTGGGAGGCAGGCCCGCGCTCTCCGTGATGGATTACATGAGGGAGCACGACGAGGAGCCGGAGAGGCTGGAGGAAATCGTGCGCGAAGGCTTTGGGGGCGTCCTGTGCATCGAGACCGGCGGCCCGACCCCCGGCCTGGGCTGCGCGGGGAGAGGCATCATCACGACCTTCAGCCTTCTCGAGGACCTGGAGCTCTTCGAGACGTATCAGCCCGACGTGGTGCTCTACGACGTGCTCGGGGACGTGGTGTGCGGCGGCTTCGCCGCGCCGATCCGGGAGGGCTACGCCGAGGACGTCCTCATCGTGACCTCCGGCGAGAAGATGGCCCTGTACGCGGCAGGCAACATCTGCCAGGCCGTCAGGAATTTCGAGGACCGCGGTTACGCCTCGGTGAAGGGCGTGATCCTGAACCGCAGAAGCGTGGAGAACGAGCGGGAGAAGGTCGAGGCCTTCGCGGAGGCGCAGGGGATCCCCCTTCTCGCCGACATCCCCAGAAGCCCCGACATCCTCCGCTTCGAGGACATGGGCAAGACCGTGATCGAAGGGGACCCGGAGCTGCCCGTCAGCCGCCTCTATCTCGACCTGGCCCGGCGCCTGCTGAATCAACGGAAAACGGAGTGAAACGCCGACATGGACAAAAAAACCTATTCTGTCACCGCGAAGGAACTGGCCGCCATGGGAAAGGACATCCCGGACGAGCTTCGTTCCTCGCGCCATCTGATCTACAGCTCTCCGGCGACCCTCGCCTTCAATTCCCCGGGCGCCCAGGGCTTCGGCGTGAAGAGGGCGGGACTGGCGGTCCCCGGCTCCGTCATGCTCCTGGTCTCCCCGGGGTGCTGCGGCCGCAACACGACCCTGCTCACCGAGAGGAAGGAATACGACGGACGGTTTTTCTTCCTGCTGCTGGACGAGACGGACATCGTCACCGGACGGCATCTGAAGAAGATCCCTCAGGCCGTGCGGGAGGCGGCGGAGGCCTGCGAGGTTCCGCCGACCTGCGTCATGATCTGCATCACCTGTGTGGACGCTCTCCTGGGCACGGACATGGAGAGGGTGTGCCGGAAATCCTCCGAGGAGGCGGGACTCCCGGTTCTTCCCTGCTACATGTACGCCCTGACGAGGGAGGGAAGAGTGCCCCCGATGGCCGCCGTCAGAAAGACCGTCTACGAGCTCCTGAAGAAGCGAAAGAGGAAGAGCTCCAGCGTGAACCTGCTCGGCTCCTTCACGCCCTACGAGGACGACTCCGAGCTTTACGAGATCCTGAGAGGCCTGGGCGTCAGGAACATCAGGGAGATATCCCGCTGCCGGACCTTCGGGGAATATGAGGCGATGGCGGAGGCGAATTTCAACCTGGTGCTGAATCCGGAGTCCCGCCTGGCGGCGGACGACCTCATGAAGCGCCTGGGCATTCCCTCCATCGAGCTTACGAGGCTCTATCAGACCGACAAGATTCACCGCCAGTACGTGCTGCTCGGGGAGGCCCTGGGCGCTGCCATCGACGACGCGCGGTGGAGGGAGGAGGCGGAGGAGGAGATCGCCGGATTCCGGGAGGCCCATCCGGACGCCGCCTTTGCCGTCGGGGAATGGCTGAACGCCGATCCCTTCGAGCTCTCCTGCGCCCTGCTCCGATACGGTTTCCGCGTCCCGGAGATCTTCGGGACCGTCACGGACGCCAATCTCGTATGGATCCGGAAGATCGCGGAGCTGAGCCCCGGGACGAGGATTTACACCAATCTTTCGCCCACCATGATCAACTATGACTGCGCGGGAAGCGAAAAGGTCATTTCCATCGGCAGGGACGCCGGCTATTATCACCCGGAAGGCGTGAACGTGCCCTGGAACGACGAGCGCCAGCCCTTCGGGTTCCGGGGGCTGAAGCATCTGTTTGAGAGGCTGGGAGAAGCCGGAAAGGAAGGCGCACTATGAAGGGACTGCTCCGGTATCTGTCGCCCTTCGCCCCGGATCAGTCCGGCGCGTCCGGCGTGCTCTACGGGCTGGGCGGCCTGATCGTCATCTGCGACGCGGGCGGCTGCACCGGCAACATCTGCGGCTTCGACGAGCCGCGGTGGTTCACCGAGAAGAGCGCCGTCATGAGCGCGGGCCTCCGGGACATGGACGCGATCCTCGGCAGGGACGACATGCTGGTCCGGAAGCTGAAGGACGCGGCGGAACGGCTGGGTTCCCCTTTTGCCGCCCTGATCGGGACCCCCGTTCCGGCGGTGATCGGGACGGACTTCAGGGCTCTTCGCAAAATGGCGGAGAAGCGCTGCGGCATCCCCGTTCTGGGCGTCGCCTGCAACGGGACCGCCCTCTACGACGAGGGCGAGTCGGAGGCGTACCTCGAGCTGATGAAGCGCTTCGCGGCGGACCGCGGGGAAGGGCCCGTGCGGGGCCGGACCGGCGTCATCGGCGCCACGCCCCTCAACATGAGCGCGGCGTCGCCGGCGGAGGTTCTCGCGGACACGCTGTCCGCCGGGATCTTCGGCGGTGAGAGCGGTTCCGACGGCCGTCCGGTCCTTCTGTGCTACGGCGCCGCGGGCGGCCTGGAGGCGGTCCGGGAGGCCGCGTCCGCGGAGAAAAACCTGGTGATCTCGCCCTCGGGGCTCAGGGCGGCGGAATATCTGAAGGAACGCTTCGGAACGCCCTATGAGGCGCGGTATCCGCTCCCGGAGGGCTTTCTCCGGGAGGAGTTATCAAGTCTTTGCGGAAAGCGGGTTCTCGTGAGCCATCAGCAGTATCTCGCCAATGAGATCCGCGAACTCCTCTCGGGATACGGATGCGAAGACGTGACGGCGGCGACGTTTTTCATGACGGACCGGCAGCGGTACCGCCCGGGGGACGTCCGTCTCACGGAGGAGAAGGAGCTTGCGGAGCTGATTCTCGGGGGCGGCTTCGACGCGGTCGTCGGAGACGTCTATCTCAGGAGGGCGGCGCGGAAATACGAGGGCCGGTGGATCCACGTCCCCCATTTCGCCGTCTCGGGAGAATGCAGCGGTATCGGAGAAGACAGCCATGAATGAGGAAAGGGACGAAGCGGCGCGGCGCGTCACGGAACAGACGGCGGACGAAGCGGCGCGGCACGTCACGGAACAGATGACGGACGAAGCGGCGCGGACCGCCGCGAAGCATATCAGGGTCTACGGCATCGTGCAGGGTGTGGGATTCCGCCCCTTTGTCAGCAGGGCCGCCGACCGCGCCGGGGTGCGGGGAAGCGTCGCCAACCGGGGCTCCTACGTGGAGATCTTCGCCCAGGGAGAGAAGGGCGCGGTGGACTCCTTCCTTCAGGAGGTCCGGAACGATCCGCCGGAACGGTCCGCGGTGCTCCGGATCGACGTGGCCGACTGCGAAAAGGAGCCCTTTGAGGGCTTCGAGATCATCGAGAGCGAGAAGGAGGCGGGAGACATTTTCGTCTCCCCGGACATCGCGACCTGCCCGAAATGCAGGCAGGAGCTCTTTGATCCGGGAAACCGCCGGTACATGCACCCCTTCATCAACTGCACCGCCTGCGGGCCGAGGCTCACAATCCTCGACTCGATGCCCTACGACAGGGTGCGGACCAGTATGGGGGAGTTCCCCATGTGCCCCGCCTGCGAGTGGGAGTACACCCATCCCGAGACGCGGCGCTACGACGCCCAGCCCGTGTGCTGCAACGACTGCGGCCCCGAGGTGTATCTGACCGGCCGGAGCGAAAGAGGCCGGGAGGCCATCACGGAGGCCCGGCGCGCGATCATGGAGGGAAAGATCATCGCGGTCAAGGGAATCGGAGGCTTTCATCTCTGCTGCGACGCGACGAACGAAGAGGCGGTCGCCCGCCTGAGACGGCTCAAGACGAGACCCGCCAAACCCTTCGCGGTGATGATGCGGGACATGGAGGCGGTACGCAGGGAATGCGTGACGGATCCCGGGATGGAAGAGGAGCTGGACAACCATCAGAAGCCCATCATCCTGCTTCCGAAGCGCGAGGGGGGAAGGATCGCGCCTTCCGTCGCCCCGGACATTCCGACTGTCGGGGTCATGCTGCCCTACGCGCCGGTTCAGATGCTGCTCTTCGACTACGACGACGGCCTGACGATGACGACGGACTGCTTCGTGATGACCAGCGGAAATGTGCGGGGCGCGCCCATCTGCCGCACGGACGAAGACGCCCTGGCCGAGATCGCGGGCTTCTGTGATCTGATTCTTTCACACAACCGGAAGATCCGCCTGCGGGCGGACGACTCCGTGATGGACTTCTTCCGGGGCAGACCCTATATGATCCGGCGCTCCCGGGGCTACGCCCCGCTTCCGCTCATGATGAGCAGGGAATACCGCCATCATGTGCTGGCAGTGGGCGGGGAGCTGAAAAATACCTTCTGCATCGGCAGGGGACAGCTGTTCTATCCGTCGCCCTACGTCGGCGATATGGAGGATATCCGGACCGTGAACGCCCTGAGGGAGTCCGTGACGCGGATGGCCTCGCTGCTCGAGGCGGAGCCGGAGATCGCGGCCTGCGACCTCCATCCGAAGTACAATACCACGGCCGTCGCAAAGGAGAGCGGTCTGCCGGTGATGCAGATCCAGCACCACTACGCGCACATCCTCTCCTGTATGGCGGAAAACGACAGGACGGAGCCGGTCATCGGCGTGTCCTTCGACGGAACCGGGTACGGGACGGACGGCACGATCTGGGGCGGAGAGATCCTGGTCGCCGATCTGAAGGGCTTCCGGAGGGCGGCGAGCATCCGGCCCTTCCCCCAGGCGGGAGGAGACGCCTCCGCGCGGGAAGGCTGGAGAATCGCGGTGTCCATGATCAACCGCCTGTTCCCGGAGGGGGAGGCGGAGGAGATCGCCGGGAAGCTGTCCCTGTGCGAAGCCGGGGAGGTCCGGCTCAACCGCCGGATGTGCGAACGGAACATCAATTGCGTTATGTCAACCAGCGCCGGCCGGCTCTTCGACGCCGTGAGCGCGGTGCTGGGCATCCGCCGCTCCTCCACCTACGAGGGGGAGGCCTCCGTCTCGCTGCAGTACCGGGCGGAGGAATGGACCGAGGCGGATTGGGCGGCCGCGGCCGCGGATCACCCGGAGAATGCGCCTGACGTGTTATCCGGCGATTGCCGGGCGGAGACGGGCACCTGTTCCGACGGAGACGCTCCCGATGGAGACGCTCCCGGTGGAGACGCTTCCGGCGGAGATGCTTCCGACACGCTCCGGGAGGAGGACGGCCGCCTCATCCTTCCGACGGACCGTCTGTTCGTCCGGATCCTGAGAGGCCGGCTCGCGGGAGAGGATGTCCGGAAACTGGCCTATGAGTTCCATGAGGCGCTGGCCCGGCAGATCACGGACGGCGTAAAGGCGGTGTCCCTGACCGACGGAATCCGCGTGTGCGCCCTCAGCGGAGGCGTGTTCCAGAACAGGCTGCTGCTCGGACTGTGCGTGGATATGCTGAGAAAAGAAGGCTTCGCCGTGCTGCTCCACAGCCTGGTTCCCCCCAATGACGGAGGCATCGCGCTGGGGCAGGCCCTGGCGGCCATGGAGGCGCTCGAGGACGGGCGGACCGTCTTCGATTCATAAGAGAAAAGAGAAACAAGAAAAGAGAAACGGGAAACGGGCGGAACGGTTCATGAGCGCGGAGAACAGCGAGGCGCGGACGTCCGCCCCGCGGGAGAACACCGGGCGGACCGGAGCAATATAAAAAGAGTTCATACCAGACGGAGGAATCGGAATATGTGTGTAGGACTGGCTGCGAAAGTAATCGGAATCAGGAAGGGAATGGCGCTGGTGGACGCCCAGGGCGCGAAACGCGAGGTTTCCGCGGAGCTGCTGGACGAGCTCGAGCCGGGAGACTACGTGATGGTTCACGCGGGCGTCGCGATCGCCAGGATCACGGATGACGACGAGGACGAGACCGAGGCGCTGCTGGCGGAGCTTTGACGGAGGAAGAGCGAAGAGGATGAAGATGGAGACGGATTCCCTGAAGACAGAAAAAACAGCAAAAAGGACCGCCCGTGAGATCATTGAGAGCTACGACGGCCCGAAGATCCGCATCATGGAGGTCTGCGGCACCCACACCCACGAGATCTTCCGGCTCGGGATCCGTTCCCTTCTGCCGGATTCCGTGGAGCTGATCTCCGGGCCCGGATGTCCCGTCTGCGTGACGCCGGTCGGCTTCATCGACGAGGCCGTCATGCTGGCCCTGGAGAAGGGCGCAGTGATCTGCACCTTCGGCGATCTCATCCGCGTTCCCGGCAGCCGGGTGAGCCTGGCCGGCGCGAGGGCGGAGGGAGCGAAGGTCCGCATCGTCTATTCGCCGGACGACGCGGTGCAGTACGCCGCCGGACACCCGGACGAGCAGGTCGTCTTCCTGTCCGTGGGCTTCGAGACCACGACGCCGGCCTCCGCCCTGGCGGTGAAGCGGGCGAAGGAGGAGGGAATCGGGAATTTCACCATTCTCACCGCCAACAAGACCATGCCCAACGCCTATCTGGCTCTCAAGGGAAGCGCGGACGCCTTCCTCTATCCCGGCCACGTGAACGCGATAACCGGGGAGACCGAGTGCGCCCGTCTGGCGGAGGAGAGCGGGATCTCCGGCGTCATCGCCGGATTTACCGCCAGGGAGCTTCTCACGGCGCTGGCGGTGATCATAGAGAAGACGAAGCAGGGAAAGCCGTTCTTCGTGAACTGCTATCCCCGCGTCGTGAGACCGGAGGGCAGCCCCGCGGGACTGGCCCTGATCCGCGAGGTGATGGAGCCCTGCGATTCCGAGTGGAGAGGACTGGGGGTCATCCCCATGTCGGGGCTGAAGCTGCGGGAGGCGTACAGCGATTTCGACGCCCGTCTGCGGTTCCGCCTGCCGGAGATCACCGGCCGTCCCAACCCGGCCTGCCGCTGCGGCGAGGTGCTGCAGGGGAAGTGCCGCCCCTCGGACTGTCCGGTCTTCGGAAAAGGCTGCACCCCGGAGCATCCCGTCGGCGCCTGCATGGTCTCGGGCGAGGGCGCCTGCTCCGCCTACTACCAGTACGGCGGCGGGATCTGACCGGATCCCGCGGAGAAGGACAGCGGGCGGAAGATGACCGGGTCCCGCGGAGAAGGACAGCGGGCGGAAGATGGCCGGGTCCCGCGGAGAAAGACAGCGGGCGGAAGATGGCCGGGTCCCGCGGAGAAAACAGAGGGAGATCTGAAACGGATCGCCCGGAGAACATCATCACTACGAAACGGATTAACCGGGAAGGACAGCCCGGCCCGGAATGCCGGTGGCCGGACGCAGGAAGAGGACAGATATGGAGAAGACAGTGACGCTCGCGCACGGCGCGGGAGGAAAACAGACATCGGAACTGATCGGGAGCATTTTCCGCAGACATTTTGACAATCCGGAGTTTACCGCCGACGACGCGGCGGTGCTGGAGGTCGGGCCGGGAAAGCTCGCGATGACCACAGACGGATTCATCGTGTCGCCCTACCGTTTCCCCGGCGGCAATATCGGCAAGCTCAGCATCTGCGGCACCGTGAACGACCTCGCCTGCATGGGCGCCAGGCCCCTCTACCTGACCTGCTCGTTCATTATCGAGGAAGGCTTCCCGACGGACGAGCTTGAGGAGATCGCGGCCGCCATGGAGCGCACAGCCGCCGAGGCCGGCGTGCGCATCGTCGCGGGCGACACCAAGGTCGCCGGCCGGGGCCAGGCGGATCACGTGTTCATCACGACGGCCGGAATCGGCGTCGTCGAGGAGGGAGTCGCCCTCTCCGGCACGCTCGCCCGTCCGGGAGACGCCGTGATCGTTACCGGAGACGTGGGACGTCACGGCTGCACGATCCTGCTGGCCCGCGAGGACCTGGGGATCGAGGCCGACGTGAAGAGCGACTGCGCGCCGCTGTGGGGCGCCGTCAGCGCGATGCTGGAGCGCACGAAGGACATTCACGTGATACGCGACGCGACCAGGGGCGGCGTGGGAACGGTTCTCTATGAGATCGCCGGCCAGAGCGGCGTCGGCGTGCGCGTTGATCAGACCGCGGTGCCGGTGGACGGCGCGGTGAGCGGTGTCTGCGGCATGCTGGGACTGGATCCGCTCTATCTCGCCAATGAAGGGACGATGGTGGTCGTCGCGCCGAAGGAGCACGCCGGCGCGCTGGTGGAGGCGCTTCACGGCACTCCCTACGGCGGCAGGGCGGCCGTAATCGGGGAAATCACGGCGGAAAACGCCGGCAAGGTCATTCTGACGACGGAGATCGGGACCCAGACGCTTCTGCCCCAGCCGGGCGGTGAGCTGCTGCCCCGGATCTGCTGAGAACCGGAGGAGGACGCGTCTGATCTGATGGAAAAAATACTGACGGAAGAATCGATTGCCCGTCTCGCCCGCGACCGGGATCTCCCGGACCGCGAGCTGTCGGCGCTCACGGTCACGGATGAATTCGACGAACTACTCTTTTCCCTCGCCGACGCGGCGCGGCGCCGCTATTACGGAGACAGGGTATACGTCCGCGGGCTGATCGAGTTTTCGAATTACTGCAGGAACGACTGCCTGTACTGCGGGATCCGCAGGGGAAATGTCTCCGCGGAGCGCTACCGCCTCACAAAGGAGGAGATCCTGGCGTGCGCGGACGAAGGATACACGCTGGGATACCGCACCTTTGTGCTCCAGAGCGGCGAGGATCCCTTCTTCTCCGACGACAGGATCTGCGAAATCGTCTCGGCGATCCGGGAACGGTATCCCGACTGCGCCGTCACCCTGTCCATCGGGGAGAAGCCGCGCGCCAGCTATCAGGCGTATTTCGACGCGGGAGCGAGGCGCTATCTTCTGCGCCACGAGACCGCGGACAACGTCCACTACGGAAAGCTTCATCCCTCTTCGATGAGCCCGGAAAACAGGAAGAGATGCCTGTATGACCTCAGGGACATCGGGTTCCAGGTCGGGGCCGGCTTCATGGTGGGCACGCCTTACCAGACGCCGGAAAACCTGGTCAGCGACTTCCGTTTCATGCAGGAGCTGAAGCCCGACATGATCGGGATCGGTCCCTTCATGACCCACAGCCAGACGCCCTTCAGGGACTTCCCCAACGGGAGCCTCGGACAGACGCTCCGTCTGCTGGCGATCACCCGGCTCATGTTTCCCTGGGCGCTGATTCCGGCGACCACCGCCCTCGGCACTATTCATCCGCTGGGACGGGAGATGGGGCTGAAGGCGGGATGCAACGTCGTGATGCCGAATCTTTCGCCGACGGGAACCAGGAAGCTCTACGAGCTCTACGACAACAAGATCTGTACGGGTGACGAGTCCGCCCAGTGCCGAAGCTGTCTCGAGGCGAGGGCTGCCTCGGCGGGATACCGGGTGGTGACGGACGTCGGAGACGTCAGGAAAACGCCCCTTGCCGGGGATGAAGAATACAGGAACGGCGGCGAAGATTATGTCAACTTGTGCGCAGCCGCCGGGAGGGAAAAACATGGAAAGCCGATGCTTTGACAAAGAAAGTTCCCAGGCCGTGAAGGGAATCGCGGTGGTCATGATGCTGTTTCATCACAGCTTCAGGCACTCGGGTCTCTTCGAGAAATACCTGGACCATCTCTCGTTCGCGCCATTTCGAATGGACCAGGTGATGAGCATGGCCGAGATGTGCAAGATCTGCGTCTCCATCTTCGCCTTCATCACCGGATACGGCCTCTATCTCAGCTACCGGGGAAAGAAAGGGCTTTCGGACAACCGTTGGGTTCTCCTCAGGTACGTCCGCACCTTTTCGGGCTACTGGTTTGTCTGGATCCTCAGCGCGGTGTTCTGCCGGCTCATGGACGGGAGATTTCCGTCGGTTTACATAAGTTCAACGCCGTCGGGGACCGCCGTGAACCTGATCATCGACTTCTTCGGCCTGTCGACTCTTTTCGGGACGCCCTGCATGAACGGCGCCTGGTGGTACATGTCCGCCGCGGCGGTGTTCATCGTCCTCATCCCGGTGATCATGAGGAACGAGGACCGGATCTTCGTCCTCCTCGCCCTCATCGTCGCCTTCCCCAGGGTCATCGCGGACGCCGCCGGAGGGGGCGCCTATCTCGGGGGGAACGCGCCCTATTCGTTTATCTTCGTGCTGATGCTCGGGATGATCTTCGCGAAATACCGCCTGTTTGAGCGCATTTTCACCGGCGGCCGCCGGGAACGTCTGATCAGGCTGGCCGTGGAGATCCTTCTGCTCGCCCTGTCCTACAAGGTCTACAAGAGCCTGTCCTACAAGATGCACTGGGAGATCATGTGGGGCGTGATTCCCGTCCTGGTGATCCTGTTCCTGGCCGAATTTGTCGTGCGGATCCCCGGACTCCGCAAGGTGCTGGTGGTCCTCGGCAGACACTCGATGAACATGTTCCTGGTACACCTGTTTATCAGGATGATCTATTTCACCGACTTCACCTATTCCTTCGGCCACTTTGCCCTGGATACGGGGGTTCTCGTCCTTGTTTCCTTCCTGGTCTCCGTCGTGATCGAGCTTCTGAAGAAGCTCGTCCGCTGGGACAGGCTGACCGAAAGACTGTGCGCCGCCATCCGCTGAAACGGCAGGGGCGTTCCGGGGGACGTAACCCGGAAGAAGGAGGGGATCATTATGCCGGAGGAACGGAACGCTCTCTCCGCCGAGGTCTACAGAAGGGCGGAGGCCCTCATGCCGTGGAATACGGAGGACGCGGTCCTGAACGGCGAACCTTCGCCGGTGTGGACGGACGAGGAGTCCTTCATCTATTCCAGACAATCGAGAACGGCGGACGGGGCCGTCCGGACCGACTTCCTGAGCGTCAGGGCCTCTGACGGCTTTGCGAGGTCTCTTTTTGACGCGGACGTGCTTTCGGAAAAGCTCGGCTGCCGGTATCTTCCCTTCCGGGAGGGGACGCCCGCGGAGGACGGGTTCCGCTTCACGGCGGGCGGAGAGGACTACGGGTACGACCCTGCGACGGAGACGCTCCGAAGGCTTGGCCCCCATCGGCAGCAGACCTCCGCGGTTTCGCCGGACGGAACGATGGAGGCTTTCGTCCGCGGCAGCGATCTCTGGCTGCGCCGCCTGGAGGACGGCTCCGTCCGGCGCCTGACCTTCGACGGGACGCCGGATTACGCCTACGCCGGCGAGGCGGAGCAGATCAACACGGTCCGGGACCGCCGGGCCGGGATTCTGCCGGAGTGCGGCGTCCTGTGGAATCACGGCTCTACCGCGTTTCTCACCTACCGGCTGGATATGAGGGGCGTGAAGGAACTTCACCTGATCCGGTCCTTCGACAGGGTGGAAGAGGAGAAAAACCGTCCGGAGTCCGGGACAGCGGACATTCAGCCGGAGACTGGTACAGCGGACATTCAACCGGAGCCCGGCGCAGCGGGCGTCCGCTCCGATTCCGGCACGGACAGCATCCGGCCGGAGCTCATTACCTACCGGTGCTCTTTTCCCGGGGACGAGAGGACGCCTGTGGCCGTCTTATTTCTCTTCGACGTGTCCTCCGGTAAGATGATTCCCCTTGACCTTCCGCCGGTGCCGGTAAACCGGTATGTGCTGAACCGAAGATTCCGGATCGCCTCCTGGCTCCCGGATGATTCCGCCTTCTATCTCACCGTGACCGGGAGATACGACAAGGACGGCTGGTTTTTCGTCGGAGACGGCAGGACGGGAGCGGTGCGGAAGGTGATCCACGAGCACACGGATCTCTTTCTCAACCTGATGACCTACGGCGCCTACAGCGGATTCGGCCCGTATATGTACAGCAATTACCTCACCTCGGACGGCAGGACGGTGCTGTGGCAGTCGGAGAGGGAGGGCAGGGCGAGAGTGTTCCGTTACGACGCCGCGACGGGGGAGTGCCTCAATCCGGTCACGCCCCGGGAGGTCATCGCCGGCATTTTCCTGTACGTCGACGAGGAGAACGGCTGGCTCTACTATATGGCGAACGATATCTCCTCCTTCAGCGATCCCTGTTACCACGCCCTCTGCCGGTCCTCCTTCGACGGAGAGCGGTTTGAGCTTCTGACCCCGGAGGACGGGGAGCACGCCGTCTCCATGGCGGGAGGCCGGTATTTTACGGACACCTGGTCGAGGGTCGATCTTCCCCCGGTCACGCTGATCCGAAGGACCGACGGGACAAAGACCGCGGAGCTGGAGCGCGCCGACGTGACGGAGCTTCTCGGGAAGGGCTACGTGATGCCGGAGCGGTTCACCGTCACGGCGGAGGACGGAAAGACCCTTCTGTACGGGATTCTCGTGCGGCCGGCGGCATTCGACCCGGACAGGACGTATCCCGTGATCGATTACGCCTACGGAGGAGTGCAGTGCACGAACGTCCCCCGGGCCTTCACCTGGAAGGGACTCGAGGGGCGCGAGATGATGGGAGGACTTGAGTCCTTTGCCCAGGCCGGTTTCGCCGGCTTTATCCTGGACGGGCGGGGGACCCCGGGGCGGGGCATGGCATTTCACGCCGCCTGCTTCGAGAACCTCCACGCCTGCGCCGGCATCCGGGATCATATCGGCGTCCGCGATGAGCTGAAGAGAAAATTCCCCTTCCTCGATTTCACGCGGGCCGGCATCTGGGGAAATTCCGGAGGCGCCTGCGCCGCCGTGCGGGCGATGCTGGAGTACCACGGCGCCTACCGGGCCGCCGTCGCCTCCGCGGGAAATCACGACCAGAGGATGTATGACAGCACCTGGACCGAGCGCTACTACGGCCCTTACAAAGAGGAACTTTACCGGCTCGGGGACAACACGGCCCTGGCCGACAGACTGGAGGGCAGGCTGCTGCTCGTGCACGGGGCGATGGACTGCAACGTGCCCTGCTCCCAGACGCTGAGACTTTCGGACGCCCTGATCCGGGCGGACAAAGATTTCGACCTCCTCATACTGCCGAGGGCGGACCACAACGTGCCGAAGGATCCGTATTTCATCCGCAGGAAGCTCGACTTCTTTGTGAGGAATCTGCTGGAAGCGGAGCCTCCCGCGGGGTATCATTTCCGTACAAAGAAAGAGCCGGGATCTGCGTGATATCATCTGGATGCCGGCTTCGCCGGGAGACGCATGATTCGGATGGTGTTTTGACCTGTGTGGAGGTCGAACCGGAGGAGCAGGCAGTCCATATCCGGGAAAAGCAAACAGGGCAGAGAGTAAAAAGGCAGCGCCTCTTTCGAGACGCCGCCTATCAGGGAGATGAAGCATTCAGTTTGGCAAGCAGCCCTTCCTGGAGAACCTGAGAGCAGTTGATACCTCGCTTATGTGAAACAATTACGCAGGAGGAAGTAACGTAAATGGACATATCCCCGCCTGCGGGAAGTTTTTCAGGCTTTTCGAAGAATATCCGTATAGGAACAGCGTAAAGAAAGGGCTGCAGGGTATCGACCAGATGCCATAAAGACTTAATAGATAGTTCAAGCCGATGTTCTTGTATCCTTTCGGGAAAGTGATAGGATGATATCAGATAGGGGTTGAAAAGCGGTATTTTTGAGGCTCAAATCCGATCCTTTTTAAACAAAAAACCGCAAACCCTTGAAAACAAAGGATTTGCGGACTTTTGCGATGAGCAGGGGAAGAGGGAGTCGAACCCCCATTGACGGTTTTGGAGACCGCTCTCCTACCATTAGAGGATTCCCCTGTGCGGCGTCGTCATACGATACCGACTTTGGTATTATAGCGCAATCTGCCCTGAGCGTCAACGACATTTTCCTTTGAATTCTTCCCGAATTCCTGCTAAAATACATTTAAACACGATGGGAGGTATCAGTATGGGATGGAAAGCGAATGATACCGTAGTCCATATTCGTGACGGTGTCTGCACGGTGAGGAGCGTGGAGAAACTGACGATCTCGTCCGATGAACCGTGTGAATATTACATTCTGACACCTGTCTATGATCCCGGAAGCAAGATCTACGTTCCGGTCGAACGTGGCGACGCGGTTCTTAGAGCTCTGATTACGAAAGAAGAGATCGACGATCTTATCAGGACAATCCCGGAGATGGGGATCGACTGGATCAGCGACGACAAGCAGAGACAGAGAGCGCTGCAGCAGGAAGTGAAAAGCGGCTCCCATGAAACGCTTCTCGGCGTGATCTCGACCCTGTACAAGAAACGTAAGGAAATCGACAGCAGCGGCAGGAAGTTTCATTCGGCGGACGAGCGCTTCCTGAACGAGGCGGAAAAACAGATTCACAGGGAATTCGGCTACGTGCTGGGAATCGATCCGGACCGGGTCCCGGAGTACATCCACGCGAAGCTGTCGGGTGAAGGAAAGAACAAGGCGTGAGGCTCAGGCTTCATGCTTTTTCTTTTGCCCCTGAGAGAAGTCGGTTCCCGCGCGCCGCGGCGAATCGCATTTTCTTTATTCTTTCGTTGTTTTTCGCCATATTTCGTTGTAGAATCATCATAACAGTTCACTGGCAGCTTTACTGAGGAGGAAGGATGAAAGCTCTCGAAGAGAAGATTCTCAAGGAAGGACAGGTACGCCCCGGCAACATACTGAAGGTGGACGGATTTCTCAATCATCAGGTGGACATCGAGTTTATCAACGAGATCGGCAAGGAGTTTCACAGACTGTTCGGCGACCGCAGGATCACCAAGATCATCACGGTGGAGGCATCGGGCATCGGCATCGCCTGCATCACCGCCCAGTACTTCGGCGTCCCGGTCGTTTTCGCGAAAAAGGCGCAGAGCCTCAATCTCGACGGAAGCCTGTACACCGCCAAGGTGCAGAGCTACACCCACAACAGAGTTTACGACGTGATCCTCTCCAAAAAGTTTCTGACGAAGGAAGACCGCGTTCTGATTATCGACGACTTCCTGGCCAACGGCTGCGCGGTCTGCGGCCTTCTCGACATCATCGGGCAGGCGGGAGCGACGGTCGAGGGAGTCGGCATTGTCATCGAGAAGGGATTCCAGGACGGAGGAAAAGAGCTCCGCAGTCGCGGGATCGATGTGAAATCTCTCGCGATCATCAAATCCATGACGGATACATCGATTGAGTTCGTCGATCAGGGAGAATGAAGCCCATGACGGTAGAACAGGCGAGAGAAAAGCTGAAGGCGCTCTGCGAAGAGCACCTTCTTCGCTGTTATAAGGAACTTTCCGGGGAGGAACGCGCCCTGCTGCTGGACGACGTGGAGAAGCTCGATCCCGTCTATCTCGACGCCTTCCGCAGACGGGAGGAAAAGGCGGAGCATCACGATTTTTCACCGATCCGCGTGATGAAACGGGAGGAGTCGGAGGCCCGCGCCGGCGAGCTCGGAAGAAGAGGCGCGGAGGCGGCCCGGCAGGGAAAGCTCGCCGCCGTGCTCCTGGCGGGCGGCTCCGGCACACGGCTCGGCGCCTCGGGGCCGAAGGGCACCTACGACATCGGGGTGACCCGCCCCGTCTACATCTTCCAGCGCGTCTTTGAGAACCTGGAGGACGCGTGCCGCGGGATCGGCGCGAAGCTCCACCTCTTCATCATGACGAGCGGGGAAAACCGGGAGGCGACGGAAGCGTTTCTCAGGGAACACGCGTTCTTCGGCTATGACGAGGCCTTCGTCCACTTCTTCACCCAGGAGGCGGCGCCCTGCGTGGACGAGGAGGGCCATGTGCTGCTGGCCTCCCCCTGCCGCATCGCCTCGTCGCCCAACGGCAACGGCGGCTGGTTCGTCTCTCTCCTCAAGGCGGGATACGGCGCCCTGCTCCGCGAAGAGGGGATCGAGTGGCTCAACGTCTTCGCGGTCGACAACGTGCTCCAGAGGATCTGCGACCCGGTCTTCTTCGGCGCGGTGCTGGAGAGCGGCTGCGAGTCGGGCGCCAAGGTCGTCCGGAAGAGTTCGCCGGAGGAGAACGTGGGCGTCATCTGCCTCGACGGGGGCAGGACCTCGGTGATCGAGTACTACGAGGTGACGGAGGACATGCGCCGCGAGAAGCTGGAGGACGGCTCCTACGCCTATTACTACGGCGTGATCCTCAACTACCTGTTCCACGTCGGCGCGATGCAGAGGGCGCTGGACAGCTCCCTGCCGATCCATTTCGCCCACAAGAAAATCCCGTATCTGGACGACAGCGGCGTCACCGTGACGCCCGAAAGCCCCAACGGATGGAAATTCGAGTACTTCATTTTCGACATCCTAGGGGCCCTGGAAGGCTGTCTTCCCTTCGAGGTGGAGAGGGAGAGGGAATTCGCCCCGGTCAAGAACGCGGCGGGCCCGGATTCCGTCGAGACCGCGCGGGAGCTGCTGCGGCTGAACGGGATAGAGATTTAATGCGACAAGTTTTTCAGCCTGCCCATGCAGGCACGGAGGTTTTATGGAAGATCGAAAACTCGCCCTTCTGATTGATTCCGACAACGTCTCGTCGAAATATCTGAACGGCATTTTTGACGAGCTGTCCCAGTACGGGACGGTCACCTACAGGCGTATCTACGGGGATTTCACGACTCAGGCCAACGCGAGATGGAGCGGAAAGCTCCTGGAGAAATCCATCATTCCGATCCAGCAGTTCTCCAACACGACGGGAAAGAACGCGACGGATTCCGCGCTGATCATCGACGCGATGGACCTTCTCTACAACTCCAACGTCGACGGCTTCTGCATCGTGAGCTCGGACAGCGATTTCACGCGCCTGGCGTCCCGTCTCAGGGAATCCGGGAAAATCGTCATCGGGATGGGCGAGAAAAAGACGCCGGATTCGTTCCGCGCGGCCTGCACCGTCTTTACCGAGCTCGAGAACCTGATCGAGAGCGAGGGAGGCGCGTCCGCGACGAACAAGCAGGCCATCGTGGACGACATCATCAACATCATCACGAAAAATGACAACAACGGAAAGCAGACGGGCCCCGGCGAGATCGGGAGCCGGCTTCAGAGCAAGTATCCGGATTTCGACATCCGGACCTTCGGCTACAGCCAGCTGAGCAAGTTCCTCGACGACATTCCGGAGATCACCGTCAACAAGAGCAAGAACGTCCTGACCGTGAGTCTCTCCGCCGCCGAATCCGAGGACGACGCCGTCATCCGCGACATCAAGGAGATCGTCCGGAGCCGCGGCAGGAAGGGCATCGGCCTTGGCACGCTGGGGCAGGAAATCAGAAAGAAGCACAGGAACTTCAACGTCAAGCTCTACGGCTACAGCCAGCTCTACAAGTTCCTGGACTCCATTCCCGGCCTCACCGTGACCGGAAGCAACACGCAGCGCAAGGTCATCTGCAGCTGAGGCGGCCATGTCTGACGGGAAGAATCCCGGAGCCGCGCGGAAGGGCGGTCCCGAAGGGAAGGCCGGAGCCTCTATGGCGGCCGGCGCGGAAGGGCAGACCGGAACCATCATGACCGGCGCCGAAGGGCAGACCGCAGCCTCTATGGCGGCCGGCACGGAAGGGCAGACCGGGGCCTCTCCGGAGAAGCCGGTGGTACGCATCTCCGTGCGAAACCTCGTGGAATTTATTCTGCGCGCCGGGGACATCGACAGCCGGACGCTCAAGGGCCACGATGTGGAGGCGGCGCTGGCGGGAGGAAGAATTCACCGCAGGATACAGAAGAGCCGCACGGGGGATTACTCCGCCGAGTACGCCCTGTCCCGGGACGTGGATTTCGGTGAGCTGGTGATCCGGATCGAGGGCAGGGCGGACGGCCTGATCGGGGGCGACGTTCCCTGCATCGAGGAGATCAAGGGCATGTACCTCGACGTGACGCGCCTCGAGGAGCCGTTTCCGGTCCATCTGGCCCAGGCGAAGTGCTACGCGGCGATCTACGCCGCCGAAGAGGCGCTTCCCCGGATCGCGGTCAGGATGACTTATGTCAACCTGGACACGGAGGAGATCCGCTTCCTGGACGCCGAGTACGAGGCCGGGGAGCTGGAGGAGTGGTTCCTCCGGGTCGCGGGGGAGTACCGGCGGTGGGCGGAGTGGCAGCTTCACCACGCCCGGGCGAGGGACGAGTCCATGCGGGAGCTCCCGTTCCCCTTCGAGTACAGGGAGGGGCAGAGGAAGCTCACCCACACCGTGTTCCGCTCGATCCGCGACGGACGGGACCTGTTCCTGATGGCCCCCACCGGCGTCGGAAAGACCATGAGCTGCGTCTATCCCGCGGTCCGCGCCGTCGGAGAGGGCTGCGGCGACCGGATCTTTTACCTGACGGCGAGAAACGAGACGCTGAACGCGGGGCGGGAGGCCTTCTCCATCCTCGCGGGAAAGGGACTGGATTTCCGGACGGTCCTCATCACGTCCAAGGAGAAGATCTGTCCGCTCAGCGAGCCGTCCTGCAATCCCGACGACTGCCCCTACGCCAGAGGCCATTTCGACCGGATCAACGACGCCGTGTTCCGCCTCCTCGGCGAGGCGTCCTTCTTCGGAAGAGAGGAGATCCGCGCCGCCTCCGTCCGCTTTCAGGTCTGCCCCTTCGAGCTGACCCTTGATCTGGCCAGCTGGTGCGACGCGGTCCTGGGGGACTACAACTACGTCTTCGACCCCAACGCCCGCCTGAAGCGCTTCTTCGGAAACGGAAGCCGCGGGGACGGCATTTTCCTGATCGACGAGGCCCACAACCTGGTGGAGCGGGGAAGACAGATGTTCAGCGCCCGCCTCGTCAAGGAGCACGTCCTGGCGGCGAAGAGGGCGTGCGGCAAGGACGTCCCCTATCTCGCGAAGGCCCTCGACAAGGTCAATCGCCTGATGCTGAAGGAGAAGCACCTCTGCGAGGAGGAGCCGACCTTCGAGGCGGCGGGCCGGACCGTGAGGCTTCCGGAGGACGAGGAGTTCCTCCCCTTAAGAGGAGCGGTGCTCCGGCTCTACGAGAAGCTCCAGGAGTTTTACCAGTCGGAGGCGGAGGGCGCCCTCAAGGAGAAGCTGCTGGACTTCTACTTCGAGACAGGAGACTTCGTGAGGACGCTGGAGTACCTGGACGATCACTATGAGATCTTCTCCGGCACCGGCGAGGACGACGATTTCGGTCTGACGCTGTTCTGCGTCAATCCTTCCGCCAGGCTCACGGAATGTGTGGAGCGGGGACGGTGCGCCGTCTTCTTCTCGGCGACGCTGCTCCCCGTCGACTACTACAGGATGCTTCTCACGACGAAGGAGGACGTCTGCGCCGTCTACGCGGAATCCCCCTTCGACACGTCCCGGCGGATCATTCTCGCCGCGGAAGACGTGAGCACCCGGTATTCGGACCGAAACACGGCGATGTACCGCCGGATCGCCGCCTACATCGCGGCGGTCGCCGGGGGCAGGCGGGGCAATTATCTCGTGTTTTTCCCGTCCTACAAGCTGATGCGGGACGTCTTCCGCGTCTACCGCGGGGAGTTCGACGCGGAGGGAGTGAACTGGGTGCTGCAGACTCCCGGGATGCGGGAGGACGACAGGGAAATATTTCTCGAGAACTTCTACGAGGAGCCGAGGGAGACGCTCATCGGCTTCTGTGTGATGGGAGGCATGTTCTCGGAGGGGATCGACCTCACCGGGACCAGGCTGATCGGCGCCGTCGTGGTCGGCGCCGGCATCCCCCAGATCTCCGGGGAGAGGGAGATCGTCCGGAGGTTTTTTGACAGGGACGGCAGCGGGTTCGACTGCGCCTACCGTTATCCGGGCATGAACAAGGTCCAGCAGGCTGCCGGAAGAGTGATACGGACGTCCGGGGACGAGGGAGTGATCGCCCTCCTGGACGGCAGGTTCCTGACCGCCGGCTGCCGGAGACTGTTTCCGCGGGAATGGAACCGCATCGAAGTATGCCGTTCCGCGGAGGACGCGAAGGCGATCATCAGGGAATTCTGGAAACGCCGGCAATGAGCCGGCCGGGAACAACAGCGATAAGCGAAAGGGGACAAAATTGGTCAGAAGAGTCTACGTCGAAAAGAAAGCTTCTTATGCCGTCGCCGCGAAGGAACTGCGTCATGAGATCCGCCATTACCTGAACATCACGGGCGTCACGGACGTGCGGATCTTTATCCGCTACGACGTGGAGAACGTATCGGACGCCACGTTTGAGACGGCCTGCAGGACCGTCTTCGCCGAGCCTCCCGTCGACATTCTGTACCGGGAGACGCTGCCCGAGGCGGAGTGCGCGGGCGTGTTCAGCGTCGAGTATCTGCCCGGACAGTTCGACCAGAGGGCGGATTCCGCCGAGCAGTGCATCCGTTTCCTGGACGAGAGGGAGAATCCCACGGTCCGGTGCGCCACGACCTACATGATCATCGGCGACGCGGACGGGCAGGAGATGGAGCGCATCAGGGCAAACTGCGTCAACCCCGTCGACTCCTCCGTCACCGGCGAGGAGAAGCCGGAGACCCTCACAACCGTCTATCACGAGCCGGAGGACGTACAGGTGATCACGGGCTTCCGCATCATGAAGAGCGGCCCCCTGGCGGTACTCTTCCAGCGCCTCAGTCTGGCGATGACCTTCGCGGACTTCCGTTTCATCCAGAAGTATTTCACCGAGGAGGAGAAGCGGGATCCTACCATCACAGAGATCCGCGTCCTCGACACCTACTGGTCGGACCACTGCCGCCACACGACGTTTTCGACGGAGCTGAAGAACGTCACCTTCGGAGAAGGGGATCTGAAGCCCAGGCTCGAGAGAACCTTCGCCGCCTACCTCAGGGACCGCGCAGCCCTCTACGGGGACAGGAAGGACAAGTACGTCTGCCTGATGGACCTGGGAACGCTGGCCGCGAAGAAGCTGAAGGCCGAGGGCAGGCTGCAGGATCAGGAGGAATCCGATGAGATCAACGCCTGCTCCGTCATCGTTCCCGTCGACGTCGACGGGAAGGAAGAGGAGTGGCTGATCAATTTCAAGAACGAAACGCACAATCATCCCACCGAGATCGAGCCCTTCGGCGGCGCCGCGACCTGTCTGGGCGGCGCGATCCGCGACCCCCTGTCCGGGAGAACGTACGTCTACCAGGCGATGCGGATCACCGGAGCGGCGGATCCGACGCGCCCGCGGAGCGAGACCCTTCCCGGCAAGCTTCCCCAGAAGAAGCTGGTGAGGGAGGCGGCCCACGGCTACAGTTCCTACGGCAACCAGATCGGCCTGGCCACCGGCTACGTCAAGGAGATCTACCATCCGGACTACGCCGCGAAGCGCATGGAGATCGGGGCCGTGATCGCGGCGGCCCCCAGAAGGGCGGTCAAGAGGGAGAATTCCGATCCGGGGGACGTGATCATTCTGCTGGGCGGCAGAACCGGCCGCGACGGAATCGGCGGGGCGACGGGCTCCTCCAAGGCCCACAACACCGAGTCCACGAATACCTGCGGCGCGGAGGTTCAGAAGGGCAACGCCCCGACGGAGAGAAAGCTGCAGAGACTGTTCCGCCGGGAGGAAGTGTCCCGGCTCATCAAGAAATGCAATGACTTCGGGGCGGGCGGCGTGTCCGTCGCCATCGGCGAGCTGGCGGACGGACTGCGGGTGAACCTGGATCTCGTGCCGAAGAAATACGCCGGCCTCGACGGGACAGAGCTCGCCATCTCCGAATCCCAGGAGAGAATGGCGGTGGTCACGGACCCGAAGGACGCGGAGGAATTCCTGAGATACGCGGCCTCCGAGAACCTCGAGGCCACGCCCGTCGCCGTCGTCACGGAGGAGCCCAGGCTCGTCCTCGAGTGGAAGGGGCGGGAGATCGTCAATATTTCCAGAAAGTTCCTCGACACAAACGGGGCCCATCAGGAGAACGACGTCTTCGTGGACGTGCCGTCCCTGTCCGGCTCCGAGCTCAATCCCCACCCCTGGAGCTGGTACGACGGAGGGGACGAATCCATCCGGGGACGCTGGCTCGGTCTGCTCTCCGACCTCAACGTCTGCTCCCAGAAGGGGCTGGTGGAGATGTTCGACAGCTCCATCGGCGCCGCCACGGTGCTGATGCCCTACGGCGGCAGAAGGCAGCTCACGGAGACCCAGGTGATGGCGGCCAAGGTGCCGGTGCCGGGCGGAAAGACGGACACGGTGACCCTGATGAGTTACGGCTTCGATCCGTATCTGTCCAGCTGGAGCCCCTATCACGGGGCGGCCTGGGCCGTGACCTCGTCCATGTCCAAGATCGCGGCGGCGGGCGGAGACGTGACGAAGATCCGCTTCACCTTCCAGGAATATTTCAGGAGAATGTCCTCCGATCCCGCCAGATGGAGCCAGCCCTTCGCCGCGCTCCTCGGCGCCTACGACGCCCAGATCGGCTTCGGCCTTCCGGCCATCGGCGGCAAGGACTCGATGTCGGGCACCTTTGAGAACATCGACGTGCCCCCGACCCTGGTTTCCTTCGCGGTGACGGCGGGAAAGCTCGCGGACCTGATTTCCCCGGAATTCAAGAAGGCGGGCAGCAGCATCGTGTGGATCAGGATGAAGAAGGACGCCGACCAGATGCCCGACTACGAGGCGGTGCTTGACACCTACGCCCGCCTCCGGGAGGATATCCGGGCGGGACGCGTGATCTCCGCCTACGTCGTCGGCCGCTTCGGCATCGCGGAGGCGGTCAGCAAGATGGCCTTCGGCAACGAGAAGGGCGTCAGGATCCGTCATGACGTGAGCCCCATCGATTTCTTCTCCCCGTACTACGGGGATATCGTCTGCGAGGTCCCGGAGGGAATGGTTCAGACCCTCGCGTCGGAATACACGGTGATCGGCGAGGTGTCCGACGACAGGGAACTCCGGTTCGGCCACATCGCCATCCCGGAGGAGGAGGCCCTGCGGGCCTGGACCGGGACCCTCGAGGGCGTCTTCCGCACCCGCGCGGACGACAACAAAGAGAAGGTCGAAAGCCCGCTGTTCCACGCGGAGAGCGTCGCGGTGGTCTCCCACAAAATCGCGCAGCCCCGCGTCTTCATTCCGGTGTTCCCCGGGACGAACTGCGAGTATGACTCCGCGGCGGCCTTCGAGGCGGCCGGGGCGTCGGTCTCGACCTGTGTGTTCAGAAACCTGACGGAGCTCGACATCCGGGAATCCGTCGACGAATTTGCCCGCGAGATCGCCGGCGCGCAGATTATCATGTTCCCCGGCGGCTTCTCCGCGGGCGACGAGCCGGACGGCTCGGCGAAATTCTTCGCCACGGCCTTCCGGAACGCGAAGCTGAAGGAAGAGGTGGAGAAGCTTCTCCGGGAACGGGACGGCCTCGCCCTCGGCATCTGCAACGGCTTCCAGGCCCTCATCAAGCTGGGTCTGGTGCCGGAGGGAACCATCACCGGCCAGACGGAGACCTCTCCGACGCTGACCTACAACACCATCGGCCGGCATATCAGCCGCATGGTCTGCACCAGGGTCGTCTCCGACAAGTCTCCGTGGCTGAGACTGGCGGACCTGGGCGGCGTCTACGTGACGCCCGCCTCCCACGGGGAGGGAAGATTCGCCGCGGATCCGGAGACGGCCGCCGCCCTCTTCGCGAACGGCCAGGTGGCGACCCAGTACTGCGATCCGGACGGAAACGTCTCCATGGACGCGGAGTGGAACGTGAACGGGTCCGTCCTCGCCATCGAGGGCATCACGTCCCCCGACGGACGGGTCCTGGGCAAGATGGCCCACGTGGAGCGCCGAGGAAGAGGCGTGGCGGTCAATATCTCCGGCGAGCAGGACATGAGGGTCTTCGAGGCCGGCGTGAAGTATTTCCTGTGATCTGATGAAGAGCGGCTGAAGAGCAGCAGCTGGGAAGTGGGGGAGAGAACGTGACGACAGCCCGACGTACGGACCGGATCCTACTGATTGTGCTGGCGGTGCTGATCGCGGCCGCCGGGCTCCGGCTGTTCCGGGGCGGCAGGCGCGCGCCGGCTTCTTCGTCCGCGTCGGACAGGACGGCCGCCACGTCGGCTGCGACATCGACGTCGCGGTGCGGTTCTGCCGGGCGCGCGGGCCTTCGCGGTTTCGTCATTCCGGCGCGTGGGCTTTCGCGTTTTGTGATTTTGGTATTGACAGGCTCCGCGATATTTGAGTATAATAATCTGGCGGTCGCAAGAAGACCGCCGGAAAATTTATGGCGAGGTAGCTCAGCTGGCTAGAGCACGCGGTTCATACCCGCGGTGTCGAGGGTTCAAGTCCCCCTCTCGCTACTTTTTAAGGAGGCTGTCGCACTAAGTGATTAGTGCGGCAGTCTTTTTCATCGGATTTCTCTTATAAAACAAAGACCCGGGCTTCGAAAAGTCCG
>JBGUKX010000022.1:0-7084 GCA_045114695.1 Lachnospiraceae bacterium | reverse complement strand
TGCAGGATGATCAGGTCGCGCTCCCTCTCGGGCAGCTTTTCGAGGGCGCCGGCAAGCTCCTCCAGCGTCTCCTTGTCGAGGATTCCCTGGTAGGCGTCGTCCTCGACGATGTCCTCCTCGGCGATCTCGTCGTGAACCTTTCTCACACGGAAAAAGTCGATCAGCGTATTGCGCGCGACCGTATAGATCCACGTGGAAACAGAGGCCTTCGACTGGTCGAAGGTCTCAAATTTCTCGTAAACCTTGATGAATACGGTGGAGAGCAGGTCCTCCGCGTCGTAGCTGTTTGATATCTTTGAGCGGATATAGCCCATTACTTTGGGCCGGTATTCTTTGTAAACCTGCTCGTAGGTCAATGTCGCTGTCATAGATTTTCCTGTCCGGTTATTTGATCGGGTTTTCGTCGTCCTTTTTCCGGAGCATATCCGGAACGCCGGCGGCGTTCACAAACTCGAGCTCGTCAAGGCTGAGTCTGCGGGGATACCGGCTCTCGGTCTCGCGGATCATCTCCTCGAGACGGGAGCTGCCGGAGAACTTCTGATAGTCAAACATGTCTTTTAACGATGCCATGGTCTTCCTTTCCGCACGTCCGCTTCCGTCCGTGCCAGTCGCTGCTGTTTATCTGATGGTTGATTCATTATCATACTGCAGGCTCCGTCCTTTTTACCGGAGGGATCACCTTCTGCCGTATTATACGAATCAGCAGCGGCCGGGGCCAGACATTCTCCTCATATTTTATTCGTCTTTCCCGATAAAGTAAAGAACGAATGTCCGGGAACGGCGGGATCAGGTGTCCGGAAATGGCGCAAATGCCGGAATAAAGTCAAAAAAGCGGACGTTCCGCCGCCCTTTCCGGGCTTTTTGTCGGAACGTCCGTCGTTTCTTCGGATCAAAGCTTCAGCGTCCGGCCAGAGGCTGGCCGGGCATGCGGATCAAAGATTGTTCTTGAAGAATTCCTCGACCTTCGCCGCGTTGCCTTCCTCGTCGCCGCCCTCGACGGTGACCGTGATCGTGTCACCCTGCTTGATGCCAAGGCCCATGAGGGCGATCAGCTTCTTCGCGTCGGCGCTCTTGCCGTCCTTGTTGACGACCTTGATGAGGGAATCGTACTGCTTGACTTCCTTCGCGAGGTTGCCGGCCGGTCTTGCGTGGATACCAACGGGATCCGTGATGGTGTACTCGAATGACTTCATGTGATAGTTCTCCTCTCTTATAATTGCGGGGTCCTCCGGACCCCGGTACGGCACGTTTTTACGGGAGGCGCGGCCTGCGCGCCGCCTGCGGAAGGCTTTCCCGCGCCTTTCCGGACGCCTCCGTCCGGCGTTCTTTCGCGCGGATCCGCCGCCTTTACTGACAGTATAAACTTATTCCGTGATGGTGTACAGGGCAACTTCGTCGATCTCGCGGTTGGTGCCGACCACGACGTCCCTGCCGTCCTTGTTGACGAAGTGCATCGCGTTGGCGCAGCCCGTGTTCCGGTCGATGAAGTCGACGTGATAGTCGCCGGCCCCGGCGTCCCAGGTGATGGCGATGGTGTCCTTGGTTCCCTTGCGCCATCCGACGATCCAGGTGGGCTTTCCGAGCATCTCGCAGGCCCAGGTGGCGTGGATCATCTCGGTGTCGGCCTCCGGACAGCCGTATTTCCACTGCGGCACGTAGTTCCCGTGATCGTCGAGATGCCAGATCGTGAGGGAGTTGCCGTGGAAGGGGCTGATGCAGCCGAGCTCAAGCTTGCCGTCGCCGTCGAAATCCAGGAGGACCGAGTCGCTCGAGGGAACGGAGAGAAGCTGGGTGACCGTCCAGTCGGCGCCCCTGACGGCGGGCGGATCGAAGAGGAAGGTTCCCTGCTCGCAGCCGACGAGAGCCGCGTCGTGGCCGCCGTGGGAGACCAGGCTGTAGCCGTGGTTCTTGAGCATGCCGCCCTTGATCAGGGAAAGCTCAAGCATTACCGTTTTATTGACGGCGAAGGCGTGACATGGCAGGAAGCGGTGCGTCTGAGCGCTGAGAGTCTGGTGGCGGACGGCACCGTCGACGAGGACTACTACAAGCAGATCGTGGAATGCATCGAGAAGTACGGCCCCTACGTCGTATTCGACCACAACGTCGCAATGCCCCACACCACGGAGAACGCCAAGGGAGCCCACCGCACGGGCATCGGCTTCATGGTATCCGAGAAGCTGATCGACTTCGGCGAGGACGAGGACGGAGAGAAGAAGGAGGCCAACCTCTTCTTCACGCTGTCGGCGGCCAACTCCGAGGAGCACATGAACAATATCCAGCAGCTCTCGTCCATTTTCATGAACGACGACCTGCTCGACGCGCTCGCCGCGGCCAGGACGCCGGAGGATATCCTCGCGGCGGAGGCCAAGTATCCTTGCGAAGAAGAATAAGCATTTATTAATGAACAAAAACAACTGATTCAGGGAGAGAGATATGGTTATCTTAAATGTATTAAACGCTATCTGGACCTTCTTTGCGACCTACGTCCTGCAGAAGGCCCCGTACATGGTCGGTTTCCTGACGCTGCTCGGCTACTGCCTGATGGGCAAGAAGTGGTACGACACCCTCGCCGGTACGCTGAAGGCGATCATCGGTATGCTGATCCTGAACGTCGGCTCCGGCGGACTGACCAGCAACTTCCGCCCGATCCTCGCGGGACTTAAGGACCGCTTCAACCTGACGGCCTGCGTCATCGACCCGTACTACGGCCAGAACGCCGTCACCGCGGGCGTTGAGGAGGTCTTCGGCAAGGGCTTCTCGCAGGCGATGACCCTGCTGCTCATCGCGTTCATCGTCAACATCCTCCTGGTCCGCTTCAACAGGATCACGAAGTGCCGCACCCTGTTCACCACCGGCCACGTCCAGGTGCAGCAGGCGGCCACGGCCTACTGGCTGATCATGTTCGCGCTTCCCGGACTTCTTTCCAACAATGTGGCCCTCATGGTCGTCATGGCGGTCATCCTCGGCGCCTACTGGGCCGTCGGATCCAACCTCACGGTCAAGCCGATGCAGGAGCTGACCGAGGGCGCCGGCTTCGCCATCGCCCATCAGCAGATGTTCGGTATCCGCCTCTCCTACATCGTCGCCGACAAGCTCTTCGGAGACAAGGGCGGCAAGCGCAAGGTCAAGAAGGTCGGCGAGATGGAAATGCCCGGCTTCTTCTCGATCTTCAATGAAAACATGGTCTGTACCGCCATCCTGATGACCGCCTTCTTCGGCGTCATCCTCGCGGTCATCGGCAAGCCCTACTTCGTCGCCAGCGGCGACATCACAGAGTCCACCAATTACGTCTGGTGGTGCTTCGACAAGTCCCTGAACTTCGCGGTCTATCTGGCCATCCTGCAGCTCGGCGTCCGTACGTTCGTCACGGAGCTGACCGCTTCCTTCCAGGGTATCGCCGACAAGCTGCTTCCGTCGTCCATCCCGGGCGTCGACTGCGCTGTCTGCTACGGTTTCGGTGATTCCAACGCCGTTACCTTCGGCTTCCTCGCCGGTCTCGTCGGCCAGATCATCGCGATCGTCATCCTGATCATCGCCGGATCCCCGACCATCATCATCTGCGGATTCGTTCCGGTGTTCTTCGACAACGCGACGATGGGCCTCGTGGCGAACGAGAAGGGCGGTCTCAAGGCCTGCCTCATCATCCCGTTCTGCTCCGGCCTCATCCAGGTCTTCGGCGCGGCGTTCATCGCCGGCTGGGTCGGCCTCGCCAACTACGGCGGCTACCTCGGAATGTTCGACTGGGATACTGTATGGCCGCTGTTCACCGTGCTCATGCGCTATCTCAGCTACGCGGGCGTGGCGATCGTCGTCATCATCCTGCTGGCGCTTCCGCAGATCGAGTACAGAATGGATCCCGAGGGCTACTTCCTGATCACGGAAGACTACGACGCCTATCTGGAGCACATCGCGAAGAAGGGCAAGAAGTAAATCCGAGAGGGAAACAGCGCAAAGCCGCGCCATGCGGCCCGCAGGCGGCATGACGCGGCACAGAGCAGCTGTGAGCCGCTCATCGAAACGCACAGAATCACGCAGAAACACACAGAATCACAAGGCAGAAAAAACGTGATTCATTCCTTATTAAAATAGGTAACGTATTTTTAAAGGCAAAAAAGACAAAAGGAGACTGTTATGGCTAAATTAGACGGCAAGAGACTGCTGGCCTGCTGCGCGAACGGCGCCGGCTCTTCCCTCATGATGGAAAACGCGATCAAGAAGGTTCTGAAGAAATACGACATCAAGCCGGCCGAGCTTCGTCACTGCTCCGTTTCCGAGGGCAAGAGTTCCGCCCGCAACTATGACCTCGTGTTCTGCGCAAAGACGTTCGTCAAGACCTTCGACGGCATCGAGAAGAACGGAACGATCCTGATCCCACTGAAGAACGTCATGTCCGACAAGGAGATCGAGGCTGCCCTGAAGGATGCGGACCTCCTCGACTGAGACGGATCCGCCCAGGTTCCGGCTGTGAAAACGCGCATCCGGATGAAACAGCCGGAGAATTTCAGCAATAAATGAAATGCGAACCGGCCTTCTGTCTGCACAGGGCCGGTTTCTTTTGCACAATTTGCCGCGATGGTTGAGGAACTATGATAAAAGCCGTCATCTTTGACATCGACAACACCCTCTACGATTTCGACGAGGCCCACCGGAAGGCCTTCGACGCCGTGACGGAGTACGCCGTGACGGAGCTGGGGATGACCGCGGACGGGTTCGCCGTCCTCCAGAGGAGCGTCCAGAAGAGGCTCATGGAGGAGATGGGGGACGTCGCCGCGATCCACAGCCGCATCATCCGTTACCAGAACCTGCTGGAGCAGGAGGGACGGCCCCTTTCGCCCCACGCGCTCCGGATCAGATGATTTCCCCGGATGAGTGGATCGCCTACTGCAGGGACTGCATTTCCCGATACGCCGCGCGCTTCGCCGGGGACGGCGAGACGCTGTTCATCAACGGCAGCAGGACGGCCCTGCATCTGCTTCATTACACGGGAGACAAGCGCCTGATGGTCTACACCAACAACTGCTGGGCCATGGAGGAGGCGTTTCCCGAGGGCGTGTCCGTCCGCTACACGGGCGGCGAGGTCCGGAACCACGTGATGGTGGGGGAATACGTCATGCGCAACCTGCTGAGCCTGGAGGCGGACAACTCCTTTATCGGGTGCGCCGCCGTCTACGAGGACGGGGAATTCCGCTACGACATCCCCACGGAGATCGGGATCAACGAGCTGCTGATGAGCCGGACGAAGAAAAAGGTGTACATTCTCGCGGACCACTCCAAGCTCCGGAGGCGGGACGAGAAAAACAACATCTACGGCAGCTGCTCCTACGATTCCCCGGTCACGCTGATCACCGACGACAACGCGGACCGGCAGATCGTGGAGAAGCTGGAGAGCGCGGGCATCGAGGTTCTGATCGTGCCCACGAACTGAATCTTCCGGAAGGAGAGAGAATCCGACATGGAGTTTTCAAAGCTGTTACAGTATATACCGGGCGTGATCATTTTTCTCGTGGGATCGGGCCAGGTCAGGGACTGGCTGCGGCTTCGCAGGGCGGAGCTGAACGCGACGGCCGAGGTGGCCGCCTGCAGCCACGTCGTGAAGAAGGACAAGAAGGACCGGGACGTCATGAATTACTACAACGTGACGGTGGAATTTGTGAATCCGGCCACCCATCACAGGGAGAGACAGGTCATCAAGTCCCCGACGGAGTACTCGATCGGCCAGCAGGTCCGTGTGGTCCGCGGCAGAAACGAGAGGAACATCGAGCTCATGGCGAACAAGAGCGAATTTGTCCTCAATCCCTGGGCGATGATGATCGGCGGCGCGCTCCTGATCCTTCTGGCGCTGGAGAACAACCGCGGCCATTTCATCCGCGCGATGATCTGCCTGGCCGTGATTCTCGCCGGGGCGGGCGCCTGCCTGATCTGGAACTACGTCTCGGTGAGCCGGAAGGGACTTGTGGAGCTCGACGGCGAGATCGTCTCGGTATATACGAGGCAGCTCTCCAAGGGGACGAAGATCCTGAAGGGAGACAAGTACACCTACTATCCCGTCGTCCGGTATCAGCTGGACGGACGGGAAAACACGAGAAGATGCAACATCAACTCGGGGAGCGAGAAGGCCTTCAAGACCGGGGACCATATGAAGCTGTACTACGATCCCGTGAATGAGGTCGTGCTGGAGAAGCACGCCAACCCGCTCATCCTGGTCGTCGGCATCGTTCTGGCCGCGGCGGGCGTCCTGGCGGGACTGAGCATCCTGTCCGTGGTGCTGCCCCGGTGAAGGAAGTGACGCCGGGAAGTAAGTGCCGCGGCGAAACCGGGTCAAGGAGATGCTGACCGGCCCGGAAAAAATCACCTGCAGAAGAAGCTGTTACGTTTTTACGTGAAAAATCCGGCCGAAGGGCCGGTTTTTTCGTGCCCGGAAGGATCCGCGGCCCGCACCGGCCCGCAAAGGCAGGTTTTTTATTGTCTGAAGTGGCGTGAATGTTTATTTTTCGGGAAAAAGTTTACGTAAGTGCCCATTATTTCTACGAAACGTTTCGAAAACCGTTTCTGAATTAAGTCAATATCTGGTGTTTTTTGGGCCTGTTGGACACAATTCTGAGAAAACCGAGCCCTTGTTTTTGCAATATATTCCTGAAAACAAACCATTATTTTTGTGCATGATGTACTAAACTACGAAAATCAGGAAATAGACCTGTAATAATTTGTTAAAAATCCCGATAAGTGGTATAATTCACCCTGTATAAGTGCGTACTTTAGGGAGAACTATGTCTTCTTAAACGATTTCGCGCAGAACATACTCCACTTATTTCTATTGGGGGAAAGTGAGGTACTACTATGAGGGACACGAGAAGGCGTTTCTTATCCATCTTCCTTGCGGCGGTTATGATGGTCAGCTCTGTATCATCGAACCTGGCGATTGCGGGGGCGGATGACTGGAGCTACGACGCGGAAGCGGAGGCGGCGGCGGAAGCGGCGGCGGCCGAAGAAGCGGCGCGTCTTGAGGCGGAAGCCCAGGCGGCGGCGGAAGCGGCGGCGGCCGAGGAAGCGGCGCGACTTGAGGCGGAGGCCCAGGCGGAGGCGG
>JBGUKX010000021.1:0-30752 GCA_045114695.1 Lachnospiraceae bacterium | reverse complement strand
CGGCGGAACCATTAGCCTGTCGGTAACCAATCCACGAATAACAGAGTGGCCACATGCCGGGAACTGTTAAATCAGGGCTCCTTCCAGATGCCGACAGATCACACATATGTGACAATCAAGAAAAAAAGTTTGCTGGTGGCAAAAATTTACCTCTTGACAAAGGTCACTTCATAACAGGATAAGAGCATGCAGACTGTCAATAAGAGAATCAGGGTGGTGGCGGCCCTGATCCGGAAAGAAGATCAGGTTTTCGCCACGCAGCGCGGGTACGGCGCCTACAAGGACTGGTGGGAATTCCCCGGCGGCAAGGTGGAGACCGGGGAGACGCCGGAGGAGGCCCTGGTCCGCGAGATCCGGGAGGAGCTCGGGGCGGGGATCGCCGTCGACCGGTACCTGACCACCGTCGAGTACGACTATCCCGAATTCCACCTGTCCATGGACTGCTTCTGGTGCCATATTGAGGAGGGAGAGCTGGTTCTGCTGGAGCACGAGGCGGCGAAGTGGCTTCCCCTGTGCCACCTTCGTCAGGTGGACTGGCTCCCGGCGGACGTCCTCGTTGTGGAGAAAATCGAGGAGGCCCTGTCCCGGGAAGACGCCGGAAAAACGGAGAAGATCGTCACAGAGTCCGGTGCGGATCGCGGCGGGATAGATCGGAAGAACTCTGAACCGGGCAGCGGGCTGAGGCTTCAGCCGCTGACGCCGCAGTACGATCTCCGCCTGGCGGAGCTGTCCGCCTATCTGCGGGAGCATTATCATCCGGAAGCGGCCGGCGGCGAGAGCGGTTCTTCTGTCCCGGCCGGGAGCGGGGGCGGCCCTTCCGCTGCAGCCCCGGACGGCCTCCTCCGGAAGGAGGATCTCACGCCGCATCAGGCGGCGGATCTGTCGGAGCTTCTGGGGGAGCTCGGCCCGTCCTTCCATGAGCGGCTGTTTTCCCTGATCGACGGCAGAGGCATGACCGACGCGGAGGTGTACAGGCGGGCGGGACTGGACCGGAAGCTGTTTTCGAAGATACGGACCAATCCTGCCTATCATCCGAGGAAAAACACCGTTATGGCGATCTGTCTGGCGCTCCGTCTGGAGATCGGGGAGGCGGAGGACCTGCTGGCCCGGGCCGGCTACGCCTTCTCTCCCGGGAGCAAGGGGGATCTGATCGTGAAATTTTTCATCGAACACAGGGTCTACGACACGGAGGCCGTCAATTTCATGCTTGAGGAATACGGGGAGTCAGCGCTCAGCTGACCCTCTTTTCAAAATGTCGCATTCGCGGCGACCGCCCGGGAGGCGGATCCGCGTATACTGGAACCGGACAGAGCCGGGAAGAGAGGTGCGCGATGAACCATAAGGAACAGGCGGAGCGGAATGCGGCGATGGCAGAGGAACCGGTGAATCGGAAGGCCGCGGTGATGGAGAAGCAGGCGAACCGGAACGCCGCGACAGCGGAAAAGCAGGCGGAGCGGAACGCCGCGATCGTGGAGATCACCGGGCTGCTTTTTGACATGAACGAGGATCAGCTGAGAAATATTAGGACCTATGCGGTGGACGAGTCCCGGGAGCCGAACCATGAAGCGGAGGCCCTGGAGGCGGTGGTGCGGCTGAGCCGGAAATACGGAAAGCGGAAGGATCCGGGCGGCGCGGAAGCATAGCCCGAAAAAACGCGATAGGGAACCGACAGACGGCAGAGGCGGGACCGGACGGGACGCCCCTGCCGCAAAAGGATGCGAGGGGAACGCTTGATGGAACGACAGCATTGCTATGCGCTGCTTTCCGCAGTCGGCATGTATGAGGAGCCCGGCAAGGAGCCGCTCCCGGCCTGCGCGGGGGATCTGCGGATGATGCGGCGGGCTCTGACGGAGGGGCTGCGCTTCCCCGCGGAGCAGATCCGCGTCCTCGGGGAGGGCGGCAGACTGACCGTGCGGGAGTATGCCCGCGCGCTGCAGGAGTTTTCGTCGGTGCTGACCTCCGACGACCTGCTGCTGGTCTACTGCTCGGGACACGGAAACGGCGAAAAGCTGGCGTTTACGGATGAATCCCTGAGTCTTGCGAGCCTCGCCGGCTTCCTCAGGAGGCTGCCGGCGAGGAACCGGATCCTGATCCTCGACTGCTGCGAATCCGGCGGCCTGCGGATTCCGGGACAGGCGGAGATGAAGCCGGGCGAGGCGCTAAGTGAGCTGGCCGAGCGCGGGACGGCGCTGCTGGCCTCCGCGGCGGCGGGCGAGAGGGCGTGGATGGACACGGGGGCCTCGTGCAGCGTGTTCACGGAGGCCGTGTGTATGGCGATGCTTTCGCGGACGGGGCTGCGGGAGGGAAAACGAACCCTCTTCTCCGTCATGGAGTACGCGCGGGATCTCATGAGGGCCTGGAACAACGGACATCCGGAGCACGCCCAGACGCCCGTTTTCCGCGCGGATCTGATCGGGACCGCGGTTTTTGACGCGGCGGATTTCCGGCCGTACCGGAAGACAGAGGTCCGTCTGGAGACGGAACATTACGTCCTCTGTGACGTCCGTTCCGTCAGCACGGTCTCGATGCGGCGGCTCGCGGCTTTCTTCCTCTGCGGGGAGGAACTCACCGTGGAAAACATCGCGGAATATACGCGGGAGGCGGCCCGGACGCTGCGGTACTGCGGCGCCGCGGGCAGCGCGAAGGAAGAGGCGCGCTTCCGGGGGACGCCCGCCCGGGCCGTGTGGTGCTTTTTCGGACGGGACCTGCGGGATATGCGGGAAGGCTGCTACGCGGGGTCCGGTCTGTGGACGGCGGACGAGGAGGCGCGGAGGCAGCTGGTCCGTGACACGGACGGAGGGATCACTTGCGGCGGCGTCCGCGTGCGGATGAACCGCGGCTATGAGCCGGCGCGGAGAATGAGAGAGACGCCGGCGGACCGGGACGCCTATGTGCGGGAGATGCGGAACTGCCTGAGCCATCTGGTGTCCGGCGCGGAGAGGATCATCGGCGGCCTGCATCAGCTGGAGAACGGCGAGACCGGGGCGGACGGCTTAAGGCGCGCCCTGGAGGAGCGGCGCGGGGAGATCGGCGAACTCTACGTGAGGCTGTCCGACGCGCCGGTGCCGGACGAGGAGCTCCGGGCGTGGGACGACGCCGTCCATGCTCTGGCGGAGCGGGTCTTTGACCTGGCGCTGCCGCTTTCGCGGGATTCCGTCTTCGACGACCGGACCGCCGTCCGGCTGATGCAGCACGCCGCGGAGCGGTACTACGAGGCGGTCGGCCTGGTCCGGCAGGCGGAGAAAAAATGTCGCATTTACGGCGACCTCTGAGAACCCGGAATAGGGTATCCTTTACGCAGCGCCGGGAGGAAACGGCGAACTACGCAAAGGAGGATTTCAGGATGGTAAGAATGCGGCAGGTGCTGGCAGGAGCTCTGACGGCGGGAATGATACTCAGCATGTGCGCGCCGGTGACGGCGGAGTCCCTGGCGGAATCTCAGACGGAATCTCAGACGGAATCGGTCTCCGGACAGACGGAGGGGGATCTGCAGAAGGAAAATGAGGAGCTGCGCGCGCAGCTCGAGGCCGTGATGAAGGAGCTGGAGGAGCTGAAGGGCCGGGACGGCCAGGAGGACCAGGAGGAGAAGGGACCGGAGCTTCCCGAAAATGTGGCGAACGCCGACACGACCGTGCAGTACACCGACAGGGGCACCGTCAAGATCGTCCAGGAGACCCTGAACGCGGCGGGCTACAACTGCGGGACGCCGGACGGAGTGGCGGGCGCGAAGACGACGGAACAGATCAACGCCTACGAGACGGCGCAGGGCCTGACCGTAAACGGCGTCATCACGGATCAGCTGCTGGAGTCCCTCGGACTGGCGGAGAAGCTCGAGGAGCAGGCGAGGATTGAGGCGGAAAAGGCGTCCTACAGCGCCGATTACACCTATGAGCAGCTGGCGAGAAATCCGGATACCTACACGGGGAGCAAGGTCAAATTCAGCGGGCAGGTGCTCCAGGTGATGGAGGGCACGACGAACTCGCTCCGCGTCGCCATCAACAGCAACTACGAAACGGTGATCTACGTCTATTTTGAAGGGAACAAGCTTTCTTACCGGCTGCTCGAAGACGACATGATCACGGTCTACGGTACCGCTCAGGGCGTCTACAGCTATCAGACGGTCAGAGGGGATACGATTACCATCCCTCTGGTGGAGGGAGATATCATCGAGCTGCAGTGATCAGCCATTCCCCGCGGAGGGAGGATTCATCGCTCTGCAGTGACTGCCATTCCCCGCGGAGGGAGATTTTACCAGGCTGCAGTGATCTGCTTTTTATAACAGCATGAGGGGGATGCCGCTTCCCGACGGAACCTTCCGGGAGGCGGCATTTTTCGATGGGCGGACCGCATCGGAGGATGCGGTCTTTTTTACGTTCCGCACGAACCGCCGCCGCGAAAATCAGGCCATTTTTCCCGGCGCCGCGTTGCGGGCGCAGGGAACGGATCGGGGGAGCGACGGTAGGAAAACAGCGGAAGACAGCGGATTAGGCATGGAAATGAGAGCCCATTCTTGGTATTATAATATATAGGATTAACAGGCAGCGGCAGGCGGCGTCCGTAAAAGAGACGGCTGTGGAACCGCTGAGAAAAACCTGAAACAGGGAGGGACTGGAATGAAGTACGGAAAAATGCTGCTGGTGGGAATGGTTGCTGCTGCGATGACGACGTCGGCCGTGTCCGCGGGGGACGTTGTGAAGGATGCGGCGGAAGAAGCGAAAGAGGCGGCAGGCGGCCTGCTGGATTCTCTGTTCGGCGAGGGCGGCCTGCTCGAGGACGTGCTGCCGGAGGAGGCGGAGGTCAGTGAGCTGGTCGGCTCCATCAAGGAAGAGCTGGGCCAGGCGGGAGACGGGATCTCGGAGGCTCTGGCGGACGTGTCCGAGAAGATTCAGAGCGCGTCGGAGGATCTGGACCTCGATTCGCTGAAGGCGTACGCCGAGGATCTCCTGGAGCAGATCCCGGGCGGAGGCGATCTGCTGGACCAGTTCACCGGCAGCGGAGACGGCGGGGCAGATTCTTTTGACCTGGACGCGATCTTCCGTGCCTACGAACAGATCAGGGAAGACGAGAACGAGTATTACATGGAACAGAACGCCGATCTGATGGATCCGGGCGACGTTCAGATCGTGACGAACGGCACCATCGCCCAGAGCGGCCTGGATGAGGAAGAGATCCGGACGATGAGCTCGATGATCCAGTGCAACTATACGGCGGATGATGAAAACCAGCTGTGGATGACAAGCGGGTCGGGTGTCGTCATCCTCTTCACGCAGACGAAGGATGAGGACGGAAGCTACCCCGTCGTGGAAGCCGTGTATTCGGAAGACGGCGAGGGCTATATGGATTCCCTGCGGGCGATGTGCGACGAGATGGGGATTTCCCTCGAGGAGGCCCTGGATTCGATTGCCTTCAACGATGCCTATGTGATGCAGGATATGAAGGATTACCTGACGGAGCATCCGGAGTATACGGGAATCGAGTACACCGGTGAGATCCGGACCGCCGACGAGCTGGAAGCCATGTGGAACGACGCCATGATGGAACTCTATGGGGATGAGATCGGCGAGGCGGATGCGGACTCCGCGGAAGAGCCTGTGACGGCTTACGCGGACTCCGCCGAGGAGCCTGCGGCAGCTTCTGCGGATTCCGCTGAGGAGATCGCGTAAGCGGATCCCGCCGAAGAGGCGATGAAGTGAGACGGAGGGGCCTTCGCCAAAGAGGCGAAGGCTGCATCAGATCAGAATTACGGAAGCTTTATCTATGAAAAAAAAACGGACGGGACTGATCGCGCAGATCTATCTGCTCGTCGTGGCGGCGATCATCATTCTCGGTGTGATCACACAGGTCTCGCAGTTACAGATCCAAAGAGGCAGGGTCCGGGCGTATACCGGGGTCCGGTCGGCGGAAGCGGCCGGCGAGGTGATCTCCTCCCTGAAGGAATATCCGGCGTACGCGTGGCTGCTCGGGTTCTGGGCAGACCATGCCTCTGAGCTGGATATCGAGTATGACGCCGATTTTTCCGAGGGGACCGTCACGGAAGAAAAAAGCGCGTTGTTTTCACAGCGCCACCCGGATCTGCAGCTTCGGTATTGCAGCGAGGAGGAGCTTGCCTCCCTGCCGGAGGAGGATCAGCGGCTGTACGCGGAGATCGTCTACTCCTGGATGATCACCCGTATCAACGCCATCAAGAAGAATTACGGCTTCTCCTATCTGTACGTCGTGAAGACGGATACCGACGAGGGGGAGCACCCTTACGCGTCGCAGCTTTTCATCATGAGCGGGGCGGAGCCCGGCTCTGTGCGCGGGACGGCCTATGAGAACGTGTACATCCTCGGCGTGAACGTGGACGTGAGGGAGAACGAGGTCGCCCGGTCGGTCATGCGGGAAGCGGTGGGCGCGGCCCTCGCCCCGGAAGAGGAAAACGCGGAGCGGACGGTTGGGGAGTCCATGAAGGGGGCAGGCAATTATCTGGATTATTACACCTGCCTGGCACTGGCGGATGAGAACCGCCAGGCCTTTCTGGTTGGCTCGACCTACAACGTGAAGGACCTGCTCAGACAGGTTCGGAGCTCGGTCATGAAGGATACGCTGATCTCCATGATGTATCAGTTCCTGCTTCTGAACCTGATCATGGTGCTCCTTCTGCGGTTTTTCCTGAATCCTCTCCAGAAGGTGCTGAAAAGCATCCGGTCCTACACGAATACGAAGGACAGCCGGTCCGCCGAGAAAGAGCTCAACGAAATTCTGACGGCCAGGGGATCCTTCGCGATCCGCCGGAATGAGATCGGCCAGCTGTCGGAGGACTTTGTGGCGCTGACCACGGAGCTGGACGACTATACCGCGCAGATCGAGCAGGCGGCGGCCGAGAGAGAGAGGATAGGATTTGAGCTGGAGACGGCCGCGCAGATCCAGCTGCACATGCTCCCGGACGAGGCGCCGCAGTTCCCGGACCATCCCGAGTTTGAGCTGTGCGCCTCCATGGTCCCGGCGAAGACGGTCGGCGGCGATTTCTACGATTACTTCCTGACAGACGACCATCATCTGGCCCTGGTGATGGCCGACGTGTCCGACAAGGGCATTCCCGCCGCGCTGTTCATGGCGGAATCCAAGGCCCTGATCAAGATTCAGGCGCAGACGGGCTCCCCGCCCTCCCGAATCCTGGAGCAGGTCAATGGACAGCTGAGTGAAAACGGCGAAGGCCGATGCTTTGTGACGGTATGGCTGGCGATCATCGACCTGAGGACGGGCGAAGGCGTGGCCGCCAACGCCGGGCACGAGCACCCGATGCTCTGCCGGAAGGACGGGCTGTTTGAGACGGTGGTCTACCGGCACAGCCCGGTCGTCGGCATGCTGGACGGGATCACCTACCGGCAGCACGATTTCAGGATGAACCCGGGCGACTGCCTGTTTGTCTATACGGACGGCGTCCCGGAGGCCGCCAACAGTCAGTACGAGCAGTTCGGCGTCGGCAGAACGCTGGAGACGCTGAACCGCTGCAAAGACAAAGCTCCGGGAGAGATGCTTGCCTCCGTCAACGCGGAAATCAACGCGTTTATGGACGGGGCGGCCAGGTTTGACGACACGACCATGATGGTCTTCCGCTACAAAGGGCGGCCGCAGGAGACGCCTGAGGCTCCTGTGCCGGAAGAGGAATCCGGTTCCCGTCAGACGAAAAAAGACAGTGAGGAGGTTTAAGACATGATTATTCAGGTATTGGACAGAATCAAGCATCAGACGGTTATCTCGACGCTTCTGCTGATGATCGTCGGACTGCTCATGCTGATCATACCGGTGCGGCATGACGGCATTCTGGTGGAAGTGCTGGGCTATATCATCCTGCTCGTGGGGGGCGTGATGATATGGGACTTTGTCGCGGGAAGCAAGAAGCTGACGGACTGTATTCTGTTTACGGCGGCTCTTCTTCTGGTGGTTCTGGGACTGTATATTCTCATTTCCGGCGACAATATTCTGACGGTGCTCAGCGTGCTCTTCGGAATCCTTCTGATCATCGACGGTCTGCACAGCGTCGTCCACGCGTGGATGTACGCGCGCCGGTCCGGGAAAAAATGGTGGTGGATCCTGCTTCTTCTGAGCATTTCACTGATCGTGGCCGGTATCGTGATTCTCAATAACCCGTGGTGGCAGACACAGCATTCCTTCGTGAAGGTCATCGGAGGAGTCATGCTCTACGCGGCGGCGGTGGGTTTCATAAGACTGGTTCTGGTCTGGCCGATCCGGACTAAGTAAGGAGGGCGCTTAAGATGAGTGAAGGAAAGAAAAAGAAAAACATTCCGGCAGAGGAAGCCGTTGAGACGATAGAAAACGTCACCGCCGCGGAGGAAAACGCGGAAGAGGGACAGGAAGCCGCCGCGATGCCGAGCAAGGATGAGCTGCAGAAGGAACTGGCGGCCACGAAGGCGGGCTTAACCCACACGCCGACGAACATGACGCCGGAGCTGGAAGCGCTTCTGGCGGACGAGCTGAAGGAAGAGAAGAAGAATACCAAACGTTCCGCCCAGATGATCGGCGTGCTCGCGAAGCACAATTTCTACGCCAACGGGCTCACGCCCGTGGAGCTTCGGACGACGCTGGAGGATCTCGGCCCGACCTACGTCAAGATCGGACAGATCATGTCCAGCCGGACGGATCTTCTCCCGGAGAATTACTGCAGGGAGCTGGAGACGCTGCGGCAGAATGTGAAGGAGCTGGATCCCCGGATCGCCCGCGCCGTGATCGAGGCGGAGACCGGCCGGAAGATCGAGGATATCTACAGGGAGTTCCGGGACGAGCCCATCGGCTCCGCCTCCATCGGACAGGTTCACTACGGCGTGCTGAAGGACGGCACGAAGGTCGTCACAAAGGTCCAGCGCCCGCTGATCGCGGAAATGATGGCCAAGGACTTCGAGCTTCTCGGGAAGCTGGCGCCCCTGCTGGACGGCGGAAACGCGGATGAAAAGGACAGCGACACCATGAGCTTCGCCGCCATCATCCGGGAGTTCGAGAAGGTGACGTGGGAGGAGCTCGATTTCAGGATCGAGGCGGCCAACACCCGGTTCTTCAAGGACGTGATCCTGGCGGACGGCACGGTCACCTGCCCCACCGTCATCGACGAGCTGACGACGGAGCGCATCTTTACCATGACCTTCGTGGACGGCTGCTCGGTCTCCAAAAAGGAAAAGCTCCCCGAGCAGGGGACCGACGCCATGCAGGTCGGCCGGGACATCCTGGAGAGCTATCTCCACCAGGTGTTTGACGCGGGCATTTTCCACGCGGATCCTCACCAGGGCAATATCATGGTCAGCGGCGGAAAGGTCCACTGGATTGACTTCGGCATGATCGGCGAGATCACCGAGGCGGACATCACCGCCCTCGAGAACATCGTCGTCGGCCTCCTCCGCAGCGACACCGACCAGATGGCGGACGGCGTTCTGGCCATCGGTTCCAGCGGCGCGGGCTGTGACAGAAACAAGCTGAAGGACGACCTGGAGCTCTTCTGCGCCAAGTACAAGAACGTCTCCAGCCTGAGCGACATCGATTTCTCCGGGCTTCTGGGCGAGGTGTGCGACCTGGCGGACAAGCACCACATCTCGATGCCGGGCCGGTTCACGATGCTGGTGCGCTCCTTCCTGACCATCGAGGGCGTGATGGAGCAGCTCTGCCCGGAGCTGGATCTGTTTGAGGTCATCTCCGACAAGCTGATGGACCGGATGAAGAAGTCCTTCAGCCTCGAGAAGGAGATCATGAATCTCGGCCAGGGCGTGCTGGACGTGGGGAAGAAGGTCTCGAGAATCCCGCAGCTGATCGCCGACACGCTGTCCGACATCATGAAGGGACGGCTGAAGGTCAATCTGGAGTTGACCGGCTACGCGGACCTGATCGGCGAGCTCAACGCGAAGATCAACGACATCATCCTGGTGATCATCGGATGCGTCCTGTTCTCCGGCGGCTGCCGCCTGAGTTCGACGTCGATCAGGCCGGTTCTTCCGAACGGCATGCCGATGATCGCGGTGATCGTCCTCCTGACCGGCGCCTCCATGCTGATCTTTGCGCTGAAACGGATCTTCCGGAAGAAATAAAGGATGTTCGGGTCATCCGGCCGGCTTACTGCCGGCCGGATTTGGAACGTAAGAAGGAAAGAAAGGAGACCAGGAAACATGAGCAACATTCTGCAGCTGATACTGACACTGCTTTTTGACTCGTATCAGCCTTTCTTTATTCTCATGAGGTGTCTGTATATTCTGGGAGCGTGGCTGCTTCTTGGGAAATCAGGACTGAAGGGATGGTGGGCGCTGATCCCCTGGGCGAGGGAGTATCAGCTCGGACGCTGCGCGGCGCGGGAGCCGGAGGGACGGTATTTCTGCGTCACCAGTATGATGATCACCGTGCTGCAGGTGCTGAACATCTGTTTCCGGTGGAACGAAGGCAGCGGAACCCTCACCACCTTTGCCCCGCTGATCCTGGTCGTTCTTTTCTCCGTGATGCTGATGCATTTCGTGTACAACATCAAGGTATTCTCCGGCTTCGTCCGCATCTACGGCGTCCGTAAGGTGTGGCTCCTTCTCTGCGTCATCGACGAGCTCCGCTGGATCCCGATGCTGGTCTGGGGCCTTTTCAGGAAGTATCAGCCGTCCTGGAAGGTGGAGGACATCCGGGCCGAGATGGAGCGGCTCGCGACCCACGGCAGCGCCGCCGTCATGGACGAGGGCCTGACGGTCAATCTGAAGGACCGCCACGTCAAGGAATTCTTCCACAAGAAATACCTGCTGAAGGACATCCACATGGCGATCCCGCAGGGGCACATGGTGCTGCTGCTCGGCGGCTCCGGCGCGGGCAAGACGACCTTCCTGAACGCCGTCAACGGCTATGAGAAGGCGGACGCCAAGGTGGTGCTGAACGGAAAGGACATGTACAGCGACTACAAAAAGATGCAGTACGAGGTGGGCTTCGTGCCGCAGCAGGAGACGATCCGCAGCAAGGACACGGTGGAAAAGACCCTTCTGGACGCGGCGAAGCTGCGCCTCTCCAAGGACATTCCCAAGGAGGACCGGAAGAAGCGCGTCGAGGAAGTGATGGAAATCTTCGGCCTGACGCCGGTGAGGGACAGCCTGGTGGAGAAGCTGTCGGGAGGACAGAAGAAGCGTCTGTCCATTTCCATGGAGTTCCTCTCCAACCCGTCCCTGTTCATCCTGGACGAGCCGGACTCGGGTCTTGACGGCGTGATGGCCAGGGAGCTCTTCACCCAGCTCCGCGGCATCGCCGACACCGGCAAGATCGTCATCGTCATCACCCACACGCCGGACCGCGTGATCGACCTGTTCGACGACGTGATCGTCCTGGCGAAGGACAGCTCCCGCACGGGACGGCTGGCCTTCTACGGCAGCGTCGAGGAGGCCAGGGCGTTCTTCGGCAGGGATGGAATGGAAGAAATCGTGAAGTCGATCAATCAGAAGGAAGAAGGCGGCGACGGACTGGCGGACGAGTACGTCCTGAAATATGCGGAGGTGCAGCATGGCTGAGATGAGCGGAAACGTTTCTGAGAGGCAGTTGGAAGTGCGGCACCGCGGCCGCATCGGACAGATCGGTATCTATTTCGGTAAATTTCTCCGGATGTTTGTGCACCAGAGCGACTGGAAGGTGCTGCCGATGGCGGCGCTCATCGCCGGCCTGGTGGGCTTCGCCCTGGGCGGGGACTTCGGCGTCAGCATGGAAGGAACCCTCACGGCGGCCTTTGCCATCGTGTGCGTGTGCATCTGGAACGGATCCTTCAACTCCATCCAGGTGGTCTGCCGGGAGAGGAACGTCATCAAGAGGGAGCACCGCTCCGGCATGCACATTTCCTCCTACATCATGGCACACCTCATGTACCAGCTGATCCTGTGCGTGCTGCAGACGATCGTGACCATCGTCGTGCTGTACCTGGTCGGCATGAAATTCCCGGGCAAGGGACTGTTTACGCCCTGGATGGTGCTGGACGCCGGCATCACGATGCTGCTGGTCACCTACTCGTCCGACCTGCTTTCCCTGTGGATCTCCACCCTCGTGCACTCCACGACGACGGCGATGACCATCATGCCCTTCGTGCTGATCTTCCAGCTGGTCTTCTCCGGCGGCCTCTTCTCGCTGCCGAAGGTGGTGGAGCCCATTGAGATGCTGACCATTTCCAATCCGGGTCTCAAGGCGATGGCGGCCCAGACGAAGATCAACGACCTGCCCTACTCGGCGGTCGACGGGATGATCGGCCTGGTGGACAGCGTCGAGGTCGGCGGCACGGTCACGGTGGGACAGGTGCTGGACATCCTCGGCGACGGGAAAAACGCGATGGTATCCGATCTTCGGGCCGTCAAAATCGGAAACAGGATGACGGTGCGCGAGATCGGGGAGGACCTGCTCGAGAGGGACAGCTATGAGAGCCTGCGCAGCGAGGTCCTGATCGCGGACGTCACGGTGGGGCAGGTGATCGCCGCCCTGATGGACCTGGAAGAGCTCGACGACGCGCTGAATACCGAGGTGGGCGCCGTCACGACGCTCGGCGAGGTCGTCGATTTCCTCGCGGGAAACGAGATCGTGCAGGACTACTGGAACGAGGGCCTCGACATCCACATGACCGTGGGAGACGCCATCGATCTCATCGGCCGCGAGGAGACCATGGCGAAGGTCAGGGAAAAGGCCTCCGAGGCCATGTATGAGCCCGACTACGCGTTTACCGCCAGCAACATTCTTCACAACTGGATTCATCTTCTGATCTTTGTCGGTGTTTTCTTCCTTCTTTCCGTCATCACGCTGGAGTTCGTCGACAAGGATAAGCGATAAAAACCGGCGATCCCGGAAGGAGCGTTTCCGTCTATGAAAATCAGCCGAAAAAGAATCATCCTGACAATCGTCCTGGCCGTGTTGTTTGTGATCGCCTTCGGGTGGATCATCATGATGCTGAATCACGCGACCCTTGTCAGAAACCATGTCTGGGATGATACGCTGAAGCTGGAGGAGGTCACCCACACGCTGGAGGACATCCGGTCAAAGTGGAGCGCCACGGAGAAGCGGATCCGGGACCGGTACGCGGTGGACGCCACGCTCTCGGCGCTGGCGCTCCGCAGCGACGCCGCCGGGGACGGCGAAGGGGCGGCCGCCCCGGATCCGGACGGCGCCGGCGTCAAAGTGGACAGCGGCGACATCGAGGCGTCGGTGGATATACCGGCGATTCTCCGCAAGGCGGAGACGGCCTACAACGTCTACGCGATGTGCACGGCGGCGGATCCCTCCTCGGAGAACGGGCAGCGGATCCTCTACAGCAGCGACATTTTCGCGGATCTCGAGGAAATCCTCGCGAAAACGGGGATGGAGAATCTTTCGGGCGGGGACGAGGAGGAGAACAACGGCTATCATTCCGGTACGCTGACCCTGCAGGAGGGCACCTTCCGCTATGTGAGGTGCGCCGTCCCGGAGATCGGCGGCTATCTGGTCCTTCTTTCGATCCAGCCCAACCTGTACGTCAAGGCGCTCAGCCAGGGCACGTACATGTTCGCGGTCCTGATCCTCTTCATCACGCCCCTTCTCACGGCGGGCTTCGCGCTCTACCGGTACATCCGGGAGAATGAGCTGACGCCGTTTACGGAGAAGCGGTATACCCCGGCCAACGTCCGCCGCTTCGCGGTTCTGTGCGGGGTGATCGGCACCATTCTTATTTTCCTGAGCGGCATACTGATCTATTCGCTCAACGGCCTGTATGACGACACGGCGAGAGGCAAGGAAAGGCTGAGGATGCTCGACGAGAGCCTGGACATGAATACCGCCCGCGTCAGACAGAATATGGACCGCTTCGAGGAGGTTTACACCGACTACGGCACCCGCATCGCGGACGCCCTGGACGCCTATCCCGAGCTGCGGGAGAAGGCGGTCCTGGAGACGCTCGCGGAGAACATCTCCGCGTCCTCCATCACCCTGTACGACGCCGACGGCCGCGAGACCGTGAGCAGCGGGGACTACATCGGCCTGTACCTCAGCCGGGACCCGGAATCCGTGACGTATGACTTCCGGCGGATCCTGAACGGCGTGCCCTGCATCATCCATGACCCGGAGACCGATGAAATAACCGGGCTCAACGAAATCAGGGTGGGCATGCGGATCCGCGACGCGGAGGATCCGGCGCGGTACGGCGCCATGATCATCGCCGTGGAGCCGGAGGCGTGGGCCTTCGACGCCTCGGAGACGACGGACTCGGTGCTGAAGAGTCTGTCCGAGGACGGCGTGACGCTGTGCATCGCCGACCCGGAGAGCGGGGAGATCCTTTTCTCGGGCAGCGAGGATCTGATCGGCAGGGATATCTCCGTCCTGGGTCTTGGCAGCGCCCAGCTGCAGGGCTCCGTCCTGCAGAACGTGAAGACGGACGACGGCACCATGTTCGTCACCTCCTCCGTGCTGCAGTTCCGCGACGCGGAGGACGTCTCCGGGGAGACGGCGGGGCGCATCGCCTTTTACGCGGCCCCCAGGGTGCCCCTGCTGGCCGGTATGCTCGCCTCCGCCCTGGTGGGAAGCCTGCTCTTTGTCGTGATCTACGTGGTCCTGGCGCATTTCGTCCTGGGACCCTACACCGATGAGTATTTCGAGCAGAACAAGAGAATGAACCCGGCGCCGGACAGTAAGCCGGGCGCCGGGGCCGGCGTGTGGCACTATCTCACGACGATCCGGCCGGAGACCATCGTTCTCATCACCATGGAGATCATCACCGGCCTGTATCTGACCCAGCAGATCCCCATCGCCAATTTCACCACCGCGCTGTCCCGCAATTCGGTGTACTACTACCTGACGTCCGGGAGCTGGGAGAAGGGACTCAATCTGTTCGCGCTGGCCGGAAGCCTGCTCCTTCTGGGGCAGATCGTGATGGCCGTGATCCTGATGCGGATTCTGCTGACCGTGATCGCCACCTTTATGGGATCGAAGGGCGTGACGATCTGCCGGCTTCTCCGGAGCCTCTGCATGTACCTGGCGCTCTTCGGCTTTATCATCCTGGGCCTGACCTACACCGGGATCCAGATCAGCGTGATCCTGGGGGCCATCGCGACCCTCGGCATCGCCGTATCGCTGGGCGCCCAGCACTTTGTCTCGGACATCATCGCCGGCCTGACCATGGTCTTCGAGGGCATCATCCACGCCGGCGACATCGTGGACCTGGGGGTGGGCATGAAGGTCTACCACGGGGAAGTGAAGGAGATCGGCCTCCGCTTTGTCAGGATCGAGACCGCCGAGGGCAACATCGTGACCCTCAGCAACCGGGACATCACCATGAGCACCAACATGACCCGGATGAATTCCCTCTGCGTCTGCGAATTCGCCGTCTCCGCCGAGTACTCCATCGACGATATCGAGGCGATGCTGCAGCGGGAACTGCCGGTCATCGGCGAGAAGGACCGCCGCATCCTGAAGGGCCCGGTGTACAACGGCATCGTGGCGCTGGAGGGCGGCACCATGACGCTCTCCGTCACGGCGGAGTGCCGGGAGCAGGACATCTCCGACGTCCACCGGCTCATCAACCGGTCGCTGCAGCAGATCTTCACCCGGAACGGATACAGAATCGGACCATAACGGCGCCGCGCGCAGCACGGCACGAGAGAAGAGGCGGCCTGCGGGCCGCCTCTTCGGTTGTGGTGTTTCAGCTATTTTGCTTCGGCTGATTCGGTTGTGGTGCTTTTGCTATGCCTCTTCGGCTCTGCTGCTTCGCGCTGTGGTGCCTCAGCTTTCCTGCGGCCGGTTTTCGATGCCCCAGTCGCACAGCTTATCCAGTATCTTCACCAGCGAGCTGCCGCGGTCCGTGAGGGTGTACTCTACCTTCGGCGGGATCTGGGGATAGACGGTGCGGGTGATCAGATTGTCTTCCTCCAGCTCCTTCAGACTCCGGCTGAGGGTCTTGTCCGAGACGCTGCCCAGATAGCGACGCATCTCATTGAAGCGCACGGGCTCGTACTCCATCAGGCAGTACAGGATCACCGGCTTGTATTTTCCGGAAATGAGGGACAGGGTATAGCTGTAGCCGGTCCGGGAGAAATCGGCGCTCTCAATCTTTTCCTTCATGGCGTTCCTTTTATGATATTACTTTCCTTTTAGAAAGTACCAGTCATATACGATGGTACTTGTTATTTCTTCCGAAAAAAGATATCATATCTGGCAGAAAGACACAAGAGGCAGATGCCGGAACCGCAGATTCCGGCACGCGACAGAAAGGACAAGGTGACAGTTATGAAGAAAGATCTGGGCGTCGTACCCGCTGTGTATCCCATGCCGGTGCTGATGGTGGCGGCATATGACAAAAATGAAAAAGTGAACGTGATGAACGTGGCCTGGGGCCAGATCTGCGACATGGACAAGATCATTCTCTTCATCGGCGAGGGGAAGAGAACCTGGCTGAATATCCAGGAGAGCAAGGCCTTTACCGTCGCCCTGGCCGACGAGGCCCACATGGAAGCGGCGGATTTCTTCGGCATCGCGTCCGGCAACAAGATCGACGACAAGTTTGAGCGGACCGGCTATCACGCGGTAAAGAGCGACAAGGTCAACGCGCCGGTCATCGAAGAATTCCCGCTCGTGATGGAATGCGAGCTCCTGGAGTTCCTGGAGAGCGAGCACGTCTCGGGAATCGTCGGAAAGATCGTGAACGTGAAGGCGGAGGAGGCGGTTCTCTCCGAGAACGGCAAGGTCGATCCCGCGAAGCTTCACGCGCTGATGTTTGATCAGTTCCAGAACGGATATTACACGACGGGGGAGAAGGCCGGACAGGCGTGGAACGCCGGCGTGCCCCTGATGAAAAAAGAAGGCTGAACGAGGGAACATGTCAGGAACATCCTACAGAACGGAAGTAATACCGTGCCGCCGCGGAGAAGCTGAGATCTTCGGGAAGGCGTTTATTCCCGAGGGAGAGGGAAGACGGCCGCTGGTGATCTTTTCCCATGAGCTGGGAGACAGCCATAAAAGCGGCATCCCCTACGCCGAACGGCTCGCGGCCGCGGGTTATGCGGCGTACACCTATGATTTCTGCGGCGGGAGCGTGGGAAAGAACCAAAGCAGCGGCGCCAACGTCGGAATGTCCGTCATGACGGAGGTCTCGGATCTCGAGGCGGTTCTGGCGGAGGCGTCGTCGTGGGAGTTTGCGGATCCTGAGAGGATCGTCCTGCTGGGCGGCAGCCAGGGGGCGGTCGTCACGGCGGTGGCGGGGTGCCGGAACGCGGAAAGGATCGCGGGAATGATGCTTCTGTACCCGCCCTTTACCATCCCGGACGAGATGCGCGCCAGGTTCCGCCGGAAGGAGCGGATCCCGGAGGAATTTGACCTCTTCGGAGGCTGGATGCGCGTCGGCGGAAACTATGCCGCCGACGTCTGGGACCTGGACGTATATGACGAACTCGCGCAGTATCAGGGAGACGTCCTGCTGCTCCACGGGGACCGGGACACGACGGTGCCTCTCTCCGTGTCGAAGAGGGCGGCGAACGTCATTCCCCGCTGTGAATTTCACGTCATAGAGGGCGGAAGGCACGGATTTACCGGGGCGGCCTTTGAGGCGGCCGCCGGCCATATCCTCCGCTATATGGAGAAAATCGACCGGACGATACGGTAAAGAGGTGACGGATATGATGCGGACGATGTACAGAACACCTGCGAAGTATGCAGAGGCGTTTCTCCGGATGGCGGACGAGACGGATACATGCGGAGAGATGAGGCCGGAACATTTCATCAAAGTGATGAAGGAGAACCGGGGAAGCATCAACGCCTTCAGTCCGTACGGACTGCCCGACGACGGTCTGGAGCGCAGAAACCCCCTGATTGTCGCGCTGGGAGACAGTGTGACGGCGGGCCATTTTGAGCCCCGGGGGAATCTGGAGGAAATCTTCGCCCTGATCGACTCGGGCGGCATACCCTCTTTTTCCGAGGGAGAAGTCACGGACGCCCGGGAATGTTATCTGGAGAAATTTCGCTCACGGCTGATCGATTACTTTGAGGAGACTTCTGTCAGCACCGTCAACGCCGGCATCGCGGGCGATACGATGTACGGCATGGAGAAGCGCGTCTACCGCGACGTGGTCTGCCACCGGCCGGATCTTGTCATCATCAACGGATCCCTGAACTGGGGGCCGGAATGCGGCGACTCGGCCGATTATGAGGCGGCGCTGCGCCGGACGCTGGCCGTGATTCAGAATGAGACCAAAGCGGACGTCATCCTGATGACGCCGAACATGGAAAAAATGCCGGACTTTCTGAAGAATCCCAAATCGCCGCTGATTGAGAGGGTCGGGATCATCCGGAAGCTGGCGGCAGAAAAGAAATGCTGCCTCGCGGACGCCTATCTCGTCTGGGAGAAATATGAGGAGGCCGGGTATCCCGTGGTGGAGCTGCTGGCGAATCGGGGAAATCATCCGTCCGTAACGGGCCATGAGGGCTTCGCGAAGGTACTGATGAAGCTGATAACGGAATAAAAGGCATCGTAAAACAGCGAAAGCTGCCGCGCGGAATCTGCTATAGAATCTGCGCGGCAGCTTTTTTGGGTCAAATTTCACTTTACGGTTGGGCTTCTGCGGCATTTTTTTGCGTTTCTTTTTCATTGTCCACCTGTGCGGACAACGGATCGGGCATAATCAGACCATAGCAGACGGAAACAGGTCACAGGCCGCGGATCACGACCATCTTTCAGGCGGCAGGAGGTGCGGAATGAAGGGATATTTTACGGAGAGCGGTTACATGGGATATGTGGACGGAAGATATGTTCTGTTTGCCAGCGAGTCGGACTACATCGAGTTCGCGGGAGAATAAGGAAGGAAAGGAGGGAGGAGCGATGAGTAAAGTCTATTTCACGATTACCGGCACGAAATACCGCTACGGGCATGAATTCCTGAAGCCCGGGATGAAGGTGAAGCTGGAAAAGGAGCCGGACAATCCGTACGACGCGGAGGCGATCCGCGTGACGCTGAAGGGTCTCGGACAGATCGGGTATGTGGCAAATTCGACGCGCACCGTGCGCGGCAGGAGCTGCAGCGCCGGCAGGATCTACGACCTGTTCGGAAAGAAGGCGGCCGGGACGGTTGAGATCGTTCTGCCGGACGGCGTGGTCTGCAGGCTGAAGAAGAAGTCATGATCCGACGTGAAGGCCCGGATCTCACGGGGATCTCTCGAATACCATATCGGTGAGGGATGCCTCCGCGATGGCCCTTGCGGCGTCCGCGGACGTAGCCGGACTGATCCACGCTTTTATGGAGCCGGGGGGCAGGATCACCGGCATGCGGTCATGAATCCGGGCCAATCCGGGGGACGGGGTGCGCGTCAGGACGGCGAAATGAGGGAAGCCGTCCTCCATCCGGTACAGGCCGGCGAGCCAGGTGACGGCGGCGCCGGCCGGCTGGATGGCGTACCGGTCCCCCGTTTTTTTGGCGCCGGAGGGCGTGGTGAAATGCTCCCACTCGTAATAGAAGGACGCCGGGACGACGCATCGCCTCCGCTCCCAGCTCTCCCGCCACAGAGGCTTGCTGCCGGCCGTCTCCACGCGGCAGTTGACAAGAGGGCCTCCGGACGCGGGAGACATAAAGCCCCACACCATGGGGAAGCCGGCGGCCGCGCCCCGGGAGGAGGTGGCGAGCACGGCGCCGATGTCGGTGGGCCGGACCTCTCCCTCCTTCGCGGCGGGACGCCCCAGCCGGTGCACCATCCTGTCCGCGAGGGCGGAGCGGCGGGCGGCCTCTATGATCGGCCGAAGCTCGGGGGATAATTCCACATAGTATCTGGTACACATCCTGCGATTCCTCTTTTCGTGAATCTCCCGTGACGGAAGTCACGGGCTTCTTTGTCCTCTTTTCCCCGGAGAACAGAGTCTGCTTTATTTCAGGGCATATCGAACTCCATGGCGTCAAACAGGCGGCCGGTGATCTCGGAGATCTCTTCGACCGGGACGGCCGTATCCCCGACCTCGATGAGTCCGGTGACGCCGTCGACCTTCCGGCAGACGCCGCTGACGGTTTTGTAGAGACCGCCGGTTCCGTAGGCGAAGCTGTCCTCATCATCGCAGGGAGAGAAGTACCGGACCGTGACCGCGGGCCGGTCTTTTTGTGCCGCCCGGCCTCCGCGCGTGAGACGGCGCAGGACGGACAGCTTCCGGTCCAGCTCCTCCCGCTCTCCTTCGCTCAGCTGCCGACGGCCGCAGTAGAGGACCTCCTTGTCCGCAATGCGGTCACCGAATCCGGCGAGGGCGTCGAAGGCGGAAAAGATCTTGGCGCGGTGGGAGATATCCATCGGCGGGTGTTTTCTCCAGAATTCGTCGTATTTCTGATGGCGGGGCCGCCCGTGCCGGAAAAGCGCGCGGTACGGAAAACCCGCCGGCATCGGCATGTAGCCGACCTGCGTGGCAGCTGCGGACATCTGCTTCACCTTCTTTCTTCCCGCGGCGCGGGGCGGACCTGCGCGCCGCGTCAGGTCCCGTGTGCCGGAGGCCGCGGGGCGGCGCTGTGAGTTCGAACCCGCGCAGGCGGCGCGGGCCGCGCCGTCAATAATCCGCCCGGTGTCCGCCGATCTGCAGATTCCTCTCCATCGCGGTCGCGCCCTTCAGCAGGCTGAGCCCCTTCACCACGGCGTTTTTCCCGTATTTCTGCCGGATCTCCAGCATGGCCCCCTGTATGGCCTTTTCCCGCTCCAGCGCGTCGTAATCGGTAAAGAGATCCAGCTGGTACACGCCGTTGTCGACGGAGGTCTTGTCGGCGCCGACGCCGATCCGCCGGACCAGGAGCCTTTTGTCCACCTTTTTGTCGAAGGATTCCGCCAGGGCGGCGGAGACCGACGCGAAGGAGGCGGTGGGAGCGGCGAAGCGGACCGTGCCGTTGGCGTGCTTCGGATGAAGCCTGCCGTAGAAATCGACGGCCACGGGCCCGTCATACTCCGGACATTCCTCCAGACTCTTCCAGTCGAAGCTGATCCACCAGGTGAAGATGCGGGAGACCAGGTTTTTGCGGTACATGTCGGCGCACAGCGCGTCGATCATTTCGAGAAAGACGACCCGGGCCTCGCCGAAGCGGTAGGGCCGCGGAAGCACCTGGCCGTTTGAGAGGCTGTTGTGCTCCGGCCGGAAGCTCTTGATGTCCCTCATGGTGACGGGCTCGATGCCCCAGGCGTGATCGATCAGGATCTCCCCGTCGATGCCGAATTCCCGGTAGAACCACTCCTCGTTCCGGACGGAGCGCTCCGCCACCTCGCCCATGGTGTACATGTAGTTTTTCTGCAGACGGCGGGCCTTGCCGGGACCGATCTGCCAGAAGTCGGTCAGGGGCGTGTGGCTCCAGAGGCGGTAGCAGTAGGAGCTCTCGTTCAGCTCCGCGATCCGCACGCCGTCCCTGTCCGGCGCCGCCTTCTTGGCCACGATGTCCATCGCCACCTTGGAGAGGTACAGATTGGTGCCGATCCCGACGGTGGCGGTGATGCCGGTCGTCCGCAGGACGTCGCGGATCATGGCCATGGCCATGATCCGGGCGGGGTGCTGCCCGGTTTCCGCGGCCTCCGCCTCGTAGAGGCGGAGGTAGGGCGTGGCGTAGACGAAGACCTCGTCGATGCTGTACACGTGGATGTCCTCGGCGGCGGCGTAGCGCAGGTAGACGGAGTAGATCCGGGCGGAAACCCGCTCGTACTCCGCCATCCGCGGGGTCGCGGTGTAGTAGAGGATCCGCGTGTGATGGGTCCGCTCATAGTGCCGGATCGCCTGCTTTGCCTCAAACAGTCTCGGCCGGGACGGCACGCCGATGGCCTTCAGCGCCGGGCTGACGGCCAGGCAGATGGTCTTGTCGGACCGGGACGGATCCGCGACCAGCAGGTTGGCCCGGAGGGGATCCACCCCGCGGGCGACGCATTCCACGCTGGCGTAGAAGGATTTCATGTCGATCGCGATGTAGACCGGGCCGGCGTCTGATTCAGTCAAGGCCGTGCTTCTCCCGGAACGCCCGGACCTCGTCGCGGCGGAGCTCCGCCAGAAGCGCCTGGTCGTCCTCGCCGGGGATGTCGGCGGGATCGACGATGCCGAGGACCCGCCCCGCGATCCTCACGTGGTCGTCCTCCGCGGTGAGGGTGAAGGGAACGTCCCTGTTCAGGGAACAGGGGCCGTTCTCCCCGAGACGCTTGATGTGCATGCCGGCGGGGGAGGCGCAGATGACGTCCTCTCCGACGGCGGCGGAGTCGGCGAACTGCACGTAAACCCAGTCGTTTTCCCGGTAGACCGGGAGCATGCTGTCCCCCTTGACCCGGATGACCGCGTCGGCCTTTTCGTTCCGGCGGCTCCGGTAGACGAAGCGGTAGTCCTCCACCGGGATGTCGCTGTAGTCAAAACCGTCGCCGGCGGCGGCCTTCGTCGCGAGGACCGCCACGCCGATGGCGGAGCCGTCGAGGATCCGGGTCTTCTCGAGGCTCTCTTCCTCGAGAATGTCGTCCAGCATCCGGTCGACGATCCGGCGGCCCACCGGGCTGATCCCGCGGTAGCGGCGGACCAGGTTTTTCTCCCGGACCGAGAGGCTGTCGTCCGGGCCGGGCGCGATCCCGTACAGGTCGTTCAGGGAGATGCCCAGAATGCCGCAGAGGGAGGGAAAGAGATCGGCGTCCGGGCGGTATTTGCCGGATTCCCAGTTGATGACCGTGTTTCTGGTGACGTGCAGCCGGCCGGCGAGGCTCTGCTGGGAGATCTTTGCCTCTTTCCTGTATTTTTTGATCCTTTCCCCCATGGGAATCTTCACGGGAGAGGAAGCGCGGTCCGCCGTCTCCGCGGCCGCGCCGTGTTCCGGCGCGTGCCGTCCGCGCTCCGGGACCGCCGCGACCGGCGGGCGTTTTCTTTTTCCGGGATCAGTCATTGCAGCCTCCGTGCCGCGCGCGGAAAGCGCGCGTTTTTCTGAAAAATGTTTCGTCGGACGTTTTGTCGGAACGGAAGGTTCCGCCCGGGCGTTCCGGGGCGCTGCCGCCGTTCTCCCGCCCGCCGGAATCCGTTTCCGGTGTCAGTATAGCACACAGTACATTAACATTCAACATGAAAAAGCAAAAATTACTGTGCATACCGGGAGAGGGAAGGGACGCGCGCCGTCTGTGTTTGACAGAAATCCGCGGCGCAGGTAAATTTAGAAGTAGAGTAAACAGGAATGTTTTCGGACAGGCGGGACGGAGGAGACACGGCGGATGATCCGGTCCGGAAGAAGGAGACGCGGCGGGTGATCCGGCCTGGAAGGAGGCGGAAAACAGTGAAGGAGCTGTCAGACATGGTCCGGGCCGTCCTGGGGGCGGACGCCGGCCGGGTCCGGGTGAGCCCGGTCTCCGGCGGGGATATCAACGAGGCCTTCCTCGTTTCCGCGGAGGACGGACGGCGCATTTTCGTGAAGGTGAACGCGGGGAGGAACGCCGGCTTCTTTGAGGCCGAGCGGACGGGCCTGGCGGCGATCGGAAAGACGGGCGCCATCGGGGTCCCGGCCGTGCTTGCCTCGGGCGTCTTTGGAGACCGCGCCTGTCTGGCGACGGAATATCTCGAGGCGGGGCCGAAGAGGCCGGATTACTGGGAACATTTCGGGAGACAGCTGGCGGCCATGCACCGGGCGGACGCGCGGGAGTGGACGCCGGGCGGGAAATACGGCTTTACGGAAGACAACTATATCGGCGCCGGAGCGCAGACGAACCGCGTCTGCGGCAGCTGGGTGGAATTCTTCAGGGAATGCCGTCTGGAGGTACAGCTCCGGAGAGCGGCGCGCTGCCTGGAGACCGACGGCCGCAGGGCGGCGCAGGGGCTTTTGGACCATCTGGAGGATTACCTGTCTGAGCCGGAGCACCCCTCCCTGCTCCACGGAGATCTGTGGGGCGGCAATTTTGTCACAGGCCCGGACGGCTGCGCCTGGCTGATCGATCCGGCGGCGTATGTGGGACACGCGGAGGCGGACCTGGCGATGACGGAGCTCTTCGGCGGATTCGCGCCGGCCTTTTACGGCGCCTACAGGGAAGTCAGCCCGCTTCCGCCGGGCTATGAGGACCGCCGGGAGATTTACAACCTGTATCACCTGCTGAACCATCTGAATCTGTTCGGAAGCGGGTATTACGGATCCGTCATGCGGATCCTGAGGAGATACGGTAGACGCGGATGAGGCGGAGGAAGCGGAGATCCGGGCGGAGAGGCGGATCTGCCGGAGGAAGCGGAGACGGAGACAGGGGCGGAGAGGCGGATCTGCCGGAGGAAGCGAAGACAGATACGGAAGACGGGGGTGAAGCCATATGGAGCGTGAAATTCTGACATTCGGGGAGCCGGACGCGGAGTACCTGCTGGTCCAGATGATCGACCGCCATGACGCGGAAATCATCGGCCGGGAGGAAGACTTGATCCGGGCGCTGTCCGGGGGAAGGAGCTTCTGCCTGCAGGCCGTCCGGACGGACCGCTGGAACAGCGATCTGTCGCCGTGGCGGGCGCCGGCGGTATTCGGCCGGGAGGACTTCGGAGAAGGGGCGGCGGAGACGCTGAAATTTCTTCTCGAGGCGGTTCTGCCGGATCCGGCCTCCGGCGGCCGGGCCGCGGAAAAAACCCTCCTGGGCGGCTACTCCCTGGCCGGCCTCTTCGCCCTCTGGGCGGGCTGTCAGACGGACCGCTTCGGCGGCATCGCCGCGGCGTCGCCCTCCGTCTGGTTTCCTCATTTCACGGAGTACATGCGCGGAAACGCGATGCGGGCGGACGCGGTCTACCTGAGCCTGGGGGACCGGGAGGAAAAGACGAGGAATCCGGTGATGGCGGAGGTGGGAAACGCGATCCGCGGCACCGAGGCGTTTCTGCGCGGCGCCGGGAAGGACTGCGTCCTGGAGTGGAACAGGGGCAGTCATTTCGCAGAGCCGGATCTTCGGACGGCGAAGGCCTTTGCCTGGCTGATGAACCGGGGCGGCCGCCCGGAATGAGGAGATCCTCCGGAGCGTTCTTCCGGAATGAGGGGACAGTCCGGGGCGTTTCTCCGGAACGCGGAGGGAACCGGGCGGATTCGAAGAAGTAAAAAACGGAGGTCAGAATGATCTGGTTTCAGAGGTTTTATCTCGATAAGGAAAAGGACATCATCGTCGACCTCTACAAGGAGGGGGAGGAGCTGAGCTATACGCTGCGGACTCCGAATCACGGCACAGGAAACCTGATCACCAATCTCGCGCAGGTCTGTTCCCTGCCCCTCTCCTATGACGAGAAGGGCTACAAGATCATCAGGGGGAAGGTGCCCTGCTACATCGACGCCTACAACCGGGCGATCTACATCTTCCGGATGGGATCGACGAAGGCGGCCAACATCTATCCGGACGGCACGGTGGAGATGAAGGCCTACATTCCCGCCATCGCGAAGACGCTGATGAGCCAGACGAAGGATTACCGTCTGGGGGAGGGGGAGACGATCGTCAAGACGTATATCCGCAGGGAGTGCAAGTTCCATACGGACCTGCACACCCACATGAACGCGAATCTGCGCCCCGACGTGCTGATCGCCCTGGGCATCGCCCACGAGCTGCGCTACCCGCTCTACTACATCCGGAAGCTGAAGCTCTCCCTGAGCGCGGAGCAGGAGGAGAAGCTGGCGGCGCGGAGAGCGGCGGCGGAGGCCGGATGCGGGGACTGCGCCCTGACCGGGAAGTACCTGACCCGGAGAATCGACGACAACACCTTTATCAATTTCGCGGACCTCATTTTGAAGAATCCGGCGGACGCGGCGGAAAACATCGCGAAAATCCGGAATTCCCTGGCCATCATGAAGGACGGGCAGGCGGTATTCACCAATCTGGAGAAGGTCTACCTGTACCGGTACGTCTTTACCAAGGGCGTGCACGCGGAGGATCCCATCGGGGTGAGGGACAGCCGGGGCAATGACTCCGCCTTCCGTCTGATGGAGGCGGTGCGGGCGATTCCGGACGGCGATATCCGCGGGATGGTTCTGCAGATGATGCAGGACCGCGAAAATCCGGTCTACTGCCGGAACACCCTGTTTCAGGACAAGCTGCTCTGGATCGCCAGAAGCTACGCGGCCCAGGGGATCCGGTACGCCGAGATCTCCGACACGACCCTCGTGAAGAGCGGCGAGGCGGCGGGAATGCTCGCCCAGGTCCACGCCGTGATGCCCGCCGTGACCCGGGAGACCGGCGTCACGCTGCGCTTTCTGGCGGCGATCCGCCGGATTCCGCTGACCATCGTCAGGGACCGGACCAGGCCGGGGGACTATTTCAGCGAGAACCTGGCGGTCCTGTCCGCGGCCGCCTGCGATCCCTACGTGGCGGGAAGCGACATTATCGGCGAGGAGATCAACCCGATCACGGATCTCCGGGGCGTGATCGCGCAGATCGTGAGGATTGCCGCGGACTATCCCGGCTTCACCGTCCGGATTCACGCCGGGGAGAACAACAGCCTCTGCGACAACGTGGAGGCGAGCATCCTCTGCGTGAAGGAGGCGCTCCGCGAGGGGCAGGCGATGCCGCGCATGAGGATCGGGCACGGCCTGTACACCCCGAATCTCAACACCCAGAGAGGGAAGGCGCTGCTCGCCGGGATGAAGGAGTCCGGCGTGGTGCTGGAATTCCAGATGTCCTCCAACGTCAGGCTCAACAACCTCAGCGCGACGGAGAATCATCCTCTCCGCCAGTATCTGTCCGCGGGCGTCCGCTGCGTGCAGGGCACGGACGGCGGGGCGCTGTACGGCACGGACTCGATCGACGAACAGCTGTCGCTGGAAAAACTGCTGGGGCTGTCGCCGGAGGAGCAGATGCGCATGAGGGCGTGCGAGGAAGAGGTCCTCGCGGCGGGAATGGAGGATTTCTCCGCCAAGGAGCGGCTGTTCCGGGAGTTGATCGGAAAGACCGCCGGGGCGGGGGAGGAGCCGGACGTGGAGGCTTTCTACCGGGCGAGGATCGAGGAGAGCGTCCGGGCCGGCGTGGACATGAAGATCCGGGACCGGCGGAAAAACGTGGCGGCGGTCCTGGCGGGCCGCATCGCGGAGCTGCCCCCGGAGGGCCTCCCCGTCGTGATCTGCGGCGGCAGCTTCAACAACGACCGGCGCGTGACGCAGGTCCGGGAGAGCGGACGGGAGATCATCGACCGCCTGCTCCGGGAGGGAGATCCCGAAAAGCAGTTTTTCGTGATCGGACACAGCGTCAGCGGGTATGAGAAATATCTGATCGAACAGAACCGGGGCCGCTACGGGATCTACGCCTTCGTGCCCGCCCTCCTCGGGGACGCGGCCATCCGCAAGCTGAGCGGCAGCGGCGTGAAGATCCGGGTGTCCATAGAGCCGGAGGCCATGGGCATCTACAAGAGCATCGCCTATGAGGTCTTCAAGCGCAGGGACTCGACGCTGTACGCCTTCGACGGAAACAGCGCCGGAGAGAACCTGATCCAGGAGGCGAAGAACTCGAAATACAAATGCTCCATTTTTATCAGCCGGCGCAGCCGCGCCCTCAGGAACAAGGCGGAATCCCTCGAGGGATACGTGACGCTGATCTGAGGACGGAGGAAGGCGCGGATTCGGCACAGGTCGGATCATTTACAGACAGAGAACGAGGCAGAATAATAATAGAAGCAGCAAAGAGCAGCAAAGAGCAGATAAGAAGCAGGAAAGAACAGAAAAGAGCAGAAAAGAGCAGAAAAGAAGCAGGAAAACCGCACAGTCATGATCAGAAAAAGGAGGTTCTCATGTTTGGATTCAAGTACTACACTCCGACCAAGGTCCTGTTCGGAAAGGGGACGGAGCGGAAGACCGCGGAGCTGATCCGGGAGTTCGGCGGGACGAAGGTCCTGATCCACTACGGCGGAGGAAGCGTGATCCGCTCGGGTCTTCTGAAGAGGGTGACGGATACCCTCGACGAGGCGGGCATCCCCTACGTCACGCTCGGAGGAGCGGTGCCCAACCCGCATCTCGGCCTGGTTTACGAGGGGATCGAGCTCTGCCGGAAGGAGGGCGTGGATTTCCTCCTGGCGGTGGGCGGCGGCAGCGCCATCGACTCCGCCAAGGCGATCGGCTACGGTGTGACCAATGAGGGAGACGTCTGGGACTTCTACGCCTACAGGCGCCAGGCGGAGGCCTGTCTGCCCCTCGGCGTCATTCTGACCATCGCGGCGACGGGAAGCGAGATGAGCGACTCGTCCGTGATCACCCGGGAGGAGGGGCTCGTGAAGCGCGGCTACAGCAGCGATTACAGCCGGCCCAGATTTGCGATCATGAATCCCGAGCTCACGATGACGCTTCCGGACTACCAGACCGCCTGCGGCTGCACGGACATCATGATGCACACCATGGAGCGCTACTTCACCAACGGCGGAAATATGGAGCTGACGGACGCCCTGGCGGAGGGCCTGCTCCGCACGGTGATGACCAACGCGGAGATCCTGGTGAAGGATCCGAAGAATTACGAGGCCCGGGCCGAGATCATGTGGGCGGGCAGTCTGTCCCACAACGGGCTCACGGGCTGCGGAAACGACGGCGGGGACTGGATGACCCACCAGCTGGAGCACGAGATCGGCGGCCTCTTCGACGTGGCCCACGGCGCGGGCCTGGCAGCCGTCTGGGGGAGCTGGGCGCGATACGTCTGCGGGACGTGTCTGCCGAGATTCAGGCGATTCGCCGTGAACGTCATGGGGGTCGAGCCCGCCGGGACGGACGAGGAGACCGCCCTCAGGGGAATCGAGGCGCTGGAGGATTTCTTCCGGAGAATTCATATGCCCACCAATCTGAGGGAGCTCGGCATCAGCGCCACGGACGAGGATCTGGCGGAGATGGCCCGCAAGTGCGCCGCCGCGGTCGGCGGCGAGGGCGGCTCGGCGAGACGGCTTGGAGAAGAGGATATGCTGGCCATCTACCGGGCGGCCATGTGACGGCGCATCACCCGGAGGAAGACAGGGAAAGGAATGCGGAAGACAGATGAGAGAATACGCTCACAGAAAGGCGTCCGTCCGGCTGCAGGTGACGGACGCCGCGGGCCGTCCGGTGCGGAACGCGCTGCTGGAGACGGAGCAGACGGAACACAGCTTTCTGTTCGGGTTCGGCGCCTTTGATTCGATTCCCTTCGCGAACGGAGGGGAGGAGGACCCGTTCCTTAAGGAACGGATGGAGAAATGGCTGGGCCTGTGCAACTACGGGACGCTGCCCTTTTACTGGGGAAGATACGAGCCGGAGGAGGGCAGGCCGGCCTTTGAGAGCCTCATGAACGCCGCGTCCTATCTCGCGGGCCGGAAGGTGAAGCTAAAGGGGCATCCCCTGTGCTGGCACACGGTCTGCGCGGACTGGCTCATGAAGTACGACAATCCGACGATTCTCGCGAAGCAGCTGGACCGGATCACCCGGGACGTCGCCGCGTTCCGGGGCGTGATCGACTTCTGGGACGTGATCAACGAGGTCGTCATCATGCCGGTCTTTGACCGTTACGACAACGCCGTCACCAGGATCTGCCGGGCATACGGACAGGTGGGGCTGGTCAAAGAGGTCTTCGCGGCGGCGAAATCGGCGAACCCGGAGGCGGTGCTTCTGATCAACGACTTCAACCTGAGCGGGGACTACGCGGAGCTCATCGCCCGTTGTCTGGACACGGGAGTGCCCATCGGGGCCATCGGGCTGCAGACGCACCAGCATCAGGGCTATATGGGAATCGAAAAGCTGGGCGAGGTCCTGCGCCGGTTCGAGGTCTTCGGCCTTCCGCTCCATTTCACGGAGAATACCCTGGTGTCCGGCCATCTCATGCCTCCGCATATCGTCGATCTCAACGACTACGTGGTTGACGACTGGCCCACGACCCCGGAGGGCGAGGAGCGCCAGGCGGAGGAGCTGGAGGAGATGTACCGGTTCCTGTTCGACCACCCCCTGGTGGAGGCGGTCACGGGATGGGATTTCGCCGACGGAGGCTGGCTGGGCGCGCCGGCCGGCGTGATCCGGAAGGACAACGGCGAAAAGCCCGCCTATGAGGCGCTCAGGCGGCTGATCCGCGGGGAATGGCACACCGCGGGGACGCTCCGCACGGACGAGCGGGGCTTCACGGAGGCGGAGGGCTTCAAAGGAACCTACCGGCTCCGCGCGGCGGACGGATCCTCGGGGTCCTATGAGCTGGCCGGCGGGGACGCCGTGACGCAGGTGATCCTGAGAAAGTGAAGGAGAGGAAGCCTGCCCGGACAGCGAATCTCAGCACCTTGAGAACGTGCCGCTTCTTTGGACTGGGAGAAGACCGGCGCTTTTGTCCTGTAACCCGAATATCCGGGCGGCAGACAGACGGAAAACGCATGAAAAAAGGACTGCCGCGGCAGTCCTTTTTCATGGCTTCATTTTTCAATGTTGATGAAGTTGGTGAATCCGGTGATGTCAAAGACATCGTAGATCGCCTCCGAAGGATGGATGACGCTTACCTCCCTGCCGCTCTTTACCAGATTTAAGATGACGCGCAGTCCGGCGGAGGAGATGTACTCAAGACCGGCCGCGTCGATGGTCACAAGCGTCGCGGGATTGTCGGCGGTAATTCGGTTGAACTCCTCCTGCGCTTCCTCCGCGTTCGTGCTGTCGATTACTCCTTCGAGGACCAGGATCAGACGATCCTCTTCCGTTTTTCCGGTGATTTTCATAGCCGTAATACTCCTTTTCCTGTCGCTGCAGCGAGTTTAATCATACCACGTATGGCCGGTTTCATCCATAGCCGCAAAAAAGTTATCGGTTTTTTTGAAAAAATACTGGCCCTCCCCCGGAGTGCCTCGTATCAACAGGTGTCAGGACAAAAGAGAGCCTGAAAAACAAAAA
>JBGUKX010000020.1:0-11537 GCA_045114695.1 Lachnospiraceae bacterium | reverse complement strand
ATCTGCAGTTTTCAAAGTACATTCAGAGGCCGGCGGAGACGGGCTTCCTTTTTAATCTTTTTTCATACGTTACTTGACACTATCTGTTCTTCCTTCCGGCCGGCCTCCCTGTCCATCAGGTCCCAGGCGCCCAGCATGTACATGATGCCGAGGGCCCGGTCGTAAAGTCCGTACCCCGGGCGCACGCGTCCCGGCTTCTCGTCCCACAGGTGACGCCCGTGATCCGGGCGGATATAGCCGTCAAACCCGCCGTCGTGATAAGCCCGGAGGATGTCCAGAATGCCGGTGTCCCCGTCGCAGTCCCGGTGGCTCGTCTCGCAGAAGTCGCCGTTTTCAAAATGTCTGACGTTCCGGATGTGGGCGAAGGCGATGCGGCCGCAGTGCTTCCGCACAATATCCGCCACGTTGTTGGCGGGATTGGCGTTGAGGCTGCCCGAGCAGAGGGTGAGGCAGCTGTGGGGATCGTCCACCATGTTCAGGAAGCGGTCGATGGAGGGCTCGTCCACCAGGATCCGGGGAAGCCCGAAGATGTCCCAGGGCGGGTCGTCCGTGTGGATCGCCATCCTGATATCGCACTCATGGCAGACAGGCATCAGCCGCTCCAGGAAATACCGGAGGTTTTCCCACAGCCGCTCCGCGGTCAGGCCCCTACACTGCTCAAAAAGCTCTCCCAGCCGGGCCAGCCTCTCCGGCTCCCATCCGGGAAAGGTCATGCCGCATTCCTCCATGACCGACAGCACGTACCCCGCCATCTCCTCCGGATCGTCCCTGATCATGTCCTTCCGGTAATACAGGGAGGTGGAGCCGTCCTCCGCGGGATGGAAGAGCTCCGTGCGGGTCCAGTCGAAAACCGGCATGAAATTGTAGCAGATCACCCTGACGCCGGCTTCCCCGAGATGGCGGACCGTCTCGATGTAGCGGTCGATGAGGACGTCCCTGCCGGGCTGTCCGGTCTTGATGTCGTCGTGGACGTTCACGGACTCCACCACGTCCGCGTTGAAGCCCGCCGCGCGGATCCGCGCGACGACCGGGGCGATCTCCTCCCGGCGCCACACCTCGCCCGGCAGCTTGTCGTGAAGCGCCCACACGATGGTGCTCACGCCCGGTATCTGCCGGATGTCACCCAGGCTGATCGTGTCATTTCCCTCGCCGTACCATCGGAATCCCATCTGCATGACGTCATCCTCCTGCCGTCAAAGACCGGCGGTCCCTGTCCCGCCTTTCAAACACTGCTGCCAAAGAAATCCGCAAAATGCGGCCGTCAGAGATCCAGATACAGTCCGGCGCTGTCGCGGAAGGTGCCGCAGATCAGACGGATGATATCGACCAGCCACCCGATGCCGAACAGTCCGAACGTACAGAGATAGAGAATCCCCATGCCGATCCGCCCCACATAGAAGTAGTGCACGCCGAACTCTCCCAGGAAAACGCACAGAAGCAGGGCCGCGAGCCGGCTCTTCGGGGAGCACCCCGGACCGTCTCCCACGCTCCGGATTCCCTCCCTGTCCCTCTTTCTCATCGACGAGAGGATGACCGCGGCGATGATCAGGATCAGGACGGAGAAGGGCCGCATATCCTCCAGGGAAAAGGTCAGCAGCACGGCGCAGACGCAGACCGCCAGCGATATCCGGAAGGTCTTCTTCTGCTCCTGGAGAAGCCTCTCCTCCTTCAGCTCCTTCTCGTGGGCGTACTCCAGCTCCTTCAGGCGGATCTCGGCCTCCTTCAGCCTCGCCTCGTCGACGATCCGGTTCGTGATGTGGACCGACTCGTCGTCAATGACGAATTTCGTCCCGCAGTAGGAACAGAACACCTCTTTTCTCTCAGGATCCATCTCCATCTCGGCGCCGCAGTTGCTGCACCGCATCTTTATCATTTTCATGTCGTTCTCCTATGGCCGCGCGGGCGGCCCCTCCGGCATCTACCGGCCGCGCGGCAAGATAATCCCGCTTCCCGCCGGTCTCCCTGCGGCCGCTCAATAACCGCGCTTCGGCCGGCGGTTCATCACATAGCCGGCCGCCGCCCCGACGAGGCCCCCGACGACGTGGGCCAGGTTGGAGATATTGTCCTTCACGGTGATTCCCTCAAAGACCTGCTGCCCGAGGAAAATGACCGCCGCCAGGATAAACGTCAGGGGAATCTCCCCCTCGGTGAACCCGGTGAAGGAGGCCAGCAGGATGAAGGCGAAGGCCACGCCGCTGGCGCCGCACAGGGCAGTGTGCGGGAAGAAGACGCCGTTCAGGATGCCGGTCACGACCGCCGTGAGGGCGATGATCTCCACCATCGTCCGCGATCCGTATTTCTCCTCCAGCATCGGCCCGAGCAGCAGCAGATAAGAAGCGTTTCCGATGAGGTGCGGCCACCCGCTGTGGCCGAACACATGGGTGAAAAGGCGGATATAGGTCAGCGGGCTGAGCAGGGACGAGCGGTACGTCATGAAAAGCTTCGAGGTGCTCCTGCCCCCCGTCGCCATGCCGAGCAGCGTCACGGCGAAGCAGATGAGGACAAAGCTCAGCGTGACGGGCGCGTTGTAGGTGATCTTCAGCTTCCTGTTCATATCCGGAATCCCCTCCTTCACGTTATCCTTCGATTCTACACCAGACCCGGCCATTTATCAATTTCATACGCCCGCGGATCCGGCTGCCCTGCCGCCGCCGCGGATCCCTACGCCGGGACGGCACGGTCCGCACGCCGGGACGACACAGTCCATACGCCGGGACGGCACCTCGCGAAAGGCGGAGCTTCTCAACAACATCTTCTATGACTGCGGGGAAGCGGCGGTCGTCTTCCCCACGGAGGACAACCGGTCCGAGGGCAATCTCTATCTCTATCTCTATCTCTGCCAGTGCGGCGGCTATCTGCGCGTGATGTATCCGGCCCCCGAGGTCTGTCTGGATCTGGATACCTGGCGGGAATTCTGCGGCTTCGACCTGACGGGGGAGGCGGCCTGGTTCGGCTTCTCCGTGGAGGACGGGACCGTCTCGCTGACGGAGCGGACAGACGCCCCGCTGCACGCCCCGGGCCCGGCCGTACCGGTGGAGGTGCTCCGGGATCCGGCAAAGATCGGCAGAAAGAAGGCCGTTCCCTGCGTCCCCGGCGATTTCGCCGGAAACGGGCGCGCCGGGGAGGTGCTGCCGGTTCCCTTCTCCTCCTGGGACCGCCCGGTTTCCCTCGCGGAGGGGATTCCGGCGCTGAAAAAGGCAGAGGACTGACCTTTACGGCCGCCTCTGCCCTGACGCGTCTGCTGCTATGACCCTTCCGCGGTTCCGACGCTTCCGCGGTACGGATCCTTTCGCTGAGCGGATCCTTCCGCCGTCCGAACCCTTCAGCGGTCCGGATTCTCCAACGGTCCGGATCCTTCCGCTGACCGGACCCTTCAGCGGTCCGGATTCTCCGGCTGTCCGAACCCTTCAGCGGTCCGGATCGCCCAGTTCTTCCTTCAGGAGCTCCTCGTGCAGGAGCTCCTGTTTCCTTCTCTCCTCTCTCCGGCTCTCCTCCTCCAGGTTCTCCTCGTAGATCCGGGCGAGCCCGCCGTGGGACGTCTCCCTGTATTTCTCGTTCATGTCCAGCCCGGTCCGGTACATGGTCGCGACGACCTCGTCGAAAGAGATCTTTCTCGTCGCGTAGAGGAACCGGGAGAGGTTGACCGCGCTCAGGGCCCTCATGGCCGCCACCGCGTTTCGCTCGATGCAGGGGATCTGCACCAGCCCCTCCACGGGGTCGCAGGTCAGGCCCAGGTTGTGCTCCATCGCGATTTCGGCCGCATACTCGATCTGGTCGATGCTCAGGCCGAAGAGCTGGGCGACGGCCGCCGCCGCCATGGAGCAGGCGCTGCCGATCTCCGCCTGGCAGCCGCATTCCGCGCCGGAGATGCTGGCGTTGGTGCGGATCACGTTGCCCACCAGGCCGGCGACCGCCAGGGCGTCCAGAATCTCCTCCTCGGGAAAGCCCCTGTCCTCGTTCATATAGTACAGAATGGAGGGCAGCACGCCGCAGCTCCCGCAGGTCGGCGCCGTGACCACCAGGTGCTCCGCGGCGTTCTCCTCGCTGACCGCGTAGGCGTAGGCCGCGATGATGCGGTTCATCGTCACGTCCGGGCTCTCGTTGTAGCAGCGCTTCCCGTACAGGTATTTCGCCTTTCTCGTCAGGTTCAGGCCGCCCGGGAGCACGCCCTCCGCCTTGAGGCCCCGTCTCACAGAGGCCTTCATCGCGTGCCAGACCGTCCTCAGCCGGTCCCGCAGCGTGTGGCCCTCCAGGATATAGATGAGTTGAACGATACCGATCTTCTCCTGGCTGCACAGAGCGGCGATCTCGGAAAAATTCTTCTGCGGATAGACCTCGGCGTCCTCCTCGGAGGGCTCGTTCTCGATGCGGATCGAGCCGCCGCCGATGCTGAAGATCCTTAGGGAAGCCAGCTCCCTTCCGCCCTTGAACGCCTTGAACAACATGGTGTTGGGATGGGGCAGGTCCCCCGTGACGGAGTCGACGAGGATCTTCGCGCCGGGAAGGCCCTCGCGGATGGCTTTGCCCGTGCCGTGCCCCTCCCCGGTGCACGCGAGGGATCCGTACAGGGTCACCTCGTAGCGGTCGGCGTCCGGATAGCGGGCGCCGAAGGTCTGGGCGGCGTGATACGGGCCGACCGTGTGGGAACTGGAAGGTCCGTTTCCGATCTTGTAAACACTGGCGATACTCTTCATCTCCCTCGCAAGCTCCTTTCCCCTCCGGCCGTTTTCCGGCCCCGCACCGTCTCCGCCTGCTTCCTGGCCTTCCGTTCTGAGGCGTTTCCGCTCCGCCGCGTCTCCGCCTGCTTCCTGACCCTCCGTTCCGAAGCGTTTCCGCTCCGCCGCGTCTCCGCCTGCTCTCACAAAAATCATAGCTCAAACCGGCGGAAAGGTAAAGAACCTCACGGCCGCGCCGCCGGAAAACCGAAAGGCCTCGCGCCGCAAGAAAACCGGAAAGCCGGAGGGCCTCGCGGCGCGTGTCACGGCAGGACGGCGGACGCCCCGGCCTGCGCAGAAAGAAAGAAACCGCCGCATAAATAAGAGATCGCGTCATTGAATTTCCCTGCCGCTTTTGATATAAAAAGATCAGGAAAACAACCGACATTCCGCCGCGGCCGCGAGGGGCACCGGCGCAGGCGCCCCCGGCGGGACAGGAGTCTTGATCATGCAGAAGAAAGAGCCGCTATTCATACACAAATTCCGCTCCTACTGTGACCAGAGAAAACGTCTCTACGAGGCGGACGAGCTGTTCCACACCAACGAGATCCAGGCCAACCGGATGGTCGTGAGCGTCCTGCTCGGCAGCGCCGCCATCCTCGTGGTCATTCTGCTCGCGGTGTGGGCGGGGATTTTCCCCGTCACGGGGAGGATCGTCCCCTCCATCATCCGCGTCCTCATCGAGACGATGGTGTTCTGGCTCATTTCCAGAAAAATCCATCAGGACGCCTGGTGGCTGAGATACATCCTGCTTCTCGGCCTGATCGGCGTCTACGTCCAGATCGACATCCTGCTGACCCACAAGGTCGCGATCCTCATGGTGCTGCCGGTGCTCTGCGCCACCCGCTACTTCTCCCGGAAGCTGACGGTCACCGTGGCCCTCGCCACCGCCGCCGCCTTCTTTGTCTCAGCGATCCTCGGCGCCTACCGCGGATGGATCAACATGAACGACGTCCGCCTTCCCATCGGGACCACCGTCACCAACACCGGCATATGGCTCGGAAGCGGCATCGAGGCGACGCTGGACCGCTCCCGCTACGCCCGGGACACGGTGATCTTCAGCTACGTCCCGAAGCTCCTGATGTTCACCATCGCCTCCGTCATCTCCGTGAATATCACGAAGCGCGGCCGCGCGATGGTTCTCATCCAGAAGCGGCTGACCAAGAGCAGGGCCCGCATCGAGACCGAGCTGGAGATGGCCACCCAGATCCAGGCGGGCATGCTCCCCGGCATCACGCCCCTGTTTTCCAACAATGAACGCTTCGACATCTTCGCGACCATGGATCCCGCGAGGGAAGTGGGCGGCGATTTCTACGACTTCTTCCTGATCGACGACGACCATCTGGCGCTGGTCGTCGCGGACGTCAGCGGCAAGGGCGTCCCCGCCGCCCTCTTCATGATGGCGGCCAAGAGCATCATCGCCAGCAACACCATGATGGGCTATTCCCCCGCGAAGGTGCTGGAAATGACCAACGAGGCCATCTGCCTCAGCAATCCGCAGGAGATGTTCGTCACCGTCTGGCTCGGCATTCTCGATCTTGGCACCGGCCTTCTGACCGCCAGCAACGCGGGCCACGAGTACCCGGCGATCAAAAAAGGAGACCGCTTCGAGCTCTACAAGGACAAGCACGGCTTCGTTCTGGGCGGCATGGAGGGCGTCAAGTACACGGATTACACCCTTCAGCTGGAGGAAGGCGACAAGCTCTTCCTGTACACGGACGGCGTGCCCGAGGCCACGGACCAGCGGCTGGAGCTCTTCGGCACGGAGCGGATGCTGCGGGCGCTGAATCTCAATCCCTCCGCTCCTCCCCGGATCATTCTCCGCAACCTGCAGCACACGGTGGGCCAGTTCGTGGGCCAGGCGGAGCAGTTCGACGACTTCACGATGCTCTGCCTCTACTACGGAAGGCGGAAGGAACCTGCCGATCCGAAAAAGAAATATCAGGCATAATCTCATCTCCCGGAAAGACGTCTTTCGAAAGACGTCTTTCTTTTCTCCCGGGTTCATCTGCGATAAAATAGATGTATATTCTCAGAAGAAGGAGAAAGAAAGATGTCCCTGTTCCTACGTGCACTGTTGATCGTATTTTTCAACGTGGATACGCCCAGATACATCATTTTCAAGGCGCTCTCCATAGCCGGACTCTGGCTGATGTTCCGGAAATCGGGCATCCGCCCGTGGCTTTCGATTTTCCCCTGGGTGCGGGACTACCAGCTCAGCCGCTGCGCGAACCGCGAGCCGGAAGGCCGCGTCTACTCTGTCATCAGCGTCGTCATCACGGTCATCAACCTGGTGCTTTTGATCGCCACGGCCGCGGGGACCCAGTCCTTCCTGAACTATGTGACGCCGCTTATGCTCGTTCTGGTCATCGCTCTGACGACGATCCATCTCGTCTACAATATCCGCATTTTCTCCGGACTTCTGGAGGTGTACGGCCTCCGGAAGCTCTGGATTCTTCTGTGCATTTTCGACGAGACCGCCTGGATCCCGGTGCTGGTCTGGGGCCTCTTCAAGAGATTCCAGCCGGAATGGAAGATCGAGGATCTCCGCGAGGAGATGGAGCGTCTGGCGACGGAGGGCAGCGCCACCGTCATGGACGAAGGCCTGACCGTCAACCTCAAGGACCGGTCCGTGCGGGAATTCTTCCACAAGAAGATGCTGCTCCGCGACATACACATGGCCATTCCCCAGGGCCACCTGGTGCTGCTGCTGGGCGGCTCCGGCGCCGGCAAAACCACCTATCTCAACGCGGTGAACGGCTACGAAAAGGCCAACGCGGAGGTCATGCTGAACGGCACCAACATGTACACCAATTACAAGAAAATGCAGTACGAGGTGGGCTTCGTTCCCCAGACGGAAATGATGCGCGGAAAGGACACGGTGATCAGCACCCTCCTGGACTCGTCCCTGCTGAGGCTCTCCATCGACATCCCGGCCTCCGAGCGCAAAAAGCGCGTGGAGGAAGTGATGGAGATCTTCGGTCTGACCGCGGTGAAGAACAACAAGGTGGAGAAGCTCTCCGGCGGACAGAAAAAGCGTCTGTCGATCGCCATGGAATTCCTCTCGAACCCCTCGCTCTTCATCCTGGATGAACCGGATTCCGGCCTCGACGCCGTCATGGCGCGGGAGCTCTTCGTCCAGCTGCGCAAAATCGCCGATTCGGGCAAGATCGTCATCGTGATCACGCACACGCCCGACCGGGTGGTGGATCTCTTCGACGACGTCATCGTTCTGGCGAAGGACAGCACCCGCACGGGACGTCTCGCCTACTACGGAAGCATCGGGGAAGCCAGAAAGTTCTTCGGCTGCGAGAAGATGGAAGACATCGTAAAGGCCATCAACCAGAAGGAAGAAGGCGGCAAGGGTCTCGCGGACGAATACGTACTGAAATACGCGGAGGTGGCAAATGGCTGAGAAAGAAAAAACGACTCAGAAAAGACGTCTCAAGGTGCGCCATCGCGGACGCGTCGCCCAGATCCGCATCTACTTCGGAAAATTCCTCCGGATGTTCGTCTATCAGAACGACTGGAAGGTGCTGCCGATGGCCGCGCTCATCGCGGGGCTTGTCGCCTTCGTCATGAGCCGCAACTTCATGAAGACGATGGAAGGAACCCTGACCGGCTCCTTCGCGCTGGCCTGCATCTGCATCTGGAACGGCTGCTTCAACTCGATCCAGGTGATCTGCCGCGAAAGAGACGTGATCAAGAGAGAGCATCGCTCCGGCATGCACATCACGTCCTATATCATCGCCCACATGCTGTACCAGTTCATCCTGTGCGTGCTGCAGACGGCCGTGACCCTGGTCGTCACCAGCCGTGTGGGCATGGCCTTTAAGGGAGAGCCCCTGATCACCGGCTCCTTCCTCCTGGATTTCGGCATCTCCATCCTGCTGATCACCTACGCGGCGGACATGATGTCCCTGTGGATCTCGGCCCTGTCCCGCAGCACGACGACCGCGATGACCGTCATGCCCTTCCTGCTGGTGTTCCAGCTGGTTTTCTCGGGCGGAATCATCTCGATCCCGAAAATTGCGGAGCCGATCTCCTCTCTGACGGTGTCGCGTCCCGGCATGAGCGCGATGGCGGCGCAGACGGACGTCAACAGCATCCCCTACGCCTCGATCGAGAAGATGCTCTCCCAGATGGAAACCATCCGGTTCAGCGGGACGGTCACGATCGGGCAGGCGATGGACGTCCTTCAGAACAAGGACAATCCGACCATCAGCGAGCTGCGCTCCCAGGAGATCGGCAGCCTCATGACGCTGGGAGAGCTCCTGGACAGTCTGGCCAACGATCCGCGCTTCGAGGATCTGAGAAACCGGCAGATCGTCGACAGCCTGACGCTGGGCACCCTCATCAGCGTGCTGAACGACGCCGAGCTGATAGATAACTACAAGGACATCCCCATCGGCTACACCACCACGCTGGGAGAAGCCGTGGACTATCTCGCGTCAAACAGGGCGCTGCAGGCCATCCGGGACAAGAGCATCTCCTTTGATACCACTATGGGCGACGTGCTGGATATGATCGGAAAAGAGGACACCCAGAAGCTGATCGAGGACAAGGTCGCGGAGATGAACTACAACCCCGATTACGAGCACTCCGCGGACAACATCATGAAAAACTGGCTCCATCTCGTCCTCTTCATCGTCGTGTTCTCCGTCCTGGCCGTCATCACCCTGGAATTCATCGACAAGGACAAGCGCTGAGACACGCGCCGGAAATAATACGGCATCCGCCGCGCGGGCGGCGGAGAAAGCGGCAGGTGATTACATGCAGTTAAAGGATCTCGCTCTGCTGATCTATCCCATATCGCTGCTGATCGTCATGTTCCGCGGAGCCGGTCTTTCCCCCAGGGGAAAGGCCGCTCCCGGATTTCTGCACCCCGACCAGACCGGAATGATCCGGGCCGCCGCGTGCCTCTGCGTCGTGCTTCACCACGTCACTCAGTATGTCACCGGCTACGGGACGGTCCCCCATGGCCCCGTCACCGTCTTCAACTACGCCGGCTTTCTCTTTACCGGCGTATTTTTCTTTTTCTCCGGCTACGGCCTTCTCACCAGCCTGTATACCAAAGAAGACTATCTCCGGACGTTTCCGCGGAAAAGATTTCCCTCCGTGCTCATCCCCTTCTGGACCGTCAATCTGCTGATTGTCCTCTTCTCACGGTTTCTGTACGGGACGCGGTACACCGCGGCCGGCTTCCTCAGCGGCGTCTTCGGCCTGACGCTGGTCAACGGAAACGGCTGGTTCTTCGTAGAAATCACTCTTTTTTACCTGCTGTTCTATCTCCTGTTCCGGTGGATCCGCCACAGGGACGCCGCCCTCCTCCTGCTGTGCGCCGTCGTGACAGGGGTCATTCTCTGTTCCTTCCGCCTGGGGCATGACGCGCCCGGCGCCGTCCGGCACTGGTTCCGCGGCGAGTGGTGGTACAACTCCACCTCCGTCTTTCTTCTAGGCCTGCTCGCCGCGCGCTTCAGGGAACGCCTCTCCGCCTTCCTCGAAAAGCATTTCGCCCCGGCGCTCTGCGTCGCCGCGGTTCTTTTCGCCTTCTCCTTTCCCTTCTCCGTGTGGGTGCTCAACCGCTTCGGCTATTACATCGACGTCCCCTTCGGAGGACGCCGGGCGGCGGCCTTCACCCTCCTGGCCCAGACGGCGGCCGCACTGTCCTTCACCGCCCTCGTGGTGCTCCTGAACCGGAAAATCACGCTTCACAGCCGGATACTGGCCCGGCTGTCCGGGATCACCCCGGAGCTCTTCCTCCTCCACGGCGTCTTTGTCAGTCCGGTCTTCGACGGCGTCCGGATGCCCGTCTTCTGGCGGTACGCGGCCGTCCTCGCCTGCGGAACCGGCGCCGCTGCCCTGACGGCACCGCCCGTCAACCGGCTCATCCGCCTCGTCTCCGGGTTCTCGCATTGGCGGAGGCCGGACCATCACACCCTCGAGAGCGAGATGGCCCGCCGCAAAAAGAAAGCCCGTCTGCGCGTTCTCCGCGCGGCCCTGATCGCCGCCGTCCCCGCTGCGCTGATCCTCCTGTGGATCACCTCGCTGAGGCGGATAGTGTTCGCCGCGGCCGACTTCTCCCGGGAGCGGGAGGCGATCCGAAGCGCCGCCGTGGGGGACGAGGTGCTCTTCGGCTGGTATGAGACCGGCGGATGGCGTCCCGGTCCGGAGAGGCTCTCCTGGATCGTGGTAAAGAGAGAGGGCGACGTGGTCTCCCTGATCTGCCGGGACGGAATCGCCGGAAGCAGCTTTCATCACAGACACGAGGCGGTGAGCTGGGAGGACTCGGACCTCCGCGCCCTGCTGAACTCAGATAAGTTTACAAGTATCTTCAGCCGGTACGAGCGGTCGGCCATCGTACCGGTCGAGGGAGATCTCCTCACCCTGATGACGCCGGACGAGGCGCGGGAGCTGTTTGAGAGCGACGAGGCCAGGGAGCTTGGCATCACCTCCGCGGCGGAGCGGCAGGGAACGAACGTCAACCGGCTGAGCAAGGATCACTACTGGGACATGAAGGGGTACCGCTCCTCATGGTGGTGGCTCAGGAACCCCCGGGGAGAAAAAAGCATTACGGCCCCGATCGTCACCGTGGACGGCGTCATCGACGGTGATCTCAAGGCCGTAAATAAACCCGGAGGAGCGGTCAGACCGTTCCTCCGGGTCGATACAGGCGGATAAGCCGCCGTTTCTTACGATTCTTTATTACTGCTTTGGCCGTTCCCGGCCGAACCTTTTTTATCAGTAGCCGATCAGGCTTCCGGCGATCCAGCCGTAATCATAGGCGCCCGCCAGCATGATCTCGTACCAGTCATAGCCGTC
>JBGUKX010000019.1:0-88544 GCA_045114695.1 Lachnospiraceae bacterium | reverse complement strand
CGTCAATAAAGGGAAAAATCCGGCCGCGACGGCCGGATTTTCACCGATTAGAAAGAGCTGCCGCAACATCTATTGCGACAGCCCCTTTTGAAACGGAAGCTCCGTTTTGATCCGTGAATGCCGGCGTTCCTGACCGCGCATACCGGTCCGGCGTTCCGGTCTTTGTCAGATCGTTACTTTCCCTTCTTCTTGTTCAGCTCGATCCAGGTGTTTCTCATTCTCAGAAGGTCCTTGTCCAGGTCGCGGTAGAGATCCACGTAGTACGGATAGAGCTTGTCGTACATCTCGGCCCACTCGTCCACGGGCTGGATCACTTCCTTCACGCCGATCAGCTCGTTGATGGTCTTCGTGAGATCCGGGAACACGCCCACCGCTTTTCCGGCGATCAGCGTGTCGCCGAAGGGCACGTCTCCGGACTTCTCGTCGAGAATCAGCACCGGGACCTTCAGCATGGAGGCCTTGATTTTGGACCAGGTATGGCTCTTTGATCCGCCGCCGGTGATGCGGAAGGACCGGATCTCCGCGCCTCCGGTCTCCCGGATGGTCTGGACGACGTGCCTCACGGCGAAGGCCGTTCCCTCGAAGACCGCCCGGAGCAGATCCTCGTGCTTCGTGTCGAGGGACATCCCGATGAACATGCCGCGGGCGTGGGAGTTCCAGAGCGGGGCCCGCTCTCCCAGCAGGTACGGGAAGAACATGACGCCGTTGCTTCCCGCCGGCACGGTCTCGGCCAGCTCGTTCATGTAGGTGTAGACGTTCTTTCCGTTCGCCTCGGCGTAAGCTCTCTCGGGCTGGCCGAGGGTCTCGAGATACCACTTGAGAGACGCGCCCGAGGTGTTGATCGGGGCGTCGAAGACGTAGGGCATTCCCTCGATGGAGGTCGGCTTCGTGACCACCGGGATGTCGCAGGCGCTCTGGACGGCGCTGCCGACGAAGACCAGCGAGGTGGTCCCGGAGGATTCGCTCGCGTCCCCGAGGGTGGAGAGCCCCGTGGCGTACATGGAGGTCAGCGCGTCGCTGGCGCCGGCCACGACGGGGATGCCGCTGATGAGACCCGTCTCACGGGCGGCGGCCTCCGTCACGGTGCCGATGATGTCGCTCGTGTGGGAGGGAGGCGGAAGGATGTCGTCGAGATTGACCCCGATGACGTCCCCGATCTCGGGGGACCAGGTCAGGCTGTGGATGTCCATGCACTGGGTACGGGCGCCCTGGTCGATGTCGGCGCTCATGACGCCGGTGAGCTTCAGGTTGATGTAGGAGCTGGCCTGAAGAATCTTGGCGGTTTTCGCGAAGAGGCCGGGCTCATTGTTCTTGAACCAGAGAATCTTGTTCGGCAGGAAGGCCACGTCGGGCTGGCCGCCCGTGAGCTCCACGAAGTGGTCGTGTCCGAGGGTGAGGGAGATGTAGTGCATCTCCTTCGCGGAGCGGCTGTCCATCCAGATCATCGCGTTTCTGAGAGGATTTCCGTCCTTGTCCACGGGGAGCATCGTCACCGTCTGGGAGCTGACCGAGATGCCCCGGACCCGGGAGACGATCTCAGGCCCCGCGGCGGAGGTGATGTCGCGGAAGATCGCGGAGGCGTTGTCCCACCACTCGTCCGCGCTCTGCTCAACCATGTTCGGACCGGGAAAGATGAGGTGGTTTTCTCTGGAGGACGAAGCGACGACGCTGCCGTGCTCGTCCATCAGGATCGCCTTTACGTTTGTGGTGCCGAGATCCATTCCGATGAGATAATTTTCAGAAAGAGCCATAGAGCATCCCCCTTTTAAGATTTTCTTGAGTTTATTGTAAAGAATGGGGGGACTGAGGACAAAAAGTTTTTTGCCGTCAGGAAGAGGAAAGGGACTGCTTGATGATTCCGGGCCGCTCGGCATATACTTTCAGCAGAGCAGTACGGAATCCGCCCGGAGAGGAGACGCTCCCCGGGGGCGGTTCCCTTAAGGCGGCGGACGGGCGGTGCGCGAGTGACCGCTCCGCGGCGCGGAACAGAGAAAAAAGGGAGGAACTGACATGCAGATGAAAGCGGCGCTTATGTACGGACCCAATGACATCCGGGTGGAAATGGTGGAAAAGCCGGCCTGCCCCGAGGACGGACTCATTCTGAAGATCATGGCGGTCGGCCTGTGCGGATCGGATATCCGCAACCTGACCTCCGACTCCAGAAAGGGGAAATATCCGTTCATCTACGGGCATGAGATCGTCGGCTGCGTCGAGGAGACCGGGCCGAAGGAGACGAAGTACCACGTCGGGCAGAGGCTGTTTCTTTTCCCCGGCACCTACTGCATGGAGTGCGAGGAATGCATCAGCGGCCACAGCGAGAACTGCTCCAACGAGCATGTGGCGAAGCTGGCCGGCACCGGCGGATTCGCCCAGTACATCGCGGTGGGAGGAGAGAAGATTCACTACGGCGGCATCTACGAGATCCCGGACGGCGTGAGCTATGAGGCGGCGAGCCTGGGCGAGCCCCTGACGTCCGTCTTCGCGTGCCTCGAGAACATCGGGGTGGGCTACGCCGACACCCTCGTCATCATCGGGGCCGGCCCCATCGGCGACTTCATGGCGCAGATCGCCAAGATCCGCGGGGCGCAGAAGGTCATCATGATCGACATCAACCGCCACAGGCTGGAGATGGCGAAGCAGTTCGGCGTCGACGAGATCATCGACAGCTCGGAGACCGACCCGATCGAGGCGGTGCTCGCCCTCACGAACGGAAAGGGAGCGGACAAGGTCATCTCCGCGACGCCCGCCAACGCGACCCAGACCCAGAGCATCCACATGGTCAGAAAGGGCGGCATCGTCGTCTTCTTCGGCGGCGTTCCCAAGGGATCGATGACCGAGCTCGACTGCAACCTCGTCCACTACAACAATATCTGGATCAAGGGGCATTTCGGCGCCTCCTACAGCCAGTCCCAGAGGGCGTTCAAGCTGGCGATCGCCGACAATTTCCCGTCGGACAAGTTCATCACCCACATCCTGCCGCTGGACAGGATCAACGAAGGCATCCAGCTCACCCGCTCGGGAGAGGCGATCAAGGTCGTGCTTCATCCCTGGGACTGAGAGAAAGGGCTTCCGGCCGTGAAAACCGTTTTTCAGGGCCGCACAGATGTGATAAGATAAGAACCGGGAGCGCGGAAGCTCCCGGTTCTTTTTGGTGATTTCCGAAGGCGCTCCCGGGGCGTCCCGCGGGGTGTGCAGGCGGGTGTCCGGAAGGACGCGCCGGCGGTGCCCGGGAGCAGGTTCCGGCGAAGAGACCGGCGCCGTCCCGCGGAAGGAAGACTGTCATTTTCGGGGTGGGAAAATGCAGAAAAAGAAACTGAGTGCCAGACACAGACTGATCCTTACCTACATGAACGGCAAGCACATGGCGGTTCCCGGCAGGGAACTGGCGGAGAGGCTCGGCGTATCCACCAGGACCGTGCGGGGGGAGGTCGCCCGGATCAACGACCTGCTCCGCGAGGACGACATCCGCATCCGCTCCCTGTCCGGCAAGGGCTACCAGCTGGAGGTCGGGGACCGCCCCCTGTTTCTCGAGCTCATCTCCGACCGCGAGATCATGCAGACCAAGGAGGACCGGATCATTTTTCTGATGATGCGGCTCATCAATTCGGACGACTGGATCGAGCTGGCCCAGCTCGAGGACGAGATGTTCGTCAGCCGGACCACCCTGGAGAACGACCTGCGCGAGATCCGGCGCCGCGTCTGCGAGCACCAGCCCTACATCGCGATGAAGCGCAGGAACAACGCCATCCTCATCGAGGACGACGAGATGAAGAAAAGGGAAGTGCTGCTGCATATCTACTGCGACAGCTGGGATTTCGACTCGCGCGAGGGCATCAGCCTCCGCAACAGCCCCGCGGACCGGAAGGTCATGGACGAGATCCGGACCGAGCTCGTCCGCGCCCTCAGGGAAAACGGCATCCGCCTGGATGATCCCGGAATCGTCAACATGAGGCTGGCCCTGGCCCTCATTTACGCCAGAAACCTGGAGGAACACCGGATGTACAACGCCGGCCGCTGCAGCCGGTACGGCCGTTCCAGAAAAACCGTGGAGGTCCTGCTGGACCGCCTGAAGAAGCAGTGGGAGATCGAGCTGGAGGAGGCCGACTACGACTGGCTGACCGGCCGCCTGGACCGGCTCTGCGTCATGAGCGCGGGCGTCGAAAGCTATGAGAGCGCCGCCGCCGGGGCGGATGAGGCGTCCCTCCGGGCAGCGGAACGGCTGGAGGACGAGCTGTGGGAGAAATTCGGCATCAGCTTCCGGGACGACGAGACCTTCCGGGCCGAGCTGCTCATCAGCGTGAGGGCCTTCCGCAACAGCGATATACCGACCCAGGCCCAGAGCAGGTACTCGACGGATCTTCTGGAGAAGCAGTACGTCATGCTGGGCGGGGCGGCGCGGTACCTCGCCGCCCGTCTGGAGGAGATGACGGGGTTCCGGCTCAGGAAGAACGCGAATAACTGGCTGGTCCCGATGCTCTGCTCGGCGGCGGAACGAAAGGAGAGAAGAACCGCCGCCGGTATCCGGACCGTCATCGTGAGCCATTACAGTCTCAGCCTGACCCGGTACCTCGAGGAAAATCTCCGCAAGCTTTTCGGGATGAGGATGAAGATCATCGCCTCCGTCCCGGTTTATGACAGAAGAACCGTCCCGGCGCTGAATCCGACGCTGGTCATCACCACCGTAAAAATGGGGATGACGGAGGACATCGGGGTTCCCTGCGTCGTCACCTCCCCGATCGTCACGCAGGACGAGCTGATCCTGATCGACCGCACGCTGCAGATGCTGGAGCGGGCGTCGCTGCACGAACCGCTCCCGGAGCCGGCGGAGGCCTATCTGGACAGAGGAGGCACCGTGGCGGCGGGCCGTTCCTGCTCCGCGGACGAAGCCGTCGTCCTGGCGGTGAAGGAGTGGGTCCGACAGGGCCTGATCCGCGAAGAGGAGACGCCGGACGCGGGGGAATTTGTCCGCACATTCCTCGAAGACGGCCGGATATTCCTGTACCGGACGGGACACGGGGATCAGACGTGGGTGACGACGGTGTCCGCCGGCGCCATCCTGTGCGGCGGCCTGAAAAATCCCGGGATCGTCTACGTGGGATCCTTCGCCCGGGAGGCGAGCGGGCTGATTCCCGCCCTTTTCGGGGCGCTGGACCATATGAAACGAGAAGAGGACTGAGAAATGGCAAGATTTGGCTTTTCACGAATGGGAAATCCGGGGGACGAGGAGAGGAATCAGCGCGACCGGGACCGCGCGGCGGCGAAGAGAAGGAGATTCATCCGGTCCGCCCATGAGCCGCTGATCCCCTTTTTCTGCAGGCTGCTCTTTGTCTGCATGATCGTCGCGCCGGTCCTGGACCTGATCATGGAATTCGCCAGGAAGGCGGCAGGCAACGTCTCCTCCTCCGACGCCGGCTTCGCGGTCGTCGTGAGCTGGTCCGCCCTGGTGATCTGGTGCTTCTTCGCGGTCTTCGTCCTGATTCTCTCCGGCGTCCAGCTGATCCGGATGGCCCGCTTCGGGTACGAGGAGAAGAGGTATCTCTTTGAGGACGAGATTCCCGCGGGGACGGAGCCCGGCCGGTACAAAAGGGTGGACCAGCCCGAAATCGACGGAAATAAAACCCCCGAACTGATTCTGTACGCAGGAAAGCCGGACTACGATCCCGGGAAACGATACCGCTTTTACGCGGCCGCGGCGGCCGGCGGGGCGGCGGTGCTCGCCCTGGTCTATTTTTTCTGCACCCGCTTCGCCGCGTGATTTCACGGAACGAACACAAAACAATGGAATAATGGTTCCGGAGCAACCAGCGAAGCGGAAGGCGAATGTCCGCATATAAAAACGACGAGGAGACGGTTTATGAAAAACAGGATGAAGATAACAGCCCTGCTGCTCGCGGCGGTGCTTGTACTGGGCGCCTGCGGAAGAAGCGCGGCGAAGGATGACGGCGGAGCGGGCGGCTCCGCGGCGGAGAGCGTTCCCGCGGCGTCTTCGGAAGCGGAGGTCCCGGAGGAGGAAGAGGCGGACTCCTACGTGGAGGAGCCCTTCACCGAGGAGGAGCTGGAATATTTCTCGGGCGACAACTATACGACGACGTCGGAAAAGCTGACGGACAACAGCCTTGAGAATCCCTTCAGCGACACGGAGGTCGCGGTCAGCGTGTGGGACGGCATCGAGGCCGTGGCCGACACGGACGGCAGCACGTATTCGACCCTCAGCTCCTACGCCAACAGCATCTCCCTGGATTACGCCCTCGAGGAGGAGTCCGGCAGCCCGGAGGAGGCCCTGAGGAAGCAGGTGAAAAACACCGTGAACGAGAACATGGCCTACGTCGGCATTTCCGCCGATTTTGCCAGGGGGAACGACGATTCGGCCTGGGTGATGATGTCCTTCAGCGGGAAGGGAACGATGCCGCTGGTAAAGATGATCAGCGTCCGGAAGATCGACGACGGGACGGCCCTGAGGTCGACCGCGATGTATTCCCTGGGGACGGATCTCTACGGAACGGATTACACGCCGGACGAGACGTACCTCAAAATGGTGATGGACGCCCTGGGAATCTCGGAGACGGACGGCGAAGAAATCGCCCTGACGGAGGAGGACCTCACGCCCGAGGTCAGCCTGCACCGGTACGAGTTTGAGGATTCCCGCGTGGGAACGAAATATTTCTACGTGTGGGAAGACGAGCCCTATGTCATGACCGCCGCGGACGACACCTACGACGCGTCCTATGAAGACCTCTTCGGCGCGGAATCCTGGTCCGAGAGCATGGCGGAGGACTGGTACGGCGGAGAAGACGAGGATCTCATGTGGGAGGAAGCGGACTCCATGCCCGATGAGGGCGAGTGGGAGTACTGGACGGAATCCGGCGAGGACTTCTACGGGGACGAGGAAGACGACGTCTGGACAGAGTCCGGCGAGGACTTCTACGGGGACGGGGAAGACGACGTCTGGACGGAGTCCGGCGAGGAATTCTACGGAGACGACGCCCTCTACGACGATGAGGAGTACGAGGACTACTACGACGCCGCTGAGGACAGCTACGTGGGCTACGCGTCGACCTCCGCCCAGGGCGTCTACGTCTCGGCCGAGATGTATATGAACGACGATCCGGACATCCGGACGTCCCTCATGGACGAGTATGTCGAAAATCTCTCGTTTATGGGAGCCTCCTCTCTGAAGAGGAGCGAGGTCCGGACCTCGGACAACGCCTCCTGGGTCGCCGTCCGGTATGGACAGGACGAGGAGGACGAGGCCTATCAGGATCTGGTCGTGATCCACGCGGTGGTGACGGACGAGGATACCTACACCTCCATGGACATCTACGCCCCGACCGACGCCCTGCCGGAACGGCTCCAGGAGTATCTCGACGCCTACGGCCTCGACATCCCCGACACGACGATCGAGGTGGAGCAGGAGGCGTACGATTACGAGATCGACGACGAGATCTACGACGAGGCCGGAGAGTCCTTCGCGGAAGACGAGCCGGCGGCCGGCTGAACGCCGGAGGGGCCGGAACCGCGGACGGACCGCAAAGGTCCGTGAGCATGCAGCGAAGCGGGACAGGAATGCCCGTTTAACGGAAAAGACCGCGCAGAGCATCCGTGCTCTGCGCGTCTTTGCGCGGGGGGAATTCGCGCAGAGGGAATTTGTACAGAGGGAAAAGGAGCCCGGAAGCTGACATGGTGATATTCTGTGAAAATGACCCGGCGCTGCGCCGCGGGGCGGAGCAGCTGGCGGAGCGGTTCGGCCTGGAGGTATCGGGACCCTCTGATCCGGAGATGCCGGGGCCCTCAGGTTCTGAACCGGCAGGGCGGTCCGGCCGGAGGAAGAGGGAGGCGTCCCGCCCGGCGACGGCGGAGCGCGCGGACGCCGGCGGGGCGGAGACGCTCCGCCTCTGTTACGAGGAAGACGGCCTTTTCCTGGAGGGGAACGGGATGCGGCTGCGGGCCGATTTCTCCGCCATGCGGCGGAGGCTCGGGAGAGGGGAGCTGCAGGGAGAGCTTCTCCTCCGGGCGGCCCGGATCAGAGGGCTCGGCCGTCCGGCCCGGGTGCTGGACGCCACGGCGGGCCTGGGGGAGGACGCCCTCCTGCTGGCCGCCTCGGGCTGCACCGTCGATCTCTACGAGTACAATCCCGTCATCGCGGCCCTTCTCGCGGACGCCCTGAGAAGGGCGGAGGAGATCCCGGAGCTCAGGGAGGCGGCCGGGAGGATGACGCTTCACGCCGGCGACAGCCTGGAGGCCATGCGGCACCTGGCGGTGCCTCCCGACGTGATCTATCTGGATCCGATGTTTCCCGGGAGGACCAAGAGCGGGCTGATCCGGAAAAAATTCCAGCTGCTGCATCTCCTCGAGACGCCCTGCGCCGACGAGGAGGCCATGCTGGAGGCCGCGCTGGCGGCCGGGCCTCTGCGGATCGTCGTCAAGCGTCCCGCCAGGGGGCCGTTTCTGGCGGGTAGGAAGTCCTCGTACTCCGTCAGGGGAAATACCGTGCGTTACGACTGCATCGTGCCCTTGACGAATAAAGAAATTCATATATAATTAAGGAATCGGCCCTGATGCATGAAAGATCTGCATGACGGGTATGCCTGCCGTTCATCTATGGCGGCGGACGTCGGACTCACAAAGGCGTGAGACAGGCGGTACGGCTCTGTTCACCGGAATTGCGAGGTGGGACAGGGCCTTTGTTGTGTAAAACGAGACAGGAGCGGGAAACATGAAGATTTACAGGAAGATCATGAGCGTCATCACGGCCGTCGAGAACATCTCGCTGGTGCTTTCCTCCGTGCTGATTCTGGTACTCACCTTCGGAAACGTCGTCGGCAGGAAGCTTTTCCATCACTCTTGGGGATTCACGGAGGAGATCGTCGTCGCGGTCTTCGTCCTGATCTCCCTCATCGGGGCAGGCGTCGCCGCCAGGAGCGGAGCGCTGGTCAATCTGGCCCTGATCCCGGATCTGGTCAGCCGGAAGGCGAAGAAGGTCCTGCTCGTGATCTCGACGGTCCTTTGCATCTCCTACTCGCTGCTCATGGCCTACGAGGGATGGAAGAAGGTGATCAGCGATCACAAGTTCACGCCGATCCTGCACATCCCGGTCAGCTTTTTCTGGGGCTTCGTGCTCGTGGGCGGCATCTCGCTGGCGCTGCATTTTCTGGAAAACTGCATTGAATTCTGTGTCAGCAAAGACGACGGAAAGGAAGGAGGAGAATAAGCCATGCTGACTGCGATACTGTTTCTTTCCTTCTTTCTGATGCTCCTGATCGGCGTTCCCATCGCGATCTGCCTCGGGCTCAGCTCCGTCTTCACGGTTCTCTACGCCTCGCATTTCGTGCCGAAATACGCGTCGATGACGCTGAGCGTCGTCGCCACCAACACCTATACCGGCATCTCGAAGTTCCTACTTCTCGCGATTCCTTTCTTCGTCCTCTCCGGCAACATCATGGCCAAGGCGGGAATCTCCAGGAGACTCGTCAAATTCATCGACAGCTGCGTGGGACACAGACGCGGAGGAATGGCCATCGTGTGCGTCATCGTGGCCTGCTTCTTCGGGGCGATCTCCGGCTCGGGTCCCGCGACGGTCGCGGCCCTCGGCGCCGTGCTGATCCCGGCGATGATTGAGTCGGGCTTCACGCCCGCGTTCTCCGAGGCCCTGATGGCGACGTCGAGCTCCATCGCCATCGTCATCCCCCCGTCCATCGCCTTTGTCGTCTACGCCTCCATCGCCGGATGCAACGTCGGCGACATGTTCATGGCCGGCATCATCCCGGGCATCCTGATGGGCGTCGCCCTGGCCGTCGTCGTGCTGATCGAGGCGAAGAAGAAGGGGATCGAGCCGTCCCATGAGAAGCACACCGCGAAGGAGCGCTGGGACAGCTTCAGGGACGCCGTGTGGGGACTCCTGATGCCTGTGATCATTCTCGGCGGCATCTACGGAGGCGTCTTCACTCCGACGGAGGCGGCGGCCGTCTCGGTCGTCTACGGCATCATCGTCGGCATGTTCATCTACAGGGAGGTCTCCCTCGCGGATCTGGGAAGGATCCTGGTGGACTCCGCGAAGACGACCGGAGGCATCATGCTGATCATCGCCTCCGCGTCTCTTTTCTCCTACTGCTGCACGCTGTTCGGCATCTCCCAGGCGACGCAGCAGCTGCTGCAGAGCGTATCCGCCAACAAGTACATCTTCCTGATCATCATCAACATCGTCTTCCTGATCGCGGGCTGCTTCATCGACGCGAACTCGGCGATGTACATCTTCATCCCGATCATGCTGCCGGTCGCCAGGGCCCTCGGCTACAACGAGATCGCCTTCGGCATCGTCGCCACCGTCAATCTGGCCATCGGCCAGGTGACGCCGCCCGTGGGCGTCAACCTCTTCGTCGCCATCGGGCTCCGGATCCGGGACGTCAAAAAGTCGCTGGAGGCCGGCAGGGACGAATTCTACAACATCACCCTCCCGATGATTGCGAAGGCGGTCGTGCCGATGATCATCGCCTGCCTGATCGTGCTGCTGCTGATCACCTATATTCCCCAGATCAGCCTGCTGCTCGTGAAGGGCTGAGAACGCTCATTGATCTGCCCGCCCGCGGGCGGCGGATGATGATAAATACAACGCAACAAGTCCGGTCCGCCGTCTCACGGTCCTTCTGATTTTGTGGCTTTGGCCGCGGCCGGACGCACCGCAATGATGCAAAGGAGAGAAGCATGAAAAGAAAAATCGCGCTGGTATCTGCAACCTTACTCGCTCTGACAACGATGAGCACCGGCCTGACCGTTTCCGCGTCGGAGCTTTCCTATCACGACTACGACGGCTCGGACGTCTACGTCGCCGCCGATGAGGCCGCGGAGTACACCGGGACCGACGAGTGGTCGACGGTCACGTGGAATTTCGACTGCTCCACGGGCGATACCTCCACCTGGGCGCAGGCCGGCTACTACTTCAACGCTCTGATGCAGGAATCCACCGGCGGCGCCGTCTCCGTGGAAGTCTACGCGGGCGAGCAGCTCGTCAACGGCTCCCAGGTCGACGGAATCCAGGGCCTGATGGACGGCGATCCGATCCAGGTCTCCCTTCATTCCAACCTGATCTACGCCAACTTTGATCCCCGCTTCAACGCGGTTTCCCTTCCCTACATCTTTGACGACTACGAAGACGTCGACAAGACCCTCGGCGGCGAGGCCGGCGAGGCCCTCAAGGGCGTTCTCTCCGAGTACGGCCTTGTCTGCGAAGGCATTGCCGAGAACGGCTTCCGCCAGATCACGAACTCCAAGCAGCCCATCACGAAGGTTGACGATCTCTCCTCGATCAAGATGAGAATCTGCGCCAACGATCTCTGCGCCGAGGTCTACAAGGAGTGGGGCTGCGACGCCACCGTCATGAACTGGTCCGAGACCTACACCTCCCTGCAGCAGGGAACCGTCGACGGCGAGGAGAATCCGGAGACGGCCATCGACTCCGCCTCCGTCCAGGACGTCCAGGACTACATCTCCCTCTGGAACGCCTACTATGACTGCCTGTTCTTCTGCATCAACCAGGACGCCTACGATCAGTTCACGGATGAGCAGAAGGCCGTCATCGACGCCAACGCCGCGAAGGCCGTCCAGTACCAGAAGGAGACCAACCGCGCGAAGGTCGACGAGCTCGTCGCGGAGTGGACGGAATCCGGCGTGATGCAGGTCACCCCGTATGAAGACGTCGACTCCGATTCCTTCAAGGAAGCGGCGGCGGGAGCGGCCGACTGGTATGTGGCCTCCCTTGTCTCCAACGCGAATATGAGCGAGGAAGAAGCCCAGGCGTACGTCGCGCTGTTCACCGAGTAATTCACGAAAGCAATGCCGGCCGGAGCCGCGCGGCAGGTGAATACGCGGCTCCATCCGGGCATCCGTCCCCCCCGGCCCGGGCGGACGGATGCCCGTTTTCATGGACAGGATTCTTTTTTGAGGAGCGAAGCCTATGCCCCTTGACGTATATCTCTCGTTTATCGCCTACGCCTGCGCCACGACGTTCCTTCCCGGACCCAACAACATCCTGCTGCTGGCGGCCGCGGGGCAGTTCGGCTTCCGCAGGTGTGTCCCCCTGCTGCTGGGCATCTGGACCGGCCTGGTCACCGTGATGCTGCTGGCGGGAGGCTTCTGCAGCGTTCTGGGGAATCTGATTCCCGGGATCGCTCCCTATTTCCGGTACGTCGGCGCCGCCTACATCCTCTGGCTTGCCTGGAAAACGCTGACGCGAAAGCCTGCCGGCGCGGACAGCGCCGAGGTGACCCGGCCGCTGGGATTCCGCGACGGTTTTCTGCTGCAGTTTCTCAACGTCAAGGTCATCATGCTCGGCCTCGCCGCCTATCCCGGCTACTTCCTTCCCCACGGCTCCGGGTTTCCCCTCGTCCTCCTGTTCGCGGTGACGATGACCGCCTGCTGCGGGACGGGAAACCTGATCTGGACGGCGGCGGGAAGCCTGCTCTTCAGGGTCTACAGCCGCTGCTACAAGGCGGTCAACGCCGTCATGGCGGCGCTGCTGGTCTACTGCGCGGTGAAGGTCCTGATGATCTGAGGACGGACCCGGCGCACTGAGCGGGTCCCTGGTACACTGAGCGGGACCTGACGCACTGAGCGGTTTCTGGCGCACAGAGCCGGTTCCGACGGTCCGTGACGCGGCCGGAGGCCGCGGGAACCGGATCCGCCGTCTTTTCGGCCCGTCAATTACCTTGACAGATAGAATCCCGTGACGATAAAATAAAAAATTGTGAAATTTGTATGTTATTTTCAACTTTCACACATTCGCGGCGCGCCGCCGCGCGGAGGTTCCGGAGCCAGTCGTTTCCGGAGCGGAGCGCGGTCTCCGGCCGACGGGATTTCAGAATAAGGAGAAGAACTCTATGGCAAAGTATATCCTGAAGCGGCTCGGCCTGGCGCTGGTCACGATCTGGCTCGTCGCGACGCTGACCTTTTTCCTTATGAATATGGTGCCCGGAGGTCCGTTTCTTTCCGAGAAGGCCGTGAGCCCCAAGGCCCTGGCCGCGCTGGAGGAGAAATACGGGCTGGACAAGCCGCTGGGGCAGCAGTATCTCACCTATATGAACGACGCCCTGCATCTTGACTTCGGCGACAGCCTGAAGCAGCGCGGGCGCACCGTCATGTCGATTATTTCCACGAAGTTCCCGGTGTCCGCCAGGATCGGCGGCCTGGCCGTGCTGGTCGCCTTCTGCGTTGGCGTGCCTCTGGGGTGTCTCTCCGCGGTGAACCGCGGCAAGGTCATGGACAACCTCATCATCGTCATCGCCACCTGCGGCATCGCCGTGCCCAGCTTCGTGACCTGCACCCTTCTCAAGTATACGGGGCTCTTCCCGACCCTGGGCCTGAAATCCTGGCAGAACTACATCATGCCGGTGGCGGCCCTCGCCTTCTATCCTACGGCTTACATCACGCGCCTCATGCGGTCCTCCATGCTGGACGTCCTGGGACAGGACTACATGCGGACCGCGCGGGCAAAAGGTCTGAACCAGTTTGTGAGTCTCTTCAAGCATGCGCTCCGCAACGCGATTCTCCCGGTGGTCACCTACATGGGACCGCTGCTCGCCTACACCGTGACGGGCAGCTTCATCGTGGAGAAGATTTTCGTGATCCCGGGTCTGGGCGGAGAATTCATCAGTTCGATCACGAACCGCGACTACACGCTGATCATGGGAACCACGATTTTCCTGGCGACCCTCGTCGTCCTGATGAACGTGCTGGTTGACATCGTCTACAAGATTATCGACCCGAGAATCAAGCTGAAGTAACGGCGGTCTGTTGCGGCAAATGAGTCCGGTGCCCGCGGGGGATTTCCGGAATGGCAGAACTACGAAGGAGAGAAGATGAAACCGACTCCCAATCCACTCAGTTTTCAGGCCAGGATCAGCCCGGAGGATTTTCTTCCGGCGTCAAACGAGGAAAAGCAGGGCCTGGTGGTCATGCGCGAAAGCGTCAGCTTCTGGAAGGACGGCCTGCGCCGGTTCCGGCGCAACAAGGTGGCGATGACCAGCCTCGTGGTCATCATCATTATCATGATCTTTTCATTTATCGTGCCGGCCTTCTATCCGTACACCTATGAGCAGCAGGTCCGCGGCAGCGAGCACCTGGCTCCCTTCGAATACTCGGAGCAGGAGCTGGAGCGCAAGGCGGCGGGAGAAGCCGTCTTCCCGCATGTGCTCGGGACGGACAAGCTGGGACGTGATTACGCGATCCGCGTGATGATGGGGAGCCGCGTCTCCCTGATCGTCGGCCTGGTGGCGGCGGTGATCATCCTGCTCATCGGCTCGGTCTTCGGCTCCATTGCCGCGTTCTTCGGCGGCTGGGTGGACATCATCATGATGCGGATCGTGGATATCATCTACACGATCCCGGACGTGCTGCTGATCGTTCTTCTGAGCTTTGCGCTGAAGGCCCCCCTGGAGCATCTGGCGACGGTGCCCGGCTTCGGGTGGATCCAGGTGCTGGGGCGCAACCTGATCAGCATCTTCATCGTCTTTGCCCTTCTGTACTGGGGCGGCATGGCGCGCATGGTGCGAAGCCAGATCCTGACCCTCAAGGAGAGTGAATACGTGACGGCAGCCCGGGCCCTCGGCGCCTCCAGCGGCCGCATCATCCGCAAGCACCTGCTGACAAACTGCATCGGCACGCTGATCGTGACGACGACGCTGCAGATCCCGTCCTCCATTTTCACCGAGAGCTTCCTCAGCTTCCTCGGCCTGGGCGTGGCGGTGCCGATGCCTTCCCTGGGAAGTCTGGCCAGCGACGCGATCAACGGCATCAACACATACCCGTACCTTCTGTTCATCCCGGCGATCCTGATCAGTCTGATCATCCTGAGCTTCAATCTGCTGGGCGACGGTCTGCGGGATGCCTTTGACCCCAAGATGAAGAACTGATGACGACGCAAAGTGGCGGAAACCTGAGCAAGGGGAGACAGGCCGATGAGTGAATATCTGGTAAACATAGAACATGAGCGGCTTTCGTTCTTTACGCCGGCCGGAGAGGTCAAGGCGCTGAACGACGTCAGCATTCATATCGAGGAGGGCGAGGTCCTCGGCATCGTGGGCGAGAGCGGCTCCGGCAAGTCCGTGACCGCCTATTCCCTGATGGGACTGACCGCGTATCCGGGCAAGCTCCTCGGGGGGAGCCTGGATTTCAACGGACACCATATCAACGACATGACCGAGAAGGAGCTGCGGAAAATCCGCGGCAGCGAGGTGTCGATCATCTTCCAGGATCCGATGACGTCGCTGAACCCGGTCTACACGGTGGGCAACCAGATCCGCGAGGTGCTGAAGCTCCACACGAACAAATCGCGCAGGGAGATCGACGAGCGGGCGGAGGAGCTGCTGACGCTGGTCGGCATCAACGAGCCCAAAAGACGCCTCAAGCAGTATCCCCACGAGATGTCCGGCGGTATGCGGCAGCGCATCATGATCGCGATGGCCCTGGCCTGCGAGCCGAAGCTTCTGATCGCCGACGAGCCGACGACGGCCCTCGACGTGACGATCCAGGCGCAGATCCTGGAGCTGATGATGGAGCTGAAGGAAAAGCTCGGCATGGCGATCATGATCATCACCCACGACCTGGGCGTGGTGGCCAGCATGTGCGACCACATCGCGGTCATGTACGCGGGCAATATCGTCGAATACGGCACGACGGACGACATCTTCTACAGGCCGAAGCACGAGTACACCAAGGGCCTGATCCGGAGCATTCCGCGGATCGACGCCACGGAGCATGAGCGGCTGATCCCCATCGAGGGGACGCCGGTGGACCTTCTCAACCCGCCGAAGGGATGCCCCTTTGCCTCCCGCTGCGACAGCTGCATGCAGATCTGCCTCCGGGAGAAGGCGCCGGTCACGTACTTCGACGATGTACATTACGCCTCCTGCTGGCTTAACCAGAAGGCGGCCCAGGAGGGAGGTCAGGAGAATTGAGCAAGGAACTGCTTAGAGTAGAGCATCTGTATCAGTACTTCCCGGCGGGCGGCTTCGGCAGGAAGAAACGCTATGTCCAGGCGGTGGACGACGTGTCCTTCTTCATCAATGAAGGAGAGACGCTGGGACTCGTGGGCGAATCCGGCTGCGGCAAGACCACCACCGGCCGGACGGTGCTCCGCCTCTATGAGCCGACCAAAGGCCGGATCATCTACGACGGAAAGCTTCTCTATGACAGCGGCAACGTCCCTGAGACGGAGGAGGGCCGCGCCCTGAACGTGCCGGGCTACGGGACGAAAACCGCGGTGGACATGAAGCCCTACCGCCGCCAGATGCAGATCGTGTTCCAGGATCCCTACGCCAGCCTCGACCCGCGCATGACCGTGGGGGACATCGTCGGCGAGGCGCTGGATATCCACGGGCTGACGCCGGACAAGAAGGACCGCTACAACCGGATCCAGGAGCTGCTGGAGCAGGTGGGCCTCAATTCCGAGCACGCCAACCGCTACCCGCACGAGTTCTCCGGCGGCCAGCGGCAGCGCGTCGGCATCGCCCGGGCGCTGGCCGTCAACCCGAAATTCATCGTCTGCGACGAGCCGATTTCCGCCCTCGACGTGTCGATCCAGGCGCAGGTTGTCAACATGTTCGAGGACCTGCAGAACGAGATGGGACTTACCTACCTCTTCATCGCCCATGACCTGTCGGTGGTGAAGCACATCTCCAATCGGATCGGCGTCATGTATCTGGGCAGGATGGTGGAGATGGCGGACGCCAACGAGCTGATCTTCCACAACGTCCACCCCTACACCCGGAGCCTGATCTCCGCGATTCCGGTGGCGGATCCCGAGACGGCCCGCAGGAACGCGCGCATCGTCCTGGAGGGCGACGTGCCGAGTCCCCTGAACCCGCCCTCGGGCTGCCGGTTCCGTACCCGCTGCCCCTACGCGACGGAGCAGTGCGCCGCCGAAGTGCCCGCCTGGCAGGAAGTCTCGCCCGGCCATTTCGCAGCTTGTCATAACCTCGAAAAGCTATGAGCCAAAGTCCCCGACGGCCGCGCTGGCGCGGGCCGTCGAGGGACCTTGGCGAATGCCCGACATGAGCATGGAGGCCGTAAGGCCGGGAATGCGAATGGCGGGAGCATGGCGGGAGTGCCGGAGGCACGGAGCCATGCGTAAGCTTTTCCAAAAAAGGAAAAGCTGCCGACGGCCGCGCTGGCGCGGGCCGTCGAGGGACCCTGGCGAATGCCCTGCGAACGCCCCCGCGTGCCAGAAACTCATGGACACGGCCGTGCTGTCGTGATATAGTTTAGTGCATATGGCAGGTTCGCCTGCCTTGGCAAATAACACTTTATTTTTAGAGGAGGGAAGCATGAAAAAGAAAGTAATCGCTGCATTACTCACCGCGGCATTAGCTGTTTCCTCGATCTGCGGTATGGCGATGACCGTCTCCGCAGCGGAAGACGGCGGCAAGGAGCTGTCCGTTCAGGTCGGCCCGAACCCGGAGACGCTCGATCCCGCACTGAACAGCGCGGTTGACGGCGGCAACATGATCCTGCACATCTTCGAGTGCCTTCTGACCGTCGACGAGAACGGCGAGATCGCCCCCGGCCAGGCTGAGAGCTGGGACGTCTCTGAAGACGGCCTCACCTGGACCTTCCATCTGCGTGACGGCCTGAAGTGGTCCGACGGCAGCGACCTGACGGCCGGCGACTTCGTTTACAGCTGGCAGCGCGTCTGCGATCCGGAAGTCGCGGCTCCCTACGCCGACACGGTTCTCGGCATGGTCAAGGGCTTCGACGAAGCGATCGAGGGCAACCTGGAAGCGCTGGCTGTGACGGCGGAAGACGACAAGACCCTGGTGGTCGAGCTCTCGAACGCCTGCTCTTACTTCGACAGCCTTGCCGCGTTCGCCACGCTGAGCCCGGTTCAGCAGGCGACCGTTGAGGCGAACGGCGACGCCTGGGCCGTCGATCCGTCCACCTTCATCTCCAACGGACCGTTCATGATCACGGAGTGGGTGCCGAGCTCCTACATCCTGACCGAGAAGAACCCGAACTACTGGAACGCCGACGCGATCAAGCTCGGAAGCATCCGCTGGAACCTGATCGAGGATGCCAACGCGGCTTACAGCGCCTATCAGAACGGCGAAGTTCTGTTCATCAAGGACGTCCCGACGGAGGATATCCCGAGCCTTGAGGGCAACGAAGAGTTCCACGTGGATCCGATCATCGGAACCTACTACATCTCCTACAACACGCAGGTTGAGCCGCTTGACAACCCGAAGGTCCGTGAAGCCCTGAACCTCGCGATCGACAGAGATTATGTGGCCAACACCCTGATGCAGGGCACCTATTCACCGGCCGTGAACTTCATGGGCCCGGGCTGGAAGGATCCGGCCGGCGGCGACTTCATGGAGAAGGCCAACGGCGGCGAGGCGTATCTGCCTCTGAACGCGGACATCGAAGGCGCCAAGGCGGCTCTCGAAGAGGCCGGCTATCCGGAGGGCGAAGGTCTCCCGGTTCTTCACTACATGACGAACGATGCCGGCTACCACAAGGTCGTGGCTGAGTATCTGCAGGATGCCTGGGGCCAGATCGGCGTCACCCTCGAGGTCGAGATCGTCGAGTGGTCCAGCTTCACACCTACCCGCCGGAACGGCGAGTATGAGATCGCCCGCAACGGCTGGGTCGGAGACTACTCGGATCCGTCCAACATGATCGAGCTGCTGTACTCTCAGAACGGCAACAACGACGGCAAGTTCAACAACGCCGACTTCGACGCCGCGATCGAGCTGTCCCGTTCGACGCTTGACAACGAAGAGCGCTCCGCCGCCCTTCACAACGCCGAGGACATCATGATGGCCGAAAGCGCCTGCTGCCCGGTCGCGTATTACAACGACTTCTGGCTGCAGAGCAGCAAGATCACGGGCATGTGGCATTCCGCTTACGGCTACTGGTACTTCATGTATGCCGACGTCGAGGAATAATCGGCGGAAGGCAGCCTGAGGGCTGAGCTGACACACCCGCCGGGGCAGATTCCTGAGGAATCTGCCCCGGCTTTTTATGTGTCCTGGCCGCGAATCGGATAAAAAAACGGATAAGTTGCGCCTTTTCCGCGGATTCACCCTTGTAAAGAAGCCGCCAAGATGTTAAGTTAATGTTAACTGTTGTAATAAAATAAACACATGTCAGGGGGAAAACCATGAAGAAACTGCTGCGACTGGCAGCGATACTCGCTGTCCTGCTGCTGCCGTTTTCCGCCGTCACGGCAGACGCCGCGAACAGGGTGGATCCGATTACGAGCGCGGCAACCGTTTCAGAAGGCTATTACGTCCTTGTTCCGAAATGCAATCTGAAGGGTTCGCTGACCATCAAGAATTACTCCGCGGCCAAATACGCGCCCGCGGTCTCCTATGCCTACAAGAAGGCGAAGGCCCAGATCTTCTACCTCAGACCGTCGGTCGGCGGCACCTATATGATGATCAGCCTGAAGAGCAACATGGCGGTCGGAATCAAGGGCAACTCGACGGCCGAGGGAGCGGAGGTCAGACAGGCGACCCAGGGAGGCCTCTACGGACAGAGGTGGTATTTCCTTAAGAACGGGTCCTACTACATCATCCAGTCCGCGATGTCGAAGAAGTGCCTCACCGTCAAGGGAAGCTCCTCCGCGAACAACGCGCCGATCTACATGCACACCTACAGCCGGGCGATGAGCGGGGAGAACTGGCGGCTGGTCCGGGTCTCCGTCGAGGACCCGGAGGTGGACAGGATCAATCCCAACAGGAAATACAAGAACACGATCAACGGCCGGCGCACGCTGAAGTCCTATCTGCAGAACGCCATGGTGCCCTGCGGCCGGACGCTCTACATCTGGGGCGGCGGCTGGGGAGGCATCGGCACTGATACCGCCATCATCGGATATCAGACCAGCTGGCAGAAGTTCTTCAACAAGTACGCGACCGATTCCTACGACTACACCCGGTACCGCTACGACTACGGCAAGGGGCTTGACTGCTCCGGCTTTGCGGCCTGGGTGCTCTACAACACCCTCTACAAGACGGAGGGCAACAAAAACCTGGTCCAGCAGTCGACCGGCGTCGCGTCCTACTACGCGGGCAAGGGCTGGGCGGAACTCTCCAAAAACGGAGCCAGCCAGACCTTCCGGCCGGGCGACGTCGTCAGCATGGACGGGCACGTCTGGATCTCGCTGGGAGAGTTCTCCGACGACAGCGTCCTTCTGGTCCACAGCTCCCCGAAGGGAGTGCAGATCAGCGGAACGGCGGGAATCGCCGCGAAGAACGCCGCCTACTATATGAAGAAATATTTCCCGGAGTGGCCCTACGCCGCCAGGACCGTGAGCAAGTCCTACCTCAACTATGTGGGGAAGGCCAGATGGAAGGTCACGGGAGCCGGGACGGCGCTGAAGGATCCGGACGGAATCCAGAAGATGGCGGCCGCGCAGGTGATGAGAGTTCTGTTTGAACAGTAACGAGGGGCATAAGATACGATGCGGAACATGATGACACCGGCCTTGGGCGGAAAGGCGCCTGTTTACAGGATTCTGGGAGTGATCGCGGCTCTGGCGGCCGCCGCCGCGCTTACCGCGTGCGGCTCGAAGAGCGGGGGACTGAGGTACGCGCTGGTGTGCGGGCCCGGAGGAACGGCCTCCGGGGGCGCAGTGGCGGCGCTCGAATCGGGGATCAGCAGCTACGCCTCCGAGAAGGCCTATCCCTGGAAGACCTACACGGCCTCCGCCGCGGGGAACGACGCCGTGGCAGCCCAGATCAAGGCCGCATCCGGCGACGGGGCCGCCTACGTCATCGCCTGCGGCGGGGACATGGAGATTCCCGTCTACAGCGCGCAGAGCGCCTGCAAGGACGTCCGGTTCGTTCTCGTCGACGGTGAGCCGAGGAAGAACGACAACGCCAGATCGAGCATCCGGAGCAACACCGAGTGCGTGACCTGCGACCGGAAGAGCATGGGCTTCCTGGCGGGCAGCACCGCCGTCAGGGAGGGCTACACGAATATCGTCTGGTTCTCGGGACGGAGGACGGAAGCCGGGGACGAGTACTACGAAGGATTCCTGAACGGCGTGGGATACGCCGCCCGGTCCCTCGGCGTATCGACGGACTCGCTGACGCTCACCGCCGAATTTGCCGGCACCGACGAGCTGTCCCCTCTGCGGATGGAGGAGGCGGAGGACTACTATGAGAGCGGCGCCCAGCTGATCATCACGGACCAGGTGAAGATCGCCGAGGCCGTCAGGATGGCCGCCGAGAATCTGCAGAAGCCCTTCGCCACCGTGGGCTTCGACGCGATGTCCTCCTCGGAGAATATCCAGTTTTCGGCGCTTCCGAACTATGAGGGCCTGATCCGGTCGCTGCTGATGTCCTTTGAGGAGCACAAGGGCTTTGAGGGAGGCTCCTCGCTCGTGTGCGGAGCGGCGCAGAGCGCGGTCCGCCTGGCCGCGGAGTACGCCAGGATGCCCGTCGTGACCGAAGTGGACACGCAGACGGTTCTGGCCGCCATGGCCACGGGACAGGCGGCGGTCTCCAACGACGAGACGTCCGACACCGTGAGACCCCTCGGTCCGGAGCTGAACGTGACGCTGAAGGAGCCGGGAGAGGAGACCCAGACGGCGTGACCGCCCGGCGGCGGGATCGTACAGGCAGAGAACCGGCGCGGCAGCCGGACCGGAGGAACACTCCGGCAGGGCCGGCAGCGGGATCCGCCCGGCGGCGGAACATAAGTGAGAAACGCGAAAAAGCGCGCTTTCCTCATCGCAGAGCGATGAAGGAGGCGCGCTTTTTGTATCACAGGAACCTTTGTCCCCCTTTGTTCTTAAGGCTCTTCGCCGCCGTCCGGCTGCGGCCGCGGCCCGTCGCGGTAAGCCGAGGGGGTCACGCCCGTGAGCTCCCGGAATACCCGGGAGAAGTGGGAGGAGGAGGCGTAGCCCACGGCGTCGCTGATGAAGGAGATGCTCAGATCCGGGTTTTCCAGCAGCTTTTTCGCCTCCTCGCACCGCACCCGGTTGTGGTAGACCAGGGGCGTGCATCCGTTGTATTTGCGGAAGATGCGGGTGAGGTAGCTGCCGTTCACATAGAGGGAGCCGGCGATGGCCTCCAGAGAGAACTTCTCGGCGTAGTGCCGGTCTATGTACCGGCGCGCCGTCTCCGCCAGCTCCGCGCTCGCCCCGTTCCACCAGGGCAGATCGGGGCGGCATCTCCTGCAGGGCGTGTATCCGGCGTCCGCCGCCGCCTCAAAGGTCCGGAAAATGATGATGTTTTTCGGGCTGCACAGGCGGACAGGGCAGGAAGGGCGGCAGACCTTCTTTGTGGTTTTCCGCCCGTAGAAGAATCTTCCGTCGTAACTGCCGTCCCGTCTGCTGATCGCGCTCCACTCTTCATCCGTCATCGCTTGTATGTACCTTCTGTCAGTGATGAAATAAGTTAATCGAAAATACGATATGACTAACAAATGATATATAGGTCATTCTATCACAGAATAGCCTTGCATGAAAATTGATTTATTGTATAATGGTTTAGTCTTAATAACTAAAATGAAAGCTCCCGCCGCACAAGGGAAACCGCCCGGCGGCGGGGGACGGAGGGTTAGCATGCTCAGGAAAAGTCAGATTCCTCTGAAAAATCTGCAGAGGAAGCCTGTGAGGAGCGTCTCGCTGGTTCTCCTGGCGGCGTTCCTCAGCTTTTCGATCCTTTCCGGCGTCCTGGTGATCTCGGGGCTTCGGGCAGGGCTGTCCTCGCTGAGGGCGAAGCTCGGAGCGGATATCATGGTCGTGCCCTATGAGGCCGTCACGAAAAAGCAGTTCTCGAATCTTGTCCTCCAGGGAAACCCGGGCTATTTCTACATGGACCGGGACGTCGTCGACAAGATCCGCGCGATGGACGGAGTCGGCCAGATCTCGGAGCAGTTCTTCCTGGCCTCCACCAGCTCGGGCTGCTGCTCCGCCGCGGTCCAGATCATAGGCTATGACCCAGAGACGGACTTTACCATCGCGCCCTGGATCCAGAGCTCCTTCCGGGGGACCCTGGATTACATGGAGATTCTGGTCGGCGCGGATCTCAACGCCTTCGCCGGGGACGTGCTGACGTTCTACGGCTCGGACTGCCATGTCGCGGCGCGGCTCAACAAGACGGGGACCTACCTCGACACGGCGGTCTACGCAAGCGAGGAGACCGTGAAAACCCTGATCGAGGCTGCCAAGGAGAAGAAGCTGTTCGACTTCGGCGACGTCGACCCGGACCGGATCGTCTCCTGCGTCCTGATCAATGTGGCGGACGGCACCTCCGTCGACGAGGTCCTCGGCGACATCAACATCCACGTGAGGAAGGTGGAGGCGTTCCGCTCACAGAATCTCATCAGCGACGTCGCGGACCGGCTTGCCGGCACCTCGGACGTGATCGGCGGGCTCGTGGTCGTGATCTGGATTCTCGGCCTGGCGGTGCTGGCGGTGGCCTTTATGATGATTTCAAACGAGAGAAGGGGCGAGTACGCCGTGCTCCGCGCGGTGGGAGCCTCCGGAAAGACGGTGGGCCTGCTGCTGGTCCGGGAGGCCTTTCTCGTCTGCGCGGCGGGGAGCCTCATCGGCGTTCTGCTGGCGCTTCTGGTCACGACGGCCTTCGGAGGCCTGATCGAGACGTCCTTCGGCATGCCGTTCCTGCTCCCCGGCGCCGGGACCGCGGCGCTGTACGCCGTCCTGGCCGTGGTGATCTCCGCGGCCGCCGGGTCGCTCGCCTCCGGGCTCAGCGCGCTTCGCATCAGCAGGGCGGATACCGCCCTGATTCTTCGGGGGGACCGGCAATGAGACTGAAAGCAGAAGGCATCAGCAGACAATTTATACGGCGCCGGGGAGAATCCAACGTATTCACCGCCCTGGCGCAGACGGACTTCTCTCCGGAGCCGGGGAAGATCACCGTGATCTCCGGGCACTCCGGCAGCGGCAAGAGCACCCTCCTCAATATCCTGGCGGGGCTGCTGCGGCCGACGACGGGGCGGGTCCTGCTGGACGACGCGGATCTCTATTCCCTGGGCGACGAGGAGATCTCAAGGCTGCGGAACGAGCATATCGGGCTGGTGCCCCAGGTGAAAAGCGCGCTCTCGGCCCTCACCGTTCTCGAAAACGTCCTGCTTCCCCGGGCCCTGTGCCGGAAGAAGGACGTCCCCGGGGCGGAGGAGAAGGCGGCCGCCCTGCTGGAGCGGTTCGGCATCGCGGAGCTTGCCGGCGTCATGCCGTCGGAGCTGTCGGGAGGAGAGCTGCGCAGGGCCGCGATCGCCCGCGCCCTTCTGATGGAGCCGGAGATCCTTCTGGCCGACGAGCCGACGGGGGATCTGGACGACGTGAATACCCGGATCGTGCTGGAGGCGTTCCGGGAGGAAGCGGACAGGGGAGCGGCCGTGCTCCTGGTGACCCACGACAGGGACGCGGCGGATTTCGGCGACATCCGCTTCCGGATGAGCGGCGGAAAACTGGAGAGAGAATGACCGCCTCCGCAGCCCGGCTCCGGGTGGAGAGCGGAGAACCGCGGCGCGGTCCGGCCTGAGAAGAAGTGAGCGGCTGTGCCGTCCGGCCTGAAATGACGATTAAAAGTCAATATCAGACAACCGAACGGTGACAGCCGGTTGTATAATGTCGGAGTTAGATAAATAAAACTGAAAGCGAATTATTTTAATTGTGAGTCGTTGAATATTTCATTTATTATATGACCAATATCAAACAGAAAAGAGTGAGACTGACGTGAAAAGCATCAAAAGAACATTAGGAGCGCGTTTCCTCGTACTGCTCACCGCATTGTCGATGCTGGTGCTCGGCGCCCGGAGCGTCGCGGCGGATACGGAGTATCTGGCGACCTGGGATGAATGGAAGGCCTCCGGGGCGGCCGCGGTCACATGGAATGACGTCGCCGCCGCGATGGATACGGTGATCGACGCCGCCGAGGAGATGTACGCGGCGGGAGACGCGGACGGGGCCTACAAGACGATCCAGAACGCCTACTACGGCTACTATGAGACGACCGGCTTCGAGCGCATCGCGATGGGCTACATCTCGGGGGCGAGAAAGTCCGAGATGGAGCTTCAGTTCGCGGCCGCCAAGGCCGTGGCGAAGGCGGGCGGCCCGCGGGAGGATTTCAACGCCGAGTGCGAGACCTTAAGGAGCATGCTCCACGCGGACGCGAACGCCCTGGACGGCGTCTCGGACGACAGCTCCTCCGATTCCTCGGGAAGCACGGAGGCCGCGGGAACGCAGAGATCCGCCGCCATGGCGACGTTCATCGCCTGCTTCTCCATCATTCTCCGCGAGGGCTTTGAGGCGATCCTCATCGTCGGAGCGATCATCGCCTACCTCATCAAATCCGCGGGCGCGGACGAGAAGAGAAAGAAGAGGCTGGTCCGCCCGGTTTACTTCGGATCCGTTCTCGGCATCATCCTGAGCTTCGTGCTCGCGTGGCTCCTCAATCAGCTCAAGCTGGCCAACACGGCGAACCAGGAGATCATCGAAGGCGTCACCGCCCTCATCGCGGTGTGCGTGCTCTACTACGTCAGCAACTGGATGCTCTCCAAGTCGGAGACGGACGCCTGGACGTCCTACATCAAGAGCAAGGCGGAGCGCGGAAGCGAGAGCGGAAGCGTGTTCGCGCTGGCAGCCACGGCGTTCCTCGCGGTGTTCCGGGAAGGCGCGGAGGTGGTCCTGTTCTTCCAGCCGATGCTCGCCGGCGACAACATCGGGATGGTCTGGGCCGGGTTTGTGGTCGGAGCCGTCTGCCTCGTGTTCGTCTACCTGGCGATCCACCTGCTGAGCATCCGGATCCCGATCAAGCCGTTCTTCACCGCCACGAGCATTCTGATGTTCGTCATGTCGATCTCCTTCCTGGGAGGCGGCATCAAGGAGCTCATCGAAGGCGACGTGTTTACGGCGACGTCCCCGGTGTGGCTGCAGTGGATCCCCTACACCGACGTGCTTGACGTGCTGGGCATCTACCCGATCCTGCAGACGCTGGTTCCCCAGCTGATCCTTCTCGTCATCACGATCATCATCTTTGTGGTCCAGACGAAGAAGAACCGCGCCATTCACGCGGAAGCCGAGGCGAGACGGGCCGCCGAGAGAGCGGAGGCCGAGGCGAAGGAGAAGGCCGAAAAAGAGGCGGAGCTGCGCGCGCTGGTCACGCAGATCGTCAGGGAGGTTCTCGCGGAGAACGGCCCGCAGGAAGAGCGGTGAGCGCCGAAGACGCGGGACACAAAAGAAAGATGATTCCCGGACAGCCCCCGTGTTTTCCGGTGAATTATAGAAGCACAACGTCATTCTACAACCAGGAGGTAACCATGAAGAAGAGAACACTTACATCCATCATCGTCGGCGCCATCACGGCGATGGCTTTCACGGCCAATGTCTTTGCGGCGGCAGCGCCCGGCGACGCAGCCGGATTCACGGAGTACCCGATTTTTGAAGACGAGGAAGTCGGCTTCATGAATCTCTCCGCGGTTTATTTCCAGCCGGTCCCCATGAGCAACGGCAATGAGAGCATCGAAGGCTTCAACATCCATCTCGAAGCGGACATCTCCGCCCTTGAGAACGACCTCGGCTTCGGCCTTGGCGACTGGGTCCCGTATCTTACGGTCGACTATGAAGTAGTCGGATCCGACGGCGAGACAGCCGCTTCCGGCACCTTCATGACCATGAGCGCTTCCGACGGCCCGCACTACGGCGCCAACATCGCTCTTCCGGACGCCGACACCTACAGCCTCACCATCACGATCCACAATCCGGAAGAGAACGGCTATCTCCTTCACACGGATTCCGAGACGGGCCCCGGCGGCTCCTTCGATACGTATTTCGCGGACGGCAACCTCAGCTACACCTTCGAGGGCTGGGATTACACCCCGCAGTGGGGCATCTGATAACGCCTGACAGAATCTGACGGGGCGCGGAAGCGCTCCGCCGCGGATGATTCCGCGCGCCCCGGCCGCGGGAGCGGAGTGAGGCGGGGCGGAGGAAGCCGCCTGCATCAGATGCGGACGAACTGCCGCTTACATCAAAAAAAGAGTGCGCTGTACCCGGAACCTTTGCAGGATCCGAGTGCAGCGCATTGCGACTGCTTAGAAAAAGAGGAACCTATCGTGCTTAAATATCTTGCTGATACAACCGGACAGCTGATGATGCTGGCGCTGATCACCGGACTTCTGGCGGCCAGGGTGGAATGTGCCCACGGCGCCGCGGGCCGGCGCTCCATACAGCTGGGCATGCTGGCCGGGATCGCGCTGGCAGCCGCGATGGCTGTCCTTCGGACGACGACCAGCAGGGTCGACCTGGGACTGTGGAACATCCGCATGTCCGTCGCGTCGCTGGTGTTGTTCATCTTATTTTTGATAGCAACAGCCCTCGGAAAGAAAATAAAGGTTTTCGGGCTTTTTGCGTGCGTCTCCGCCGCGCTCTTTGCGGCCGTGACGTTCGCCTATACGATTCCCACCGTCATGCTCTACCCCCACGCGGTCCTGCTGACGGAGAAATCCGTCTTTTCCACCGCCTTCCTCGTCAAGATGATCGGCGTGGTGTTCGGCGTGATCCTGACCTTTGTCGCTGGCTTCGCCGTGTATAAGGCGGGACTCCGCCTGGGAGGCGGGCTGATCCTGGCCCTGGCGGCCGCGGCCGCCGCGCTCAACGTGGTCCGGATGATGGGGGCGGCCCTCGGAACGATGCTGGCCCGCCGCTTCATTCCCTCGAACCACACCCTGTTTTTGTTCGCGAAAAACGTGGTGAACTTCGACAAGTGGTTCATCTTTGCCGTGATGGCCATCGCCGCCGTCGTCCCGGTGGTGCTCTGGATCCGGAGCCTCCATGTCAATGAGCCCTATTCCAACAACGCCCAGAGGAGAAAGATCGTCGCGAAGTGGAGGAACATCCGCCGCTGGAGCACCACGTCCCTTATCTGCGTGGCGCTGGCCGGCGTCACCATCACCGCCATCGAGGCCTACGCCAACCGCGAGGTGGAGCTTTCTCCCATCGAGGACGCCGTCATCGAGGACGGCTTCGTGATCGTTCCCTTCGAACAGGTCAACGACGGGCATCTTCACCGCTTCGGCTATACGACCGACGCGGGCACCGTCATCCGGTTCATCGTGATCCAGAAGCCCAACTCCTCCGCCTACGGAATCGGCCTCGACGCCTGCGACATCTGCGGCGAGACGGGCTACTACGAGAAGGACGGACAGGTCGTCTGCAACCTCTGCGACGTCGTCATGAACATCAACACCATCGGCTTCAAGGGCGGCTGCAACCCGATCGTGATCCGGTACGAGGTCCACGACGGGAAGATCTGGGTGCCCATCGAGGGCCTTCTCGAATACGAAGTGGAATTTACCAGGTAAGGGGGACAGCATGTTTGGCAGAATGATACGCGGAACTCTGTTCCGCCAGTGGAAAAAAATGATCATGATCGCCTTCACGATCGCCCTCGGCGCGTCGCTGGCCACGGCCATGCTCAGCGTGGTTTACGACGTGGAGGACAAGGTCAACCATGAGCTGAAGACGTACGGCGCCAACATCACGGTCGTGCCGAAGCAGTCCTCCGTCATCAGCGACCTCTACGATGTGGAAGGGGGCAGCGCCGGCACCGTACATCTGAAGGAGAGCGATCTCGGAAAGATCAAGACGATCTTCTGGGCCTTCAATATCGTCGACTTCGCGCCCTTCCTCAACACGACGGCCGTCCTGGACGACGGAGCGGAGGCCGAGGTGGTCGGCAGCTGGTTCAACCACCACCTCTCCCTTCCCACCGGGGAGGAGCTCGACGCCGGCATGGCGTCCCTGAGGAGCTGGTGGGAGATCGTCGACGGAAGCTGGCTCGATGAGAGCCGCGAAGAGGACGGGGCGGCCGCCATGGTCGGCGGAGACCTCGCCGAACAATACGGCATCCGCTCGGGGGACACCATTCACCTCAAGGGGACGGCCGGAGAAGAGAACCTCAAGGTCGTCGGCGTCTTCTCCTCGGGAGGAGAGGAGGACGGCCGGATCTACACGACCATCGGCACGGCGCAGAAGCTGGGAGATCTGGAGGACTGCGTCGACAGCATCGAGGTAAGCGCCCTGACGACGCCGGACAACGAGCTGGCGGTGAAGGCGGCGCGGGATCCGTCGTCCCTGACGATCAAGCAGTACGAGACGTGGTACTGCACGGCCTACGTCAGCTCGATCTGCTATCAGATCCAGGAGGCGATTCCCGATTCCGTCGCCTCGGCGGTCCGCCAGGTGGCGGATTCCGAGGGAGCGATCCTCGAGAAGACGAAGCTTCTGATGGTTCTGATCACCATCCTGAGCCTGATCGGAGCCGCCCTGGGCATCTGCAACCTGGTCACGGCCAGCGTGATGGAGAGAAGCCAGGAGCTCGGCCTGATGAAGGCGATCGGCGCCTACAACGGCTCCATCACGGGCCTGGTCCTGACGGAGATATTCATCACCGCGATCCTGGGAGGCTTCGCGGGCTTTCTGGCGGGCTTCGGCTTCGCCCAGATCATCGGCAGATCCGTCTTCGGATCCTCGATCACGATGCGTCCGGCCGTCATTCCCCTCGTCGCCGTCCTGGTGGCGCTGGTGACGCTGATCGGCAGCATCCCCGCGATCCGGATGATCCTGCATCTTGAACCCACAGAGGTTCTTCACGGGAGGTAAAGAATGAAGAAAAGAAAAATGTTCTTTCGCATGATTACCGCCTCCCTCATGCGGCGCAGGTCGAGAATGATCGTCGCCCTCCTCGCCATCGCGATCGGGGCCGCCATCCTGTCCGGCCTGGTGACCATCTATTACGACGTGCCGCGGCAGATGGGGGCACAGTTCAGAAACTACGGGGCGAATGTGATCTTTACGCCGTCGGAGGGCAAGCTCAGCGGCGAAGTGATCGACGAGGGCCTCTCGCTGATCCGGTCCGACGAGCTCGTCGGCGCCACGCCCTACCGCTACGAGACGGTTCGCATCCACGAGCAGCCCACGATGGCGGCCGGCACGAGCATGGAGGACGCGAAGAAGACCAGCCCCTACTGGCTGGTGGAGGGCGAATGGCCCGCCGCCTCCGGGGAGATCCTGGTGGGCCGGCAGATCGCGGAGAATCTCAGTCTCCAGACCGGCGATACCTTCACCGCCACCTACGTGGTGGACGAGACCGATCTCGAGAACGGCCAGAACGAGCTTGATTTCACGGTCACGGGCGTGCTCAGCACCGGCGGCTCGGAGGAGAATTACGTCTACATGGCCATGGAGGATCTCGAGACCATCACGGGGACGCAGGACATCGTCGATCTGGCGGAGGTCAGTATCGCCTCCTCGTCGTCGGGACTGGACGGCTACGTGGACGAGATCTCTGAGAAGGTGCCGGGACTTTCCGTGAAGCTGGTCAAGAGAGTCACCGCGTCCGAGGCGACGGTTCTGTCGAAGCTCCAGGCCCTGGTGCTGCTCGTCACGGTGATCGTCCTCGCGCTGACGATGATCTGCGTCGCCACCACGATGACGGCGGTCGTCGCCGAACGAAGGAAGGAGATCGGACTCCGCAAGGCGATCGGGGCCTCCGATTCCAGCATCATCGCGGAGTTCATGGGAGAGGGAATGCTGCTCGGCACGGTCGGAGGCATCATCGGCTCGGTGATCGGCTTCGCCTTCGCCCAGACCGTCAGCCGGAGCGTCTTCAGCAGCTCCATCACGTTCCAGCCGCTTCTGGTCCCGATTACGATCGCCGTCTCCATCGCGGTGACGGGCATCGCCTGCCTCGTGCCGATCAGGAGCGCGACCGGGATCGATCCCGCGCTGGTTCTCAAGGGCGAATGACAGAGAGGAGAGAGGAAAAATGAGCTTACTCGAACTTAAGAACGTATATAAGATCTACGGAGACCTGCACGCCCTTCACGACGTCAACCTCACGGTGGAAAAGGGCGAATGGCTCGCCATCATGGGCCCTTCGGGCTCGGGAAAGTCGACGATGATGAACATCATCGGCTGCATGGACAAGCCGACGAAGGGCGAGGTGCTGCTCGACGGGGTGGACATCGCGAAGGAACCGGCGAAGAGCCTCACCACGATCCGGCGCGACAAGATCGGCCTGATCTTCCAGCAGTTCCATCTCGTCACCTATCTGAACGCCCTGGAGAACGTCATGCTCGCCCAGTACTATCACAGCATTCCGGACGAGAAGGAGGCCATGGAGGCGCTGGAGAAGGTCGGTCTCGCGGACCGCGCGAAGCATCTGCCCAGCCAGCTCTCCGGAGGAGAGCAGCAGAGAGTCTGCGTCGCCCGGGCCCTGATCAATCACCCGGAGATCATCCTGGCGGACGAGCCCACCGGAAATCTGGACGACGCTAACGAGGAGATCGTCGTGGAATTATTCCGGAAGCTCCACGAGGACGGGACGACGCTGATCGTCGTCACCCACGACCCCGAGGTCGCGGAGGTCGCCCAGAGGATGGTCGTCCTCAGAAACGGCCGGATCTCCCGGGAGACGGTCAACGAGAATTTCACGGGACACATCCGTTTCCAGAACTGACGGGACAAAGAGACGGTCGTCCGGCGCGGGACAACCGCGGACCGGACCGGCCGGGAAAGCGAGGAAGGAACGATGAAAAAGAAAACAGCGACGGCGCTTGCCGCGGCGGCTCTGACGGTCATCTCCCTTGCCGGCTGCGGCGGGGGCGGAAAGGCCTCCTACCGCGACGGCACCTATACCGCCAGGAGCGAGGTCTACGAAAATGACGACGGATCCGAGGACGGCAACGGCTACGGAGAGGTGACGATCACCATCAGGGACAACGCCATCGTGGACTGCGTGTACAAAACCTACGAGCCCGACGGCACCCTGAAGGATGAGAATTACGGCAAGAAGAGCGGCGGCGTCGCCAACCGCGACTATTTCAACAAGGCCCAGAAGGCCGTCGCCGCCTGCGACGAGTACGCCTCCCAGCTCATCGCCAACGGCATGCTGGACGGGATCGACGCCATCTCCGGGGCGACCATCAACTACAACGAGTTCGTCGACGCGGTGACCCAGGCGCTGGATCAGGCGAAGGAGTGACGGCCGGCAGACGTCCGACGCGCCTTATACGCAGAAGAAACGGAGAGACTCATGAAAATCAGAAGCATTCTCAGGCATACCGCCGTCGCCGCCGCCGGTCTCATCCTGCTGCTGGGCGTGCCTTTTGTCGGCACGGGGGCGCTCCGCGCGCTGACGGCCGGGGGCGCGGACGCCGTATCGGGGGCTTCCGTGATCCTCGCCCAGCCCTCCGGCGAGTACGTGGCGCTCATCAACGCGGCGATGCATCCGGACAGAAAGAAGCTGGAGGAGTGGGCGACGTTTTTCGGCGGAGGGGAGATCTCCTACATCTTCGAGGATATCAGCTGCTCCGTGCCGAAGGGGGACGCCGGCGCCCTGGAGATGGCGAAGAGCTTTCAGTCCAGGCTTCCCGAGAACCAGATGAAGATCGTGATCGAGGATCCGACGCTGCTGCTTTCGAGGGCGGACGGCGGGAAGTTCGACATTTTGATTCTCTCCCGCGAATTCGCCGAGGCGTATCACGCCGGGACCGCGGAGAAGGAGCCGGTGCGGCGGATCGAATTTGAAGGCGCGGCCGGTTCCGCGGCGGAGAGTACGGAGGAGGTTCTATGAGAAAGTGGAATGCCCTGATCAGCGCGGGAGCGCTGGCCCTGTTTCTGATACATATGATCGCCGGCATCTTCCAGCTGACCGGCTTCCTCCCGGGAGGACAGACGCTGCTGCAGGCGCTGACGGGGATCATGACGCTTCTCGTGGCGGCCCACGCGGTGATCGCCGTGAAGCTGACCGCCGACACGCTGAAGGCGCTGAAGCGCGCGGGACGGTCCTATTTCCGCGAAAACACGGTTTTCTGGGCGAGGAGAATCAGCGGGCTCTGCCTGATGGCGATGATGCCCGTCCATGCGGCGGTGTTCTCGGGAAGAGGCGGGGAGGCCTACCGGCTGCCGGTCTTTGAGGGCCCCCAGCTCGCGGCCGGCCTGATCCTCGTGCTCTCCCTGGCGGTGCATATCCTCTCGAACATACGGCCGCTGCTGATTTCCTTCGGGATCGCCGGCTTCCGGATCTACGTGAAGGATGTTCTCTTCGTGCTGGCGGTGGTGCTGGCCGTCGCGGCTGTGGCCTTTGTCATCTATTATCTGCGGTGGAACGTGCTGTGGCGCCCGTGAGACGAGCGCGTCAGGCATTTTAAGACGGCGCTTCCCCCTTCCGGGGCGGAACGCGCCGCGGCGCCTTTGAAGAGGGCGCGTCTCTCATTTTCGAACAGGAGTGGCAGCTTATGGGCAAGATCATCATCATCGGCGCCGGCCTGGCCGGCCTGTCGGCCGCGGCGGCCCTGGCGGACAGGGACATTCCCTGCCTTCTGGTGTCCGCCCAGCCTTCCGAGCGGGCGCAGTCCGTGCTGGCGGCGGGCGGGATCAACGCGGCCCTCGACACGATGGGCGAGGGGGACCGCGTGGAAGACCACGAGGCCGACACCCTGCGGGCCGGGGTCATGCTGGCGGATCCGAAGGCGGTCCGGCATCTGGCGCAGGGCGCGCCGGACGTCATCCGCTATCTGGTGAAGCTGGGCGTCCCTTTCAACAGCCGGGACGGGCGCCTGGTCCAGAGAAATTTCGGCGGCCAGAAGAAGAAGAGGACCTGCTACGCGAAGAGCAGCACGGGCAAGATCATCATGAACGCCCTGATCGACGAGGTCCGGAAGCACGAGAGCCGCGGCCTGGTCACCCGGTATCCGCATCACGAGCTCCTGGGCATCGTGAGGGCGGGAACGGGCTGCGCCGGCGCCCGGATCCGGGATTCCTTCTCCGGGGAGATCCTCCTCGCGGAGGGCCCCGTCATACTGGCCTGCGGCGGCCTCAACGGGTTCTTCCCCGGGATCACCACGGGAACCGCCGCCAACACCGGGGACGCGGCGGCGCGTCTCTTCGCCCAGGGCGTGAGATTCAGCTGTCTGGAGATGATCCAGTATCATCCGACCACCATCGGCATCGCCGGAAAGAGATGCCTGGTGAGCGAGGCCGCCAGGGGCGAGGGCGGAAGGCTGTTCGCCATGCGCGGCGGGATCAGGTGGTATTTCATGGAGGAGAAATATCCGGAGCTCGGCAATCTGATGCCCCGGGACGTGGTCTCGCGGGAGATGGCCTTCGTGCTGGCGGATCCCGCCTGCGGAGGACAGGTGTATCTCGACCTGACCGGCCTCCCGGACGAGATCTGGACCGGGAGGCTCCCGGATCTCCGCGACGAGATCCGGCACTACCTCTCGCTCGATCCGCGGAAGGAACCGGTCCCGGTGGATCCCGGGATCCACTATTTCATGGGCGGGATCGACGTGGACGCGGACCACCGGACCAATATCCCGGCCCTCTACGCGGCCGGGGAGTGCTGCAGCCAGTACCACGGCGCCAACCGCCTGGGCGGCAATTCCATGCTGGGAGCCATCTTCGGAGGCAGGACCGCGGCGGCGTCCGCGGCCGCGGAAATGGTGGCAGGCGGGACGGAACACCCATCCGCCGACACGGGCCGCGGAGAGGCGGAACCGGCCGGAGACAGGCGCCCCGGGGCGGAGGATCTGTCCGGAGCGTACGCTCCGTCTTCGCCGGCGGAGGCGGCCCTTCTGGGAAAGATCCTCTCCGGCGCCCTCGGGATCGTGCGGAACGGGGAGGCGCTGGAGCGGGGGCTTGCCTCCCTGCGGGAGCGGGAGGCCCGGACGGAGCCCGGCACGACGGATTACGGCAGACTGAAACTCGGCGAGGCGATGATCCGCTCGGCCCTGGTGAGAAAGGAGAGCCGGGGCGCCCATTTCCGCTCGGATTTCCCCGGGACGGAGCAGGGCGCGCCGGAGAGGACGACGGCGGAGATGGCGGACGGAACCGTCCGGATCGGCATGGAGCCCGTCGGGGCACACCGAAGGAGCGGAAGAAGCCATGGTAGTACAGTTTGATATCAGAAGACAGGCGGACAGCGCCTCCGCGCCCTACCGGCAGATCATTGCCTATGAGACGGACGACGTCTCCGAGACCGTGGCGACGGCCCTCGAGACCATCAACCGGGACGGGCTGTACCTCGACGCATCCGGAAAGGGCAGCCCCATCCGCTGGGAATGCAGCTGCCTTCAGAAGAAATGCGGCGCCTGCGCGATGGTGATCGGGGGCTGGCCCCGTCTGGCGTGCGACACCTTTCTCAGGGAGTTCGGCGGGAAAACAGTCACGCTGGAGCCCCTGGGCAAATTTCCCGTGGTGGCGGATCTGACCGTGGACCGGAGCGTCCTTTTCGAAAACCTGAAACGCATGACGCTCTGGTCCGAGCAGGGCATGGCGGTGTCGGAGAAGGATCTCGACCTGGATTTCGAGTCCTCCCGGTGTCTCCAGTGCGGCTGCTGCCTCGAGGTCTGTCCCAATTTCTACCCGGGGGGCGTCTTCGCAGGCACGGCGTCCGCGGTCCCCGCGGCGAGGCTCGTCGCCTCCCTCGGCGGCGAGGAGAGAAAGCGGGTCGGGAAGGAGTACCGGAAGCACGTCTTCGAGGGCTGCGGCAAGTCCCTCGCCTGCCGGGACGTCTGTCCCGCGGGCATCGACATCGACCGTCTCCTCAGCCGCTCCAACGCCGCGGCCGTCTGGGGCAGGAGGAACGCCGGCAGGAAGGGATGAGGGACGGCCGGCTTCCGCCGGCCGGAGCCGGCGCCTTCGCGATAGGGTATGGTCATTAACGCTCCGGGACGCTATAATAACGGTAGGCCGCGGACACGGACGGGCGTCCGGCCGCGCGCAGACGGGACACGGAGAGGGGCTCCCGGCCCGGACCGCCATTTCGGACACAAATTGTTTTTTCTTTCAGGAGGCAAACTTATGGCAGACAGAATTGTTCTCAACGGCATTTCCTATCACGGCTCGGGAGCGATAAAGGAGATCGTCCCGGAGATTCAGCGCGGCGGATATAAGCACATCTTCGTCGCCTCGGATCCGGACCTGGTGAAATTCGGCGTCACCGCGAAGGTGACGGACCTTCTGGACGAGGCGGGCATCGCCTACACGGTGTACTCCAACATCAAGCCGAATCCGACGATCGAAAACGTCCAGAGCGGCGTGAAGGCCTTCCGCGCGTGCGGCGCCGACGCCATCGTGGCCATCGGCGGAGGCTCCTCCATGGATACGTCCAAAGCCATCGGCGTGATCGCCACCAATCCCGAGTTTGAGGACGTCCGCTCCCTGGAGGGCGTCGCCCCGACCAAAAACCACGCGGTTCCCACCATCGCGGTTCCCACGACGGCCGGCACGGCGGCGGAGGTCACCATCAACTACGTCATCACGGACGTGGAGAAGAAGAGAAAATTCGTCTGCGTCGACACCAACGACATCCCGGCCATCGCGGTGGTCGATCCCGATATGATGGCCTCCATGCCGAAGGGCCTCACCGCCTCGACGGGAATGGACGCCCTCACCCACGCCATCGAGGGCTACACCACCCGCGGCGCGTGGGAGCTGACGGACATGCTGCACCTCGAGGCGATCAGGATGATCGCCGCCCATCTCCGCGGCGCCGTCGCCAATGAGCCGGAGGGCAGAAGAATGATGGCGATGGCCCAGTACATCGCCGGCATGGGCTTCTCGAACGTCGGACTGGGCATCGACCACGCCATGGCCCACACCCTCTCCGCCTATTACGACACGCCCCACGGCGTCGCCTGCGCCATGTTCCTGCCGATCTCGATGGAATTCAACCGCGACTACACCGGCGAGAAGTACAGGGAGATCGCCAGGGTCTTCGGCGTCAAAGGCGTCGACGAGATGAGCCAGGAGGAGTACAGGACCGCGGCGATCGAAGCGGTGAAGAAGCTCTCCAGGGACGTGGGAATTCCCGAGAAGAACGAAAAGATCCGCGAGGAGGATCTGGAGCAGCTCGCCGCCGACGCTCTGGCGGACGCCTGCTACCCGGGCAACCCGAGGGAGGCGACGAAGGAGCAGGTCATCGAGATGTTCAGAAAGCTGATGTGACAGGAACGGAAATGACAGGGCAGGGGATGTTCCGCGCGGAAACGGCGGGACGTCCCCTGCCCGTTCCGCATCGCCGGAAGAGGAGGCGCTTATGAGAGAATGGACCCTGGAGGAACGCTACCGCGTGCTGCAAAGCCCCGAAGAGGTGAGGGATCTCTATGAAAAAATCCGGGATTCGGCCTACCGCCAGACGTATCACGTCCAGCCGGTCACCGGTCTTTCCAGCGATCCCAACGGGTTCGTGTACTATGAGGGAAACTGGCATCTCTTTTACCAGTGGTGCCCGTGGGGGGCCGTCCACGGCCTGAAGTACTGGTATCACGCCTCGTCCGCCGATCTGGTGCACTGGCACAACCGCGGCGTGGGCATCCGGCCGGATACCTTCTACGACAACAAGGGATGTCACTCCGGCTCGGCCATCGCCGCCGGATCCGATCTCTATTTCTTCTACACCGGCAATCACCGCGACGAAAACTGGGTCAGGACGCCCTACACCTGCGCCGCGAAGATGATGGAGGACGGCCGCCTGGAGAAGCGGGAGCAGCCCCTCTTCGGCCCGCGGGAGGACTACGCGGAGCACCAGAGGGACCCGAAGATCGTCTACGTCCCGGAGCAGGAAAAATACTACATTTTCATCGGCGCCCAGACCGCGGACGGAAGAGGAACGGCCCTGGTGTACGAGTCCCGGGCGCTGCTGTCGGGCTGGCGCTTCGCGGGGCAGCTCCGCGTCCCCGGATACGAGAACTTCGGGGGCATGTGGGAGTGCCCCTGCATCGTAAACATCTCCGACCGCGACGTGCTGATCTTCTCGCCCCAGTACACGACGCTGCCGGGCCGCGGGAACAGCACCAACCACAACGTCTACTTCATCGGAAAGATGGACTACGAAACCCTGACCTTCACGCCGGATGGGCCCTACCGCCATCTCGACTTCGGATTTGACTTCTACGCCGCCCAGTGCGCCGCCAACGTCGATGATCCGGACAGGGCGGTGCTCATCGGCTGGATGGGCCTGCCGGACAACCACTATCCCACGGCGGAGGAGGACTGGGAGGGCAGCATGGCGCTGGCCCGGGAGCTCCGCATCAGGGACGGAAGGCTGGTTCAGACGCCGGCTCCTTCGGTCTTCTCGCTGGCCGAGGACGGGGAGGAGGGCGTCGGGGAGCCGTCGCCTGCGGGGAGCGGGCGCATCGCCGCCCTGCCGGAGGCCTGTCTGGCGGAAGTGACCTTCCGCGGGGAGGACGGAGAGGACGCGGAGATGGCGTTTTTCACGAGGAAAGACGGCTCCGGCGGCTTCACCGTCCGCTACAGCGCGGCGGAGGAGAAGCTGGTGATCGACAGAAGCGGCATGGACCTCCGCTTCAACGAGCAGGTATACGGCGCCCTGGAGGTGCCCCTGGGCGGACGGCTCAGGGAGCTGACGGCCTTCATCGACCACAGCTCGCTGGAACTTTTCATCAACGGCGGGGAGAGGACCTTTACCTCCCACGTCTATCCGACGAAGGAGGAGCGGTACATCAGGGCGGACGCCGGATTTGACGTCCGGATCCGCCGGATGCGGAAATCAGTCTTGGATGAGTTCGTGATCTGAGGGGATGCGGAAATCGGTCTCGGATGAGTCCGTGATCTGAGCGGATAAAAAAGGACGCAGGCGGAACATCCGTCTGCGTCCTTTCTTTCAGGAAATTACTGCCCGGAGGAGGCCGGTACCGCGACCGACGCGAGGATCGTGATCGGCGTGAGATTGGAGACGAACATGGCGAGAACGTGCTGGAGCCCGAAGGGGATCGCCGCACGCAGCGGGACCCTTCCGTCCAGGCGGCAGATATTGTCGACGCTGACGTTTTCAGCCGCGTGTTTTGACATGGATGGAATCCTCCTGTTGACGCGTCAGAGAAGACGAAGATCCTCCGGAGTGGTGATTTTGATGTTGGCGTAGGAGCCCTCGATCAGCCGGACCTTTGCCAGTCCGCTGCGCTCGACGAGCATCGCGTCGTCGGTGATGCCGTCCATGCCCCCTTCCTTCCTCAGGATCTCGCCGGCCTCCCGGATGATCCGGGTGGAAAACGCCTGGGGCGTCTGGATCGTCCACACGAAACGCCGGTCGGGCGTGGAGGAGACGAAACCGTCGGCGTCCGCGATTTTCACCGTGTCCTTCGAGGGCATTCCCACGGCCACGGCCCCGTATTTCCGGACGGCGTCGGCGGTTCTTTCCAGGATCTCCGGCGTGACGAAGGGCCGGGCGCCGTCGTGGATCATGACGTACTCGGAGTCGGGACAGGCGTCCAGAGAGAGGCGCACGGAGTCGGTGCGCTCCCTGCCGCCCGCGACGACGGCGCGAATTTTGCGGAAGCCGTATTTCTCCACGATCTCCTCCCTGCAGCGTTCGACCCGGTCGGGGGAGACCGTCAGCAGAATCTCGTCGACGCAGGGCGATTCCTCGAAGACCCGCAGCGTCCGGACGATCATCGGCACGCCTCCGACGTCGAGAAACTGCTTCGGAACCTCTGTCTTCATGCGGGCGCCCTGCCCGGCGGCAAGAACGATGGCGGTTAACATAAGATGGCTGCCTCCTTTGCCGTTGGCTGACGTATTTGCGTGACTGCCGGCGCCGGCGGCTTCGTCAGCGTTCCCCGAGACGAAGTCCGGGAACCGCGTTCAGATCCCAGCCGCTTCTCGCGCCGGCGGCCATCTCGTGCCAAGCCGCGACGCCGATCATGGCCGCGTTGTCCGTGCAGTAGACCGGCGACGGGACGCAGAAGCGGTATCCGCGGGCGGCGCACGCCCGCTCCATGGAGGAGCGCAGGGCGCTGTTGGCCGATACGCCTCCGGCGAGGGCCACCTGCTTCAGGCCGTATTTCTCAGCGGCGTTCATCGTGTGCTCGCACAGGACGCCGACCACGGCCTTCTGGAAGCTCGCCGCGAGATCGGCGGGATCGACGGTCTCATGCTTCATCTCCGCCTGGTTGAGGTAATTGAGGACGGCGCTCTTGAGGCCGCTGAAGCTGAAGTCGTACTCGGAGCCGTTGACCTTGGCCCGGGGGAACAGGATGGAATCCGGATTCCCGGCTCTGGCGGCGGCGTCGATCTTGGGGCCGCCGGGGTAGCCCAGCCCGATCGCCCGGGCTACCTTGTCGAAGGCCTCCCCGGCGGCGTCGTCCACGGTCCTCCCGAGAATCTCGAATTCGGCCCATCCCTTCACGATGACGAGGTGGGTGTGCCCTCCCGAGACGACGAGCCCCAGATAGGGGGGCTCAAGCTCCGGGTGCTCGATGTAGTTGGCGGCGATGTGCCCCTCGATGTGGTTGACGCCGATGAGGGGTTTCCCCGCCGCCCAGGCGATGGCCTTTGCCTCCGCGACGCCGACCAGAAGGGCGCCGACGAGTCCGGGGCCGTAGGTGACGGCCACCGCGTCGATATCCTTCAGCGTCATCCCGGCGTCGGAGAGGGCCTTCTCAATGACCGCGTTGATCTTTTCGATGTGCTTTCTGGACGCCAGCTCCGGCACGACGCCCCCGTAGACGGTGTGCATGCTGATCTGGGTGTAGATGACGTTGGACAGGATCTCCCTTCCGTTCCGAACGACGGCCGCGGCCGTCTCGTCGCAGGAGGTCTCGATGGCCAGAATGTCCGTGTATGGTGCCATGGTCTTGTGTGCCGTCCGGTTCCCGCGGGGAAACCGGAGCTTTCCTTTCTCCCGGAAGAGACCGGGTCAGTCCGGGGAGATCACGCCTCCTCGTCGTCGAATGTCAGGGTCGTGTGCCGGCCGTCTCTGGCGGCGACCGCCCCGGGGAAGATCCTTCTCACCTCGCCCAGATAATCCTCCGGGTGGAGAAGGGCGGGGCTGTAGTGGGTGAACCAGAGCTCCTTGGGTCCGGCCTCCCGCGCGATGGACGCCGACTCGAGCATGGTCATGTGCTTGTGCTCCCGGGCGTTGGCGTCCTTGTCGTGTCCGCCGTACATGCCCTCGGCGATCAGAAGATCGGCGTCCGCCGCGCGGCGGGTGATCTCCGGCGTCGGCCGGGTGTCGGTGGCGTAGACCACCTTGAGCCCCCGCCGGGGCGCGCCCAGCACCATGTCCGGGGTGAGCAGCCGCCCCTCGTATTCCACGGAGGTCCCCTTCTGGAGAGGGCTCCAGAGGCGGAGCGGGATGCCGTTTTCCTTCGCCTTCTCCACGTCGAAGCGGCCCTTCCGCAGGACCTCGACCTGATAGGAGAAGCAGGTGATGCGGTGGTTGACCCGGAACGCCGTCACGGTCATGTCCCCGCACGAAAAGGTTTCTTCCGTCCCGCGGATTTCCCTGGCGACGGTCTCGAAGGGCAGCTCGGGCGCGATCATCCGGACCGCCCGCACGATGTTGGCGACGCCCTTCGGGCCGATGATGGTGACAGGCTCCGTGCGGTCGGAGTTTCCCATCGAGAGAAGGAGGCCGGGCAGCCCGGCGATGTGATCCGCGTGAAAGTGCGTGAGAAAAATGGTGTCGATCGGCTTGCAGGACCAGCCGACCTCCCTGAGGGCGATCTGGGTTCCTTCCCCGCAGTCGATCAGAAGGCTGCTCCCTCCGCACCGGAAAAGGCAGGAGGTGAGCCAGCGGTTCGGCAGGGGCATCATGCCTCCCGTTCCGAGAAGTGCAACATCCAACATGAAAAATCTCCTGTTGCGCGCGCGCCGGATCCGTGTCCCGGCGGCGCAGCCTGGCGTTATGGTTTTGCCGGAGCGCGGGCGCACTGCCTGGCGTCATGGTTCTGCCGGAGTGCGGGCGCGCGGCTTAGCGTCACGGTTCTGCCGGGAGGGCAGGCGCGCGGCTTTGCGTCACGGCTCCGTCGAAAGAGACATACTGATCCCGTCCTCGGAGGGACTGGTGTAATAGTTTCTGCGGATCCCGATCTCCCGGAAGCCGCTTTTGCGGTAGAGATTCCTCGCGGCCTCGTTGCTCTCCCGCACCTCGAGGAAGACCGTGGTCACCCCCCGGGAGGCGGCGCCTTCCGTGAGGGCACGAAGCAGGCTCTCTCCGTAGCCCCGGCGGCGGCAGGCGCTGCTCACCGTGATGTCGAGGACGTCCGCGTCGGGAGGCGTCAGCAGGGCGGCGGCAAATCCGACGATGGCGTCCTCCTCCTCTGCCACGAGGAGAATGGCGTCGTCGCGGATAAAATAGGTAAAAATACTGGTCTCGTCCCAGGGCGTCAGCGAGTCGGCACGGTCGAGCCCGGCGACGGCGCCGATGTCCTCCAGGGTCATTTCTCTGATCTTCATGCGTTCGCCTCCTGACGCTCCTTCGCCTCACGTTCCCGCTCCGCCTGGGATTTCCGGAGATAGACGGGCGCGTGTTCGGCGGCGGAGACGTATCGTCCCTCCCGGAAGAGCTGAAGCCCCAGGGCGCCGACGCCCGCGGCCCTCTGGCGGCTGACGTGGGCCGGCGCGTAGGAGTGGGGCACGGCGATCAGCTCGTCGAACCGGTCCCGGTACGCGGCGACGCCGTCGCCCAGCAGGATCGTGCCTTCCGGATGCGCGATCCGGTTGATTTCCTCCGCCAGCTCTTCCACGCCCACCGCCCGCTGCGGGCAGAGGGGCGTGAGACGGAGATCCTTCCACTCATAGAGTCCGTTGTAGACCTGGCTTCGCCGGGCGTCCATGACCGGGCAGATCAGTCCCTTCGCGTTGTACAGGCAGAAGGCCATGGCGTCGAGGGTCGGAACCTCTACGACCGGCTTCTCCAGCGCGAGGGCGATGCCCTTGGCGGTGGCGGATCCGATCCGGAGCCCGGTAAAGGAGCCGGGGCCGGCGGCGACGGCCACCGCGTCGACCGTGGAGACGTCCAGCGAGATCATGCGGCAGATCTCGTCGAGCATGGGAAGAAGCGTCTGGCTGTGGGTTTTTTTGTAATCCACCGTGTAGGAGGCCAGCAGCACGTCGTCCTCGACGACGGCGACGCTCGCGGTGAGACCCGATGAATCGATGGCGATAAGCTTCATGTCCTTCCTTCCTCCCGGGATGCTTCTTCGATCCGGACCAGGCGGAGGCTTCCGTCTCCCGCCGGGTCCCTTTCTATGGTGATTCTGACCGTGCCGGGAGGCAGCAGCTCCCCGATCCGGTCGGCCCACTCGATGAGACAGACCCCGTCTCCGTACACGTACTCATCGAAGCCGATCTCATCCATCTCTTCGGGCTCCATGATCCGGTAGACGTCGAAATGATAGAGGGGGAGCCGGCCGCTCTCATAGACCTGCATGATGGTGAAGGTGGGAGACGTCACGGTCTCCGTGACGCCCAGGCCCTTCGCGAAGCCCTTGGTAAAGACGGTCTTGCCCGCTCCCAGGCCGCCCTGCAGGGCGATGACCGCGCCGGGGACGGCTTTCGCCCCGTACGTTTCTCCCAGATGAAATGTCTCCTCCGGGGAGGCTGTCTGAAATTGCATGGAAATTCCTCCGTGGGCGGGCCCCGTCTCAGCGGGGACCGCAGAACCTAGTATAGCAGAAGTTCCCGCGAAATCAAAGAAAAGGAATGCCTGAATCTCCCCGGCGCGATTGACACGGCGGGGACGAAAGACTAAAATTTTTGGCGGAGCGCCTCGCGGGCGGCCGGAAGCGCAGGCTGCGTCCGGCCGTTCCCCGGCGGCTCACCCGCGAAAGCGGAATTACGGATACCCAAAGAAAGGACATCGCCATCATGATCCGGAATAAAAACCTGATTGACAGATTTGTGCGCTACGCGTCCACAGACACCCGTTCCGACGAGGAAACCGGGACCCACCCCTCCACCGCGAAGCAGTTCGACCTCGCGGAGATGCTGGCGGAGGAGCTCCGTGCGATGGGAGCGTCGGTCGATTTTGACCGGGAGCACTGCTACGTCTACGCGGTCATCCCGGCCGTCCCCTCCGCGGAGACCGGCGCGGCCGGCGAAGCCGCCGGGAAGGCCGCCATCGGCTTCGTGGCCCACATGGACACGTCGCCCGCCGCCTCCGGGACGGGCGTGAAGCCGCGCATTATCGAGAACTACCGGGGACAGGACGCCCTCCTCCGGACGGAGGATTTCCCGGAGCTGCTGAACCATTTCGGAGAGGACCTGATCGCCTCCGACGGAACGACTCTTCTCGGGGCGGACGACAAGGCCGGCGTCGCCGAGATCATGGAGATGGCGGATTACCGGCTCAGGCATCCGGAGCTTCCCCACAGGGAGATCCGCATCGCATTCACGCCGGATGAGGAGATCGGGGAGGGGACCGCGTGCTTCGACCCGGCCCGCTTCGGGGCGAAGGAGGCCTATACCGTCGACGGCGGCAAGCTGGGCGAGCTGGAATACGAGTGCTTCAACGGCGCGGCTCTCCGGATCGACATCCGGGGCAAGAGCGTCCACCCGGGGGACGCCAAGGACACCATGATCAACGCCGCCTCCCTGGCGGTGGAGCTGGCGGGCCTGTTCCCGGCCGCCGAGGTCCCGGAGCACACGGAGGGCTACGAGGGCTTCTACTATCTCGAGGAGATCAGCGGGGACTGCGAGAATGCCCGGCTGAAGTACATCATCCGCGACCACGACCGGGAGAAGTTCGGACAGAGAAAGGCCTTCGCGGAGCGGGTCGTCGGATACATGGAGGCGAAGTACGGGAAGGGCATCTTCCACATGGAGATGAAGGACCAGTACTACAACATGGCGGAGGTGCTCAAGGACCGCCGGGACCTGATCGAAAACGCGGAGAAGGCCTTCGAGGCGGAGGGAGCCGTCCCCGTCGTGAAGCCGATCCGCGGCGGGACAGACGGAGCGGCGCTCAGCTTCATGGGGATTCCCTGCCCCAATCTCAGCACGGGCGGATACAATTTCCACGGCAGATACGAGTACGCCTCGGTGCAGGAGATGGAGACCATGGTGAAGGTCCTGATCCGGCTGTCGGAATGAGCCTTTGCCGGAGGCCGCGGCAGGCGCCGGAGAACTCCCCGGAGAGGCGCCGCAGGCCCTTTGCGCGGGCGGCGCGAAAGGGGCGGGACGCCCCGGCCCCTAGCAGGGAGGAAACGGTTTGTCAAGTGGATGATCTCTACGAAAAATACAGGATATAGTGTGCAAACTGCTGAAAAGGGACAAGATATGGTTTGTCCGGTTGACTCCCCCAAAAGCATTTGCTAGAATGAATTCCGGCCGCCAGAGGCGGCCGGAATTCATTCTGAAGACACAAGGGGTGGGGAGATGAAAATCATAAAGCGCAACGGCTCGGAAGCGGAATTCGACTCCGAAAAGATTGCTGTGGCCGTCACAAAGGCCAACAACGCATCACCGGAAAAGGAACTCACGGAGGCGGATATCGACGCGATCGCGGCCAATATCACCGCCGCCTGCGAGAAGATGAACCGCACCGTCTCGGTCGAGGAAGTCCAGGACATGGTCGAGACCGAGATCATGCACAAAAACGCCTATCAGGTCGCCAGGGGCTATATCAAGTACCGTTACAACCGCTCCCTTGTCAGGCGCGCCAATACGACGGACGCGAGAATCCTGTCCCTCATCGAGTGCAACAACGAGGAGGTCATGCAGGAGAACTCCAACAAGGATCCCGTCGTCAATTCCGTCCAGAGAGACTATATGGCCGGCGAGGTCAGCAAGGACATCACCGAGCGTCTGCTGCTTCCGCCGGAGATCACGAAGGCTCACAGGGAAGGTCTGATTCATTTCCATGACTCGGACTACTTCGCGCAGCACATGTACAACTGCTGCCTGGTGAACCTCGAGGACATGCTGCAGTACGGCACCGTGATTTCCGAGACCTATATCGAGAGACCCCACAGCTTTTCCACCGCCTGCAATATCGCCACCCAGATCATCGCCCAGGTGGCTTCCAACCAGTACGGCGGACAGAGCATCTCCCTCGCCCATCTGGCTCCCTTCGTCGACGTCTCGAGACAGAAGATCCGCCGGCACGTCCTGGAGGAGATGAACATCATCGGGACGGATCCGTCGGACGAGGCCGTCAGCCGGATCGTGGAGGCCCGCCTCCGCCGCGAGGTGGAAAAGGGGATCCAGACGATCCAGTACCAGGTCATCACCCTGATGACGACCAACGGACAGGCCCCCTTCCTGACGGTGTTCATGTACCTCAACGAGGCGAAGAACGAGCGGGAGAAGAAGGACCTCGCCATCTGCATCGAGGAGATGCTCCGGCAGAGGATCCAGGGCGTCAAGAACGAGAAGGGCGTGTGGATCACCCCGGCCTTCCCGAAGCTGATCTACGTCCTCGAGGACGACAACATCGAGCCGGACTCGGAGTACTGGAATCTGACCGTCCTCGCGGCGAAGTGCACCGCGAAGCGGATGGTCCCCGACTATATCTCCGAGAAGATGATGAAGCAGCTGAAGGGCGGGGACGTCTATCCCTGCATGGGCTGCCGGAGCTTCCTGACCCCCGACCGCTTCACGGAGGCGGGCATCGGAAATATTGCCCACGCGCGCAACTACTCCGGCTCCTCCCACAAGTACTACGGCCGCTTCAACCAGGGCGTGGTCACCCTCAACCTGGTGGACGCCGCCTGCTCCTCGGGCAAGGACGAGGCAGCCTTCTGGAAGATCATGGAGGAGAGGATGGAGCTCTGTCACCGGGCGCTCCGGATCCGCCATGAGAGACTCCTCGGCACGCTGTCCGACGCGGCGCCGATCCTCTGGCAGTACGGCGCCATCGCGCGGCTGAAGAAGGGCGAGAAGATCGACCGCCTGCTCTACGACGGCTACAGCACCATCTCCCTGGGCTACGCGGGCCTCGCCGAGTGCGTCTACTACATGAAGGGCGTCTCCCACACCAGCGAGGAGGGCAAGGAGTTTGGCCTCCGCGTCATGCAGGCCATGAACGACGCCTGCGCGAAGTGGAAGAAGGCCGAAAATATCGACTACAGCGTCTACGGCACGCCGCTCGAGAGCACGACCTACAAATTCGCGAAATGTCTCCAGAGACGCTTCGGGCTGATCCGCGGCGTGACGGACAAGGGCTACATCACGAACTCCTATCACATCCGCGTGACGGAGGAGATCGACGCCTTCACGAAGCTCACCAAGGAGGCGGAGTTCCAGAAGCTCTCCCCGGGCGGGGCGATCAGCTACGTGGAAGTCCCGAATATGCAGAACAACACCAAGGCGGTCCTGCAGCTCATGCGCCACATCTACGACACGATCCTCTACGCCGAGCTGAACACCAAGAGTGATTACTGCCAGGTGTGCGGCTACGAGGGCGAGATCCAGATCATCGAAGAAGACGGAAAGCTGGTCTGGGAGTGCCCGAACTGCGGCAACCGCGACCAGGACAGGATGAACGTCGCCCGCAGGACCTGCGGCTACATCGGGACCCAGTTCTGGAACCAGGGCAGGACGCAGGAGATCAAGGAGAGAGTGCTCCACCTGTGAAAGGAGCCTGTCCGCGGCGGCAGACCGGAATAATTGTTACGGACTTGTTAAGCGGAATATATTGTGGTATGATAATCCACGGATTGCCATATCTGGTTTCCAGGGGAGTGTTAAGGGCAGGCAGACAGGTTGTCTGCCTGCTTTCTTTTCAGAACGCGGCGCCCGGGCGGCGGCTGATCGGAGGAGTATGTATTACGGAAATCTGAAGGAATATGACGTGGCGGACGGAGAGGGAATCCGCGTGACGCTGTTTGTGTCCGGCTGCACCAATCACTGCAAGGGCTGCTTCCAGCCGGCCACCTGGGACTTCCACTACGGAAAGCCCTACACGGAAGAGGTGGAGAAGAGGATCATGGACTTTCTCGGCCTGCCCTGCGCGGACGGCCTGACGCTTCTGGGCGGCGAGCCGATGGAGCCGCAGAACCAGGAGGTCCTGGCCGGACTGTGCCGGAGGGTGAAGGAGCGCTTCCCGGACAAGACTATCTGGTGCTATACCGGATTTGTCTATGACAGGGATCTTCTTCCCGGGCAGAGAAAGCACACGGAGTACACGGAGGAGATGCTCTCCCTGATCGACGTGCTGGTGGACGGGCCGTTCGTGGAGGAGAAGAGAAATCTCGCCCTCTCCTTCCGGGGCTCGGAGAACCAGAGGGTGCTCGACCTGAAGAAAACCCGCGCCGAGGGAAAACCGGTGCTGTATCTGGAGTGACGCGGACGAGGGAAACGCGGTCCTGTAAAGAGGATGATACCGGCCGCGGCGCGAGCAAGACGATAACGGCGGCCGCGGCCCGTCAGGAGGACCGCCGCGGCGGCACGTTATAGAAAGAAATGACACCTGCAGCGAGGGAGGTGAGGCCATGCTGAAGAAAAACAGGATACTGCTCGGACTGGTGATCGGGGCCGCGGCGCTTGACGCGGGAGCCGCCTGCGCCGTGTATCTGAAGAAGAAGGGAATCATCCTCCGGGATATTTTTATCACGGCGGTGGACGAGAAGCTTCATCCCAGGGACGACACCGGGGAAGCGACACAGATTACGATTGAATGACGGAGGTGCGCCCTTGAAAGCGAAATATGCGGGAATCATTGTCTTGAGTCTTGCGTTTGCCCTCGCAGGATGCGGCTCCGGGAAAACCGCGGGGCAGGGAAGCGCCGGCAGCGGCGGGGCTTCATCCGCCGCGGCCTCCGCGGACGACAGCCGGACGGAGCCGTCCGGGGCTCTCTCCGCCGGGGCGGAGACCGGGACGTCCTCTCCGGAGGAGGTTCTCGACGGCGGCTCCGGGGAAGGCTTCGCGGAGCAGCCGCTGGTGGAGACGGGAGAGTACTGGGAGGGAAGTCTCGGCCCGGGCGTCTACCGCGTCGGCACCGACATCCCCGTGGGCGTGATCAACATCACGGCAAAGGCCGGCAGCGGCCATGTGACCTCCTCCGACGGGACCCTGAATCTCGACATGACCGCTCCCGACGAGGAGGACGAGGACGGCGGCTCCGGGGAGACGCCGGACCCGGAGGACACCGGGGACGACGGGCACGTCAAGCCGGGGGATGAGCTGGTACGCCAGATCCTCGCGGCGGAGAATTCGGCCTTCCCCGATCTCGACAGCGTCGACACGCTGACGGACGAGGAGATGAACGAGCTCCTGGCCGGGATGCAGGTCCAGGAAGAGACGGACCGGTTCCAGAGCGTCGGCTTTATGGAGGACGTGATCATCACGGTGAGCGGGGCCGTCACGCTGAACGTCGAATCCGTCAACTGCGACGTCGCCGGCATGCAGAAGCGCCGGAAGATCGGAGACCCCGTGTCCCTCTCCGAGGGAAGCTACACTGCGGGAGAGGATTTTGAGCCGGGCACCTACGTCATCACCGCGGCCGACGGCTTCGGGAGCGTGAGCCTCGGCGACGGCTCCATGTTCGCCTACATGGGCAGTCCGGAGGAGCCGGGCATCAACAGCGGCCGCTACAGGAACTGCGTATGCGCCGAAGGCGCCGTCCTCCGCGTGGAGGGCCTCGAGGTGGAGCTGCAGCAGGTGAGCGGCTGACCGGGCCGCGGGATAAAGCCCGGTGCGGCGCGGAAGGGCGCTGCCGCCCGGCGGTGTCCTGCCCGGGGGCAGCCCACCGCCGGGCAGCCGTCATTTTTACAGAAGAAATCCGGCCAGCCGGCCGGATTTTTTGATACTGAAATATGCAGTTGAATGAGATCTGCCCCGCTTACCGGGGACCGGATCTTATTTCCTGCTCCCGCTCACGAAGGACTGAATTTTATATCCTGCCCACACGGCGATGACGACGCCCGTACCCAGGCCAAGTCCCCGGAACAAAGAGCCGAAAAAGGTAAAATACAGGAGCGGCCGCGCCGGCGTCAGGCTTTTTCATCGGTTTATATTCATACAATAAACCCCGGTCTTCGAAAAGACCGGGGTATGCTGTAAACGCAGGATCCCTCTGCCGTCAGACCGGCTCCTCCCCTCTGTGCCTCACGCCGTAGAGACCGTCCCAGACGACCTCGCGGAACCTCATGGGATCCGTGTTGCCCTCGGTGGAGATCAGCAGGACCCTGGAGTTCCCGTCGAGCCCGAGCGCCTCCTTCACCGCGGCGTAACGCGGGTATCTCATGACGGAGGCCAGGAATCCCATCGGCACGGAGCCGGATTCGCCGGAGATCACGACGGGATCGCCCGCCAGCGGGACGCCGTACATCCGGGTTCCCTTGGCGCTCATCCAGTCGGGGCAGCCGGCGAAGCCTCTGGCGTGGTTCCGGAGGATGTCCCATCCGATCCGGTTCGGCTCGCCGCAGGCCAGGCCCGCCATGATCGTGTCGAGCTTGCCCGTCACGTTGACCGTCTTTCCCGTTCCCTTTTTGGCGGAGCGGTACAGACAGTCGGCGGCCCCGGCCTCCACGACGCACATGACCGGCTCCTCGCCCCTGTATTTGTTCGCGAAATAGCCGACGACGGCGCCGGCCAGGGAGCCCACGCCCGCCTGGACGATGATGTGGGTCGGTCTCTCGACCCCGTCCGCGAGGAGCTGACGGTCCGCCTCGATGGCCAGCGTTCCGTAGCCCTGCATGATCCATCCCGGGATATCCGTGTAGCCTCTCCAGGCGGTATCCTGGACGATGACGCCGTTGGGATCATCCTTTGCCTGCTGCGCCGCGAGGCGCACGCAGTCGTCGTAGTTGAGATTTTCGATGGAAACCTCCGCTCCCTCCCTGGCGATGTTGGCGCGGCGGGTCTCCGACGAGCCCCAGGGCATCCGGACGACGGCCTTCTGGCCGAGCTGATGGGCGGCCCAGGCGACGCCTCTGCCGTGATTCCCGTCGGTGGCTGTGTAGAACGTTGTCTGCCCGATCTCCTTCCTCAGCTCCTCGGAGGAAAGGACCTCGTAGGGAAGCTCGTCGACAGTCTTCCCGGTTTTCCGGGCGATGTAGCTCGCGATGGCGTAGGAGCCGCCGAGAACCTTGAAGGCGTTGAGGCCGAAGCGGAAGGATTCATCCTTGACGTAGAGGCCTCCGAGCCCGAGGTAGGAGGCCATCTTCTTCAGCTGATGAAGGGGCGTCACCTCATACTGCGGAAACGAACGATGAAACTTCAGCGCGCTCTTCACCTGGTCGATGTCCATGATTTTCAGCCAGCGGTCGTCAGAGGGCGGCATCTCGTTGACGGTGAATTCCATTTCTGCGTTATTGGTACGATTCATAACTACCTCCAGATCATTCCGGTGCCGGGTGTGTCTGCTGATTCTGCCGGATGTGTTTGCTGATTCCATCATAGCATGAACGCGTGTTTTTTCAAGGCGCAAACTAAATATTTTTCAGGCTTCCTTATTTTTTATCAGGACATTGCATTTCATATATCTCAATGATAAAATCATACCAGCAGATTCCGGAAGTAACGCACGATGCCAAAGCGGCGCCGCGCCTCCCCGGCGGGGACGGCCGCGGGGCGTTTCCGGGGCTGAACGGAACGATACCGCATTGCTTGAGGAGGAGTCTATGATCAATCTCACCGTGAACGAATCGGGACGCGCCAACAACGTCAGACGCGCCCGCGAACAGGGCATTATCATCCCGACCATCGAGGAAATGAAGGATCCCGGCAAGATCCCGGAGAAGATCCGCGAGAAGCTCACCGGCGTCGGCCTGTGGGACAACAACTCGCTCAATCTCTTCCGGATCACCTGGAAGAACGAACAGAAGGAATCCGGCGGCCTCTTCAAGGGCCCCAACTACATCGTCCTTCCCTCCGCGCTCACCGGCGTCAGGGCGAAGATCATGCTCATGGTCGGCAAGTATTTCCCGACGGGCTGCCACAAGGTGGGAGCTTCCTTCGGCTGCCTCGTTCCTCCGCTGGTGACGGGACAGTTCGATTCCGATTTCCACAAGGCCGTCTGGCCCTCCACCGGCAACTACTGCCGCGGCGGGGCGTTCAATTCCAAGCTTCTCGGCTGCTATTCCATCGCGATCCTTCCCGAGGGAATGAGCCGCGAGAGATTCGACTGGCTGAAGACCGTCGCCAGCGAGATCATCGCCACCCCGGGCTCCGAGTCCAACGTAAAGGAGATCTTCGACAAGACCCATGAGCTGGCGGCGCGCAAGGACTGCATGATCTTCAACCAGTTCGAGGAGATGGGCAATTACATGTGGCACTACCAGGTGACCGGAAACGCCATCGCCGAGGCCTTCGAGGAGATGAAGGGAGAAGGGGACCGGCTCGCCGGCGCCATCTTCACCTCCGGCTCCGCCGGCACCATGGCCGCCGGCGACCGCATCAAGGACCTCTATCCGACGGCGAAGCTGGGCGTCGGCGAGGCGCTGCAGTGCCCGACGCTGCTGGAGAACGGCTTCGGCGCCCACCGCATCGAGGGCATCGGCGACAAGCACGTGCCGTGGATTCACAACGTGAAGAACACCGACCTGGTCGTCGACATCGACGACGAGGACTCCCAGAAGGTACTCCGTCTCTTCAACGAGCCGGAGGGTCACGCCTATCTCAGGGAGTGCGGCGTTCCGGAGGAGACCATCTCCCAGCTGAGCCTCTTCGGCATCTCCGGCATCGCCAACATGCTCTGCGCGATCAAGATGGCGAAGTACTACGAGCTGACGGAGAACGACGTGGTCGCCACCGTCATGACGGACTCCGCCCAGATGTACGCGTCCCGCGTGAAGGAGCTGCAGGAGGAGGACGGGGAGTACACGCGCCTCATGGCCGCCGTCGATTTCAACCGCCACATCCTCGACGAGAAGACGGACAACATGAAGGAGCTCACCTACGTCGACCGCAGGCGCATCCACAATCTCAAGTACTACACCTGGGTCGAGCAGCAGGGCAAGACCTCCGAGGAGCTCAACGCCCTCTGGTACGACACGGAGCACACCTGGGATTCCGTCAAGGCGGACGCCGCCAGGGTGGACGAAATGATCCGGGAGTTCAACGAGGACACCGGACTGCTTAAGAATCTGTAAATAAAAATGAAGAGGCGGAGATCATGTCTCCGCCTCTTCTGCATACGGACAGGAGAGAAGCGATGAAAAATGTTCTTGGCGCGCGCTGCACGCTCTGCGGAAACGTCGTCGAGGCCGCTCCCGACATCACGGTCTGCCCGAAGTGCGGCGGGATCCTCGACATCGAGTACGACTACGACTACATCAAAAAGCATCTGACCAAATACGAGCTGATGGACCGCACGGAGCGCTCCATGTGGCGCTACATGGAATTCCTCCCGGTCGAGGGGATCGGGAAGCGCCCCAGGCTCCGGGTCGGCGCCTCTCCCTTCTACCGCGCGGACCGCATGGCGGAAATCCTCGGCGTGAGGGAACTCTACATCAAGGACGACGGCATCAATCCCACGTCCTCCCTCAAGGACCGCGCCTCCGCCATGGCGGTGGTCAAGGCGGAGGAGGCCGGGAAGACGACCATCGCCTGCTCCTCCACCGGCAACGCCGCCAGCTCCCTCGCCGGCAACGCCGCCTGCGCCGGGCTCGAGACCTACATCTTCGTCCCGTCCCGCGCGCCCAAGGGAAAGGTCGCCCAGCTCATGATGTTCGGGGCCACCGTGATCCTGGTGGAGGGCAGCTACGAGGACACCTTCCGCCTCTCCGCGGAGGCCATCGACCGCTGGGGCTGGTACAACCGCAACGCGGCCATCAACCCCTACCTGATGGAGGGCAAGAAGACGGTCTCCCTCGAGATCGCGGAACAGCTGAACTTCCGGATGACGGATTACGTGGCGATCTCCGTGGGCGACGGCTGTACCATCGCCGGCGTCTGGAAAGGGTTCAAGGATCTCTACGCGGCCGGCTTCATCGACAGGCTGCCCCGCCTCATCAGCGTCCAGGCGTCCGGGTGCTGCCCGATCAACACCGCGGCAGCGGCCCATACCCTCGACTGGAAACCCCAGGAGGAGAACACCATCGCCGACTCCATCGCGGTGGGTGTGCCGCGGAATCCCGTCAAGGCGCTGCGCGCCATCGAGGAGTCCGACGGCGTGACGGTCAACGTGTCGGACGAGGAGATCATGGAGGCCATGCGTCTGCTCGGGAGACACGCGGGCGTATTCGCCGAGCCCGCCGGTGCCGCCGGCACCGCCGGGGTGAAGAAGGCCGTGGAGCTCGGCCTGCTCGAAAAGGACGCCTCCGTCGTCTCTGTCGTCACGGGGAACGGCCTGAAGGACGTGACGAACGCGATCCGGGCCGCCGGAGAGCCGGTCAGCATTCCCGGCGACATGAACTGCCTCCTGGAAGCCTTCGAGAAGCTGGGCAGGCCGCTCCGCTGACGATGGCGTCAAAGAGGCTGCCTTTAAAAATCCAATGAAAGATGCCCTCCCGGAAGAACCGACGGTTTTTTCGGGAGGGCATTTCTGTTCACCGGCCGTCCGTCTGCTCCGTCAGGCGGCAGATGTCCGGCCGCCAGGGGATATCCCCGTTTCTTTAACGGCGGACCTGGTGTTCAGACCCCATGGTCTTCCCTGCCTCTCGCCGCGAGCGCCGCCAGCTCCGGGAAGCGCGCCGTCACGGCGCCGTAGTTTTCCCGCCTGTGCGGGAAGGCGCAGTTCTCACAGCTTTTTACGCCGTCCGGCAGAAATACGCACGCGCCGCCGCAGGCCTTCCCGAGCGTATAGAGCGGGCAGTAACAGAACAGACAGTTGAAGTCCTCCTCTGGCACGCCCTCGTGACAGGGGAAATACTCACAGCTTCGGTGCTGAAAAAAGGCGTATCGTTTTTCATTCATAACAGTTCCATCCTCCTGCCGCAGGTTCCGGCGGATCCGCCGCGGAATAAGGGATTGTTTTCAAAAAGCCGAAGCAGGAGCTGCCATGAGAACAGCTCCTGCCATTGTTCAGGGATGCGGAGACGGCCTTAGCAGGCCGTCTTTACGCTTCAGACTCGTCTCTCATCAGATCCGCCAGGGTTTTGCGGTCGAGAAAGCCGTTGATGAGGTCGTTCAGCTCATTCCACATGGGCAGCGTCCTGCATTCCGCCGTGTGAGAGCACTCCTCGGCCCCATTCTCCAGACAGGAGACCGGGGCGAGTCCTCCCTCGGTCAGCCGGAGGATCTCTCCGATGCTGTAATCCGAAGGCTTCCCGGTGAGGCGGTAGCCGCCTCCCTTGCCGTGAAGGCCCTCGACCATGTGACGGGAGACCAGCAGCGGCATGATCTTTTCCAGATATTTGAGAGAGAGATCCTGGCGCTCCGCGATCTCCCTCATCGCGATGTACCCTGTCCCGCCGTGTTCCGCGAGATCGATGAGAACCCGCAGAGCATAGCGGCCCCTTGTGGAGATCATCATAGCCCGGAACCCGCCTTTCGCGTCATCACACGGAGCAGTGCGCGCACTCTTCTCCGGAGGGGAATTCGCTGCTGTCGTAGGGGATGCCGTTGCGGTCGTAGTAGTCCTTCACCGCCAGCTTGATGGCCTCCTCCGCGAGGACGGAGCAGTGCAGCTTGTGCGCCGGAAGTCCGTCCAGGGCCTCCGTGACCGCCTTGTTCGTCAGGGACAGGGCTTCGCTGAGGGGCTTGCCCTTGATCAGCTCCGTCGCCATGGAGCTGGAGGCGATCGCGCTTCCGCAGCCGAAGGTCTCGAATTTCACGTCGGAGACGGTCCGGTCCTCGTCGTCGTCGATCTTGAGATAGATCTTCATGATGTCGCCGCAGACGGGGTTGCCCGCCTCTCCCACGCCGTCGGCGTCTTCAATCACGCCGACGTTTCTGGGATTGCGGAAATGGTCCATCACTTTTTCACTGTATAACGCCATGATTTTTACCTCTCTGTCAGTCCGTCCCCGGTCCCGCAGGGGGGACGGCATGGATTGTTCCGGCCTTTTCTGCCAGGTCCGGATGTCTTTCTGTCCGGATTATTCCGCGAATACGTGCTGCCTCTTGCCCACCGTCAGGTCGCGCCAGAACGGGGACATGTTCCGGAGACGGTCCACCACCTCCGACACGGCGCCGATCATGTAGTCGATCTCCTCCTCGGTCGTGTCCTCCCCGATGCTGAGACGGAGAGAGCCGTGGGCCACCTCGTGGGGTCTGCCGATCGCGAGAAGGACGTGGCTCGGATCCAGGGAACCCGAGGTGCAGGCGCTCCCGGAGGAGGCGCAGATGCCCTTGTCGTCCAGAAGGAGCAGGAGCGATTCTCCCTCGATTCCCTCGAAACAGAAATTGACGTTTCCGGGGAGCCGGTGCGTCCGGCTGCCGTTGAGCTCGCCGTAGGGGATCCTGTCCAGTCCGTCGATCAGCCGGTCGCGGAGCGCGGTCATCCGGGCCGTGTTTTCGTCGATCGCGCCGCAGGCCTCCTCCAGCGCGGCGGCCATGCCCATGATGGCGGGGATGTTCTCGGTGCCCGCCCTTTTGCCTCTCTCCTGGGCTCCGCCGTCGATGAGGTTCTCGAGAAGGATGCCTTTTTTGGCGTAGAGAACGCCCGTGCCCTTCGGCCCGTGGAATTTATGGGCGGAGAGGGAAAGCATGTCGATGTTCTGGTCCCTGACGCTGATGTGCAGATGGCCGGCGGCCTGCACCGCGTCCGTGTGGAAGAGGACGCCTTTCTTCCGGCACACCTCGCCGATCTCCGTGATGGGCTCGATGGTGCCGATCTCGTTGTTGGCGTACATGATGGTCACGAGGCAGGTATCCTCCCGGATGGCCGCCTCCACCTCCTCCGGGGTGACGAGGCCCGTGCTGTGGACGTCCAGCAGCGTGATCTCAAAGCCCTGCTTCTTGAGTCTGTTCAGCGTATGCAGCACGGCGTGATGCTCGAAGGCCGTGGAGATGATGTGCTTCTTTCCCCGGCGCGCGCCCATGCGGGCGGCGGTGATGATGGCCTGGTTGTCCGCCTCGCTGCCGCCCGAGGTAAAGGTGATCTCCCTCGGATCGCATCCGAGGCAGGCGGCGATGCGGGCCCTGGCGTCCTCGAGGGCATCCTTCGCCTGCTGGCCGAAGGAGTAGAGGCTCGAGGGATTGCCGTATCGTTCACTCATGTAGGGCAGCATCGCCTCGACGGCGGTTCTGCTCATTCCGGTGGTAGCTGCGTTGTCTGCGTAGATCATAGTTCCTCCCTGCCCGCGCGAAAGCGGGCCAGCAGGCGGCTGTTCCGCTGACCGGAGGACGAGTCGGGTCAGCCGGAGCCGCGCTTATTTACCTACCTGATTGGTAGGTAATGACAGAATATAACGGATCCGGGGAATAGTCAAGGGGAAAATGCGAAAGCGCTGACACAGATACATGCGGAAGCTTTGGCGGAGGAATCTGCGACAATGGTGACAGGGAAATCGTGGGAGATGCGGCAGTGGACAGTGCGGGCGCTCCGGCGGCTCACTCCCGTCTCTTCAGAAGAAGGACGGCGGTCAGCAGCGCGGGGAATACGGCCGCGGCGAGAATTCCCTTCCGCAGGTCATCCCCCGCGGCGGAGGAGACCAGCCCGGCGAGGGTCGGCCCGCCGCTGCAGCCGAAGTCGCCGCCGAGGGCGAGCAGGGCAAACATCGCCGTGCCCCCCGCGGGGAGAGACGCGGTGGCCATGGAGAAGGTGCCCGGCCACATAATGCCGACGGAGAATCCGCAGAGGCCGCACCCGAGGAGTCCTGTCAGGGGGTGCGGGGCGAGGGAAATCAGCAGGTAGGAACAGAGGCACAGGATGGCGCTGCCCGTCATGAAGCGGCGGAGCGGCAGACGGCTGCCGTATTTCCCGTAGATGGCCCGGGCGGTCCCCATCGCGGCCGCGAAGGACAGGGGGCCGGCCAGATCGCCCGCGGCCTTGCTCAGGCCGAGCCCCTTCTCGGCAAAGGCGGAGGCCCACTGGCTGACGGCCTGTTCGCTGGCGCCGGCGCAGATCATCATCAGCAGGAAGATCCAGAAAAGGCGCGTGCGAAGCAGGACAGGGAGCGGCGTCCCGGTCTCTCCCTCTTTGAGAAGAGGCGCGATCGGAACCCTCGTGAAGGCGATGAGATTGACGACGGGGAGGACCGCCCAGATCAGGGCGAGCACCCGCCAGTTCCGGATGCCGAAGACGGCGAAAAAGGCGGTGGAGAACAGGACGACGCCCACGTGTCCCCAGCAGTAGAAGGAGTGGAGCAGGCTCATCGCCGACTCCTTGTTCGGCGTCGGACAGGCCTCCACGACGGGACTGACCACGACCTCCAGGAGGCCGCCTCCGATCGCGTAGCACACGGCGGACAGGAGGATCCCCGCGTAGGGATCCGGCAGAAGATCCGGAAGAAAAGCCAGAAAAACGAGTCCCAGCGCGGACAGGGCGTGCCCCAGGATCAGGGACGCGCGGTAACCGATCCGGTCCACGAAGCCGACGGAGAGCAGGTCCACCAGGAGCTGCACGGCGAAGTTGACCGTCACGAGAAACGTGATTCTCGAGAGGGGGATCCCGTAGCTTTGGTGAAAGGTAAGGAACAGCAGCGGGACGAAATTGTTGACGACGGCCTGGACGACGTATCCCGTGAAGCAGGCGTAGATGGTTTTTCTGAATCCCGCGTTTTCGTTTATTCTCTGTCTCACTGATTTCTCCTCCGGAATCGGTGCTCCGCCGCGCCGTGCGTTTCGCCGTATCGGGCCACGCAGGGCAGCGGCCTGTGCCGTGCCGCCCCGTGCGTTTCGTCCGTATCGTGCCCTGCAGGGCAGCGGCCTGCGCCGCGCCGCACTATACGGTTCGGCCGTTTTTCGCCGCTTCGGCCGGCTCGCCCGTATCGCTCCATCCACGGCGCGGCAGACTGAGAAGATCATCGCATAAACCGGCGTATTCCGCAACCGGCAGTAGTGAAACGGGCCCCCGGTCTTCGGGCGGACAGGCTTGAAATCAACGTTCACATTCAGTATACTTTCCTATATTGAAAGGGAACGGTCATCCGGCGAAAACGATGGGGAAGAAAAAAGGAACAGATGAATATTCGGGCCTCAACCGCCTGCTCCGCTCGAGCTCTGTCGAGGAGATGAAGGCGCGCCGCCGGGAAGGCTCCTTCCGGGAGCTGCTGGACGACTGGCGCTGGATCTTCTCCTACAGCGTCCGGTACAGGCGCATGATCGTGCTGTACACGGTCCTCGGGCTGACCGGCTCCACCTTCAGCCTGGTCTCCGCGGTCGTCAGCAAGTACATGATCGACATCGTGATCGGAAGAGATACCGGGCGGCTGTGGCTTCTGGCGCTTCTCATGATCTCCACGATGGTCTTCAGCCTCGTGTTCTCGAGCCTCCGGAAGCGGTACTCCGCGAAGATCAGCGTCTTTGTGAAAAACGATATCCGCGCCGAGGTCTTCGATCACCTCATGGACGCGGAATGGATGAGCCTCAGCCGCTTTCCCAACGGCGACCTGCTCAGCCGCTTCGACGGGGACATCGACGTCGTCGCCTCCAACGCGGTGAACTGGATCCCGTCCCTGGTGATCGACGTCTACGCCTTCGCGGCTTCCTTCTTTGTCATTCTGCACTACGATCCCGTCATGGCCCTCATCGCTCTTCTGGGCGCGCCGGTCATGCTGCTGGCAGGCAGGCTTCTGATGCGCCGCCTGAGGGAATTCCGGAGACGGCTCCGCGAGGCCAACAGCGGGATGATGTCCTTTGAGGCCGAGGTGTTCTACAACACGGACACCATCAAGAGCTTCGGCATCGGCGGACTCTACGGGAGAAAGATGAGGAACTGGCTGGACGTCTGCAGGGACGCCGAGCTGGACAGCAACGCCTTCGGCATCCGGGCGAACGTGCTGATGAATATCATCGGGATGGCCGTGGAGCTGGCGGCCTTCGGCTACTGCCTGATGAGGCTCTGGAGCGGCGCGATCACATTCGGGACCATGACCCTGTTTCTCCAGCAGAGGACCAGCCTGTCCGACCGCTTCAACTCTCTGGTGGGCATTCTCCCGAATATGCTGAACAGCTCGGTCTCCGCCCAGAGGATCCGGGAGCTGACGGAGCTGCCGGCGGAGGACCACAACCCGGAGACGGACGAGGACGTCCGGGAAGCCGCCGCGGAGGGACTTTCCGTCTGCATGAAACAGGTGGATTTCTCCTACGAGGAGGGAAGAAAAGTGATCAGCGCCGGCACCCTCCGGGCGGATCCCGGCGAGATCATCGCCCTCATCGGAGCCAGCGGCGAAGGAAAGACGACGATGATCCGGCTCCTTCTGGGACTCATGGATCCGGACAGAGGAGACGTGGAGCTCCGTTCCGGAAATGAAATGCGCTGGAAGGCGGGCCCGGACATCCGGAGATTCTTCTCCTACGTCCCCCAGGGAAATTCCATGCTGGCGGGGACCATCGCCGAGAACCTCCGGATGGTGAAGGAAGACGCCTCCGACGAGGAACTCGCCGCGGCGCTGGAGACGGCCTGCGCGTGGGATTTCGTGAAGGAGCTGCCGGACGGGATGGACACTGCGGTCGGAGAGAGAGGCAGAGGCCTCTCGGAGGGGCAGTCCCAGAGGATCGCCATCGCCAGGGCCGTGCTCAGGGGAGCGCCGGTGCTTCTGCTGGATGAGGCGACCTCCGCCCTGGACGTCGCGACGGAGCGCCGGGTGCTCCGGAACATCATGAGCGGCGACAGCCGGAGAACGGTCATCGTGACGACCCACAGGCCCAGCGTCCTCGGGATGTGCAGGAGGGTCTACCGGGTCGCCGGGGGGACGGTGGAGGAGCTGGATCCCGAGGAGAGCGCCCGTCTCGCGATGGATTTTTAGAGCCGGGAAGGAGCCGGCGCGGAAACGGCGAAGCATGGTACTGCAGGGCGCCGGACTGCGGGGCGCGGAAGGAATCCGTTCGCAGCGGCAAAGCGCGGAAGGACAGAACGCGGAATACAAACGTCCGCTTTACAGGACAGGGGAGGAAAAGAACCGGTGAGAAGAATGGGAAGCAGGACAGAAAAGATCAGACAGAGAGGCGCCGCGGCGGGAAGAATCCTGGCGGCGTGCGCTCTGACGGTGTGGATCGCCGCGTGCGCGCCGGCGGCCTCCCAGCCGGCACCGGCGGGAGCGGAAGGGCAGGCGCCGGCGGGAGCGGAAGGAGGCGAAGTGATGGCCGACACGCGCAGCTTCACCTCCAGAGTCGTCGATCTCGAGGCCCTTCTGCAGAAAGAAAATGACACCGTCGCCTACATGGCGGCCGCCGCGGAGGCGGCGCCCTCCTATCAGCCAGGCGGTGAGAGCGGGCCGACGAAGGAGCAGTTCATCGCGGACCTCACGGATTCGTACCGGGCCAGATGCAGCGTCCTCAACCGCTACTCCGAATTCCCGGTCATGAGCAACGAGGCGTACAACGAGTTCCGCTTCCTGTGCGGCAGGGCGGAATACCCCTTCTACGAGGCCTATTCCGGGGCGGAATTCGAGGACAGGAACTTCACCGTCCTGTGCAGCGAGTATCTCGGAGGGCTCGAGGAGCAGTACGAGGCGGAGAACCTCTGGCGCGGCGGGGCCGGAGCCGACGAGGTGGAGGCGGCCTATTTCGAAGGCTATGACCGGAGATCCGCCGTCCTCATCGAGGTGGGAGAGTACTACGCCCCCGACAAGGCGGCGTTCCAGGATCTTGAGTCGCTGACCGCCGGAAGAAACATGACAGTGATACTGCCGAGGGCCGTGGAGGCCAACAAGACGGCCGACAGCGCCCTCGTGACCCAGGTCCAGCAGAGCCTCAACGCCGCCGGCTTTGACTGCGGGACCGCGGACGGGAAGGCCGGAAAGAATACCGTCCTGGCCATCTGCCACGCCCAGCTCTGCCTGGGGCAGGAGGCCGACGGACTGGTCAGCCAGGCGCTGGCCGACGCCCTGGCCGCTCTCGCGGCGGAAGCCGGGGCCGCAGGCGCCGAGAGCGGCGCGGCGGCCTGACAAAAACGCATACATCATTGGACAGCGTCCCATAAGCGCCGCGCCGGCGCGGAAGAGGACGGCAGCGGGAGGTGCGTCGCATGAAACTGGGAATCGCAGGAAGCGGACATATCGTGGAAACCGTTCTGCCCGTTCTGGAGTCGCTGGAGATCCGGCCGGCGGCCCTGTGCGGCACAGCCCGCTCCCGCGGGAAGGTGGAGCAGCTGTGCGGCCGGTACGGCATTCCCCTCGGGACATCGTCCTATGAGGAGCTACTGTCGTCCCCGGACGTCGACACGGTGTACCTGGGGATCCCCAACAGCCTGCATTACTCCTTCGCGAAGCGCGCCTTCCAGGCGGGGAAGCACGTGATCTCGGAGAAGCCGCTCACCAGCAATCTCCGGGAGGCCGAGGCGCTGTTTTCCCTCGCAGAGGAGAAGGGGCTCATGCTGCTCGAGGCGATCTCGACGCTGTTCCTTCCGGACTATCGGACCGTCGGGGCGCTGCTCCCCCGGGTCGGGCGCGTCCGCCTCGTGAGCTGCAACTACAGCCAGTATTCCAGCAGATACCGCGCGTTCACGGAGGGCGACGTGAAGCCCGCCTTCGATCCCGCGAAGTCGGGCGGCGCGCTGATGGATCTCAACGTGTACAACATCCATTACATCACCGGTCTCTTCGGCGCGCCGAAGGGAGTGAGCTATCAGGCGAATATCGAGCGGGGCATCGATACCAGCGGCGTGGTGATCCTGGAATATCCCGATTTCGTCGCCGCCGCCGCGGCGGCCAAGGACTGCGGCGCCCCCTGCTTCTGCCGGATCCAGGGGACCGAGGGGTATCTTCTTCAGAATTCCCCGTCCAACACCTGCGCGGGATACGAGCTGACCCTGAACGACGGGACGACGGAGAGCGGACGCACGGGGTGCGGGCACAGGCTCTGCGCCGAATTCCTCCGGTTCCGGGAAATGATCGACGGGGAGGCGTTCGGTGAGTGCCGGAAACTTGCCGCGCACAGCCTGGTGGTGATGGACGTGCTGGACCGGGCCAGGAGATCCGCCGGCCTGGTGTTTCCCGCCGACCGGGAGACGGAAGATTAAGGTTTCATTAATTCTTCGCGCTGTCTCTTGACGCCGGCCGCGAAACTGGTATAATCCGATTCAACAACTGAAGAGACGATAAAAGGGAGTAGCGGAACCCCGGAGACGGGGGGCTTGAAACCGTCAGCCGATACAGCGGCGCGCAGGGACATTACACAGAAACCGCGCAGCGCGTATCCGTATCAAGTGAGATTGCGAGACTTTTATCATGACGCGGGGCGTTGTGATAGAAGTCTCTTTTTTGTAAAATGAGAGGAGGAAAATCATGGGTGCGTATTATTATGATGAGAGGAAGGAAATCAGAGAGGCGGTCATCGCCGGAGAGCGGGCTCTTTCAAGTCTCCGCGCGGCGAAGGACCGGCTCGACAGCGCCAGGCGGTGGGGCGTCATGGATCTCTTCGGAGGAAACGTCATCTCAGGCTTCGTGAAGCATTCGAGAATGAGCGACGCGTCCCGCTGCGTCGAGCAGGCCAAGGACGATCTCAGAAGGTTCCAGGACGAACTGTCGGACGTCAGAGATTTGCAGAGGCTGGACATCGGAATCGGTGATTTCATGACGTTCGCGGACTTCTTCTTCGACGGCTTCCTGGCGGACATCTTTGTGCAGAGCAAGATCAACGACGCGAGGAGAAATGTCGAGGAGGCGATCCGCCGGGTGGAGGAGATGCTCAGAAGGCTGAAAAGCTCCCCGGCGTACCGGTAAGGCGTAAGAAGCAACTGACAGAGGAGGTGGAAACCATGCTGCTTATGATTTTGTTTATGGCGCTTATGTTCAATGTGATCCGCATCGGCCTTAAGATGACCTGGGGCGTCCTTCGGATCCTCATGGGAGTCGGCCTGTTTGCCCTCTGCCCGGTGCTGTTTATCGCGGCGATGTTCCTGGGGATCTTCGGGCACGGGCTGGTCTTCTGGATCCTGCTGGTCTTCGCCCTGGGCTGGGGGTTCAGGCGCACGGTGTGACGCGGCGGGCGGCAGGCCCGGGGGAGAGAAGGCGGGAAGCCTTCTCTCCCCGAATCTGTCCCGCGTGAGGGAGACAGGATCTCCCATGTCCATCACCTCGATCCCTGCGAGGAATCTGCCCCGCGTGAGGGAGACAGGATAACCATGCGGCCGGCATCAGCAGAAGGCGCCGGACCTGCCCCCTCGTGAGGGAGACGCCGGATGCGGTGAGGGAGACCGGACACAGCGGGAAAACGCAGAAAAAACGGAAGGAAGCGGAAGGATGCACAGACTGGAAGACGAACTGAGTAAGCTGGCCGGGTCGGACCTGTACCCGTTTCATATGCCGGGACACAAGAGACAGCCGGACGGCGCCTGCCGGACGGACATCACGGAGATCGACGGCTTTGACAATCTGCACGATCCGCAGGATCTTCTGCTGGAGGAGATGCGGTTCGCCGCGGATTTTTATCACGTCCGGGACACTTTTTTCCTGGTCAACGGGAGCACCTGCGGCATCCTCGCCGCCGTCTCCGCCGCCGTCCCCAGGGGAGGCCGGCTCCTGATATCCCGGGGCTCCCATATCTCCGTGTACCACGCCGCCTGCCTGAGGGATCTGACGCTGGCCTACATGGAGGACCCCGCGGGACCGGACGCCCCCGACGCCGTACTTCTGACCAGCCCCACCTACGAGGGGTGCGTCAGGGACGTCGGGAAATGGGCGGAATATGCCCGGGAGAGGGGTATTCCGCTCATCGTGGACGAGGCCCACGGAGCCCACTTCTCCCTGCATCCCTATTTCCCGAGGTCCGCTGTCGAAAATGGGGCGGATCTGGTCATCCAGAGCACCCACAAGACGCTGACGTCGATGACGCAGACGGCTCTTCTCCACAACGTCACCGGAAGGGTGGACAGCCGGGCGCTCCGGAGGTATCTGTCGGTCTACGAGACCTCGAGTCCCTCCTATGTGCTGCTCGCCTCGATCACCGCGACGCTTCACTTCTTTGCGGACAGACAGGGAAGGGGCGGCGCCTGCCTGGACGCCTACGCCGCGCGGCTGAAAAAGCTGAGAGACACGCTTTCGTCCCTCCGGAGCCTGAGACTGCTGGGAGGCAGGGACGCGGTGATGACGGACGAGAGGGATTACGGAATCGAGGGGGAGCCGGGCGCGGAGCTGGATCCGGGCAAGCTCGTCATCCTGGGCGGAGGCAAAATCACGGGGCCGGCGCTCTATGACAGGCTGAGGCGCGAGTTCCGCCTTCAGCCGGAGATGAAAGCCCCGGATTACGTCCTGCTGATGACGTCTCCCGCGGACACGGAGGAGGGCTTCGGGCGGCTGGCCCGGGCCCTGGCCGCGATCGACGCGGAGCTTTCCGCGGAGGAAGCGGGAAGCGGAGGAGAACGCGGAGATGCGCGGGAGTTCCGCGGCCGCGGGGCCGGCCGGCCCGCGGGCGGAATCCCCGGAAGGAGCGGAGAATCGTCTCCGGGGGTGATTCCGGAAAGGAGCGGTGAGCCTTCGCCGGGGGTGATTCTTCCCCCTGTGGAGCTGCGCTGCGGGGAAGCCTGGGACATGCCGTCCGAAGAGGTGCCGCTGGAGAAGGCCGCCGGAAGAATCTGCGCGGATTTCGTCGTCGTGTACCCGCCGGATTCGCCCCTCGTGATACCGGGGGAGAGGATCACGGAGGAGATCACGGAGAGGATCCTTTTCCTCAGGGCGAGGGGCATCACCGTGTCGGGGACGGAGGGCGGAACGATCCGCTGCGCCGCCGCGGCGGATCCGGCGCGATGAGAACGGCTCCCGGCGTGAAACGCGTTCCGAAAAGAGCCCGGAGAAACGCGACGGGGGAAAACAGGCGAAGAGAAACACCCGGGAAAAGCGATCGAAGAAAAGCACCCGGAGAAAAAACGTTTCGCTCGGGGAAAAACAGCCGGAACAGCCGTAAATATCAGCATTTTTCTTGTCAGCCGGGATGCGGATAGGGTATCATATTATGTGAAAAGCAGCATCCGTTTGTCAGTGAATACGACTGTCACAAAGGAGGAAGACTGAATGAGCGAAACGGTAAAAGGCGCAAAGAAGAGAGTAACCGCCTTTACGGCGGGCAGAAGGGGCGGCAATACCGAGATCTATGTGAAGATCGCCCTTGAAGCGATTTCAAAAATGGGTATCGAGTGCGAGCTGATCCGGCTTCATGAGTGCGACCTCAGGCCCTGCAAGGACTGTATGCGCGGCCCCTGCTACGTAAAAGGTCCTTCGGCCTGCATCCTGAAGGACGACGGACCGTGGCTTTCGGAGAAATTCCTTGACAGTGACGGATATATCCTGGGCGCGCCGGTCTGGTCTCTCTCGCCCTGCGGCATCGTCACGGACTTCCGGGACAGGGTCTTCGGACCGAAGATGGACATGGCGATGTGGGAGGAAGACGGAATCCCGGACTGGGCCAAAAACCGCGTCAAGCAGCGTCCGGGCGGATTGATCTCGGTCGGAGGAGCCCTGACGGAGCACTGGACGTCCCTGGGCATGGCGACGCTCTACACGACCACATTCTCGGCGCAGACCAATATCGTCGACAACCTGAATATCTATCAGGTCGCGGATCCGGGCGAAGCCCTGATGAGGCCGGACTACATGCTCCGCGCGAAGTATCTCGGCCAGAACGTCGGCCACGCCGTCCTGAACCCGCAGAAGGACTGGGAGAACAAGTGGCTCGGCAACCTCAACGACGGAGAGGCATGTCCGGGATGCCACACGTCCCTGATGATCGCGAAGCCAGGGAAAAACTACGTCGAATGCGCTGTCTGCGGAAGAAAGGGTATGCTGACCCTTGACGCCGACGGCAACATTCAGTATTCCTGGCCGGAGGACAACAGAAACCGCCTGACGATGATGGGCAAGTTTGACCATGCCCGCGAGATCGCGCGCCACACGGCCGAGAGATACGAGCCCCATGTGGACGAGATCCAGGATGAGATGAAGCGCTACAGGGAGATGGAGCAGTGGTCCGTGAAGGCTCCGTCGAAGAAGCCCCAGAAGGTGTGAGACAGCGTTTCCCTCAGGAAGCGGGCGGTGAAGCCCCGGAAGGTGTGAGGCAGCGTGTTCCCTCAGGAAGCGGGCGGTGAGGCCCCGGAAAGTGCGAGGCAGCGTTTCCCCCGGGAAGGGGACGGCGAAGCCGGGCCTCCCGGTCTCCGCTGACCTGCGTCCTTCGTCCGGAGAACGGATCCGGACCATAATCATATAAGATGTCAAAAGAGGCGGCCGTCTCCGGGTTTCCGGGAACGGCCGCCACCGCGCGGCGGCGTCCAAAAGATTCCCCGCCGCCTCTTGTCAAAACCTTTGGGAATAGAGTATCATAAACAGCATGGATGAAAGAGGGTATGGTAAGATCGTCGGACACGCCGACGTCATAAGACAGCTGAGGAAGGCCGCGGAGAGCGGCCGCGTCAGTCATGCCCTTCTTTTTGCCGGAGACGAGGGGAGCGGGAAAAGAACCGTGGCGGACCTTTTCGCCATGTCCCTTCTCTGCGAGGCGGAGGATCCCTCCGCGAGACCCTGCATGAGCTGCAGGTCGTGCCGCAAGGCCGCCGGAGGCAATCACCCGGACATCATCCACGTGACCCACGAATCCCCGAACGTCATCAAGGTCGACGAGATCCGGGAGCAGGTCGTGAATACGGCCGGCATTCTTCCCTACGAGGGAGGCAGAAAAATCTACATTCTTCCCGACGCGGACAGGATGAACCCCCAGGCCCAGAACGCGCTGCTCAAGACGATCGAGGAACCGCCGGAATACGTGGTTCTCATCCTCCTCGCGGCGAATCCCGCGTCGCTTCTTCCCACCGTGCTCTCGCGCTGCGTGAAGCTGCCGTTTCTTCCCGTTTCCGACAGGGACGTCGAAGAGTATGTGCGGGAGCGCCTCATGATCCCGGACTATGAGGCGAGGGTCATCGCCGCCTTCGCCCAGGGAAATATCGGAAAGGCCATCAGGATCTCCCGTGACGAGGAGTTCGGGGAGATGAAAAGCCGGACGCTCGCCCTTCTTCAGGGGCTGCCGGGGCTGGGATCGGCGGCGCTCGCCGAGGCGGTCCGCTGGCTCAGGGAGAGGAAGGACAGCCTGGACGGGATTCTGGACCTCATGGTTCTTTATTTCAGGGACGTCATCTACTACAAGGCGACGGCGGATGTCGACCGCCTTGTTTTTGCCGGCGAAATCAGCGCGGTCCGCGCGGCGGCGTCCGGGACTTCCTATGAATCCCTCACGGGGATCGTAGACGACCTGGACCGCTGCAGGCTGAGGCTCCGGGCGAATGTCAACACGGAGCTGGCCCTGGAGCTGCTTCTCCAGGGGATGCGGGACAAGTGCGGAAAATAGACGGACGGAACAACAGGAGAACAGGCAATGCCCAAGATTATCGGAGTCAGATTCAGGGATGCGGGGAAGGTATACTACTTCGATCCCGGTGAAAATACCATCAGATACCACGACCACGTGATCGTCGAGACCGCCAGGGGCGTGGAATACGGGACGGTCGTCCTCAGCCCGACGGAGATCGCCGCGGGGAAGGTGAACCAGCCCCTCAAAAGCGTCATCAGGATGGCGACGGAGGAGGACACCGCCCGGGAAAACGAGAACCGCGCCAAGGAGAAGGAGGCCTACCGCATCTGCAAACAGAAGATCGCGGAGCACAACCTCGAGATGAAGCTGATCGAGGCGGAGTATACCTTTGACAACAGCAAGGTGCTGTTCTATTTCACGGCCGACGGAAGAATCGATTTCAGGGATCTCGTCAAGGATCTCGCCTCCGTCTTCCGCACGAGGATCGAGCTGCGCCAGATCGGTGTCCGGGACGAGACGAAGCTGCTCGGAGGCATCGGCGGCTGCGGCAGGCCGCTGTGCTGCCACACCTGGCTCAACGACTTCGCCCCGGTCTCCATCAAGATGGCGAAGGACCAGAACCTGTCCCTCAACCCCGCCAAGATCTCCGGCACCTGCGGGAGACTGATGTGCTGCCTGAAGAACGAGGCGGAGACCTACGCCGAGCTCAACAAGGGGCTGCCGGGCAAAGGGGACTACGTCACGACCCCCGACGGACTTCACGGAGACGTCGCCTCGGTCAATATCCTCCGGCAGACGGTCAAGGTGATCGTGGATCTCGGAAACGACGAGAAGGAGATGCAGGAATTCGAGGTGAAGGACATCACCTTTATCCCGAAGTCGAAGAAGCCGAAGAATCACGAGGAGCCGAAGAAGGAAGGCGGAAAGAAAGGCCGGAAGGGCGCCAGGGACGAGCAGGGCGGCGAGGACAGGAAGCGCTCCCGGAAGGGCGCGCCGGAGGACGCGCGGGCCGGGGAGAACGCCGCGAACGCGGGCGCTCCCGGAACGAACGGCAGTGAAGCGCCCGGCCGGGAAGAGGATCCGGATCTCCAGTGGAATCCGAATATGGAGAAGTTCGACGCCTCCGACTATCTGATCAGGGAGGACGCCGGAAAGGGCGGCCAGCGCCCGAAGAGAGAGCGCAAAAAGAAGGCCCCGAGGCAGGGCGACGGCCAGGGAGAAGGCCGGGAGGAAGCCGGTCACTCCGCGGAGGGCCGCGGCGCCCGGGATCCGTCGAAGAAATCACACGGCGGCCGCCAGAAAAACCGCGGCGACCAGGCGAAGCCGGAGGGAGAGCATGCGGAACGCGCCGCCGGCGAGGGCCGGAAGTCCGAGCACAGGAACCAGCGGCCGGGCGGTGAAAACCGCGGAGCCGACAGGACCGCGGAGGAGGCCGGAGCACAGGAGGCCCGCGGCGGAGAACACGCCGAGGGTGAGGAGGCCGCAAAGCGCCACCCCAGAAGGAAGCGCCGTCCGCACCACAGGACGCCGAAGGAAGAAGGCGCGGCGCAGGAGACGCGCGCCGGGTCAGGCGCTCCCGCCGGAGAGAATGAATAACCGGGAGGATGGACAGACCGTGGCATTGGATGCGGAGACACTGAGACTCGACGATCTTGAGAACGGAACGGTCATCTGGCAGGATCCGTCGATGTTCTGCTTCGGGATCGACGCGGTGCTTCTGGCCCATTACCCCCGTCTGGCGGAAGGGGACAGGATCCTTGATCTGGGGACCGGGTTCGCGCCGGTTCCGCTGATCATGAGCGTCGAGGCCGCGAAGCGCGGGCTCAGCGTCAGAATCACGGGAATTGAAATACAGGAGAGAGCGGCGGAGATCGCCCGCAGGTCCGTCGCGGAAAACGGGCTGGAGGAGCAGATCTCCGTCGTCCGGGGCGATATCAGGGAGGCATGTGAGCTGTTTGGCGCGGCCTCCTTTTCGCTTGTCGTGTCGAATCCCCCCTACGTGCCGGCCGAAGGCGGCCTGGTGGGGGCGAACCGGGCGAAGGCCGTCGCCAGGACGGAGCTGTGCTGCACCCTCCGGGACGTGACGGCCGCCGCGGGAAGACTTCTCGTCCCCGGAGGAAGATTCGCGATCATCCACCGGCCCTTCCGCCTGCCCGAACTGTTCGGGGAGATGCGCTCCGCGGGCCTGGAGCCGAAGCGCATGCGCCTCGTCTACCCCTATGAGGACGCGGAGCCGACCATGGTGCTGGCGGAGGGGGTGCGCGGAGGAAGGCCCGGTCTGAAAACCGATCCTCCTCTGATCATCTACCGGAAGGACAGAAACTACACCGGGGAGATTCTCCGGATCTACGGAAAGGCGCCGGCGGGGGAAGCGGATTCTGAGCAGCCGGCTGCGGGAGTCTGATCTCTTTGAGGCAGGCGGACAATCAGGTGCTTTGACAATCGGAGGGACTATGGACGGACACAGGTCGGGAACCTTATATATTACGGCGACGCCCATCGGCAACCTGGAGGACATCACCCTCCGGGCGCTGCGCATCCTGAAGGAGGCGGATCTCATTGCCTGCGAGGACACGAGGACGTCCGCCCATCTGCTGAAGGCCTACGGGATCGAAACGCCCGTCACGAGCTATCACAAATTCAACGAGGCCGGGAAATCGGACGAGCTGGTCGGAAGGCTGCTGGGGGGAGCGGACGTCGCCCTGATCACCGACGCGGGCACCCCGGCGATCTCGGATCCGGGTGAGATTCTCGTGAAAAAATGTCTGGACGCGGGTGTGGCCGTGACCTCTCTTCCCGGCGCGAGCGCCGTGATCACCGCCCTCACCCTCTCGGGAAGGGACACCCGCCGGTTCGTGTTTGAGGGCTTCCTGCCCCAGGAGAACCGGGAGAAGAAGGAGGCGCTGGAACGCCTCCGGGGCGAGACGAGGACGATGGTTCTGTACGAGGCGCCCCACAGGCTCCGGAAAACGCTGCAGCTGCTGGCGGAGACCCTCGGGCCGGAGCGGGAGATCACCCTGGTGAGGGAGATCACGAAGAAATACGAGGAGATCCGCCGGACCACCCTCGGGGAGGCCGCGGGGGAGGACGCCGCGGAGCCGCGGGGCGAGTACGTCCTCGTGATCGCCGGAAAGAGCCGGGAGGAGATCCGCGGGGAGGCCGCGGAGCGGTGGAAGGAGCTGTCGGTCCGGGAACATGTGGAGATGTACGAGGCGCGGGGGATGGACCGGAAGACGGCCATGAAGGCCGCGGCGAAGGACCGGGGAATGACGAGAAGAGACGTCTATCAGGCCCTGCTTCCCGGAGAGGCAGGAAGCTTCCAAAAATAAATGATTGTCATCGCGCAATTCGGATGATATTATTAAACGAACTAAAAAACTGGCACAATCAGTAACATGGCCGGTAGTAGGAACTTCGGCTTTGACATTGTCGGCAGAGAACGCGGCGGGACCGGCCGCGGGACGCGGAAGGGATACAGACCAGGGTATTTGCTTGAAGGAAGCGTCCTGTGATCCGGCAGGGCATTTTTGCGACACCACGATCCGGAAAGACGGAGGAGCCGAATGATTACGGGAAGCGAAGAGGAGAGCCGGGAGCTGATGATGAACGCCGCGATCAGGGTCGTGGCGGCTCACGGATTCGAAGGCTTTACGACAAAGCGCTGGGCGGCGGAGGCAGGCGTCGCGGAAGGATCGCTCTACTATCATTTCAAGAGCAAAAACGATCTTCTCGACAAAACCTTCTGCTACATTGACAGCAAATTTCACGCGGCATGCGATCAGTTCAGCGTGGATGGCAGCAACGTCGACGCTCTCTGCCGGTCCATCGACCGGATCTGGGCGTCCTATTTCCGGCTGCTGATCGACAATCCGGAGTGGACGATGTATTTCTTCCGGTTCAGGTCCTCGACCCGGTACACCGGCGAGCTTCTGAAGATGCAGAGGGACGAGTACGGCGGTTTTCTTCAGGCCATGAAGCTGATCGAGAACCAGAAGACCGGGGGAGAGGACGTCAACTGGGACTTTATCCTGTCCTTCATCCTCGACGGCATCACGTCCTACGCATACCGCGTGGTGACCGGCATGGCGACCTTCGACGAGTCGAGCGACAGAGCCTTCAAGAAACTGATGATGCATGGAATTCTTTCCCTTCTCTGACAAATTCACAGACAGGTATTCCAGGCGCGGATTTCCTTCAGGAAGTCCGCGCCGTATTTTATCGCGGCGGCCGGGGAGACGCCCTCCAGCAGGAAAAGATCCGCAAGGCAGCCGGGGCGGGCTGAGGCCAGATCCCGGAGAACGCCGTCGGGAAAGACGCGGAAGGGCGGAAGGCGCTTTTCCGCGGCGATCCGGCGCCTCAGATCCAGCAGGTCGTCGAGAAGCTCCGGGTCCGGCGTCCCTTTGGGCGCGGGTGGCCGCCGGCGGTTTCTGCCCAGGCAGAAGGAACAGTTTCCGCATCTTTCCGGGGAGCTCTCGCCGAAATAGTCCAGCAGAAAATGTCTCATGCACATCTTTCCGGAGGCGAGACGGCGCATGGCCCGCAGGTTTTCGCGGGAGAGCTCCCGGAACGACGGGTCGCGGATCCCCGCGATGAAGGAACGGTTGACGACGACGTCCCGGTAGTCCGCCAGCATGATGCACTCGGAGGGCTTTCCGTCCCTCCCGGCCCGGCCCGTCTCCTGGTAGTAGCTCTCGACGTCCCCGGGCATGCCGCAGTGAATGACGTAGCGCACGTCCGGCTTGTCGATTCCCATTCCGAAGGCGCTGGTGGCGACGATGAGGGAGGATTTTCCCGTAAGGAACCGCTCCTGGCTTACTTCCTTCTCCCGGGCGGGGAGGCCGGCGTGATAGCGGACCGAAGGGATGCCGTCCGCCGCGAGCCGCGCCGACACCGCCTCGACGCCCGCCCTGGTGCGGCAGTACACGACGCCGCAGGCGTTTTCGCGGCGGCTTATCAGGAACTTTAAGGATCGGTACTTGTCATCAGGGCGGATCAGACCGTAATATAGATTGGGGCGGTCAAATCCCGCAGCGAAGAGAAACGGGTCCCGGAGCCCGGCCAGACGGACGATATCCTCCCGCACCCGGGGGGACGCGGTCGCCGTGAAGGCCGCCGTGACGGGATGCTGCCCGCGGCGCCGGAGCGCTTCCAGAAAGTCTTTGACGCGCAGGTACGCGGGACGGAAGTCCCTGCCCCACATGGATACGCAGTGGGCCTCGTCGATGCACACCATGGAAACCCCGCCGCCGGGGGAGTCCGGTCCGGGCAGCTCCGCGAGGAAGCCGGCCGAGAGACGCTCCGGGGCGAGATAGAGAAGCTTCGCCCCGCCGCTCCGGATCATCGCCATCGCCTGCCTTTTCGCCGGCGGGGACATTTCGGAGGTGAGGGCCGCCGCCGGGACGCCCCTTCGCCGCAGGCGGACGGTCTGGTCGCCGATGAGGGAGATCAGCGGGGAGATCACGAGGGAGACGCCGGGAAACAGCAGGGCGGGAATCTGGTAGCAGAAGGATTTGCCTCCTCCGGTGGGCAGAATGGCCAGGGTGTCCCGGCCGGACAGGATCGAGTCGATCACGGTCTCCTGTCCCGGGCGGAAGGAAGAGCATCCGAAGACATTTCTGAGAATTTCGTATTTGGCGGACAGGTGCGCCATGGGGACTCCTTTCCGTAAGAAGGGCGCGGAGCGGCATGTGCCGCAGGAAAGGACGCGGCGCGCTCCGCATGACAGGAAAGACACGGCGCGGCTCGTTCTTAGTGTATTTCGCGCCGAAGAGAACAAAGGACGGCAGAGACGGACAGTGAGACGCGGCTTGAGAGTATCGGAGAGAAAGAGAAACCAGGGAGAAAAGAAATCAGGGAAGGAACGCCGCCGCGTTCTGATGAGGGGGCTTGGCAGCGCCTTCCTGCTTCTTATGCTTCTGGCGTATTTCCTGTATGCCACCCGCTACCGGGGAAAGCACGAACCCCGGGCGCCTCTGTCCGGGACGAACAGCGACGCGGTGATCTACAGCAGCGAAAAATCCATGAAGAGGCTGATGTCGATCCGCTTTCCGGAGCTTTCGGGCATGCTGAGGCGCTCCTACGTCGTGCCCGGCATGCGCCGGACCAGGACCCTGATGGGGGAGTTCCGCGCGGCCACGATGTGCACCTCGATGACGCCCCAGGGGATGTGCGTGACGGAGGACTATCTGGTCGTCTCCGCCTACTGCCACGCCCTGCGCCACAATTCCGTGCTTTACCTGATAGACCGCGCTGACGGCGGGCTGCTGAAGACGATTCCTCTGGGCGGACAGGCCCACGTCGGCGGCATGGCCTACGATCCGGCCCACCGCAACGTCTGGGTGTCCGGCGGGACCAGCGGCGCGGCGAAGGCGATCGCCTACCGGCTGGAGGACCTGGTGAACTACGACGAGGAGTCCTGCCTGCCGGCGCAGCCGGTCTTCAACTACACCCTGTCCACCATGACGAGAAATTCCTATATGAACCGCGCGGGAGAGTTCCTGATCGCCGGGATCTTCGGGCGGAACGGAAAGAGCGAGATCTCCTGGTTCGTCATGACGGAGGAGGGAGGCCTTCACTCCCGGATTTTCGAGGACTACGATCCGATCCATGAGGCGGTCGCGGCGGACTACACGGCGGCGACCCCGGATGAGATCCAGGGGGTGACACAGAATGAAGAATACCTCCTGCTGTCGCGGTCCTACGGGCCTTTTGACTCGGAGCTTCAGATCTATGAATATGACCGCGGGAGGACCGACTACGCGAGGAAGGACGCCCTGAAGAGAATCCGGTTCCCGCAGAAGCTGGAGCAGATCTGCGAGGCGGACGGGCAGCTCTACTGCCTCTTTGAGTCCCAGGCCTACGCCTACCGGGCGCAGCCGTTTCTGTGGGTGGACAGGATCCTGGTCTTCGACGCGGAGGATCTCCTGCCCTGAGAGGGGAACCGGCGGGGCCCGCGGAGAAGGAGAGGCTGGCGGCCAGAGGCGCAGATGCGGCCCGCAGGAGGCGCGGGCGGCGGACAGAGGCGCGGATGCGGCCCGTAAGAGGAGAGGGCGGCGGCCAGAGGCGCTGCCCGAAGGATCAGGCCGGCGGAATGCCGGGATGTACAGAGTATCATAGACGATCCCGCCCGGCCGGGTCAACGGTTTTTCCGCCGGGCGTCGGCAGTCTTTGACATATCTGCCCCGAATCTTTATAATGATGCATTGACAACGGCGCTTCGCGCCGGGAGGACCGCGGAACGCAGGCGGACTCTTCGGAGGCACACTATATGAAGAAAAAACACAGCAAAGCTTTTGCCGCTCTGATCTGGGCGGCAGCCCTCATCCTGACGCTCGCACCCGCCTGTCAGGCCTTCGGCATGACGGACGACGACGGCGCTTCGGTCTATGAGCCGGAGACAAACAACATCCCCGGATGGCCTGACAAATATCCCATTTACGGGGAGAGCTGCGTGCTGATGGATCTGGAGACGGGGGCGGTGCTGTGCTCGCTCAACCGGGAGACAAAGCGCTATCCCGCCAGCACCACGAAGGTCATGACCTGTCTGCTCGCCCTGGAAAACCTGGACCTCGGAGGCACGGTCACCATGACGGCGGAGGGCTGCGCGGCCGTCGCCGGCGACAGCTCCAACGCGGGGACGGTCGTCGGGGAGGAGTTTACCGTCGAGCAGTGCCTCTACATGCTGATGCTCAAGTCCGCCAACGACATTGCCAACCAGCTGGCCGTGGAGGTCGGAGGGAGCCTCGAGGGCTTCGCCGACATGATGAACGCCCGCGCCGAGGCGATCGGCTGCAAGGGGACGCATTTCCACAATCCCAGCGGACTTCCCGACGAGGAGCACTACACGACGGCGGAGGACCTGGCGCTGATCTTCAGGGAGGCGTACCGGAACGAGATGTTCCGGAAGCTGATCTCCACGCTTAATTACACGGTGCCGCCCACCAACAAGTACGACGCGGAGCGCACCTATCAGAACCACAATCAGATGATCAATCCCGACGGCGAGTACTACTATGAGTACTGTACGGGCGGCAAGACAGGCTTCACGAACGCCGCCCAGAGGACCCTCGTCACCGCCGCCGAGAAGGACGGCCACACCCTCGTCGCGGTGACCATGCGGACCCCAGACAAGAGCGACTACATCGACCAGTCCAATCTCTACACCTACGGCTTCAACAATTTCACCTGGACGGAAATCCCGGGCGGCACGATCGTGATGCCGACGGAGCTGGGAACCGCGGGGTTCGGCCTCGCGGGGGACGGCGCCGCGGCGCCGGGGGCAGGGAATGCCGGAGACGCCGCCCTGTACCAGACCCTCTCGGAGGAGCAGGACGGAAAACTCCGCACCACCTATTACTACAGCGGGCTGCCGGTGGGATTCTCCGTGACGGAGATCCCGGAGCCGGAATCCGTGGAGGAGTCGGTGGGAGCGCCGGAGGAAGCCGGCGCGGACAACGCCGCCGCCACGGGCAGCGGAACGGTCCGGGCGGGCAGAAAGGGCTCCGCCGCGCCGGTCATCGCGGTTCTTGCCGTCATCGCGGCGGCGGCCGTCGGCGCAGTGGGTTACTACTACAAAAAGCGGCTCGACCGTGAGAGAGAAAAACTGCGGAGAAAGCGCAGCGAGACGCGGGAGAGCGACAGGAAGACTGAATGAAAAAGACGATTTTACTGATACTGTTCGGACTGGCTGACCTTCTTCTCATCCTGGGCATCGTCTATCTGGTGAGACAGACGGAGGTGCTCAGAAAGAGCGTCTCCTCGCTCGCGTCCCTCGTGTCCGAGGAGGAGATGTCCGGGACGGAGTCTGCCCCTGAGGAAGGCGGAGCCGGCCTCGGCTGGACAGAGATCACAGGCGGCAGCGGAGCGGAAGAGATCCCGGAGGCGGAAGACGCGGAAGGCGTTTTCCAGGCTGGGCTGGCCGGCGCGGCCTTCTCCGGCGCGGCCTTCTCCGGCGCGGAATCCGGCGCGGCCTTCTCCGGCGCGGAGGAGCCCGTGACGCTTCAGGCTGACGCATCGTCCGCGGAGACGTCCGCGGGGGGCGACCCGGAAGCGTGGTCCGTCCCGGAGGAAATCACGGAGGGCCTGCAGGCGGTTCTCTCGGACATCAGCGAGGTCCTTGCCGCGACGGAGCTGCCCCCCACCAGGAGATGCCTGGTGGACGGCTCCTTCTGGGACGGCTGTCCGGAGCGGGACATTCAGCTTCTGACGCCGAATCCCTACTCCAGGCCGCAGTACGCCCTGGAGGAGGTCCACGACATCGTGATCCACTACGTCGGGAACGCGGGATCGACGGCCCAGCAGAACAGGGACTACTTTGAGAGCCTGCAGGACGGAAGCCGGTCGGCCAGCAGCCATTTCGTGGTCGGACTGGACGGCGAGATCATTCAGTGCGTCTCCTGCTCGGAGTGGGCCTACGCCTCGAACGACAGAAACTTTGACACGCTTTCGATCGAGTGCTGCCACCCGGACGAGAGCGGAAAATTCAACGACGCGACCTATCGGTCCGTCGTCGAGCTGACGGCCTGGCTCTGCAGGGCCTTCGGAATAGGACCCGACCACGTGATCCGCCACTATGACGTGACAGGCAAGATCTGCCCGAAGTACTATGTGGAAAATCCGGACGCGTGGACGCAGATGCTCGCCGATATCAGGACGGAATACGAAAAGAATGCGGAGCCGTAAAAGCTTCGGCGTGATGGAGCCTGTCTATGCCTAACATGTACGACTATCTCGACTGGAGAGGGGACGTCCCCTTTTCCGTCGATCCGTTCAATGAGGTTGACAACCTGATACTTTCCTGGCTTGCCTACGTCGACTTCGAGGGAGTCGTCCCGGAGCCGGACTGGTACCCCGGCTCGGACACCAGACCGGCAGAGGTCCTGTCCCGCGTGGAGGACCTGCCCTCGGTGGGAATCCGCGAAGCGGCGGAGCAGTACAGCCAGCTTCACACGGAGGAGGAGATCCGCGAGAGGAATACCTTCATCGGCGACGCGCCCCTCCTGCTGCCGAAAGTGGCGGCCGCGGAGCGCTACGCCGGTCTCAGGCTCTGCGGATACGTCAACCTGGTGGACCCGGAGCGCGACCTCCAGATGGCCGCCGTCACCTTCGAGGTGGGCGACGGGACGTGGTACGCGGCGTACAGAGGGACGGACGACACCCTGGCGGGGTGGAAGGAGGATTTTGACCTCAGCTTCACCGAGATGTCGGCGGGGCAGGCCTTTGCCACGAGCTACCTGGAGTCGATGTTCGCGTCCCCCGGCCGGGGCGTCCGGGTGGGAGGCCACTCCAAGGGCGGCAATTTCGCCGCCTACGCGTCGGTCTTCTGCAGCGACGCCCTCCGCCGCAGGATCGTCCGGGTGTACTCCAACGACGGACCCGGCTTTATCGAGTCGGTGGCCGACTCGGACCGTTTTCTCAGCATGCTTCCGAAAATGATCAAGATCATCCCGGAGTCATCGGTCATCGGAATCCTGATGAACGGGCATATCCGGATGGAGATCGTCCGGAGCACGAAGAGCGGCGCCATGCAGCACGACCCCACCAGCTGGGAGGTGGAGAGGAATCATTTTGCCAGGGTGGACGAGAGATCCGACCTGAGCATTTTTTTCAATGAGACGATCATCGAGTGGCTGAACGGGATCACCAGCGAGGACAGGAAGCTCTTCGTCGACAACCTGTTCGGGCTGTTTGAATCGGCGGGCGTCACGACGCTGGAGGAATACAGGGAGCACCGCCTTCTGACGGCTGCCGCCCTGCTGAAGGGCTTCAACCAGCTTCCGGAAAGCCACAGAAAGCAGTTCCTGTCCATCCTCAGGAAGCTCTTCCGGAGCGGAATCAAGGTGCTGAGGGAACGAGATTAGAGACCTGCCCCGGGCAGAAAACCGTAAACTGTATGAGCGAACAGGAGAAGAGAAGGTTCCGGGCCGGAAGAGAGGTCGAAGAGCGATACCGCTTCAGGGTCCCGGGATTCGAGAACGCGAAAGAAGTATACCGGTTCGATGAACCGGACGACGCCGCTTCGTCGTCCGGATCGTTTCGCGACCTCGCCGGGGCTGCGCCGCCGCCCTGGTCGGAGGAATGGCAGGGCGGAGACGGGGAAGAAAGCGCCAGGGAGGAAACTGCCAGGGAGGAAACCGTCCGGAGCGGGGATGCGGGACAGTCCGGGAAGCGCCATTTCCATACCGGCACGGCGAGCTTCGAGGAGCTTCTCGCCGACGTCGACCAGGAGACCGGCTCCGAAAAATACGGAGAAGCGGACGACGTGGAGGTCTCCCAGGAGGAGGTCGACGAGCTGGTCCGGGATGAACTGGCGAAGAGGGGCTTTCTGGGAATGCGGATGAGACGCGTCCTTGGCGCCGGCCCGGAGCCGGAGGACATCTATCTGGACCGGGACCTGGTCAGCGAAAATGATCCTCTGATCGCCAGCATCGAGGAAGAGGTCCGCCGCAGGACGGAGGAGGAGGCGCGGGAGAGCCTGAAGCTTTCCAAGAGAGAGGAGAAGGCCCGCCTGGCCGCCGAGAGAAAAGCCGAGGCCGAGAGAAAGGCCGCGGAGAAGGCCGCCGAGAAGCGCGGCGCGGAGAGCCAGATCGAGGCGGAGCGCAGAATGATCGCCGAGATCCGGGAGGCGGAGGCCGCCGCGAGAAGAAAAGAGGAGAAACGGCTCGCCAGGAAGAAACGGCGCGCCATAAGGGCCGAGAAGCGCAGAAAGCGGAGAAGAGGCGTCCTGGGATTCCTTCTCAGGATTCCGGCCATCGTGATCGTCGCCCTGCTGTCCCTGGCGCTTCTCGCCGTGACGATGAGCTTCCTGGGGAGGAGCGAGCTTCGGAACACAAAGATCACGACCATGTCCCTCCGTGCGCCCGGCGAGGAGGAGCCGGAAGAAGGAAACGCGGACGAGGTGCGGTGGGACGGAGCGCTGTACCGCCGGATCAGATCAAGGACGAACATTCTCTTCCTGGGACTGGATCCCGGTGCGGAAAAGGAGAGGATGATTGACTCCCTGTTCCTTCTGTCCTACGACACGTCGGCCGGGACGTCGTCCTTCATCGGCATCTCCGCGGATACGGAGACCGGGATCGATTTCTACAACGCCGAAGGAGAGTATCTCCTGATGAAGAAGGCGCCGCTGTCCCTCGCCTACGCCGCCGGCGGAGGGGGCGAGAGAGGATGCCGCAACGCCGCGGAGGCGGTGTCCGGCCTTCTCTTCGGGATACCGGTCAACGCCTACTTCGCGCTGGACCTGCGCGCCGCGGGAGGTCTCGCCGACGCCGTGGGCGGCGTCGAGGCCGTCGTGACGGAGGATCTCGGGGAGCGGTACATCGAGGGATATCCGGGTGATCTCGTGAACCTGCGGGGGGACGCGGCGGAGAGCTATCTGCGCTCCTACGTGTATACGGATCCCGCGGCGTACGAGACGGCGGAAGAGAGCGGCAACCGTCTGGAAAGGCAGGTCTCCTTCCTGACCGGCTTCCTCCGCCGCGTGAAAAGGGATGTCCGGGTGAACCCGCTGTTTCCGTTCTATCTGATGAGATATCTGTCCGGAAGGTCCTTTACGAGCCTCAGCCTGACGAGGGAGCTCTATCTCGTCTCGGCGCTGGCGTCCGGCAGGGCCGGAAGGGAGCTGGAGCTGACGATGCTGCCCGGCAGGGCGAAGGAGTCGAAGGACGGGATCCGATACGCCGTCGACGAGACGGCCGCCTGGGAGATCCTTCTGGGGATCTTCTTCGAGAGAGCGGACTGACGGCAGGAAAGCCAAAGACCGGCAGGAGGGAAGAACGCCCGCGGCCGGCGCGTCCGGGCGCGTGACCGCGTTTTCCGGCGATACGAAAGAAGCAGCGAGCAAAAAAGAGCGTATGAAAAAGGATCTGTGCCTCGTTCAGGCACAGATCCTTTTTTGTGTCGCGATATCGATGGTCTGTGATCCGCAGAACCTGTGTGATCTGCGGGATCGGCCGGACGCCGGTCAGCCCATGTACACGGTGACGTTCACCTGGCTGCGGGTCTTGTCGAAGGGAATGACGTTTCCTTCCACGTCCCGGCCGTCGACCGTCATCCGGCTGACGCCCTTCTCGGTCCCGTTGGTGATGACCTCGATGTCGTAGTCGACGCCGCGGTAACGGCGGTGGACCTTGAAATTGCCGAAATCATGCGGCACGCAAGGGTTGATCTGAAGTCCCGTCAGGGTCGGATACACGCCCAGAATGTACTGGGAGATATCGGTGAACGTCCAGGCCGCCGTGCCGGTGAGCCAGCTGTTCTTGCCCTGTCCGAAGAACTTCGCGTCGCGTCCCGCCACCATCTGGGAATAGACGTAGGGCTCCGTCCTGTGGATCTCGCTCTTGTCCTGGAGGTAGGCCGGGCAGGTCTTTTTGTAGATCTCGAAGGCCCGGTCTCCGCGCCCGACGACGGTCTCCGCGATGGAGACCCAGGGATTGTTGTGGCAGAAGATACCCGCGTTTTCCTTGTATCCCGGCGGATAGGAGGAAATCTCGCCGAGCTCCACATGATACCTGGTGTAGGCCGGCTGGAGAATCATGATGCCGTATTCCGAGTCGAGCCTTTCCTTCACGGAATCCAGCGCCCTGACCGCTTCGCCGCTCTCGACGCCGACGCCGGCCAGTACGCAGAAGCCCTGGGGCTCGATGTAGATCTTGCCCTCGTCGCACTCGTCGGAGCCCACCTTGCGGCCGCTGGCGTCGTAGGCCCGGACGAACCACGCGCCGTCCCAGCCGTCCGTCAGGAGGGCCTTTTCCATCTCCTTCACCTCGGCGAGGGCGCGCTCCGCCTCGTCGTCCCTGCCGGTCAGCCGGCAGAGGTCCGCGTATTCGCGGCCGTATTTCACAAACATGCCGCCGATGAAGACCGACTCGGCCACCGGGCCCTCCGAGGGACCGAAGGTCTGGAAGGACTCGCCGGGGTGCTCCGAGAAGCAGTTGAGGTTCAGGCAGTCGTTCCAGTCGGCGCGGCCGATGAGCGGGAGCTTATGGGGACCCTTGTGGTTGATGATGTAGTCCAGGGACCGCGTCAGATGCGTGAAAAGCGTCGTGGCGACGGACATGTCGTTGTCGTAGGGAACCATCTCGTCCAGGATGGAGAGGTCGCCCGTCTCACGGATGTAGGCCGAGGTTCCCGCGATCAGCCACAGCGGGTCGTCGTTGAAGCCGGATCCGATGTCGGAGTTGCCCTTTTTCGTGAGCGGCTGGTACTGGTGGTACGCGGAGCCGTCCTGGAACTGGGTGGAGGCGATGTCGATGATGCGCTGCCGCGCGCGGTCCGGAATCAGGTGTACGAAGCCGAGGAGATCCTGGCAGGAATCGCGGAAGCCCATGCCGCGGCCGATGCCCGACTCGAAATAGGAGGCGGAGCGGCTCATGTTGAAGGTCACCATGCACTGGTACTGGTTCCAGATGTTGACCATGCGGTTGACCTTGTCGTCCGCCGTCTCCACGTGGAAGGTGGCAAGCAGGCTCTTCCAGTAGTTTACGAGCTCAGCGAAGGCCCGGTCGACGTCCTCGTCGGTCCGGTACTTCGCCAGCAGCTTCTCGGCGGGAGCCTTGTTGATGACGCCGGGGGCCTCCCATTTCTCCTCCTCGGGATTCTCGCAGTAGCCCAGAACAAAGACGAAGGACTTCGTCTCGCCCGGACGGAGCGTCATGCGGATCTCGTGGCAGGCGGTCGGGAACCAGCCGGAGGCGACGGAATTGGTGCAGGCGCCGTTCATCACCGCTTCGGGGCTGTCCGGGCCGTTGTAGACGCCGAGGAAGCTCTCGCGGCTCGTGTCGAAGCCGTCGACCTCCGCGTTGACCGAGTAGACGGCGTAGTGGTTTCTTCTCTCGCGGTACTCCGTCTTGTGGTAGATCGTCGAGCCGATGACCTCCACCTCGCCGGTGGAGAGGTTGCGCTGGAAGTTCGTCATGTCGTCCATCGCGTTCCACAGGCACCATTCCACATAGGAGAAGAGGGTGATCTCCTTGTCCTCATTCGTGTCGTTCGTGAGGCGGATCTGCTGGATCTCGCAGCTGTCGCCCATGGGGACGAAGACGAGGAGATGGCTCGAGACGCCGTTCTTCGAGGAAGAGAAGCGGCTGTAGCCCAGCCCGTGGCGGCACTCGTAGCTGTCCAGCGGGGTGCGGGTCGGCTGCCAGGCGGGATTCCAGACACAGCTTCCGTCCTTAATATAGAAGTATTTGCCGTTGCTGTCGTAGGGGACGCTGTTGTAGCGGTAGCGCGTCAGGCGGAGAAGCTTCGCGTCCTTATAGAAGGTATAGCCTCCGCAGGTGTTCGAGATCAGGGAGAAGAAATCATTGCATCCCAGGTAGTTGATCCAGGGAAGAGGGGTCCTGGGCGTCGTGATGACGTACTCCATGGACGCGTCGTCGAAGTATCCAAAGTTCATAACAGTCTCCTTTATTGTCGGGATGGATCCTGCCCGCCGCCCGGCCTGCCGCTGCCGGCGGGGGTGGTTTAAGGAACGGGTTTTATAAAAAACGAGACACAATTTTTCGAAAACGTTTTAGTAGCGCGGCGAATCATGGCTTCTTTGCGATATTATAGGAGAGAAAATCGCTAAAATCAAGGATTTTATCAAATAAATGAGATTTTGCCGGCGGGCGTCCCCGGAGCGGCCCGGCGGACGAAAAACGGCGATAACCATTAAGTCGATATTCACTTTTTGCACAAAACCAACAATGCGAATTAGTGCACTATTGCTAAAAATGCGAAATTCAGCCAGAAAAATGGATTTTTCTCTTGATTGACCGGGGGAAAAAGAGTATATTGAGACTACGAAAACGTTTAAGAAGACACACGGATGCATCATGAAGAAGCGAGGTGATGGCGTGTGATCTCGATGAAAGACATTTCGGCCAGGTGCGGTGTCTCTGTTGCGACCGTCAGCAAGGCACTAAATGATCACAGCGATATCAGCGATCTGACGAAACGCAGGATCAGATCCATCGCTCAGGAGATGGGGTACTTCCCGAATTCCTCCGCCAGAGCCCTGAAGACGAACAGAACTTTCAATCTCGGGATCCTTTTTGTGGACAGAGCAAGAAACGGATTGACACATGATTATTTCGCTCATGTTCTGGACAGCTTCAAGGTGACTGCTGAGGCAAAGGGTTACGACCTGACATTTATCAACTGCAACAAAAGCAATCAGCGCATGACGTATCTGGAACACAGCAGGTATCGCGGTGTGGACGGAGTGGTGATCGCCCACGTCGACTTCAACCAGGAAGAGGTCGAGGAGCTGATCCGGAGCGACCTCCCGGTGGTGACGGTGGATCACTCCTTTGACAGCAAGCCGTCGGTCATCTCCGACAACATCACGGGCATCGGGGATCTCGTCCGGTATATCGCCTCGAGAGGCCACCGGAAGATCGCCTACATCAACGGAGGAGACCGGTCCTCGGTCACGAGGAACCGGCTGGGCGCTTTCTACAAGACGATGGATGAGCTGGGGATTCCCGTGGAGGAAGCCTATATGGCGGACGGGGACTACAGAAATCCGGCAGCCTGCTGCGAAGTGACCAAGAAGCTGCTGGATCTGGAGGACAGGCCCACCTGCATCATGTATCCCGACGATCTCGCCGCCATAGGCGGCATCAACGCGATCAAGGAGAGAGGGCTCTCCATTCCGGAGGATATCTCCATCGCGGGATATGACGGGATCGACGTCGCCAGGTATCTCGAACCGAAGATCGCCACCATCCAGCAGGATACCGTCCGGATCGGAAGCACGGCGGCGGAGAAGCTGATCGGCATGATCGAGCATCCGAAGACGACCCTGATCGACAGGGCGGTGATCAAAGGAACGCTCCTTCCGGGGGATTCCGTAAAGGATCTCCGGCAGTGAGAAAGGCCGCGAGGCCGGAAATGTTGTATCTGACCGCGCAAGCGGATGAGATAGGTTATCAATTTTTTTAAATTATAAGGAGGAATCAATGATGAAGAAACAGTTACTCAGCGCTCTTCTTTGCGCATCCATGGTTGCCGGAACAATGGCAGGCGCCGGAGCGGTTTTCGCTGATGACGCTGCTGAAGAAGGCAAGGTCCTCAACATCTACTGCTGGAACACCGAGTTCCAGGAGAGACTGGTGGGCTTCTATCCGGGATACGAAGAAGTTGACGCCACACACGGCAAGATCGGTGACGTCGATGTCGTCTGGAACATCACTCCGTCTGAGAACAACGCTTATCAGAACAACCTCGACGAGCAACTTCTCAAGCAGGCTGACGCCGCTGCCGATGACAAGATCGACCTGTTCCTTCTTGAGTCCGACTACGCTCTGAAGTATGTTGACACCGAATTCACGATGCCGATCGCTGACCTCGGAATCACGGATGAGGATACGGCTGACCAGTATCAGTACACCAAGGACATCGTCACGGATTCCAACGGCAACCTCAAGGGCCTTTCCTGGCAGGGCTGCCCGGGCGTCCTGATTTACAACCGCGCGATCGCCAGCGAAGTTCTCGGCACGGAAGATCCGGCTGAGGTTCAGGAATACGTCAAGGATTGGGATGCTTTCAATGAGACGGCTGCCAAGATGGGCGAGGCCGGCTACAAGATGACAGCGACTGTCAACGATACCTACAGAGTTTACTCCGACAACGTCGCCGGACCGCTTGTCCAGGACGGCAAGATCATCATCGACGAGCAGATCGAGAAGTGGATCGACGATTCCAAGGCTCTCGTGGACGCCGGCCTCACGGGCACGGGCGATCTCTGGGGCGATGACTGGAAGAAGGGCTTCTATCCGGAAGGCAAAGTGTTCTGCTACTTCGGACCGGCCTGGTTCGTCGACTTCAGTATGGCTGCTGACGACGAAGCTTCTATCGCTCATGCCGGCGGCTGGGGCGCTGCTGAAGGCCCGCAGGGCTTCTGCTGGGGCGGCACATGGATCGCTGCCGCGACGGGCACGGACAACGCCAGCCTTGTCAAGGACATCATGCTTCAGCTTACCTGCAACGCTGAGATCATGAAGCAGATCGTTATCGAGAAGAACGACTTCGTCAACAACAAGACCGCCATGGAAGAGATGGCTGCTGACGAGTCCTACGGCGACGCCGTCCTCGGCGGCCAGAATCCGCTTCCGATGTTCTGCGCCGGCGCTGAGAACTGCGACAAGTCCAAGGTCTCCGCTTATGACCAGGGCTACACGGAGAAGCTTCAGGCTGCTGCCAAGAACTACTTCGAAGGCAACGCTTCCAAGGAAGAGGCGATCGAAGGCTTCTACACCGCCATGGAAGAGATCTATCCGGATCTTACACACTGATCTCGATACGTAAGCGCGCGGGATGGGGGACTCTCATCCCCCGCTGAAGAAAACTGACTGATCGTGTACCATTTGCCTGTCCGGTTGAGAGGCCGGGCAGGCATTTTACTGGATATTTCAAGGATTAAACAGGGCAATCCGCCCGCTTGACTGGGCATTCCGCCCGCTTCTTCACCTGAAGGCAGGTCCGGACAGAAGCGACCGCAGGGAGGGACAACACCATGAAGAAAAAGAGCAAGGTTGTCGCGTACAATAAGTGGGGGTATATTTTCCTGATTCCCTTCCTTGTTGTCTACACAATCTTCCAGCTGATCCCGCTGATCAGCACGATCTACAACAGCTTCTTTGAGAATTACCGCGCAGGTCTCAAGCAGGTCGGGCCGAACTTCATCGGTCTCGCCAACTATGCCAAGCTCTTCACCAGAGGAGACCTGGGAAAATACTTTGGAAATACCATGATCATGTGGATTATCGGCTTCATTCCGCAGATCATTTTCTCGCTCCTTCTGGGAGCGTGGTTCACGGATCCTTCGCTCCGCCTCAAATGCCAGAGATTCTTCAAGACAGTCATCTATCTGCCGAACCTGATCATGGCTTCCGCGTTCGCGATGCTGTTCTTCACCCTCTTCTCTGACAGCGGACCGATCAACTCGATCCTGATGAACCTGCATATTATCAGCCAGCCCTACAAGTTCATGTCCCACGTCGCCTCCGTCCGCGGACTGGTCGGCTTCATGAACTTCATCATGTGGTTCGGCAACACGACGATCCTCCTGATGGCGGGTATGATGGGCATCGATCCCTCGCTGTTCGAGGCCGCCCAGGTCGACGGCGCGACCGCGACGCAGATCTTCTGGAAGATCACCCTTCCGCTGCTTCGCCCGATCCTGGTCTACACACTGATCACCTCCCTGATCGGCGGTATGCAGATGTTCGATGTTCCCCAGATCCTGACCAACGGCAACGGCGATCCGAACAGATGCGCGATGACGCTGATCATGTACCTGAACAACCACCTGTACAGCAAGAACTACGGTATGGGCGGCGCTCTCTCCGTGATCCTGTTCATCGTCACGGCCATCCTGAGCATCATCGTTTTCCGGGTGACGGGAAACAATGAGAAGGTGAAGTGAGGAGGAGACCATCATGAATGATAAGAAAGAAAACGGCGTGAATATCCACGCCCGGAGAACCATAGCCTACGTCGTACTGATTATTCTGAGTTTCCTCTGCCTGGTCTGGTTCTACATCATGTTCATCAACACCACCAGATCCCACGCCGAGCTGAACCGCGGATTTACGCCGTTCCCGAGCAAATACCTGGCGATGAATTTCACCAACCTGTTCACCAAGAGCACCCAGCCCGTGATCCGCGGCATGCTGAACAGCCTTCTCGTCGCGGCCGGCAGCGCTCTGCTGTGCACGTATTTCTCGACGATGACGGCCTACGCGATCCACGCGTACGACTTCAAGATGAAGAAATTCCTGTACACCTTCATCCTGATGGTCATGATGATTCCCACGCAGGTCACCGCCCTCGGTTTCCTGCAGCTGATGAGAAAGATGGGCCTGGAGGACAACTTCATCCCGCTGATCGTTCCTTCGATCGCGGCACCCATCACCTTCTTCTACATGAAGCAGTACATGGACTCCACGCTTTCCCTCTCCCTGGTGGAGGCGGCGCGCATCGACGGCGCGGGCGAGTTCAAGATTTTCAACAGCGTCGTCCTTCCGCTGATGAAGCCGGCGATCTCGGTGCAGGCGATTTTCACCTTCGTGCAGAGCTGGAACAACTACTTCACTCCGTCCCTGATCCTGCACAAGGACATGATGAAAACGCTCCCGATCCTGATCGCTCAGCTTCGAAGCGCGGACTTCCTGAAGTTCGATATGGGGCAGGTTTACGCGATGATCACCTTCTCGATCCTCCCCGTCATCGTGGTCTATCTGATTCTCTCCAAGAATATCGTCGCCGGCGTTCAGCTGGGCGGTGTCAAGGAGTGACAACCATGTAATAAACGTCCTGCTTCCGACGGCTTTCCGCGGCGGGGGCGCGGGGAAAAGCGGAGCGGAGCGGTTAAAAAATTTCTTATTCGTAGAGGGCTTCGTCTCGCAGTCGTCAGGCTGCGGGGCGGAGTCCTTTTGCGGTATACGGGCGGAGTCCTTTTGGGGTATACGGGCTGGGATTGATCTGAACCCCAAAAAGGTAACACTTTTCTTCCACTGATGCCCTCCAGGGTAACAGAGGAGGAGAAGATGGCATACAGTTT
>JBGUKX010000018.1:0-105053 GCA_045114695.1 Lachnospiraceae bacterium | reverse complement strand
CATCTGCAGTTTTCAAAGTACATTCAGAGGCCGGCGGAGACGGGCTTCCTTTTTAATCTTTTTTCATACGTTACTTGACACTATCATCCTGTAAAATACGCCGGCCGTCCGGCCTGCTTCAGATGTCCGGCAGCACGCAGCTCTCGGCCCAGGCCGGCAGCTGCGGGACGTCGGCGGACCTCCCGACCGACACAAAGGCCGTGCGGTAGGCCGGTTTCTGCGCCGGGAAGCGTCCCAGCCCGTCCGTAAAATAGATCATTCCCCGGAAATCGTGGAATTCTCCCTCGCGGAGCAGCTCGTCCACCCTCTCGAACACGGGGGTGAAATCCGTGCCGCCCGCTCCGGCGATCTCGATCTCCCTCATGTACCGGTTGAATTCCTCCTCGGAGGTGATCAGCGCCTCGCTCTGGATCTCGCAGTCGCACTGTATGATCCGCAGATTCATCCTCTCCGGGAAGATATCGCTGTTTTTCAGCAGGGACCAGGTCTTGTCCAGGAAGCGCCGCACCGTGTACCCCTGGCAGGACCCCGACGTGTCGATGGCGATGACAAAATCGCAGATCTTCAGGGCGTCCCGGTATTCCAGCGGCTCGATCAGCGGCATGTTCTCGTAGAGGGAGAGGCCGTAGGTGTAATAGATGTAATCGAATTCCTCCGGATTGATCCGCACCTCCTCGGTGCGCCTGGCAAAGCGCTTCAGGAATTCCGAATAGTCGTAGTCGTCTCTTTTCAGGCCGCGGATGCGGTCCTTTCTCGTCCCGGCCTGGTCGCCCATCGAGTGCCTTCCGGAGAGGGTCTCGCTGCGGGCGGACTGCTGAAGCTTCATCCACTTCCGCACCTTCTCCTCGAATTGGTCCGCGGCGGATTTCGACGTGTAGATCTTGCGGACCGAAGCGTCGTTCCCCGAGACCCACAGCCGGTGGCTGTCCATGCGGTACAGGCCCTCGGAGCGGAAGATGTCCTCCGCCTCGCGGGGATTCCCGGAAAGGTAATGGTAGATCCGTTCGGCGGAGGCTTCGCCGGCGGAACGGATCACCCGGTCGACGAGCTCCTGTCTGGGCCCGTCGTCCGGAAGTCCCAGCTCCCGGATCCCCAGCCCCAGGATGACGCTCTCCGCGGCGATATCCGACGCGGCGTCCCAGCGCTTCGGATCGAGGCCGGCGGTCCGGAAGGGATGGCAGTAGACGCAGTGGAAGATCATATGGAGAAAGATCCTCGCGAGACGGTTCTCGTCCTCCCGGTAAACCCGCAGGATCTCCGCCGCGCCGACCCGGATGACGTCGCCGTCGGAGGCCGGCGCGCCGGCCTCTCCCCGGTCAGGGGACGCTCCGCCTTCTGCCCGTCCGCCGCCTTTTCCGTCGTCCAAGTCTCCTCCGTCCTTCCGCTCCGCGCTCTCCTCAAATTCAACCGGCATGCACAGAAGGGCGCGGTTGAAATACGGCATGAGGACGACGAGGCGGTCCCTGATATAGGCGACGATCTCTTCCGCGGCCGCCGTCCGTGCGTCCGTTCCGGCTTCCTTCATGGCAGTGCCCTCAACTTCCGAAAAGCTCATGGGAGTCCATGAGGATGGTGAAGGGGCCGTCGTTGACCAGAGACACCTTCATGTGCTCGCCGAAGGCGCCTTCCTCCACGCAGGGAACGCTCTCCCGGCAAAGTCCGACGACGAACCGGTAGAGCTCTTCCGCCCTGGCCGGGGAGCCGGCCCGGACGAAGGAGGGGCGGTTTCCCTTTCTCACGTCCGCCAGAAGCGTAAACTGGGACACCAGAAGCAGGGAGCCTCCGACCTGCGCCAGGCTGAGGTTCGTCCTGCCTTCCCCGTCCTCGAAGATGCGGAGGCCGGTCATCTTTTTCACCATCCGGCGGCCGGTCTCCTCCGTGTCGTCTTCCTCAATCCCGATGAACACAAGAAAGCCATGACCGATTTTACCGATCACAGCTTTCCTTACCTCCACAGAGGCCTCATTTACACGCTGTATGACAAATTTCAATGTCCTGCCATCCTCGTTCTCTCCCAGTACGCCCCCATGGACTGACCGGGAACGTCTGTCACCTCATCGCTCAGATAGCCGCCGAGCCCGGCGTCCTCCGGCCTCCAGGCGAGAGCCTCCTCCACGGAATCATATTCGATCTCGGCGTACCAGAAGGCGCTCTCCAGGCCCTCGTCCACATGGTTGACCTCCAGGCAGTGTCCGTCGGGAAGGCGCCAGGTCCTGCGGAGCTTCTCTATCATCGGCGCGCCGATGACGCCCCTGATTTCACCGTACTTCTCTTCGCTGATGAGGATTTCTATCTCCTCCCTCGCGATGCCCGTGCCGGATTTGATGCACAGAACGTAGGCGGTCTCCCCGCCGATGACGGCTTCCCTGCGGATCCTGACCGAGGGGCGCACGACGAGATAGCCCTGCTCCATGAGCTCCTCCTTCACGGGAGCCGACTGTATTCCGGGCCATCCCCGGACGAGCCACTTGCGTTCGATCTCCATCTACTCGTCCCATCCCTCCAGAATCCTGTAGATCACCAGTATGCTCCGGACAAACTCCCCTTCCTTCAGGACAATGTCCTCGGGGACCGAGGCGGCCGGAATGTCCGGCTCGTCCTCGTGCATCTCCAGATCGATCCACTCGTAGGCCGCGGCGTTGGCGTTGCGCAGCACGTCGTCGACGGAATCGCCGTCCGCCTCGCAGAGGGCCAGATCAGGAAATACCGCGTGGTAGGTCTTGTCGTCTTTCTGGCTGATCACAGCCGGATATACAAATCGCATGGTCAAAGTCTCCCTGTGCCGTGACCGCTCTTCCCCGTGCCTTCCCGCTGGGGGCAGGCTCCGCGAAAAACCGGGTCAGTCGTTGTACACGTCCTCGGTGTCGGGACTGATTTCGTCCTCCGGAACCTCGTAGTCGTCCTGTCCGCGGAAGATAATGACGGGCGTGTCGTAGTCGATCGCGTCGTAGATCATCGAGGCGGTGTAATAGGAGAGATTCACGCAGCCGTGGGATCCGTCGTAGAGATAGGTCTCTCCGCCGAAATAATCCCTCCAGCTGGCGTCGTGGAGGCCGTAATGCGGATAGAAGCACATCCAGTAATTGACGAAGGCCGTGTAGGACACGGTTCCGTCGGAGTTGTAGCCCTCGAGCGTCCTGCCCCTCTCCTTCTCCTGGATGGAGAAGATGCCGGACGGCGTGGAGCGATAGCCCTCCGTACCGGTCACGCAGTCGCCGTCGCAGTACAGCTCGTAATCGATATAGAAATAGACGTGCTGGTTGAGAATGTCGACTTCGACATAGGTGCCTCCGAACCGCGGGTCCTTCGTGTCGACGACCTCGCTGTAGGTCATCTCATGGGACGCGTCGGTGTGGGAGGTCAGATCGGCGAGGAGCTCCGCGCTCATCTTCTCCTGGTCGAGGCGGTGGCCGTGGAGAGCCTCGGTGGCCATCTTGATCGTCCCGAAGTTCGTGGATTTGAACGTCCTGTAATAGCCGTAGTTGTCGTCCTCTTTGGCGATCCCGGCGATGTAGCCGGCGACGCGGTCCCTGAGGGCGTCGTCCCCGAGGGTATACCGTCCCTCCTCGTCGGTCTCGAGCCAGTTCGACGTCTCGGCCCGGTCAAGCACCTTCTCCGTGCCGTCGCTGAGCTTGTACGTCACCGTCGTCCCCAGGATCCCGTTGAGAGATTCCAGCGTCTCGTTGAGTTCCTTGTCCGTGGACAGGACCTCCGGCTTCTGATAGATGTCCTCCGCCGCCACGAGATCGAGCACGCTCTTTCTCTCCTTCACGGCCTCGCCCACCGCCTCGATGAGCCGGCCGGTATCGATCTGATTGCCGTTGATCTCGGGGAAGATCGTCAGCGTTCCGTCTGACTTCATCTTGATGTAGGCGTCCTCCGGCTCCCTGACGTAATCCGCCTGAAGCTCCGGAAGACCCAGCAGGACGGAGGCGAGCTTGTCCTCGCTGTAGGTGATCTCGGTACTCAGGGCGTGATCCTCCTTTTTCCCGAAGATGCCGGTGATCCAGGAGTAGTGATTCTGGCTGTCCAGAATCCCCTTCAGCTCCTGCTCCGTGTCGTAGGAGAGGTCGATATCCCCGCTGCCCACGGTCTCCGTCACATCGTTCAGAAACTTGAGGGTCAGCGAATAGCCCGCGGCCTCCTCGCTGAGGCTCTCCGCGAGCTCCTCCGGGCTCATGTCCCCGACGTCCATCCCGTCGATCACGGTTCCCGGCACGAACTTGTCCCCGTACTGCCGCGCGTTGACAAAATAGGCCGCCACGGCTCCGGCGGCCAGCACGCCGATCAGAGGCAGCACTCTGGTAACGATCTTTTTCCTGAATGAATCCGATAACTTCTTACTCAAACCCCTTATGCACTCCCTGAAGAACAGAATTACTCCTATTATAGCGCTTTTTATTCGAATTGGAACAGTGCTTTGCTATTTTTTGAGAAAAAAGTACAATATATTGTCATTTTCAGGAACCGCGTCACTAAATGGTGTTGCCCATGCCGGTCCGGCAGATGTCCCGGAGACAGCATTTTCCGCAGGCCGGCCGTCTGGCGACGCACACGGCCCTCCCATGGTTCACGAAGCGGTGGCAGAGATCGTTCCCCTCCTCCGGCGGAATGATCTTCCACAGCTCCTTCTCCACCTTCGCGGGCTCCCGGATCCCGTCGACGAGGCCGATCAGGTTGCACAGACGGATGCAGTGGGTATCCGTCACGATCGCCGGCTTCCCGAAGACGTCCCCCATGATGAGGTTGGCGCTCTTTCTGCCCACCCCCGGCAGGGCGAGAATCTCCTCAAAGGTCGTCGGCACCTGGTCGTCGTACTTCTCATGGAGCACCTTCATGCAGGCGGAGATGTCCCGGGCCTTGCTTTTCCCCAGCCCGCAGGGCCGCACGATCTCCTCGATCCGGGCGGGATCCGCTTCCGCCAGAGCGGCCACCGTCGGAAATTCCGCGTAGAGCTTCGGCGTCGTGAGATCCACCCGGGCGTCGGTGCACTGGGCGGCGAGCCGGACGCTCACCAGCAGCTGCCAGGCGTCCCTGTAATCCAGGGTGCAGTGGGCGTCGGGGTATTCTTCTTTGAGTCTCCGGATCACCTCCAGAGCCAGTTCCTGCTTCGTCATAGCGCCTCCGTCCTTCGCGGCGCGGGTGAGCCGGCCGCTGCCGCCGTGAATCCGAGGTTTCGATTCCCCGGAACTTCTGCTAAAATGAATGTTGCGTACCTGCTTACAGACAGACCGGCAGAGGCCGGCACAGGAGTCCATATGAATATCAGCGTCCCGGAAAAAGCAAAGGTCCTCACAGGCTTCCATCTGAAAATGATCGCGATCATCACGATGTTCATCGATCACGCGACGAAGGCGATCCTCTACAACTGTCTGATCAAAAAAGGGGTCGCGCCGAAGTATGTGATCGGCACGCTCACCTCGACCCGGCTCTACAATATTCTCCGGGGCATCGGCCGGCTGGCCTTCCCCATTTTCTGCTTCTTCCTGATCGAGGGCTTTATCCACACGAGAAGCCGCGCGAAGTACCTGGCGCGCCTCCTCCTCTTCGGCGTCATCTCCGAGATCCCCTTCGATCTGGGGCTCTACGAAAGTCTCTGGTATCCCCGCCACCAGAACGTCATGTTCGAGCTGGCGATGGGCCTTCTGCTGATCTGGGTGTGGGACGCCCTCCTGCAGGCGGAAAAAATACCGGAGGGCTTCCGGCTGATACTCCAGGGAGCCGCCGCGGCGGTGTTCCTCATCGCGGCCCAGAAGCTGCATCTCGACTACGGCTACAAGGGGCTCGCGCTGATCCTGGTGCTCTATCTGCTCCGCTTCGACCGGGTGACCCAGTGCACCGCGGGAGCCCTCGTCATCGGCATCTGGGAGTGGCCGGCGGTATTCGCCTTTCCCCTGCTCTGTCTCTATAACGGAAAGAGAGGCCGCAGGATGAAGTACTTCTTCTATGCGGCCTACCCGGCTCATTTAGCGCTTCTCGCACTGCTCTCCACTGTTCTTAAAAATCGTCTCTGACGGAATGACGCCCCTGACGCAGCTCGTCGGATAGATCATGGAATGCTGTCCGACGACGGTCCCGGGGTTGAGGACCGCGTTGCAGCCCACCTCCACCCAGTCTCCCAGGATGGCCCCGATCTTCCTGCGTCCCGTCTCGTAGACGCCTTCCTTTCCCTTGATCACGATGTTGGTCCGGTCGGCCTTGATGTTCGAGGTAATGGAGCCGGCCCCCATGTGGGCGTGGAAGCCCAGGATCGAATCGCCGACGTAATTGTAGTGCGGCACCTCGCAGTTGTTGAAGATGATCACGTTCTTGAGCTCCGCGGAATTTCCGACGACGCAGTTGTTCCCGACCAGGGCGTCGCCCCGGATAAACGCGCTCTGCCTCACCTGGGTATTTTCGCCGATGATGCAGGCGCCTCCGATATACGCCGTGTCGAACACCTTCGCGGACCGGGCGATCCACACGTCCTCCCCTCTCTTCTCGTAGAGCTCCTCCGGCAGGTTCTTCCCGATCTCCAGGATCAGGTCGTGAATGCCGGAGAGGGCCTCCCACGGATACTCAAAGCCTCTGAGATAATCGCCCGCGAGGCTCTCCTCCAGGGTAAACAGCTCACGGATCCTCACCTGTTCCATCTGACTCATTTTCTGACCTCCTTCTTCTTCCTTGCGGTCGTTTTCTTTTTGCGGGTTCCGTTTTGATAAAATGGCGCGGCCCGGTCGTAGAGTGACCGCATTTCCGCCTGGTTTGTGAGATGTTTGACGGCGTTGGTCCGTCTGGCGACGAAGCCCTCCAGCTTTTCCAGGTACTCGCCCGTGCTGATGGTCCCGTCGGCGACGCCGGTGAGCCCTTTCTCCCAACTGGCCGTCAGCTCGGCCGAAAGAAGCGGCCGGATGGAACGGTCCACCACGTCGTACACCATCTCCCCGAGAAGCTCCGGCGTGATCACCTGCGTCTTCCTGTTGAGGGCGAGGTAGCCGATCTTGACGAGCTTGGCGAGAATGTCCGCCCTCGTGGCGGAGGTTCCGATGCCGGATCCCCGGATCTGCTCCCGCAGGGACTCGTCCTCGATCAGCTGGCCCGCGTTCTCCATCGCGAGAATCATGGAACCGGAGGTGTAGCGCTTCGGAGGCGTCGTCTCGCCTTCTTTGATGGTGAATTTCGAGGCGGCGAGCTGCTTCCCTTTTCTGAGCCGCGCGAAGAGCGCCGCGGTTCCTCCCTCATCCGGGCCGTCCCCTTCGTTTTCCCCGTCGGGGGCGTCGTTCCCTTCCCCGGCGTTTCCGGCGGGGGACTCCGCCCGGTTTTTCGAAAGAACCCTGAGATATCCCTCCTCCTTCAGCTCGCGGCAGCCGGCGAAAAAGCTCTCGCCGCCGCACCGGATCACGGCGGACGTCTTCTGATAGACCGCCGGGGGATAGAAGATCGCGAGGAAACGTCTCGCGATCGCGTCATAGACCTTCCGCGAAAGCGGGGACAGGGACTTCAGGGCCGTAAGGCCAGCGCCCGTGGGAATGATCGCGTAATGGTCGGTGATGGCCTTGTCATCCGTATAGCGCGTCTTCCCGATCTTTTTCCAGGCGTCGCCCGCCAGGACCTCGCCGGCGAACTCCGCCGCGGAGTCGACCTGCGTCAGCCCCTTGAGATTGCCGCTGATGACCTTGGCCACCGCGGTGGACAGAACCCTGGCGTCGGTTCTGGGATAGGTCGTCAGCTTCTTCTCATACAGCTCCTGGGCGATCTTCAGCGTCTGGTCGGGGGAAATGTGGAACATCCGGGAGCAGTCGTTCTGAAGCTCCGCCAGATTGTAGAGAAGAGGCGGGTTCTTTTTTTCCGTCTTTCTCGTCACGCTCTCCACGACGGCGGCGATCCGCCCTCCGCTCAGCGCCGAGAGGAGCTCCTTCTTCTCTTCCGGGCCCGGCTCCGCCGCCTGACGCGGCTTCTTTCCTTCTTCCCCGGCGCCGTCCGGCGCCGCTTCCGCGGAAGGCGCCGCCGCGCCGCTCTCCCCGGCCGCCGCGGCCAGGATCCGCCAGATCATTGCCTCGGCGTCGCGCCGCTGCCGGAAGCCGTTGTCCCGGTAGAGCAGCGGGGAGCCTTCCATGGCGCTTCCGGGCACCGCCCGCCACTCCGCCTGTATTCCCTCAAAGATTCCGATCACCCGGTAGAAGGGCTGCCTGACGAAGGAACGGATCTCCCGCTCCCTCTTTACGACCATGCCCAGGACGCAGGTCATCACCCTTCCGACCGCGATCGCCGACCAGCCGGCGTTCCGGTAATCCGCGACGCCGCTGCCGTACTTGAGGGTCAGCACGCGGGAGAAGTTGATGCCCATCAGGTAATCTTCCTTCGCCCGGAGAAAGGCGGAATCCGCGAGATGGTCATAGGCGTCGAGAGGCTTCGCCTCCCGTATCCCCCTGCGGATCTCCTCGTCGGTGAAGGAGTCGATCCACACCCTTCTGCGGTCCTTGTCCCGGACCGACGGGTCCGACATCATCTCCACCAGGCGGTAGATGTACTCCCCTTCTCTTCCGGAGTCGGTACATACGTAGATCCGGTCCACGTCGCTCCGGGCAAGCAGCCTGCTCACGACCCGGAACTGCTTCTCCGAGGAGGGAATCACCTCGTACCTGAAGTCGGACGGAATGAAGGGAAGCGAATCCAGGGACCATTTCTTCAGCGCCGGATCGTAGGCCTCTGGATAGCTCATGGTGACCAGATGCCCGAAGCACCAGGTGATCACATAGCGCTCCGATTCCAGATAGCCGTCGTTTCTCCCTCCGCGCACCTCCAGCGTCCTGGCAAATTCCTGGGCGACGGAAGGCTTTTCCGCGATAAACAGTTCTTTTCCCAATCCGCACCTCTTCCGGGACAGGCCCGGAACAAAAGATCACCGGGAACCGCCGATGCACGACTCTGAGCGGCCGGGACCTCGTCCCGCCCCGCGCCCCGGCATCCGGATCCCGGCGACAGTTTTCCTTTATACGGTCCTGGCTCCGATGTAGCCCAGGGCCTTCAGAAGCTCGGCGCACTCCAGCGCTCCGCCGGCGGCGCCGCGGAGGGTATTGTGCGACAGTCCCACAAACTTCCAGTCAAAGATGCTGTCCTGCCTGAGACGTCCGATCGATACGCCCATGCCGCCCTCGTAATTCACGTCGAGCGCGACCTGCGGACGGTTGTCCTCCTCCAGATACTGAATGAACCGGGAGGGAGCGTGCGGCAGGCGGAGCTCCTGGGGCAGGCCGGAGAACGCCCGGAGCTTTTCGATCAGCTCCTCCTTCGAGGGCTTCTCCCTGAAGTTCAGGAAGACCGTGGCGGTATGTCCGTTGAGGACCGGCACCCGGATGCACTGGGAGGTGATCCTGAGGTCGCCCTCGTATTTTACGATTCTGCCGTCCTCGATGTGTCCGAAAACCTTGAGGGGCTCCTGCTCGGACTTCTCCTCCTCCCCGCCGATGTAGGGGATGATGTTGCCCGTCATCTCGGGCCAGTCGGCGAAGGTCTTTCCGGCGCCGGAGATCGCCTGGTAGGTGCTGACCACGACCTCCTTCGGGCCGAATTCCCTCCACGCCGCCAGCGCGGGCGTGTAGGACTGAATCGAGCAGTTCGGCTTGACGGCGATAAAGCCTCTCGCGGTCCCGAGTCTCTTCTTCTGCGCCTCGATGACCTCGAAGTGCTCCGGGTTGATCTCGGGAATGACCATCGGGACGTCGTCGGTCCAGCGGTGGGCGCTGTTGTTGGAGACGACGGGGGTCTCCGTCCTGGCGTATTCCTCCTCGATCCGGCGGATCTCCTCCTTCGTCATGTTGACGGCGGAGAACAGGAAATCGACGTTTTCGGCGACTTCGCCGACGCAGCTCACGTCCTTGATGACGATGTCCTTCACGGATCCGGGGATCGGCGTATCCATCTTCCAGCGCTTCGAGACGGACTCCTCGTAGGTTTTGCCGGCGCTCGAGCCCGACGCCGCCAGAGTGGTGACCTCAAACCAGGGATGATTTTCGAGCAGCGTCACGAAGCGCTGTCCTACCATGCCGGTTGCTCCAAGAATGCCCACACGCAGTTTTTCACTCATAATCTTCTCCTCTTTTGAAACTTTACTTCATGCCGCCGGGGGAGATGCCGCTCTTTACGCCGTCTCACCCTCCGGGAGCGCTGTCTCTCATCTTCGCCGTCCTCCTTCGCCGGAGGCGCCGGCTCTTATCCGCGCCGTCCTCCTTCGCCGGAGGAGCCGGCTCTCATCCGCGCCGTCTTCATGCTTCGGCGGCGGTGCTCTCCAGCCAGCTCCTGCTGATCCGGATCTCCTCCTCCGCCGCGCCCGGCGCTCCTTTTGTCTTCCTTCTGTCGACGCAGGCCTGCAGGGAAACCGCGTCGTAGATGTCCTCGTCAAAGGCCGGGCACTCCCGGCGGTAATCCTCGAGCGGGAGCTCGTCCAGGCTGATCTCCCGTTCGATGCACGTCAGCACCAGCCGTCCGATGATCCCGTGGGCGTCGCGGAAGGGCACTCCCTTCCTGACGAGATAGTCCGCGGCGTCCGTCGCGTTGGAAAAGCCCTGCTGCGCGCTTCGGCGCATGCGGTCCGGACGGAACGTCACGGAGGACAGCATACCCGCCATCAGGCGCAGACAGCCCTTGACCGTGTCGACGGCGTCGAAGGTCAGCTCCTTGTCCTCCTGCATATCCTTGTTGTACGCGAGAGGAAGCCCCTTCATCGTGACGAACAGCGAGTTCATCGCCCCGAAGACGCGGCCCGTCTTGCCTCTGATCAGCTCGGCGATGTCCGGATTCTTCTTCTGCGGCATGATGCTGCTGCCCGTTGCGTAGGTGTCGTCGATCTCAATAAACCGGTATTCGTTGGAATTCCAGAGGATCAGCTCCTCGGAGAGCCTCGACAGATGCACCATGACGATGGAGGCCGCGCTCAGGAACTCCAGGATGTAATCCCTGTCCGACACGCCGTCCATCGAGTTGTCGCAGGGCCGGTCGAAGCCGAGCAGCTCCGCCGTCATCTCCCGGTCCAGGGGATAGGTGGTGCCGGCCAGGGCCCCGCTGCCCAGGGGACAGACGTTCATGCGCGTCCGGAGCGAGCGGATTCTCTCGTAATCCCGGCGGAACATCTCAAAGTAGGCGCCCATGTGATGGGCGAGGGTGACGGGCTGCGCCTTCTGAAGATGCGTGAAGCCGGGCATGCAGATCTCCGTACTCTTCTCCATGATGCCGAGAATCACCCCGAGAAGATTTCTGATGTACTCCGAGACCGCGTCGGCCTCGTCCCGGATGCACAGACGCATGTCGAGGGCGACCTGGTCGTTTCGGGAGCGGCCGGTGTGAAGCTTCTTTCCCGCCTCGCCGATCCGCGCGGTGAGATGGGACTCGACGAAGCTGTGGATGTCCTCGGCGTCGCCGGTCAGCTCCAGCTTTCCGCTTCCGATGTCCGCGGCGATTCCCTCCAGTCCGGTCCGGATCGCCTCGCTCTCCTCGTCGCTCAGGACGCCGATGCGGTGCAGCATGGCGCTGTGGGCGATGCTGCCTTTGATATCATATTTCCAGAGACGCCTGTCGAAGGGAAGGGACTGGTTGAACGCGTATACCAGATCATCCGTCTCCTTCGTAAAGCGGCCTCCCCAAAGCTGTGCCATTGGCTGATCTCCTTTCGCCGTCCTCCGGGCGCCGTCCCCGGCGCCGGAATCCGGAATTCTGTTCATTATAGACGATTGTCTCCGGCCGCGCAATCATTTATCCGGGGAACTTCCGTTGTCTGTCTCTTTGGGAGCGTTTCCCGCGTTCCCCGTCAGGTTCCGTCTTTCCGGGGCGGTGGCGCTTTCTTCTTGCGCCATCTCGTCCCTTTCCCGGCGCGAGAACACGCAGCCGCAGTAATTCTGCCGGTAGAGGCCGTACTCCCTTGACAGCTCGATCGAACGCTGGTAACCGCCCCGCTTTTTGAAGTCGGACGGGAGCCACTTAAGTCCGTACCGCGCGGCGGCCTGTTCGCCGATCTGATTGAGAAGATCGGCATTTTTCAGCGGACTGATCGTCAGGGTCGTGGCTATGTATTCGTACCGGCGGGCACCGTCCTCCCGGGTTTCCCCGGAGGCGGCCCGGGCCGTCTCGTCCAGCCGGAGCGCGAAGCACCGCGCGCAGCGCTCTCCGCCCTCGGGACAGCGCTCCAGGCCCTTCGCCATCCGGAAGAAGCGGTCCGGCTCGTAGGGGCCTTCGATCAGCCGGATCCCGTGGGGATGCGGCTGCTCCCTGATGAGCCGCCGGATCTCCTCCGCGCGCTTGTGATATTCCTTCTCGTCCGTGATATTCGGATTGTAGAAATAATCCGTGATTCTGAAATGCCGGGAAAGATATTCGAAGACATAGGAACTGCAGGGCGCGCAGCAGCTGTGCAGCATAAGCTCCGGCGCGCGCCCTTCCTCCTCCAGTCCGCGGATGATTCCGTCCAGTTCCTTCTGATAATTTCGTTTCATTCCGCGAAGCTCTGATTATCGGATGTGAAGCTTTTTCATGACGGCGAGAAGCCTGTTCCCCATCGGCATCCTTCGGATATCGTCATCCGTCAGCTCGGGCGACCGGCCGTAGGCCGCGAAGTAGACGAGAATTCCCGCCAGCACCGCGGCGACCAGCAGGACCGCGCTGTAGAGATACCTGCCGAAGACGGACGGCAGGAGGCGCGAGGGCACCCAGTAGATCAGGGCCACGACGGCGCTCATCACGAGGGTGGACCGGAGCGGCATGAGGAACTGCCTGAGCCGGTGCGAATAGCCGATATACTTTTTGATGGAAAGGGCGTTCAGCACCATGACCGTCAGGGAGTACAGGACGGTGGCGGCGACAATGCCGTAGACGCCGATATTCAGCACGCCGACGGAAACGTAGGTGACCGCGATATTCACCGCCAGCGCCATCAGCGCGTGGCGCACGGGAACCGACGGATGCCCCAGCCCCTGGAGCACGCCGTTGGTGACGGTGGAGAGGCTGTAGAAAATGACGGAAACCGCGCCCATGCTGAGAAGAATCGCGGCGCCGCTCACGTTTCCGCCCGGATAGAGCACATAGATCACGGGATAGGAAAGAATGGCGATGCCCGCCGCCGAGGGGATCGCGATAAACATGGTGAGCTTCACGCACTCGTCGATTTTGGAGACCGTGTCCTTCCGGGAGCCTTCCGCGACCGAAGTGGCGACCGCGGGAATCAGGGCCGTGGAGGTGGCGGAGGCAAGGGCGATGGGGATATTGATGATGGGTCTCACCCTGTAGCCGAACAGTCCGTAGAGACTGGCGATCGCCTCGGCGCCCATGCCCTTCGACGTCATGACGTTCGTGAAGATGATCTGGTCGATGACCGCCGTCATGTTGTAGACGCAGGTCGCCAGAATGATGGGCGTGCACATCAGGATGATGACCCGGAAGACTTCGCCGTAGGTCTCGTCCCTGTGATTTTTGTCCCGCCGGATTCTCTTCCGGATGAGCTTCCGGTTGAGGGCGTAGGCGAGGATCATGATCAGGAAGCCGGTCAGGACGCCGACGCCGGTGCCGATGCAGCCGCCCGCGGCGCCGTACTTTCCGGACAGTCCGGGGTCGCCGAAATAGGGCCTCGCCAGCAGATAGGCGGCGACGACCGAGAAGATGCCGTTGAGAAGCTGCTCCGCCACTTGGGAGACGGCGGTGGGCTTCATGGTGTTGTGGGCCTGGAAGAAGCCCCTGAAGACGCCGAGGAAGCCCGACAGGAAGATCGTCGGAGCGAGAACCCGCAGCGCGAGGACGGCATCCGGTTCCTTTCTCAGGATGAAGGGCGCGCCGAAGAACGCGATCAGCGCGCCAACCCCGCCCGCGGCCAGCACATAGATCAGGGCCGCCTTGAAGACCTTGAAGGCATTCCGGTACTCGCGCACCGCGAGACGCTCCGCCATGACCTTGGAGACGGCGCTGGGAATGCTGTAGGATGAGATCAGAAGGATGATGGTATACCACTCAAAGGCGAACTGATAGTAGCCGTCTCCGATATCCCCCATGATCATATGGAGGGGACTCCTGTAGAGAAGGCCTATTACGCTGGAAATCATCTGGGCGGCCATCAGAAAAGCGGCCTGCTTTACCACTCTGCCCTGCTTGTCCTTTGCCATGATATACTCCGGATTATCTAGTGTAAGCGGACGTCTCCCCCGGAGGCGGCCCGCCTTGTCATTCCCGGGACGGCCCGGCCCTGCGGCGCGCCGTTTCCGTATTTCGTCGTCACCGTGCGCCCGCCGTCAGACGTTCTCGATCTGCCAGTCAATCTCCGGGAGGCCGTTCTCCGCCAGATAGGCGTTGCAGCGGGAGAAGGGCCTGCTTCCGAAGAAGCCGTTGTAGGCGGAAAGCGGCGACGGATGCGCCGATTCGATGACGAGATGCTTCGGGCTGGTGATCATCGACTTCTTCTTCCGGGCGGCGCCGCCCCAGAGGATGAAGACGATCGGGCGGTCCTCCCCGGCGATGACGCGGATCGCGGCGTCGGTGAACTCCTCCCAGCCGATTCCCTTGTGGGAATTCGCCTGATGGGCCCGCACCGTGAGCACCGTATTGAGCAGCATGACGCCCTGCCTCGCCCACTTGGTGAGATCCCCGTTGTTGGGCACGAAGCACCCGAGGTCGTCGTGCAGCTCCGCGTAGATATTCACCAGGGAAGGCGGTATTCTCACGCCGGGGCGGACGGAAAAGCACAGTCCGTTGGCCTGGCCCGGCTCGTGGTAGGGATCCTGCCCCAGTATGACCACCCGGACCTGCTCGAGGGGCGTGAAATGGAACGCACTGAATATATCCGTGCTGGGCGGATAGATCTCGCGGCTCCTGTACTCCTCCAGAACCGTCCTGTACAGCTTCGCGTAATAGGGCTTTCCGAACTCGCCCTTCAGCTTTTCAGCCCACAAACCGTCGATCGCCATGAGCGCCTCCGTATCCGTTTTCTCCCCGGCTGCACATCCTGCGAGCCGTCCCTTTAGAATCTCACGGGCACCTTGTGTTCTTCCAGATAAATCTTGACTTCCTCGATGCTCAGTTCCCTGAAATGGAACAGCGAGGCCGCCAGCGCCGCGTCCGCGCCGCCCTCCGTCAGGGCTTCGAGGAAATGCTCCGGCGTGCCCGCGCCGCCCGAGGCGATGACGGGGACGCCCACGGCGTCGGACACCGCCCGGGTCAGCTCAATGTCGTACCCGGCCTTTGTGCCGTCGCAGTCCATCGAGGTCAGGAGGATCTCCCCCGACCCGAGGGAGACGGCCTTCTTCGCCCATTCCACCGCGTCGAGGCCCGTGTCCTCGCGGCCTCCCTTGACGAAGACGTTCCAGCCGCTTCCATCGACCCGCCGCCGCGCGTCGATGGCGACCACGATGCACTGGCTGCCGAACCGTTCGGCGCCCTCGCGGATCAGGCCGGGGTTCATGACGGCGGCGGTATTGACGGAAATCTTGTCCGCTCCCTCCCGGAGGATGTTCCTCATGTCCTCCACCGTGCGGATGCCTCCGCCCACGGTGAAGGGGATGAAGACCTGCTCCGCGACCTTCCGCACCATATCCGCCACGGTCTTACGCTGGTCCGAGGAGGCGGTGATATCCAGAAACACCAGCTCGTCCGCCCCTTCGAGGTTGTAGGCCTTCGCCACCTCGACGGGATCCCCGGCGTCGACGAGATTGACGAAATTGACGCCCTTCACGACCCGGCCCGCGTTGACGTCGAGGCACGGGATGATTCTTTTTGTGAGCACAGCCGTCCCTCCTTACTTCAGCTTGACGAAATTTCTCAGGATGCGCAGGCCGATCTCACCGGATTTCTCCGGGTGGAACTGGACCGCGCTCAGCTTTCCCTTCTGAACGGCGGCGTGGAACAGACGGCCGTACTCGCACACGGCCGTGACGTCCTCCATCCGCTCCGCCTCCACATAGTAGGAGTGGACGAAGTAGACGTAGGAGCCGCTGGGAATATCCTTGAAAATGTCCCCTCCGTTCATCAGGTGGACCGCGTTCCACCCGATCTCGGGGACCTTAAGGCCCGGTTTCTCCTCGAACCGCCGGCATCTGCCCGGAAGGATCCCGAGGCCCGGTACGTCCGGGCTCTCCTCGCTCCCGCTAAACAGCAGCTGCATGCCCACGCAGATTCCCAGGAACGGGATCTCCTTCCGGAGGACTTCGCCGATCACCTCGTCCATCCCGTAGGAGCGGAGCTTGACCGCGGCGTCGCCGAAATTCCCGACGCCGGGGAGCACAACATGATCCGCAGATAAAATTACCTGCGGATCTCTCGTAATCACAGCTTCTTTTCCGAGCTTCAGAAATGCCTGCCTGACGCTTCTGACATTGCCGGCGTCGTAATCGATAATACTGATCATAAGCCACTTCCCGTGTATTTCCAAGGTTGCGGATCCGCCCCGCGGATCACAAAACACGGAATTATTATACCTGTGCAGGGAAGTTTTATCAATGCATTTTCTTGACCGGATCTCCCTTCCGAAGGCGGTCAGAAGGTCTCGATCCGGCCCTCCAGCGTGAACCAGAAGGACACGCCGTTCTCGCAGTTCCTGACGCCGCATTGCTGGTTGTGGCCGTCCATGACGGCCTTGACGATGGACAGGCCGATGCCCGAGCCGCCGTAGGAGCGCGTCCTGGCCTTGTCGACCTTGTAGAATTTCTCAAAGATGTGCTCCCTGTCGTCCTCGGGAATCGGGTCTCCCGTGTTGAACACCTCCGTCCTCACCGCATTTCCCTCCTGGACAAAGGAGATCAGGATCTTCTTCTCTCCGGAGGCGTGATTCACGGCGTTGCTGAGGTAATTGGTGACCACCTCCTCGATCTTGAAGGAGTCGCCCCACACCATGACGGGTCTTGTCTCCGGGAAGTGCACCGACGCCCCGCTCTCCTCGATCATGATCTGCATCCCCGCGATCACGCCCTTGATCAGGTCCTGCAGGTCGAAGTGCTCCATCACCACCGGGTCGTTGCCGAATTCCAGCTGGTTCAGCGTCAGCAGCTTCCGGACCATCGTATTCATCTTCGACGCCTCGTCGATGATCACGTCCAGGTAGAAGTCCCGGCTCTCCGGGTCCTCCGCGATGTTGTCCTTGAGGCCCTCCGCATACCCCTGGATGAGGGCCAGCGGGGTCTTCAGCTCATGGGAGACGTTGTTCAGGAAGTCCTTTCTGACCTCGTCGATGTGGGTCTTGCGCTCATTGTCCTTCTGGAGCTCGATGTTGGCGGCCTTGAGGCTCGCGATATTCTCCTCCAGCTCCTTGGACATGATGTTGAAGGACTCGCCCAGCTCCCCGATCTCGTTGGTCTCGCGGCCGCTGTATTTCGCGCTGAAGTCGAGGCTGGCCATGCGCTTCGACAGCTCGCTCAGCTCCGCGATGGGCCGGGTGTAGCGCCGCATCAGCAGGGAGACGCCCAGGGCGCTGATGATCACGGTGATGGTCCCGACGATGATGTAGAAGATCATCGTCACCCGGACGGCGCCGGTCATGCTCTCCAGAGGCGTCTGCAGCAGGAACCAGTAGTCGTTGGACAGCTGGCCCCACATCTCCAGGTAATTGGTATTGATCTTGGTGTCCCTGGACTCCTGGAGCGTGTATTCCTCCGTCTGCTTCAGCACCGTGATCTTGTCGTTGTAGAACCCGGAGATATAGCCGAACAGACGGGTCCTGTTCCGGCTCGCGTCGTGCTTGGTCGACTGGGAATCCGTGAGGTCCGAGTTGGCCAGCAGGATGATGATATTGTCCTGGACCGACATCTCCATGATCTCGTCCGTCATGTCCGTGGTCTCATCCGCCATGGCCGCCAGCTTGTGATACGCCGACTTCATCTTGCGGATCTTGTCCATCTTGTAGAAGGGCCCGAGCCGGAGCTGGGTGATCAGGCCGATGACCACCAGGTCGGCGAGGATCACGAGAACCAGTATCAAAGAAAGCTCACTCCGCATCGAATGGCGGGGTGAGCTTCCGCTGTTATGTTTTCCTGTCATTGCAGTCAGCATATTCATTCCCTGTCAGAGTCCGGGTCAAACTTGTAACCCATGCCCCAGATCGTTTTGATCATATTCCCCTTGGCGCCCATCTTGCTGCGGAGCTTCTTCACGTGGGTGTCGATGGTCCTGGCGTCCCCGAAGTAGTCGTAATTCCACACCGCGTTGAGAATCTTCTCGCGGCTGAGGGCGATCCCCTTGTTCTCGACGAAATAAGACAGGAGCTCGAATTCCTTGAAGGAAAGCTCCACCGGCTTCCCGTCGATGGTCACCTGGTGGGCCGTCCGGTCGATCTCTATGCCGCCCGCCTCCAGGACCTCCTCGCTGCCGGCGGCGCCGGATCTTCTGAGAACCGCGTCGACCCTGGCCACGAGAATCTTGGGGGAGAAGGGCTTCGAGATGTACTCGTCCACCCCCAGGTTGAAGCCGAGCAGCTCGTCCCTCTCGTCTCCGCGGGCGGTGAGCATGATGATCGGCACCTTTGAGAACTGGCGGATCTCCCGTAGCACCTGCCAGCCGTCCATCTTGGGCATCATGACGTCCAGAAGAATGAGCGCGACGTCCTTTTCCGCGAAAAAGAGATCGACGGCCTTCTCGCCGTCCTCCGCCTCGATCACCTGATAATTCTGCTTCTCCAGGAAATCTCTGACGAGCTTGCGCATCCTCGCCTCATCATCGACGACAAGTATTTTCAGTTTATCCATAATCCCTCCTGCGAAGAGCGGCTTCTCCCGGGATCCGCTGTCCCCGTCGCCCGGCTTCATCGTACAGAACCAGATTATAAACCATGATTTTGAATAATGTGTGAAGGGGGCGGAAAAAGAGTCCCGCCCGCGCTCGAAGGGAGAAAAGGGGCGTCCCGCGGGGCTGGACGGCGGTTTCTTCGCCGACAGCCGGAACGGGACGGTCTCAGGGCGTACCGCGGGCCCGCGCGGCGGCTTCTTTGCCGACAGCCGGAACGGGACGGTTTCCCTGGAAACCGTCCCGTTCTCTGCCAACCGGCAATCCGTAAAAAGCGCCTTCCCCGGCGCCGTTATTCCGCTCTTGCTCCTCCCATCTCCAGCGTCTCCGCGTCCGGCTCCTCGAAGGTGTACTCCGTCTCCGGAAGCTCCGGCTCGTCGCCGTAGGACTCGTCCACCTCTTCCTCGCTGTAGCAGAAGTCCTCTTCACTGTCGCTGTCGCCGCGCAGATCGTTGTCCTCTTCCCAGAAGAAATCATCCGCGTAGATCGGGCTGTCCTCCTCCAGGAAACCGTCCTCTTCTTCGCCGCCGATGAGATAGTTCTCTTCCTCCCCGGCATCTTCCGGGAAACCGCCGACGGGATCGCCCGTCTCCACGTCCTCGCCGCTGATTCCCTTCTCCGGCGCGTCGACGGCTCCGTCCGCTTCCCCGGACTCCGCCGGCTCAAGCGTCTCCGGGTGAGCGGTCTGCTCCGCGGGAAGGTGATCGGGGTCCACATATTCGAAGATCTCGCCGGACGCGCCGTCCCCATCGTTTTCCCCGTCAGCGGAAAACTCCGTCAGATCTTCGTTTTCCTCCGGATGCTCCTCCGCCGGACCGTACCCGGCGTCCGCGTCCTGCGTCCCGGCCTCCTCAAAGGACCGGTCCTCTCCGGCCGCCTCCGTCTCTGCCGCGTCGTCTCCGGAAGCATACGCCTCAGAACCGCCGCGGACGGTCCCGGATTCCTCCGTGAGGGAAAGGGTGCAGGAGTACGTCACTTCCCTGCGGGCGTCGGATTCCGCCGTCCCCGTCTCAATCGTAAACACGGCCTCGCCGGCTTCGCTGATCTCACCGGTCTCGGCCGCCACGCTGAAGGTGCCGCATGCGAACAAAGCGGCGAACAGCAGTCCGGCAATTCGTTTATTCATAATGCGCACCTCCCGTCAGATTTGCGAATAATAAAGCGAAATGATTTTTCCGCTGAAAATATTATAGCAAATCTCACAAAAGGTGCGCTTTAAGAGTTGATGACTTTATTATCATAGAAATATTACATTTCTTTTCAGTTTCGTTTGATTTCTCCTCTCCGCCGGCCTCTGCGCCGGAAATTGTTACGGTCGTGTTAAACGTCCCGCCTCCGGGGACCGGTGCGGCGGTTTCCTCCCTGCCGGGGCGGCGTCCGCCCCTCCCGGGAAAGCCCCTCTTCAGCCGCGCGGGGTGTAGGTCTTCACCTTCAGCGAACGATAGACGATCTCCCGGAGGTCCGTGAGGGTATACTCCGGATGGAAGCCGGCGATCTGGACGACCGCGTTGCCCACCGACGAGCATTCCATGTCGCAGGCAGCCACCGGCAGCCCCAGGCTGTCCGCGCATCTCTGATTGATGAGCGCGTTCCTCGAGCCGCCTCCGACCACGTACACCCTGTCGTAGTCCTTGCCCGTACATTCCCTGACGAGTCTCAGCGTGGAGGCGTAGCTCTCGCCGAGGGAGGCGTAGGTCGAGGCAAGGATCTCCGGCCAGCAGGTTCCCACTCCGCCCTCCGGATGCAGCACCTCCCGGATCGCGTCCGCCATCTTCGGCGGGTTGAAGAAGCGGCCGTCGTTTACGTCATAGACCGCCGGAGGCGCGTCCCATTGCCGCGCAAGATCCGTGAAATCGTTCCAGCTGATGCTCACGTTCTTCTCTTCCTGGTACTCGGCCCGGAGACGCTGCAGAATAAACATTCCCGCGGAATTCCGAAGCAGCGTCGTGCGTCCGAAGGCGCCGGCCTCGTTCGTCAGGTTCGAGCGCATGGTCTTCTCCGTGATGACCGGGGCGTCTGTGTCGGCGCCGATCAGCGCCCAGGTCCCGGAGCTGACAAACAGATAATCCGGGGCGGGCGAGGGAATCCCCATCACGGCGCTCGCCGTATCGTGGGAGGGGACGCAGATCACCGGGACGTCGTAGCCGATGCCCGCTTCCCGGAGGATCTCCGGCCGGATGCCGCCGACGATCTTTCCGTGAACGCCGATCTCCGAGAAAAGATCGGGCGTCACGCCGGCATAGCGGCACATTTCCTCGCTGACCTTGAGCGTCCGGACGTCCATCATCTGGGTCGTCGAAAGCTCGCTCGGCTCGTTCATCAGAACCCCGGTGAACAGATAGACGAAAACGTCCGGCACCATCAGCAGTTTTCGGGCGTTCTCAAGAGCCGAAGGCAGGTGCTTTCTCATACCCTTCAGCATGAACACGGAATTGATGCGGTCGGAAAGAATTCCCGTGCGGTAGAACATCTCCTCCCTCTCACTTTCGTCGAGGGCGCTGATCTCCTCCTCCCCGATGGAATTCCGGTAGCAGAGGGATTTCGCCGTGAAGCGTCCCTCGCCGTCCAGGAGACGGAAGTCGACGCCCCAGGTGCAGATCCCGACGGAATCGATTCTCTCGCAGCTTTTCGCCGCCAGGGCAAGGCCCCGCTTCATGGACTCAAAGACCGCGTCCATGTCCCAGAAGAGATAGCCGTTCTCCTCGAAGCTGCCGTTCGGCTCGACGAGCACCTCCCGGCTCGAGACTCTTCCGTCCTCATAGCGGCACAGCATCGTCCGGACCGCGCTGTTGCCGACGTCATACGCGAGCAGATTCAGTACATCCTTCATCTCTTATTCTCCTTATGCATCTCTCCTGGTCCTGGCGAACACCGATACAAGCAGGATCACGCCGTAGAGCGCGATCACAATGTAGGAATTGACGCGGAGGACGTTGAGCCCCGTCGCCATGCACTGGAACAGAAGGACCGCCCACAGGATGCCCGCCACCCTGCCCCGGCCGCCGTTGGGATCCACGCCGCCGAGGACGGCGATCAGGATGGCGCGCATGAGATAGTTCGCCGCGGCCCCCGCCGACGCGGAGGTCAGCCTCGAGCTCATGATCACCGCCGCGAACCCCACATAGAGGCCGGACAGCATGTGCGTGCGTATCAGCAGCGAGCGGTCGCTCACGCCGGAGTAGACCGTCGCGGTCGCGTTGGATCCGTACATCCGCAGCTTGGTGCCGAAGGGCGTCTTCTGGAGAATGACGATCAGGGCGGCCGCCGCCACGATGAAAATCAGAAACTGGTTGGGAATTCCGTGGAAGTCGCCGTTTCCGATGGAGACAAAGGACGCCGGGTAGCCGGAAAGCGTCCCGCCTCTGGTGATTCCGAGGGAAATGCCCGTCAGCGCCATCTGCATTCCGAGGGTGACCAGCATGGCCGGAATCCGGAACACCGCCACGATGACGCCGTTCAGGAAGCCCACCACGGTGCAGACCAGAAGGCAGATCAGGATCGCGAGGACGACGACGGGGACGTTCTCATCCCCCTTCTCGATTTTTCCCGTGATAAACATCGACATGAGGATCGAGCCGAGATTCGCGGAGGCGATCACCGACAGATCGATGCCGCCCACCAGCATGGGGATCATCATCGCCAGGGAGAACAGGCCGATCTCCGGGATCTGTCTGGCGATGGAACCGAAGGAATCCAATGAAAAGAACGACCGCTTCATGATGGAGAAAAACACGATGCAGGCCGCGGTCAGCACCATCAGCATCAGATGCTCCCGGCCGGGGATCCTGAAGGATTTTTTATCAGTCACTTATGCTTCACCCCCTAACCGTTCCCGCTTCTTTGAGGCGATCATGCGCCAGCCCGTGACGCAGAAGCTGATGAGGATCACCGCGCCGATGACGAGATCCTTCCAGTAGCTCGATACGCCCACCAGGGTCATGCCGTTGCTGAGGACCGCGATCAGTATGATGCCAAGGAGCGTTCCCGTGACGGTTCCCCTGCCGCCGGACAGGGAGACGCCGCCCAGGACCACCATCGCCAGGACGTCCATCTCGTCGCCGTACAGCGCCTCGATCGAGGCCTGCTGGGAGAGATAGCACTTGATCAGGGCTCCCACCCCGGCCATGGCGCCGGCAAACATATAGACGAACAGCTGTATTTTGAAAATGCGGATGCCGGCTCTTTTGGCGGCCTCCATATTTCCGCCGATGGCGAAAATCTTCCGCCCCGTCCTGGTTCTCCTGAGGATCCAGGCGGCCAGCAGCAGGGCCGCCGCGAGGGTCCCCACGGAGACGAGGAGCAGAGACAGCTTCGTCTTCTGCGAGAACCACGCCGGGAAGCCGTGCAGGCGGATGCCCCGCGTCACCCTCATGGTGATGCCGTAGATGATGTTCATGGTGCCGATGGTGATGATCATCGTCGGCGCGTGCAGGCGGTTGACCAGAATCGCGTTCACGATGCCGAACGCGGCGCCCACCGCCGCCGAGATCAGGTAGGCCAGCACGAAGTTTCCGCCGACGTTCAGCATGAAGAGCGCCGTCACGTACTGGGCGACCGCGCCGACGGCCATGAACGAGATGTCGATTCCTCCGGAGATAATGACGATGAGGCAGCCGACCGAGATCACGCCGTAGGCGGAATAGCTCGTCAGCAGGTCCACGATATTCTGGGGCCGGATCGATTTCCCCCGGGTCGCCGCCGCGAGCACCGCCACGAGAAGCACCACGACGCACAGCAGCATGAATTCATAGGATTTTGTAAATGCCGCCGGCTTTTGTTTATTCGTCACTTAGCACCTCCTGACTGAAGTCGCTCTCACTCATCGACTTCGTATCAAGCTCACGGATGATTCTTCCCCGATGCATCACCAGCGCCCTCGGGCAGTTGTAGTAGATCTCCGCCGCCTCGTCCGAGATGATGATGATGCTCATGCCGTCCCTCGCCAGCTCGCGGATCAGCTCGTAGATCGCGCTCTTGGCGCCGATGTCGATGCCGTTGGTGGGCTGGTCGAGTATCAGGACCTCCGGCTTCGTGGAGAGCCATTTCGACACGACGATCTTCTGCTGGTTTCCGCCCGACATGGCCGAGGCGTTGATATCGGGCTCCGCGCTCCTGATGCTGAGCTTCCTGATCCAGTTCTCCGTGATCTCCCTGCTCTGCTTCCGGTTCAGCATCCCGATCCCGTTTTTCAGCTTGTCGATGATGGAGATCACCGTGTTGCTCTCGATGCTCTGGTCGAGAACGAGTCCCTGGAGGAGTCGGTCCTCCGGAACATAGGCGATGCCCGCGGAGATCGCCTCCCGGTTGTTCCGGAAGCGAACCTCTTTTCCGTGTAGACGGATGGTCCCGCTCTCCGGCGGGTTCATGCCGAATACCGAGCTCATAAGCTCGGTCCGCCCGGAGCCCAGCAGGCCTATGATTCCCAGGATCTCTCCCTTCTTCAGCTCAAACGACACGTCGTGATACTGTCTGCCGCACGTCAGATGACTCACGGAAAGGACCGTCTCCTCCGAGGCCTCCGGGAAGTCCTGACGGTAGGTGATCTGCTGCCCGCTGATCAGCTCCGCCAGCGTCTTCTCGTCCGTCTCGGACTTGTCAAACGTGGAAATGATCCTGCCGTCCCGCATGACGGTGATGCGCTCCGCGATCTCGATGATCTCGTCGAGCTTATGGCTCACGAAGAGAATCGTCATCCCCTTCTCCTGCAGGGAGCGGATGATGGTAAAGAGGACGTTCACTTCCTTCCGGGTCAGTGAGGACGTCGGTTCGTCCATGATCAGGATTCTCGCGTTGGCCGCCAGAGCGCGGGCGATGGCGACGAGCTGTCTGTCAGCGATCGGCAGTTCCTCCACGGGCCTTGCGAGATCGATGCGGATCTGCATCCGTTCTATGATATTTCCGGCCTCCCGGAACATGTCGTTCCAGCTGACGCCGCGGGTATTCCTGTCCAGATGGCGGTCGAACATGATGTTCTCCGCCGCCGTCAGATTCGGAAACAGGCTCAGATCCTGGTAGATGACCCGCACGCCGGCGCTCATCGAGCGGATCGCCGAGGCGCCGCCGACCCTGTTTCCGTCGATATAGATCTCGCTCCCCTCGTCGACGTCGATGACGCCGGAAATCGTCTTGATCATCGTCGATTTCCCGCACCCGTTCTGACCGATCAGGCAGTGAATCTCTCCTCTTTCCAGCTCAAAGTCCACATCCTTCAGCGCGTGAACGCCTCCGTAATGCTTATTCACATGTTTTAATTCAATGATCCTGTCCGCCATGCCCTTTGTCCTCTAGCATGAACGGAGCGGAAGCGGCAGACCGCAACCACTCCGTTCCGTAGACTGTTAACCGTTAATCAGTAAATCCGAAAAGGCGTGAAAACGCGCGGTGCGTCAGATGCATCAGAATCCGAAGCTCTCCCAGTTTTCAGCCGTGATCGTGATCGGGTTGTCGATCCAGAGCGTCGTGCCCTGAAGATCGATGTCGCCCATGTTCGGGATCTCGTAGCTCTCGTCGATGGTGCCGCCGTCGAGAACGGTCTTGGCGATATAGCAGCAGGCGTAGCCGGAATCCGCCGGATCCCACAGATAGCCGTTGGTGATCGCTCCGCTCTCAAGATACGTGGCGCCCTCGCTCGGGATGATGTTTCCGACGACCGTGATCTCGCCGATCCTGTTCTCCTCGGTGACCGCTTCCGCCGCGCCGATCGGGCCCTGGCTTCCGAAGCAGATGAAGGTCTTCAGATCTTCATAGGTCTTGAGGAGGTCGAGGGTCGTCTCGCGGGCAAGCGCCGAATCCTCGCCGCAGGCGATGCGGTCCGTGCAGAGCTTCATATCCGGATATTTCTCCGCCAGATATTCCTCCACGTGATCGGCCCATGCGTTGTGAAGCGGAACCGTCAGGGAGCCGACGTAGATCGCGTAATCGCCCTTTCCGTCGCAGTGGGCGGCGGCGTCTTCCGCGACGAGCTCGGCAAAGGCGTCGTTGATGATCATCTCGACGTCGTAGTCGGCGCCGACCTGGTCCGGAGACTCCGTCACGACAACCGCGATTCCCTTCTCCTGCGCCTTCTGAAGAACGCTCTCGAGAACCGTGGCGTCGTTGGGTACGACGCAGATCGCGTCCACTCCCGAATTGATCAGGTCCTCGATGATATTGACCTGTTCCGCCGCGTCCGCCGTGGACGGGCCTGTCACGTAGGCGTTGATGCCGTACTCATCCGCGAACTCCTTGACGCCGTTTTCAAAAACCGAGAAATAATCGATGCCGACGACCTTCACGACGACAGCGATCTCATAGTCGCTTCCGCCCTCATCTGCGAAAACCGCCGTGCTGAATGTGAGCATACCGAGAACCAGTGCAAGCGCAGTCAAGAATGCCAGTTTTCTTTTCATAGAACCACACGACTCCTTTCTTGTGCGGCGCAGCGTATAAAAGCGCGGCGCAGATCTCTATGTGTATCTTTATAAATTTTATCTCAACTCCGATGGTCAGTCAACATGGTTTTAGGCAGTTTCACCACATTGAGCCACTGCTATGAAAAAAATTAAAGTCATTATATACAATCATATTCTCCGTTTTCTGCCTGTCGGTTATGTTATTCGCCAAAGGAGCTTTCACCCGTCAGAGCGCGCCCATGGCGCGCAGACTCAAAAAAGAGACCGGCCCGGGCCGGTCTCTTTGTATGCCGGGATGCAGTCTCCCTCAGTATGTATAGGTGCGGCGGGAGAGCATTCTTTCTTTATTTCCATCGCCGTAGGTGACGGAAGAAATCACACGCCCCTCCTCATCATACTCGTTGACCAGTTCCTGCGTGACTTCCCCTGCTTCATTCCATTTGGTATCTTCTGTCGTTATTCCATACTCATCTCTTTCACTGCGGGAAATAAGGACATCATCTGCCGTATATCCTTCCGAAGTCCGCTGATTTCCATCAGAATCATAAGGCAAGGACAGCAAAAAAGGAAACAGCGCAATACGAAGATACTGTCGTCAGCATGAGTCGGTCGCCGATTGGTGCAAATAAAAAAGAAGCCCTGCCAGAAGCAGGACTCCCTCGCGTGTGTTTTTCACGAGCTTCGACATGAATGCGCGTCAATGATGGCTATGCGGTCCATTCCGGCGAAGACCGCTTGTGAAACCGGCGGGTGGTCAACCCCGAATGTTATGCAAAACGTGTATACGCTCTCTTCCGACGACCGCACAGAAGCGAATCGAACGCTGAACGGCGCTTTCGCAAACAATCTGCGATCGTACGCGGCAGCATAGGCCTGAAATGATGCGTATTTATGACGTTTTACGATGGACCTGGCGGGAATCGAACCCGCGTCCGAAAGCCTCTCCCTCGAAGCATCTCCCATCACAGCTGCTTATTTACATTCCCTCAGCCAGGCGGCAGGCAGCAGCCTCAAGGCTTCAGTAGCTTCATCATACGCCTGCGGGCTCAAAGCTTTGCCCGCATCGTTTCCCGTAATCATGACGCCGGTGACCGGGAGTACGGGTACAACCGGGCCGACGAGCAGCACTTAGGCCGCTACTGCAACTGTATTGTTGTCAGCGTTTATTTTTTTGTCCGGTTTTTACGTGGTCCGGGCCACGGATGGCTTCCTCGACTTCAAAACCCCCGTCGAAACCAGTACAAGCCCTTGACTGGTACGGGTGAACGGATTCACCGCTGAAACCGTTCACCGCAAAAAGATTATAGCCGGGACGTCCTGATCTGTCAATCCTCATCCCGCCCCGGCGGCGTCCTGAACTCCTTATTCCGCTCTCGCAGCGTCCTGATCGATCAGATCGATCCAGGAGTCGTCCAGATCCTCCTCGTCGGAATAGGCCTCTTCCTCAGAGTCTTCCTCGATATCCGGATAGAGCTCATTGTCGATCGGGTCGCCTTCCACGACCTCGTCTTTCATCTCGTCCATGACGATCTCGTCGTCCGTCTCCTTGTCCTGCGCATCGTCGGAGGAATCCTCGTCCGCGGCGGGCTTTTCCTCCCCGTTATTCACGGAAGCCGCGGGATCCTCCTTGCCGGCCTCGGAAACCGTCGACGTCACGGCGGATCCCGCGGCGGCAGTCCCCGCATCAGAGCTCTTGCCCTGCGTCTGTCCCTGGGTTCCGCAGCCCCAAAGTGCAAGTCCGGCGGTCAGCAGCACCGCAGCCAATACCATTTTCTTCATGCTCGTTTTCCCCTTATTCAGATAGATGCTTTATAACAGTTACTGCGCAGAAAGGCCGTTTGTTCTCCGTTACGCCGAAGTCCGGCGCGGAGCCGGCCGCTCTCATCATCACAGACCGGGATTCACGTTCTCAGGTCACCTGAGAAGATAAACTTCCGCGAAGCGGTTAAAGCGGTCAGAATACTCGTCGGCAGGATTGTCGACGAAGATATCCGCCCAGTTCTGGTCGTTCATCGCGGATCCCCCGTGATCCTCCAGGACGTAAATATGTCCGTCGATCATAAGCCGGTCCCCGAACTGAAGCCCGAGCCTCGCGCAGGTGGCTGCGGATACCGCGACGGTTCTTCCCGCCACCAGCGGCGCGCCGCTGGCCGTCTGGCCGACGTACGGTCCCTGATCCTGCGGCGTATCCATGTAGGCTGTGAGTCTCCACAGACCGAGATCCGTGATCGTCGTGTACATGCCCAGAGAATCGGTGACGTTGTCGCCGAAGACATCTCCCGAGCCGTCAGATACCGTCACCTGACGCACCGTCGACTGGACTCTTCCGTCCCGGGCCGTCAGCGTATAGGAGACCAGATAGCTGCCGGGAACGCTCCTGTCGAGGCCTGAGACGTCCGCTTCCACGGAGGCGATCTCATCGTCCCACGTCAGCCCCGCCATGGGGTCAAAGCTCTCGCCCGGCTTGATCGTGACGGTTCCCTCCATGCCGTACAGATAGAAATCGAGGTCGGGATTGATCTTGACGGGAATCGAGGCGATCTCCTGTCTTCCGTCCGCCGCGGTGATCAGATACCGCAGCGTCTGCATGCCGACGGTATTCCAGTTGACGCCGTTTGTGTCCGGCTCCACCTTCAGAATCGTCTCGTCCCAGGAGACGCCCGCCATCACGTCGGGCTGCATGCCCTCGACGATCGAGAAGGCGCTGATCCCCGAGACGTGATCCGCCAGAGACTCCGCCGGTTCCTCGGGGATGATCTCCGTGACAGACTCTGTCTCAGATTCCGCCGGCTCCTCGATCACGCTCTCCGGCTCAGACTCTGCCGGTTCCTCGAAGATGATTTCCGTCTCGGACTCCGCCGGCTCCTCCATCATGCTCTCCGGCTCAGATTCCGCCGGTTCCTCGATGACGCTCTCCGTCCCGGATTCCGCCTCGAAATCTGCCGTTTCCTCAGCGACACTGTCCGTCACGGACTCCGATAGGCTCTCCGTCACGGACTGTACGGGAAGCTCCTCCACAGACTGTTCGGAACTCTCCACGGAACTCTCCGCCGCAGACTGTACCATACTCTCCGCCGCAGACTGTTCGGCACTCTCCGCCGCGCTTTCCGTCTCATGGACAGACGCCGCCTCCGGTGCGGCCTCCTCCCCGGATTCCGACGGCTGACTTGTGGCCGTCTCTCCGGATTCACCCGGCCGGCTTGTGACCGTCTCTTCGGATTCTGCCGCCTGAACAGTGACCGTCTCTTCGGATTCCGTCGGCATGCCTGTGACCGTCTCCTCGGATTCCGTCGGACGGACAGCGGGAAATACCGCGCCGCCCGCTTCGCCGGAGAAATTGCCATCGGCCGTCTGAACGTCCTGTCCCTGTCCGATCAGATCATCGGACATTCCGGCCGAGACTTCATTTTCAGTCGTATTCAGGGGCAGGTCCTCCGTGAACTCCGCGGTCACGTCATCCTGAGTGCCCCCGCCGAAGGTATCCGCCGCTTCGCCGTCCGGGAAGGACCCGGTACCATCGATCTGCTCCATCTCCTGGACGATGTCCGGAGAGAGCGACACATAGCCTTCGATATTATCTGCGGTCTCTTCCCCGTCCGGATGCTCTTCGGTGTCCACCGTCTCATTTTCGACGACGTGATCGATGGAGCCGCCCACATTGACGGAATCGCCGCTTTCGCTGCTCTCCGCGTCGTGACCGGTGCGGCCGTTTTCGCTGTCAGAGCCGTGGCTTCCCTCGGAGCCGCCGCCCTGGCCGGAGCTGTCCTCGATCACGATCCTGTCGTCGCTGTTCTCTTCCCGGCCCGTCTGACCGCCGTCGAGGTCTTCATCGGAATCGTCCTCAAGGACAATCTCGTCCTCCCCGGCGTCCTCCGCGTCCCCGCTCTCGTCATCCGTCCAGATCATCACCTCGGGTTCGGAATCCCCGTCCTCTATGACGATCGACTCCTCGGAATCCTCAAAGAGGAGCGTTTCCTCCGAGTCCGTCCACACCAGGGTCTCGCCCGACTCCGGTTCCTCCGCGGATTCCGCGAGGACAGGATTCTCCGCCGAAGCAGTCCCGGCCACACTGTCCGCTTCAGACAGGGCCTTCTCGCCCGGCGCGGCCTCCTCCGCGGACGAGACGGCGGCCGCCGCGGATGAGGCTGCGGCAGGCATGCTCTCCGCCGAACCCGCGTCCTTTTTCTTCGCGCCGCACCCCCAAAGTGCAGGAATCAGCAGAACCGCTGACAAGAAGCATACAGTTCTATTCTTCCTCCAGATCATATGCACCTCTCATGTAAAAGTATCGCGTCCCAACTGTAACTGATCAGACGTTCCTGATCTTGAAGTCACGCTCCGCTTCGCGCTTTATGTCCTTTTTGGCGATATCCGCCCTCTTGTCATAAAGCTTCTTTCCTTTTGCAAGTCCGACCTCGACCTTCACGAGACTTCCCTTGAAGTAAACCTGCAGAGGTACCAGTGTAAAACCCTTCTCCTTGATCTTCTGCGCCAGCTTCCTGATCTCGGAGGAGTGCATCAGAAGCCGCCGCTTCCTCAGCGGATCCCTGTTGAAAATATTTCCCTTCTCGTATGGAGAAATATGCATCCCGTCGACATACATCTCGCCGCGGGAGATCTCTATATAGGCTTCCTTCACGGAACAGTGGCCCATCCGGATGGATTTCACCTCGGTGCCGAAGAGCTCGATCCCGGCTTCGTATTTCTCGAGGATGAAGTAATCGTGAAAGGCCTTTTTGTTGTTCGCGATGACCTTGACAGAATCTGACATTTTTTAACCCTGGTCGAATGAGAAATCATACAGCCTTTTTATGATACCGCGAATCTGTGACGCTTTCGTGTGCAGAGACGAAGAGCGGGAAACGGCGGAATAAAAAAGGTCTGATCCAAATCCGCTTCTGATAATAATCTACGATTGAAAAAACCTCTGCACCGGGCAGAGGTCTTAAATCACTTGGACAAGAAATTCATCGACAGTACGATCGAAAGAACGAAGAAAATCACTGCAAGGATCTTTGTCGCCTTGACAAGTCCGCCTTCCATTGATCTGCCCTTGTTCTGTCCCCAATATGTATCTGCCGCGCCGGCAATTGCGCCAAGTCCTGCCGCTTTGCCTTCCTGCATCAGAACGATCGCCGAAAGAGCGATACAGTCGATCACGTAGACAATCGTAAGAATGATTCTGAGAACTCCCATTTAAAACACACCTCCGAAGTTTTCACCTTGCCTGAACAAGCCAAATCTCATTCTAGCACAGCCCCCGACGGAATACAAGCGGATTTTCCGTTGAATTCGGAACACTTTTCCGCCGCTTTGGGGGCGCACTCCGGAAAAACCCGCGGACGCCGCCGCAGCACGCCCGCGGGTCACGATTCTTCAGGAAATCAGCAGAGAATGTCCGGTCATCTCCTCGGGCTTCTCCTTGCCCATCAGCTCGATCATCGTGGGCACGATATCGCAGAGCCTTCCGCCCTCGGCGAGCCTGTACTTCGGATCCGCGTTGACGAGAATGAACGGGACCGGGTTCGTCGTGTGGGCCGTGAAGGGTTCGCCCGTGGCCGGATCCACCATCATGTCGCAGTTTCCGTGATCCGCGCAGATGAAAAGGATGCCGCCGTTTCTCTTGATCGCCTCGACGGTCCGTCCCACGCACTCGTCGACGCACTCCACCGCCTTGATCGCGGCGGCTTCCACGCCGGTGTGGCCGACCATATCGCCGTTCGCGAAATTGATGATGATCACGTCGTACTTGCCGCTGTCAATGGCCTCCACCAGGCCGTCGCACACCTTGGGCGCGCTCATCTCCGGCTGGAGATCGTAGGTCGCGACCTTCGGGGAGGGAACAAGGATCCTGTCTTCTCCCGGGAAGGGCTCCTCCACGCCGCCGTTGAAGAAGAACGTCACATGGGCGTACTTCTCGGTCTCGGCCGTGCGGAGCTGGGTCATTCCCTGATCCGAGAGCCACTGGCCGAACACATGCGTGAGCTCCTGCTTCTTGAACGCCACCAGCTTGTTTTCGATCGTGACGTCGTAATCCGTGAAGCAGACGTAGGTCGTCTTCACCCTGGGGCCGCGGTCGAAATGATCGAACGCATCGTCGCAGAAGCAGCGGGAGATCTCCCTGGCGCGGTCGGGCCTGAAGTTGAAGAAGACGATGGAGTCCTTCTCCTTGATCGTGGCGACGGGCTCGCCGTTCTTCTCGACGACGAAGGGCACCACGAATTCGTCCACGACGCCCTTGTCATAGGAAGCCTGCATGCCGCCGAGGGCGCTCTCCGCCCTGTCGCCCTTTCCGCGGACGAGGGCGTCGTAGGCGCGCACGATTCTCTCCCAGCGGTTGTCGCGGTCCATCGCGTAATACCGGCCGGACACCGTCGCGATCTCGCCGACGCCGATCTCTTCCATCTTGTCGAGGAGATCCTTGATGTAGCCCTTGCCCGAATCCGGCGGCGTGTCCCGGCCGTCCATGAAGCAGTGCACGTACACCTTCTTCAGGCCGTGGCGCTTCGCCAGCTCAAGAAGGCCGTAGAGATGGTCCGTGTGGCTGTGAACGCCGCCCGGGGAGACAAGTCCCATGAAATGAAGGGAGCTGTCGTTGTCCTTGGCGTTCTGCACCGCCTTGAGGAGCTCCTCGTTCTCAAAGAAATCGCCGTCGTCGATCGCCTTGGAAATCCTGGTCAGCTCCTGGTAGACGACGCGGCCGGCGCCCATATTGGTGTGGCCGACCTCCGAATTGCCCATCTGGCCGTCCGGAAGTCCCACCGCGAGACCGGAGGCATATCCCTGGACAAACGGATACTCCGCTTCAAGCCGGTCCATGACAGGCGTATTCGCAAGATACACGGCGTTGTGCTCATGAACCGGATTGAGACCGTAGCCGTCAAGAATCATGATGACATGTGTTTTTTTTCCCATTTTGAAGATTTCCCTCCTGTCTGAGATACCTCTCACGATACTCGCGGCCGCAAATCACTGCCGTCTGCCGTTTTGCGCCGCGGTATATGCAGTTACACCGGAATAACTGCCTTCGGAAATGCGATAGAGTTTAACTGGTATAACTGCTCTATTTTACGGCATGATCGGAAGCGCTGTCAAGGTCTGCCCCTCTTCCGTGCGCGCCGGACGGGCCCGGTTTCCCGGCCTTCCGGAAAGAGGTGTCCGCCCGTGCCCCTTCCTCCTCGACATAGTGTCTCGCGAAGGGCTCCCAGGTCCGGTCGCTGATGATGTATCGCGGCCTTCCCTTTGCCTCGAGATAAGTCTTGCCGACGTACTCGCCGATCACTCCGAGGGAGAGCAGCTGCAGCCCCCCGATCAGCGAGAGAATACAGATGATGGAGGCCCAGCCCGCCACCGTGTGGCCGGTGACGTGGCGGATCACCGCCCAGATGATGCTGATCACGCCGAAAAGGCTGACGATGAGGCCGGCCGTCGAGATGATCCGGATCGGCAGAATCGATAGGCTCGTGATGCCGTCCACCGCCAGGGCGATCATCCTGCTTAAGGGGTAGTGGCTCCTGCCCGCCTTCCGCTCGGCTCTCTCGTAGAGCACCGTCGTGCTGCGGAATCCCACCAGGGGGACCATCCCCCGGAGAAACAGGTTGACCTCCCGGTAATCGGCGAGATGCTGCAGCACCGTCGAGCTGATCAGGCGGTAGTCCGCGTGATTGTAAACCGTCTCCGCTCCCATCGCGTTCAGGAATCTGTAAAACCCCTGGGCCGTCGCCCGCTTGAAGAAGGTGTCGGTGTCCCTCTTCTCCCGGACTCCGTAGACCACCTCGCATCCGTCCAGATAGGCCCGCATCATTTCATCCATGGCGTCGAGGTCGTCCTGACCGTCGCAGTCGATCGAGATCGTCACGTCGCAGCGTCCGCGGGCTTCCATGAGGCCCGCCAGGACGGCCTTCTGGTGGCCGCGGTTTCTGCTCTGGCGGATGCCGATGATCCTCTCGTCCGCCTCCGCGTACCCGCGGATGAGATCCCACGTGCCGTCGGACGAGCCGTCGTCCACGAACAGCACCCGGCTGCCGGAACTGACCAGGCCGGCGCGCTCCAGGCCGGCGAGCTTATCGGCAAACAGAGGCTCCGTGACGGGCAGAACCTCGCTTTCGTTGTAGCAGGGGACGACAATCCACAGAACAGGTCTCACGTTCATCTCATATCCTCGAAAAGAGCCCCGTTTTATTATCATCTAATAAAAACGGGGCCGAAGTTCATTTTCATCTGTGACGCGCCCGGGAAGCGGGGGCCTCTTCCCCCGGAATCGGTTCCGCCGCTTCACCGCGCCGTCTGATGCGTTTTATTATTTGTTGTAATTGACGATGTCGCCGAAATCCGGCTTCAGGGAAGCGCCGCCGACAAGTCCGCCGTCGATGTCTTCCTTCGAGAACAGCTCCGCCGCGTTCGATCCCTTGACGGAACCGCCGTAGAGGATGCGGATCTCCTCCGCCACTTCGTCGCCGTAGAGCTCACGGATCAGATCGCGGATGCCCTTGCAGACCTCTTCGGCCTGATCGGACGTGGCGGTCTTTCCGGTGCCGATCGCCCAGATCGGCTCGTAGGCGATAATAGCGGCCTTCGCCTGGTCGGCTGTCAGTCCGAGGAATCCCACCTTGACCTGCTGGCGGATGAAATCCATCGTGACGCCCTGCTCCCGCTGGGTGAGGGACTCGCCGCAGCACATGATGGGGATGAGGCCGTGCTCGAAGCACTTGATCATCTTCTTGTTGACCGTCTCGTTGGTCTCCGCGAAGTACTCACGTCTCTCGGAGTGGCCGAGGATGACGTACCTGACCCCGAGGTCCGTCAGCATGTTCGGAGCGATCTCGCCCGTGAAGGCGCCGCTCTCCTCAAAATACACGTTCTCCGCGCCGATCTGGATGTTGCTTCCGGCAGCGGCCTCAAGAGCCGCGGGAATGTCAATGGCGGGCACGCAGAGAAGGACTTCCGTCTCCTCGCTGGCGCAGGTCGCCTTCATCGCTTCGATCGCCGCCTTGGCCTCGGAAGGCGTCTTGTTCATCTTCCAGTTGCCGGCCGCCAGTATTCTTCTTGCCATGATTCTTTCCTCCTGTATGAATTACTTGTCATCCGCTGCCGCGACGCCCGGAAGCTCCTTGCCCTCGAGGAACTCAAGGGAAGCGCCGCCGCCCGTGGAGATGTGGGACATCTTGTCGCCGAATCCGAGCTGGTTGACGGCCGCCGCCGAATCGCCGCCGCCGATGATCGTGGTCGCGTCCGTCTCGGCGAGCGCTCTCGCCACGGAGATGGTGCCCTTCGCGAGGATCGGATTCTCGAAGACGCCCATCGGGCCGTTCCAGACGACGGTCCTGGCGTTGGCCACCGCGTCGGCGTAGAGCTCACGGGTCTTCTCGCCGATATCCATGCCCATCTGATCCGCGGGAATCGCGGAGGCGTCGACGGTAGTGACCTCGATCTCCGCGTCGATGGGATCCGGGAAGGACTTCGTGACGACCGTATCCACCGGGAGATAGAGCTTCTTTCCGAGGGTCTCGGCCTTGCTGATCATCTCCTTGCAGTAATCGATCTTGGTCTCGTCGCACAGAGAGGTGCCGATCTCATTTCCCTGGGCCTTCAGGAAGGTGTAGGCCATGCCGCCGCCGATGATCAGCGTGTCGCACTTCTCAAGAAGGTTGGAGATGACGTTGAGCTTGTCGGCGACCTTCGCGCCGCCTAAGATCGCCACGAACGGGCGGACCGGATTCTCCACGGCGTTTCCGAGGAAGTCGATCTCCTTCTGCATCAGATAGCCGACGACGTGCGGTCCCTTGACAAACTTCGTCACGCCGACGTTGGAGCAGTGAGCCCTGTGGGCGGTTCCGAAGGCGTCGTTCACGAAGACGTCCGCGATGGAGGCGAGATCTTCGCTGAAGGAGTCGACGTTCTTGGTCTCTTCCGCGCGGAAACGCGTGTTCTCGAGAAGAATGACGTCGCCGTCGTTCATCGCGGCGACCGCTGCCTTCGCGTTTTCTCCGACGACCGTGTCGTCAGCGGCAAACTTCACTTCCTGGCCGAGAAGCTCGGACAGACGGGCCGCGACGGGCGCCAGGGAGAACTTGGCCTCCGGGCCGTTCTTCGGCTTGCCGAGGTGGCTGCAGAGGATCACCTTTCCTCCGTCGGCGATCAGCTTCTTGATCGTGGGGAGCGCGGCGACGAGACGGTTCTCGTCGGTGATCACGCCGTCCTTGAGCGGTACGTTGAAGTCGCAGCGGCAGAGCACCCTGAGGCCCTTGACGTTGATATCGTCCACTGATTTCTTATTTAATCCCATAACTAATATCCTCCTCGCTGATACGGAGACGCCGCAGGAGCGCCTCCAAAAAATCAGGGCCCGGTCCCTATGACCGGACCCTGACAGGTCTTATTCCCGCTTATAATTACTTGTTGAGGAACTTGGCGAAATACTTGATCGTCCTGCACATATTGGATGTGAAGGAGTTCTCGTTGTCATACCAGGAGACGACCTGAACCTCGGTGAGATTCTCGTCGATCGGAAGAACCATGGTCTGGGTCGCATCGAAGATGGAGCCGTAGGTGCTGCCGACGATATCCTTGGAGACGATGAGGTCCTCGTTGTAGCCGAAGGACTCATTGGAGGCGGCCTTCATGGCGGCGTTGATTCCTTCCACGGTGACCTGGCCTTCGACGACAGCCGTAAGGATCGTGGTGGAGCCGGTCGGAACCGGGACACGCTGAGCGGCGCCGATGAGCTTGCCGTTCAGTTCCGGAACGACGAGGCCGATCGCCTTGGCAGCGCCTGTGGAGTTGGGAACGATGTTCTCAGCGCCGGCGCGCGAACGTCTCTTGTCGCCCTTTCTCTGCGGGCCGTCAAGGATCATCTGGTCGCCCGTGTAGGCGTGGATCGTGGCCATGATGCCGGACTTGATCGGAGCATAGTCGTTGAGAGCCTTGGCCATCGGAGCGAGGCAGTTCGTCGTGCAGGAAGCGGCGGAGATGATGTTGTCATCCGCTGTCAGTGTCTCATGGTTGGTGTTGTAGACGATGGTCGGGAGATCGTTGCCCGCCGGTGCGGAGATGACGACCTTCTTGGCGCCGGCATCGATATGAGCCTGAGCCTTGGCCTTGGAGGTGTAGAAGCCCGTGCACTCGAGGACGACGTCGATGTCAAGATCCTTCCACGGAAGGTTGGCTGCCTGAGCTTCCTTGTAGATCTCGATCTCTGTTCCGTCAACGATGATGGAATGGTCAGTCGAAGAGACCAGGTCGGCCTTCGCATAACGACCCTGAGAAGAGTCATACTTCAGAAGATATGCAAGCATGTCCGGAGAAGTAAGATCGTTAATCGCCACGATCTCGAAGCCCTCTGCCTGGAACATCTGACGGAAAGCCAGACGACCGATACGACCAAACCCGTTAATTGCAACTCTTACTGCCATAATAAAGTTTCCTCCTGTTGTGAGAATGATACAACTCTAAAAACACATGTTTATTGTACATAAAACATATCGAAAATACAAGAGCCATTTCCCGCGCTTCCGGAACTATTTTTTCGCCCGCTCCTCCGGTTTTTTACCAAAACGCAGGATGTTTTTTCTTAAAGTTTCACAAATCTCGGTTTCCTCTTCTCATAGTAGACGCAGTGGGTGAAACCGCAGGATCGGAGGATGTCCGCCGCCGTGTCAAACGCGAATCCGAGGCTGTAGGATTTGTGGGAATCCGAGCCCACCGTGACCAGCGTCCCGCCCAGCTCCCGGTATCTCCGAAGAACGTCCGGATGCGGATTCGGGAAGCCGAGCTGCTTCCGGATCCCCGCGGTGTTGATCTCGATGGCGATATTGAATTTCACGAGAAGCTTCAGGATCTCGTCGATGATGTCCGCGAAGGCCCTGTAGCTGTACACGCCGCCCCGGCGCCTGCCGTAGCGGACGATGTAGTCGAGGTGTCCCATGCTGTCGAAATCGTGAAAGGCCTTCACCGACTCCAGCGTCTCCTCGAAATACCTCCGGTAGACCTCCGCGTCCGTCCTTCCCTCGAACGTCTCGGGATAATAAGGATCCTTTCCGAAAACCAGATGCTGCGATCCGATCACGAAATCGAAGCGGTGCTCCTGAATCAGCTTTTTATATCTCCCGGCCAGATGGGGCTGCATTCCCAGCTCCACGCCCGTCAGGATCCGGATCCTGTCGGCGTATTCCTCCCGGTACTGCCCGATCGTCCGGAAGTACTCGTCCACGTCAAAATTGTACTCCACGTCCTCCGCCGGAAAATCCCAGTCAATATGGTCCGTAAAGCACAGATAGGGAAGTCCCGCGGCGACGGCCTTCTGGATTTCCTCCTCCATATCCGCGTCGGAATCCCCTGAAAACGAGCTGTGAACATGGATGTCTCCGATCATCAGATTATTCCTCCCCCTACAAGATACTCTCCGTCGTAGAACACCGCTGACTGTCCCGGCGTCACCGCGCGCTGCGGTTCGTCGAAGACACATGTGATCTCATCCTCTCCGGTCTGTTCTATTATAGCAGGAGCGCCTGCGTGATTATAGCGGATTTTCGCGAAAACACGCATTTTTTCAGGTACAAAGGCCACCGAGGCGAGGTTGATGTCCCGGACCCTGAGCTCTTTTTCCATGAGGGAGGCGTTGTCCGCGAGCACCACCTCATTGGTGTCCGCCCGGATTTCCCTGACGAATACCGGCCTGCCCAGAGCGATTCCCAGCCGTTTCCGCTGTCCCACCGTATAGTGGATGATGCCCCGGTGCCTTCCCAGTATGTTTCCCTCCTCGTCGACGAAATTGCCCTCGGGGCAGCGCCTGCCCCTGTATTGCTCAATGAATCCCGCGTAGTCGTGATCCGGCACGAAACAGATATCCTCGCTGTCCGGCTTGGAGGCGACCGGCAGCGACGCCCGCGCGGCGATGGCTCTCACCTCTTCCTTGGTGTATTCGCCGACCGGCATCAGGGTCCGGCTCAGCTGCTCCTGGGTCAGGTTGTACAGCGCGTAGGTCTGGTCCTTCGACGCGCCGCCCGATTCCTTCGCCGTCCTGAGCGTCCATCGGCCGTTCTCCAGCCGGACGACCCGGGCGTAGTGCCCGGTGGCGATATAGCCGGCGCCCAGCGCCAGGCTCTTCTGAAGGAGGCTCTCCCACTTCACGTGGCGGTTGCAGGCGATGCAGGGATTGGGCGTTCTTCCCGCCTCGTACTCGCGGACGAAATAGTCGATCACGTCCCTTCGGAACTCCTGCCTGAAATTCATCACGTAGTGGGGGATGCCGATGATCTCGGCGACCCTTCGCGCGTCGCTGACCGCGGAGAGTCCGCAGCAGCCCCCGTTCTCCTCCGTGCGCTCCTGCTCCTCTTCCTGCCAGATCTGCATCGTCACCCCAATGACGTTCCACCCCTGCTCCTTCAGCAGGAAGGCGGCGACGGAGCTGTCAACCCCGCCCGACATTCCCACCACCACCGTTTTGTTCATACCCGTGTCTCCCTGCTCTTTTTTCGTTCCGTGCCGTCAGCGTCTTTCCCTGACTTCCCGGATTGTCCGTGCCGTCAGTGTCTTCATCGGACTTCCCGGATCGACCCGGCCGTCAGCGTCTCTTCCGGATTCCCCGGATCGTCCCGGCCGTCAGCGTCTTCCCCGGACTTCCCGGATCGTCCGTGCCGTCAGTGTCTCTTTCGGACTTCCCGGATCGTCCGTGCCGTCAGTGTCTTCATCGGACTTCCCGGATCGACCCGGCCGTCAGTGTCTCTCCCGGATTCCCCGGACCACCTCGGCCAGCGCCTTCACCGCGGCGTCGATCTCCTCCCGTGTGTTCTCATGGGAGAGCGTCAGTCTGATCTCGGAGAACGCCTCCTCATAGGTATATCCCATCGCCAGCAGCACATGGGAGGGATCGAGAGAGCCGGACGAGCACGCGGCTCCGCCGGAGGCCGCCACGCCTCTCATATCGAGGCCGATCAGCACCGTCTGGTTCTCCGTGCCCGGGAACAGGAAGCAGGCGTTGTTGGGGAGCCTGTTCTCCCTGCTGCCGACGAGCGCCGCTCCGGGCACCGCCGCTTCCACCTCGCGGATCAGGTAATCCCTCAGCGCCCTCTCGGCACGTCCTCTCTGGTCCATGAACAGGCGCGCCTCCCGGGCGGCCTCGCCGAAGCCCGCGATGGCGGCCACATTTTCCGTACCGGCCCGCCGGGAGCGCTCCTGGGAGCCCCCGTGGATCAGGCTCCTGACCGCGGTTCCCCGGCGGATATACAGGATGCCGCATCCCGCGGGGCCGTTCAGCTTGTGCGAAGACGCGCTGAGAAGGTCCGCCCCGCACGCTTCCGCGCTGAGGGGAATGTGGCCGAAGGCCTGTACCGCGTCCGTGTGGAAGAGCGCTCCGCCGTCATGGGCCGCATCCGCGATCGCGCGGACCGGCTGGATCACGCCGGTCTCATTGTTGGCGGTCATGACGGAGACCAGGATGGTTCCGGGGCGCATCGCCCTCCGCACGTCCTCCGGATCGATCGCGCCGTCCTTTCCGGGACGCACCAGCGTAATCTCCGCGCCGCGGGATTTCAGATATTCGCAGGTCCGAAGGACCGCGTGATGCTCGACCGCCGAGGCCACGATATGGTTCCCGCGGTCCCGCCGGGCCTCAAAGACGGAAATCAGAGCCCAGTTGTCCGACTCGGTCCCTCCGGAGGTGAAAAAGATCTCTCCCTCCTCCGCCCCGATCACCGCGGCGGCCTCTCTTCTGGCGCGCTCCATCGCCTGTCTGCTCCTCGCGCCGGCGGTATGGACCGCCGACGGATTTCCGCACAGCTCCTCCAGGCAGGACGTCATCGTCTTCAGCGCGCCCGCCGATACCTTCGTCGTGGCGGCGTTGTCCAGATAAATCATCGGCTGTATCTCCCGGGAATGTCGTTTTACATCAGTTCCGTGTTCCGGTCCCTTCTGCGAAAGACGGGTTGAGAAGGGCGGGAATCCTGCGTCGGAAAAAGAATAAGGGTCCCGGCGATGCCGGGACCCCGGGGTCTCTTTACAGCGGGAGGAGACGGATGCTGCGCGCCTTCCTCGCCTGGTCATCCGTCCTTCAGTGTCTCGGATGGGCTCTCTCATAAATATCCCGCATGCGGCTGATATTCATGTTGAGATACATCTGAGTCGTCGAAATATCGGAATGACCCATCATTTCCTGAACCGCGCGGAGATCCGCGCCGTTTTCAATCATATGTACCGCAAAGCTGTGCCGGATCGTGTGGGGCGTGATCTCGTCCCTGATTCCCGCATCTCTGGCGTAGGTCTTCAGAATCTTCCAGAACCCCTGCCGGCTCATCGGCCTCCCCTGGCAGTTCGGGAACAGGAATCCCTCGTCTTCCCCGGAAATCAGCTCGTCCCTGGGTCCGTCAAGATACTTTACGAGGACTTTTCTGGCGGCGCTGCCGAACGGAATCACTCTCTCCCGGTTTCTGTCGGAGCAGGTGATGTACTCGAGCTTCAGGTTCACGTCTCCGACCTTCAGGCCGATCAGCTCCGACACCCGGATCCCCGTGGCGTAGAGCAGCTCAAGCATGGCGCTGTCGCGGATTCCCTTGTTTGTCTTCCTGTCGGGCTGGGCCAGAAGTCTGGTCACCTGTTCCACACTCAGGATTTCCGGCATCTTTTTCTCCGCCTTGGGCGGTTTCAGATCGTCGGCGGGATTGGAGGCCGCGCGGCCCTGCTTCACCAGATACTGGAAGAAGGCCCGGATTGACGCGACGCTGCGCGAGATGGAAGAAGCGGCATAATGGTCTCTCTCCATGGAGAGCATGTAAGCATTCAGATCTGTCGGCGAAACCTTCTCCCACTCCCTCACATTCCGGGATTCTTCCAGGAACGCCTTCATTTTTTTCAGATCCCGCTCATAGGATACCGCGGTGTTCTCAGAGGAATTTTTGTGCACTCTGAGATAATTTATAAAATCGAGAATTGCATTCTCCATAAATCGAGACACTCCATAAGTCATCCAGGATTTTGTAGAAAGCAATTCACCCTTCAATTTGTTTCCCCATTAACAACTGACATTATAACCCCTGATTGACATAAAATCAAATCAAAATTGTCTGCATTTTTCGCAAAAATACAGTAATATCAGGCATTTTCAAGGTGTAACCACAAAATATCCGTTTACATAACTGTTATTTCTACCATATCTTGTGGAACTGAAAAACGCCGGAAAATTTTTCTGTCAAAAAATTTTCCGGCGGTCTTTTCTTTCCGTTCTTACTTCGCGTAATCCACTACGCGGCTCTCACGTATGACATTGACCTTGATCTGGCCGGGATATTCAAGTTCAGCCTCAATCTGCTTCGAAATATCCCTGGCGAGCAGAACCATGTTCGCGTCATTGACCTGTTCGGGAATGACCATGACCCTCACCTCGCGTCCTGCCTGAATCGCGAAGGACTTCTCAACTCCCTTGAAGTTGTTCGCGATGTCCTCAAGCTGCTTCAGACGGTTGGTGTAGGTGTCGAGAGTCTCTCTCCTCGCGCCCGGTCTCGCAGCGGAAATGGCGTCCGCCGCCTGAACCAGACAGGCAATGAGCGAAGTCGGCTCGACGTCTCCGTGATGGCTTTCCACAGAATTGATGACGACGGCGTTCTCTTTGTACTTGCGGCAGAGATCCGCGCCGATCTGGATATGGGATCCTTCCACCTCATGATCGATCGACTTTCCGATGTCATGAAGCAGTCCGGCACGCTTTGCCAGTCTCACGTCGCAGCCGCACTCGGCGGCCATCAGGCCTGTCAGCTCAGCCACCTCGATCGAATGCTTCAGCGCATTCTGACCGTAGGATGTGCGGAACCTCATCCTTCCGAGAAGCTTGATCAGTTCCGGATGCAGGTTGTGCACGCCGACGTCAAACGCCGCCTGTTCACCGTCCTCGCGGATCTGCGTCTCCACTTCCTTGCGGGCCTTCTCGACCATCTCCTCGATCCTGGCCGGATGAATTCTTCCGTCCACGATGAGCTTCTCCAGCGCGATTCTGGCGACTTCGCGTCTGACCGGGTCAAAGCCCGACAGAACGACGGCTTCCGGCGTATCGTCGATGATCAGGTCCACTCCGGTCATCGTCTCGATGGTACGGATATTTCTTCCTTCTCTTCCGATGATCCGGCCTTTCATCTCGTCGCTGGGCAGCTGCACCACCGAAATCGTCGATTCGGCGACATGGTCCACCGCGCATCTCTGAATCGAATTGACGACGATCTCCCTGGCCTTCTTGTCCGCATCGTCCTTGGCCTGCTCCACGAGCTCCCGGTACATCTTCGCCACGTCGATCTTGACGTCGTCCTGAACCGACTTGAGAAGGTATTCCTTCGCCTCCTCTGTCGTCATACCGGAGATCTTCTCAAGCTGTTCCAGCTCCTGGCGATGCATCTCATCAACCTGTTTCTGCTTTCGCTTCAGCTCTGCTTCTTTGGCAGTAAATTCCGCTTCCCGCTTCTCCATCGCGTCCGTCTTACGGTCAAGGGCATCTTCCTTGGACTGTATACGGCGTTCCTGTTTGGAGATTTCCGCTCTTCTGTCCTTGATTTCCCGGTCCACTTCGTTCTTCGCCGCGAGGGACTGTTCCTTCACCTCAAGAAGAGATTCACGCTTCTTGGTTTCTGCTGTCTTAATGGCATCGTCGATGATACTTCTGGCTTTTTCTTCAGCCGTGCCGATTTTTTCTGCGTCAACCCGGGTCTTTTTTGCAATGGCCGCTTTCCACGTGATCGGAAGTGCTATCGCGAGCAGGACTGCCAGCACTATCAGTATAATATCCAATAGCGTCATAGGAGCACCTCCTTATTTAGTTTTCATTGTACATGCTGAAAAATATACAACTACTTAAATATATCTGTTTTCGGAAAGCGTGTCAAGCACTGAAAGTCGGCGGAAGCGGCTCTTGATCGGCGCAGCAGGCAGGCCCGGCCGGCGCTCCTTCCACCTCCCGGAATACAGATTCCGGATGTGACTTGCTGTTTCCGGATGCGAAGGATGCAGCCCTCATACTTACAGATTCGGGAACGTACTTCATCTCCTCCCGGAATACAGATTCCGAATGCATCTTACTGTTTCCGGATGCGAAAGTATGTAACCCTCCTGCTTTTGTATTTGGGAACATACTCCAGCTCACTCCTCCATGGAATCCAGCACTTCCGCGATGTCCGGGATCCGGAACCCGGCGCGCGCCAGCGAGGCCGCCGTCTTCTCCCTCGCCCGGCTGTCGTCCGCCGGATATTTCGCCAGCTTCTTCCGGGCGAGCCGGCGGATCAGGTCCCTCTCGTCCCACTCCCCGGACCGCTCCAGCGCCCGGTCCGCTTCCTCCGGGCGGATTCCCCGGCTGATCAGGTCGTAACGGATCCTCGTCCGGCTCTTCCCGCCCCGCGCAAGCTCGATGAAGCGGAGGGCGTATCTTTCGTCGTCGACATATCCGAAGCTTTTTACATACGCCAGGGCGTTTTCGGCCGCCTCCCGGCTGAAGCCGGCCCGGATCAGCCGGTCCGTCAGTCCCTTCTCGGTGCGGTCCATATCCGAAAGAAGAGCGAGGGCTTTCGCTCTCGCCCCCGCTTCTTCCTCTTCAGAGTTCCCGCGGAATGTTCTCTTTTCGCGTCTCTGAAAGGCTGTCATGTGTTATTCTCCTTCCGCTCCGGTTTCGGCTTCACCGGCAGCCTCCCCGTCCGCGGGAAGAACCGCCTCGTCGACGGGAAGCCCGTACGCTCCCCTGACCTTCTGCTCCACCTCCGCCATGATGGCGGGATGGCTCTCCAGATACAGCTTTGTGTTCTCTCTTCCCTGTCCGATCTTTTCGCCCTCGTAGGCGAACCAGGAGCCGCTCTTCTCGATGATGTTGTTCTCGACGGCGAGGTCCAGGACGTCTCCCGAGCGGGAGATGCCCTTGCCGAACATGATGTCGAACTGCACCTCCTTGAAAGGAGGGGCCACCTTGTTCTTGACGATCTTGACCTTGGCCCGGTTGCCAATGACGTCTCCACCCGATTTCAGGGATTCGATGCGGCGCACGTCGATTCTGACGGACGCGTAGAACTTCAGCGCGCGCCCGCCCGTCGTAGTCTCGGGATTGCCGAACATGATGCCGATCTTCTCGCGCAGCTGGTTGATGAATACGACGATGCACTTCGTCTTGCTGACGGAGCCCGTCAGCTTTCTCAGGGCCTGGCTCATGAGCCTGGCCTGAAGGCCGACGTGGGAGTCTCCCATGTCGCCGTCGATCTCCGCCTGCGGGGTCAGCGCGGCCACGGAGTCGACGATGATGATGTCCACAGCGCCGGAGCGCACCATGGTCTCGGTGATCTCGAGGGCCTGCTCCCCGGAATCCGGCTGGGAGATGTAGAGGTTGTCGATGTCGACGCCGATGTTCTTGGCGTACACGGGGTCGAGGGCGTGCTCGGCGTCGACGAATCCGGCGATACCGCCTCTCTTCTGAACCTCCGCGACCATGTGGAGCGCGAGGGTCGTCTTGCCGCTCGACTCAGGCCCGTAGATTTCAATGATCCTGCCCTTGGGGATGCCCCCGACGCCGAGGGCGATATCCAGGGAGAGAGAACCGGTCGGCACGGCCTCGACGTTCATGTTCGCGCCGGCCTCCCCGAGCTTCATGACGGTGCCCTTGCCGAAGTCCTTTTCCAGCTGGCTGATCGCGGCTTCCAGTGCCTTTTCCTTTTCTTCGCGGAGGCTGCCCCCCGCTCCCGCTGCTGTCTTCTTCAAATCGATACTCCTTTTCCGTATAAAGTCTGTCCGGCGCCCGCGGCGTGCGCACAGAACATTTGTTCGATATCGTGCAGATAAAGAATACTACAGACCGAAGCCAAAGTCAACACGAACTTTTCCGGCATGAACCCCGGATTTTTCCGGACTTGCTCCCGGACCTTTCGCTCCTGACCCCGGACCTCCCGGTCCGCGAACCCGAATTCCCGGACAGACCCGAAATCGAAAGGAACCGCCCCCGTGTCCGGCGAAGGCGGTCCCCTGAAAACTGTTTTGCTGCCGCGGCCGCGCGTCTCCCGGGAAACAGCGCCCGGGTCCGGCCTCACCCGTCAGCCGATCAGCCAGTCGTAGAGCTCCTGGTACTGAAGCGCGGAATGCTCCCAGGAGAAATCCTGCGCCATGGCGCGGTCGATCATCTTGTTCCACTCGCGCTTCTTGTCATAATAGATCTTCTCGGCGTACCGGACGGCGGCCATCATCTCGTGGGCGTTGTAATTGCTGAAGGAGAAGCCCGTGCCGGTTCCCTCGTATTCGTTGTAGGGCTGGACGGTATCCTTCAGGCCGCCCGTCTCGCGGACGATCGGGAGCGTCCCGTAGCGGAGGGACATCAGCTGGGAGAGGCCGCAGGGCTCGAACTGGGACGGCATGAGGAACGCGTCGGAGCCGGCGTAGATGCGGTTGGCGAGTCCTTCGTTGTAATAGATCTGCGCCGAGACCTTTCCGCCGTACTTCCAGGCGAAGTGGCGGAACATATTCTCATAGCGCTCGTCGCCCGTTCCCAGCACGGCGAACTGCACGGCGTCCTGGCACATCTCGTCCATGACGTAGGCGATCAGGTCGAAGCCCTTCTGGTCCGTCAGACGGGAGACGATGCCGATCAGCATGGTCTTGGGATCCACGTTGAGACCCAGATCCGCCTGGAGGGCGGTCTTGTTCTTGACCTTCTCCTTGCGGAATGTCCTGGCGTCGTAGTTCTTGTAGAGATACTTGTCCGTCGCGGGATCGAAGGTGGTGTAGTCGATTCCGTTTACGATGCCGCGAAGATCGTTCTGGCGGGCGCGCATGAGGCCGTCCAGGCCCTCCCCGTAATACGGCATCTTGATCTCCTCGGCGTAAGAGGAGGAGACCGTCGTGATGGCGTCGGCGTAGACGAGTCCGCCCTTCAGGAGGTTGCCGTCGCCGTTGTACTCCAGCTTGTCCGGCGTGAAATAGTACTCCGAGAGCCCGACGATGTCCTTCATGGTTTTCACGTCCCAGATTCCCTGGAACTTCAGGTTGTGAATCGTCATGACCGTCTTGATGCCGCGGTAGAATTCATTGTCCTGGAAGCTGGCGTTGAGATAGACCGGGACGAGTCCCGTCTGCCAGTCGTGACAGTGGATGATGTCCGGGCGGAAATCGATCGTCGGAAGGATGCTCAGCGCCGCCTTGCTGAAGAAGGAGAACCTGCCGAGATCCCAGGGCATTCCCGCGTAGGGCTTGTCGCAGGTGAAATAGTCCTGATTGTCGATGAAATAGAAATGAACGCCCTCGTACTCGCACTCGAAGATTCCGACGTAGCAGCTGTTCCAGTCGAAATCCATGTAGAAATTGGTCTTGTAGCTGAGCATGTCCTTCCATTTCTGCGCCATGCAGGAATAGTAGGGAAGGATGACGCGGCAGTCAAAGTACCTCCTGTCCAGCGCCTTCGGAAGTGAACCGACAACGTCTGCAAGACCTCCCGTCTTGATGAACGGAACTCCCTCTGAAGAAACAAACAAGATTTTTTTCATGATGGCAGAACTCCTCCTTCTTGCCGCGTTTTATACACATCATTATAATTCACGCGCCTTGAATTGTCGACACATCTCTTTCATTTCACGGGCGGAATTCATGGTGTTGCCGGTGATCCTGGCGCCTCCGATCAGGCGCGCGATCTCCCGGGCGGACTCCTCGTCGTCCAGGGCGCTGATGCTGGTGATGGCGGTCTCGTCGGACACGTCCTTCGTGATCCCGTAGTGGGTGTCTGCCATGGCGGCGATCTGGGGCAGGTGCGTGATGCAGATCACCTGGTGCCTCTTCGCGACCTGCGCCATCTTCTCCGCTTCCTTCTGGGCCGTCCTGCCGCTGATGCCGGCGTCCACCTCGTCGAAAATGATGGTTCCGGCGGAGTCGCTGTCGGCAAACATGGTGCGGATGCCCAGCATGAGCCTCGAGAGCTCACCGCCGGAGACAACCTGCCGGAGAGGTCTTCTCTCCTCGCCGGGGTTGGTGGCGATGCAGAAATCCACGCCGTCCCTGCCGTTGGCGGTGTAGTCCGGAAGCTCTTTCCACTCGATCGCGAAGTCGGCCCTCGCAAAATTGAGCTCCGAAAACTGCTTCATCGCCTCCTCCGTGAATACGGCGGCGTACTGCTTCCGAAGAGAGGTCAGCGCGGCGGTGGACGCCCCGAGCCTCTTCTCCGCCTCGGCAAACTGCTTCCCGAGCCTCTCCCGGGCCTCCTCGTAGTCCCGCAGGGACTCCAGCTCCCGCATCCGCTGTTCTCTTCCTTCGAGAACGTCGCCGACGGTCCTGCCGTATTTTTTCTTGAGCCGGTTGATCAGGTTCAGGCGCTCCTCCGTCTCCTCGAAGGTTCCTGCCTCAAAGGTGAGATCCCCGGCGTAGTCCGCGAGATCCCTGTTGAAGTCGTTGAGAAGATCGTCGATCTCGCCCAGCTGCGCACTGAGTCCCCGGAGCCGCTCGTCGAACCCGGCGATACTCTCCAGGCGCTTCACCGCGGAGCCGATCCGGTCGCCCGCGCCGGCGGGGCCTCCGTAGCCTGCCGCCTCGCGCACCTCCTCGAGGGTCTCCTGTATCTTCCTCGTGTTGGACAGCCTTCTGTACCGCTGTTCGACCTCCTCGTCCTCTCCGGGGGCGAGGGCCGCGTCGTCGATCTCGCCCACCTCGAACTCCAGGAAGGAGATCCTCCTGGCTCTGTCCTCGTCGGACATCTCGCCCTTCTCCAGCTCCGCCCGCAGCTCCGACCACTCTTTCCAGTCCGCCCTGACGCGTTCCTTCGCGGTCAGGACTTCCTTTCCGCCGTACTCGTCGAGCAGCTCCAGCTGGCGGTCCTGGCGGAGAAGCTTCTGGTGTTCGCTCTGGCCGTGTATATCCAGGAGGCAGGCGCCGCACTCTCTGGCCTCGGCGGCGGTTTTCGTCTCCCCGTTGATGCGGATCGTGCTTCTGCCGTCCTGGAACCGGCGTGACACCAGGACGATTCCGTCCTCCGTGTCGATGCCGAGACTCCGGAGGGCCTGTACGGCCTCCTCCGAATCCGGCTCGAACACAAGCTCCGCCAGGGCCGGGGCGCCGTTGTCCCGCACCATGTCCCGGGCGGCTCTTCCGCCCAGCGCCAGACCCACGGAATCGATGATGATCGATTTGCCCGCGCCGGTCTCGCCGGTCAGGATGTTGAGGCCCTCCGCGAAGTCGACGTCCACTTCCCGGATCAGGGCCAGATTCTTAATGTGAAGATTTCTGAGCATGCTCTCCCTCCCCGGCCGTCTGCTGCTTTACGATCCTGCCGATCTTGGCGAAGACCGCCCTGGCGTCCTCCGGCGCCCGCAGCACGGCGATGATGGTGTCGTCGCCGGCGATGCACCCCAGCAGCTCCTGCCAGTCGAAGCTGTCAAGAGCGGCCGCGGCGGCCATGGCCATCCCGGAGACGGTGTGAATCACCAGTATATTGAGCGAAATGTCCATGGAGACGTAGGCCTCCCTGAGAACCCGCTCGTATCGCTCCCCGAAGGAAGAGGCGTCGTCGGAGCCCGCGCTGTAGCGGAGACGCCCGCCGCTTCCGGCGGTCTTTCTCAGCTGGAGCTGGCGGATATCCCGGGAGACGGTCGCCTGGGTGACGGAAAAGCCCGTCTCGTTCAGCTTCGCCGCCAGCTCCTCCTGGGTCTCGATGTCATACTGCCCGATCAGCTTCAGGATCTGTTCATGTCTGGCATTTTTCATGTGTCGGCCATCTTTCTTCTCAGCACATCCAGAAAACTGATGTGGTTGATCTTGATGATGCGGGTGTACTGTTCCGCGGTACGGACCTCGACGGAATCGCCGGTGCGGAGGGGCACGGCGGCCGCGCCGTCGAACAGGACGTTCGTCACCTCCTGCCCGGCCCCGGTATTTCCCAAGCCGATCTCCACACGGATGCTGTCTCCTCCCGAGAAGATAATGCTCCTGGAGATCAGCGTGTGGGGCGCGATGGGCGTCATGAGAATCAGCTCGGCGGAGGGCGACACGATGGGTCCTCCGGCGGAGAGGTTGTACCCCGTCGACCCCGTGGCGGTGGAGAGAATCACGCCGTCCGCGGCGTAGCTGTTGAGAGGCTCCCCGTTGACACTGATGAGATACCGCAGCTCCCGAAGAGGCCTGATCCTGTGGAGCACGACGTCGTTGAGGGCCGTGTCCGTCAGAATTTTCCTGCCGCCGCGAAATACGTCCCCCGTCAGCATCATTCTCTTCTCGACGGTGTACTCGTCCGCGATGAGCCGGTCCAGGGCCGGGTAAAGATTGTTGATGTCGATCTCGGCCATATAGCCGAGGTTCCCCAGATTCACGCCCAGGAGGGGCAGCTGTCTGTCGAGGACCTTCTTGGAGGCCCGAAGAAGCGTGCCGTCGCCTCCCAGCACCAGGGCGCAGCTGCAGTCCGGGGGCAGGTCCGCCCCGTCGTCGGCGATATGGCAGCTGCAGCCTTTCTTCCGGAGATACCCGCTGACGTCATGGGCCGTGCTCTCGGTTTTCTCAAGTCCCGGATTCCGGATCACTCCTATTGTCTTCATGCCGCGTTTTCCTCATCTGTCATTCTGTCCGCCCGCGCCTCGCCGGCCGGACGGCCCGCCCTCTCCCTGACGGCCGGGCTTCCCGTAGGCGCTTCACCGTCGTGGCGCCCGCCGGCGCCTCGCCGGACATTCCCCCGCAGGCGTCCTATCTGTCCAGTTCCTCGTGGGCGCGCCTCACCGTCTCCTCCACGATGCCGGAGGATGCGTATTCCTCGGCGGAACCGCCGTCCTCCCCGGCGCGGGCCTCAAGGAAGGCCAGATATTCAATGTTTCCCTCCGGTCCCCGGATCGGGGAATAGTCCAGGCCCCGGACCGCGAAGCCGCTTCCGGCGGCGAATCCGAGCACCCGGCGGATCACCTCGCTGTGAACCTCCGGATCCCTGACCACCCCGTGCTTCCCGACCTTCTCCCGGCCCGCTTCAAACTGGGGCTTGATCAGGCACACGACGGCGGCTCCGTCCACGACGATCCCCCTGACGGCAGGCAGCACCTTGCCCAGGGAGATAAAGCTGACGTCGATGCTGGCGAAACCGCCCTTCTCGGGCAGATCCTCCGGCGTAACGTAGCGGATATTCGTCTTCTCCATGCACACGACGCGGGGATCGCACCGGAGCTTCCAGTCGAGCTGTCCCCTGCCGACGTCGATGGCGTAGACGCGCGCCGCGCCGTTCTGAAGCATACAGTCGGTGAAGCCGCCCGTGGAGCTTCCGATGTCGACGCACACCAGGCCCTCCGTGCTGACCGGAAAAACCGCGAGCGCCTTCTCCAGCTTCAGGCCTCCGCGGCTCACGTATTTCAGGCGGTTTCCTCTCACCTCGACGGGAAGGGTCTCCTCGTAGGACGTCCCCGCCTTGTCCGCCTTGACGCCCCCGACGTAGACGATCCCCGACATGATCAGGGCTTTGGCCTTCTCCCTCGATTCCGCGAGTCCCTTCTCTGTCACCAGCACATCCAGTCTCTTTTTCACTCGAATTCCCCGATCCCGCCGTCGGCGCCAAGAACCTGCATTTTCTTCTCGTATGTGTCTATCGTTCCACTCACTTTTTTCAGGAGCTTCATCCCCTCCTGATAGATCCGGAAGCTCTCTTCCAGTCCGATGTCCTCGCTCTCAAGCTTCCGCACCATCTCCTCCAGGGCGTCGAAGCTCTCCGCGACGGTCATCTCCTTTTCTTCCCCTTCCGGGACAGGATCATTCTTCAGGTTTTCGCTCATCTTTGTCACGCACCTCCGCTTCGATTGTTCCGTCCGTCACGTAGATCCGGACGGCCTCTCCCTTCTTCACCTGCCCGACGCTTCTCAGCGCCCGGCCTCCGCTCACCTCGACGTAGGAATAGCCCTGTCTGAGGCGGTCCAGCGGATTCAGCCCCTTCATACGTCCGATCAGCAGCATCTGCCGCTTCCGATACGAGGCGAAGACGCCGTTCTCACATTCCCTGAGACGCCGCCAGTATTCTTCCGCGATGAGGGAATTTCTTCTCAGCTTTTCCGACATCGTGTCGTCGAAGCGCCGCAGAAGCTCCGCCTCCTCGTGCCTCTCCCTCAGAAGCTTTCCCGCCGGAGAGAGGGCCTTGAGCCGCTCCTCATAGCTGCGGCACCGGGAACCGGCCCGCTCCAGCCGCACTCTGAGCCCGCGGGCGAGATACCGGCCGCTGTTTCCGATTCTCTCGGAGAATTTCCGGTAATCAAACACGGCAAGCTCCGCCGCCGCCGACGGCGTCGGAGCCCGCAGGTCCGCCGCGAAATCCGCGATGGTTGTGTCCGTCTCGTGACCGACGGCAGAGATGACGGGGGTGCCGCAGGCGAAGATCGCCCGGGCCACCGACTCGTCGTTGAAGGCCTGAAGATCCTCGTAGGATCCTCCCCCCCTGCCGGCGATGATCACGTCGACCCCGTATTCGTCCAGCATCCGGATCCCCCGCACGATGCTCTCGGGTGCCCCGTCCCCCTGTACCAGGGAGGGGCAGAGAATCAGCTGCACGTAGGGATTTCTTCTGCGTGAAATTGTCTGAATGTCGTGAATCGCGGCCCCGGTCGGAGCCGTTACGATGCCGATCCGGCGCGCGTAGGCGGGAATCGGTTTCTTGTAGGCCGGATCAAAGAGGCCCTCCTCCTCGAGCTCCTGCTTCAGGGCAAGGAACTTCTCGTAGAGATCGCCCATCCCCTCCAGCCTTACGGAGGTCGCGTAAAGCTGGCAGCGTCCGTCTCTCTCGTAGAAGTCAACGCTGCCGCTGACGACGACCTTGTCCCCGTCTTTCATCGGGAACTTAAGCCCTTTCCGGGAGCCGGCGAACATGACGCACGCGATGGCGCTCTTTGAATCCTTCAGAGAAAAATAGATATGACCTGAGGAATGATATTTGCAGTTGGAGACCTCGCCGCTGACGGAGACGCCCGCGAGAAATCCATCTCTTGTGAACAGGTTCCTGATATAGCGGCAGACCTGTCCCACCGAATAGACGCGTTTATCCATCTTTCGCAATTCTGGAGATCTCGCCGAGAATCCCGTTGACAAAGGACGGCGATTCGTCCCCTCCGTAAAGCTTCGAGAGCTCCACCGCCTCGTTGATCGCCACGCCCTCCGGCACCTGCTCCGTCCTGTCGAATTTCATCTCGAAGACGGCGACGCGGAGAAGAGCGAGGTCGCAGCTGGCAAATCGGTTGGTCTTCCAGCCCCTGGCGGTCTGGTTGAGGAGGCTGTCGATCTCCGGGAGATTGGCGGAAAGCGCCCGGAAGCGCTCCTCGAGAAAGCCCCGGTCCTCCTCGCTGATTTCCGGGTTCATCTCAAAGTAGAGCCGGATCTGCTCCGGCATATCCGCCTCATCGTTAAACGCGCCGAGATACACCAGTTTGAACAGGTGTTCGCGCAGTTTTCTTCTGCTCACGTTCGTCTCCCTCAGTTCTCATTCAGCGCGACGTCTGCGACATTGATATTGACGTCCGTCACCGTCATGCCGGTCATGTTCTCGATCGCGGACTTGACTTTTTTCTGAACCTTCTCCCCGATTTCCGGAATGCTGTACCCGTATTCCAGATTCAGGACCAGGTCAACCGCGGCTTCATTGCCTTCCACATTGACCTTCACGCCCTTCGAGAGAGACTTGATTCCCTTTTTGGCGACCATGGCGCCGGTGATGCCTCCGGCGATCGCCGCGACGCCCTTCACCTCGGTCGCAGCCAGTCCGGCAATGACGGCCACTACCTCATCGGCGATCCGAACGGTGCCGACGCCGTCCTCTTTCAGTGTATATGTGCTTCGGTTATCGGGCATTTTCACACCTCTCCTGATGATAACTGTGAGAATGGCGCGAGGCCATTCTCACAGCTTTCCGTAACAGTGAAACAGGTTCTTCGCTCAGACGAACGCCTTGACCTGCTTATAGATGCCTTCCGCGTCGAGCTCGTACTTGTGAATCAGCTCGGAGGCGGGGCCGGATTCTCCGAACCTGTCCCGGACGCCGATGCGGTACATCGGAGTCGGAAGCTTCTCGGACAGGCACTCGGCGACAGCGCCGCCCAGGCCGCCGATGATGCTGTGCTCCTCCGCGGTCACGACCTTGCCGGTCTTCTTCGCGGAACGGATGATCAGCTCCTCGTCCAGCGGCTTGATGGTGCAGATATTGATCACCTCGGCGTCGATTCCGTCGGCCTTCAGCATTTCCGCCGCTTCGAGCGCCGCGGAGACGCAGATTCCGTTGGCGACGATGGAGACGTCCCCGCCCTCTCTCAGGACGGTTCCCTTGCCGATCTCAAACCGGAAGGTGTCGGGATCGTTGATGACCGGGACAGCCGCGCGCCCGAATCTCAGATAGACCGGTCCCTTGTGATCCAGGGCCGCCTTGACCGCCGCCCTGGCTTCGACCGCGTCCGCGGGGCACATGACGACCATGCCGGGAATGGTTCTCATCAGGGCGAGATCCTCGAGGCACTGGTGGCTGGCGCCGTCTTCACCGACGCTGATGCCGGCGTGGGTCGCGCCGATCTTGACGTTGAGGTGCGGATAGCCGATGGAGTTGCGGACCTGCTCATAGGCGCGTCCGGCAGCGAACATCGCGAAGGTGCTGGCGAAGGGGATCAGCCCCGTCGTCGAAAGGCCCGCGGCGATGGTCATCATGTTGCACTCGGCGATTCCGCAGTCATAAAACCTGTCGGGGAAGGCCTTCTTGAAGACGCCTGTCTTCGTCGCGCCGGCGAGGTCGGCGTCAAGAACGATCAGTTCCGGATACTCCGCTCCGAACTCGGCGAGGGCCTTGCCGTAAGCTTCTCTCGTTGCAATCTTCTTCACATCACTCATAACGTCTCACCGATCCTTTCCAGGTCCGCCATCGCCACCGCGTACTGCTCGTCGTTCGGCGCCGTGCCGTGCCATGCGGCCTGATCCTCCATGAAGGACACGCCCTTGCCCTTCACCGTCTTCGCGATGATCGCCGTGGGCATTCCCTTGGTCTCCCGCGCTTCCCTGAAAGCGGCGCGGATCTCGTCAAAATCGTCGCCCTTGATGTTGATGACATGGAAATTGAAGGCTTCGAACTTCTTGTCGAGCGGATAGGGGTTGTTGACTTCCACGATGGTTCCGTCGATCTGGAGGTTGTTGTTGTCCACGATCACGACCAGGTTGTCCAGCTTCTTGGCGCCGGCGAACATGGCCGCCTCCCACACCTGGCCTTCCTCGCACTCACCGTCTCCGAGGAGCGTATAGACGCGGAAATCCTTGTTCTGGACCTTGGCGCCCAGCGCCATGCCGACGGCGGCCGAGATCCCCTGTCCGAGGGAACCGGAGCTCATGTCGAGGCCCGGGAGGTAGTTCATCGAGGGATGTCCCTGAAGGCGCGCGCCCGTGTGGCGGAGCGTCGTCAGTTCCTCGACCGGGAAATAGCCCTTCTGGGCCATGACGGAGTAGAGGCCGGGAGCCGTGTGTCCCTTGGAGAGGACAAAGCGGTCGCGGTCCGGATTGACCGGATCGGCCGGATCCACGTTCAGTTCCTCAAAATAGAGGAAGGTAAAGATGTCTGCCGCGGAGAGAGAGCCGCCCGGATGGCCGCTCTTCGCGGCATGCGTTGCGGTTACGATCCCCTTGCGGACTTCATTGGCGATCTTTTTCAGCTCAAGGTTGTCCAACTTTCTACCTCCTACAGAAATATGTTGTCTACATGATTCTATCCGTGCACCCGGCGGATGTCAACCGTCGGAAATGCTTCTTTCTCAGCGTGAGGCGCCGTCCTCCTCCCATCCTCCGAACTCGGACAGCTTCAGATCGCTGTTGCGCTCGAGGGTCATTCCCACGCTCCATTCATGGACGAAAAGCAGCAGGGGGCTGCCCTTCATATCCTTCACCTTCTTCATGTCCGAGGTCCCCTCGAGGGCTTCCACGTCGATCTCGTCGGGGTTCTCGATCCAGCGGATATACTCGTACGGAAGGTTCTCCATGACGATGTCGACCTTGTACTCATTCTCCAGCCGGAATTTCAGGACGTCCAGCTGCAGGACGCCGACGACGCCGACGATGATCTCCTCCATGCCGGTGTGGAATTCCTGGAAGATCTGGATCGCGCCCTCCTGGGCGATCTCCTCGATGCCCTTGGTGAACTGCTTGCGCTTCATGGTGTCGACCTGGCGCACCCGGGCGAAATGCTCCGGCGAGAAGGTCGGGATACCGCCGTAGCGGAAATCCTCTCCCGGCATGCACACCGTGTCGCCGATCGCGAAGATGCCGGGATCGAAGACTCCGATGATGTCTCCCGCCCAGGCCTCCGTGACGATATGCCGCTCCTCGGCCATCATCTGCTGCGGCTGGGAGAGCCTCTGCTTTCTCCGGCCCTGGACGTGCCACACCTCCATGTTGGCGTCGTAGTGCCCCGAGACGATCCGCATAAAGGCCACGCGGTCCCTGTGGTTCCGGTTCATGTTGGCCTGGATCTTGAAGACGAAGGCCGAGAAATCCCTGGTCTTGGGATCCACCATTCCCTGATCCGACATCCTCGCCAGAGGCGCGCTGGACATTTCCAGGAAATGCTGAAGAAACGTCTCCACGCCGAAATTGGTGAGGGCGGATCCGAAGAACACGGGAGAAATGGCGCCCCTGCTGACTTCCTCCTGGTCAAATTCCGCCGAGGCGCCGTCCAGGAGCTCGATCTCGTCCCTGAGGCTGCTCAGCTCCTCCTCCGACACGTAGCGGAGCAGCTCCGGGTCGTCGAGGCCGATCCGACGCTCGACGCCCTCCTTCGTCCCCTTCTGGGTGTCGCTGAAGAGGAGCACCTGATTTGTCCCGCGGTCGTAGACGCCGCGGAAGCCTTTGCCGGAGCCGATGGGCCAGTTGACCGGACAGCAGGGTATGCCGAGCTCGTGCTCGATCTCGTCCGTGAGCTCGAAGGAATCCCTGGCGTCGCGGTCCATCTTGTTGATGAACGTGAAAATCGGTATATGGCGTCTCGCGCAGACCTTGAAGAGCTTTCTCGTCTGGGGCTCGACGCCCTTCGCCCCGTCGATGACCATGACCGCCGAATCCGCGGCCATCAGCGTCCGGTACGTGTCCTCCGAGAAGTCCTGATGTCCCGGCGTGTCGAGGATGTTGATGCAGTAGCCTCCGTAGTTGAACTGAAGCACCGAAGAGGTGACGGAGATTCCTCTCTGCTTCTCGATCTCCATCCAGTCCGACACGGCGTGTCTGGCTGTCGCCTTTCCCTTGACGGAGCCCGCCAGATTGATCGCGCCGCCGTAGAGAAGGAACTTCTCCGTCAGGGTCGTCTTTCCGGCATCCGGGTGAGAGATGATGGCAAAGGTTCGTCTTTTTTCTATTTCATTCATATAATTGTCCGTATCCCGTAGTCAGTTCAGCCCTTCGGCCGCTTCCTTTTCAAGCTTTTCCGCCGCCGCGCGGATTCTCTGCACCGATTTCTCTTTTCCGAGGATCTCCATCAGCTGCGTCGCTCCTCCCGGCGTCTTCTCCAGACCGGAGACGGCCAGTCTCACCGGCCACATCACGTGGGCGTTTCCGAGGCCTCTCTCCTCCGCGAAGGACTTCAGCAGTCCGTAGAGCGCGTCGTTGGAGAAGTCGTCCGCCTTCTCCAGAACGGGCGCCACGTCCCTGAGGATCGTGAGGGAGAGTTCCTTCGTCGACTTCTTGTAGTTGTACAGCGACGAATCGTACTCCGGCACCTCCTGGAAGAAGCTGATGAGCGGCGCGATGTCCTCAAAGGTCTCGATCCTGGACCGGCACAGCTCCGCCAGGGCGTGCCGGTCTATGGATTCGTCCGGCACCGCCTTCGCGATATAGGGCAGGGCTTTTTCGTAGAACGCCTCCGGATCCATGCGGCGGATATACTCGCCGTTCATCCAGCGCAGCTTCCCGATGTCGAACACCGCCGGCGACTTGTTGATCTTCCGGTAGTCGAATTTGCGGATCAGCTCCTCCGGCGTCATGATCTCCTCGTTGTCGGGAGGATTCCATCCCAGAAGGGCGGTATAGTTCACGATCGCCTCCGGGAGAAAGCCCTTCTCGAGAAGGTCCTCAAAGGAGGAATGCCCGGAGCGCTTCGACAGCTTCGCGTGATTCTCGTCCGTGATCAGCGGGCAGTGGACGTAGACCGGCACCTCCCAGCCGAAGGCGTCGTAGATCCGATTGTACTTCGGGCTGGACGAGAGATACTCGTTTCCGCGGACCACGTGGGTGATACCCATCAGGTGGTCGTCCACCACGTTCGCGAAATTGTAGGTCGGGAACCCGTCGGATTTGATCAGGATCATGTCGTCCAGCTCCGCGTTGTCCACCGTGATGTCGCCGTAGATCTCGTCGTGGAACGTCGTCGTCCCCTCGTTGGGGACGTTGAGGCGGACCACATGGGGAACGCCCGCGGCGAGCTTCTCTTCGATCTCCTCCTTCGTAAGGCTGAGACAGTGCTTGTCGTACATCCCGATCTCATTGCCGCCCACCGTGGTCCTGAGGGAATCCAGTCTCTCCCGGGTGCAGAAGCAGTAGTAGGCGTCGCCCGAGGCGATCAGCTGCTCGGCGTACTTCTGATAGATTCCCTGCCGGCAGCGCTCGGACTGCACGTAGGGGCCGACGCCTCCGTCCTTGTCCGGGCCTTCGTCGACCGTGATGCCTGCGTATTCCAGCGTCCGGTAGATGATGTCCGTGGCGCCCTCCACGAAGCGCTCCTGATCGGTATCCTCGATTCTCAGCATAAAACGACCGTCCGCGTGACGGGCGATCAGATAGGAATAGAGCGCCGTCCTGAGATTTCCGACATGCATTCTCCCTGTCGGGCTCGGCGCAAACCTGGTCTTTACCATCGTGTTCATCCGTAAATTTTCGGAAGGATATCACGGGGCTTGCCGTAGAAGACAAGATCCGCGATCGAATCCGAGTAGTCCTCCTCTTCGTGAATTAATATAATCTTTCTCCCGTCAAAATACCTGACGGAATTCTTTGCCAGCGTCGATTTCAGCGAGCAGCCGAGCACCAGCAGGGTGTCCGCCTTCTCGACCTCCCGGGCGGAAGCGGTGATCAGGTTGTTGGGAACCAGTTCTCCTCCGAGAACGATCTCCGGCCTGACGGTGGAGCCGCAGCTCTCGCAGCGCGGAATCCCCGACCCGTTCCGGATATAGTCGACCCCGTACCTTCTTCCGCAGTGGGTGCACTTGTAATCGTACACGGAACCGTGGACCTCGATCACGTTGCGAAGGCCTGCTCTCCGGGGAAGCCCGTAGATGGAGCGGGTGATGAAGGCGGTGATCCTGCCCTCCTCTTCCATCCTCCGGAGGGTGTGATACGGCTCCGACGGCTCTCCCAGATGGGACAGGATCTCGCTGCGGTAATAGTCGTAAAACATCCTGGTCCTCGTACCGAAGAAGTTGGCCGAGAAGATTTCCTCGGGCGAATAGCCGTATTTCGTCTCGACCGCGTACGCGTTTTCCAGGTCCCGGTAGTCAAAGCAGCCGCAGTCCGCGGCCACGCTCATGCCCAGGAGACAGACGATGCTGCCGCTCTCCCGGACGGCTCTTTCCAGCGTCTGAAGCTCCATATACGACTCCTTATTCTTCAATTCCGTGGGCATCGAGATAACGGATGACGTCTCCGACCGTGTTCATCGTCTGAAGATCCTCAACCGGAATCTCAAGCGAGTACTCATCTTCAAGATTCAAGGCCAGCTCATACAGATCCAGCGAATCAGCGCCGAGGTCATCGCGGAACGACGTGTCGATATTGATTTCGTCCTCACTCACATTGAGCTGCTCGGAGATATAAGCCCTCATCTTCTCAAGCATATCCGATTATTTCTCCTTTCATAAATGTTATGGATCTCTAGCGCGCTTCGCGCGCATAAGATTCTTTTACAACGTCTCCCCACAGATCCCTCTCCGGCGACCGGAAGCGGATCCTCCGGGATACGGACAGGGCGATCGCCATCTCCCCCATCAGCATGACCACCGAAGTCCCTCCGTAGCTGACGAAGGGAAGCGTGATTCCCGTCGTCGGAATCAGGTTCAGCACCACACAGATGTTCAGGATCACCTGGAGCGCGATGTGTCCGAAGATGCCGGCGGACATCAGCGACCCGTAGAGATCCGGCGAATTCTGGGCGATAAAAAACAGCCGGTAGAGCAGATAGATAAACAGAAGCACGATGATCGCGCCGCCGAAGATCCCCAGCTCCTCGCAGATGATCGAGAAGATCATGTCGTTCTCCGCCTCGGGCACGGCCCCCAGCTTCTGGGTCCCGTTTCCCAGCCCCTTTCCGAAGAGCCCGCCGCTTCCCAGCGCGTAGAGGGCCTGCATGATCTGATAGCCGCCCTCGGTGGAGTACTTCTCCGGATTCAGCCAGACGAGGATCCTCCTGCTGCGGAAATCCCCGAAGGCTCCCCGGGAAACCGCGAGGACGCAGAGCGCCGCCGCCGCGGCAAAGCCGGCAAGCGCAAACAGAAACGGCCTGGTGTCGGGGTGGGCGATGAAAATGATCACGCAGGCGATCGCCATGATGATGATGGCGGTGCTCAGGTTCTTCGTAAAGAACAGGGCGGCGGCCGCCTGGACCGCGCCGGCTGCCAGCGGCTCCCTGAGGGCCCGCCAGCCCCTGAAATTCCTTCCCTGCCGTATGATCAGGACCGGCACGAAGACGATGACGGCGATCTTCGCGAACTCGGAAGGCTGAAAGCTCACGGGCCCCAGCCGGATCCATCTCCTGGCCCCGTTGATCTGCATGCCGAGCGGTGAGCGCGTGAGCGCCATGAGCACCAGGGCCCCCACGTAGACCAGCCGGCTGATCCGCCATAAAATATGGTAGTCCGCCATCGAGAAGATCACCGCCAGGATGACCGCGACGCCGGAGAAGATGGCCTGCCTCCCGAAGAAATACATGTCGTTGTTGTGACGGATCTCGGCCGTGTAGGAGGTCGTGCTGTAGAGCATGACCAGCCCGAAGCCGATCAGGAGGATGATTACGGCGAGCAGATTGTAGTCGTAATAATCCGGTCCTTTGGTTTTTTTCAACGTGATGACGCTCCTTTCGTCCGTCTCCTCCGAAGGTAGACGTCCCGGATATACCTGACGGTGAAATCCTCTCCCTTCTCCGACCACATCCGGAGCAGGTATTCCATCTCTTTCTTCGTCCGGTCATGGATGAACCAGCACCGGTCCTTCGTTTTCAGAAAATACTGAAGCGGGGCGTCGTCGGTGTAGGCGCCGCCCATGTAGACCCTCGACGCGCTCACGCGGTCGAAGATCATCTCCGCCACATATCTCCGCGGCATGCGCGCGCCGCCGAGCCCGTGCGGATGGCTGCTGTCAAAGGCGTAGTCGATCCAGTACTCGTAGTGATGACGGTTTCTTCCCTTGTGGTGAAGCCAGGCCGTCGAAACGCCCGTGGCCTCCCGCTCGGCGTTGTTGGGGCTCCGGTTTCCCTGGTAGTATTTTGCTCCCACCAGGAACTCCGCCGGAGACAGCTTGCTCAGGTCGTGGGTGAGCCCCTGCCAGACAAGTCCCGCCCTGAGGCAGTAGCCGCAGACCAGGTTGTGGTGCCTGGTAATGGTTTTCAGATGTCCGATCGGATCCATGCGCTTCCCCGTCTTCAGTTCTTTTTTCCTCTCATGACGCGCACCGATCTCGGGGCGCATTCGACGTATTTCTGATCCGCCGCCGCGCTGTCGGAGGGGACGGATCCGCCGTGGGCGGCGGTGTCAAATTCCGGATACCAGGAATAGCCCTTCGGCAGCACCGGAAGCGCGAACGAATGGGCGTCCCAGTACGAATTGTAGGCCACGTAGAAGAAATCCTCCTCCCGCTCCTCCTTCTCCCAGCGGACGTAGAGGCCGCAGTACAGGACGGCGAGGGTCCTCGACGGGAAGTCGTGGGCGGCGACCCAGGCCTTCGCGTCGTGGAAGGAAATATCCGGGAACCCGACGCCTCTTATGTCGCTTCCCCTGAGCTCCCTGCTCATCCGGAAAATCCGGTTTTCCTTCCGCAGAGCGGTCAGCATTTTCACAAAGGAACGCATCTCCTGCGCGTCCTTCGACCGGTTCCAGTCGGTCCAGCCGGTGGGGTTGTCGCTGGAGTAGGCGTTGTTGTTTCCGCCCTGGGTGTTGAGCATCTCGTCCCCCGCGTAGAGAAGGGGAACGCCCTGGGCCAGGAATACATAGGCGAGCGCGTTTCTGACCTGGCGGAGCCTCAGCTCGCGGATGCTCTTCTTTCCGGAGGGTCCCTCCGCGCCGCAGTTCCAGCTGTAGTTGGCAAACGTGCCGTCCTGGTTGCCCTCCCCGTTGGCCTCGTTGTGCTTGAAGTCGTAGGAGACGGCGTCAAAAAGCGTGAAGCCGTTGACGTTGGCCATGTAGTTGACGTAGGCGTGGGTGGGCGGATTTCTCCTGAGCATCGACGCGAAGACGCCTGTCTGTCCCTCGTCGCCCTTGAGCAGCAGTCTTCCGACGCGCTCGAAATCGTCGTTGTACTCCAGAATGTTCCGGTTCTTCGGGTGATCCGCGCCGAAAAACCGTCCGGGATCCACGCGCTCCAGCATGATCTTGGTGTCCGTCAGCAGGGGATCCCTGACGATGGAATCCACCGGCGTGCCCGCGCCGATCAGATGGAAGCCGTCGACGTGGCAGAAAATCTTCCAGTGGCGGAGCGCCCGTACCGCCTCCTGGTGGTTCGTTCCCTCCGGGAAGCAGAACTCCAGGATGACCTCCATGCCCTCCCTGTGGAAGGCCGCGGTCATGCTGCGAAATTCCGCGAGGGAATCCGCCGACGAGGAGTAGGAGGCCCGGGGCGAGAAGAAAAAGCTGCGGTCCGAATAGCCCCAGTAATTGTGCGCCGCCGCGGATTCCTCCCCCTCTTTCTTTCCGGTGTTGTCCGCGAAGGGCCTGACCCTGAGACGGTCGTCGAATTCGTAGACCGGCATCAGCTCCACCGCGTTGAAGCCCAGGTCCCTGATGTAGGGAATCATCTCCTTCACGCCCGCGAAGGTGCCCTTGTGCTTCACGGCCGTCCCGGCCTTCTTCGTGAAGCCCCGGACGTGGAGCTTGTAGATCATGAGGTCGCTGACCGGGATGACGGGGCTGCGGTCATTTTTCCACTCGTCGTCCCCTTCTCCCGCGGCAAAGCAGATCTCTCCGGCGATCATCGCCGCGTAGGGATCGACGGTCTTCCGGCCGTCGATGAGATAATAGTAACCGATGCTTCCCGGGTCCGCGCCGCACAGGAAAACCGCGCTGACGCAGCCCGTCCTTCCGGAGGGCGGAAGCTCCACCGTCTGCAGTATCTTCCCCTTCCGGTTTACGATCACCAGCTGCGCGTCGTTTTCCGGCTGCAGCGATATGGCGAAATTGATTCCGTTTCCTGTCGACTTGGTTCCGAGATATTCCGGATCACCCGGCCTGACTTCAAAGACGCTCATCCTCATCCTGCCCCTCTTTCAACCTGCGTGACTTTCTGCTGTCTGGATGCCGCCGCGGCAGAAACACTCCGCGATAATCAGTCCTTTTCCTCTGATGATGTTCCTATTATAAACGATATTTCGTGATATTCAAATTGCTTTTTATCACTTATTCTGCTATGTTAGTGAAGAAGTCAGAATAATCGTTCTTCCATAATTTTCAAAGGAGATATCCGCATGTCTGATGAAATGAACCTTACCCCCGAAGAGCTCGACGAAGAGATCGGCTCCGTAACGCTGACCCTTGAGGACGACTCCGAGCTCGAGTGCACGATCATCGGCACCTTCGAAGCCGGCGGACACGAGTATATCGCTCTTCTTCCCATGACGGACGACGAGGACGAAGACGGCGACGGCGACGTCCTGCTCTACCGCTACATCGCGGAAGGCGAGGACGGCGAGCCCGAGATCGAGAACATCGAGAGCGACGAAGAATATGAGATCGCCGCCGACGCGTTCGACGAACTTCTTGACGAGGTCGATTTCGAGGAGGATGAGGAGGAATAAATCAGTTCCGTCCCGTCGAGCCGAATCCGCCCCGGTCCCGGTTTCCCAGTGATTCGACTTCCTCGAACACGATGCGGGGCTGGTGCCGGAAGATTCTGAACTGGCAGATCCTGTCGTTGACGTGGATCTCGGTGTCTCTCGTGGCGTAGACGGGCATCTTCAGCACGTCGTTGTCGCCGCAGTAGGATTCGTCGACGACGCCGATCGAGTTGCTCTGCAGAAGGCCGTAACGGCGGAAGGTGGAGCTCCTGGGGGCGGTGATCATCTCATAGCCCTCGGGCAGCTGAACGGAGATCCCGAGATCGATCAGACGGAATTCTCCGGCCTTCAGCTTTACGTCCTCGGCGGAACGAAGGTCGATCCAGTCGCTCTTTCCGTCGATGTACTCCAGACGGTCGATTCTGTCCGAGTGATACTTGATCCTGATTGTTTTCTCTTCCATTTTTTTACTCCTGTTGATCCGGGATAATAATGCAAGGCGTCCGGCAGCCTCAGGCTGCCGGACGCCTTTCTCATCTCATAAATGCGGGTCAGTCTTCCGGACCGGCCGAAGCGACGACCTTGCCGATGTCCATGGACGCGGTGGAATCCTTCGGGCAGTCCTTGATCGAGAAGCTGAACTTCCCGTTCTTGTCCTTTCCGAGGCACACGACGCGGACGACGTCTCCGAGCCGGAGCACGTCCTCGACGCGGTTGATTCTGGCGTTCGCGATCTTTGAGATGTGGACCAGGCCCTCCCTGCCGGGGGCGAATTCGAGGAACGCGCCGAACTCCTTGATGGAGACGACCTTGCCCGTCAGGATCATTCCCTTCTCGAATTCCGTGACGATCAGGGTGATCGCCTCGGCGGCCTTCTTCATATTGTCCATATCGGTTCCGCTGATGGACACGAAGCCGTCGTCCTCGATGTCGATCTCGACGCCGTAGGTGTCGATCAGGGTATTGATGGTCTTGCCTCTCTGGCCGACCACGTCGCCGATCTTCTCCGGGTCGATGTTCATCTGGATGATCTTGGGCGCCCACTTGCTGAGCTCCTTGCGCGGCTCGGCGATGCACTTCTCCATCACTTCCGTGAGGATGTACTCGCGGGCCTGCTTCGCCCTGGCGATGGCCTCCTCGACGATGGCTCTCGTGAGGCCGTGAATCTTGATGTCCATCTGGATCGCCGTGATTCCCTCGTGGGTTCCGGCCACCTTGAAGTCCATATCGCCGAAGAAATCCTCGAGCCCCTGGATGTCCGTGAGCACGATATAGTCGTCATCGGTCTCTCCGGTCACAAGACCGCAGGAGATTCCGGCGACGGCGGCCTTGAGGGGCACGCCGGCGGCCATGAGCGCCATGGAGGAGGCGCAGACCGACGCCTGGGAGGTCGAGCCGTTGGACTCGAAGGTCTCGGAGACGGCGCGGATCGCGTAGGGGAACTCCGCCTCGGAGGGAAGCACCGGAACCAGCGCTCTCTCCGCGAGGGCGCCGTGTCCGATCTCACGCCTTCCCGGTCCCCTGTTGGGCTTCGTCTCGCCGACGGAATAGGACGGGAAGTTGTAGTGATGCATGTAGCGCTTCTTCGTGATGAACGGATCCAGTCCCTCGATCCTCTGGGACTCGGAAAGCGGCGCCAGGGTCACGCAGTCGCAGATCTGGGTCTGTCCTCTGGTGAACATGGCGGAGCCGTGGGCTCTCGGGATCAGGTCGATCTCCGCCGCGAGGGGACGGATCTCCGTGATGGCGCGGCCGTCGGGCCTCTTGTGATCCTTCAGGATCATCTTGCGGACCGTCTTCTTCTCGTACTGATAGAGCGCGTCGTCGACGAGCGACATCCACTCCGCGTTCTCCCCGTACTTCTCCTCAAATCTGGCGCGCACTTCGGCGACGTTGTTCTCTCTCGTCTGCTTGTCGTCCGTGAACACGACCTTCTCCATCTCCTCGGGCGGGCAGACTTCGCGGAGCGCCTCGTTGAGCGCCTCGGGAATCTCATAGTGGAGATAATCGTGCTTCGGCTTGCCGCACTCCGCGATAATCTGATCGAAGAACCTGATGATCTCACGGTTGATCTCGTCGCACTTGTAGATGGCCTCGATCATCTTGTCCTCGGGCACGACGTTGGCGCCCGCCTCGATCATGATAACCTTCTCCCTGGTGGAGGCCACGGTCAGGGCGAGATCGGACTTCTGCTTGAGCTCATAGCCCGGGTTGACGACGAATTCGCCGTCAACGAGGCCCATCTGCGTCATGGCGCAGGGCCCGTCGAAGGGGATGTCGGAGATACTGGTCGCAAGGGCGGAGCCGAGCATCGCCGGGACCTCCGGATCACATTCCGGGTCCACCGACATGACCATGTTGTTGAGCGTGACGTCGTTTCTGTAGTCCTTCGGGAAAAGCGGTCTCATCGGGCGGTCGATCACTCTGCTGGTGAGAACCGCATGGGTGGACGCCTTGCCCTCGCGCTTGTTGAAGCCTCCGGGGATCTTGCCCACGGAGTACATCTTCTCGTCAAAGTCCACCGAGAGCGGGAAGAAGTCGATGCCTTCCCTCGGAGCCTTGGACGCGGTCGCCGTAGAGAGGACTACGGTCTCGCCGTAGTGCATGAAGCAGCAGCCGTTCGCCTGTTTTCCGACTCTTCCGATATCGACGGTCAGCGTTCTTCCGCCGATTTCCATTGAATAACTCTTGTAATCTCCCATTTTTCTCCTTCTTTTCTTCTGCCCGAGCGGGCTGTGAATGAATAATGCCGTAAAACGCAATATAAGGGCAGGTTGCCCTGCCCTTTTATGCATTTACTTTCTGAGTCCGAGTCTGGCGATCAGAGCACGATAACGCATGATGTCCTTCTTCCTCAGGTAGGCGAGAAGACTGCGTCTGTGTCCGACCATCTTGAGCAGGCCTCTTCTGGAATGATGATCCTTCGGATTCTGCTTGAGATGCTCTGTGAGCTCGTTGATTCTTGCCGTGAGTACCGCGACCTGAACCTCCGGCGAACCCGTGTCGCCCTCTGTCCTGGCGTACTCTTTCATGATTTCCTGTTTCTTTTCCTTTGCGATCATAGCAACCTCCTGTGAAAACCGTCATACTCCCGTCATTCAGCAGCGGCCGGAGCAGCCTGCCACCGGATGAGGGAACGCGGCGCGAACGAACGCCGCTTCACTGCAACGTTCCAAGTATAGCAAAGAGTGTGCGGACGTGTCAAGCGAAAAACGCCTCCGCCTCCTCCCTGTCGAGAAGGATCCTTTCCTTCAGCTCCTCCAGCGAATCAAATTTCTTCTCGCTCCGGGAAAAATGCCTCAGCTTCACCACCAGCTTTTCCCCGTAGATGTCCCCGTCGAAATCCAGGAAATAGGTCTCCGCGCCCACGAAATGGCCGTCCACCGTCGGCTTCGTCCCGACGTTTGTGATGCCTCTCAGAAGGGTTCCTTCGACCTCTGCCTCGGAGAAATAGACGCCGTTGGGCGGCAGGAGCTTGTTCTTCTCCGGTATGATGTTCGCGGTGGGGATCCCGATGGTTCTTCCGATCCTGGCGCCGTGGATGATCTTCCCGCTGACGAAGTAAGGCGTCCCCAGCAGCTTCTCCGCGGTCTCCATGTCGCCGGCCAGAACGGCCGTCCGGATGTCCGAGCTGGAGATCTTCCGCCCGTCCAGGCATACCTCCGGGACGGTCTCGCAGCGGTAACCGTACCTCTGTCCGTATTCCGCCAGCAGGGCGCCGTCTCCCCGGCGCCTGTAGCCGAACCGGAAATCCTCCCCCGTGACGACGCAGACGGCCCGCAGCCGTCCGTGCAGCACGTCCCGGATGAAGTCCTCCGGCTCCATCGCGATGATCCCCGGATCAAAGGGACATTCGATGAGGACGTCGACGCCCATCTCCTCCAGGATCTCCCGGCGCTCCTGTCCGGAGAGAATCATCAGCGGCGTCATGTCGAAGGTGAAGACCGCGGAGAGACATCTTTCTCCGCCTTCCGTCATCCGGCGCGCCGTCCCGCAGGTTCTCCGGATGAGCTCCCGGTGTCCCGGGTGGATACCGTCGAATTTCCCGATGGTCACGACGCAGGGCGCGCCGCTCTGAAATGAAAACAGATCATTTACGATCTTCATAGAAAAATCTTACGAGCCTGAGCTCTTCTCCCTTCCTTCTGTAGATACCGATGAATTCCCCGGCCGGCGTGTAGGCCCTCGCCTCGTCCTTCTCCCCGAGCGCGGGGAAGCCGCCCGGGCACTCCTCCGGGCGGAAGCCTCTTCCGTTGAGTACCGTTTTCAGCGCTTCCTCCCCCACCGTCACCCGCGGCAGGCCGCTGTAAAAGGAATCGATGCTCCTGATGAAGCTGTAGGGCGCGGTGGTCCTGTCGAGATCGCCGCTCTCTTCTCCCGCCCCCGGCGTCCGGGCGCTGTCCTCGCTCTTCTTTCTCTCCTCGAGCTCCCCCAGGGTGAGGGCGTCCCCGATCTCAAACTCCCCGACCCGCGTCCGCAGCAAGGATTCCATGCAGGCCCCGCAGCCGAGCTTTTCCCCGATGTCGTGACAGAGGGTCCGGATATAGGTGCCGTGGGAACAGGTGACCCGGAAGGTGACGCGGGGCAGGTCGATGCCGAGAATCCCGATCTCGTGGAATTCGACGTCCCGCTCGCTCCGCTCCACCTCGATGCCCTTTCTGGCGAGATCCACCAGCTTCTTTCCGTTCTGCTTGATCGCGCTGTACATGGGCGGAAGCTGCTTCTGCTTTCCGGTGAACGACAGAACCGCCTCCCGCACCTCCTCCGGCGTGACGGTCACGGGACTTTCTCTCAGAATCTTCCCCCCCGCGTCCTGGGTGTCCGTGACGCGGCCCAGAAGAAGCACCGCCTCGTAGCCCTTCGTTCCGCGGCTCAGCGGCTCGACCAGATGGGTCGCCCGGCCGAGGCAGACCGGGAGCACGCCCTCCGCGTCGGGATCCAGCGTCCCCGTGTGGCCGATCTTTCTCTGGTCAAAGATTTTCCGCAGCCTCGAGACGACGCCGAAGGACGTCATTCCTTTTTCTTTTCTGATATTGACGACTCCGTTGATCATGTTTCTTCCAGTCTCTTCCCTATCTCTTCTGTCAGCCTTCGCGCGATCTCGTCCTGGTTTCCCCGGACGGAGCAGCCGGCGGCCCTGACGTGCCCGCCTCCGCCGAACAGCGAGGCGATCTCCGCCACGTTCAGAAAGCTGCAGCTCCTCAGGGATACTTTATGTAAACCTGGCTCCGTCTCATACAGAAACATCGCCGCCTCCGCCCCGGCCGTAAAGCGGAGCTGGGAGACGATCAGCCCCAGGTCGTGGGGCGTCACATGGAAGCGCTCCTGATCCTCCAGCGTCACGCCGGAGGATACCAGGAGGCCGCCGCAGGCGGTCTTCGCCCGCTCCAGGGCAAAGCCCAGGATCCTTCCCTGATCGAAGGTCCGGCTGTTGAAGGTTTCGTCGATGATCCGGCTGAAGGGGACTCCTTTCTCCAGCAGCGACGCCGCGGTGCGAAGCGTGTCCGGCGTCGTGTTGGAGTACTGAAACACCCCGCAGTCGTGAATGATGCCCGTGTACAGCGACTCCGCCATCTCCGGCGTGGTCCTCTCCGGACCGATGAGACGGGCGAGAATCTCGGAGCAGGAGCTGGCCTCCGGCTCGATGTAGTTGACGTCCGCGAAGCCTTCGTTGCTGACGTGATGGTCGATACAGAGGGTTCTTCCCGCGCGGGCAAACAGATCCCGGGCCACCCCGATCCGCTCCGCATTGCTGGTGTCGCAGGTGATGAAAAGGTCATAGGGCGGCATGCCGTCCGGCGTCGTCTGCCTCGCCTCCTCAAAGCCCCGGATGGCGCGAAGCGACTTCTCCGGCAGCTCCAGGTAGAGATCCGTCTCCGCTTCCGGAGCCTGCGACCTGATATACATCATCAGCGCGGTGCAGCTCCCGATACAGTCGCCGTCCGGGTTCACATGGCCGGCGATTCCTATCCTCCGGGCGCCGCGCAGCATTTCGTCTATGTTCAGCAAAACCCATCCCTCCGCAGTTCAACAGGCGGTCTTCCTGATCCCTCAGAAAGACCGCCCCGTGATCATTTATTCCTCATCCTCATCTCTTCCGGCCCTCGCGGCCTCGTCCCTCTGGACCACCTCGTCGATCTTCCGGGACATCTCCACGCCGCGCTCGATCGACCGGTCGAGGGTGAAGCTCAGCTCCGGGGTATTTCTCAGGTTCAGCCTGTGGGCCAGCTCCCTGCGGATAAATCCCTTCGCCGATTCGATGCCTTCCATCGTGCTCTGCCGCTCGCCCTCGTCTCCCATCACGCTGATATAGACCCGGCAGGTCTTGAGATCCGGCGCCACATAGGTGTCGACGACGGTCGTCATCAGCCCGACTCTCGGATCCTTCAGCTCGCGGATGATCGACGACAGTTCGCGCGCGACCTCCTCGTTGACTCTGAGATTCTTCGTACTGTTCTTTCTCATAGAGATAAACTCCTCGCGAAAATCCTCCGGAAGGGCTGCCGCCGCGGGCAGCGCTCCTTATGTTCTCGGGACTTCCACCATGGTATAGGCCTCGACCGTATCGTCGACCTGGAAATCGCCCCAGTCCTTGAAGACGAAGCCGCACTCGAAGCCTTCGCGGACTTCCTTGACGTCGTCTTTGAATCTCTTGAGGGAGGCGAGCTCGCCTTCGTACAGCTTCTCCTCGCCGCGGAAGACGCGGACCTTCGAGGTTCTGGTGAAAACGCCGTCCTTGATATATCCGCCGGCGATGTTGCCGACGCCGGAGGCCTTGAACATCTGGCGGATCTCCGCGTGGCCCTGGATCTTTTCCTCGTACACCGCGGCCCTCATGCCGTTCAGCGCGCGCTCGACGTCCTCAATCGCCTCGTAGATAACGTTGTAGAGGTGAATGTCCACCTTCTGATGGTCGGCCATCGCCCGGGCGGTGGCGTCCGGCCTGACGTTGAAGCCGATGATGATGGCGTTCGACGCGGAGGCCAGCGAAACGTCCGACTCGTTGATCGCGCCGACGCCTCCGTGGATCACCTTCACGACGACCTCGTCGTTGGAAAGCTTGAGGAGCGACTGGGACACCGCTTCCACGGAACCCTGGACGTCCGCCTTCACGACGATCGGCAGCTCCTTGAGGCTTCCCTCCTTGATCTGGTTGAACAGATCGTCGAGGGACATCTGTGTCTTCGTGGCCTCGATGAGGTTCTTCTTTCCCTCGCTGACGAAGACCGCCGCGAAATCCTTGGCTTCCTTGTCGCTGTCGAGGGCGACCAGGATTTCTCCTGCCTCCGGCACGGAGCTCAGTCCGATGATCTCGACCGGCATGGAGGGCGTGGCCTTGTGAAGTCTCTTGCCCTTCTCGTCCGTCATCGCGCGGACCTTGCCCGACGCGGCTCCGCAGGCGATGAAGTCGCCCTGGTGGAGCGTGCCCTTCTGGACGAGGATGGAGGCCAACGGGCCGCGGCCCTTGTCAAGTCTCGCCTCGAGGACGATACCTCTGGCCTTCCTGTCCGGATTCGCCTTGAGCTCATGCATATCCGCGGTGAGAAGGATCATTTCCAGCAGATTGTCGAGACCCTCCCGGGTCTTCGCGGACACGGGGCAGAACACCGTGGAGCCGCCCCAGTCCTCGGAGATCAGTCCGTACTCGGAGAGCTCCTGCTTGACCCGGTCCACGTTGGCGCTGGGCTTGTCGATCTTGTTCACCGCCACGATGATCTCGGTTCCCGCCGCCTTGGCGTGATTGATCGCCTCGACGGTCTGAGGCATGACGCCGTCGTCGGCGGCGACGACCAGGACGGCGATGTCCGTCGCGTTGGCGCCGCGCATTCTCATGGCGGTGAAGGCCTCATGTCCGGGGGTGTCCAGGAAAGTAATCTTTTTTCCGTCCACGGACACCATGTAGGCGCCGATATGCTGCGTGATGCCGCCGGCCTCGCGGTCGGTGACGTGCGTATCCCGGATCGCGTCCAGCAGGGACGTCTTGCCGTGATCGACGTGACCCATGACGCAGACGACAGGCGGACGGGACACCATGGTCTCTTCGCTCTCGTCGGCTTCCGCGAGAAGCTCGCCGATCACGTCCTCCTTCTCCTCCTGCTCGCAGATGATGTCGTGATCCATCGCGATCGCTTCCGCCTTCTCAAACGGCAGCTCGTGATTCACCGTCACCATATCGCCCTTCATGAAGAGCTCCTTGATGATGACGGCGGGCGCGATCTTCATCTTCTCCGCGAGATCCCGCACCGTAATCCTCTCGGGGATACGGATCTCGGTCACGGTCTCTTCCTTCTTCTCGGAAGGAGCCGTCGGCTGTCTGTGCTGAAGAGCCTTGGGCACGCGGTTGAACTGACGCTTCTGGGTTCCCTGGCGTCCGCTCATCTCACCGTGATGTCCGAGCTCCCTTCTCTCCTCGCGGTTTTTCTCGCGCTCTTTGCCGTCCTTGCGGAAATCCCTCGTGGTCTTGCGCGCCAGCGATCCGTCGGTATCCGACTTGCCCGCCGGGGCCGGACCTCTGGATCGGCCCTGAAGGGTTCCCTGGGCGCCGCGGCCCGGCTGGGCTCCCTGATAGGTTCTTCCGCCGGCCGCGCCTCTGCCCGGTCCGCCGGGCGCCGCTCCGCGGTTCTGGCCATAGGGACGGTCGCTCCTTCCGGCGGCGCCGGTTCTCGCCCGGTCGCCCTGGCCGTAGGGACGGTCTCCTCTGCCGGCGGCGCTTCCGCCTCTGACGGCGGCGCCGGTTCTCGTCCGGTCGCCCTGGCCCCTGACGGGTCTTCCGTCACGGTCGGTTCTTCCCTGTCCCTGGCGGTTTCTCTGGGCGGACGGGCCTGAGGAGGCGATGTGCGGCATGAAGGATCCGACGTTGCGGAGAATACGGCCGTTTCGGAATCCGCCGTCCTCCTTCTTCGGAGCCTCCTCCGCGGCAGATGCGGGCGCTGTCTCCGCGCTCTTCCCGGCGGCGCTTCCCGCCTCCGGCTTCGCGGCCGCCTCGGGGGCGGTCTTTGCGGCCGGAGAGACGCCGGCCGTCTTCGCCGGGGCCTCCGCACCCTGATCCGCTTCCTTCCGCTCAGCGGCGGAAGCATCCTCCGCCTTCGCGGGGGCGGCTTCTTTTTCCTCCGCCGCGGGAGCCGCGGCCGGAGTCGTCCCGCCCTTGGCGGACGCGGCCGGAGCCGCCGGGGCGCTGCCGGCGGCAGGCTCGCTCACGAGAGAAGGAATGCCCGCCTCCTCTCTGATTTCTTCCTGCTTGTCGGGCACCAGCGTATTTTCCGCAGGCTGAACTTCCGGCTTCTTCGGTTCCTTCACCGGGGCCGGGACAGGCTTCTTCGGTCTTCTCTGCAGCTGTCTCGTCGCGTTCTGAGAACGGAACACGCGCACGAAGCCCTTCTTCTTCGGAGGCTCCGCCTCCGGCGCTTCCGGGGCATCCCGGCGCGCGGAAGGTTCTCCCGGGGAAGACTTTCCGCCGGCTTCCGGAGCCGCGGGAGAAGCCGTCTTCTCCTTTGCGCTTTCCGCGGGATCCGCCGCGCCGAACTTCGCGCGGACGTTTGCGACCTCGCTCTCAGGAACGACGCTGACCGCCGTCACGACGTCATAGCCCTTCGCGATCAGAAAATCGATGACATCCTTATTGGTTTTTCCGATTTCCTTCGCAAGTTCATGAACCCTGATTTTTGCCATATACTATCTCCCTTTTGAACATTCCTGTTCGATTATTCGAATGACGGCGTCTGAGAGATTCCGGTCCGTCAGCGCACAGGACGCGCGGAACTCCCGGCCGATCAGGTGCCCCAGGCTTTCCCGTGTCAGCAGCTCGATGCAGGGCACCTTGTGAACTTCACAGAGACTGTGAAATTTATGTTTTGTATTGTCGGACGCGTCCGAAGCGACGACGACAAGCTTCGCCCTGCCGCTTCTGACGGCTTTTTCCACTGAGAATTCCCCGCTTTCGAGCATCCGGCCCCTGGCGGCGAGCCCCAGATATCCCGAGATCCGCTCCGTTCCGTTCATACCGAAAGCTCCTCAGAAAGCGCGGCGTACGTCTCCTCCGGGATCGGGCACTTCAGAGCCCGGGACAGGGCCCCGCTCTTCTGCGCCTTCGCCAGGCACTCCCTGCTTCTGCACAGATAGGCGCCCCTTCCGTTCATCCTCCCGCTCCGGTCGACCGTTACCAGGCCTTCCGGCGTTCTGACGACGCGGACAAGATCTCCTTTGTCAGAAATCTTCCTGCACCCCATACAGGTCCTCTGAGGCTTCCTCTTCGGGGACGAGTCCTGATTCGTAGCCATATTCGTCTCCTTCATCCTCGTAATATTCGCCGTTCTCGTCGAAGTCATCCAGATAGAGGTCGTCGAAGTCGCCGGACTCGCGGGCCTGGGTCTCGGACTTGATATCGATCTTGTAGCCCGTGAGCCTCGCCGCCAGTCTCGCGTTCTGGCCTTCCTTGCCGATAGCGAGGGAGAGCTGGTAGTCAGGCACGATGACCTTGGCCGCGTTCTCCTCCGGATCCGCCCCGACGGTGATGACCTTCGCCGGGCTCAGGGCGTTCTCGATCAGGACGGCGGGATTCTCATTCCAGGCGATGATATCGATCTTCTCCCCGCGGAGCTCGTTTACCACCGCGCCCACGCGGCTGCCGTTGACTCCGACGCAGGCTCCGACGGGATCGACGTCGGGGTCGTTGGACCACACCGCCATCTTCGTCCGGGAGCCGGGCTCCCTGGAGATGCCCTTGATCTCGACGGTTCCGTCCCTGACCTCCGCGACCTCCTCCTCGAAGAGGCGTCTGACCAGATCGGGATGTGTTCGGGAGACGAGGATCTTCGGGCCCTTCGTCGAATTCTTGACGTCCACGACGTAGACCTTGATGCGCTCCGTCGGCTGGAAGTGCTCCGTCCTCACCTGCTCGTTCTCATTGAGGAGGGCATCCGCCTTGCCGAGATTGATGCAGTAGGATTTGCCCTGCATCCTCTGGACCACGCCGGAGACAACCTCTCTCACCTTGCTGTTGTACTGATTGTAGACCGCGTTGCGCTCCTCTTCCCGGATCCTCTGAAGGATGATGTTCTTGGCGTTCATCGTGGCGATTCTGCCGAACGCCTTGGAGTTGATATCGAGAGTGATGATGTCGCCGGCGAGAACGTGGGGATCGGTTTTCCTCGCTTCCTCGACGGTGACCTGCAGCGTCGGATCCACGATGCTGTCCTGGTCCTCGACGACTTCCTTCTCCGCGGTCACGGTGTATTCAAATGTATCCGGATCTATGTGAACGTTGATATTGTCGTTTTTGCCGAAATGCGTCTTGCAAGCGGCCATCAGCGACTGTTCGATGGATTCGAAAAGCGACTGTTTACTGATTCCCTTTTCCTTCTCAAGCAGCTCGATGGCTTCCTTCAGTTCGATGTTCATCTTTTGCGATGTCCTCCTTCTCCGATATCACCGGCCGGCGGCCTCCGTCCTCACAGATCCAGCGCCAGTCTGATCAGCGAGAGATCCTTTCTGGAAAATGTCTCGTCGCCTTTCTCCGTTCTGATCGTCACAGTATCCTTGTCCCATGCAAGCAGAGTCCCCGTGAACTCCTTTTTCTTATCGACGGCCCGGTAGGTCCGAAGTTCAATCCTCCGGCCCGCGGCGTACTCGAAATCGCGCGGCCTCCGGAGCGGCCTCCCCAGTCCGGGGGAGCTGACCTCCAGCGTGTAGCCCTCCGCGATGAAATCCTCCCTGTCCAGGGCGGGATCCAGCCGGCGGCTCACCGCCTCGCAGTCGTTGATCCCCACGCCGCCTTCCTTGTCGATGTAGCAGCGGAGATAGTACTCGCCGCCCTCTTTTACGAACTCCACGTCGACGGCGGAAAGCCCCAGTTCCTCAAGGATCGGGCGCAGGAGCTCCCACGTCTTTTCTTCGTATTCTTCTTTTCTGCTCAAAACAGTCCTCTGCAAAAGTTAGGAGCGGACTTGCGTCCGCTCCTAAATCTCAATCACATGCACCTATTGTAATTTAGCACTCTGTTTCCCAAAAAGCAAGCGAAAATCGGCAAAAGATCTCTTATTTTATTGATTTCGCCGTTATTTTGTCCTCCGGGTCCCCTTTCCGCCCCTTCTGGACAGCTTCAGACGGTTGAGCAGGACCTTGCCGCCTCTCCACTCGATCTGGAATTCATGGGAATTCCCGAGGAGGTAGGCAGCGTCCAGGAAGTCTCCCTCCGCGAGGGAGATGCCCTTGACGCCGACCGCCGTCTTTTTAAGCTCCGAGACCTCGTTCATCAGGAAGCGGATGAAATAGCCGTCGTGGGAGACGAGGACGACGTTCTCCATGTGGCCGCTGAACCCGGTGAAGAGCACGCTGTCTCCTTCCTGCAGCTTCGTCGACTGGATGGTCCTCACGGAACTGACGAACTCCGACCCCTTCGTCCGCTTCACGAAGCCGGACCGGGTGACGAAGAACAGCTCCGATTCCGCCACCTCCGCCAGCGGGGCCACGAGGGTGATCTCCTCGTCCCGGCTGGAGAAATTGCTGACGTTGTCCACCGGAACGCCCTTGTCCCGGAGCCGTCTGCGCGGCACGTCCAGGACCTTCAGCGTGTGCATCTTTCCCCCGTCGGTGAAGATGCACACCTTGTCGGTGTTCATGATCCGGAAGACGCTCCGGTGCTCCGCGTCCACGGATTCCCGGTTTTTCTCGTAGGAGGAGAGGTCGATCACCTTGGCGTAGCCGAAGCGGTCCATGCAGAAGACGACCTCTTCCTCCTCCGTCTTCTTCTCCTCGATGACGATCTCTCCGGCGTTCTCGACGGCGGTCCTCCTGGGACGGGAGAACTCCTTCTTCATCGCTCCGAGCTCGGAGATCAGCAGCTTTGCCATCGCCTCATGGCTGTCCAGGAGCTCCTGGAAGCGGGCGATCTTCGCCAGCGTCTCCTCGTGCTCCTTGTTGAGGGCGTCGATCTCCAGTCCGATCAGCTTGACGAGCCGCATGTCGAGGATCGCGTTGGCCTGTCTCTCAGTGAACATGAGCAAAGACGCCTCCCGGCGGCTCTTCGCGCTCCTGAAGGTGATTCCCTCCGTCTTGCCCATGACCAGGCAGTCGGTCGCCATCTTCCGGTTCCTGGATCCCCTGAGAATCTCGATGATGAGGTCGATGACGTCGCAGGCCCTGATCAGGCCCTCCTGGATCTCCTTCTGCTCCAGCTCCCTGGTGAGCAGATTTCCGTACTTCCGGTCCGCGATCTCAAACTGGAAATCGACGCAGGCCTCGATGATCCGGCGCAGGGACATCGTCTCCGGCCGCCCCTCGGAAACCACCAGCATGTTCACGCCGAAGGTGTCCTCCAGCTTCGTCTTGCGGTAGAGGATGTTTTTGATCTGCTCGGTGTCGGCGCCCTTCCGGCACTCGATGACGATGCGGATGCCCTCCTTGGAGGACTGATTGGAAATGTCCACGACATCGGGCAGGGTGCGGTTCTCCGCCAGGGCGGCGACGTCGCTCATGAACTTGCCGATGCCGCTGCCGATCATGGTGTAGGGAAGCTCGGTGACCACAATGTTCGTCTTTCCGCCCTTCCCCTTCTCGACGTCCACCTTGCCCCGGACGCGGATCCTGCCCGTGCCCGTCCGGTAGATCTCCGCCAGATCGTCCGCGTTGGTCACGATTCCTCCCGTGGGGAAATCCGGGCCCTTCACGTATTTCATCAGGTCCTCGTCGCTGACGGAGTCGTCCCGGATGAAGGCGCAGACGGCGTCGATCACCTCCCCCAGGTTGTGGGGCGGAATGGACGTGGCCATTCCCACCGCGATGCCCTCGGACCCGTTGACCAGGACGTTCGGCACGCGGGCGGGCAGGACGGAGGGTTCCCTCTCGTTCTCGTCGAAGTTCGGGACAAAGTCGACCACGTCCCGGTCGAGATCCGAAAGGAACACGTCCTGGGTGAATTTCATCAGCCTGGCCTCGGTGTAGCGCATGGCCGCGGCCCCGTCTCCCTCGATGGAGCCGAAATTGCCGTGTCCGTCCACGAGGACCTGCCCCTTCTTGAAGTCCTGGGCCATGACCACCAGGGCGTCGTAGATCGAGCTGTCGCCGTGGGGATGGTATTTACCCATCGTATCACCGACGATTCGGGCGCTCTTTCTGTACGGCCTGTCATACCTGGTGCCGAGCTCCCACATGTCGTAGAGCACGCGCCGCTGGACGGGCTTGAGTCCGTCCCTCACGTCCGGCAGCGCCCGGGACACGATGACCGACATCGCGTAGTCTATGTAGTTTTTCTGCATGATCTCGGAATAATCCGTCCGGATGATCCGATCCTCTATCTCGCTCATGTCTCATCTCTCCAGCGGCTCCCTCTCCCTCAGGGGAAAAGGCTCCGTCAAATATCCAGCTCCGCGTCCCTGGCGTGCTCGTAGATAAATTCCTTCCTCGGGGGGACGTCCGTGCCCATCAGGATGTCCGTGATGTCGGACGAAAAACCGGGGCTTCCGATCTCGATCCTGCGAAGCCTCCTGGTCTCGGGGTTCAGCGTGGTCTCCCACAGCTGCCCGGGATCCATCTCCCCCAGTCCCTTGTATCTCTGCAGCGTGAAGCGGCTGTTCCTGTGGGTTTTGCGGTACTGCTCCAGCGCCTTGTCGTCGTAGAGGTATTCCCCCTCGCCCTTCTGGGGAATCACCTTGTAGAGAGGCGGCATCGCGATGTAGACGTGCCCCTCGTTGATCAGATCCGGCATGTAGCGGTAAAACAGCGTCAGCAGAAGCGTCCCTATGTGGGCTCCGTCGACGTCCGCGTCCGCCATGATGATGATCTTGTCGTAGCGCAGCTTCGTGATGTCGAAATCGTTGCCGTACCCCTCGGAGAAGCCGCATCCGAAGGAGGTGATCATCGTCTTGATCTCGGCGTTGGCCAGCACTTTGTCGATGCTGGCCTTCTCGACGTTGAGGATCTTGCCGCGGATCGGAAGGATCGCCTGGTACTGCCTATCCCGGGCGGTCTTCGCGGAGCCTCCCGCCGAGTCGCCCTCGACGATAAAGATCTCGCACTTCGAGGCGTCACGGCTGATGCAGTTGGCCAGCTTGCCGTTGGTATCGAAGGAAAACTTCTGCTTTGTGAGAAGATTCGTCTTGATCTTTTCCGTATTCTTCCGGATTCTGGCCGCCTTCTCGGCGCAGCTGAGGATCGCCTTCAGCGTGTCCAGGTTTCTGTCGAAGAAATGCGGTCCCTTTTCGCTCACGATCTTCGCCACCACCCTGGCGGCGTCGGGATTGTCCAGCTTCGTCTTGGTCTGGCCTTCGAAACGGGGATCGGGATGCTTGATGCTGACGATCGCCGTCAGCCCGTTCCGGATGTCGGGACCCGTGAAGTTCTGATCCTTCTCCTTTAGAATCCCCAGCTCCCGGGCGTAGCTGTTCATCACCTGGGTGAAGGCCGTCTTGAAGCCGGTGAGGTGCGTGCCTCCGTCCGCGTTGAAGATATTGTTGCAGTAGCCCAGGATATTCTCGTGGAACTCATTCACGTACTGCAGCGCGATCTGCACCTCGATTCCCTCGTCTTCCCCCTCGAGAAAAATGGGCTCCGTCACGGCCTCGGCGTTGCGGCTGATATCGCGGACGAACCCGGTCAGTCCCTCCGGCTCGCTGTAGGTGATCCCGACGGGCTCGTCGCCCCTGAGATCCCGGAACTCGATGGTGAGCCTGGGATTGAGATAGGCCGTCTCGTGAAGCCTGGATTTCAGCTCGGTGGAGGCGAAGCGGGTCACCTCGAAGATCTCCGGGTCCGGGAGAAACCTCACGGTGGTTCCCGTCTCCTTCGTCCTTCCCAGGACGGGCAGCCTGCCGGCGACGAGCTCCATGTCCGGCTCCCCTCTCCGGAAGCGGTCCTGATGGATGGCCCCGTCCCTCTTTATGGTCACCTCCATCCAGCTCGAAAGCGCGTTAACAACCGAGGAACCCACCCCGTGGAGTCCCCCGGACGTCTTGTACGCCTGACTGTCAAATTTTCCGCCCGCGTGAAGTGTCGTGTAGACGAGCCGCTCGGCGGGAATTCCCTTTTCATGGAGGCCGACGGGCACGCCGCGTCCGTTGTCAGACACCGTGCAGGAGCCGTCTTTCTCCAGGGTCACCTCGATCCGGCTGCAGAAGCCGGCCAGGTGTTCGTCCACCGAGTTGTCAAGAATTTCATAGATCAGATGATTCAGGCCTTTTCTCGAGGTGCTCCCGATATACATTCCGGGACGTCTGCGCACAGCCTCCAGGCCCTCCAGCACATGGATGCTGGACTCATCATATACCGCCTTATTCGTCATATACTCCCCCGGACGGCGCGCCTTCTCCCGTTCCCTGTATCTCGAACGGGCGCCGTCCGTGTGATCGAACAGTTGTTTGCGCCGTCAGGAGTATAATATACTACAAAATATGGCCTTTAATCAAGCCCTTTCACCCCATATCCTGTAACCGGCCGCGCCGCGTAAGGGCCGCCGCTCAGGACGCGGCCTCCGATTCCCCGCCGGAGGAGTCCGCCCTGTCGCTCTCGCGGCACACGATCACCGGGGTCCAGACGTCGAGATTCTGGAAAATCTTCTTCGCGTTCTCGGGAGGCAGGTTCACGCAGCCGTGGGAGCCCGCCCAGAGATAGATGTCGCCGCCGAAGCTGTCTCTCCAGCTCGCGTCATGCATGCCGTAGCTCTCGTAGAAGGGCATCCAGTAATCCACGTGGGACTGGTATCTCTGCTCCTCGTCGACCGCCGTCAGGGAGCCGAGGGTCTGGTCCTCCGCCAGATTGAAGATGGCAAATACGCCGGAGGGCGTTCTTCTGTCGGGATCCGACTCAAGGCCGGACACGAAGTCCGACTCGATAAACAGCTTTCCGTCCATGTAGTAGTACAGATGCTGATTCGTGATGTCGACCTCGACGTAGGTGTCCCCGACCTTCTCCTCCGCGGTGGCCCGCACGGAATTTTCGATCTCGTATTCCGCCTGCTCGTGGGCGTAGACCTTGGTAAAGATCTTCTCGGTCTGGCTGTCGACGTTGATCTTGTATCCGTAGGGAGTGCTGCACTTCAGCGTGACCGTCCCGTGATTGGTCGACTGAAAATCCAGCGTATCGTAGGTCTCGTCGTACTTCTGGGCCGCCGCCTCCACCATGCGGTAGATGTTCATGTAGACCGTGTCGTCGTCGAGATAATAGAGCCCGTCGTCGTCCTTTTTGGCCCACGAGGCGAGGACCGGACGGTCGATGGTGTCCGTCGCCCCGTCCCTGTACCGGATGGTCACGCTGGTGTTCAGGTAGTTGTTGAGCCAGTCCGCGCGTTCCTTAAGATCGCTGTCCTCCGACGTCACGGAGGGCGCGGCGTAGGCGTCCGGCACCGAGGTCAGGCTGAGGCGCTTCGTGCTGCTGTTCACGGCTTCATCCACCGCCCGGAAGATAACCTCCTCGTTCGGCTGGTTTCCCTGGAATTCCGTCGACACCCGGAAGGTGTCGTCCGCGTCCAGCACGACAGAGGAATTCCTCGGGGAGGTGATGTAGTTCTCGTCAAACTCCGGAAGGGACTCCAGATAGCTCCGGAGCACGCCGCTGTCATAGTGGAAGCTGGTGTGAACCGAGTAGTAATTTTTCTTTCCGAAGAGGCAGGGGAGCCAGCTCATGCGCTTCTGCTCCGCCATCAGCGTCTCGACCTCGTTGCTGGAGACGTAGGTGAGCCCGATATCGCTGCTGGTGATCATCTCGTTGAGCCCGCCCCGGAAGGCCAGCTCCAGCCGGTAATTCTCCACCGACTTCTTCAGGATCTCCTCCGTATCCGCGACGGACAGACGCCCCACGTCAAAGCCGTTGACATGGGTATTCGGCAGAAATCTGTGCCTGTAGCCCGCCGCGATCACACTGTAGATGATCACCAGCGCGGCCGCGGCGGCGGACACGACGATGGCGGCGAGCTTGATTTTTCTGATTCTCTCCGCCCGGTCCGCGGCCCCCCTTCTGGCGGAAGGCTTCTTTCGAAGACCCGGGAGCTTCCCCGCAGACCTTCTCTTCGGCGCATCGGAAGCAGACCTCTTCCTGCCGGGGGAGGTCTTTCTGCCGGATGCGTTTCCGGTGCGGTTTTCCTGCATTCTGCCGTTTGGACTGTTCATATTACTGATTATTCCCGTCTTCCTTTATCGCAAGAAGCAGTTCATCGAGCTGCTTCGGATCGACGCGGGAGGGAGCTCCCATCATGAGATCCGAGGCATCCTTTACCTTCGGGAACGCGATCACGTCCCGGATCGAGGAGGCGCCCGAGAAGAGCATGATCATCCTGTCGAGGCCGTAGGCGAGTCCCGCGTGAGGCGGCACGCCGTATTTGAAGGCCGTCAGCAGGAATCCGAACTGCTCGGCTGCCCTCTCCGGCGTGAAGCCGAGGACCTCGAGCATCTTTTCCTGGACGTCGTCCATATGGATACGGATCGACCCGCCGCCCATCTCCGTGCCGTTGAGCACGATGTCGTAGGCCTGGGCCCTCACCGAGCCGGGATCCGAATCGATGCGTCCCCAGTCCTCCTCGTAAGGCATGGTGAACGGGTGGTGCATCGCCATGAAGCGGTTCTCCTCGTCCGACCACTCGAGAAGCGGGAAGTCCACGATCCACACAAAGCGGAAGGCGTTGTGGTCGATCAGTCTCATCTCCTCCCCGAGCTCCAGACGGAGCGCGCCAAGCGACGCGCAGACCACCTTGAACCGGTCCGCCCCGAAGAGAAGCAGGTCGCCGTTCTCTCCGCCCATCGCGTCGATGAGATGCTTCATCTCCTCTTCGCTCATAAATTTAGAGACCGGAGATTTGACGGTTCCGTCACTGTGAATCGCGATATAGGCGAGTCCCTTCGCCCCGTAGGTCTTAGCGGTCTCGGTCAGCTTGTCGATCCGCTTGCGGGGCATGTCGCCCTGTCCCTTGGCGTTGATGCCGCGGACGACGCCGCCGTTCTCAAGGGCGCCGGTGAAAACGCCGAAGCCGCAGTTTCTGACGACGTCGGAGACGTCGACGATCTTCATGCCGAAACGGAGATCCGGCTTGTCGGATCCATAGCTGTCCATCGCCTCCTGCCAGGTCATCCTCGGGATGCCGTTCTCCTTCACGTCGGCGGAGGCCGCCTCGAGTCCGCCGATCAGCCCCTCGTCGAAGCCGAGCTCCCGCATCAGGGCCGGCATTCTCTCAAGCAGGTACGAAAGAAGACGCGTGTTGACGTCGATCACGTCGTCCTGGCCGACGAAGGAGAGCTCCATATCCACCTGGGTGAACTCCGGCTGGCGGTCCGCCCTGAGATCCTCGTCCCGGAAGCAGCGGGCGATCTGGTAGTAGCGGTCGAAGCCGGAGCACATCAGCAGCTGCTTGAGCAGCTGGGGGCTCTGGGGCAGCGCGTAGAAGCTTCCGGGGTGGACGCGGCTGGGGACGAGGTAGTCCCTGGCGCCCTCCGGCGTGCTGCCGATCAGAGAAGGCGTCTCGATATCCAGGAACCCCTCCCCCGAGAGGAAATCCCGGATCATCTGTACGACGCGGGAGCGGAACATGATCCTTCTTTGAAGCTCCGGGCGCCGGAGATCGAGATAGCGGTACCTGAGGCGGAGATCCTCCCTGGTGTCGATCCCGTCCTGGATCAGGAAGGGAGGCGTCTGCGCCTCGCTCAGGATCCTGAGGGTTTCCGGAATCACCTCGATGGTTCCCGTCTTCAGATGGGGGTTGACCGCCCCGCCGCGCTTCGCGACGGTGCCGACCACCGCGATCGCGGACTCCGTCTTGAGACTGCCCCAGCGGGGATCCGCCCCCTCCGACTCCGTCACGACCTGGATGATCCCGGAGCGGTCGCGCAGATCGACGAACACAATCCCGCCCTTATTCCTGCACTTCGCGACCCATCCCATAAGCGTGACCTTTTCGCCGATATTCGCCTCCGTCACCTCCGCGCATCTCATGGAGCGCCTGAGGCCTTTCATTGATTCCGCCATAATTTAACTCTGCCTTCTTCCTTTGATTGTTGATGCCCGCCCTCCGGGCGGCCGGAGTCCTCCGTTAATCCGCAAAGAACTCCCTGATGTCCGTGTATCCGTTTTCCGCAAGCTGTTCCTTCTGGAACTTCCGGTTCTTTTTCATGAGAGAAATGTCCACCGTCCTGCCGGCGCCTCTCAGCTCCATGGCTTCCCGGTAGATGTCCGCCAGCCGGTCCGCCGGCATGTTTCTGCCGATCAGGAACGCCGTCTTCTCCACGTCGCCGGGCACTTTGAAGCCCTTCTCCAGAAGCAGCATGATAATGCGCTCGAAGCCGATCGAGAAGCCCACCGCGGGCGTCTGCTGGCCCGTAAACCTGCCGATCATCTCGTCGTACCGTCCGCCTCCGCCGACGGAGCCGCCAAACTCGTCCATGGCGATCTCAAAGATCGGCCCGGTGTAGTAGCTCATTCCTCGGACCAGCGTCGGATCGAACACGATGCGGAAGTCGGAGGATTTCACCGCGTCGACGGCCGAGATCACCGCGGGCAGCGCGGATCCCGTCTCCTCCATCAGGGCGCGGGCGGCGTCGGAGATGCCCTCCTCCCCGCCGGAAGAAAACTGCGCCAGATAGCGGTTCACGACCTCCTCGTCGAAGGACGAAAGAAGCTCCTCCCTGACGCCCTCCGGTCCGATCTTGTCCATCTTGTCGAGGATAATGAAGACCTTCTCGTAGTCCTCCGGGCGGAAGCCGGCGCGCTCCGCCATCGCCTTTAACAGGACGCGGTCGTTGATCCGGATCGTAAATCCGTGGAAATCGAGCCGGGTGAGCACGGTGGTGGTGGCCAGGATCAGGTCGATCTCGGCGAGAGGCCCCGGATCCCCGAGGACGTCGATGTCGCACTGGGTGAACTGGCGGTAGCGTCCCCTCTGGGGCCTGTCCGCCCGGAAAACGCTGCCCACCTGGAGCGCCTTAAACGGAGACGGCAGCTCTGCCGCGTGATTGGCGTAGTATCTGGTGAGCGGAAGCGTCAGGTCGTAGCGCAGGCCGCTGTCCGTGACGGCTTCCTCCGTCGTGGGCGCGGACAGATCGAGCTTTTCGCCCCGCTTCAGGATCTTGAAGATCAGCTTTTCGTTCTCACCGCCCTGCTTGGAGAGAAGATTTTCGATGTGCTCCACGACCGGCGTCTCGATGGAGGAGAAGCCGAATTTCGCGTAGGTCTCGCGGATCACGGAGAGCGCGTAGCTGCGGACAGCCATCTCCTCCGGCAGGATGTCCTTCATGCCTGTAACCGGTTTCTTTTTGAGTGCCATATGCAAGTCCCTGTTATCCTTTCCTCTTCAGTCTTCTCCTCCGCGCTCCTCCAGCGCGAGGGTCCGGTCGTCGGTATAGGGAAGGCTGATCTTGTATTTTGTTCCGACCCTGTGGACGACCCGCTCGAAGGCCAGAAAGATTTTCATGTCGAAATGAGTGATCTCGTCGATCATGAGGCTCATGGCCTCGTCGATCTCAAAGTGCTTTCTGTAGGGCCGGTCGGAGGTCAGGGCGGCGAACACGTCGCAGCACCGGATGATCCTGGCTCCCAGGGGGATCTCATCCCCGACGAGGTTGGAGGGAAATCCGGTTCCGTCGTAATCCTCGTGATGATACCTCACCGAGTCCAGAACCAGATCGCTGTAGCCCCGCCCCTTCAGGATCTCATAGGAGAGCATCGGGTGCATCCTGACGTATTTCATCTCCTCGACGACGAGAGGACTCTCGATCTTCTCGTTGCCGTAGAGGTAATTGGCCAGCTGGAGCTTGCCGATGTCGTGGAGGAGTCCCGCGAGCTTGAACTGGTAGACCACTCGTTCCTCCAGCCCGAGCTCCCGCGACAGGTCTCTGACAAGGCAGCTGACGTAGATGCCGTGGGAGAGCTCCTCCGTTAGATTATAATTGACGATAACACCCATTATGACCGTTCACTTTCGTCTGTCAAGCCACGTCTTCACATCCTTCGGGCTGACGTCCCGTTCGATTCTTCCGTCCGGATAGACGTACTTGGTGGAGGCTCCTGCGCCGAAGGCATAGATCGACTGCACTTCCTCCATGATAATCATGTTGTAGAGGCCTTCCCTGCCCGCCCGGGCAAACCCGGTATTCTCGAGATTTCCCTTCATGTTTTTCTGGCGGTACAGGTAGTACGGCCGCATATCCATGGAGGCGGCCGCCTCTGCGGCGCGGTCCATGAGGCGGTCCGAGTTCTCGAAGATCAGGCCTCCGAAGGACCCTCTGTCGGCGTTTGCGTCGATCTCACGGTCCTCCCGGATCGTCTTCCTCAGCCGGGACGCTCTCTTGACCGCCAGGGAGTGGACCGTCAGGGAATCGGGGTCAAGCTCCCTGATGCCCTGAAGAGTCGCCGCCACTTCCCGCTCTCCCTCTCCCGGAAGGCCGAGGATCATGTCCATGTTGATGTTGTCGAAGCCCGCCTCCCGGGCGAGCCCGAAGGCGCGCACGGTGTCCTCCGCCGTGTGGCGCCGCCCGATCAGCTCCAGTGTGCTGTCGTTCATGGTCTGGGGGTTGACGGAGATCCTGGTCACCCCGTGCTTTTTGAGAATGCCGAGACGCTCCGCGGTGATGGAGTCCGGTCTTCCGGCCTCCACGGTGTACTCCAGAACGCCGCTCATGTCCCAGATACCGCTCACCGATCCCAGGAGCCTGTCCAGCTGATCCGCCTCCAGCGACGTGGGCGTGCCTCCGCCGATATAGACCGTCACGGGGCCTCTCCGCCCCTCCCGGCGGTACAGCTCCGCCGCCTTTTCCCTCATCTCGCGGATCAGGGCGTCCAGATATTCATCGATCCGTCCGGCCCACAGGGAGACGGGGCTCGACGAAAAGGTGCAGTAGAGGCAGATGGACGGGCAGAAGGGAATGTTGATATAGAGGCTGAACGTGTCTTCCTCGAGCGGTATCCGGCTCAGAAGCGCCCGCTCCCGCTCCGCGATCCGCAGTGCCAGATCCGCCTTCTTCTCCGAGACAAGGCAGTCATCCTCCAGATGCCGCAGGATCTCCTGCCGGCTCTTTCCTTCGGAGAGCATCGCCATGGGGATTTTCGTCGGGCGTATGCCGGAGAGCATCCCCCAGGGCAGCGAGATTCCCGTGTAGGCCGAGAGCATCCCGTAGAGCTCCCGCTTGATCCGGTCCTTCGCCTCCCTGCGGTCCGTGTAATCCGGTATCTCCGCCTCGATGAGAAGGTCCCGGGGAGCGATGCACTTCTCGGCGTCGTCCCGGGTGTATATGACGACCTCGTCCTCGGGGAAGAAGCTCTTCACCAGGGAATGGACGTCGTACAGAAAGTCATGTCTGTCCAGACAGATCCCAATATTCACGTCAGTATCCTTCGATGATTCGTTCACGTCCGATGGTGGTCTGCGGTCCGTGGCCCGGGAAGACGGCCGTGTCCTCCGGCAGGGAGGTGAGGATCCGTTCCAGCGAGTCCGCCATCTCCCGGGGAGATCCGGTTGGAAGATCCGTCCTGCCGCAGCCGGAGAAAAAGAGGGTATCCCCGGAAAACAGCATTCCGTCCTCCGGAAAATAATAGCACACGCTCCCGGCGGTGTGCCCGGGCGTGCGGAGAACCTTCACGGGCCCGCCCAGGAGCTCCGGCTCATCCCCTTCCCTCAGCCAGACGTCGGGCGAGATCCGGCATTCTCCCTCGTAGAAGCCGGAATTCAGCCGGTCGTCCTCGACCATCGGCCTCTCCTCCTCGGAGATATACACCCGTCCGGAGGGAAAGGCCTCCGCGAGTTCGTTCACCCCCAGGATGTGATCGAAATGGGCGTGGGTCAGGAGGACGGAGACGTCCGTCGCGCCGCGCTCCTTCAGCAGACGCGCGATCCCGGCCCCGTCATCCCCCGGATCGACGGCCACCGCCTCTCCGGGACGTCCCTCTCTTCGCACGATATAGCAGTTTGTACGGAGCATTCCCACGGGAACGCACTCCACGAGGAGGGCGCCTCCTCTCTCATCACAGTTCTTCATCCGGTTTTTCTCTCTATATCCAGCACGTCCGGCACCGCCCGCAGCTGGTTGATCAGGCCGTTCAGCTCGTCGACGGAATGGACCGCGAAGCTGAGCTCCATCGTGGCGGTTCCCTGTTTGCTGGTCCTGACGTTCATCTGTCCGATGTCAATCTTTCTCTCGGTGAAGATCCTCGAGATATCGACCAGAAGGCCGGTCCTGTTGGAGGCGAACACGTTGATCTCCGCCGCGTACGTCCCGGCGTCCTTCTCGTCCTCGGGAACGCTCCACTCGGCGTCGATCAGACGCACCCGGTCGATCTCGGCCATATTGATGATGTTGACGCAGTCGGTTCTGTGCACCGTGACGCCCCTGCCTCTGGTGACGTAGCCGACGATCTCGTCCCCCGGGATCGGGCTGCAGCACTTGGCGAAATGCACCGCCACGTCGCGGATGCCCCTGACGATGATGCCGCCCCTGCCCTCGCGCCGTCCCAGGGAGATCTTCTCCCGGTTCTCCGTCGCGGCGAGCATGACCTCCTCGTCGGTGACCTTCTTTCTGTGATCCTTGTCGTAGAGATCGATGAGCTTGTTGACGACCTGGCCTTCCTTCAGGCCTCCGTGTCCGACCGCGGCCAGCACGGAATCCCAGTCCCGGAATCCGTACTTCCTGAGTACGCCCTCCTGGTATTCCGGCTTCAGGATATCGGCGGGGGATACGCCCTTCGTCCGGGCGTACTGGTTCAGCAGCTCCTTTCCCCGCTCGATGTTGTCGGTCTTGAGCTCGTTGCGGAACCACTGGTTGATCTTGTTCCGCGCCTGGGTGCTCTTGACGATCTTCAGCCAGTCGCGGCTCGGTCCCTTGGAATTCTGGGACGTGATGATCTCAACGCGGTCGCCGTTCTTCAGGACATAGTCGACCGGGACCAGCTTGCCGTTGACGCGGGCGCCGATCATCCGGTTTCCGACCGCCGAGTGAACGCTGTAGGCGAAGTCGATGGTGCAGGAGCCGTTGGGCAGCGTCTTGACGTCCCCCTGGGGCGAAAAGCAGTAGACGCTCTCGGAGAAGAGGTCCAGGTCGGATTTCAGCAGGGACATGAACTCCTTGTTGTCCGAGGAGTCCTGCTGCCACTCGAGGATCTGCCTGAGCCAGGTCAGCTTCTCCTCCTCCTGATTCCCGGTCACGCTCCTGCCGCTGGAGACCTCCTTGTATTTCCAGTGCGCCGCGATACCGTACTCGGCGACGCGGTGCATCTCGAAGGTGCGGATCTGTATCTCAAAGGGCGTTCCGTCCTTCCCGATTACGGTGGTGTGCAGAGACTGGTACATGTTCTGCTTCGGCATCGCGATGTAATCCTTGAATCTCCCGGGAATCGGCTTAAATAGCTCGTGCATCAGACCGAGAACCGCGTAGCAGTCCCCGACGGTATCCACGATGACGCGGATCGCGAAGAGATCGTAGATCTGGTCCAGGGTCTTGTCCTGGTTCACCATCTTCTTGTAGATGGAGAAATTGTGCTTGACCCGTCCGGTGATCTCGGCCCGGATTCCCGCCTCGTCGAGAGTCTTCCTGACCTCGTCCGCGATCTCGTGGACGAACTCCTCCCTCTGGATCTTGCGCTGATCCATCTGCTCGCACAGATCCCTGTAGACGTCCGGCTTCCAGTAGCGGAGGGCAAGATCGTCGAGCTCCACCTTGATCCTGGAAATACCGAGCCTCTGGGCGATCGGGGCGTAGATATCCATGGTCTCGCACGCCTTCTCGACCTGCTTCTCGGGACGGACGTACTCCAGCGTCCTCATGTTGTGCAGGCGGTCGGCCAGCTTTATGATGATCACGCGGATGTCCTTCGCCATGGCGAGGAACATCTTCCGCAGATTCTCTGCCTGAATCTCGACCTTTTCGACCTTGTAGTCAACCTGGCCCAGCTTTGTGACGCCGTCCACGAGAAGCGCGACGTCGTCGCCGAAATCTCTCCGGATATCGTCCACCGTGGCGTCGGTGTCCTCCACGACGTCGTGCAGGATGCCCGCGGCGATCGTCTCCTTGTCCATCTCGAGATCCGCCAGGATGATGCCGACGCAGAGAGGATGGATGATGTACGGTTCCCCCGACTTTCTCAGCTGGCCCTGATGGGCGTCGTCCGCGGCGTGATAGGCCTTCTCGATCATGGTGAGGTCATCGGACGGGTGATAGCGGAGCACCCGTCTCCTAAGCTCCTCGAAGAGATCGGAGGGCGACGTGAAATCAGCCGGAGTGCTGAGGGCAGCCTCCGGTTTTGACGTTACCGCGTGCAGATCCGGCGATAATCCAATCTGGCCGCTGTTCTGTTGCAGAGAAGCATTTTCCATACGCACGTCTTTCCTGATGAGTCAGCAGATCCTGCCGGCGGGGCGCTCCCTCACCGGGAGCGGCCCCGTCCGGTCCATTTATTTGCCGTCGTAGCAGATGACGCTCTCGACGTCATATTTTTTCAGCTTCTCTCTCCCGTTGAGTCCCGCCAGCTCCATGAGGAAGACCATCTTGACGACTTCGCCGCCGAGCTCGCTGATCAGCTCTCCGGCCGCTTCCACGGTTCCGCCCGTGGCGATCAGGTCGTCGATCACGACGATTCTCTCTCCGGGCGTGATCGCGTCCTTGTGAAGCTCGATGGTCGCCTGGCCGTACTCGAGATCATAGGTCTTGGAGACGGTCTCGCAGGGCAGCTTTCCGGCCTTGCGGACCAGGACAAACGGCTTGTGAAGGTTATAGGCGATGGGCATGCCGAAGATAAAGCCGCGCGACTCCAGTCCGGCGATCTTGTCGAACTCGATGCCCTTCAGCTTCTCCTGCATCGCGTCGATCGCCATCTTCAGGCCGTCGGCGTCCTGAAGAACGGACGTCACGTCGCGGAAAATAATCCCCTTCTCCGGGAAGTCCGGAATGGACCGCACATAATCCTCAACTTTTTCTCTGATCATAGTTTTCTCCTTTAGGACCCTGTACTCTTCGCTTCGGTTTTGCCGGCGCCGCGCAAAACACCCCTTGTCCGCGGCGTATCTTTTATGTTAGCACGAATTTCGGGCGAATTAAAGACAAATGTTTCATTCGCCGCCCCGCCTCCCGGGGCCGCCGCGCGGTCAAAGGGCCGGGCTTCTTCGCTTCTCTCAGCGGAAATGCGTGATCACAAGCTGTATTCTCCGCTGTCCCATAAAGTCGTTGATCTGCGGCTCATAGGCGATCATGAGCTCCGGACACTCCGCGATCCGGGCGGCCAGAGCGTCGACGTCGCGGAAGCAGACGGCGTCCAGCTCGGGCCCCGTCGTGTCCGCCTGGAAGCCCGGCCTGTCGGCGTCGGAGTCCCCCGGCGCGGCCATGGCCCTGACCCGCATCTTCAGCAGGTTGTGCTTCGTCCCGAACAGCCGCACATGGTCGCAGAAGACGTGCTTCTGGGCGAAGAGCGGCTTCTCGTTTCCCTTGCCGAAGGGCTCCAGCAGCTCCAGCTGGCGGATCAGCTCCTCCGAGACGTAGCTGACGGGCATCGGCACGTCGATTCTGACCTTCGGGATCAGGTCCTCCTCGGTGAGGCGGCAGTTCTCGTTGATCCGTCTCCGGAATTCCCCGATGTTTTCCTCATCAAGCGACAGTCCGGCGGCCATGGGATGACCTCCGAAGCGGAGCAGCAGGCCGCTCACCTTCTGGAGCTCCTCGAACATGGAATAGGCCTCAATCGACCTGCCCGAGCCCTTGGCGCAGTTCTCTCCCCTGGTCAGGATGAAGACCGGTCTGGAATACTTCTCCCGTATTCTTCCCGCGATAATCCCGGCTACGCTCTCGTGCACGTCGGGCAGGAACACCGCCAGGACTCTGTCCTTCTCCAGCCCTTCCCGGCCGATGGCTTCGACGGCTTCCCGGACGCCCGTCTCCGTCATCGCCTTTCTGCTGTCATTCAGCTGGCGGAGCTCCGCCGCGTACCGCGAGGCGGCGGAGCGGTTCTCGCTCTCGAGGAGGGCCAGTCCCTTCATCGCGGTGTTGAGACGGCCGCTGGCGTTGAGACAGGGCCCGAGGACAAAGCCGATGCCGTAGGTGTTGAGCCCCTGGAGATTGAGTCCGCACTCGTCTGCCAGCGCCTGCAGGCCGATGTTGTCCGTCTTTCTGAGTCTTTTCAGGCCCTCGCGGACCAGGATGCGGTTCTCGCCGCGCATGTCCATGATGTCGCCCACCGTGGCGAAGGCAGCGTACTGGATCAGTTCCGAGTCAGGATCCCCTCCCATAGCGCGGATCAGCTTCCAGGCCACCGCGCCTCCGCAGAGATCCTTGTTGTCGGAGACGTCGTCCGGCCGCTTCGGGTCCACGACGGCGTCCGCCGGGGGAAGGTCGATCACCTCGTGGTGATCGGTGATGATCACCGTCATCCCCAGATCCTTCGCCTTCCTGACAGCCTCCGCGGCGGCGACTCCGTTGTCGCAGGTCACAATTGTGTCGATCCCGTCGGCGGCCGCCTCGTCGATCATGTTCTCATTGATCCCGTATCCGTCCGCGACGCGGTTCGGTATCCGGATGTCCGCCGTTCCTCCCAGCTCCGTGATGCCCCTTTTCAGAATATAGGAGGCCATGATGCCGTCGATATCGTAATCCCCGACGATCCGGATCCTCTTCTTCCCGCGGATCTTCTCCCCGAGAATCGCGGCGGCGGCGTCCATATCCTTCAGCGCGAAGGGATCCCTGAGCCGCTCGGAGCCTCCGTTGAGATACTCGTCGATCGCCTCGTCTCCGACGACGTCCCTGTTCCGTATCACTCTCGCCACGACGGGATCAATGCCGAATTTCCGGCCGATGGCTTCAAAATCGGCTTTTTTCGCCATTACTGTCCATTTTTCCATAGCACGCTCCGTGTGATACGCAAGAAAGCCATGCATCGCATGGCTTTCCGCGGTTATCCTTTCAGGGATCAACCCTTCTTAACTTTCTTCTTGCGGATGACGTTAGGATTGCCGGAGGACCTGACGGCCTGGGAGGCTCCGGACGCCGCCTCGGCGGTTCCTGTCCCGGCGGCTTCCGCCGCTTTGGCCGCCCTGGCGGCCTTCCGCTGATACTCCTTCGCGTCCTTGCCGAAATGTGTTCTCATCCAGAACCAGAGCGGACCGCTCAGGAAGACGGACGAGCAGGCGCCGGCGACGATACCGACCATCATCGGAAGCGTGAACTCCTTGATGGAGGAGACGCCCATGATGTAGAGCACCAGGATCGAGGCAAAGGTGGTCAGGTTCGTGAAGATGCTTCTGGTCAGAGTCATGTTGACCGCGGCGTTGACCGCGCCCCGGAGATCTCCGGACTTCTGGTACTCGGGAAGCATCTCGCGGATACGGTCGAAGATGACGATGGTCGAGTTGATCGAATAGCCGAGAATCGTCAGCATGACCGCGATGAACGAATTGCCCACCGAGACGCGGATGATCGCGTAGGCCATCAGCGTGATCAGCACGTCGTGGCAGAGCGCGAGAACCGCGGAGGTCGCGAAGCGGATGTCCTTGAAGCGGATGAAGATGTAGAGAAGCATCAGCACGACGGCGAGGAGAACCGCCTGAATCGCGCTCTTCCTCATCTCCTTGCCCACCGTCGCGGAGATGGACTCGGCCGTGATCTTCGACTCCTCCACGCCGAATTCCGAGCTCAGCTTTTCAGCCATATCCTTGCGCTCTTCGACGTTGAGGGTTCTTGTCTTGATGATAACCTCGCTGGAGTTCACGACCTGCTGGAACGTGACGGCCGCGTCTCCCGTAATCTCCGAAATCACCGGCTTGACCTGCTCGTCGAGCTCGGCAAGGGTAAAGCTCCTGTCAAAATCAACCGTCGTGGAGGTTCCGCCCAGGAACTCAAGGCTGAAGTTCAGGGCTCTCTGACCCTTCGCGCCGTGGAAAATCATCGCGCCGAAGCCGACGATGAGAATGAGCGCGGCGACGCAGAGGTACTTCGTCCAGTTCCTGATGAAATCAATCTTCGTAAACTTCTTCTCCCTCGCCCAGAGCTTCTCGCTGCGGACGCCGAGGGAGTAGACCGCGTTGATCAGAAGCCGCGTGATGACGAGAGCCGTGACCATGGACAGCGCGACGCCAAGCGCCAGCGTCATGGCGAAGCCCTTGATCGTGCCGGTGCCGAGAAGGCCGAGGACGGCCGCGGCGATCAGCGTGGTGATGTTGCCGTCGAGAATGGCGGACATCGCCTTGCTGAAGCTGGCCCGGATGGCTCCGTGTACGGAATTGCCGGCGGCGAGCTCCTCCTGCAGTCTGGAGAAGATGATGACGTTGGCGTCGACCGCCATACCGATACTCAGGATGATACCGGCGATACCCGGAAGGGTAAGCGTCAGGTCAAAGGCGTTGAGCAGCACGAGCATCATCGCCACGTAGAGAATCAGGGAGAGGGATGCCACGGCGCCCGGAAGCAGGTAAACAGCGATCATGATCACGATGATCAGAAGGATGCCGACGGCTCCGCCGATCAGGGAAGTCCGGATGGCCTCCTGGCCGAGCTGGGCACCGACCACGTTGGAGCGGATTTCGTTCAGGACGAGCTTCAGACCGCCGATGCGGATGAAGGAAGCGAGCTGCTTCGCCTCGTCGATATCGCCCATCCCCTCGATGATGGCCTTGCCGTCCGTGATCGCCGCGTTGACCCGCGGCACGGAGACGAAGGAACCGTCGTAATAGATACCGATGGACTGTCCGGCCGAGTAGGCCTTCGTCGTCGCCTCGGCGAACTTCTTCGTGCCCTCGCCCGTGAAGGAAAGGGAGACGACCGGCTTGTTGTTCTTCGTGGTGCTGTCCGTCTGGAAAACGCCCTGGGCGTCCGCCACGTCGGAGCCGACGCAGACGATGGATCCGTCCTTCTCCAGCTCCTCAATCGTTCTGGACAGGACGTACTGGCCGGAGGCGTTGTCGTAGGTATAGTTGTCCGATCCGTCAGAACCGGTCTGGGCTATGAAATAGAGGGAACCCGGCGTGCCGAGCTCGGCGAGAATCTTGTTCGCGTCCGTCACGCCCGGAATCTCGACGTTGATGCGGTTGAGACCTTCCTTGTAGACGTTGGCCTCGGTGGAATACTGGTCGACACGCTTCTGGAGCTTGGCCACGGTGTCGTCCATGTCGTCCGCCGCCGGCGCCGCCTCGTCCGCCTCGTATGTGATGGAAACGCCCCCGGACAGATCCAGGCCGGTCTTAATGTTTCTCATGGCGCCGGTACCGCCTCTGCCCCAGCCCTTAAGTGCTGTGAATACCATGAGCACCGTGAAGGCGATCATGACTGCGAGCGTGATGATTCCGTTCCTCTTTTTCATGATTCTTTTATCTCCTTGTTTCTCCTCAGATAATGACATTCCCTGTTCCGCCGGGCGTCAGGAGCTCAGCGCGGCCTTGATCATGACGGCGCACTCGACCCGCTTTCGCTCCAGCGCGCAGCCGATCCCGTACACGTCGTTGATCCTTCCGGTAAAGTTGTAGGAATTGGCGAGACATCCGCCGCTGCAGTAGAACCTGGCGAAGCAGCTTCTGCACGCCTCTTTCGAATAGACGTTTACCTTCTTGAACTCCGTCACAAGACCGTTGTTCACGATCCCGTCGCTGACATTCCCGAGCAGGAAGTCCTCCATCCCGACAAACTGGTGACACGGGTAGAAGTCTCCCCAGGGCGTGACGGCCAGATATTCCGTCCCGCTGCCGCACCCGGACAGTCTCTTGTAGACACAGGGGCCACCCGTTAAATCTATCATAAAATGAAAGAAATTAAAACCTTTTCCTTCTTTTTCTCTGCGGATCATTTCCCGCGCGAGAATATCGTATTGGCGCTCCAGGACCGGGATGTCCTCCTCCCGCAGGGAATAGGGAGCCTCCTTCGGCGCCACCACGGGCTCCACCGAGATCTGGTCGAAGCCGAGATCCGCCAGATGGAGCACGTCCGCCGCGAAATCCGTATTCCAGCGGGTGTAGGTCCCCCTCACGTAGTACTTCAGTCCCAGACGGCGTCTCTGCTCCGCAAACTTCAGGAATTTCGGAAGGATCACGTCATAGCTTCCCGCTCCCTTCCGGAAGGGACGCATCCGGTCGTGGACCTCCTTCCTCCCGTCGATGGACAGAACGACGTTGTCCATCTCCCGGTTGCAGAACTCCATGACCTCGTCGTCGAGGAGCACGCCGTTGGTGGTGAGGGTGAAGCGGAAATTCTTACCGTTCTCCTGCTCGATGCTTCGGCCGTAGGCGACCAGCTTTTTGACGGTCTCCCAGTTCATGAGAGGTTCGCCGCCGAAGAAGTCCACCTCCAGGTTCCTCCTCGCGCCGGAGTTCTTCACCAGGAAGTCGAGGGCCTTCTTCCCCGTCTCAAAGGACATCAGGGCGCGCCTTCCGTGGTACTCTCCCTCCTCCGCGAAGCAGTAGCGGCAGGCGAGATTGCAGTCGTGGGCGACATGCAGGCACAGCGCCTTGACGACCGTCGGCCTCCTGGAGAAGGCCTCCACCGAGGGGGCGTAGGGCTCCTCCGAGAAGAGGGCGCCCGCCTCCTTCAGCTCCCGGATTTCCCCGAGTGCCTCGGCGGCCTCCTCCCGGCTCCTGTACTTTTCCGCCAGTTTCTCCAGGACGGTCTCCTCCGGCACCGGTTCCGTCAGCATGGAAAGGGCGTCGTATACGATGTCGTCCACCACGTGCACCGAACCTCCCGGCACGTCCAATACGATATTAAATCCGTTGCTTTTGTACTGATGGATCTGCATAATCCTCCCGGGCAATAAAGAAGCAGCGGCGATGGCCGCTGCCCGATCTTTTCATAATGAAACAGCTGTCCGAAGGCTTCCCCTCCGGACAGCCCGAAGCATCGTTCCGCTTATTTGCGCGACTCGCAGGACTGGTTTCCCACCGTGCAGCTCGTCTTGCACGCGGACTGGCAGGAAGTCTGGCACTCGCCGCATCCGCCCTTCTTGAGAGATTCCTGAAGATTCCTTGTATTAAGAGTCTTTACGTGTTTCATGTTTGTCCTCCATAACGTCTTGCATTTCATGCGGAGTATTATATCATAAGTATTTTTCCCTTACAAGATTAACTCACAAATAAAACCCCGTCTCGTTGCAAATTTCCATGGGATCATGTATGATTTTTCCTGAAAGGAGCTGATAATTTCCATGCCTTCCCTAATTGCAGATCTGGTCGTCATCGTTCTCCTCGTCATCCTGTCCGGCTTCTTCTCCTCCGCGGAAACCGCCCTGACCGCCGTCAGCCGCATCCGCCTGAGGGCTCTGGCCGAGGAAGGAAGCAGGAGCGCCCGCGACGCCCTTGCCGTCACGGAGAACAAGGCGAAGATGCTCAGCACGATCCTGATCGGGAACAACCTCGTCAATATCTCCCTCACCGCCTTCACGACCGCCGTGTCGATCCGCCTGTTCGGAAACAAGGCCGTCGGGGTCGCGACCGGGATTCTCACCGCCGCCATCATCATCTTCGGAGAGATCACCCCGAAGACCACGGCCTCGGTCAACCCCGAGAAGATCGCCCTGAGGAGCGCCGGCGTCATCCGGTTCCTGATGGTTCTCTTTACTCCGTTCATCTACGCCGCGGAGAAGATTTCCCGTTTTCTTATCCGTCTCCAGGGCATCGACCCGGACACGAAGATCGCCATGACCGAGCATGAGCTCCGGGCCCTCGTCGAGGTATCCGAGGAGGACGGGGTGATTGAAACCGATGAGAAGAAAATGATCAACAACGTCGTGGACCTGCAGGACACGACCGCGCGGGAGATCATGATTCCCCGCATCGACATGACTTCCGTGCCCGTCACCTCCGGTTACGACGACGTCGTGGAAGTCTTCCGCACGCACCGCTTCACCCGCATGCCCGTCTACGAGGAGGACCCGGACCACGTCATCGGCATTCTCAACGTAAAGGATCTTCTGGTCACGGGACGGGACGCCTTCGATCTCGGGAAGGTGATGCACGAGCCCTATTTCACCTATGAGATGAAGAATATTTCCGATCTCCTGGACGAGATGCAGGAGCACAGCGTCTCCATCGTCATCGTCCTGGACGAATTCGGCAGCGCCTCCGGCATGCTCACCCTGGAGGACGTCCTGGAGGAAATCGTCGGCGACATCCACGACGAGTACATGGGGCGGGACGCCGAGGAGATCACGGAGCTGGCGCCGGGCAGGGAATACACCTGTCTCGGGACGGCCGACATCGACGACATCAACAAGACGACCGGCCTGCGCCTGCATTCCGAGGAGTACGACACCGTCGGCGGCTACGTCATCGAGCATTCGGACGACAAGCTCCCGAAGGTCGGCGAATACGTGGACCTTCCCGACGGCGCCCGGATCGTGGTGGAGGCCGTCAGGAAAAACCGCGTCATGCGGGTCCATCTCTACCTTCCCTCCGGGGAAGACGGAGCGGAAGACGGAAAGGCCTGAGATTCTTCCGGCCGGCGGAAACGCCGCGCCGGCCCATTTGCGGCAGATCGCCGCCTGAGGAGGACGCCATGTATTATCTGATTCAGAATCCTTCTTCCCATTCCTCCGGCACGGACAAGGTGTGGGGCACCGCCCTCGGCATCCTGCGCCGCCGCGGCATTCCCTTCCGGGAATTCACCACCGGGCACCCCGGCCACGCCACGGAGCTGGCCGAAGAGATCACCTCCGGCGACCCGGAGGCCGTGGTGGTGGTCGTCGGGGGCGACGGCACGATCCACGAGGTGCTCAACGGCCTCCGGAATCTCTCCACCGTCACCTTCGGCGTCATTCCGCGCGGGTCGGGAAACGACTTCGCCCGCGGCATGAACATCCCCGTCAGAACAGAAGACGCGGTCCTTTCGATCATCGAAAGAAACCGCGTTGTACGCATGGATATAGGCTGCATCCGCACGAAAGGCGGGACGGAGCGTTTCGGGGTAAGCGCCGGCATCGGCTTCGACGCGTCCGTGTGCCATGAGGCGCTCGCCTCCCCCATCAAGCAGAAGCTCAACGGCTTCGGGGCCGGGTCGCTGACCTACTCCGTCATCGCCGCGAAGCAGATCGCCCTTTATAAGACCTGCACCGTCAGCATAGAGACGGACGGGGACCGCCGCTTCACATTTCCCGACGTGTATTTCACCGCCGTCATGAACCAGCCCTACGAAGGAGGCGGCTGCAAGATGGTGCCGGGCGCCTCTGCCACGGACGGCATTCTCGACGTCATTCTGGTCAACAGAATCCCGCGGGCGGTGCTGGTGGCGGCTCTGCCACTCACCCGCGTCGGGGGACACACGAAAGTGCCCGGCGTCCATTTCCTGAGATGCAGAAGCCTCGAGATCCGGACCTCCGGAGAACGGCCGATCCATCTGGACGGTGAGTCCGGAGGGCTGGGAGACAGCCTGTCCGTCAGCCTTCTCCCGGAGAAGCTGCAGGTGATTGTCAGTTGAAGCCGTAGAATTTCTGGGACAGCCTGTAGCCGCCGACGGCCACCTCCCTTCCCGCCTTTCCGGGAAGATTGACCGCCCTTCCGAGCATGCTGTGCCGGATGCGGAGATACATGATCAGATCCTTTTTCTTCAGGTATTCCCAGATGTCCTTCTTCTTCTCCAGCGCCTCGGGTGTGTTGATCCGGATCAGAAGAACCGAGGTCACCGTCATGATGATTCCCAGGTAATGGGTCAGGAAATCCGACTGATTGATGTTTTTTACAAGATCCGCCCGGTAGCTGTCGATCATCATCTTCGTGACCAGGATCTGCTGGTCGATGCGGCTCTTCATGACCGCCTCGTTGACGGACTGATCCTCGCGGCCGATGTAATACCGGTAGAGCGGCTCGTCGAGATAATAGAGCGTCTTGACGTACATCATCGGCGTAAACGCGACGAGGTTGTCCACGTAGAAGGTATGCTCCGGGAGCTCCAGCCCGCATTCGCGGAGGAGCGCCGTCCGGTAGATCAGGCTGTGCATCAGCACATACCTGTGCGAATTCAGCGGCTTTTTGATCTCCTCCCAGCGGAAGATGCGGTTCTCGGGGAACGAGCCCTCGTACCGCATGATTCGCTTCTTCTTCGCGCCGACCTTGTCGTAGACGTAGTTGCAGATCATGGCGTCCAGGGTGACCGGTCCCCCTATGACGGTCCTCAGGATCTCCAGGGCCTTCATATAGGCGTCGTAATCGAGCCAGTCGTCGCTGTCACAGACCTTGAAATAGATTCCCTGCGCCTCTCTGATACCGGTGTTGACGGCTCCGCCGTGTCCCTTGTTCTCCTGATGGATCGCCCTGACGATTCCCGGGAACCTCTTCTTGTACTCAAGAGCGACCTCGTAGGTCGAATCCTTCGAGCCGTCGTCAATGACGAGGACCTCCACGTCCTCTCCCCCGACCACCGCGTGGTCAATTGCCTTCTTCATGTACTCCGACGAGTTGTAGCATGGAATCGCAATCGTCAGTATTTTCATCTATCTTTTCCCCTCTTTTTCCAGGATAGGTAAAACATGCGCCGTGTAGGCGGAAAAAGCAGACGCCACGGGCAGCTCCCGCCTCAGGGTCTCCGCTGCCGCGAAGATCCAGTCGTTTCCGGCGCCGGCCTGAGGCTTTACCCGCAGTTCATAAGCGATCATATCCCACTCTATGTGAGAAAACGCGTGCTTCGCCGCTTTGAGCGATTGCACATATAGAGTATCATATCCCTCACGGGCGGCAAATGCAACCGCTTCCTTCCCGGAAATATGCCCTTCGACATTCGGGAACTCATAGAGTCCCGCGAGAAGGCCGCCCTCTTCCCTCTTTCTCACCGCGACGCCCGCCCCGTCGAGGACGATCAGCACCGTCTTCTTCTGCGCGCGCCTCTTCTGCTTCTTTTCGCGCCTCGGGATCCGGTCCGTCAGGCCCGACGAACAGGCGGCGCACATTTCCCTGACCGGGCACGTCCCGCATCCGGGCGCGCCGGCGGGCAGGCAGACCGTTTCGCCCAATTCCATCAGCGCCTGGTTGAAATCGCCGGGGTGAACGTCTCCTTCAGCGCCGCAGCGCTTTACCAGGATCTCCGTCACGTCCTCCTCTGCCCGGCGCCTCACTCCGGGATCCAGCACGTTGTCCCCGCAGCCCGTGAGCCTCGCCCACACCCTCATCACGTTGCCGTCCACCGCGGGAAGCGGCAGGCCGAAGGCGATGGAGCAGACGGCGCCCGCCGTATAGCTTCCGATCCCGGGCAGCGACTTCACTGCTTCGGGGTCTTCGGGAAAGCGGCCTCCGTAATCCCGTGTGATGATCTCCGCCGCCCGCTTCAGGTTGCGGGCCCGGTTGTAGTAGCCCAGCCCCTCCCAGAGCTTGAGCAGTTTATCCTCTTCGCACTCCGCGAGGGCCTCTATGTCCGGAAGCGCCTCCATGAACCTTTTATAATATGAAATCACGGCCTCTATCCGCGTCTGCTGGAGCATGATCTCGGAAACCCACACCCTGTACGGATCCGGGGACTGCCTCCAGGGAAGGACGCGCCGGTTCAAAAGATACCACCCGACGAGCGGCTTTACAAAGCTGTCATTCATCTGTTATACTCCATGTGCCGTTTCCGGGGCTTTCCCGCGGCGGTATCATTCACGACAGGAGCCGTCCGGAACACCGGGCAGCCCCGCAGCGAGGCAGACGATATGAAATCGATCATCTACGATGTAGACGGAACACTCTGGGATTCCTCCGAATATGTAGCCGAGAGCTGGCGCCAGGTACTCCGGGCGCACGACATTCCCTGCGGCTTCCTCACAGCGGAGCGCCTCGGCAGCGAATTCGGCAAGCTTCTCACGGAAATCGCGGATTCTCTCTTTCCTGAGCTTCCCCCTGCCGCTCGCTATGAGCTCGTCGGGGAGTGCTGCGAGAACGAGAACCGCTTCCTTCTGGAGAAGCGTCAGCCGCTCTTTGACGGCGTTTCGGAGACGCTGAAGGCAATCCACGCCCTCGGCGTTCCCCAAGTCATTGTCAGCAACAGCCAGAAGGGCTATATCGAGACCCTGATCAGGATCCACGGACTCGAATCCTGCGTGGAGGGCTACCTCCAGGCGGGGGACACCGGTCTCCCCAAAAATGAAAACATCCGGATCGCCCGGGACAGATGGCAGCTGCCCGATCCGGTCTACGTGGGGGATACCCGCGGCGACGCCGACGCCGCGCGCAAGGCGGGAGTGCCCTTTGTCTACGCGGCCTACGGCTTCGGCGAGGCGGACGATCCGGATTACGTCATACATTCCATCCGGGATCTGATCCCCCTGGTCAAAGAGCTGGCGGTTCCGTAAGCCGCCCTGTTTTCTGCATACAGGCGTTTTTCCGCGAAGAAGCCGTTTCTTCCGTATAATAGCCGGGGCAGTTCCTTTGCCCCGGCTTTTTTCTTATTTCAGATCACGATGACCGGCGTGTCGTACTCCACCAGTTCGTAGAGCGTCTGCGCGGCGCTGTAGGGCATGTTGACGCAGCCGTGGGATCCGGAGTAGAGATAGATGTCGCCTCCGAAGCTGCTTCTCCACGAGGCGTCGTGCAGGCCGCAGCCCTCGTAGAACCGCATCCAGTAATTGACGAAGGACTCATAGGAGGGCTGTCCCGTGGCAGGATTGATCTCGCCCCTGAGGGTCCTGGACGTATCCTTCTCGATGATCGAGAAGACGCCGGTCGGCGTCCTCCTCGAGGGATCGGACTGAAGCCCCGTCACACAGGAGGAATCAAAGACCAGAGCCCCTCCGCTGTAGTAGTATACGTGCTGGTTGTAGATGTCCACCTCGACGTAGGTGCTGAAGCTGCCGTAGGGCTGCCGGCTGAGGGAGTAATACGGCTCCCTTGTGGCGGAGGTCCTGGAGAGCAGGATGTTGTAGAGTTCCTCCGCCTCGGTCCCCTGATCGACCAGGTAACCCCGGCTCTCGGTCGGGATCTCGATGTCGCCCCTGTTCGTGGAATGGAACGTCACCGAGTCGTAGGTCTTGTCGTAGGATGCGGCGATACCCTTCACAAAGTCGGCGCACTTCTGCTGAACGACGTCCGTATTGAAATAGTAGTAATTGGGATCGTCATCCCGCACGGAGAGCCACTCCCAGGTGGTATTTCTGTCGAGGCTCACCTGGGTTCCGTCGTACATATTGTAGGTGACGGCCACGTCGAGATACGTGTTGAGGTCATTTACCTGTAGGTTGAGATCCGGGTCGTCCGACCGGACCTGCGCGGTGAGATAGGCGTCCTCGATCTGAGAGATGTCCACGGAAGTCTGCCCCGTCTCCACCGCCTCCTTCAGAACCGGCATGACGACTTCCTTGCGGATGGTGTTGCCGTCGACCTCAGGAACGATGACGAGCTTCTTCTCGTCGCTCATCTTCATGAACGCGTCCTGCGGGGCAATGACTTCCTCCCCGGAAAATTCCGGCAGCGACGACACCGCGCCGTCCAGCTTCTCCGGATCGTAGGAATAGGCCTCTCCCACCGTGTAGGACGATGACACGCCGAAACGGCCCATGATCCACTCATAAGGGTTCTGCGTTGTCATGAGCTTCGAGATGCCTCTGTCCGAATTGTAGACAAAGCCGATGTCCTCCGCCTCAAGGGTCTCCGACCTGCCCCCCTTGAACGTAAGGGTCAGGCTGTAATCCTCGACGCGGTTCTTTATCACGGCCTCCACGTCCTCGGCTCGCATTCCTCCGGCGTCAATCCCGTTGATATAGGTTCCTTCAATAAACGTGTCCCTGTAGCGCTCCGCGTACACGCAGTAGGACGTGATAAGTCCCGCCAGCACGAGCGCTGTGACCAGCAGTATCACCGGCCCCTTCTTTTTCTTTCTCAAGATGGCACTCCCCTTCCATCTCCGTCTGCGTCACACCGGCCGCCGATCAGGCAGGCATACTCCCGGATGCCGGAACCGGATGTGTATCTTCAGCTGTTCTCCGCGGCAGCCGGCAGTCCGGCTTCCGCGGTGTGTCTTAGCATTATATCACAGAATCAGGATTACGTAAAATATTTACATAATTCTCCGGCCCGTCCTGTATCCGCCAGATTTTTCGGCGCGTCCTTCAGCGCTTTTTGTTGTTCCGACGCTTCTTCCCGTACGTCCACGGCGTCTTCGCGTCAACCCGGCCCAGTGATCCCAGAAGGCCGTCGATGCCCTCGTCCAGATCCCGCCAGGTCGCCTCAAAGTCGCCGGTATACCACGGATCCGCCACCTCCCCCGGACGGTCCGTATATTCCATCATCAGATGGACCTTGCCCTCCGGATCCCCGCCCAGAATCCTTCGAAGATTCCTGAGGTTCCAGTCGTCCATCGCGATGATCAGATCGAACCTGTCATAGTCCCGGGTGGTGATCTGCCTCGCGTGATGCCCGGCGCAGCGGATGCCTCGGCTCGCCAGCATCCTCGCCGCGGGCGGATAGACCGGATTGCCGATCTCTTCCGTGCTGGTCGCCGCGGATTCGATCTCAAACTCGTCCGCGATGCCGAGTTCTTCCACGCGGCTGCGCATCATGTAGCAGGCCATGGGACTTCTGCAGATATTGCCGTGGCAGACAAATAAAATGCGGATTGGCATAGGTTTGACCTTTCTAAAAACCTCTCAAAACCCGCAAAAGCCGCAAAAAGCGCAGGTTAGAGGGTTCTAATTTTTCTGTTTGTATGTCTCCATGGACGAAGAAACACACACATAAAATGGCTTTTCGCTGCTTTACGGGGTTTATTAGTGCCGTCAAAAGTAGTAGAAATCGTAGTAAAACTTAAGGGTACGGCGAGGGTTTACTACTGTTACTCGCTGGCGTCTTATCGAGCGCAGATCTCCAGCTCTTATCTCCAACCCTTATCTCCAGTTCTTATCTCCAACCCTACCACAAATCAATGATATTTGCCACAAACGTTAAATGCTTTTGACGGTCTTATCTCATCTCCCCTATATCCCGCCACACCTTGTACTGTTAACATAACATCGTCCTATATGCCTAAGAAAAGGGCCTCCTGACGGGTAGCTTACCACTACCACGCTGAGAGGCCCATAAATCTTACGCCACCATCTTATAAAGGAACGTCACGCATTGTCCTCTCGTACAGGTTTTGTTGACACCGAAAGTGCCATCCGAGAATCCTGACGTGATGCCCTGCTCGACTGCCCACTGGATTGCTTTGTAGAAGCTG
>JBGUKX010000017.1:0-186350 GCA_045114695.1 Lachnospiraceae bacterium | reverse complement strand
CTCTCTATACTTTCATATTGAAATTCCACAAAAGATGCCTATTTCAAGCACTTTCTGGAACGTCTATAGTTCATTGACAAACAGATTTATGGGCGAAAAGTGCATCTTCTCTGTTGCGAAGTGCTTCTTATCCGGCTGAATGGGTATACGAATCAGAACGTCATCACTTTTATGAAGGCGATCTGTCTCCCGTTCATCCTATGGCCTCTAACCTCTCATGTCTAACAGGGTCGTCCGTGTTTCTCTGCCCGGAGCCCTAAATTCCTTCGTCCAGCCTACCCATAGTGGGATGCCGCCCTTGCTACTCATCAGGGTCATGCCCTATTAAAAATGCTTTGGCGGCGTCGCTCTGCTTTGTCTGATAGAGAGCACTCCTGTAATCCAGCGCCAATCGAATCTGGCGGACGTTCACTGGTACATTCGTGCGGGTCGTCAGTTACTTATGCTGCTTCCGGGTGGATGATATCTCTGCGCAGTTTCTCCGCATCGAACTCACATCCCGTTTTCAGGATCGTGTAGAAGACCCTGATTGCCTTGCAGGCCACAGCTATCTTCGCCTGCATGCCGCCAAGAGGATTCCGCGTTCTGTACCGGTAATACATGAACACTTCTGAGAATGCTTCATTCCAACTGATCAGCGACCTGGCTGACTCGTACATTGTCCTTCGCAGCCTTCTTCTGCCCCTCTTGCTGATACACGGCTGCCCTTTCTTCTTCCCGGAACTGGCTTTTGTGATCTCCAGCCCGGCAAGCTTCTGAACCTGTTTCGGATCAGTGAAACGTCCGATATCACCTACATCCGCAACAAAACCTATAACCGTACTCAGTCCTACTCCTTTGATGGCGAGCAGTTTCTCCACATGCGGCACCTTCATGATCTCTTTCGCAAGGAATTCATCGAGCCGCTCCAACTGCTTCGTCTTCGTCTGATAATCATTGATCAGAAACCAGATCTCCAGCCTTGCAGCCTCTCCTCCGGATAATCCGACGCTTCCCTGTGCGGCTTCTACCAGGGTCTTTGCCCTCTTTATCCCCGCCGCACGGAGCTTTGCGTTTCTCCAGATCTCGTTGATGCCTCCTGCTCCGAGCTTTATGATATCCTCGGGAAGCGGCGCGTGTTCCAGCACCATCATCCCGCTTGCCGTATCAAAGTCTTTATAACACTCCAGATACTCCGGGAAATATTTCTGCAGCCATCCCTGTATCTGATTTGACAACCTCACATGCTGCTTCATGATCTGGTCCCGGCAGACCTGGGCTTCACGAATCTCCGCGTATACACCTTCCGGCAGATAGGAAGTACTGTATCTTCCCTCTCTGACAAGGCCGGCGATCGTCTTCGGATCCTTCAGATCACTCTTCTCAGGACTGTTGTCATCCAGTTCTTTACATTTCTTCACACTGTATGGATTGACCGTCACAAGAAGGATAGCCCTGTCCATGAGAAACTTCTGGAATGTCAGCCAGTAGCATCCGGTGGGTTCACAGCCAACAATGACCTTGGCCTTTTCTGTCTTCTTCATCATCTCTTCGATCCAACGAATAAATGTGAGAAATCCGACCTGTGTATTACTAAACCGGAATGCCCGTTTGCTGAATTCGTATCCTCTCCAGTCGAAGCATCTCGCGAAGTGTGTTTCGGATCCAATATCCACACCCACAACTAAAGTGTCTGCTGTTACTTGATTGAGCCTGTCATTCTGTGTTAAATTCATGGTGAAACCTCCGCTTTGTTATTGTGTTTTTTCATCCGCCAAGATGAACACTCTAATCATAGCCAGAGGTTTCTTTTTATTCAATTGACGTTATTTCTGAATTACAGGAATGCTACTCATCTCGGGATCGTGTTTTTGATGTCCCCCATTGTAGGCGCTCCGGATGAAAATGCCATATAAAGCAGATTAAAAAATGATTAAATCTTTCCGCCCGGCTGAAATGTGGAAAACCGGGCTTTCCGAGCCGTAAAACTCCCCAAAAATGTCAATATTGACCTAAAAGATGTCAACCGGACCCCTAAAAAACCGCTCCTGAGGCTGTTATACTGGGCATCGTTGAGAGCGGGAAGGACGGCAGGAGGGCCGCCGGGTACGGCGCCTTCCGCGTGAAACAGGATTTTCCGGACCGCTCCCTGCTGGTCATAAAAAATAATGGTAAAGGAGGTACTTGATATGGCAGCAGCACAGGCAGTAAGCGGATACAGGCAGGTGACAAACATTCATCGGACGGGAAAAGCGGACAAGGCCGGGTTGACTGAGATTCTCAGAAACGCTGTCTGCTCTGTCAGGGACTGGTTCGCAGATCCGTTTTTCTGGGATCTTTATGAGGCGGAAAGAAGCGCAGACTCACACGCGATGTCAGACCTGTACAGACGGTATTCCCTTTAATGGAAATTCAGAAAGAGCAGGACGCAGGGGCGCCCCGGAACCTATCCGGGACGGCCTTTTTTTGTGTGCCGACGGCGCGCTCCGGCCTGTCAGAGGGCGGATGCCGACTGCCCTCTGCGCGCTCCGGTTCGTCAGGCAGCGGATGCCGCCTGCTGCTTCGCGTCCCGGACCGCGGCCGGCGTATGGCGTGTGCCGCCGGCGCGCCTCAGCCCGTCAGCCGGCGGATGTCGCGGGGCGTGCCGCCGTAGATCTCCCGGAAGGTTCTGCTGAACAGCTTGTAATTGGTCAGCCCGTGCTTCTCCAGCAGCTCCATGACCGGGGCGTCCGTCGAGACGAGATCGAGGTAGAAGCGGGAGATTCTCACCCTGAGAAGGTGCTGGGTGAGAGGAATGCCAATGCTTTTGTGGAAGAGCCGGCTGAAGTACTCGCGGCTCAGTCCGAACTCGCCGGCCAGGTCCGACAGGGTCAGGGGCTCCCTGTAGTGGGCGTCGATATAACCGAGAATCTCCTGCAGCCTCTCCCTGTCACCGCCGGAGGAGCTGAGCTCTTCCTTCGTGAGAGGGACGGAAAAATACAGCACCAGGAAGAACAGGATCTCGAGAATGATGGACTCGGTTCTCAGCCGGTAGCCGTCCGGCTCGTCGATGTAGAGCGGCACCAGGGTTTTGAAGAGGTCGCACATCTTCAGGTAGGGCTCCAGCTGCTCCGGCCGCATCTCGTCGCGGCTGCAGCGGTAGGCCCGGCCCGCGTATCCGGGGGGCGGGGCGGCCCTGGTCTGAAGGAATTCGCGGTCCACATGCACGCTGATCTGCATGAAGGTGTCGGGACATCTGAGCTCAAAGACCCGGTTGGAGTCGATCACGATGAATTCCCCCTGGACAAGGCGGGTGGCCCGTCCGTCCAGAATGATCTCCGCGCTTCCGTTGAGGAGATAGATCATTTCCAGCTCATTCTGCCAGTGGGCCGCGTGATACTGCCCGTGGTCGGTGATGTAGTCCACCTTTACCCGGGCTTCCTGGGCTTCGTAATGTTTTTCATAGCGTATATTCGTCATGCTCCGATCATGCCACAGAACGCCGCCCTCCGCAAGGGGCTGGCGCGGGCTGCTGCTCCGCGTACCTGCAGGCTGCTTCTCCAAAGGGATTCTGCGGCTGCTGCTCCGCGTATCTGCAGGCTGCTTCTTCAAGGGATTCTGCGGGCTGCTTCTTCGGGAGGCCTGCAGATGCTTCCGCCGTGCCGCGGCGGTAATTTTTTTGCTGAAGGGGCGGATTACTGGTATACTGTAAATAATGGGTTTCCGGGGTGTTTTCAAAGACGGAAACCTGTGACAGAACCTTACGGGAGGGAAGAATGACATGGATATTATGAAAAAGAGATGGATCATCCTGATCGCCAGCTGCTTTGTGACGCTCTGCGTCGGGTCGCTGTACGCCTGGAGCGTGTTTGCTTCTCCGATGGCGTCCTATCTGAGTGAGATCTCCGGAAAGGAGATCGCTTCCCTGGCGATCGTGTTCACCGTCGCGAACGCGGTGGGCCCGGTCACGATGATTTCCGGCGGCTTCATCAACGACCGCATCGGCCCGAAGTGGGTCCTCGTCGTGGCAGGCATTCTGTTCGGCGCGGGCATGATCGGGTCCGGCTTCGCCAGATCCCTGCCGATGCTGATGGTCACCTACGGCCTTGGCGTCGGTCTCGGCTGCGGGATGGCCTACGGCACGATCGTGTCCAACGCGGTGAAGTTTTTCCCTGACAAGAGCGGCTTCGCCGGAGGTCTGACGACGGCCTGCTACGGCGGAAGCTCGATCATCATTCCGATCATCGCGAATGCGATGCTCCGCACCATGCACGTCACCATGGCCTTCCGGATTCTCGGCGCCGTGATGATGGCGATCATCATCGGCTCCGCCTTTGTCATCGAAGCCGCCCCGGCGGGCTTTACCGCGGGACAGAAGGTGAGCGGGACTGCCTCGACGGCCGGAGCGAAGGATATGAACTGGAGGGAGATGCTCCGGCAGCGCTCGTTCTATCTGATGCTTCTGACACTGACCTGCGGCGCCTTCGCGGGCATGATGATCATCTCCCAGGCCTCGCCCATCGCCCAGAAGATGATGGGCTTCACGCCGTCCAAGGCAGCCTTCGTCGTGTCGCTTCTCGCTCTTTTCAACATGCTGGGCCGTCTGGCCTCCGGCACTCTTTCGGACCGGCTCGGGGCCCTCGGCACGATGACCCTCACCTTCGCGGTTTCCGTCGCGGCCGGCCTCATGCTGTTCTTCTGCAGGGAGAGCACGCCGGCGCTGTTTTACGCCGGCCTCGCGCTGGCGGGCTTCGGCTTCGGCAGCATCATGGGCATCTATCCGGGCTTTACCGCCAACACCTTCGGGCGGAAATACAACAGCGTGAACTACGGCATCATGTTCATCGGCTTCGCCCTGGCGGGCGTGCTCGGCCCGATGATCATGAATGTTCTGTACGGCGCGACGGGGCGCTACCAGGGCGCCTTCCTTGTGGCGGCCTGCCTGAGCGTGCTGGGCGAGGTCCTGATCGCGCTGCTCCGCAGGCAGAAGTGAGGAAAATCCTGACCGCGCCGCTGCAGGGGCAGAAGAGAGGAAGATCCTGACCCCGCCGCCCGGCGGGCCGGGAGGAGAGAAGCACCGCCGGCGCTGCTCCGCAGGCAGAAGTGAGGAAGGTTCTGACTGCGCCGACCGGCAGACGGAGGCGGGCGGGACATAAAGGAGGCATTATGTACGACGTTGTCATTATCGGAGGCGGGATCACAGGCTGCGCGGTGGCGAGGTTCCTGTCCGCCTACAAGGGAAAATTCTGCCTGATGGAGCGCTCGGAGGACGTGTGCACCGGGACCTCCAAGGCCAATTCGGCGATCATTCACGCCGGGTTCGACGCCGCGTACGGCTCAAAGATGGCCCATTACAACCTGATCGGCTGCGGTATGTACCCGGACCTTTCAAAGGAGCTGGATTTCGCCTACAGAAACAACGGCTCCCTGGTGCTCGCCCTCGGCGAAGAGGATATTCCCAAGCTGGAAAAGCTGATGGAGAACGGGCGGAAGAACGGCGTCAGGGGGCTGGAGATCGTCGGGCGCGAGCGGCTCAAGGAGCTGGAACCCAGCGTCGGGCACGTCCCGGTGGCCGCCCTCTACGCGCCGACGGCGGGGATCGTGTGTCCCTTCGGCGCGACGATCGCCTTCGCGGAGAACGCCTTCACCAACGGGGTGGAATTCCGGTTCAACACGGAGGTGAAGGGACTGACCGCGTCGACGGACGAGGAGGGGCGTCCCTGCTGGATCGTGCAGACGATGGAGGGGACGGTGCGGACCCGCGCGGTGGTCAACGCCGCGGGCGTCTACGCGGACATCCTCCACAATATGGTCTCGAAGGAGAAGATCACGATTACCCCCCGGAAGGGTGATTACCTGCTGCTCGACCGCCGGACCGGCGGCTATGTGAAGCACACCGTGTTCCAGGTGCCCGGCAGGTTCGGAAAGGGCGTCCTGGTCTCCCCGACGGTGCACGGCAACACCATCGTGGGGCCGACGGCGGAGGATATCGACGACAAGGAAGGCGTCGACACGACCTCGGAGGGCTTCGACGACCTGATGGAAAAGGCGGGACTCGCCTTCGACGACCTGCCTCTCAGGGACGTGATCACGAGCTTCGCGGGGCTCCGGGCCCACGAGGCGCGCCACGACTTCATTCTGGGTGAGGCGGCGGACGCCCCCGGATTCTTCGACTGCGCCGGCATCGAGTCGCCCGGTCTGACGGCGGCGCCCGCCATCGGGCGGGAGACGGCGGAGCTTCTGGCCGGGCGGCTGGACTTGCCCGCCAACCCCGATTTCGACGGCACCCGCCGCGGCTTCATCGATCCGAAGGAGCTGCCGCTGGAGGATCTGGCGGCGCTGATCGCGGAAAAGCCGGAGTATGGGAGAATCGTGTGCCGCTGCGAGCAGATCAGCGAGGGCCAGATACGGGACGCGATCCGCCGGCCCCTCGGCGCGAAGAGCCTCGACGGAGTCAAGAGACGCGTCCGGGCGGGCATGGGACGGTGCCAGGGAGGCTTCTGCTCTCCGAGGATCATGGACATTCTCGCGGAGGAGTGGGGTGTCGACGCGGCGGATATCACCAAGGCGGGCGGCCGCTCCAGGGTGATCGTCGGCCTGGTGAAGGATCGCATGTAAAACAGGGCCGGACGACGGATTCCGCGCAGTCTGGAGGATGAGATGGATAAGACAAACGTAAATCTTGTGATAATCGGAGGCGGTCCGGCGGGACTGGCGGCGGCGGTGGCCGCGTATGACGCCGGCGAGAGAGACATGCTGGTGCTGGAGAGGGACACCCGTCTGGGGGGCATCCTCAACCAGTGCATTCACAACGGCTTCGGACTCCACACCTTCCAGGAGGAGCTGACCGGGCCGGAGTACGCGGAGCGCTACATCGACCGGGTCCTCGAGAGGGAGATCCCCTGCAAGACCGACACCATGGTGATTTCCCTCACGGCGGAGGAGGACGGCCGCAAGGAGATCCTGGCGGTCAATGAGACCGACGGACTCATCCGGATCAGCGCCGGCGCCGTGGTCCTGGCGATGGGCTGCCGGGAGAGGAGCCGCGGAGCCCTCAATATCCCCGGCTTCCGTCCCGCGGGCATCTTCTCGGCCGGCACGGCGCAGAGGCTCGTCAACATCGAGGGCTATCTCCCCGGCCGCTGGGTCGTGATCCTGGGGTCCGGCGACATCGGCCTCATCATGGCCCGCCGCATGACCCTGGAGGGAGCCAAGGTCCTGGTCTGCGCCGAGCTCATGCCCTACTCGGGCGGGCTGAAGAGAAATATCGTCCAGTGCCTGGACGACTTCGGCATTCCGCTGAAGCTCTCCCACACGGTGGTCAGGATCGAGGGCAAGGAGAGGGTCGAGGGCGTGGTGATCGCCGAGGTGGGACCCGACCGCAAGCCGATCCCCGGCACCGAGGAGCACTACGACTGCGACACGCTTCTTCTGTCCGTCGGTCTCCTCCCGGAAAACGAGCTGACGATCGGCCTCGGGGCGGACATGAGCCGCACCACCAACGGGCCTGTGGTCAACGAGTCGCTGGAGACCTCGGTTCCCGGCGTCTTCGCGGCGGGAAACGTCCTCCACGTGCACGACCTGGTGGACTATGTGAGCGAGGAGGCCGCTCTGGCGGGACGAAGCGCGGCGGACTATGTCCGCAGACAGACGGAGGCTGCGGCGGACGGGCCGGAGAACCCGGAGCCGGAGCGGATCGAGGTGAAGTATGCGGGAGGGATCCGCTACACCGTGCCCTCCTCCGTCGCGCCGGACCGGGTCAGCGGATGGCTCAAGATCCGCTTCCGCGTGGGCGAGGTGATGACGGACCGCCGGGTGGTTCTCTGCCTTGACGGCAAACCGGTCCTGACAAAAAAGCGGCGCGTGATGGCGCCGGGAGAGATGGAGGAGCTCGTGATCACGGAGAAGCTTCTCGCGGCCCATCCGGATCTTCAGTCGATCGAGATTAAAGTGGAGGAGAACGCGTGATGGAGACGAGGAATCTGACCTGCATAGGATGCCCGCTGGGCTGCCAGATCGAGGTCCTGATGGACGCGAAGGGCAGGATCGAGCTCGTGACGGGAAATACGTGCCCGAGAGGCGAGCAGTACGCCCGCAAGGAGGTGACCGCGCCGAGACGCATCGTGACCAGCTCCGTCCGCGTCTACGGGAGCAGGAAGGGAGAGCGGATGGTGCCGCTGAAGACGGCTTCCGATATCCCGAAGGAGAGGATCATGGACGTGATCCGGGACCTGCGGGGCGTATCGGTTCCCTGTCCCGTCCATATCGGGGACGTACTGATCCGCGACATCGCGGGCACGGGCGTCGACATGATCGCCACAAAGGAAGTGGAGTGAGAAGGGCCGGGGGAGCGAAAAAGCCGACGCGCAAAGATCATCCGTCTTTGAATTCGCGGTTCCGGATCTGACGGGAGAAAGAGAAAACCACCCGGCGCAGCAGCTGCGCCGGGTAGCGTTGATTCCGGGTATTTTTTCCCTTAAACCGCCGGGCTTATTCTTCCTCGGCAGAGAGCTCCGTCGTCTCTTTCTTCGGCGGGAAGATGAGAGAGAAGATGACGAAGAAGATGAGCGCCGCCACCAGTCCGGGGACGATGGTCTGGCTGAAGTGGATGCCGAACAGGTTGCCGCCCGAGAACTGGTCGAGATACACGACGACGACCGTGCCCGCGATCAGGGACGCGATGGTTCCGGCCGTGGAGGCCTTTCCCCAGTAATGTCCGAGAACATACGGGAAGAAGGAGCCCGCCGCGCGGAGGGTGAAGCAGAACATCAGAATCGTGATCAGGCTCTGCGTGTTGAAGAGCGCGATGAACATGGAGGCCACGCCGACGACGCACATCGTGATCTTGGTGACCTTCATGACTTCCGCGTCGGAAGCCTCCGGCCGGATGACGCGCTTGTAGATATCGTTCGCGAAAATGGAGCCCGCGCCGAGAAGGTCGGAGTCGGAGCTGGACATCGTCGCGGAGATGATGCCGCTGAAGAGCAGGCCGCAGATGATGGCGGGCATGACCTCGATGGCGAGCACCGGGAGCGCGTAGCGCGCGCCGACGGATTCGAAATCAGCGGAGTTGAACTTGCCCATGTTGATGAGGGCGAGGGTGATGATGCCGAGGATCGTCGGGATGAAGGCGTAGACGAAATTGATGACCGCCGCGATCCAGGCGCCGCCCTTCGCCGCTTTGCCGTCCCTGGCCGCGTAGAAGCGGGAGACCGCTTCCTGTCCGACGGAGAAGGTGGCGACGTACATGATGACGAGGGAGATGATGCCGAACATGTCATAGCCCTTGAAGAGGCTCATGGTGCCCTCCGGGACGTTGGCGACGACATTGCTCCAGCCGCCCGCATATCTGAGAGCGAAGGGAACCGCGATGATCATGCCGATGACGATCAGGAAGACCTGGATGAAGTCGGTCAGCGTGACGCTCCACAGTCCGCCCATGATCGAGTAGACCGTGACGACGACCGCGACGATGATGACCGCCACCTGGTAGTTGATGCCGAGCATCGTGGAAAGGATGACGGCTGAGGCGATGAACTGTCCGGCGGTCAGTCCGATCAGCGGCAGGAACATGATGACGGCGGTGATCAGTCCGCTTCCCTTGCCGTAGCGGCGGCGGAAGTATTCCGGAACGGTCTTGACCGTGGCGCCGCGGAACTTCGGGGCCAGGAAGCTCAGGATGATGAACGCGATGCCCATGGTGATGATGTACCAGGCGGCGCTGAGTCCGTAATTGCCCATGCCGTTCTGGACGACGCCGAGGGAGCTGCCGCCGCCGATCTCAGTGGCGGCGAGGGTTCCCGCCATGAGCAGCGGGCCGAGCCGGCGTCCTGCGACGACGAAGTCCGTGTTGCTTGTGATCTTGGTGGAAGAGTACCAGCCGATGAAAAGCATCGCCAGCAGATACAGGACGACCACCACGGTTACGAGTAGATTGATGTTCATACTGTTACCTCCTCATGACATGAATGAAAAATCCGCGGGCAGTCCGCAGACTTACTCATATTCAGTATAAAAAAAGCCGGGGAAAATGTATTCTGTCAATAATGCGAAAAAGGGGCAGATTCTGCATCTTCCGGCGGCGGGAAAGAACGCCTCCGCGCCCGGGCGGGGAGGGGAAGGGCGGACTTGACGAAACAGGGGGAATTTTATATCCTGAGAGAGATTTGATCCGGGAAGGTGTTTATGTTCCGAATAGCCGTATGTGATGATGATAAGAGGGAGAGGGACGAGGTGATCCGCATCGCGGAAGCGTTTTTCGGCGTGCGCGGAACCGGGGCCGAGATCGTTCCCTTTGAGGACGCCGACGGTCTTCTCGCCTCCGGGAAGGGCTTCGATCTCTATCTTCTGGACGTCCTTCTGCCGGGGCAGGACGGCATCCGCACGGCGGAGATCCTGAGGGAACGGGATCCCGGCGCGGTCATCGTCTTCATCACGTCCATGATCGACAGCGCCGTGGACAGCTACCGGGTCGAGGCCGCGGGCTTTCTTCTCAAGCCCGTCACGCCGGAGACCTTCTCGGAGACGATGGGGCGTCTCATCCGGAACGGCCGGATCGGCCGGGAGGCGTCCCTTCACATCATCTACAGCCACATGCCCGTGGACATACCGCTCCGGCGCGTCGTCGTCCTGGAGAGCGAGCTGCACCGGGTGCATATCCGCCTCGACGGAGAGATCTATTCCGTCAGCATGAGGCTCAACTCCCTGGAGGAGAAGCTGGCGGACCACGGGGAATTCCTGCGGTGCCATCAGAGCTTCATCGTCAACCTGGGCTACGTCTCCCACATCGACGGAAACGAATTCGTTCTCCGGCGGAGGACCGGGGCGGGCCTCGGGACCGTGCCGATCTCGAGAAATTACCTGAAGAGAAGCAAAAAGGTGTTCTATGATTTCCGGCTGAAGGGGGGATCCGTCTCCGGCGTCTGAGAGGGAGCCGGATTCCGGAAAGGGAAAAGGAAGACGGTTCCGGCGGGCAAAGAGGGCGGAACCGCCGCCGCGCGATGAGAGAGGTGCTATGAACCGGGAGGCCGCGTCCATATTTTTAAGTCTGGCAGGACAGGGGATTCGTATGACCCCTGTCTTTATCTGCCTCAGGCCGAAGCACGGCACCCACGAGACGATCGCGGCGGTCTCCGTCTACGTCTGGGTCATCATGATCGCCGCCCAGTCCCTGTTCCGCATCCCCGATTCGTCCTTCCTGATCTTCCGGGGCGTCTTCAACGCGGTGTTTTTCAGCGTCCTCATGGTCTTTTTTGAAGGCTCTTTTCTTATTAAAGTATATCTCTATCTGTCGGCCTGGTTCTTCGCCGAGCTGCTCACCTCCCTGGACACGTTTCTGGGGTGGGTTTTCCGGCGCCAGTCGGCGCTCAGCTACGAGCACATCTGCCTGATCCTGGCCGTCTCGATGTACCTGCTCTACGCCCTGTTTGTCTCGAAGTGGCTGAAGGACCGCATACTCCGTCTTTTCAGCGGCATTTCCTTCCGCGACAGCGCCCTTCTGATGGCGGTGCCCTGCTTTTTCCTGGTCTTTCTCTTTTTCGGGGAGCGCACCCTCTTCCGGCCCGGCGAGCTTCTCGCCGGGACCATGACGGTCCCCGTGTTCTATCTGGTTTTCTGCGTCATGGCGCTGATCCTCTACGTGCTCGGCATCGCCGACCGGGTCCGCCTCCTCGATCAGAAGGAGTCCCGGTTTATGCTGAGCGCGGCGCGCCGGATCATCGAGCTGGAAAAGGAGAACTACAAGCAGATCCGGGATTACAGGCAGCAGATCGGCATCATCCGCCACGATTTCCGCCACCACATCCACGCCCTCCAGCACATGAACGACAGCGAGCGGAGGGAATATCTCAGGGGAATGCAGAGCGACCTGGACGGCGGCCAGGAGCTTTTCTTCTGCGGAAACGCGGCGGTCAACAGCCTCCTCCAGCAGTACGCCGCCCAGTCGAAGGCGGAGGACATCCGCTTCGAGGCCCGGGTCTCCCTGGGCAGCACGCTCCCGGTCGACGACCTGACCCTGTGCGTCATCATCGGCAACCTGCTCCAGAACGCCCTCGAGGCGGGAAGACGGTGCCCGGACGACCGGTTTATCCGCGTCTATCTCAAGAGCGAGGGCGGCGCGCTCCGCATCATGGTGGAGAACCGGTATGACGGAACGCTCAGGCGGGGCGGCGGAAAGCTGCTCTCGACGAAGAAGGACGGGGGACTGGGGATGCTGAGCATCAGACGCCTGCTGGATCAGTCCGGGGACGATTTCGATTACTATGAAAACGGCGAGGTATTTACCTCGATGGTCTACCTCGCCGAAAGAAATCCGCAGTAAGCGGACGGTCTATCTTTTTTTCGCGGCCTTGTTGCGCCGGTTCTCCTCCTCCCTCTGCCGGCAGAGCGCCGCCCAGTCGGGATTCTGCTTCACCAGCTCCGCCAGCTCGGCCATGGCCTTCGGAATGTCGATGTTCTGGGGACAGGCCCGGACGCACGCCCCGCAGCCGAGGCACGCCGACGGCATCCTGTCCTTCGGCAGCGCGTCGAACTGCATGCCGAGATTGAAGTTCGAGCCGGTAAATTTCTGGTCGTTGTAGGCGTGGATCAGCAGGGGGATATCGAGACCCGCCGGACATCCGTCGCAGCAGTAACGGCATCTCGTGCAGGGCAGCGCGTTTTTCATGCGGTCGGCGATCTCCAGCAGCACGCCGCTCTCACCGTCGTCCAGAGGACCTCCGGAGGAGAAGGTGCGGAGGTTGTCCTCCATCTGGAGAAGAGAGGACATGCCCGACAGGATCACGGTCACGCCGGGGATCTTCATCAGCCAGCGGAACGCCCAGGAGGCGGTGCTCTCTTCCGGCCGCAGCTCCTTCAGCTTCCGCGTATCCTTTGGGGAAAGCTCCGCGAGCCTTCCGCCCCGGACGGGCTCCATGACCCAGACCGGGATGCCGCGGCTGTTCAGGATTTCGCACTTCCGCTCCGCGTTCTGCAGCGTCCAGTCCAGATAGTTGAGCTGGATCTGGCAGAATTCCATCCGGTCTCCCGCGTAATCCAGGAACTGCTCAAGGCCTTCCGGATAGGAGTGGCAGGAAAAGCCGAGGTGGCGGATGCGTCCCAGCTCCTTCTGCCGGACGAAATAGTCCAGCATGCCCCATTTCGGATCCATGTAGGTGCCGATGGAGCTCTCGTTGATGTTGTGGAGAAGATAGTAATCGAAGAAGCGGACGCCGCATTTTTCCAGCTGCTCCTCGAAGATTTCCGCGGGATCGTAGGACGACGCGATCTGGTGGCCGGGATATTTCGTGGCGAGATTCCAGCTTTCCCGCGGATAGCGCGCCAGCGCCTTTCCGATGGAAATCTCGCTCAGGCCGCCGTGATAGGGGTAGGCCGTGTCGTAGTAGTTGACGCCGCTGGCCATGGCCCGGTCCACCATCGCCTCCACCTGCTCCTGGTCGATGGAGCCGTCTTCCCTCAGGGGGAGGCGCATCGTCCCGAACCCCAGCTTTGAGAGCTTCTCTCCCTGAAACATGCTGTAGATCATGCTGACTCCTTTCCGCAAAACGGAGCTTCCCGTTCTGCTCTGACTTCTGACTTGGCGCCGCGGAAGGCGGGAACGCCTGCCGGCGGTTAAAACGGCGGGAATATCTGCCCTCAGGGAAACCGGCGGAAAGATCTGTCGTGGATACACCGGCGGAGGCATGCCGGTCCGCACGTAAACCGGCGGAAAGATCTGCCCGTGGATACACCGGCGGGGGCATGCCGGTCCGCGGCTGAAACTTGACCTGCCGGGCATTCTGCAATATAGTCTAACAGTAAATACGCGGCGGCAGCCGGAGGATGAAAGAGATGCAGATATTTAATTATGACAGCCCGCTGATGCAGTTTTTCAGTTTCCTGAGCAGACTGACGCTGCTGAATATCGTCTGGTTTCTCGGGTGCCTGCCCGTCGTCACGGCCGGAGCTTCGACCGTGGCCCTCTACTATTCCGTGGACCAGCTCCGCATGGGGGATACCGCCGTCTGGAAGAATTTCCGCATCGGCTGGAAGCGCCACTGGAAGAAGGCCACTCCCGTCTGGCTTCTGTTCGCCCTGATTCTGTTCGCGTTTTTCTACGACTATTTCAGTCTGACGGATCAGAAGATCTGGGGGAATCCCGTGATCGTGGTGCTGGCCGTCATCAGCCTGGTCACCACCGTGCTGACGGCTCTGTGGGTCTATCCGGTGATGATCAATTTCCGCGGGACCGTCATGGAGCTGATCGGCAACGCGTTCATCTTCGCGTTCATGTACGCCCCTATCACCCTCGCCGGCGCGGCCATGTACGCCGGCCTGTTCTGGCTGGTCATGAATCATCGGGTGATCGGAGGCGTCGTGATCGTGTTCGCGGAGGCCCTGATCGTGTATGTGACGCTGCTTCTCGACGAGAGGGCGTTCCGGAAGTACCGCGGCGATACGGGGAAACAATGAGGGAAGCACCGCGAAGACACGCGGAGACCGGGTGCGCACAAGCAGCCGGGAGAACCATCAGAATAACAATCAGAATAACAATCAGAATAACAATCAGACAAACAATATAAGAAAACAAAGACCACAAAGAAATAACCCGGAAAATGCCGGCAAGGCCGGGAGATCCGCGAAGCAGTTCCGCGTATCTCCCGGCCCGTTTTTTATGACTCCAGCTCTTCGGGATCCACCTGCTCGGCGTGGTCGGCGACCCAGTCCATGACCAGCTCGCGGACGGCCATGCGGTCCACGTAGGCCTCGTTCGGGGCGTCCCCCTGCAGCTCCTCGACGGAGTCGAAGCCGAGGTTCTCCGCCAGCGCTTCCTTCTCCGCGGCCAGAATCTCCGCGGACAGATCCAGCCCCTCGGTCTCGGCGATCAGCTGCGCCACCAGGTTCTCGAGGACGTTGGACTCGGCGGCGGCGGCCGCCTCCTCCTCGAAGTGCTCCGGACTGATTTTCATCGCCTCGAGGAATTCGTCGAAGCTCATCTCGTAGAAATCCGCTCCCTGCTGATAATAAGCGTAGAAGGAATCCTTTTCTTCCTGAATCAGCTCCTCGGGGTACTGTTTGACCGAGGAGGAGGCGAGAACAGACTGCCACACCTTGTCCCGGATCTCCTTCATCAGGTAGTCCCGGTTGTTGTTCTCCAGCACCCCGCGGATCTCTTCGCGGTACTCGTCCACCGTCTCGGACTCCGCCGATACCTTCCGGACGAAGTCGTCCGTCAGCCGGGGAAGCCGTACCTCCTCGACCTTCTTCAGGGTGACGTGGAACACGGCCGTCTTTCCTGCCAGCTCGGGAACGGCGTAGGTGTCGGAATAGGTGTGCTCCACGTCCCAGCTGTCCCCGGCGGCGTGCCCGACGGCCGACGTATCGAAGCCCTTGAACACGGTGTTGTCGCCGATGATCGTCGTGTAATCGGAGGCGCTCCCGGCGGGGTACTCCTCGCCGCCGGCGCTTATGGTGTAGTCGAGAGTGACCGCGTCGCCTTCCTCCGCCGCGCGGCTGACTTCGTTCCGCTCCGAGAAGCCCTTCAGTATGAGGGCGATATTGTTGTCGACGGCCTCGTCCGTGATGGTCGGAAGGCCTTTGACCCGGGCGACCTTGACGCCGTCGTACTGTCCGACGACGACGTATTCGTTTTCGGCGGCCCCGGCGGCCTCTTCCGCCGCGGATACGGCTTCTTCCGCCGCGGACACGGCTTCCTCCGTCCCGGCCTCGGCGGCCTCTTCCAACGCGGGAACGGCGGACTCCTCCGCCGCGGGTACGGCAGCCGCGGACGCCGACAGAAGCGCGGCCAGCACGGCGGCGCTCAAGGGTATCATCATTCTGTGTTTCATCGTCAGCCTCTTTTCCGGCCCGAGGGCCTCTGCCTGAAAGTAACGCCCGTCCTTCCCGGAGCGCCGGGAACCTCCGTCCCCCGGGGGCGCGGATCTCCCCGCGGACACGGCGTTCTTCCGTAAATCATAGAGCAATTGCCGGGGCGTGTCAATGATCCCGGCGCCGGGCGGAAGCCCGGGATGGGGGCGGAACGGGACGGTAACAAATGTCCGTCGGCGTGACATTTGCGGCAATTACTGCTTGACAATCTGCACAACAGAGACTTATAATCGGATTAACAAAGTGCATAGACTGTCCGGCAGGTAAACGGAGAGTTTTGTGCAAAATTAATGAAGGAGGACGACGAACCTTATGAAGAAACGTGTTATCAGCATCATGTTGGTTGCAGCGATGTCCATGTCCCTCGTTGCCATTCCTGCCGCCGCCGAAGAGAGCGGCTTCGACTGGAAGGCATATGACGGCACCACGATCAACGTTCTTTTCAATGAGCACACCTATTCCAAGGCTGTCATTGACAAGATTCCGGAGTTCGAAGACCTGACCGGTATTCACGTTGAGTATTCAACGACACCCGAGTCCAACTATTTCGACAAGGTCACAACCAGCCTGAGCAGCCAGTCGGGTGACTCCGACGTCTTCATGACGGGCGCTTATCAGGTTTGGGACTATGCTCCCGCCGGATACATGGAAGATCTTGATCCCTACATCAACGATCCGACCAAGACTTCCCCGGATTACAACTATGACGACTTCATCCCCGGTTCTGTCGAATCCCTCCGCTGGGATCTGGTTCCGGGCCACGCCGTAGGCGAGGGCAGCCTCTGGGCTCTTCCGATGGGCTGGGAGCTGAACAACCTTTCCTACAACAAGAGAATCTTTGAAGAGCAGGGAATCGAGAAGGTTCCGGAGACCACCGATGAGCTGATGGAAGTCGCCACCTCCCTCAACGAGTTCGACGGCAGCGGCACCTACGGAATCGCGGTCCGCGGCACACGTGAGTGGGCTACCATCCATCCGGGATATATGTCCCTGTTCGCGACATGGGGCGGCAAGGACTTCGAGATCAACGACGACGGCGAGCTTGTCTGCAAGCTTGATTCCGAAGAAGCGATCGCGATGACCGACTACTGGGTCAAGCTGATCAAGGCTGCCGGCCCGCCGCAGTGGACGAACTACACATGGTATCAGGCTTCTTCCGACCTCGGAGCCGGCAAGGCCGCCATGCTGTTCGACGCTACTTCCGCCGCTTACTTCCAGAACGTGGAAGGCGGCTCCGCTGAATCCGGCAACATCGCATGGTCGACCATTCCGCTTCCGGAAGGCAAGACCGAGGCCGATATGAAGGCCAATGTCTGGATCTGGTCTCTGGCCATGAACGCGTCCTCCAAGAACAAAGACGCTGCCTGGTACTTCATTCAGTACTTCACCAGCCCCGAGTTCATGCTCTGGAGCGGCACGGAAGGCAACTGCGCTGACACACCGCGTCAGTCCGTCTTCGAGAGTGAAGAGTACAAGGCGATCGTCGGCAAGGCTGACAATTATCTTGAATCCCTGAACACGCTCTATCAGAACGCAACCATCCAGTTCACACCGCAGCCGTACTTCACGGAGTGCACGACTGAATGGGCTGCCACTCTTCAGGACCTGGTAACCAGCGACAAGTACGCCTCCACCGAGGAAGCGATGCAGAAGCTGACCGCCGAGCTGAACGACCTGGCTAACGGTTATTGATTCTGAAGCCTTATTAGCTCTGCTGCACCCCATAAAGTAGACAGAAAAGGCAAGGGTAAACTTTAGGCACCGGCAAGGAGGGGTTACCTGACCCTCCTTGCCTTTTCTTTTTGGGTAAGCGGCGCGTCCGTCTTCCGGCCTCTCCGGGAGGAGGGTGCGGAGCGCTTCTCCCGGGATTGACCGGCGGGATGCGCCGGAAAAAGAAAAGAAAACCAAAATCGGAAACAGGAGGAGCCGATATGAGTCAAGACAAGGCAGGCGGGGCAGCGGTGGCTTCCAACTCTGCGGACCTGAACGTCGTTCCGTTCAAGACCAGGGTGCTGCCGTACTGCATCGTTGCACCGGCACTGATCATTACGATCGGAATCATGATTCCCTTCGCAATGGCTATCTTTTACTCACTGACGAATTACTCGTTCAAGATGCCCGGCTACAAGATCATCTGGTTCAAGAACTGGGTGAAGATCCTGACGAGCGACGACTTCTGGAGAGCTCTCTGGGTGACGGTCCGCTACTCGTTCTTCGCCATCGTGATCGAGATGGGCCTCGGAATGGGCATCGCCCTGATTCTGAATACGCTGAACAACAGGTTCTCCAGGATCATGAAAGTATGTCTGATCTTCCCCCTTATGATCGCTCCGATCACCGCGACCATCGTGTGGCAGCTGATGCTGAGCAACTCGGTCGGTATCGTGGAGCATCTGCTGAATGTATTCGGCGTCTACAACTTCCCGTGGGGCGCGTCGCCGAAGACCGCGCTGATGACGGTTATCCTGATCGACGTCTGGGTCAACACCTCGTTCTGTATGCTCCTGGTGCTGGCCGGCCTTCAGTCCCTGCCGAAATCGCCTTTCGAGTCGGCGAAGATCGACGGCGGCAGCGTCTGGTTCAATTTCGTCAACCTCACGCTTCCCATGCTGAAGCCCAGTCTCTACATTGCCCTTCTTTTCCGACTGATGGCGGCGCTGCAGGAGTATTCCATCATCTTCGGTCTGACGAAGGGAGGCCCCGGAGACACGCTGATGAACCTGTCGCTGACTTCTTACCAGACTGCTTTCCAGTTCCAGAAATTCGGCTCTTCGCTGCCGTACATTCTGGTTCTGTGGCTCATCATCAACTTCCTTGCCAAGTTCATCGTCGGCAAGCAGAGAGCCGCCCAGAAGCAGGCAGCCGGTCTGGAAGAGTGACGATGTGCAAGGGCTTATAAGATAAGGAGTGGATGCAAAAGATGAAAACAGGTAAAAAGACAGGCCTCAACATTCTCCTGAATGTGCTATTGGTCATATATGCGGTGTTTGCGCTGTTTCCTCTGATCTGGATGGTGATCCTTTCCTTCAAATCAGACGCGCAGATGTACAACACGATGTTCGTTTTCACGCCGACGCTGGACAATTACCGCGAGGTCCTCTTCAAGTCCGACTATCCCAGATATCTGAGGGATTCCCTGATCGTCTCCGGACTTGCCGTCGTTGTCTCCGTCGTCGTCGGCGTCCCGGCGGCCTACGCGCTCGCCCGTTACGACTTCAAGAAGAAGGAAGACATCGCTTTCCAGATTCTTTCCTTCAAGTTTGCTCCCGAGATCCTGGTCGTGCTTCCGCTGTTCATGATTTACCAGAAGCTGCACCTGTATGATACCTACCTGGGCCTGATCTGGGTGTATCAGCTGATCTCCATGCCTCTTCTGATCTGGGTTGTGCGAGGCTACTTCGAGGATATTTCCGTCGAGATTGAGTACGCCGCCCAGGTCGACGGCTACCCATGGTATCAGATCTTCTTCAAGAACCTGATACCGCTGATTCGTCCGGGCCTCGTCTCCGCGGCGCTGCTGGCGTTCATTTTCGCCTGGAACGAGTTCACGTTCCCGCTGCTGCTGGCCGGCGCGAAGGTCCAGCCCATCACGGTTGCTATCACGAAATTCCTGGGAACCGACACCGCCCACTACGGCCAGCTGGCTGTGGCGGCCGTCATCTCGGCTCTGCCGGCGATCATTTTCGCACTTTGCATTCAGAAACACCTCGTCCGTGGTCTGAGCTTCGGTGCAGTGAAGGGTTAAGGTGAACAGATGGCCAGAATACAGTTGGAAAACATCAAAAAGGTTTTCGGTAAAGTGACGGCTCTTGACGGCGTTTCCCTGGATATCAAGGACAAGGAGTTCTTCGTCCTCTTCGGACCCGCCGGCGCGGGCAAGACGACGATCCTGAACAACATCGCCGGAATCCAGATTCCCGAGGAGGGAGTCGTGAAGTTCGACGGGGAGATCGTGAACCTGGTCGACGCCGCCCACCGCGATACGGCGATGGTCTTCGAGAATTACGCGCTGTATCCGCAGATGACCGTCTACGACAACATGGCTTCTCCTCTCCGCAGCAAGCTGTACAGGAAGGACGAGGCCTACATCAAAGAACGCGTCCACAAGGTCGCCGCCATGATGAACATGGACCACCTCCTCGAGAGACTTCCCTCCCAGCTGTCCAACGGACAGAAGCAGCGTGTGGCGATGGGGCGCGCCCTGGTCCGCATGCCGAAGGTATACCTGATGGATGAGCCGCTGGCCCATCTTGACGCGAAGCTCCGGAACGCCATGCGTACCGAGCTGAAGAGTATCCAGGCCCAGTTCGGAACGACGTCCATCTACGTCACCCATGACTTCATGGAGGCCATGTCCCTGGCGGACCGCATCGCGGTCATCAACAAGGGCAAGGTGGTGCAGATCGGAACGGGCGACGCCATCTACGACCTGCCCTGCAACGAATTCGTGGCGCAGCTGATGGGCGATCCCGAGATCAACCTGATCCCCGGGACGCTGCGGAAGTCCGGAGACGGCTGGAGCATTCAGCTGGCTCTGGGCGCGGAATACGATCTTCCCCGCGAGGACGCGCTCTTCGCCAGACTGGACGAGCTGGGGGCCTCGAAGGTGGATATGGCGCTCCGTCCGCAGAATGTGACTTATTCCTTCGAGCCGAAGGAAGGCTTCCTGCACTGTACGGTTTACAGCTACGAGAGTATCGGCAACAAGTCTGTCATCGTCGCCGAGAAGGGCGAACAGCAGCTCCGCATGCTCGCCCCGAACGGACTGTCCGTGAAGATCGACCAGGACGTCTACGTGGGGATGCAGCTTGACCATGCATTGTTCTTCGATGCGGAAACCAGGAACTTCCTGACACGCTACAATGAGGCTGCGATCCGCGAGATCGCGGAGCCGCAGGAAGCGGATCAGCAGTCGTAACAGGAACGGGAGGAGGAACAATGTCAGGACTTAGAATTGAGCATGTCTATAAGAGATATGACAATGAAGGCAAAAAGAAAAACAAGCAGGTCAATGACTTCGCCGTCAAGGACCTGTGCATCGAGGCCAACGAGGGCGAATTCATCGCCCTTCTGGGACCCTCCGGCTGCGGCAAGACCACGACGCTGCGCATGACGGCGGGACTCGAGGAGATCACGCAGGGCGACATCTACATCAACGACGTCCGCGTCAACGACCTCGAGCCGAAGGACCGCCACATCGGCCTGGCCTTCGAGGACTACGCGATGTATCCCCCGCTCACGGTCTACGACAACATCGGCTTCAACCTGAAGGCGAAGGGCGTGGACAAGGCGGAGATCGACCGCCGCGTCCGTGAGATCGCCCCCCTGATGCAGTGCGACGACCTTCTCGACAAGATGCCCGTCAAGCTTTCCGGCGGCCAGAAGCAGCGCGTCAATATCGCCCGCGCGATCGTGCGGCGCCCGGACCTGCTGCTGATGGACGAGCCGCTGTCCCACCTGGACGGCAAGGCCAGACAGGCGATGCGTACCGAGATCAAGCGTCTGATCAACGAGATCAAGTGCACCACCGTCTACGTCACCCACGACCAGCTGGAGGCCATGTCCCTGGCGGACCGCATCGCCATCATCAACTTCGGCGTGCTGCAGCAGTACGGGACGCCGGCCGAGGTCTACGACGATCCGGTCAACGAGTTCGTCGCCTCCTTCATCGGCGAGCCGCCGATGAACATCCTGGAGACGACCATCGTCGGGGAGGGGGACAACTTCTTCTTCACCTTCGCCGACAGTAATCTGAAGATCCAGGTGCCGGAGCGCTACTACAACGTGGTAAACAACGGCTTCCGCTGCAAGATGGGCGTCCGCCCCATGGACGTTCTGATCGGCGGACCGGAGTCCAAGGGCACGCCGGAAGAAGTGGCCACCTTCGAGAACCTCGGAGACGAGCGCCGCATCGGTATCCGCGTCGGCGAGACGCTCCTGATGCTGATCACCGAGGACGAGACCCGCTACAAGATGGGCGAGACCATCAAGCTGGAGGTCCGCGCCGAGAAGACGCATCTCTTCGACCTGGAGACCGGAAACCGCATCCGCGCCTGAGAGGCGGAAAAAAGCCCGGCGGGGCGGCGGTCTTCGCCGCGGACGCCGGGACCGGAAAAACGGATTCTATTGAAACACGTTCATCAAACACATCAATAAAAACACAGGAGGAAGCACGTTATGAGCAATTTACCAGAAAAGATGAAGGCACTTGTGGCATACGCACCCGGCGACTACAGACTTGAAACGGTCGACACTCCCCGCGCGGGAAAGGGCGAGATGATCCTCAAGGTTGAGGCGTGCGGCATCTGTGCGGGCGACGTCAAGGCGTTTGCCGGCGCGGCCAGCTTCTGGGGCTTCGACGGACAGCCGAAGTACATCAAGGAGCCGATGATCCCGGGACATGAGTTCGTGGGAAAAGTCGTGGAGATCGGCGAGGGCGTCACGGGCTGGAAGCTCGGCGACCGCATCTGCCCGGAGCAGATCGTTCCCTGCGGCAAGTGCAAGTTCTGCAAGACCGGCCGCTACTGGATGTGCGAGAAGCACGACCTCTTCGGATTCCAGAACAACGTCAACGGCGGTATGGCCCAGTATGTCAGGCTGACCAAGGAAGCCATTCCGTGGAGAGTTCCGGAAGACATGCCGATCGAGAAGGCCGCTCTGATCGAGCCCTACGGCTGCTCCTTCCACTGCGTTGACCGCGCCCAGATCACCCCGAGGGATTTCGTGGTCCTGTCCGGCGTCGGCACGCTCGGACTCGGCATGGTCGGCGCGATCAAGCAGGCGAATCCGGCCTGCCTGGTGGTCCTCGACATGCAGGAGGCCCGTCTGGCGAAGGCGAAGGAATTCGGCGCTGACATCTGCATCAACCCCGGCAAGGAAGACGCCGTCGCGAAGATCAAGGAAATGACCGACGGCTACGGCTGCGACATCTACATCGAGGCCTCCGGACATCCGTCAAGCGTACAGCAGGGTCTCGACTGCATCCGCAAGATGGGCCGCTTCGTGGAGTTCTCCGTATTCGGAGCGCCCGTGACGGTTGACTGGAGTATCATCTCCGACAGAAAAGAGCTGGATCTTCTCGGCGTCCACCTCAGCCCGTACTGCTATGACACGGTCATCGAGTGGATCGGCAACGGCAAGCTGCCGACCGACGGCGTCGTGACGAACAAGTTCCCGCTGGATCAGTGGGAAGAGGGCTTCCATCTCGCCAAGACCGGCGAGGGCGGCGCCATGAAGGTCGTCCTGATCCCGAACGAAGACTGATCAGCAACCGGGGCGGCCGCCTGCCCGTCAGGGTACGGCGGCCGCCGGGAGATTTTTCAACCACACTTGAGGAGAAAACGAATCATGCAAAGAATTCTGAATAATCCGGACGACATCGTCGATGAGATGCTCAAAGGCTTTGTCAAGACACACTGCGATATCGTAAAGACCACGGAGCATCCCCGCGTTCTCGCGGCGAAGGCAGCTCCGGTCCAGGGCAAGGTCGGCGTCGTGACAGGCGGCGGCTCGGGCCATAAGCCGGCGTTTATCGGTTACATCGGCCAGAACCTCTGCGACACCGCCGCTGTCGGCGAGATCTGCTCGTCCCCGACGGCCGCCGCGTTCCTTGACGCCTTCAAGGCGGCGGACGGCGGAGCCGGCGTGGCCTGCCTCTACGGCAATTACTCCGGCGACAACATGAACGTCAAGATGGCCGTCCGCATGGCGAAGAAGGAAGGCCTCACCGTCAAGACCGTCGTCGCCAACGACGACGTGGCGTCGGCTCCGAAGGATCAGAGAGAGAAGCGCCGCGGCGTCGCGGGCGAAATCCTGATGTGGAAGTGCGGCGGCGCGAAGGCAGCCGCGGGCGGATCTCTGGACGAGGTCATCGCGGCGGCCCAGAAGGCCATCGACAGCACCCGCAGCGTAGGCGTCGGCCTTACGCCCTGCACCCTTCCGGCGGTCGGACATCCGAACTTTGAGATCAAGGACGGCACGATGGAAGTCGGTATCGGCCATCACGGCGAGCCCGGCATCGCTGTCGAGCCCCTCGGAACAGCCAAGGAAATCGCCCAGAAGATGGTCGACGTGGTTCTTCCGGATTATCCGTTCGTCGAGGGAGACGAGGTCGTCGTTCTGGTATCCGGTCTCGGCGCTACGCCGATCATGGAGCTCTATGTGCTCTATAACGAGATCGAGCAGCTTCTTTCCGCCAAGGGCATCAGGATTCACAGATCCTATGTGGGCAACTACTTCACGTCTCTGGACATGATGGGCGCGACGCTGACCGTCATGAAGCTGGACGACGAGCTGAAGGAACTGATCGATATGCCGTGCTACAGCATGGGCCTGAAACAGAACTAAATCACATGCGCGGCCGGGGCCGCCCCGGTGAGGGCGGCCGGCCGCCGGAGAGGATCATTCAATGAAGACATTCAAAAACGCAGACGGCAAGCCGATTCTGCTGAAAATGGTCAAGGGAATCCAGGACAACAAGCAGTATCTCGGCGACGTCGACGGCCTGATCGGCGACGGCGATCACGGCATGAACATGAACAAGGGCTTCACCATCTTCAAGGAGCGCTATGACGGGGAGGACTACAGCTTTACGGAAGGCCTCGAGAATCTCGGAATGGTGCTGATGAATGAGATCGGTGGATCCATGGGCCCGATCTACGGGACGATTTTCATGGAGATGGCGGACGCCGGCGCCGATCTGGAAGAGATCTCGGTGGAGGATTTCGGAAACATGCTCGGCGCGGGCCTTGAGGGACTTCAGGGCATCGTGGACGCGAAGGTGGGCGACAAGACGCTGGTGGACACCCTCTCGCCGGTGGTCGACTCCGTGAAGGCGTCGGCGGCGGAAGGCAAGGAATTCGAGGAGGCCCTTCCGGCCATGAAGGCAGCCGCGGAAGCGGGCAGAGATTCCACGAAGGATCTCGTCGCGAAGTTCGGCCGCAGCGCGCGCCTCGGAGAGCGCTCCAGAGGCGTTCTGGACGCGGGCGCCACTTCCTGCTGCATCATCCTCTGCGCGATGGCGGACGGAATCGCCGAGCTGGGATAAAAACTACGTAAAGTACATAAAAATGGGAATTGCCACAGACTTCACAGGGACAGACTACATCGGATGGCGGTTGCCGTGAACATGATAATGGCCGGCCGTTCCGTTTGATACTACGCGGATCGGCCGGCCATTCTCATCACTGAGAAGAATTATCTTTCGTTGTCATACTTTCTGAAGGCGTCAACCTTGTCCTGAGAGGCGCAGCCCGGGACAAACTCATTCGTCAGGAAGGCGCGCGTGAGCTCCTCGCGGACCTTGCTTCCGATCGTGAAGGCGCCCATGCAGGCGATATTCGCGTCGTTGCTGAGGCGGGCCCTCTTCGCGGAATGGATATCGGAGATCAGAGCGGCGTAAGCGCCCTTCACCTTGTTGGCCGAGATGGACACGCCGATTCCGGTTCCGCAGATCAGAATACCGCGGTCATACTCTCCGGCAGCCACGGCCTCCGCTACCTTGATGGATACGTTGGCGTAGATGGGATCTTCACTGCCGAAGTCTGTGACATCGCCCAGATTTTCTTTGGCGATGAAAGCCATCAGTTCTTCCTTTGCCTGCTGCGCGTTGGGATCGCAGCCGATTGCGATTTTCATGGGTGTGGTCCTCCTTTGCGGCTGAAGTTTTATCACTCATTAATATAGCATAGAACGGGTTTTTTTGAAATATACTTGCAGGCATTAACGGGAAAAGAAATCCCGAAGAGCGGAGCTTTCGTCTGATAATCTGATACCGGAGGGAGCGCAGATTATGGATAAGAATCTCTACATTAAAATTGCCTACTGGTACTATCACCGGGGCCTGACCCAGGATGAGATCGCCAGACGCCTGTCCCTGACCCGGCAGAAGGTGAACCTGATCATCAAGTCCCTCGTCGACCTGGACATCGTGACGATCACCGTCCACGGCTATGAGCAGAACGAGGTCGAGCTGGAATGTGAGATCGAGCAGGCCTTCAGCCTGGACAAGTGCATCGTGGCGTCGGATTACGGGGAGAAGGAAGCCGCTTTTTACAAGGTGATGAACGTCGCGGCCCAGTACCTGGACTCCGCGATCCGCCAGGGGGCGAGCGTCGGCATGTCCTGGGGGCGGTCCCTGGCCGAGACCGTCAAGCAGATGAACTACCACAAGCGCAGCGACTGCACCGTCGTCCAGCTGATGGGCGCCCAGAACATCGACCAGAAGCGGGAGAAATCCGACGAGCTCGTCAGGGGCCTGGCCAACAAGCTGGACTGCGCGAGCTTCATGCTGTACGCCCCCGTGATCGTCATGCACGCCCAGACCAAGAAATGGCTGATGAAGGAGAGGAATTTCCGCCAGTGGCAGGAGCAGATCCGGCACTGCGACGTGGCGATTCTCGGGATCGGCGAGCTCACGGAAACCGCCACGATGTGCACCCGCGGCTTTATCACGAAGGAGGAAATCCGCCTGCTCCGCAGGGAAGGCTTCGTGGCGGATCTGTGCATGAATCCGCTGAGGCCCGACGGGAGCAGCGACGGGTGCCCGATCAGCGACCGGCTGATCACGGCGGGCATGGACTGCCTGCGGGACATCCCGGAGACCATCGCGGTCGCGGTCGGGGAGCAGAAGGTGGCTTCCATCGCCGCCGCGCTCCGCTCCGGCTGCATCAATACCCTCATTACAGACGTGACGACGGCGCGGCTTCTGATGGAGAAGCAGACGAAAACCCGGACGGCGCGGAAATGACGCCGCCGAAGAAGGACGGAACGGCAGGGTGACCCGGCCGGGGGAGACAGGAGCTGCAGGACGACCCAGCCGCAGGAGGCGGCAGAAAATGAAGTATCTGATTGGAATTGACGCCGGAACGACGAACGTCAAGGCGGTCCTGTTCAACGAGACGGGAGAGGAGATCGGCACCGCCAGCCGGGAGAACGAGACATTTCAGGACAGCGCGAACCGCGCAGAGCAGGATATGGAGGCGGTCTGGGAACACGCCAGAGCGTGCCTCTCGGAGATCGCGTCCCGGTTTCCAAAGGAATGCGCGGACCTGCTGGCCATCGGAGTCACCGGCCAGGGAGAGGGCTTCTGGGCCATCGATGAGGAAGGGAAGCCTCTGCAGAGGGCCATCCTGTGGCGGGACGGCCGTGCCGTCGAGGAGGTAAAGGAACTCACGGAGGTGCATCCGGAGATCGGAAAGCTGTACCACGACGTGACGGGCACCCCGCCCCTCACGGGGAATCAGATGATTCTGACCAGGTGGATGCTGGCGAACCGCCCGGACGTCCTCGACAGGGTGTGGAAGGTGCTCTTCTGCAAGGACTGGATCCGCTACCGGATGACCGGGGAGATTGCCGCGGACGTCACGGACAGTCTGACGTCCCTTCTGGACGTGCAGACCTACGCCCTGGCGGACCGGGTGCTCGAGGCGCTGGCCCTCACCAAATACAGGGACATCTTCCCGAAGCCTCTCCGGCCGGACGAGAGGGCCGGCACCCTGAAGGACGAGCTCGCCGACGAGATGGGATACCCGCGGGGCATACCGGTCATCGCCGGCGCGCTGGACACCTCGGCTACGATGATCGGGCTCGGCGCGATTCACGCCCGGAGCGCGGCGGTCATCCTCGGCACGACCTGCGCCTGCGAGGTGGTCTTCGACAAGGAGGACTGCCGGTTCGGGGAGGGCATGACGCGCTATGAGAAGCATCCGATCGGCGATCTCTTCGTCAATCTCCAGCCCACGAACAACGGGACGCCGAACATCGACTGGATGCTGGATACCATCAGCCCCACCAGGGATTTCAACGAGATCGACAGGATCGTGGACGCCGCCCCGGTGGGCAGCAGCGGGGTCATCTATCTTCCCTATATCGGGGTATCCGGGGAGAGGGCTCCCTTCTATCACCCCTACGCCCGGGCGGAATTTTTCGGAATGAGCCTGGTCACGACGAGGGAGGACCTGATCCGGGCGGTCTACGAGGGAATCAGCCTGTCCATCCGCGACTGCCTGGAGGAGATCGGCGCGAAGGGCACCGTGTATCTGGCGGGCGGCGGCGCCAAGAGCCCCGTGTGGTCCCAGATGATCGCGGACGTCTGCGGCTGCGAGGTGAAAATTCCCTCCGGCAACGAGCAGGGGGCCAAGGGAGCGGCGCTGATGGCCGGCGTGAGCCTGGGGCTCTACCGGGATTACGACGACGCCGTGGAGAAGGCATGCTCCTTCCGGCACGTCTACCACCCGGATCCCCTCCGCGCGAAAGAGTACGATCTGATCTACAGGCTGTACCGCAAGCTGAGGGAACACAACGCGGAGGTGTGGAACCTGAGGCATCAGATCAACAAGCAGCTGAAACAGCACAGAATGACATACGGCAAGGAGGACTGAAGCTGTCATGAAAATCTTTTTTTCGGCAGAGTATGACGAGAAGGAACTGACGCCGCTCTATGAACTGGGAGAGGTGGACAAGCAGGGATGGGCGCTGGGCCTTCCGAAATTCAGCGAGGAGGAGCTCGCGGAGAAGACGAAGGACGCGGACATCATCATCACCAGCTACGACGACATCACCAGAAAGGTGATCGAGGGAGCGCCCAACCTCCGCCTGATCGCCTGCACCAGGGCGACGCCGGTCAATGTGGACATACAGGCGGCGAAGGAGAGGAACATTCCCGTCCTCTACACGCCCGGCAGAAACTCGGACTGCACGGCGGAGATGACCATCGGCCTGATGCTGGCGGTGGCCAGGAACATTCCCCAGGCGTACAGCGCCCTCAAATCCGGCAGGTACACGGCGGATCCCGGGGCGAAAAAGGAGGAGACCCACGAGGGTCTGCGCAGGGACGTGATCTGGGACATGACGATGGAGTCCCCCTACATGGTTTTCAAGGGCACCCAGCTCAAGGGCAAGACCCTGGGCATCCTGGGATACGGCAGCATCGGCCGCCGCGTCGGCCGGATCGCCAGGGCGATCGGCATGGAGCTTTTGATCTACGACCCCTACGTGGGAGAGATCGACGTCGAGGAGTTCGGCGTGAGGAAGGCGGAGAGCGTCGCGGACCTGATGAAGGAATCGGATTTCGTGACCTGCCACATGAAGGTCACCCCGGAGACGACGGGCATCGTAAGCCGGGAGATGATCGCGCTGATGAAGCCGACGGCCTATTTCATCAACGCCTCCAGAGGAGCGATCCTGGACGAGGAGGCGATGATCGACGCGCTGCGGGAGAAGAGGATCCGCGGGGCGGCCTTCGACGTCTACGCCAGCGAGCCCATCCGCAGCAACCATCCGTACATCACGGAGCTGGACAACGTCGTCATCACGCCGCATATCGCCGGCGCCACGGAGGACGTGCTGGTGAACCACACCAGGATGATCGTCGCCGACGTGAAGCGCTTCCTGAGAGGGGAGCACATGCTCTATCAGTACCGTTGAGGAGAACCATGGAGAAAAAGAAGATCAGGCTGATCATTTTTGATATGGACGGCGTCGTGCTGAACAGCGAGCCCTTCCACGAGAACGCCAGGCAGGCGATGTTCCGCCGTCTGGGCATCAGGGAGACGGAGGATTTCCCTGAGCCGGTGGGAACCTCCGCCAGCGGCTACTGGCGGCAGGTGCTGGCGCAGCAGGGACTGACGGGCGATCCCGTCAGCCTCCAGCAGGAGCAGTATCAGCGGGTCGAGGACCAGATCCGGGAGAACCGGCTGGGGCCCTCGGACGGTCTGCTGGAGGTGTTCGACTGGGCGAGGGCGAACGGCATGAAGATCGGGCTGGCTTCGTCCAGCACCCAGCCGCTGGTCGATCACACGCTGGAGCTGGTGAATGTCGGGAAATACTTCGACTATGTGGTCTCCGGCGATCAGGTGTCCCGCAAAAAACCGGACCCGGAGATCTACCTCCGGGTCATGGAGATGGCCGGCAGCGGTCCCGACGAGACCATCGCCGTGGAGGACACGGCGGCGGGCATCGAGTCCGCCCGCGGCGCGGGGATCTTCTGTTTCGGGTATGACAACGAGACCTCGGGACCCCAGGATCTCTCCCGCGCCAGCAGGGTGATCCGGAATCTCAGGGAGGTCATGGACGCGGTGTGAGGAGACGGGAAAGCGTCAGGACTCCGTATGGGCAGGCCTGCGGCGGTCAGCGCAGCTTCCGGAGCTCCCGGTACACCGCGGAGACCGGCAGCCCGACCACGTTGGCGTAGTCCCCGTTGATTTTTTCGACGAACGCCGCGAAGGGGCCCTGGATCCCGTAGGCTCCTGCCTTGTCCATGGGCTCGTCGCTCTCGGCGTAAAGCAGTATTTCTTCCTCCGTCATCGGCGCCACGCGGACCTCGGTCCGCACGGCAAAGGTGACGGTTTCTTTCTGTCTGCCGGCGTCTTCCGCCCGTATGATCGTGACGCCGGTCATCACCTCGTGGGTTTTTCCCTGGAGCGCCCGGATCATCTCCGCCGCTTCCTCGTGGGAGCGGGGCTTTCCGAGGATTTTTCCGTCCAGGACGACCACGGTGTCCGCTCCGAGGATCGTCTCGCCGGAATGGAACTGCCGGGCGACGTCCTCCGCCTTCTGCCGGGAGAGGCCCTTGACGGTTTCCTCCGGCGAACGGCCCTCGATCACTTCCTCCACCCCGCTCGGAAGAACGGCGGGATCCATGCCGATCTGGTGAAGCAGCTCCCTCCTTCTGGGGGAGGCGGACGCCAGGATCAGAGGCGGGAGCAGATGCGAGGAGACGAGGGCGTCGTTTTCGTCGTAATGGAGGCGCAGATGGAAAAAGCTCCGGTCCTCCAGCAGATAGTTCAGAAAAATGCGGTCGCCCTCCCAGAGGGGAAGCGTGAAGACTCGGTCCTTCGGAATCCAGGCAAGATCCCCCTCGCTGCACTCGGCAAGATCCCCCTCAAAGGAATCCGAGGTGTAGAGATACATGGCCTCGTCCTCCCACCTGTCGCTGACGAAATCGACGACGCCGCGGAGCTTCACGTCCAGAAGGCGGAGTCCCGTCTCCTCCGTGACCTCGCGCCGGACACATTCCTCCGGAGATTCCCCCGGTTCCACGTGGCCGCCGACCCCGATCCATTTTCCCTCGTTGAGGTCATTCTTTTTCTTGGTTCTGTGCAGAAGAAGATAGGCTCCTTCGTGTTCGATGTAGCAGAGCGTTGTGTCAGTCATGTCCGTCCTCCCGGCCGTTTCCCGTGCCGCTGTTATTCCGATGCCGGATCCTTGCGCCGCTGTTCAGACGCGGCGTCCGTGTCTCCGTTATTCCGAGGCAGTATCCCTGCACCGCTGTTCAGACGCGATGTCCGTGCCCGCCGTAATTCCGATGCAGTATCCTTACGCTGCCGCTGTTCTTTCGCGGCAGACGGCCCTTCTGAATTCCACGGAACAGTGTACATGGAGAATCGGAATCCGTCAAATGCCCGCGGGTACGGACGCCGCTTCCGGGCGGCAGCGGGGGGCCCTCCCGCGACCGGCAAAACGCGGGATCTTCGCGGCGGCGTTTTTTGGAAGAGCCGCCCTTGTCGTTTCCGCGAAAATAGGGTATGATGCATATGAAACGGGTTCCATAAAGCGGGGCGGGGAGTGCCCGGGACGAAAAGCAGCGCAAAACAACGAACAGCGCGAGGCAAAAAGCAGGGCGAAACAACAAGCAGCGCGAAGCGGAAAGCAGCGCGAAGCGGAAAGCAGCGCAGGGCAAAAAGCAGGGCGAAACAACGAGCGGCGCGGGACGAATACCACCGTGAAACAACGAGCAGCGCGGGCGGAAGCGCCGCGCATCAGGGAGGACGGCCATGGCCAGCATCAGGGATGTGGCGAAAAGAGCAAACGTCGGACCGGCGACGGTCTCGAGGGTGCTGAACAATTCCGGATACGTCTCGGAGGAGACCAGGAAGCGGATCGAGAAGGCGATCGAGGAGCTCAGCTACGCTCCGAACGAACTGGCCCGGAATCTTTTTAAGAAGCAGGCGGGCATCATCGCTCTGATCGTGCCGGATATCCGGCACCCGTTCTTCAGCGAGTTCGTCGGCTACGCCGAGGAGGAGCTGTTCCGGGCGGGCTACAAGGCCATGATCTGCAACGCCGCCCACAAGGACAACGTGGAGCAGGAATACCTGGAGATGCTGGAGCGCCATATCGTCGACGGCATTATCACGGACATCCACACCCTGGACGTGGAGGCGTACAAGCAGCTGGACAAGCCCATCGTCGCCCTGGACCGCTATCTGGGCAAGAACATCCCGGTGGTCTCCGCGGACCACACGGAGGGCGGACGGCTCGCCGCTGAGCATCTGGCGGAGAACGGGTGCCGGAGGGTGCTGCACATCAGGACCCAGGAGATGTTCAAGGCGCCCTTCCAGGACCGCCACAGGGAATTCAGCCGCGTCATGAAGGAGAACGGGATCGAGGAGATTCCCTTCGAACTGGAGTCGAACCAGTTTTCCTTCAGATATTACAGGGAGGCGGTCCGCGGCATCTTTGACAGGGGCGTCGAGTTCGACGGCGTTTTCGGGGGCGATCTGCCCGTCATCGAGTGCATGAACGAGTGCAGGAGGCGGAACATCCGCATTCCGGAGGACGTCAGGCTGGTCGCCTACGACGGAACCCACGTGACGGACCTGACCGAGCCCAGGCTGACGGCGGTGGCGCAGCCGACCCGGGACCTCGCCCGCGAGACCGTGCGGGTGCTGCTGAACCGGGACGGGAGCGATGCGGCCGGGGAGCGTCACATCAAGCTTCCCGTCACGCTGAAAAAGGGCGGAACCACGCTGTAGGAAAGAAGCGGGCCGGCCGCGCCGCCCCTTCCATTGGCCCCCTTCCATTGGCCCTTTTCATTGGAAGATATCCACAATGCAGGAGAATCATTTTTGGGAAAAGTAACGAGAATCAGGAAAGTGACGCGAAACGGTTGACATTTCCCGTGATCAGAATATAATGAATTCAAGGGATGTGGAACGCGTTCCACATCCGCAATTCCCATTCAGAACACACCAGGTTCTGATTTTTCTTTACAGCCGTATGGAACGGGTTCCACAAACAAAAAAAGGAGAAAGCTATGAGTAAAAACATTTTCAGGAAGCTTTTCGTGGCAGGTACGGCGGGCGTTCTCGCGCTCGGGCTTATGGCGGGATTCGAGACCATCGCATCCGCCGATGAAACAGTGATCCGCTTCGGCATCCACGTCGCCAATCCGGCGGAGCAGGAAGCCGTCACCAACACGATCGTGGAAACCTTCAACCAGAAGTATGAAGGCCAGTACAAAGTGGAATTCGTCGCCTCCGACACGGAGTCCCACTCCACCAACATGAAGCTGGCCGCCCAGGACAACACCCTTCCCGAGATCTTCTGGATCGACGCCAGCGAGGCTCCGGAATACGCGGACAACGGCCTCCTGCTGGATCTGAGCGGCTATCTCGCCGAATCCAAGGAAATCGACGACGCCCTCAACGGAATGGAAAACGCCTTCAACAACGGCTCCATCCAGTACGGCCTTCCCTATCAGTGCAACGTCCAGGGCATCTTCTACAACAAGGCCATCTTCGACGAGGCCGGCGTCGCGTATCCGACGGAAACGACGACCTACGACGAGTTCGTCCAGATGTGCAAGGACCTGAAGGCAGCGGGCGTCACGCCGATCTCCATCGGAAGCATGAACAGCTCCTTCGCCATGTGGGAGTTCAACGAATTCCTCTCCAGATACGGCTGGGAGGACAACTATGAGACCATCGCCGCCGGCGGAGAGAAGTACAACAACCCCGCTCTGACGGCCTGCTTCGAGAAGATCCAGGGCCTGGCCGAAGCCGGCGCCTTCCCGGAGAACATGACGACCCTTCAGTACTTTGACGCCAAGCAGCTCTTCGACAACGGCACCGCGGCCATGTTCGGAACGGGCCAGTGGGACTGCGCCGAATTCGACAGCAACATCGGCGACCAGATCGGCTTCTTCTGGGGCCCGGTTTTCGAGGACACCGACTTCTCCCAGGAAATCGCGATGAAGGTTCCGTCCGCTCCGCTGGTCTGCAGCGCCGCCGTGGAGGGCGATCCGGCCCTCAGCGAAGCGCTCTTCGCTTTCCTTGACTTCTACTACGGCGAAGAAGCCGCGGAGATCTCCTACGCGGGATCCATCTTCCCGGCCAGCAGCTACAAGGACGTCGAGGCGACGGAGACCCAGTACGCCATGAACGCGATGATCGAAAATCTCGCCTCCGGCTGGCCGTCACCGGCCGCAGCCCCGGACCAGACGCTTTCCGCGGCGGTCCAGGAGCAGCTCTATGACTCGATCTTCGGCGTGATCCAGGGCACCTACACACCGTCCGAGGCCCTCGACAAGATGGATCAGGCGGCGGCCTACTGATCACAGACAGAAGCACTGTATCACGAAAGATATTGTACGGGCATCGGCAGCGAGGTGCCGATGCCCGTTCTTTCTATCAGTGGGTGCACCACCGCGGCGGCAGAAGATTCTGTCCGGAGTGCCGTCGGGCAGTCTTGAAAGGAAGAAGATATGTACTGGCTCAGCAAAAAACGATACAAGGCAGGACTGATGATTCCCACCCTGCTGCTGTATACGATCTTTATCATCATTCCCATCGGAATGGCGGTCGCCTACAGCTTCACGAAATACTCGGGCCTCGGGAAGCCGGTGTTCAACGGCCTGACGAATTACAGAAGGCTCTTCTCGGACCCCCTGTTCTGGAGATCCTTCCGGAACACGATGGAGATGTTCATTCCCGCGTTTCTGCTGCTGCTCGTGGTGTCATTCCTTCTGGCGATTCTTCTCAACAAGAAGATCCGCGGCAGTGACTTCGCCAAGGCGTTCATATTCTCGCCGGCGATCATCGCGCCCATCATCTGCGGTATCATCTGGGTCTACATCCTGGATCCGAATATCGGCATCCTCAACAGCCTCCTCGACGCGATCGGCCTGGGGAACCTGAAGCAGGCCTGGATCGGCGGGGACCGCCTCTCGCCCTACAGCGTGGCGGTGATCTACTTCTGGCAGCAGCTGGGCTACCTGACCACGATCTTCATCGCGGGACTCAAGATGATCCCGGAGGACATCTTCGAGGCGGCCGACATCGACGGCGCCTCCGAGAGACAGAAGGTGTGGTACATCATCATCCCGATGATGAAATCCAACATCTCCACGGTGGCGATCCTGATCATCACCGGCGTATTCAAGATCTTCGAGCTGGTCCAGCAGACGACCGGAGGCGGCCCCAACCACCTCTCGGAGACGCTGGTTACCTACAGCTATTCCATGACGTTCTCCAGCGGCGACTACGGATACGGCATGTCCCTGGCGACGGTGACGTTCGTGATTTCCCTGATCATCGTCGGAATCTACAGTCTGGTGTTCGGTGAAAGAAAGGGCGCGGAGGCATGACGGCAAAGGGAAAAAGAAGAGTATACGGATTTCTGATCATTCTCGTGACGGTGCTGGTCGTCTTCCCGTTTGCCTGGATGCTGATGCTTTCCTTCAAGACAAACGCGGAGATCATGAACAATCCGCTGGCGCTGCCGACGGCCTTCAACCTGGAGAACTACCGGCACGCGCTGGCCACCCTGGATTATCTCACGCTTTACCGGAACACGGCCGTCGTGTGCGTCCTCGCCCTCGCGCTGGAGCTGGTGTGTACGTTCCTGAGCTCCTTTGTCCTGGCGAGAATGCATTTCGTGCACCGCGCCGTCCCGGACATGCTGTTCCGCTACCTGATCCTCGGGCTTTCGATCTCGCCCTTCATCCTCCTCTTTCCGGTGTACCGGGTGGACATCTTCTTCGGGATCCGCGGAAAGTGGGCGCTGGTCTTCGCCTACGCGGCTTCGTCCGTGTCGTTCAACACGCTGCTTCTCGTCAACTACCTGAAGCAGCTCCCGGTGGAGATCGACGAGGCGGCGGTTCTGGACGGGTGCAGCGTGTGGCAGCTGATCCTCCGCGTGATCCTTCCGATGTCGAAGCCCGTGATCGCGACGGTGGTCATTTTCAATGTGCTTTATATCTGGAACGAATTCCCCTACGCCTCCGTCATGCTGCGGAACGTCGCGGACTACACGCTGTCCATGGGGGCCTCGTTCTTCAAGGGAACCTACACCGTCGACTACGGCGGAATCGTTGCCTCCAGCGTCATGATCATCATTCCCGAGCTGATCTTCTACGGATTCTTCCAGAAGAACATCGTCGAGGGCATGACCGCGGGAGCAGTAAAAGGCTGATCAATTTATCTGACAGGAGAGAATAGTATGAGTGGAGTATCCGGAATCTTTAAGGACCTGACAAAACTGAAGGAAGCCAGAAACGGCAGACTGGCAAGCTGGGATCAGAGGGGAAAGAACCAGGATTACTGGGAGATCCCCGCACAGGAGACGATCGTGCTCGGGGAGGTGGAAGGCCCCGGCTGCATCACCCACATCTGGATGACGTCCTCCTGCAGAAAGGTGAAGGCGCCGAGCATTCTCGATCCCGTGCTGAACGCCTCCGCGGCGCCGGTGATGGAGATCCACCCGGCCCTCGGCGTGATCTGGGACGACTACGATCCTTTCTACTACAGAAAGGTGCTGATCCGGATCACCTGGGACGATCAGGACACGCCGAGCGTCCTGGCGCCCTTCGGCGATTTCTTCTGCATCGGGAACTGCTATCCCGGCAATTTCTCGTCCCTTCCCTTCAACGTCTCGCTGAAGCCGGAGGAGGCGGGGAGATACGGCGCCCCCTGCTCCGTGTCCTGCTATTTCCCGATGCCCTTCAACAAGAAGGCCAAAATCGAGATCGTGAACGAAAATGAGCTTCCGTTCATCCTGTACTTCAACATCGACTACGAGATGTACCGGGAGCCGCTGGATGAGAACACCGCCTACTTCCACGCCAGCTGGAGGCGGGAGAATCCGTGCAAGGGCTGGGGGCCGGACCTTCAGACCAACTGCCCGGAGGTCAACAACGTCACCAACCTGAAGGGCGAGAACAACTACACCGTCCTGGACGTGAAGGGCAGCGGCCACTACGTGGGCTGCAATCTGACCGTGAAGCACTACCAGGGCAGCTGGTGGGGCGAAGGAAACGACATGTTCTTCATCGACGGGGAGGAGTATCCCAGCCTCAACGGCACCGGCACGGAGGACTACTTCAATCACGCCTGGGGCATGCAGAGGAATTCCTATCCCTTCTTCGGGACCATCGTCCACGAGGGGGACACCGACGGCTTCCAGGTTTCCTACCGCTTCCACATCACGGATCCGGTGCGCTTTGAGAAGAGCCTGAGAGTGACCATCGAGCACGGGCACGCCAACCATCTCTCCGACGACTGGAGCTCCACCGCCTACTGGTATCAGACGCTTCCGACGGCGGAGCCCCTGACGATCCTGCCGGTCGAAGAGCGCCTGCCCAACGTGCCGGCCCTTCCGGAGCGGAAGCTGGAGCTTCCCGAACTTACGGACGAGATGAAGGCCGCGAGGGAATCCTGGGCGAAGCGCTGGGAGGAGTACCGTCCGGCGAGAGAGGAGCAGTTCAGGATCAAGGAAGACAAGTGCAGGAGAGAGTCAGCCCTGAACACGGAATTCGCGAAAAAACTGAGGGACGAGTACAGATAACGGAGACGCGGTATGTCAAAAGAAACCATGCTTCACAACATTGAGCGGGCCGGGAAGGCGATCGAAGCGAACAGGGAGGCTGTCAGCAGAGGCAGCATGCGCCAGCATTACCACTTTATGGGGCAGGCCGGCTGGATCAACGACCCCAACGGGCTGATCTGGTACAAGGGAAAGTACCATTTCTTCTATCAGCACAATCCCTACTACGGATTCTGGGACTATATGCACTGGGGACACGCGGTGAGCGAGGACCTGGTCCACTGGGAGTACCTTCCGATCGCCCTCGCCCCCAGCGAAATCTACGACGACCACATGCGGGGAGGCTGCTTCTCCGGCAGTGCCATTGAGTACGACGGAAAGCTGTTCCTGATGTACACCGGCGTTACCAACGAGGGCCGGGATTTCGACCAGACCCAGTGCGTCGCCTGGAGCGAGGACGGGATCCATTTTGAGAAATACGAGGGGAATCCGGTCCTCCGCGCCCCGGAGGGGATCCCCACCCGTTTCTTCCGCGATCCGAAGGTGTGGGAGCACGAGGGTACCTTCTACATGGTGTGCGGCGCGAGCAGGAACGGCCGCGCCCAGGCCATGCTCTACCGCTCCCCGGATATGCTCCACTGGGAATTCTTCAACGTGCTGGCGGAGAGCCGCGGGGAGTGGGGCATGATGTGGGAGTGCCCGGATTTCTTCCGGCTGGGCGACCGGTACGTCCTGATGGTCTCCCCCATGGGAGCCGGGGAGCGCACCACGGTCTACTTCACGGGCGATTTTGACTATGAGACGGGAAAATTCGACAGCAGGACGAACGGCGAGATCGATTGGGGCTATGATTTCTACGCCCCTCAGTCATTCCTTGCGCCGGACGGCCGGCGGATGATCGTCGCCTGGGCGAACTGCTGGGACTGGATGCCCTTCTGGAAGGACTGGGGTCCGACCTACAAGGAGGGGTGGTGCGGCGCCTTCAATATTCCCCGGGAGGTCCGCCTGATGGACGACGGATCGCTGCAGTTTATCCCCGTGAAGGAGCTGGAGGCCATCCGCGCGGACGGGAGAACGTCCGGCCCGCTCACCGTGGGCAGGGAGGCCTGCGAGGTGCAGGCGGGGGACGGCGTGTCCTTCGAGTGGAAGCTCACGCTGGATCTGGAGAAGACGGACGCGGAGGAGTTTGTGATCGAGCTGCGCTGCGGGGAAGGCCGGAAGGCCGTCTGCCGGTTTGACTTCGCCCGGGCGGAGATGTCGCTGGACCGCCGTCAGGCCGACGGATGGAGCGAGGGAATGAGCCGGAGCCCGCTGACGCTGAAGGGCAAAAAAGAGCTGCTGATCCACATTTTCTCGGATCAGAGCTCCCTCGAGATCTTCGCGGACGACTACCGGAACAACCACTCGATGAATGTGTTCGCGGGAAGCGGCCAGAACGGGATACGCATGTTTTCGCGGGGCGGAAGCACGGCGGTCACCGGTATGGAATCCTACCGGATGGAGGAATGCTTCCGCTGAGGGATGATAACGGAATTCCGTGAAATACGGCAGGGGAGAGCCGGGGGCCATGCAGGCCTTTGGCTCTCCTCTGCCGTTTGTCATCGTTTCCGGCCCTCTCTCTGCCGCGCCGCGGCGGAGGAATCTCCGGGCGATACCGTCTGCGTCACGCCGCGGCGGCCTCTCCGGGCGATACCGTCTGCGCTACGGCGGCGCGGTCTCTCCGGGTGATACGGTCTGCGTCACGGCGGCGCGGTCTCTCCGGGTGATACGGTCTGCGTCACGCCGCGGCTGTCTTCTCAGATCCCGACCGCCGCCAGCACCGCGAAACCGGCGATGGCGGCCAGGGTGGACACGGACAGCGCCGACGACACGTATACCCGCTGGTCCGCGTCGTCCGCGAACACCGGCAGAACAAAGGGCGGCGGCAGGATGAACATGACGCTGACGGCGGCGGAGAGCGCCGCGTCCAGCCCGAACAGGCGCAGAAAACCGATCAGGACGAAGCGGAGGATCATCATGATCCCGAAGCGGACCGCCACGACCTTCACCGTGGACGCCCACGGAATGTCGCCGGGTACCAGATCGTAGCCAATGGCCAGCAGGATGATGGCGCTCGTGGGAGCGCCGATGAAATCCGTGCAGGCGTCGAAGACGCCGCTGACGCCGGAGGGCACCAGCGCCTGATAGATTCCCGCCGCCCCGAGGATCACGCCCGCGGCGATCGCCAGGATGATCGGGGAGAAGGCCATCTCCCGGAGGAGCTGTCTGACGTCTGTCTTCTCCCGGGTCTCCATGCCCAGAAGAACCTTGTAGAGCGTAAAGACGAAGAGCACCTGTCCCAGGTCGATCCGCGCGAACTCGGCGGTCCGGCTGCTGCCGCAGAGCATGCCGAAGAGGGCGTAGCCCAGCATGCCGGCCTCAAATCCGGTGGTGAGAAAGGGCACGAAGCGCGAGGAGAGCCGGAAGATCCGTGCCGCGGCTTTGCCCATAAAATACGCGGCCAGGCAGATCAGGAACATCATCAGCGGGATGACCACGTCCATGAAGGTGTACTTTGTCGTCGCGAAGGCGCTGAGCAGCACGGCGGGCAGCGTGATATTCACCACCACGCTCTTGAGCGCGTTGATGCCCTCCCGGGAAATCAGCTTCCGGCTCCGGCAGACCATGCCGATGCAAAGCAGGACCAGAACCGGCGCGACGGTCTGTATCACTTCGATTACTCTTCCCATATCGTTTCTCCCTGATTCTTAAGTACACAGGTAGTATACCACAACAGAAACAAGCTCCATCGTTTTTTGCCTGCAATGACACAATCTTTCTGTTGAAATGCAAGCAGACATGTTTGCGGCGTATTTGCGAAGATCTCTGCCGGACAAATTTTCGGCAGACAGGAATACTGTCCGGCAGCAATGGGCAAAAACAGTGCGCTAAGGTATAATGTCCGGTAGAAGAGACCGGCTTTTGGGAGACACGATGTCAGGAACCGGTCAACAGGTTATTTACCGGGGAGGGCGGAAACAGGTGAAAGAGGAACATCTTCGGAAGATCACGGAGCTGAGGCATCTGCTGCACCGGCATCCGGAGCTCTCCGGAATGGAAGAGGAGACGATCGGGCGGCTGAAGTCCTTTCTGCGGCAGAACACCTCGCTGGAGATCGTGGACCGGGACGGCTGGTTCTACGCCGTGAGAAGAGGCGCCTCCGGGAGAAGTCCCCTCGCCTTCCGCGCGGACATGGACGCGCTGCCGATGGAGGAAGGGACGGACCTCCCCTACGCCTCCGTGAACCGGGGCGTCTCCCACAAATGCGGCCATGACGGCCATATGGCGGCGCTGTGCGGTCTGGCCCTCGGGCTGGACCGGCGGGAAGCCGGAAGGACCGTCTTTCTGATCTTCCAGCCCGCCGAGGAGACGGGTCAGGGGGCCCTCCGGTGCAGGGAACTGATCCGGGAGGAGGGGATCTCCGGGATCTACGCCTTCCACAATCTCAGCGGCTACCCGGAAAACAGCGTCGTCTTCCGGAGAGGCCTGACGCAGCCCTCCTCCGAGGGGCTCACGATCCGCCTCGCGGGAAGGCCGTCCCACGCCGCCGCCCCGGAGCAGGGAAACAGCCCCGCGGCGAGAATCGCGGGCCTGGCCCTGCGCGCCCCGAAGACCGCGGCCGCGTGCGGCGGAAAGGCGCTCTGCACGATCGTGGGAATGAGCTGCGGCAGCGGCGATTTCGGCATTTCCCCGGGGGAGGGACAGATCTCCTTCACGCTTCGGGCGGAGCGGGGAGAGACGCTGAAGGAAATGGAGGAGGACCTCCTGCGGTACGCCTCGTCGCCTTCCCCGTCCGGCGCGTTCCGCGTGTCCCACTCGGTCACAGACTATTTTCCGGAGACGGTCAACCACGACGGACCTCTCGGCAGGGTTCTGGCTCTGGCGGAGGCCGCGCGTCTGGAGACCGTGGAGATGAAGGAGATGTGGCGCGCCTCGGAGGATTTCGGGTATTACCTGAAGGAATGCCCCGGCGCGATGTTCTATATCGGCAACGGCGTGAACTACCCGCCGGTGCACACGGACGCCTATGATTTCAACGACCGGATTCTCCCCACGGCGGCGGATCTCTTCCTGGCCCTCGCGGAGGACCCTTAACGTGATCCCCGCTGTGATGCCTGACGCGGATCTCTTCCTGGCTCTGGCGGAGGACCCGCCGCGCGGTTGACAGCGGAAATCACTTCTCCTATAATTTTTCTGACGGTTTCCGCAGAGGCGAAATCCGCCGGACGTGACGGATCCGCCGCGTCCGTGGGCCGGACGGCCCCGATCGGGCGAGATCCGGGAAAAACCGGGATTCCCGTCGGAAGAAATCCGGGAAAGATCAACCATGAAGATAAGACAGGAGACAATCATGCAGACTGCAGCCGCGGTCATCGTCGTTCTGGCGCTGGAGCTGCTTTGCGCCGTCCCCGCGCGGGCCGGGGAGAAGCCGCCGGTCCGTCCGGAAAACCAGGCCTTCTGGCGGCGCATCCTTCAGCAGTACCGCGATGACGGCGACGTCCGCCAGATCCTGCTCGTCAGGTGCAGGCCGGGCGGCAGCGCCGCCGTCCGGTTCTACCGCAAGCTGTCCGGCGGGAGCGAGGCCTGGGACCTCGTATTTGAGACGGACGGCTATATCGGGAAGAACGGCACCGGCAAGACCCGGGAGGGGGACGGAAAAACGCCCCTGGGTGATTTCGGGGTCCGGGAGGCCTTCGGCATTCTCGACAATCCCGGCACTTCCCTCCCTTACATCAACGTGAACGAGAACACCTACGCCTGTGACGAAGACAGCGAGTACTACAACCGGATCATCGACAGGGAGGATACGGAACACAGCTGCGGAGGAGAGAGGATGTATGACTGCGGTCCGGCGTACAACTACGGGATCGCGATCGACTACAACCCGGACTGCGTCTGGCCCAGAGGTTCAGCCATCTTCCTGCACTGCAAGGGATCAAAGGGATATACCTCCGGCTGCGTGGCCATCGGCGAAGCGTTTATGAAGACGATCCTGGAGAACGCGGCACCCGGGATGAGGATCGTCATCTACGAGTAAGCGGCCCGCGGATCAGCAGAAGTGCCCGGCCCCGCAGGCAGGCCGGCATAGAGAGGTATCACATTCCGGAGAAGGATCCGGTCGGAACGGGAGGGACGACGGTTTTGAACGTACTGCAGAATCTGATCGAGCTGTACAATACTCTTCCGGCGGACAGCACCTACCGGGGCGTCGCCCGGGGGATCCTCACGCATCTTGACGAGATGCAGGACGTCACGATCTACGACATCGCGGAGATCACCAGCTCCTCGCGCACCACGGTGTGGCGCATGGTGCAGAAGATGGGCTACAGCAGCTTCTCAAATTTCCGCTATGCCCTGCAGGCCGCCGTGACGCAGTACAACTACTACAACCGGATCCTGCCGGCGGAAGCGCTGAAGAGCGAGGAGAAGATTCTCGAGACGGCGGAGGCCCAGCTCTCCCTCGCCGCGGAGAATCTGAAGGCCCATGTGACGCCGGAGCTTCTCGGCGGGCTGGCCTCCGCGCTGGGGGACGCCGGCCGGGTGGATTTCTACATGCCCTTCCGCCTCTCCGGCATCTCGTCCCTCCAGCAGAACCTGGCGATGGACGGCAAGGAGACCGGTTGGTTCGCGCTGTACCCGGAGATGCTGGCGGCCTCGGAGACCGCTGGGCCGGACTGCGTGGCGATGATCTCCACCATCGAGTTCGCGGAGACGCTGAACATGACGGAGGTCTTCAAAAACCTTCGCAAAAACGGCGCTGCCGTCTGGCTCGCCGGGAGCAGCCGGACCCGCTACCGGAAGTACGCGGACCGGGTCATCCTCGACTCGGAGGACATGCCTCTGTGCTGGCTTACGATGATGGAAGGCTTCCTGATCGCCCTCAGCGAGGAGTACAGGGCCCTCCATCTGGAATACTGAGAGACCGGGCGGAGCCGTCGGCGGCCTTGCCCGTCCTTCAGCCCGGAATGTTTTAAGGACCGGGAAGCGCCGTGTTTTGCGGCGGGCTTCCGCCTCGACGAAGGAATCGGCCCCCCCGCGCGGGCAGGACATCCGCTCAGATGTTCCGCGCCGCCGCGGAGGGGTGTTTCTGCGCCTTGACAGGTATCAAATATGATACCAGATTTTCTTTATAGGAACCATTATCCCTTCTGCGGAAAACGGTTTTCCGAATCGTGCGCCCGGCAGGGGCTCTGTGAGTAAAATAAAATCAACAGGGAGCGGAACGGTCCGAAGCGGGACCGGGAGGCAGCCCCGAAGGGAAACGGATCGCAGCAAAACACAGGAAGAGGAGGAAAAAGAGATGCAGTACAGCCTTTGTGCGGATATTATGTTTGTCGGCGTAGGAGAGAAGGGCCCGGTGTGGCCGGATACGGACGGGATCGTCAAGGCGATGGAGTTCGCGAAGGAAAACGGCCTGACCGGAATCGAGATGTTCAGCCTCGAGGGAAGAGATCTGGAAACGCTCGCCGCGAAGAGCCGTGAGATCGGCATCGAGATCCGCGCCTGCGTCTCCGGCGGAGCGACCTGGCTCGGAGATCCGGCGAAGACGGAAGAGCTGGCCGCGGCGTTCGCCGAGAGCGTCCCGAAGGCGAAGTCCATCGGCTGCCGCAAGCTGATCTTCAACGCGGACCAGTACGCGAAGGATCTCTCCGCGGACGAAGTGCTCGACGTGATGGAGGAGCAGCTCAGAAAGATCGCCCCGATCGCCGAGAAGGAAGACGTCCTCGTCATCGTGGAGCCGCTGACCGGCGGGTTCTTCACCTCCGCGGAACAGGCCTTCGGACTGATCCGCCGCGTCGGAAGCAGCAACGTGAAGCTGCTGTATGACATCTTCCACTTCCAGAACATCTGCGGCGGCATCACGGAAACCATCAAAAACAACCTGGACCTGATCGGCGACCTCCACGGAGCGGGATCCCCGATGAGAGGCGAGCTGACCGTGGGCGAGCTGAACTACAGCTACATCCTGAACACGGTGAAGGAGCTCGGCTACGAAGGCAACTTCTGTCTGGAGTTCTTCACCTTCCAGAACAGGGAAGAGAAAGTGGCCGCCTCCTGCACGGTCCTGCCGCAGTAAAAACGGCGGAGGAACGGCAGGTCCGCCGAAGGGAACGGGAAACGCACCGAATCAAAAGAGCGCGGAAACAGAAGCGAGGAAACAGAAGCGCGGAATGAAAAAGTACGGGATCAAAAACGTACGGATAAAAGAAACGCCAGGATAAAGAAACAGGAAAGAACCAGGAACACAAAACGCAGAAGATCACATTTACAGGAGGAAAAATCATGTCGAAAATCAGAGTCGCCATCATCGGAGTCGGAGAAATCGGAACAACGAAGCATCTGGAGCAGCTGACGAAGCATCCGGACGAGGTCGAGATCGTCGCCCTCTGCGACATCATCCCCGAGAGATGCGAGAAGGCCAACGAGAAGTTCGGTCTCAGCGCGGCCGTCTACACGGACTACAAGGAGATGCTGAAGGACGAGACCATCGACGCCGTCCACGTCTGCACGCCGAACCCGCTTCACTGCGAGATGACCATCGCGGCCTTTGAGAGCGGCAAGCATGTCTACTGCGAGAAGCCCCTCGCCTGCAACTATGAGGATGCGAAGAAGATGCTCGCGGCCCGCGACAAGGCAGGACGCCAGCTCGCCTCCGGCACGCAGTGGCGCTACAACACCGCTCCGATGGAGATGAAGAGAATGTACGACGCCGGCGAATTCGGCGACGTGTACTACATCCGCTCCTCCCAGCTCCGCCCGAGACGTCTTCCGGCCTACGGCGTCTACACCAGCAAGGAACTGAACGGCGGCGGCGTCCTCATGGACGGAGGCCCCCACTCCATCGACCTTCCGATGTGGCTGACCGGCAACTATGACGTGGCCACGGTCCGCGGCGTCACCTTTGACAAGATGAAGAACTTCCCGGAGGGCAACGACCTCGGTCCGTGGGATCCGGACAACTTCGACGTCGAGGATACCGCCTACGCGATGATCACCATGAAGAACGGCGCGATGTTCTATGTGGAGACCGCCTGGTGCTCCAACATGCTGCAGGAGGCCCCCGGCATCATCTGCTCCGTCGCGGGAACCCTCGCCGGCGCCGACATGGTGGGCCCGGGCTTTGAGAACTGCGTCCGCGTGACAAAGATGGTCGACGGAAAGCTCACCACGGAGACGGTGGATCCCGAGGCCAAGTACAACATGTGGGCTTATGACATGGACAAGTGGATCGAGGCCGTCGCGACGGGCAGCGAACCGGCGGTGACCGGCGAGCAGGCGGCAGTGGTTACGCGCGTCATCGAAGCCATCTACAAGTCCGCCGAGACGGGCGAGACGGTCGTGTTCGACTGATCCCCCAAGACCCGTAAAAAAGAAGAGAGAAAACAGCGATCAGGAGAGTCGGAAACAGCCGGCTCTCCTTTCTTGTCTTTCCCTGAAAAAGCGGGGTCCGGACCACTTTTTATATAACTTATAAAAAGTTATTAAAAATTAGTTGACAGGCCTTCTCCGGGCGGTTATATTGGAATTAACAATGAAGACATGGAAAGGTAGGTAACTGGTATGAAGGCTGTAGGAAGCTTTGGCATCGTCAACGCCGACACGAGCGGTCCCGGCGCTTTCCTGAGAGCGGCGAAGTGGTACTGGGATGAAGTCACGGACATGTTCGCGGCGGCAGGATTTACGTCCATTATGATTCCGATGGTTCCCAATACGGAGAACGTATCCCGCAACGGCGCGCCCATCTGCACGGCGTCGATCCGCACGAGATTCGGCTCTCCTGCCGGGTACAGGAAGTACCTCAACGAGAAGGGCATCGACAACGTGGAGGTCATCGGCATCTCCGCCCAGGCGCAGTTCAACAGCCTCTTCGAGACGGGCCTTCCCATGGAGAAGTTCTTCGACGCGTTCTACGAGCACGCCGTCGACTGCGCGGACGCACTGACGGAGCTTGGCGGCAGCACGCTCCTGATCTCCCCGACGCCGGGCGTCGGCTTCCTGGAGCAGGTGTTCGAGGGCAACGAAGCGAAGACCGCCGCCTTCCTTGAGGACGCGGCCTCCTGCATGAACAGGATCGGCGCCGCCTGCAAAGAGAAGGGGATCAACGCGGTGATCCGCAACGAGTACTGGACGCTGATGCGCGGCGCGGCCGTCGACGCCTTCCTGGAGAAGCTCGACGCGGACGTCGTCACCTACGCCCCGGATCCGGCCCATCTCGTCATCGCCGGAGCCGATTACGCCGCTTACTATGAGAAGTACGCGAAGCAGGCGAAGGCGGTCTGCTTCACCGATACGAAATTCGTGGATGAGCTGGACGTCTACAAGACCATCTCTCCCGAATTCCCGCAGGACGGCAGGCTCCAGAGAGTCTACTACGACCTGGGCTTCGGCGGCATCGACTTCGACCGTCTCTACAGGATCCTGAAGGACAGCGATTTCGACGGACCGGTGATCCTGGATTCGAAGTACTCGCTGGATATCCCGAAGGGCATCCTCAGAATGCGCACGTTCTGGAACAGGCTGGAAAAGAATTACGCGGCGGAGGTGAAATGATGGAGAAGAGAAATATCAATTACACCTACATGACCAACCTGTGGGGCAACATCAATTACAAGCAGATCAACAACTTCGACGAGTGGTACATGGGTGATTTCGGTTCCGCCTACTACTACCAGGACTGGGACAAGATCCTCCGCTACTTCGCCGGGGCCGGCTTCAAGGGAATCGAGATCATGGTCTTCTCGGTTCCGAGCATCCGGAACGCCTTCGGCTCCATGAAGAATTTCAAGGAATTCGCCCAGGAGCGGGGCATCGAGCGCATCACCGGCATGTTCTCCCATCACGTCGGATCCCAGGACAAGAGAAATCATCCCGCGATCTTTGCCTATGAGCAGCAGGCGATCGACGCCCTGGCGGAGTGCGACGGCATCAACCTCATCGTCCAGCCGGCGGGACAGTACTACGGCACCGGCCCCCTCGACGAGGAAGGGCTGAAGAACGTCGCCGAGTGCATGAACACGGTCGGACGCATGTGCGCCGAGAAGGGCCTCGCGGTCTCCATTCACAACGAGTTCTGGTGCGCGGTCAACAAGTACGATCACGAGAAGTTCCTCGAGATGACGGATCCGCGGTACGTCTTCTACTGCCTCGACACCGCCCAGGTCTCGATCATGGGCAAGGACATCTGCAAGTTCTATGACGATTATCACGACAGGGTCCAGTACTTCCACCTGAAGGACACGACCTACATCAACGCCCCGGACGAAAAGAGATTCGGACCCGGCGCCGAATTCGACGAGCACGGCGCCCGCTGGTTCTGGGAGCCGGGCGGAGGACTTCTGGATTTCAAGGGACTGCTTGCCCTGATGAAGAAGCATCAGCACAAGGGATGGGTCGGCATCGAATCTGACGGGACGCCGGATCCGCTTTCCACGATCCTTCTGACCAAGAACTACATCGACACCGTCCTGGACCCGATCTACAGATAAGCCGCACGTCCGGCCGGGACGGCGCGGAGCCGGTTCAGAATCAATAACGTTCATAATCTACAAAATTCATAATACAAATTAACGGAGGGGATTTATCATGATGGACACACAGTTCGCAAAGTTTTTACAGATCGGCATCATCGTTGAGAACGTCGAGGAGACAATCAAGAACTATGAGAAGTACGGGATCGGCCCGTGGAGAGTCAGCCCGCTGGATTCCGCCGAGTTCCCGGATTTCACGATGAACGGAACGCGCGACCGTCTTCAGACGATCATGGCCTTCTGCGACTGCTGGGGATTTGAGATCGAGCTCATCCAGCCGATCAGCGAAAGCCCCTACAAGACCTGGCTCGACGAGCACGGCCCGGGCATGCACCACATCGCGCTGATCACGAGAGACAGCTTCGACAAGGTCATCGAGGAGCACAAGGTCAACACCGGAAGAGATCCGTGGCTGTGGTGCAAGGATCCGGTCATCGGCATGGAGTTCGCCTATCTGGATCTCCACAAGGAACTGGGACTTTTCCTGGAGGTCTACAACGAGGAGAAGCACGGCGGACTTCCCGCAAACTTCAAGCTTCCGGAAGAATAATTTACGGCAGGAAAAACGATCCGGGGCGGAGCGGCCTCCGAGGAAATGCGGAGCGGGCCGTCCCGCCCCGGGCTACAGAACGCAAAAGGTCATATAAGGGAGGAAACGGATATGGAATACACGACATTCAAGGGCATTGACAAGAAAATCAGCAAGTTCTTCATGGGAACCTTCGGCATGTTCCCGGACAACATGGAGAAGCACTTCACGACGCTGGACGCCGCCTTCGATCTGGGCATCAACTGCATCGACACCGCCCGCGCCTATGATTCCGAGCCGACCGTCGGGGCGTGGATCGAGAGCCGCGGCAACCGCGAGGACATCGTTCTTCTTTCCAAGGGCGCTCATCCGAAGGACGATGTGCAGCGCGTGACCCCGGAGGACATGGATTATGACATGAACCTCACGCTGGAGGCCCTGAAGACGGACTACCTCGACATCTATCTGCTTCACAGGGACAACACCGATCTGCCGGTCGGCCCCATCGTCGAGAAGCTCAACGAGTTCAAGGCCGACGGAAAGGTCAGGATCTTCGGCGGATCCAACTGGACGCATCAGCGCCTGGAGGAGGCCAACGAGTACGCCTACGCCCACAACCTCGAGCCGATGTCCGTCTCTTCCCCGAACTTCAGCCTCGCGGAGCAGGTCAAGAATCCCTTCGCCCCCGGCTGCGTGACCATCGCCGGCAGCAAGAACGCCGACGCCCAGGCGTGGTACATCAACAACCAGATGCCGGTCCTGGCCTACTCCTCCCTCGCCAGAGGCATGTTCTCCGGCCGCATCACCAGGGAGCTTCTCGCCAATGATCCGGAGAAGATCGATATGTTCTGCCGCATCGGCTACTGCTATGAGGAGAACTTCGTCCGTCTTGACCGCTGCGCGGAAATCGCGGCCGAGAAGGGCTGCACGATCCCGCAGGTCGCCATGGCCTACGTCCTTGACAGCCCGCTGAACGCGTTCCCGATCATCGGCGCGGCGAACCGCTCCGAGATCGAGTCTTCCATCGGCGCCCTGAACGTGAAACTTACGCCCCAGGAAGTCCTTTATCTTGAGCTGAAGTCCGATTCAAGGGTATAATCATACAGAGAAACAATAACGCAGGAGCAAAGCAGACGGGAACGGCAGGAAAAGCATGAAAGCAGCCAATACAATGGAGGTTCGACAGCAGAACGCTCTGTATATCATGAGGGATATCGAGTGCTTCCCCGGGATCACGATCGCCGAGATCGCGAAGAACAGGGAGGTGAGCGTCGCCACGGTCTCCAATATTGTAAATCTGCTGAAAGCAGGGGGATTTATCACGGCGGCCGGCGCCGCCGTCTCCTCCGGCGGCCGGCGGCCGGTGCAGCTGTCGGTCAGCGCGGACTATCAGAAATACCTCGGCGTCAGCGTCGCCGGGCACACGGTGTACCTGGTGCTGACGGACTTCGCCGGCACCATCCTGAAGAAAGAGAGATTCTATCGGGAATACGCCGGCACGAAGGAGTACTGGAGCGGCGTCGCGGCTCTTGCGGAGGAGTTCTGCGGAGAGGCGTACGCGTCCTGCCTCACCGGCATCGCGCTGCCGGGTTTCGTCGATGAGGAGCGCGGCATCGTGACCGGCACGGAGACGCTGGGCGTGCCGGTGGTCCTCCTGGAAGACGTCCGCGCGGCGTTCGGGGAGGACGTCTCGGTCGGAGACGCGGGAATGCTCGCCGGTCTCGCCCAGACCTTCGGCAAGGCGGATTATCCCGACAGCTTTTTCATTCTTCTCAGCCGGCGCATCAGCGGGTTTCCGATCCGCAGCGACGAGCTCATCCGGACCGGCGGCTCGGGCGTCGACGTCGGCGCCATGATCCTGGATCCCCGGGGGACGACGCGCGATTACGGGATTCCCGGGAGCTTCCTCGAGCTGTGCTCCGCCAGCCGGATCATCGATCTGATGAAGAGACGCGGAGCGGCCGAGGCCGGCTACGAAGCCTTTTTCAGGGACATCGCCGGGGGGAACGAGGAGTATCGCGCCCTCTGGGACGAATATCTCGGATATCTTGCCCTCGCGCTTTGCAATCTCAGGGCCGCCTACGGCATCGGCCTTGTGATCGGCGGCGAGATGGCAGGCTATATAAGTGAATACGCGGAGGAACTGGAGAAAAAAGCCGCCGCCTTCGCCCCGGCGCACGGGCGGAATGTTTCCGTCTCGTTCAGCTCCTGGGGGGAGTACGACGACGCCTGCGGGGCAGCGCTGGCGGCCAGGCACGAACACGTAACCGGATTGATTCCGACTCTCATGAAAGGCGCGCCGCCCCACACCGTCCGCGGAAGGAAACGGCGCAGCGCTTCGTGAGACACTGACCGAAAAGGAGAACCGATATGGTCGAGGGAAAACTGGGGAACTACAAAAGAAGTGTATCGATTATCGGCGTCGGTGCAACGCCGTTCTGCGATATCACTGAGATTCCGGAGTACGAGGGGCTCACGGAAGGGGAATTTTTCGGGCATGCCGCACTGATGGCCATGGAGGACGCCGGCCTTGAGCCGAGAGACGTCGACTATTTCTATCACGGCTCCGCGAATCCCAAATTCTTCAACAATGCCGCCACGCCGAACATGCAGGTCGCCGAGTGGTTCGGCATGAGAGGCAAGGGTTCCATTCACCATTCCGAGGCATGCTGCTCGGGCTACGTCGGCCTGGAGGAGGCGGTGATGGACGTCGCCAGCGGCGCCCATGACATCGTGCTCAGCGGCTGCGTGGAGATGGCCTGCGGTCTTCCCGTTCCCGGAAAGCCGGCCCACATCAGAAGACAGATCACCACCGACGACGTCATCCCGGATATCGAAGCCATCATGGACCGCGCCTACACGAGGGCCCTCGGCGGCGGACATATCGGCCAGGACGACTGGATCGACCTCTACAGGAAAGAGAACGGTCTGACCGACGAGCAGATCGACCTGATTCTCAACACCATGTCCTACAACGGCAGAAGAGCGGCCGCGCTCAATCCGCTGGCCATGCTCCGCACTCCCTTCGAGGAGCTGGCGAAGGAGGCCGGTTACGACGACGTGATGGAGTATCTCGCCTCCCCTTACAACCCGAAGACGACCATGTATCTCCGCAACACGGGGAACGCCCCCAGCGCGGACGGCGCGGCCTGCTGCATCGTGTGTCCCACGGAGATGGCCGGACAGTTCCGTCAGAAGCCGGTGGAGGTCCTCGGGATCGGCGCCTCCTGCCTCGAGCTGATGCGTCCGCACAACGAGAAGGAGATCACGAAGGAGGCGGCCAGACAGGTCTACGCCGCGACGGGACTTACCCCGGACGACATCGATCTGCTGCTCGTAAACGACTTTGTCCTTCCCTCCCAGCTGCTGGCGGCCGAGGAGGTCGGCTACCTGCCGAAGGGCGAGGGCTGGAAATGGGTTCTTGAGGGCAGAACCGCCTTCGACGGCGACCGCCCCATCAATCCTCACGGCGGCCGCACTTCCTACGGACACGCCTACGGCGCCTCCGGCATGGCGGACATCTACGAGGCGGTTCTTCAGCTGAGGGGACAGGCCGGAGCGCATCAGGTAAAGAACAACCCGAAGACAGCGATGCTCCGCGGATTCGGCGGCGGCCAGAACTGCCGCATACCGATCCTCAGGGTGGTTGAATAAGGAGGACCGAAGCCATGATGAAGATTGAAAGAGTCGTCTCCAAATTTTACGAAGGCCTGGCGCAGCACAAGATCTACGGGAGAAAATGCAAGGAATGCGGCGCGATCGAATTCCCGCCCCGCTACGCCTGCAACACCTGCGGCTACCACGAGACCGAGTGGGTGGAGCTGTCCGGCCGGGGAATGCTTCACAGCATCATCCTGCCGTCCACGCTGAACGCGGATCCCTGGAACAGCAAGATCGGCCCCTATTTCTACGGACTCGTCCAGATGGAGGAGGGCCCGATGTTCAACTGCACGGTCTTCGGACTCAAGAAGAAGCAGGCGAGAATGCTTCGCGACAAGCTTCCGATCCCCGTCCACGCCATCTTCGCCGAGAGGGACGGATTTACGACGATTTTCTTCGAGGTCGACGAGGTGCCCCAGGCATAAAGGCCGGGAGACAGAAAGCAGAAACAAAGATTGGAAATACAGAAAAAATACAGCAGAAATACAGTAGAAATACAGCAGAAATGCAAAGACAGAGCGGACAGGAGAACGCGCGGCGTTCCCCTGTCCGCTCTTTATGGTCAGCGATTCTGTTCCGCGGCGCTGCCGGAGGCTGTTTTCTGCGTCACAGCTGTAAGTGGATCTCCCGCGGCGCGGTCTGCCGCTGTTCTCCGCGGCGCGGTCTGCCGCTGTTCTCCGCGGCGCGGCCTGCCGCTGCTTTCCGCGGCGCTGCCGGCAGGCTGCTTTCTGCGTTACAGCCGTAGGTGGACCCTCCGCGGCGCCTCAGACGACGAAGTCGTCCACCACCGCCGGCCGGATGTTCCAGATCCGGACCGAGGCGCTGCCGTTCACCCGGAAGCCGTGCTCCCGTTCCGTCGGGAAGACGCGGGAGGAGAAGACCGCCCCTCCGTCTCCGGCGAAGATCTCGACGGAGCTGCGGTCGATGAAGACGCGCATTTTCTCCAGCGGGAAATCGATCAGATGCTGCCGGACCTCTCCCTGGTCCGTGTTGAACCGCCGCGCGAGGCCGGAGCGGTCCACGGTGAGCATATTGTCGCTGCGGCTGCAGTGGATGCGGATGCCGCCGCTTCCGTCCGGCCCGGTGAAAAGCCGAAGATCCGGATCGTCGCGTCCGAAGACGATTTCCATCTCGCAGGCGGGGGGCAGCACCTGCTCACCGGCCGGCACTTCCCCGTCCCGGAGAGCCTCCAGCCCTTTGAGAGGCGTCTGGACGAGGCGCCTTCCGCTGACGCGGAGCTCGCGGGGCAGGGTCAGGCATCCGGACCACTCGTCCTCGTCGGTGGGGTAGGAGGAGTCCGGAAGGCCCATCCACGCGACGAGGACCTTGCGGTCGTTTTCGGGCGTGTTGTTTGCGCATTCCGCCGCGTAGGAGTCGAAGCCGAAATCCAGCACGTGGAAGCTTCCGTCCGGGGTGAAGGTGAGGGACGCCCAGTCCATGCGCCCGATGATATAGCCGTTGTGGTTGAGACAGTCTCCTCTGTGGATGAGCTTCATGTGCTGGGGGCAGAAGATGAGGACGTCCCTGTCCCCGATGCGCTCGATGGCGGGACATTCCCACATGTCCCCGAAGTCCTCGAAGCCGGGCACCCGGAGCTGTCCCGCGAATTCCCAGCCCTCGAGCAGGCTCCGGGAGCGGTAGACGATCACGCAGCCGTGCTTTTCCTTCGTCTGCGCGCCGATCATGATGTAATAGAGACCGGTGTCGTCGTCGAAGAGGATTTTGGGGTCGCGCTGGTGCTCGGTGTAACCGGGATGAGGCCCGAACAGCGGCCAGGGAAGCTTGGAGCGCCGCCCGTCGTCGTACAGCTTCGCCACGCAGGTGTAGGATTTACGGGTCCAGTCGGGGTCGCGGTGATTTCCGGAGTAGAACAGGCACAGCCCGTTGTCGTCCGGCAGCGCGGAACCGGAGTAGGCGCCTTTGTTGTCGAACTCCGTGTCAGGGCGGATGCAGACGCCGACGTTTTTCCAGGTAATGAGGTCAGGGCTCACGGTCTGGTACCAGTACTTGAGGCCGTGAACCGCCCCCCAGGGGCACCACTGATAGAAAAGATGCCAGCTGCCGTCGTGCATGACGAAGCCGTTGGGGTCGTTGAGAAGCCCGGTCACCGGCTGGATGTGGTACGTCTGCCGGTAGGCGGTCTCCCGGATGCGCTCGTGCAGGGCGCGGATCTCCTCCGGATCCCTGAGCACCCTGTAGCGTTCTTCGCGGGTCCATGTCTTCATGTTCCTCACCTCCTTCAGAAGCATCATACTATTTCCGGACAGGTTTTGTCGACCCCTGTGACGCCGCGGCTTTTTCCATGCTTTTTCCATCCCCCCGGGGGGCTTGCGGGCCCTGTTTTCCGCCTGCTATACTTCAGTCAGTTATCACGTTAAACTGTCAGCTCCCACGCGGAAAAGGAGGACGGTCTGCCGGCTCTCGCGGAGAAATGAGAGGCGGTCTGTCAGCTCCCTGGCGGAAATAAGGGGCTGCCGCGCGGAGAGGAGGAATCAGTATGCATATGGCGGACGCTTTACTTTCCCCGGCCGTCGCCGCGGGAATGGCCGGACTGTCCTGTGCCGCGGCGGGCGTATCGGTGTACCGGCTGCGGCAGGACGACGATGACCGGAAGCTTCCGGTGATGGCGGTCACGGCCGCCCTCGTATTTGCCGGCCAGATGGTCAACTACACGATCCCGGGGACAGGGTCCTCCGGGCACATCTGCGGCGGCATGCTGCTGTCCGCCCTTTTAGGGCCCTATGCGGGCTTCCTGTCCATGATCGTGATTCTCGCGATCCAGTGTCTGTTCTTCGCGGACGGGGGGCTGATGGCCCTGGGGGCGAACATATGGAACATGGCGTTCTACGGGTGCTTCGTCGGATACTTCCTGATATGGAGACCCATCATGCGGAGCGTCCGCTCCCGCGCCGGAAGCAGGGGACGCGTCCGCGCGGGCATCGTCGCGGCGTCGCTCATCGGCTGCGTCGTGACGCTTCAGCTGGGTGCTTTCTCGGTGGTGCTGGAGACGCAGCTCTCGGGCATCACGGAGCTTCCCTTCGCCGCTTTCGCGGGACTGATGCTGCCGATCCATCTGGCGATCGGCCTCGCGGAGGGAGCGGTCACCGCCGCGGTGCTTCTGTTTGTCTATGAATCAAGGCCGGAGCTGATCCGGGAAGCGGGCGCGGGAGGCAAGGCAACCGCGTCCGGAGGCTCCATCCGGACGACGGTGCTGATCCTCGCCGTGGTGACGGCTTTCGTGGGCGGGGGACTCTCCCTGACGGCCAGCCGGAATCCGGACGGACTGGAGTGGGCCCTGTTCGGCAACACGGAAGAGGGTTACGCGGAAAACATGGGACTCGACGAGGAGTCCTTCGGACTGTCGGGCAAGGCGGCGGACACGGCCGCGTCCATCCAGGAAAAGACGTCGTTTCTCCCGGATTACTCCTTCGCGGGCAGCGACAGCGCCGCGGGGACGACCGTCTCCGGACTGGCGGGATCGGCCATGGTGGCCGGTGCGGCGGTGCTGATCTGCCTGGCGGGAGGCTTCTTCCGCAAGAGGAGGACCCGGGACCGGCGGGAAGGCGCCTGAGTCCAGAGAGAAATCCGGGACCGGCGGGAAGGCGCCTGAGTTCAGTGAGAAATCCGCGACCGGAGGCAGCTTCCGGTCCCAGAGAAAGAGGAAAAGATGAATCAATCGGAAAGGGCTCTCCGCGAGCTTCGCGGCATGGACGATCTGGCCGCGGCCTCGTCGCCGGTTCACGGACTCAGCCCGACGGCAAAGCTTCTGACAACGGTCATCTACATCGTGACCGTTGTCTCTTTTCATAAATATGACCTGTCCGGGGTTCTCCTCATGGTCCTCTACCCCGCGATCCTTTTTTCGGTCACGGGCATCCCGGCGGGGACCTGCCTGCGGAAGCTGCGCTTCGTGCTTCCGCTGGTACTGGCGGTGGGAATCTTCAACCCCTTTTTTGACAGGGAGATCCTGCTTCGCCTGGGAAGGGTTTCCGTTTCGGGCGGCGTGGTCTCGATGCTGACGCTGATGCTCAAGGGGACGTTCTGTCTCATGGCGTCTTTTCTTCTGATGGCGACGACGGGGATCGACTCCCTGTGCGCGGCGCTGAGGCGTCTTCACGTGCCCGGCATGCCGGTGACGCTGCTGCTCCTCACCTATCGCTACGTGTCGGTGCTGACGGAGGAGCTGGCGGTGATGACGGACGCCTACCGCCTCAGGGCTCCCGGGCAGAGAGGCATCCAGATGTCCGCCTGGGGATCGTTCCTCGGCCAGCTGCTGCTCCGCAGCATGGACCGCGCGGAGGAGCTGTACGAAAGCATGCGCCTGAGAGGCTTCCGGGGAGAGTTCTTCTACGCGGGGACAGCGCCGTTCCGGCTCCGGGACGCGCTCTACACGGCCGGATCTACGGCCCTGTTTCTGGTCCTTCGGTTCGGGGATGTCGGCGCTCTGGCCGGCCGGTATATCCTGTCATGAAGCGGCCGTGAATCACCCGTGAGCCTGCCGCGGCACGTGACTGTCACGAACCTGCCGCGGCTGGAGTAAAGAGGTTGTCAGTCAGAGACAGAGATAATGAAAGAGAGAACCTGCCTTCCGAGGAAGGTGGTTCACAAAACCGCCGCGGGGTGTATAATGCATATGGAGTCCGGTCCGCCCGGAGGAGCGGTTCCCCGGCGCCCTTGCGGCGCGGGATCTTCGGTCCGGACGGAAGACGGAATTGCATCATTGATATAGGAGGAAGAAAAATGTTTGGATTTATCATCACACTGCTGTGCGGCGCCTTCGCCGGATGGTTTGCGGGACGGCTGATGAACAGCGAGGGATCCTGGCTCTGGAATCTCCTTATCGGACTGGCCGGCGGCGTCGTCGGCAGCATTGTCCTGGGGATCGTCGGAATCAAGGGCAGCGGCATCATCGGCGGAACCATCGTGTCGATCGTCGGCGCGTGCATCCTGATCTGGCTGGCCAGAAAGCTGAAGAGCTGACAGACAGACAGAACATCCGGGATGGCGCCGGCCGGTCCGCCGTTTTGCCGCGGCGGGCCGCCGGGGCCATCCTTTCTTTTTGTGTTTTTCGGGAATGGTGAAAGAGAAAGCGGGAAAGAGGACATTCCATGATTGAACTGCAGCAGGTGACCTGCGCCTACGAACCGGGCGCCCCGGTGCTGAAGGATCTTTCCTTCCGGATCGGGGACGGGGAGACCGTCGGCCTTATCGGCCCCAACGGAGCGGGCAAATCCACCGTCATGAAGGTTCTTCTGGGCCTCCTGGAGGCCGGGGGCAAGGTGACGGTGAGCGGCCTGGACGTGACGAAGAAAAATCTCGCGGAGATACGGAAAAGGACGGGCTTTGTGCTGCAGAACTCGGACAACCAGATGTTCATGCCGACGGTGTACGAGGACATGATGTTCGCGCCGCTGAACTACGGGATGCCGCGGGAGGAGGCCGAGGCGAAGGTCAGCGCGGTGCTGGAAAGAATGGGCCTGTCGGAGCTGAAGCACCGGCACAACCACAGGATCTCCGCCGGGGAGAAGAAGATGGCCGCCATCGCCGTGGTGCTGGCGATGGAGCCGGAGACGATCCTGATGGACGAGCCCACCTCCGCCCTGGATCCCTTCAACAGGCGCCTCGTGATCCGGACCATCCGGGACATCCCCGGGACGAAGCTGATCTCTTCCCACGATCTGGATATGATTCTGGATACCTGCGGCAGGGTCATTCTTCTGTCCGGAGGGAGGATCGCCGCGGAGGGACCCGCCCGGGAAATCCTGTCGGACCGGAAGCTGCTGGAGGCGAACCGGCTGGAGCTGCCGCTGTCGCTCTCCGGCGGAAGAGACTGAGGACGGCGGAAAAACCGGATGTCCGCCGCGGCAGGCGTCAAAGCCGGCGGAGGGCGTCAAAACCAGCGGAAGGCATTAAAACCGGCGGCAGGTTTCAAAACCGGCGGAAGAAACAGGAAAAAGGCAGCAGAAACGGAAACCATCGGATTTCGGGAGGAAATCGATCATGCAGTACGGATATTTCGACGACGCAGCGAGAGAGTACGTCATCACCAGACCGGATACGCCCGCTCCCTGGGCGAACTATCTGGGGTCCCCGGCTTACGGGGCCCTGATCTCCGGCAACGCCGGCGGCTACAGCTTTGTGAAGTCCGGCGCGGACGGGAGAATTCTCCGCTATCATTTTGACGGCTCGGATACGCCCGGCCGGTACATCTACCTCCGGGACAACGGGGACGGCGACTACTGGTCCGCGTCCTGGCAGCCGGTGGGGAAGGATCTCTCCGTCTACGGCAGCGAGTGCAGGCACGGCCTGGGCTATACCGTGATCTCCGCGGACTACCGCGGCATCCGGAGCGAGGCGTCCTACTACGTGCCGAAGGGAGAGACCTATGAGGTCTGGGCCCTTTCGCTGAGAAACGATTCCGACCGGCCGCGGGAGCTGACCGTTACCGGATACGCGGAGTTCACCAGCCACAGAAACTATGAGCAGGACCAGGTGAACCTCCAGTACTCCCGCTTTATCACGAGGACGGCCTTCCGGGGCGACAGGATCGCGCATCTCGTCCACGGAAATCTCGACGGGGTCGACATTTCCGGGAATAAGGACGGAAACGAGGTGGAGGAGCGCGTTTTCGCGCTGGCGGGCGCGCCGGTTTCATCCTTCTGCGGCGACAGGGACGCCTTCCTCGGACCATACCGGAGCTACGCGAATCCCGCGGGCGTCGAGAGGGGAGACCTCGGCGGGGAGATGAATTACAACGAATACGGCTGCGGCGCGCTCTCGGCCGTGATCCGGCTTCTCCCCGGGGAGACGGCGGACCTGGCCTTCCTGCTCGGCGCGAAGAACGACGGGGAGATCCGGGAGATCATCGGGCGCTATACGGCGGCGGAAAACGGCGCCCTGCGCCGGACCGTATCGGAGGAGATCCGGGCGCTTCGGGAAGAGTGGGAGGAGCGCCTGGGGGCGTTCCGCGTGAAGACGCCGGATCCGGCCTTCGACACGATGATCAATACCTGGAACGCCTATAACTGCTTTATGACCTTCACCTGGTCCAGGGCGGCCTCCTTCATCTACTGCGGGCTCAGGAACGGCTACGGCTACCGCGACACGGTGCAGGACATCCAGGGCGTGATCCATCTCGCCCCGGAGGCGGCGAAGGAGAAGCTCCGCTTCATGCTGTCCGCCCAGGCGGACAACGGCGCGGGCCTGCCCCTCGTCCGGTTCACCCACAACGCGGGACACGAGGACACGCCCGACGACGCCTCCTACGTGAAGGAGACGGGGCATCCCGCCTACCGCGCGGACGACGCCCTGTGGCTCTTCCCGACGGTGTGGAAATACGCGGCGGAGACGGGGGACACGGCCTTCCTCGACGAGGTGGTGCCCTACGCCAACAGGGGAGAGGACACCGTCTACGACCATCTGAAGCGGGCGCTGGAGTTCTCGATGAACCACCTGGGACCCCACGGGATGCCGGCCGGCCTCTACGCCGACTGGAACGACTGCCTGAGGCTGGGCGCCGCGGGCGAGTCGACCTTCGTGGCCTTCCAGTACTATTACGCGATGACGGTTCTGAGGGAATTTGCGGCCTTCCGGAAGGATTCGGAGTACGAGGCGTTCCTCGCCGCGAAGCAGAAGGACCTGCGGGAGCTCGTCGCCGGGCTCTGCTGGGATGGGGACCGCTTCATCCGGGGCTTCCGGGAGGACGGCGCCGTGATCGGAAGGAGAACCGATCCGGAGGCCTCCATGTGGCTGAACCCCCAGAGCTGGGCCGTGATCAGCGGTCTGGCGGATGAAGAACAGAGGGAGAAGGCGCTTGGGAGCGTGGACGCCCTTCTCAACACCAGATACGGGGCGCTCCTGATGGATCCGCCCTACAGGGAGCACGGCTTCGACGGCGCCCTCATGCAGATCTATAACGCGGGGGTGAAGGAGAACGGGGGAATCTTTTCCCAGTCCCAGGGGTGGCTGATCCTGGCGGAGGCCCTCGCCGGCCACGGCGGGCGCGCCTACCGCGTCTACCGGGAGAACTGTCCGGCGGCGCAGAACGGGGAGGCGGAGATCCGCCGGATGGAGCCCTACTGCTACGGCCAGTTCACGGAAGGGCGGACCAGCCCCCACTTCGGGCGTTCCCACGTGCACTGGCTGACGGGAACCGCCTCGACCGTCATGGTAGGGTCGGTGGAAGGAATTCTCGGAATGAGGCCCGATCTGGAAGGAATCCGGATTGATCCCGCGATTCCCCCGGAATGGGAGGGACTTGAGATCCGAAAATCATTCCGGGGAAGCGTACTTCACATCGTGGTCGAAAATCCGGACCATGTCGAGTCCGGCTGCGCCGTCCTCGAGCTGAACGGAAGGAAAATGAGGGACAACTATATCCCCGCGGCGGACCTCCGGCAGGAAAATGAGATCCGGCTCGTCATGGGGCGCGCCGCGAGGCCGTGACCTGTCAGATCTTCTCGAGCTTGATCAGGTTGGTGTTGCCGGACTGGCCGTTGGTGATGCCGCCGGTGATGATGATGGTGTCGCCCTTGCTGAGGTTCATGACGTCCGCCGCGAGCTTCTTCGCGGTGTAGAACAGAACCTCGGTGGAGGGCAGCATCTCGCACATCATCGGCGTGACGCCCCAGGAGAGGGCGAGCTTGCGCCAGGTGTGTTCGTCCGTGGTGAGACCGATGATGTCCACCGGCGCGCGGAAGCGCGAGACCATGCGGGCGGTGACGCCGGAGATGGTGCAGGCGACGATGACGCTGGCCTTGAGGTCGATGGCCATGCCGCAGGTGGAGTGGGAGATCGCGTCGATCTCGTTCTTGATCAGGAATTCGTTGTCGTGGAAGAGGCGGTCGTAGGGGATGTTGTTCTCCGTCGCCTCGGCGATCTTCGCCATGGTCTGTACCGCCAGCACCGGGTACTCGCCCGCCGCCGTCTCTCCGGAGAGCATCACCGCGCTGGTCCCGTCGTAGACGGCGTTCGCCACGTCGGACGCTTCGGCGCGGGTCGGCCGGGGACTGTGGATCATGGACTCGAGCATCTCGGTGGCCGTGATGACGCGCTTGCCCAGCATCCGGCAGGAGGAGATCAGCTGCTTCTGCATGCCGGGGAGCTTCTCGAAGGGAACCTCGACGCCGAGATCGCCGCGGGCGACCATGACGCCGCTGCAGGCCGAGCAGATGCTCTCGATGTTGTCGTAGCCGGTCTGGTTCTCGATCTTGGCGATCAGCTCGATCTTTTCCCCGCCGTTCGCGTCGAGGAAATCCTGGACGTCCTGGAGATCCTGCCGGACCGAGACGAAGGAGCAGGCGATGAAGTCGATGTCGTTCTGAATGCCGAAGAGAATGTCGGCCTTGTCCTGGTCCGAGAGATAGGTCTGGCGGATGTGCTTCCCGGGGAAGCTCATGCTCTTGCGGTCGGAGAGAACGCCGCCGATGACGACCTCCGTGCAGATCTCCGTGCCGGTGGCGGAGACGACCCGGAAGTTCATGAGTCCGTTGTTGAGGAGGATGGTGTCCCCCGGCTCAAGCTCGCCGGGAAGGCCCTTGTAGCTGACGGAGACGCGGCTCTCGTCGCCGGTGACGTCCTCCGTCGTGAACACAAACGGATTTCCCGCCTCGAGGGAGACCTTGCCGTTGGCGAAGGTGCCGATCCGGTATTCGGGTCCCTTGGTGTCCAGCATGATGGCGATCGGGAGATTCATCTCGGCGCGTACCTTCTTGATTCTGTCGATGCGCGCCTGGTGCTCCGGATGGGTGCCGTGGGAGAAATTGAGCCTGGCCACGTTCATTCCCGCGCGGGCGAGCTCCTTCAGCATCTCCTCGGTGTCGCAGGCAGGTCCGATGGTGCAGATAATCTTGGTTTTTCTCATCGATATTTACCTCCGGAAATAGGCCGTCCCCGGGCCCTTCGGCCCCGGACGGAGAGTGGGCTTTCTTTGCGGTCCGCTGCGGGTCTGCCCCGTTCTCTTTCAGTATAATGCAGAGGGACGGGCCGGGCAAGGGACACTGCGGCGAAAGGCGCTTTTCGCGCGGACGCTTTCCGGCCCGGGAGGAAAGAAACGTCTGCCAGGAGAGGCGCCTCCGGGAGCAGATGAAAGACGTGCCCCCGGGAGCGGACGAAAGACTTGACAAAAGCGCTTTCATCCATTAAAATCCTTCTTCAGTTAGCAAATGCGATGACGGCACTATGCGAACTGACCACCACTTCAGAGAGCCGGCGGCTGGTGTGAGCCGGTGTGAGTGCGGCGAGCAGTCTCATGCCAGAGCAGATTTCCTGAAGGACCGACGCTATTCCGGGAGAGACCGGCGGGCGGCGGACTGCGTAGGGGGATCCGGAGGGCCCCGTAACCAAGGCCGGGCGCTTAATGGAGCGCCGAAGAGAGGCTGCTTTCGGGCAGCAATCCGGGTGGTACCGCGATCAGATCGTGCATCTAGTCGTCCCGGAGGTCAGATATGCGTCTGAGCCTCCGGGACGTTTTTTATCCCCGGAGCCTCCCGCGAAGCCGTCGGAGAAGCCGCGGCGCGGGAAGCAGACAGGATCTTTGCCTCTTCCCGCGGCGGCGGGGAGGCCTCAAGAGCGTTCACATCAGAGAGAAAGGAATGCAATCATGAGAACACTGAAATTCATCGACATGACACTGAGACAGGCAAGCAGCGCGCGCGGAAGGGAACTGTCCTTCAAGGAGAAGCTGGAGATCGCCCGCAGCCTTGACCGGCTCAGGGCGGATACGATCGAACTGGCGCCGATCTCCGGGAGCAAGGCGGACCAGCTCGCCAACCGCACCATCGCCTCCATGGTGGTCACCCGGATCTCAGCCGCTGTCGATATCGCCGCCGGAAACGTGGAGGAGACCTGGGAGAGCGTCCGCACCGCGAAGAAGCCCAAGCTCAACATCATCGCGCCCGTCTCCACCGTCCAGATGGAATACACGTGCCACCGGAAGGCGCCCGCCATGCTGGAGGCCATCGCCGACCAGGTGAAAAAGGCCCGCTTTTACAGCGAATTCGTGGAATTCTCCGCCGTCGACGCCACCCGCGCCGAGCCGGAGTTTCTGTATCAGGCCCTGAACACGGCGGTGGAAGCCGGGGCCAACAAGATCACGGTCTGCGACACCGCCGGCGTCATGATGCCGGACGAGTTCGGCGCTTTTGTCGGAGGCGTCATGGAGAACGTCCCCGGCCTCGCCGACATAGAGCTCTATGTGGAGGTCAGCGACGCCATGAACATGGCCCTCGCCTGCGCGGCGGCGGCGGTTCAGAGAGGCGCCGCGGGCGTGAAGTGCACCGTGCTTCCCAACGGCTACCCGACGATCGAGGAGCTGGCGAAGTTCGTGGAGGTGAAGGGAAATGACCTGGATCTCTCCACCGGCGTCCGCCTGACGGAGCTCCACCGCGTCGTGGGACAGCTGGGCCGGATCCTCGAGCCGGAGCCGGAGGAAACCTCCCGCTTTTCCAACGTCGCCCTCGGCGACGCCTCCGGGGTCTGCCTGGACGGAAACGACGAGATCGGCGACGTGATCCGCGTCGTCCGCCAGCTCGGCTACGACCTCACCGAGGAGGACAACGCCAGGGTCTACGAGGCCTTCCTCTCGGTGGCGGAGAAGAAGCATTTCGTGGGAACGAAGGAGCTCGACGCCATCGTCGCGAGCTCCGCGATGCAGGTCCCCTCGACCTATAAACTGAAAAATTACGTCATCAACAGCGGAAATGTGATCACGGCCACCGCCAACATTCTCCTCGAGAAGGACGGCCGGGAGATCCGCGGCGTGGGAATCGGGGACGGCCCGATCGACGCGGCCTTCCAGGCCATCGAGCAGATCATCGGCCATCACTACGAGCTCGACGATTTCCAGATCCAGACCGTGACGGAGGGCAGGGACGCCATGGGAAGCGCCCTCGTCAAGCTCCGCGCGGGCGGAAGGGTCTATTCCGGCAACGGAATCTCCACCGACATCATCGGCGCGTCGATCCGCGCGCATCTCAGCGCTCTCAACAAGATTGTGTACGAGGAAGCCTGAGGGACGCGGGGAAGACCCTACGGGCGGAACGAATGACGAAGGCTCCGGGGCGCGGCAGCGGCCGGCCCGGAGGGCACTACAGGAGGACGTTTATTTTGAAGCTTTCATTTTCAATGCAGAACTGGAATCAGCAGACCTGGGAAGAATTCTGCGACGTCGCCGTCTGCACGCGCATGCAGGGCATCGAGCTTTTTGATATCAGGGGACCGGTATTTCAGGGGAAGACGAGCCCCGTCAACCCGGACCGCTCGGCTTCCGTGAGGAGGGACCTGATCGGCAGGGGGCTTTCGATCCCGTGCATCGGGACGGTCAGGGATTTCACGGATCCGGCGTTCCCGGACGAATTTTCCGAGTGCCTGGAGGCGGCCGTCAATCTCGGGTCGGACTATATCGCCATCCACACGGAAGAGACGGATCAGGACGTCTGCGGGGCGGCCCTCGGCCGTCTGCTCGGGACCGTCGAGGACACGCCGGTTACGATCCTGGTGGAGACCGCCGGCGCGCTGGGGGAAACGGGACGTCTGCGGGACCTTCTGAACCGCTTCTCGGACGACCGCCTCGCGGCGGTCTGGGACATGTACACCACCTCGGTCCTGGCCGGCGAGGATGCGGAGACCACCATCTCCAATCTCGGCGCCTACGTCCGCCACGTCCACATCCACGACTTCCGGAAGGAGGACGGGGCGATCGCGCCGGAGCTCATCGGCGAGGGAAGCCTCCCGATACCGGACCTGATGAACGCCCTGCGGTCCGTCAACTACGACGGCTTCGTCTCCCTCGAGTGGGATCCCTCCTGGGCGGAGGGCCTCGAGGACATCGAGATCATCCTGACGCACTTCGAGAACGCCATGAAGCCCTACGGGGATACCCGGAGGGGAAAGAAGCACCTGTACTGGAGCGGCCGTCACGTGGGGCGCTACGTCTGGAAGAAGGGCACGCTGATCGACAAGACCTTCCCCCAGGTGCTGGACACGATGGTGGAGGAGTTTCCGGATCAGACCGCGATCCGCTTCACGACGCTGGATTACACCAGGACCTACGCCGAGTTCCGCGACGACGTGGACGAATTCGCTCGGACGCTGGTGTCCCTGGGCGTCAGGGCAGGCTCCAAGGTGACGATCTGGGCGACCAACGTCCCCCAGTGGTTCCTGACCTTCTGGGCCGCCACCAAGATCGGCGCGATCCTCGTGACCATGAACACGGCGTACAAGATCCACGAGGCGGAGTACCTGCTCCGCCAGTCCGACACCCACACGCTGGTCATGATCGAGGGCTACCGGGATTCCAACTACAAAAAGATCATCGACGAGCTCTGCCCGGAGCTGCGCGACAACAGGCCGGGCCGGCCCCTTCACAGCCGCCGCCTGCCGTTCCTGAGAAACGTCATCACCGTGGGCTTCCGCATGCCGGGGGCGCTGACCTGGGAGGAGTCCCTGGAATACGCGTCCAGAACGCCGGTGGAGGAGATCCGCAGGATGGCCGCCGCGGTGAGCGTCAACGACGTCTGCAACATGCAGTACACCTCCGGCACCACGGGCTTCCCCAAGGGCGTCATGCTGACCCACTACAACGTGGTGAACGACGGCAAGAGCATCGGCGACGGCATGGATCTGTCCACGGAGGACCGCATGATGATCCAGGTGCCGATGTTCCACTGCTTCGGCATGGTCCTGGCGATGACCGCGACCATGACCCACGGGGGCACGATCCTGCCGATTCCGTATTTCTCGCCGAAGTCGTCGCTTTCGTGCATTCACAACGAGCACATCACCGCCTTCCACGGCGTTCCGACCATGTTCATCGCGATGCTGTCCCACCCGGATTTCCCGAAGACGGATTTCAGCCACATGAGGACCGGTATCATGGCGGGAAGCCCCTGCCCGATCGCGGTGATGAAGGACGTCGTCGAAAAGATGCACATGCCGGAGATCGTCATCGTCTACGGACAGACGGAAGCTTCCCCCGGCTGCACCATGAGCCGGACGACGGATTCCCTGGAGGTCCGTGTCTCCACCGTCGGCAGCGCGTTCCCCGAGGTGGAATGCAAGATTGTGGATCCCGAGACCGGCGAGGACTGCCCGGATGAGGTGATCGGCGAGTTCGTCGCCCGCGGCTACAACATCATGAAGGGCTACTACAAGATGCCGAAGGCCACGGCCTCCGCCATCGACAGGGACGGATGGCTCCACACCGGGGACCTCGCCTGCCGGACGCCCGAGGGCAATTACCGCATCACCGGGCGCCTCAAGGACATGATCATCCGCGGCGGCGAGAACATCTACCCCAAGGAGATCGAGGAGTTCATCTACACCCACCCGAAGGTCAGCGACGTGCAGGTCATCGGCGTTCCCGACCAGGCGATGGGCGAGGAGATCATGGCCTGCATCATCCTGAAGGAGGGCGAGACCATGACGGTCGAGGAGATGAAGAAGTTCGTGATGGACCACATGGCCAAGCACAAGGTCCCCAAGTATATCGATTTCGTCGACCATTTCCCGATGAACGACGCGGGAAAGATCCAGAAGTACAAGATGAGAGAGGAAGCGGTGAAGAAGCTCGGGCTGGAAAAGGCCGCCAGCATCGAAACCGCGTAAGATACGGTCCTTCGGGAGCGCGGGAATACAGGCGGAAGCATGAAGAGAATCATCGACAGCCACTGTCACATCTACCCACGGGCCATCGCGGAGAAGGCGGTGGCCTCGGTGGACCGGTTTTACGACGGACTGCCGGCCTCGTGCCATCACGACGGGACGGCGGACAGCCTGCGGAAATCCGGGGAAAAGGCCGGAATATCGCATTTCGTGGTCCATTCGGTGGCCACGAAGCCGGAGCAGGTCCACAGCATCAACACTTTTCTGGCGGACGCCGTGAGACAGTCCGGAGGCGCCTTCACGGGACTTGGCGCGATGCATCCTGCATCCGCGCATCCGGAGGAGGATCTCGCCGAACTGATGCGGCTCGGGCTTAAGGGAGTGAAGCTCCACCCGGATTTCCAGAGATTCCGCGCCGACAGCGAGGAGGCCTTCCGGATCTATGAGCTCTGCGAAAGGAACGACCTGCCGGTACTGGTGCACACCGGGGATTTCAGGTATGATTATTCCAATCCGGAGCGGATCGCAAACGTCCTCAGGACGTTTCCCCGCCTGAAGTTCGTCGGGGCGCATCTGGGAGGCTGGAGCGTGTGGGACCGGGCGGTCCGGCTACTTCCGGACTTCCCCAATATCATGGTCGACACCTCGTCGTCCTTTCCGTGGCTGACGAAGGAGAGGGCGGAGGAAATCATCCGGGCCTTCGGAACCCGGCGGGTCATGTTCGGGACGGACTATCCCATGTGGTTCCAGGAAGACGACCTGGCGTTCATGGAAGAGATGAATTTTACCGAAGAGGAGTACGGGCGGATTTTCGAGAAGAACTGCGCCGGACTCTATCATATTGAAACGGAATAAAGGGATCGGGAGGAACTGCTATCATGTCTGAGAGAAAGAAACAGTACGTGACCGTCGACGGCAACGAGGCGGCGGCCTATATCGCCTACGCGTTTACCGAGATCGCGGCGATCTATCCGATTACGCCGTCGTCGCCGATGGCGGGAAAGACCGACGTGTGGGCCGCGAAGGGCAAAAAGAACCTTTTCGGGCAGAGCGTGCGTCTCGTGGAGATGCAGTCGGAGGCCGGCGCGATCGCGGCGGTGCACGGCGCCCTCGAGACAGGCGCCCTGGCGTCGAGCTTCACGTCTTCCCAGGGTCTCATGCTGATGATCCCCACGATGCACCGCATCGCGGGCGAGCGTCTCCCGGGCGTCCTTCACGTCGCGAGCCGGACGGTGGGCGGACACGCCCTTTCGATCTTCGGGGACCACTCCGACGTGTACAACTGCCGCCAGACCGGCTTCGCCCTGCTCTCCAGCGGCGACGTCCAGGAGGTGATGGACCTCGCCGGCGTGGCGCACCTGTCGGCGATCAAGGCCAGGATTCCTTTCCTGCACTTCTTCGATGGGTTCCGTACCTCCCACGAGCTGAACAAGGTGGAGCAGATGGATTACCGGGATCTCGCCGCGCTCCTCGACCGGGACGCCCTCGACGCGTTCCGCGCCCAGGCGCTCAACCCCGAGCATCCGATGATCCGGGCGACCGTGCAGAATCCCGACATCTTCTTCCAGATCCGGGAAGCCAGCAACGGCGACTACGCCGCCCTCCCCGACGTCGTCGAGGAGTACATGAAGGGCATCAACGCCGTCACCGGCCGGGACTATCACATTTTCAACTACTACGGCGCGCCTGACGCAGACCGCGTCATCGTCGCCATGGGCTCGGTCTCGGGCTGCGTGAAGGAGACCGTGGATTTCCTGAACGCCCGGGGAGAGAAGACCGGCTTCGTCCAGGTCCATCTGTTTCGTCCCTTCGACGTCCGCCGCTTCATCGAAGCCATCCCGGAGACCTGCCGCGCCGTCGCGGTCCTCGACCGCGCGAAGGAGATGGGAAGCGCCGGCGAGCCCCTCTGCCAGGACGTCTGCACGGCCCTTCGCGGACGGGCGGACCTGACGGTCGTCGGAGGCCGCTACGGCCTGTCCTCCAAGGACACCACGCCCTCCCAGATCGCCGCGGTCTTTGAGAATCTCCGCGCCGAAACGCCTCTGAACAGCTTTACCATCGGCATCAACGACGACGTGACCCACCTGTCGCTGAAGGAGACGGAGACGGTCCGCCCGGAGGACGAGGGACTGGTCAGCTGCAAGTTCTGGGGACTGGGCTCGGACGGAACCGTCGGCGCCAACAAGAACACGGTGGAGATCATCAACTCCCACACGGACAAGTTTGCCCAGGCGTACTTTGAGTACGACGCCAAGAAGTCCTACGGCGTCACCAAGAGCCACCTGAGGTTCGGGGACCGGCCGATCCGGTCGTCCTACTACGTGAAATCCGCCGACTTCATCGCGTGCCACAACGCGACCTACATCGAAAAATACGACATCGCCTCGGAGGTCAAGCCGGGTGGGACGCTGCTGATCAACTGCCCGTGGGACGCGGGGGAGCTGGAGCGGCGCCTTCCCGCGAAGGCGAAGCGGGAGATCGCCCGCCGCAAGATCCGCCTCTATACCATCGACGGAGCGGGCATCGCCCGGAAGCTCGGGCTGGGAGGCCATTTCAACATGGTGCTGCAGTCCGCCTTCTTCCACCTCATGCCGGTCATCCCGGTGGAGGACTCCGTGCGCTACATGAAGGCCGCCGCGGAGAAGACGTATTTCGCGAAGGGCGAGGACGTGGTGAACCGCAACCTCGCCGCCATCGACGCGGGCTCCGACGCCTGGGTCAGGGTCGAGGTGCCGGCCTCCTGGGCGGACGCCGAGGACGCCCCCGCGCCGGCCAGAGACGTCCCGGCCGTCGTCACGGAGATTCTCGAGCCCATCAACGCCCAGAAGGGCGACGACCTCCCGGTCAGCCGCCTGATGAAGTACAAGGACGGCGTCATGGACATGGGCCTCACGGCCTACGAGAAGAGAGGCATCGCGGCCCGGGTGCCGGTGTGGAATCCGGCGCTCTGCCTCCAGTGCAACCGCTGCAGCTACGTATGTCCCCACGCGGTGGTCCGTCCCTATCTCCTGACGGAGGAGGAGAAGGCCGGCATGCCGGAGGGCATGAAGACCGCCGTCGCAAAAGGCGCCCAGGCGAAGGGCATGTACTACACGCTGCAGGTGAGCGAGGCGGACTGCACGGGATGCGGAAGCTGCGCAAACGTGTGTCCCGCGAAGGAGAAGGCTCTCACGATGGTACCCGCCGGAGAGGCCGCGGACACGTCGGCCGCCTGGGAATACGCCCTGTCACTCCCGCAGAAGGAGGATATCTTCGATCCGTATTCCGTCAAGGGAAGCCAGTTCCGGAGACCGCTGCTTGAGTTCTCGGCGGCCTGCGCCGGCTGCGGCGAGACGCCCTACGCCAAGCTGCTGACCCAGCTCTTCGGCGACCGCGTTTACTGGGCCAACGCCACGGGATGCTCCCAGGCCTGGGGCTCCGCGATGCCGGGAATCCCCTATACGGTGAACCAGAAGGGACACGGGCCGGCGTGGTCCAACTCCCTGTTTGAAAACAACGCGGAGTTCAGCCTCGGCATGGTGCTGTCCGTCTCCCAGCAGAGACTGGCTCAGAAGAGCCGCGTCGAGGAGTACCGGGCAAGCTGCACGGATCCGGAGACGCTCTCCGCGATCGACGCCTGGCTGGCGTCCTACGACGACTTCGATGCCTCCGCCCCCGCCGGCGAGGCCCTCGCGGCCGCTCTGGAGAAGCGGGACGACGAAGGAGCCAGGACGATCCTGCGCTACAGGGACCAGCTCTCCAAAAAGACCTTCTGGATGTACGGCGGCGACGGCTGGGCCTATGACATCGGCTTCGGCGGCCTGGACCACGTGGTGGCCAGCGGCGAGGACGTCAACGTCCTCATCGTCGACACGGAGGTCTACTCCAACACGGGAGGCCAGTCCTCCAAGGCCACGCCGGTGGGCGCGGTCGCCCAGTTCGCGGCGTCCGGAAAGAAGCAGCCGAAGAAGGATCTCGGCAGCATGCTGATGACCTACGGCAACGTCTACGTCGCCCAGGTGGCGATGGGGGCCGACTACAACCAGCTGATCACGGCCGTCAAAGAGGCCATGGCGTACAAGGGACCGAGCGTGATCATCGCCTACGCCCCGTGCCAGGAGCACGGTCTGAGGTGCGGCGCCGCGAAGGTTCAGGACGAGATGAAAAAGGCAGTGGACACCGGCTACTGGTTCCTCTACCGGTTTAACCCCGCCGCGGAACAGAAGTTCACGCTGGACTCAAAGGAGCCGACGGCCGCCTACGAGGAATTCCTGGACGGCGAGGTGCGGTACACGTCTCTCCGGCGCACGTTCCCGGAGAACGCGAAGGTTCTCTTTGAGGAGGGGGCGCGCCTCTCGAGAGAGAAGTACAGGAAATACAAGGCGGAGGAGAAGAACTGACGCGCGGAGAACTCCGCTGCGCCTGAAACGGACGCCTTGAAGACCAGCGCATGGAAGAACGGCGCGCGGAAGAACAGCACATGGAAGAAGAACAGCGCACGGAAAGAACGGCGCGCTGAAAGACGGCACAGAAAAAAAGCAGGGCTCTCAGAGTCCTGCTTTTTTGAGCGCTTCGGCCGCCTTCCGCGACCCCCGCTTCGCCGCGTAGCGGCACCATTTCGCGCCCTTCTCCGGATTAGGCGCCTCTCCGAGGGATCCGTCGAAATACGCGCATCCCAGCTCGGCGGCGGCGTCGACGTCGCCGCGGGCCGCCCGGTCGATCAGGGAGAAGCGGCGCTCCCTCAGGAGACATTTCTCCGCCGCAGCCCGCACCATCTCGAGCTCCTCCGTGAAGATGCAGTGGGGAAAAGCGTTTTTCTCCACAAGCGCCACGCACTCGTCAAAATCAAACCAGCGGACCTCCGAGACCTCGTTCTCCTGCAGGAGGAAGTCCTCCTCGTCCGCGTCGCAGAAGACGAGAAAGACCCTGCTGATCTGGGAGTCGTGGAAGGGCTCCCCGTGAAAGACGTCCCGGTACTCAATCCGCCGGACGCCGCAGGGCACCAGATCCTTCTCGCCGGCCCGGACGCCGAGCTCCTCGTAGAGCTCGCGCACGGCGGACTCCTCAAAGCCGGCCCCAGCCGGAATGTGCCCGGCGCTGGAGATGTCGTAGCACCCCGGGTGGGAGTCCTTCGTCTCGCTGCGCTTCTGGAGGAGCACCTGCAGCTTTCCGTCTCTGGTCCGGACGAGCCATACGTGGCTTGTGCGGTGACGGATTCCGTTTCTGTGGGCCGCCTCGCGGCTGACGGTCCGGCCGGTGGGCTGGCCGGATTCATTTACGATATCGATGATTTCCAATTCTTCCAAGGCAGTCTCTTTTCTGTGCCGCTGACGCGCTTCGCGTCGTCACACCTCAAACGGGTATCGATAGTTCCAGCTTTTCCTGAGTTCGTCGCAGCAGGCGAGGACCTCCGCCGTCTTGTGCCAGGGCACGACGGGGGATTCGGTGACGCCCTCCCGGAGGCAGACGTTGACGTAGGCGATCTCGAACTGATAGCCTTCGTCCTCAACGCCCTCCACGCACTGGGGGACGGGACACTCGATCGTCCTGGTGCCGGAGGCCGTCGTGACGCGGGCCGTCACGGGCTTCCAGAAGACCGGCACCACGATCTGTCCCTCCGTCCCGTAGATATAGGCCGTGTCGTCCATGTCCGTGCGCACGCCGCTGGCCATCACCGCCAGCTCGCCCCGGTCGTACTGCGCGACGTAGGCGGCCTGCTCGTCGATCTTCAGGTGAAGCTCGTCCGTGTCGAAGGAGGCCAGCCCCGTGAGCTTTTGGGGCGCCTTTCCGTAGACGATGTCGGCGAAATGCAGGTTGTAGACGCCCGTGTCCAGCAGGCCGCCTCCCGCCCGCGCGGGATCCAGCAGACGGGAATCTCCCGTTCCCGGCATGGTGCGGAAGGAAAAGGCGGACTGCACCGCCCTCACGCTGCCGATCTCGCCGGCCTCGATGATCTTGCGGATCTCGGCGATCAGCGGGAAGAACCTCGTCCACACCGCTTCCATGAGGAACACGCCGCACTCCTTCGCGCAGGCGGTCATTTCCTCCCAGTCCGCGGCGGTCACCGCGGCGGGCTTCTCCACCAGCACGGCCTTTCCCGCCCGCATCGCGCGGATCGCCAGCTCCTTGTGGGCGGTGTGGGGAACGGCGACGTAGACCACGTCGATGTCATCCCTTTCCAGCAGCTCGTCGTAGCTCAGCGCCTCCGGGATTCCGAATTTCGCGCGCATTTTTTCGGCGGTTTCCGGCGTCCTCGAGGAGACCGCCGCGATCTCCATGTTTCCGACCTGGACGGCTCCCTTCATCCAGCGGTTCAGGATCGCGCCCGCCCCGAGAAGGCCCCATCTGATTCGTTTTCCGGGCATACAGTTTACTCCTTAAAATAATGAGAACCGGACCGCCGGAGGCGGAACGGCCGTTTTTCCCAGTTTAACACAGCGGGGGAGTGCGGGTAAAGCGGGCATTCGCATTCCGCCTCGCCGCGGTGTCAAAAGATGTAAATAAAGAGTTGACAGCCAGGATGTAATAAATATATTAAAACTACAGGCGGATACCACATTCACGGGGTACGGGACCGGCGCCTCGCCGAGTCGCGGAGGGCCATGGAAGAAAAACTCAGATCCGTGACGCCTGCCGGGATCACGGAGGACACCGTGTACGCCGCCAACGCGCAGATGCCGGACTGCTTTGTTCCGATGCATACCTGCATCGACAAAGCGAAAGGAATTCGCGGCAATAATAGGAGTTGTTGACCAGACAGTCTATCACCGGGAAAAAGAGGCGGTATCCCGCGGCAGTTCTATATGTCAGGGTGAGTTGACCTTTCGTTGTATACGATGTTTTCAAAGTTGTGAGTTAAATCGTAACGGTTATTCATGACACGGATCGAGTTTGACGAAACATCTTCATCATAAACCTTCAGGTAATACTCCAATTCACGTTTAATCATCTCATTCGTCTTCCGAAAGCGGTCTTTTCTACCGGGCATTTTGCCTTGGAGGTCCGCTTTTGTCCATTACTACCGGACAATATTATTATCTATCTAAAAATTGTCCAGTAGAGATCTTCATAACCAGTTCAGTTCCATGACTCTGTCATACTCATATGGCTGCCCAAAAGACTGGACTATGAACAGAGCGAAGAGATCACCCTGCATTTCGGGAAAGGAACGGTAGAACCCTTCACTACAAAAGACGGCCGCGAGATGCTGAAGATTGTAATCCCGAATGCGGACCGCAGTGATCATACTCCCTGGGCAGGCTTTGTGCTTCCGGCAAAGGCTGTCCATGAGAATCAGTACGGCAAAGGCCTCTGGGCTAAGATTCCTGCGGATGGCCACACAACTCTTACCAAACCGTATCTGGCCGGTCAGGGTGAAGACGGCAAGAATATCTGGAAGGATGAAAAGACGACCGTCAGCAACCGTGAGCTGAAATCCATGGTCGAGTTCTACAAAAAGGATCTGGTCCCGAAATACGATATTCCGGAGCTTTGACCCGGCGGGCAGCGCATGCTGCCCCATACATATGAAACAGGCTGAAAAGCCTTCTCACATTGACAAACAGGGCAATTCAGAGTAAACTGCGAACACAGGTGCGAAACTTTAAAAAATTTTCAATTTCGGAAGTGATATAATGAACTATATTGAAAGACCAGAATACATGCAGCGGCTTCTTGATCTTATGGGAACCCCGGATATCAAGATCATTACCGGAGTGCGCCGCAGCGGCAAGTCGGAACTGATGAAGGCATATATCCGCAGAATCAGAGAGATTCAGCCGGAGGCCAATATAATCTTTGTGGACTTCTTTGATCTGAAATATGAAGGATTAAAGGAATACCATGCTCTGTATGATTACATTGAAAGCCATTATGCTGCCGGAAAACAGAACTATGTATTCGTGGATGAAGTGCAGCTTTGTGAGAAATTTGAGCTGGCGATCAACAGCCTGCATACTTCGCGGAAATATGATCTTTATATCACCGGTTCCAACGCTTTCCTTCTAAGTTCTGATCTGACAACGCTGTTTACAGGGCGGTATATAGAGATCCATGTGTTCCCGTTCAGCTTCGCGGAATTCTGCCGTTACTATGCAGATGAGCAGGATATAGCAAAGCTCTTTGATGATTATGTGATCAAAGGCGGTCTGGCTGGCTCTTATGAATATCGCACGGAGCGGGACCGGACAAACTATATCAGAGACGTTTACGATACGATCATCAACCGGGATCTGGTCACGAAGTATCATTTGCCGGATACGACAACGCTGGAGCATCTGGCAGAGTTCATGATGGATAACGTATCCAATCTGACTTCGCCCAACAACATCAGTGATACACTGACGGCAAATGTGGTTGTGACCAATCACAAGACTGTCGGAAACTATATCAAATATCTGTGCGATGCGTATGTTTTCTATGGCGTGCGCCGATATGACATCCGCGGAAAGAAATACCTGAAGACTTCCGTGAAATACTATCTGAGTGATACCGGCATACGCTTTGCCAGACTTGGCAGACGTAATCTTGATTACGGACGGATGTATGAGGATATTGTCTGTATCGAACTGATGAGAAGAGGCTATGAAGTCTACGTTGGAAAGCTGTATCAGAAGGAAGTGGATTTTGTGGCAGTCCGCGGCGATGAAAAGATGTATATCCAGGTCAGCGATGATATCTCACGCCCGGAGACCTTTGAACGGGAGTATGATCCCCTGCTCAAGATCAAGGATGCGTATCCAAAACTTATCCTGGCCAATACCGGACATGAGACCTATGACTATGAAGGCATCAAGATTCACAATTTATCAGACTGGCTGCTGAAGATTGAATAAAGGCAGCAACATTAAGTTCCGGTTCTGGAAGATCGTAAACCAGTGGCCGGACGCGACATATGCCTGCCTGAATTACGGCGAGGCCTACGCGCCGGATGAAATCTTAGACAGATCCATCTGCATCAACGGAGACATCCGGGAGATCCTGATGAAGCTGTAAGCCGCCTCTTACCTTTTCACAGAGAGGCCGGTGCCTGATGCCGGCCTTATCGCGTTTGACAAATTCTACGAGAGACGTTTACGATACGATTATCAACCGGGATCCGGTCACGAAGCAGCATCTGCCGGATACTGACAGACAGGAGATTTGGCACAGAAAGGATCAACGGATATGAGACTTGCAACATTCCTTTACGAAAACAGAGAAGCGGTGGGAGTCGCCGCCGGCACGGACATCATTCCGGTCCCCGGCGTCACATCGATGGAAGACCTGATCCGGAAAGGCCTTCCCTCCGGGCTGCCGGACAGCGGCATTCCTCTCAGTGAGGTCACGCTTCTTGCCCCGATTCCGAGGCCGTCCCACGACGTCATCTGTCTCGGCATGAATTTTGCCGATCATACGAACGAAGCGGCGAAATTTCATCCGACGATGGTAAGGGAAAATTATGCCGTCTATTTCTCGAAACGCGTCAATGAGGCGGTCCCTGACAACGGTATCGTGGACAGCCATCCTGAAGTGACGGCTCAGGTGGATTATGAGGCGGAGGTCGCCGTCATTATCGGGAAGGACGCCTGCCGGGTCAGAAAGGAGGACGCGGCGGAATACATCTTCGGCTATACGATCCTCAACGATATCTCCGCCAGAGAAATCCAGACCCGGCATAAACAGTTTTACTTAGGAAAAAGCCTGGACGGCTTTACCCCGATCGGGCCCTGGATCGTCACGGCCGATGAATTCCCGTATCCCCCGAAGATCGGCATTCGCTGCTATGTAAATGGCGAGCTGCGCCAGAATGGCAGCACGTCGGACTGGATCTTCGGGATCGGGGACGTGATAGAAGATCTCTCCGCGGGCATGATCCTTACGGCCGGCACGATCATTTCCATGGGGACGCCCGCCGGCGTGGGCATGGGATTTACGCCGCCCAGATATCTGAAAAAGGGAGACGTGGTTGTCTGCGAGGCGGACGGGCTCGGCAGGCTCACGAACAGGATCGGGTAAATCCGCGCGGAGCGGAAGCGCAGACGGGCCCTGCGGACAGGCTCCCCGTCAACGGAAACCGGCCAGATACCGGAGCGCATTGCTCAGCATAAGCTGAAAGTCCGTGTTCTGCCAGACCGCCAGCGTATGTCCGGGGGTCAGTACGACCAGTCTCCCTTTCCCGATGACGCGCTCATATCCCGCAGGCTGCTTCAGCCCGGTATCGGACGTGGAGACCAGAAAGACGTCCCGGTCGTCTGACAGATTTTCAAGCTGATAGTGCTCGTCTCTTACCGTAAAGGCAGAGACGCCCCGGAGAACCGGGTGCTCCCGGAGCGGCGTGTATGTCACAGGGCAGCGCGGCGGATGGTTTTTGAAGCTGTTTCCCACAAGTTCGATGTAATCCCGGTTGGGCCCGTCAAATACCGGATCCCCTTTGTCCTCGGCAAAGAAGGAATTGCCCGCGTGAAGTGACAGAAAACCGTGCCCTTCGCTGATCCAGCTCCGGAAGGTCTGCGGCGTGACTTCCGTGACGCCGGCCTCAAACCAGGGATTTCTGTTGGCGGCAGTGATTTCATTGGCCTTCGCGCACACGCAGACGTCATACTGACGCAGCATTTCGGGCGTCAGGATATCTTTTGCGTCCTCCACGACGTCTGTCTGAATTCCGGAGAGAAGATCTCTGAAAGAGGCCAGGCCTCTTCTCACGATCTCGACAGGGTGCCAGTAGTCTCCGGCCAGAAACAGTACTTTTATTTCTCTCATCATCAGCTCCGTTCCGCCGCCGGTGTTTCAGGCGGCATGAGATCTTTCCGCCGCCGGTCTTTCAGGCGGCCCAAGCTACGTTCCGCCGCCGGTCCTTCAGGCGGCACGAGACGGGAAAAGCATAACATGAATACACGGGGATTTCCATCCCATGCGAGGAACGCCTCCTGCCTGTGACCGGCGGGGCGGAGGAATGTTTCTTTTCGCTCGAAAGCCGGCCGTTTCAAGGAGAGTGTCATGATCATCAACACGGGACAGCGCACGGATATACCCGCCTTCTACTCCCGGTGGTTCGCCAACCGCCTGAGGGAAGGCTTTGTCTGCGTGCGGAATCCCTTCAACCCGGTCAGCGTCAGCAGGTACCGTCTGGATCCTTCGGTCGTCGACGTGATAGGATTCTGCACGAAAAATCCCGCCCCGATGTTCCCGCACATGGATCTCCTGGAGGATTACGGCCAGTTCTGGTATGTGACGATCACGCCCTACGGGCGGGACATCGAGCCGAACGTGCCCGACAAGCACAGACTTCTGGAGGACTTCCGGGAGCTCTCCCGGCGGGTGGGCGTCCGATCGGTGGGGTGGCGGTACGATCCGATTCTGATCACGGAAAAATATACCGCGGAGTACCACGTCCGGGCGTTTGAGAAGATGGCGGAAGCTCTCTCCGGCTATACGGAGACCGTGGTGATCAGCTTCATCGATCTCTACCGGAAGGTCAGAAGGAATTTTCCGGAGGCCAGGGAGGTGACGCGGGAGGAGCGTCTCTTCCTGGGAAGGCAGATCATCCGGGCGGCAGAGGCCGCGGGGATGACGGTGAGACCCTGCGCGGAGGGAGACGAACTGGCGCCTTACGGGGCTGACTGCTCCGGTTGCATGACCGTGGGAATGTATGAAAGAGCCATCGGAAAAAAGCTCATCGTCCCGAAGAGAGCGCCGAACCGCGCGGAGTGCGCCTGCTATCTCGCCTGCGATATCGGCGCCTACGACAGCTGCCGGCACCTGTGCCGCTACTGCTACGCCAACAGCAGCCCGGCCGCGGTGCGGGAGAACAGCCGCCTCCACGACCCGGCGTCGCCGTTTCTGATCGGCGGGCCCCGGGAGGACGACGTGGTGCATGAAGTTCCCCAGAGTTCCTGGATCGACCCTCAGATTTCCCTGTTCGAAATATGATGCTTCGTTTGACCTGTCCGCCGCCTCTGCCTGCCGCAAAGAGGCGGCGGGCGTTCTGTTTTTTTGATAAAGAGGAAGACCCGGGATCCCATCTTTTTCTTTTCGGTGCGGTTATCACGCCGGAACTTGTATGCTATACTGTCAAAAAGACCGCCCCGGCGGCGGAGCCGGCGGGGACATAAAAACGGAGAACGTCAATGGACCAGAACGAAATCTATGATCTTCTGAGGAAGGTCGCGGGAGGAGACGTCACCGCCGAGGAGGCGGTGCTGAAGCTGAAGACAGCGCCCTTTGAGGAGCTCGGCTATGCCAAGGTGGACATGCACCGCGGGCTGCGCCAGGGAGCCGGAGAGGTGATCTACGGAGCGGGAAAAACGACGGAGCAGATCATCGGCATCATACGGGCCATGACCGCGGCGGGACAGGAGAGAATTCTGATCACACGTCTGTCCGCGGAGCCGGCCGCGAGGATCGCGGAGGCCTTCCGGGCGGAGGAAGGGATCGTCTTCCGCTATCACGGGGACGCGAGGATCGGGATCGTCGGGGAGATGCCTTCTCCCGGAGGACACGGTCGCGTCGTGGTCGCGACGGGAGGCACCAGCGACATTCCCGTGGCGGAGGAAGCGGCTCTGACGGCGGAATTTCTGGGAAATGAAGTCGTCCGCCTCTACGACGTGGGCGTCGCGGGTCTTCACCGCCTGATGAAGCATCTGGACGAGATCATGTCCGCGTCCGTGATCATCGCGGTGGCGGGAATGGAAGGCGCGCTGGCAAGCGTGATCGGGGGCCTCGCGGACTGCCCGGTCATCGCCGTGCCGACCAGCGTGGGCTACGGGGCGTCCTTCGGCGGCGTCTCGGCGCTTCTGTCCATGCTGAATTCCTGTGCCAGCGGGGTCAGCGTGGTCAACATCGACAACGGTTTCGGCGCGGGATATCAGGCCGGAATGATCAATCACGTGAAGGGATAAGGGAATGAGAACATTATACATCGAGTGCGCCATGGGCGCGGCGGGGGATATGCTCGCCGCGGCGCTGCTGGAGCTTTTGCCGGACCGCGCCGCTTTCCTGGAGAAGCTGAACGCCGCCGGAATTCCCGGCGTGAGATTTGAGGCGGAGGCCGCCGAGAAATGCGGGATCCGCGGCACAAAGATGAGAGTCTTTGTGGACGGGGAGGAGGAAGGCGCCGGCCACGGGTATGAGCACGATCACGACCACGGCGGGCACGATCACGACCACGAAGAACATGATCACTCTCATGGAGAGCACGAGCATTTCCGCGGAGAGCACGATCACGGCCACGAAGAACATGATCACTCTCATGGAGAGCACGAGCATTTTCACGGCGGGCACAATCACGACCATGAAGAACATGATCACTCTCATGGAGAGCACGAGCACTCCCACGGAGAGCACGAGCACGGCCACTCCCATGTGCACCGGAGCATGGCGGATATCGAGGCGGCCGCGGCGGGGTTGCATGTCTCTGAAGCCGTCAGAAGCAGCCTGCTCGCCGTGTATTCCATGATCGCGGAGGCGGAGAGCCACGCCCACGGAATACCCGTCACGCAGATTCATTTTCATGAAGTGGGCGCCATGGACGCGGTGGCGGACGTCACGGCGGTCTCGATGCTGATCGAGGAGCTGGCGCCGGAGCGGATCTGTGTCTCCCCGGTTCACGTCGGCAGCGGCCACGTCCACTGCGCCCACGGGATCCTTCCGGTTCCCGCGCCGGCCACCGCGTATCTTCTCCGCGGGGTGCCTACCTACGGCGGCACTGTGTCCGGGGAGCTCTGCACCCCCACCGGGGCGGCGCTTCTGAGGCATTTCGCCGATTCCTTCGGCGCCCAGCCGGCCATGAGCGTCGAGCGGATCGGGTACGGCATGGGGACAAAGGATTTCCCCCAGGCCAACTGCGTGAGAGTATTTCTGGGCGAGACCGGGGAGGAGACGCCGGTCCGCGGGAGCGGCGTCCACGCGGAGACGCAGCCGGACGCCTGCCCGGAGGCACGTTCGGAGACCCGCCCGGAGACGCAGCCGGACGCCTGCCCGGGTGTCCGTTCCGGCGCCCTGCCGGAAGTATCCTCCGGAAAGGTGGAAGAGGTTCTGGAGCTCCGCTGCAATATCGACGACATGACAGGGGAGGACGTGGGCTACGCCTGCGGCAGACTCCTGGAGGCCGGGGCCCTGGACGTCTGGACGGAGCCCATCGGCATGAAGAAAAGCAGGCCCGCCGTACTGCTGTGCTGCCTGTGTCGTCCCGGGGACAGGGAGAGAATGGTCTCCCTGATCTTCCGCCACACGACCACCATCGGGGTCCGCGAATCCGCGATGCGCCGCTATGCCCTGGAGCGTTCCGCGACGGTACTGACAGGCGAGTTCGGGGACGTCCGCGTCAAGAAGAGCGAGGGATTCGGCGTGACCCGCGTGAAGGCCGAGTATGAGGATCTGGCGGAGATCGCCGACCGGACGGGAATGAATCTCTCCGAGGTGCGGCGGAAGCTGCTGCGGGAATGAATCACTCCGAGGCGCGGCGGAAGCGGCCGCGGGAAGGAATCTCTGTGAGGCGCGGTGGAAGCGGCCGCGGGAAGGAATCACTCCGAGGTGCGGCGGAAGCGGCTGCGGGAAGGAATCACTCCGAGGCGCGTCGGAAGCGGCTGCGGGAAGGAATCTCTGTGAGGCGCGGCGGAAGCGGCCGCGGGAAGGAATCATCTGACAGGCACGACGGAAACGGTTATAAAAAGGAGGCTGCTATGAAAGTCAACGACAGATACTGCTCATTTTACTACGAGGATGACAACGACTACGGAACCATCGACATCGATCCCGCCAGGACGGCGCTTCTCATCATCGACGCCGAATACGCCTGCGTGAAGCGGCCCGAGCTGGTGAATCCGACACAGGAGGAGCTGGACAATCTGGCCCGCTGGGAGCCGTTTTACGAAAGATACGAGTCGGTGATCATTCCGAATCTTCAGAAAATGATCGCCCTGTGCAGAAGGACCGGCATGGAGGTCACCTACGCCAAGATCCAGGGACACAAGAGCGACGGACGCGACCGCTCCCTCGACCAGAAGATGACCGGCTTCAACCAGTTCCTCGTGACGGAGGGAGATCACCGCGGCGAGATCATCGCGGAAATCGCACCGCAGAAGGACGACATCGTCGTCACCAAGACGACGGACAGCGCCCTGACCGGGACGAACCTCAGGCTGATTCTCTACAACATGGGCATCGACACCGTGATCGTCACGGGGACGATGACGGATCAGTGCGTATCCTGCACGGTCCGCGACCTCGCGGACGAGAGCTTCAAGGTCTGGCTGATCGAGGACGGCTGCCTGGCCGGGTCGCAGCGTCTCCACGAGCATGAGCTCGAGGTGCTGAACAATATCTACTGCCACGTCATCACGACGGAAGAGCTGATCGAGGCGGTCGAAAAGAAGGGCTGACGGCATGAATCTTCTCAATCTGGAACATGTCAGCAAGTCCTACAACTCCAGAATGCTTCTCGACGACGTCACCCTGGGCATCAGCGACGGCGACCGGATCGGCGTCATCGGCGTGAACGGCACGGGAAAATCCACGCTGCTCTCCGTCGCGGCGGGGGCGGCGGAGCCGGACCGGGGCGAGGTCGTCAAGGGAAAACAGGTGAGGATCGCCTATCTGCCGCAGAACCCGGTTTTTGACAGCGCGCGCACCGTTCTCGAAAATGTCTCCTCCGGCATAAAGGGACGCGAAGAGCACTGGGACGTGACGGGCGAGGCCAGGGCGATGCTGCTGAAGCTGGGGATCACGGATCCCGACGTCTCCCCGGAGACTCTCTCCGGCGGCCAGAAGAAGAGGGCGGCGCTGGCGGCGGTGCTCCTGACCCCCTGCGAGCTCATGATTCTGGACGAGCCCACCAACCATCTCGACAGCGGGATGAGCGGGTACCTGGAGGGCGCGCTCCGTTCCTTCGGCGGCGCGATCCTGATGGTCACCCACGACCGCTACTTTCTGGACAGGGTCACCAACAGGATCCTCGAGGTGGACCGGGGAAAGATCTATCTCTACGAGGGCGGCTACTCGACCTATCTGGAGCTGAAGCAGGCCAGGATGGACAGCGCGAGAGCCGCTGAGCGGAAGGCCGCGGCCCTCTACCGGCAGGACCTCGCGTGGATGATGAGAGGCGCCAGGGCGCGCTCCACCAAGCAGAAGGCCCACATCCAGCGGTTCGAGGCGCTCCGGGACCGGGAGAAGATCGTGGAGGAGCGGCAGGTGGAGCTGAGCTCCCTGCCGACGAGACTCGGCGGAAAGGTGATCCGGCTGGAGGACGTCTCCGCGGAGTATCCCGGGAAGCCCCTGTTCCGGGGCTTTTCCTACAGCTTCAACCGGACGGACAGAATCGGGATCATCGGTCCCAACGGCTGCGGAAAAACCACCCTCCTCAGGGTGATTCTCGGGGAGAGGGAACCCGACTCCGGAAAGGTGGAGATCGGAGAGACCGTGAAATTTGGCTATTTCAGCCAGGAGAACGAGAGCCTCGACGAGTCCGTCCGCGTCATCGACTCCGTCCGCGACAAGGCGGAGTATATCCGGACGAAGGACGGCCTCGTATCCGCCTCCTCGATGTGCGAGAGGTTTCTCTTTGACAGCGAGATGCAGTACACGCCGGTCTCCCGGATCTCCGGCGGGGAGAAGCGGAGACTCTGCCTGCTCAGGGTGCTCATGGAGGCGCCCAACGTGCTGGTTCTCGACGAGCCGACCAACGACCTGGACATCGCGACGCTCCGGGTGCTGGAGGACTATCTGGACCATTTCGCCGGGATCGTCGTCGCGGTCTCCCACGACCGGTATTTTCTCGACCGGGTCGTGACCCGTATCTTTTCCTTCGAGGAGGACGGGACGGTCCGCCAGAGCGAAGGCGGCTACACGGAATATCTTGAACACAGGGAGCAGTGGTTCCCGGAGGAGAAGGTCTCCGGGGAAACCCGGGAGGAGCCTGCCGGCGGCGCCGAGGCGTACCGGGCTCAGAAAGCGGCGGGAAGAGCCGCGAAGAAGAAGCTGACCTTCAGCGAGCAGAGAGAGTATGAGACCCTGATGCCGGAGATTGAGGCCCTCGAGGCGAGGAGCGCGGAGCTGGAGGAGGAGATGGAGCGCTGCGCCACGGATTTCGGCAGGCTGGCCGGACTCTCCGCCGAGAAGGAGGAGACCGACGCCCTGATCGAGCAGAAGATGGAGCGCTATTTCGAACTGGAGGAAAAGGCGGGAGAGAGCGCTCAGGCGTAGAAGCGCGCAGGGCCGCGGGAAAAGGGCCGGCACAGGGCCGGCCCGGGACAGACGGGCGTAGAAGCGCTGAGCCGCGGGAAAAGGGCCGCATCGGAAAAGGAGCCCGGGAATCTTATTCCACAGGCTCCAGCACGACCCGGATCCGGGTGCCCAGTCCCGTCCTCGACAGGATCTCAAAATGTCCCCGGTGCTTGTCCACGATCCATTTCGCGATGGACAGGCCGAGGCCGGTGCCCTTGTAGCCGCGGACCTCGTCGGACCGGTAGAAGCGCTCGAACATGTGCTCCACGTCCGCTTCTGCCATGCCGATCCCGGTGTCCTGGACCTGGATATAGGGCGCCTTGTCCTGCGTATAGCCGCAGGAAAACAGTATTTCGTCTCCTTCGCGCGTATATTTCGCCGCGTTGTCCGTCAGTATGCGGACCGCCTGTTTGAGGAGCCCCGGATCGACGTCCGCCAGGATGGGGGCGTCCGGGGCGTCTCCTTCGGGCGTGTCGATCCGGAACCGGTACGGATGCTTTTCATCGATCATAAAGGATTCTTCGTATACCTCGCGGACGATATCCCGGATATCGGTCCGCTCTATTTTTACCGTATTTCTGCCGCTGTCGCCTCTGGCGAGGAAGAGCAGCTGCTCCACCAGGCGGTTCATGTGGTCGGACTCGTTGCGTATGGCCGAGATCGACTCGCCCAGGATCTTTTCATCCGTTTTGCCCCAGCGGTCGAGCATGTTGGCGTAGCCCTGTATGACGGCGATGGGCGTCCGGAGCTCGTGGGAGGCGTCGTTGACGAACCGCGCCTGCTGCCGGTACGTCTCCTTCATCCGGAGCAGGAGGTTGTTCATCGCGGCCTCCACGCCCGCGAGCTCAGCGTCCCCGAGGGAGAGCGTCTTCATCTCGTCGGGCTCAATCCTGGTGATGGCGTCCTCGAGCAGGTGGTACTTGTCCTCCGAGAAGGAGATCCTGCTCAGCTCGTCCGCGCGAAGCGCGAGCTCGTTGAGGGGATCGAGAATGTTCCGGATTTTTTTGTCCTCGCGCATGTAGGAGAACAGCATCCCCAGCAGCTGGAGGACAAAGAGGACGGCCAGCACGATGAGGGCGAGTCTCAGGGCGGGCATCAGATCGGTCTGCAGCACCACCTTTCCCGCCTCGTCGGCCACCCGGTAGACGAGGACGCCCGCCGCGGTTCCCGTGCGCAGGGTACGGGACGCGTCGAGAACAAGCGCTCCGGCGGCCTCGATCTCCGTGCCCGCCAGGTAGCCCGCGGCGGAGCAGAGGAAGAGGAGAATGTCGGAGCGGACGAAGATCCAGAGCTTCTTGCGGACGAGCCCCAGATGCAGGCGTCTGGTGATGGAGGAGACCCTCCGCTCTTCGCCGCCTGCCGCGCGCAGCGCGCGTCTTTTCTTTTTGTCCGGCGTTTTTGCCATATCGCACCTCCGCGGGACGGTGCCGCCTTACTCCGAGGCGCTGCCGTCCCAGGACTTGATCACGTAGCCGACGCCTCGGACCGTGTGGATCATCTTTACGCCGAAGACGTCGTCGATCTTCGAGCGCAGATAGCGGATATAGACGTCCGTCACGTTGGTCTCGCCCACATAGTCGTAACCGCACACCCTCTCCAGGAGGGTGTCGCGGGTCAGGACGATGTCCTGGTTCTCGAGCAGCGTCTTCAGCATCAGAAATTCGCGGTTGGTCAGGGAGATCTCGTGGCCCTCCATCATCACGCGGTGCCGGGGCTCATCAAGGCTCAAGGGACCCCAGGTGAGCAGGGTCCCTCTGTCGTCCTCACGGGACGTTCCTTCCGCCGCCGGGGCGCCGGACGGGTGAAGCTTGAGCGCTACGCGGATCCTCGCGAGAAGCTCCTCGATGGCGAAGGGCTTTGTCACGTAGTCCACCGCCCCGGCGTCCAGCCCGGATACCTTGTCCATGACCGCGTCTCTCGCGGTGAGGAGGATGACCGGGGTGGGACGCTCCTTCTGGAGACGCCTCAGGACCTCCAGCCCGTTGAGGCCGGGCAGCATGATATCCAGCAGGATGAGGTCGTACTGGGTTCTCACGGCTTCCTCCAGGGCGTCCCGGCCGTTTGACGCTTTCGCGACGCGGTAGCCCTCGTGCTGGAGCTCCAGCTCCACAAAACGGGCGAGCTTTTCTTCATCTTCGACGATCAGAATGCTGGCGTTCAAGGCAGTCTCCTTTTTTGTGACGGGTTTATGGCGTTACTGGAGGGTTTCTCCCGCGGTCTGTGTCAGATCCGCTTCCGCCCGGACGTTCTGCGCGGGTTCCGCGGCGGCCGTCACTTCGGCGGTATTTTCGAAGGGCTCGCTCTTTGCGGCTTCTTCGGCGGTATTTTCGAAGGGCTCGTTCTTTGCGGCTTCTTCGGCGGTAGTTTCAAAAGGCTCGTTCTTCACGGCGCTTTCCGCGGCCGTGTTTTCGAAGGCTCTGTTCTGCGCGGCTTCTTCCGCGGCGTTCGTTTCGGCCTTCTTCTCAGCGTTCTTTTCGGCCTTCCGGCGGTCCTTCTCGAAGAAGCCTTCCTTCATGGAGTCCGCGAAGCTGCCGGCGGAGTTCATGAAGCTGTTGGCCTTTTCGAGGTTGTCCTTTCCTTCGAAGGAGTAGCGGATTCCGAAGAACAGCGCGGCCACCATGACGACGAGGACCACCTTCCAGTTGATCAGGAGCAGGATGACCGGGACGATGACCGGCATCTGGAAGATCCGGACGCCGCGGCGGCTGACCGTGAAGGAGTTGTCGAGGCAGATCCGGAAGAAGCGGCGGATGGCGTTGACGATGGATCTCACGGGGTGAGCCTGGGTCTTCCTCTGGATCTCGACCTTCTCCTGAACCTTTTCGTAATGGTTCTGCTGCTCGTAGCTGGTGGAAAAATCGCTCTTCGACGGGCTTTCCGTCTTTCCCTGCTTTTCCAGGGCCACCATGGCGTCCAGAAGATCCCATCCGTTCGCCTCGAGGGCTGCCTTTGCCTCCGCGTAGGACACGTTTGCGCGCTGACGAAGCTTTTCGACTTTTTCAAGATTATCCATTTCTTTCTCCTTCTTTCTTCATTCATTGCCGCACCTTTGTTTTTTGCTGCGGCTTCATTCGATGGTGACATCCTATCACCGCTCTCTTAAAGGCGCTTTGAAGAAAGATTAAAAACAGGTTAAGATTACGGATGAATATTATTATATTATCATATCGGGGAAAACTCTGCTCTGATTTCCGGGAAGTTGCGGCTTCAGACAGGATAATCGAGCAATATTTCCGAAAAGATGGTATGATAATAGCAATTCTTACAGAAACGAGGGGCATACTATGCTTGAACTGAAAGGAGTCTCGTTCGAGGCCAACGACGAGAACGGAAGAAAAGAGATTCTCCGGGACATCAACCTGAAGATCGGGAAGCAGAAGTTTGTCGTGATCACCGGGCCCAACGGCGGCGGGAAGTCGACGATGGCGAAGCTGATCGCGGGAATCGAGAAGCCCACGGCGGGCAGGATTTATTATGAAGGCGAGGACATTACGGATCTGGGGATCACCGAGCGCGCGAAGCTGGGCATCAGCTTCGCCTTCCAGCAGCCGGTACGCTTCAAGGGAATCCAGGTGTTCGACCTCCTCCGGATCGCCTCCGGCAGGGAGCTCGCCGTCAACGACGCCTGCTCCTATCTCTCCGAGGTGGGGCTGTGCGCCAGGGATTACATCAACCGCGAGGTCAACGCCTCCCTCTCCGGCGGCGAGCTGAAGAGGATCGAGATCGCGACGGTGCTGGCGCGGAAGACGAAGCTCACCGTGTTCGACGAGCCGGAGGCGGGGATCGACCTCTGGAGCTTCCAGAACCTGATCAGCATCTTCGAGAAGATGCGCAGCGAGATTCACGACAGCTCCATTGTGATCATTTCCCATCAGGAGAGGATCCTGAATATCGCCGACGAGATCGTGGTTCTCCAGAAGGACGGAACGATCCTCCGGCAGGGCGACGCAAAGGAGATCATCCCGGACATCATGGGGACCGAGGCGGCGGTCGACGCCTGCGAAAGGCTCAGGAGGTGAGACGATGCTGAAAATGGACGACATACAGAAGAGACTTCTTGAGGAGATCGCGGATCTCCATGACGTTCCCACCGGCGCCTACAACCTGCGGGCCAACGGCAAATCCGTCGGGAGGAACAGCACAAAGGACATTGACATCGAGTCCAGGCCCGACGGCAGCGGCCTCGTGATCCGGATCAAGGACGGGACGAAGAACCAGAGCGTCCACATTCCCGTGGTTCTCAGCGTCAGCGGCCTCACGGAGACCGTCTACAACGACTTCTACGTGGGCGAGGACTGCGACGTCCTGATCGTCGCCGGCTGCGGCATCGACAACTGCGGCGTCCAGGACGCCGAGCACGACGGCATCCACACCTTCCATGTGGGAAAGAATTCGAAGGTGAAGTACGTCGAGAAGCATTACGGATCCGGAGACGGACTGGGAAAGCGGATTCTCAACCCGGTGACGGAGGTCTATATGGAGGAAGGAAGCTCCGTCGAGATGGAGATGGTCCAGATCAAGGGCGTCGATTCCACGGAGCGCACCACGAAGGCCGTGCTCGGGAAGGACTGCCATATGGTGGTCAGGGAGAGGCTGATGACCCACGGCACCCAGACCGCCGGGAGCGTCTACTCGGTGTCCCTGGACGGGGACGGCTCCAGCGCGGACATCGTGTCCAGGGGCGTCGCGAGGGACCGCTCGTATCAGAAGCTTGACCTCAGGATCATCGGCAACGCCGTGTGCAGCGGCCACACCGAATGCGATTCGATCATCATGGACGAGGGAAGAATCCTGGCGGTTCCGTCCCTCGAGGCAAACAATGTAGAGGCGATGCTGGTGCACGAAGCGGCGATCGGCAAGATCGCGGGAGACCAGCTCACCAAGCTCATGACCCTCGGCCTCAGCGCCGGCGAGGCGGAGGAGCAGATCATCAACGGGTTCCTGAAGTAACAAAGCCGGAAGGCGTCCTCGGCCTTATCGCGGGAGGAAGGAGTGACACGATGATAAACATCAGTGAAATGCCGAAGCTCGGTTTCGGCCTGATGCGTCTTCCGAAGAAAGGGGACGCCATCGATCTGGAACGGGTGTGCACCATGGCGGACGCCTACATGAAAGCCGGACTGAATTACTTTGACACCGCCTATGTGTATCACGAAGGACACTCAGAGGAGGCCGTGAAGGAGGTGCTGGTGAAGCGCTATCCCCGGGACAGCTTCTATCTCGCGACGAAGCTCCCCGCCTGGAGCATCCATGGGGAGGCCGACCGCGAGAGGATCTTCAACGAGCAGCTGGAGCGCACCGGCGCCGGCTATTTCGATTTCTATCTGCTGCATTCCGTCGAGGACGGCAGCAACTATGACACCTATGTGAAATACGACTGCTTCAACTTCTGCCTGCAGAAGAAGGCGGAGGGAAAGATCCGTCATTTCGGATTTTCGTTCCACGGGACGCCGGAGCTTCTCGAGGAGATCCTGGACGCCCATCCCGAGATTGAATTCGTCCAGATCCAGCTCAATTATCTCGACTGGAACAACCCGCTGGTCCAGTCCGGCCGCCTGTACGACATTCTGCTGGCCAGAAAGATTCCCATGATCATCATGGAGCCGGTGAAGGGAGGCACCCTCGCTTCCTTTGAACAGCCGGGGATCGAGGAGATGATGAAGGCGGCGAGGCCGGATGCCTCCGCGGCGTCCTGGGCGATCCGTTTCGTCGCCTCGCTGGACGGCGTCATGACGATTCTCTCGGGAATGTCCACAGAGGAGCAGATGGAGGACAACCTCCGGACCATCACGCATTTCGAGCCGCTCTCCGACGGAGAAAAGGAAATCATCAGAAAGATCACCGCCGCCGTCGCGGAGGCGGAGCAGATCCAGTGCACCTCCTGCCGCTACTGCACCCCGGGATGTCCCATGGGGATCAGGATCCCCGACGTTTTCCGCGCGCTGAACACAAAGAGACTGTATCCTGCGGACAGAAGACCTCTGATGTACTACGGAGGGCTGACGGCGGATTCCGGGAAGGCCTCGGACTGCATCGCGTGCGGCCAGTGTGAGGGAGTGTGTCCGCAGCATCTCCCGATCATCGAATACCTGAAGGAGGCTGCGGAGAAGCTGGAGGAGGCGTGAGACATGAAGGCACGTGAGGAATATGAGAAATGGCTGAGAATGCTCGACGAGGCGGATCCGCTCCGGAGCGAGCTTCTCGCGATCAAAGATGACGAGGCCGAGATAGAGGACCGTTTTTATCAGGATATGGTCTTCGGGACCGCGGGACTGCGCGGCAAGCTCGGCGCGGGCACGAACCGCATGAACTTCGTCACGGTGGCCAGGGCGACGCAGGGAATCGCGGACTACATCCGGGAGAGCGGCCCCGAGGCCATGGAGCGGGGCGTCATCATCGCCCATGACCCGCGGCACTTCTCAAAGGAATTCAGCCGGCTCGCCGCGGGCATACTCGCGGCCAACGGCGTCCGGAGCTATGTATTTCCCGATCTCCGTCCGACGCCGGAGCTGGCCTATCTCATCCGGACGCTTCACACCGTCTCGGGCATCAACATCACGGCCTCGCACAACCCGAAGGAATACAACGGCTACAAGGCCTACTGGGACGACGGCTGTCAGGTCGCCAGCGACGTGGCGGACGGGATGTACGCGAAGATCTGCGCGGTGGATCCCTTCGCGGTTCCCATTCCCGCCTGGGTATACGCCGAAGCGGGGACGGAGAAGGAACCCGCCGGCGGGAACGCCGGGACGGCGGACAACGGCCCGGAAAGCGGCGCCGGCGCGGAGGGCCCGGAGAACCGGATCCGCTGGGGAAGCTACGAGGCGGGTCTGGCAGGCGGCATGATCACCATGCTGGGAGAGGCGGAGGACCGCGCCTATCTCGACCGGATCGAGGCGCTGGCGATTCACAGCGGAGACGAGCTGGACCTGTCCCTGCCGCTGGTCTACACGCCCCTCAACGGAGCGGGTTCCATCCCCTTCCGGAAGATGCTGGAGGAGCGCGGCTTCACAAACTGGCACATCGTGGAGGAGCAGAAGGACCCGGATCCTGATTTCACGACGGTGGGATATCCGAATCCCGAGAGCCCGGCGGCCTTCGCCATGAGCGAGGAGCTGGGCAGGAAGGTCGGCGCCGAGCTCCTGATGGCGACGGACCCCGACAGCGACCGGTTCGCGATCGAGATCCTGGGAGAGGACGGAACTTACATTCCGCTGAACGGCAACCAGACCGGCTATATCCTGGTCAACTATATCCTGGAGGGGCGGCGCGCGGCCGGCACGCTCCCCGAGAACGGCGCCATGGTCAAATCCATCGTGACCAGCTCCCTGGGGACGATCATCGCGGAGGCCTACGGGGTCAGGATGTTCGAGGCGCTCACCGGCTTCAAGAACATCAGCGGAAGGATCCCGTTCCTTCATGAGAACGGCCTGGTCTACCTCTTCGGATACGAGCAGTCCGTCGGCTACGCCGCCTGCGAGGACATCCGGGACAAGGACGGCATCAGCGCCGGAATGCTGGTGGCCGAGGCGGCCGCCTATTACAGGAAGCAGGGGAAGACCCTGTGGAACGTGCTGCAGGAGATCTACGGGAAGTACGGCTATTTCGCGGAGGACGAGCCCAGCCTGGTACTGCAGGGCATCGCCGGTTCGCAGCGGATCGGCCGCATGATGGCCGCCGTGCGGGCGGACAGCCCCACGGAAATCGCGGGGATTCCCGTGGTGAAGGTCGTCGACTACGAGCACGGCTATGAGGACGTGCCGGCCTCCAACGTCCTGATTTTCTATCTTGAAAACGGGAGCTGGTTTGCGGTACGCCCCTCCGGCACGGAGCCGAAGATCAAGTTCTATTTCTACTCGAAGGCGGAGAGCAGGGAAGCGGCCCTCGAGGTGAACGGCAGGATCCGGGACGCGGTGATGGAGCTCGTGCAGGCCATCGAGTGACCGCCCCGCCGCGCGGGAAGGATGGAATGGGAGACCAACGCTTTTTGCCCTGTAACCCGCGGGAAGAGACAAGAGACAAGAAAATGCCGCGGCCGGTAAACCGGCCGCGGCATTTTTATATCCATTGCGGTATTACTTCCATTCTCAGAAGACCGTGATCGTGAGGGTGTCCTCGTCGACGAACTCGCCGTTCTCGTCGAGGTATTCCGCCGTGATCCTGGCAGCGCCCTTGTTTTCAAGGCTGACCTGGACGGGGGTCTCGCCGTCCGCGTAGCCGTCCTCGATCCGGACGGCGCCGCTCTCGTCGGCGTAGACTTCGGCGCTGGCCGCTCCCTCCGGAAGCGTCACGCTCACGGAAGCGGTGGTGCCCGCTTTGAATCCGCCGTCCCCGACGACCTTAAGTCCGGTCACGTCGTAGTAGAAGTCGGATTCCACATGCACGGGAGCGGTTTCGGTTCCGTCTTCCTTCGACGCGAACGTGATGTCGCCGGATACCGTGAACAGGTCATCCCAGAGGCCGAAGCCGTTTGTGAAGATCTGAATCTCGTTGGCGCTGTCCCAGCCGGGAACCGTCACGCCGGCGTCGCCCGCGCTTCTTGCTACCCAGGCAGAGGAGGACGACAGGTCGATGGAGGCCGCCTCTGAGCCGTCGCTGCCCTTGACGGAGAGCGTGCCGGACGCGGGGACATAGTCGCCGTTTACGTAGAGCTTCATGGAGAAAGCACCGAAGGACGGCGTGTCTCCCTGCGGAGCGAAGGTCGCCTCGACGGCTGCCGCCGCTTCTTCCCCGGCTCCTTCTTCCTCGGCCGCCGCATCGCCTTCCGCGGCATCCTCGCCGAATTCGTCGGCGCCCGTCTCGTCGGCGGTTTCTTCGAATCCGTCGTCCGCTCCGGCGAGCTCCTCGCCGAATTCCACGGCACCGTTCTCGTCGACGGCGTCGCCGGCCTCATCGCCGGTGCCGTTCTCGTCGATGACTTCACCGAACTCATCGAATCCGGCCTCGTCGCCGGCGCCGTTCTCGTCGACGGCGTCGCCGGCCTCATCGCCGGTGCCGTTCTCGTTGATGACTTCACCGAACTCATCGAATCCGGCCTCGCCGCCGGCGCTGTTCTCGTCGATGACCTCACCGAACTCATCGAATCCGGCCTCGCCGCCAGCGCCGGTTTCGTCGACGCCCTCGTCGTCCGCTCCGGCGGTCTCATCGCCGACCTCACCGGTAAACTCGTCTTCGGTTCCCCCGTCGAACTCATCGGTTCCGTCTTCGGTGAATTCTCCGCCGCCGGCCGCCTGGCCGTCCTCGTCGAACTCATCGGTATTTTCCGTCACGATCTCAAACGGATCCTCGCTGCCCGTCTCTTCTCCGAAGGCAAATTCTTCTCCGTCTTCGGTGATGACGTCCGCCAGCGCCTCCTCGTCGGTGGCGTCAATGACGACGTCCGTGCCGAGAGCGGTGTCGTCCGTGCCCATCAGGATGTTGTCGCCCGCGAGCTCCACCTCAGCCTCGGCCTCCGCCGTCACGCTGTCGGCCTCCACGGTTTCTTCCTCATCCTCGTAGGTCTCCATGTCGTCCTCGAGCGTTCCGAGCTGGGCCTGTACGTTCTGGTCCACCAGCTCAAGAGTATCTCTGACGTCTTCGTAGTCGTATTCCTGCTCCGCGATGACTTCCGCGAGAGCGTCGAGGCTGACCATCTCATCGTCCGAGAAGGTGCCGGACTCGAGCTCCTCCCCGACGACCGTGTTCGCCAGGACGTCCGCGACGACCTCCTCCACGATCTGGTGGATCATGTCCTCGTCGTCGGCGGATACTTCGTTTTCAATGATCTTGATCTTGATGTCATTGACGATCTTGGTTGCCTCCGCCTGGCCGATGGTGTCGGCGAGCTGGCCGGTCGTCACGATCTCCTGCGCGGCCGCCTGCTTCCTGCTGTCGGTCAGCGCCGCGCCCATGGAGGACTCGTAGGCCTTGAGGACGCCTGTCAGGGCGCCGGTTCCGGAGACCGGAATCGGGCACGCCGCGATGACGTTGCAGTTCTTCACGCCCGAAGTGGAGAGCGCGGACGCGATCATATTGGACGTGACAAACGTCAGATTGGCGGTCTTCACGTGGATGCCGCCCTTGGAAGTCGGCTGGATATAGGCGCAGCTGAGCGCGTGGGTCCCGATCTCGGCCGGGGAAATATAGGAGCTGAGAAGATCGTACTCATCCTGGTTCGTGACGTAGATCGTCCGGACGTCCTTTCCCTGGATGCCGAAGTACTTCAGAATGGCGTTGACGCGCTCCTCGCTCAGATCCGCGCCGATCGTTACGACCCTCTCATTATCCGCCATGACGGGCACAGGCGCTGCCGCGGTGATGACCATTCCGGCGGCGACCGCCGCGCCGATCAGCTTCCTGATGCTGCCTTTGAACTTTCTCATTGTTACACCTCCGTTGAATCTCGTTAATGTGTGCTCGGATTCATTCCGCGGACCGTCCGGTCCGCTATATCCTATTATACAGAGTTTTTACCGGATGCGTCACCCAAATTTGCGGAACGGGCAAAAGCCCGTGCGCGAAGCCCCGCATCCGCCGTGAAGAAACGAAAAGTTCATAAAAATGTTAGCACTCTCGCTTGACGAGTGCTAACAAGGGTGCTATAACATACTTGCCGGAAGGAAAAAGAGGGCGCGGCGAATGAAAAGGGACCGCCCCGGGAAAGCCCTCCGGCAGACGGCACAGACCGACAGTTCAGAACAACATCCTGAACCGAAGATAAAAGGAGCGGAAGTATGTTCCCGAACAGGTAAGCAGGAGGGTTACATATGTCGCATCCGGAAACAGCAAATCACATGCGGAATCTTTATTCCGAAAGGAGGCAGGAAGTATGTTGTACACACCGGGTATTTTTGGAGAAAATCTGATGGATGACTGGTTTGACGGCTTTGACCAGATGTTTGACCGCATGAATCACCAGACGGACAGGAAGCTCTACGGGAGACACCCGGAGAGGCTGATGAAGACGGACGTCAGGGAGCACGACGATCAGTATGAGATCGACATCGATCTTCCGGGCTTCAAAAAGGAAGACCTTCAGCTCCGTCTCGAGAACGGATGCCTCACGATCAGCGCGTCCAAAAATCTGAATCAGGACGACAAGGATCAGAAGACGGGCAGAGTGATCCGCCAGGAGCGCTACAGCGGCAGTATGAAGCGGAGCTTCTACGTCGGCGAGCACGTGAAGGAAGACGACGTCAGGGCGAAGTTCGAGGACGGCGTGCTGAAGCTCTTCGTCCCGAAGAAGACTCAGAGAGCGGTCGAGGAGAAGAAGACGATCGCCATCGAAGGCTGACGCGGCCTTCGGAAAGTGCCTGCGGATCACGCCGCGTTACGTGAGCATGCAGGGGGACGGAATCAGAATATCCGCCATATCCGCGTTACCGGAGAATCAGAAACCGGCCGCCGGCAGACATGCCGGGGGCCGGTTTTTTGGCCTGCCGGGGATTCTGATCGCATTGAGACATCTTATTATAAATATGGTATAATACAGTATATTTCACCGCGGACCGCGCCCCGGCCGTTTCAGGGAAGGGACGGCGCCGCGGAGGGAGGCCCAGACGGCCGGATACTCAACAGACTTCATTGAAAACGGGAGGTAATTAATACGATGAAAAAGGGATTATTCCTCACTGCTGCAGTGATTTCACTGGCAATGACAGCCGGCGCGGCGGCTGACACGACCGTCACGCAGACCGGTACGGTCGCCGACGCGAGATGGATCAGCGACACAAACCTGCTGAGAGTCAGGGATCCCGAGACCGGGTTCTACCGCATGGCTTCCTCGGACGGGACGGTGCTGACCGACACGCTCTTCGGATCCTCCTTTGATTACCGCAGCGGCTACGTCGCGGTCCGGAGCACCGAGGACGGCGTCAACACCATGGGCGCGGTGAATCTCGACGGCGAATCCCTGATCGATTTCACCTACGGCGACATCAAGATCCTCAATGAAAACTGGATCCTCGGTGTAAAGCTGAGCGAGGCGGACGCCAACAACTATGACTATGAATCCTGGATCGGCGAGAGCTATTATCTTATTGATACCGTCGACGTATATCATCTCGCGGACGGACAGGTGACGGGATCCCAGTCCTTCACGAGGGATAACTACCAGGACAGCAGCGTGTCGGGAGACTATATCAAGATCCAGAACCGCACCGACGGCACGGTGACCATGTACGACGGTTCCTTCGGCGTCGCGGCCGAGAACCTCAACACCGTCTATGACGACGGGGACATTCAGACGGAGCCCTATACTTCTTTCCGCGGAAACGATCTGTACGGCATCCAGGACGCCGAGGGCAACGTCGTCGTCGAACCCGCCTACGGCTACATCGACTACATCCGGGGCGGCGTGGCCAAGGTGGAAAGAGACGGAAAGAAAGGTCTGATCGATCTTTCCGGCAACGTCCTTGTTCCCACGGAATATGACGACATCATCAACAACTACAGCGGCCCGGTCACCGGCGAAGGAAACGCGCTGACGGCCGCCGGCTACGCCGCCGTGGTGAAGGACGAAAAGGTCGGCTTCACGGATCTTGAAGGAAACGTCACCTTGGAGCCGAAGTATTCCAAGGATCTTCTGGAGGTCAACGGCGCCTCGGCCCTTCTTAAGGATCTCGAGGGCAACATCCACATCCTCGCGGCGGACGGCAAGGACACGGTGCTCGACGGGACCCACAGCGACGTCGACTCGCTGAACTACACCAACGGACTGATCTACCGATTCACCGGCGAGGATGACCGGTACGGCGTCATCGACTGGCACGGCGAGGAGGTTCTTCCCGCGGAGTACACGTCGATCTCGGTCTCCGGCGACGGACTCCTGATCCTGGCGGACGTGAATTATGACGAGTCCGCCGTCTTCTCCGTCTCCTATGACACCGGCTCCGGCGCGGCGCCCGCTGAGGAAGCGGCCGCGGACGGCGCCGAGAGCGTCGCGGAGGCGTCGGAGGAGGTCTCTGAGCCGGATATGAGCGCGGTCAGCGCCCTCATCTCCAGCGCCAGGACACTTCTCGACGCGGACTACGAGAGCAACCGCGGCGCCATCGCGTCCCTGATCGAGAACGCGGCCGCCCAGCTCGGCGGGAACCGCCCGGAGGTGAAAGCCCTCCTGGACAGCGTGAAGACCCTGATGGACAGCGAAGACGGGGCGGCGGAGCCGATCGGCGCCCTTCTCGATGAAATTGCCGCCAAGCTGGAACAGCAGTGAAGACAGAAAAGACAGTGACGCAGTGATACAGGGCTGCCGCAGCGGATGGTGCGGCAGCTGTATTGACGAAAAATACCGGACGCGGACGAACAGCGGAGGGACTGCCCGGCGAGAAAAGGCGGAAGGGGAGAAACAGGTTTGAAAAAGAAACCGGAGAAAAAAACCGGCAGCCTGCAGAATAAGATGCTCAGACTTGTGCTGAGGGTTCTTTTCGTGACGTTTATTATCTTTTTCGGCCTGATCGGCGCCCAGAACTGGATGTACAAACGCGTGGGCGGAGAGGCGGAGCAGGAACAGCACGAGTCGGTCAAAAGGGTCTCGGAGGAGACCATGTCCCTTTTGATGATCGATTCGCTGGTGCGCACGACCTATCTCCAGGCGGATATCGCAGACGGTGATTTTACCGACCTCAGGCACTATGCCTCCATTCTCCGGAATATGGCTCAGAACCTCTTCGAGAGCAACCGGAAGGTCACGCCGGCGGAGTACAGTCTGCCGGATCCGGAAAAGGACGGCGAGTGGTCGGCCATGGTTCTCTTCGAGGAGGGCGTCGACTACGAGAACTCCGAATATCTCGGCGTCATCGCGAACCTGAAGGAGTCGATGATCGCGATGGTCACCAACTCCGACAAGATCAGCGCCTGCTACTTCGGTTTCGAGGACGGCACCCATTACGGTGTCGACAGGACTCCTTCCATGAAATACGACGAGAACGGGGAGCTGATTCCGTTTCCCGTGCGGGACAGGCCCTGGTACAGGGGAGCCATCGAGGAGGGAGGATTCTATTTTACCGGCATCGTCGAAGACGCGTTCACCGGGGAGCAGGGAATTACGTGCTCGGTTCCGGTGAAGGTGAACGGCGAGGTCATCGGCGTCGCGGGCGTGGATTTCGTGCTGGACAGCCTGAGCAATATCAGCTCGTTCGGCGACGACGAGGCGGCGCTGCTGGTCGTCAATGAAGAGGGGCGTGTCATTTTCTGTTCGGGAAACCCGGAACTCAATCTCGTCCCGGAAGGGGACACCGAGTTCTATCTGCTGAACACCGATGTCGAAGAACTGAACCGGTTCGTGGAAAGAACGCTGGCGGAAGAGACGGATCTGACGGAGTTCATTATCGACGACAGAGACTGCTACATGGTCGGCTCTCCGATGCCGTCGATCGGCTGGGCGATGATCGCCGTGGTCGACCGGGAGGTGACGGAGATTCCGGAGAAGGCCCTGCTGGCGGACTATGACGAGATCAACGCCCGGATTCAGAAAAAAGTCAACGACGGTACGGCGCAGATTCTGCTGATCTGTGTGATCGTCATCGTGATGATTTCCATCATCGGCTCCCAGGCGGTTCTTGAGGGATCCCAGAAGGTCATCATGCCGATCGTGGAGATGACCGAAAATATCCAGCAGAGAAAGCAGACGGGGGAACCCTTTGAGATGAAGGATTCCTACAGGACCGACGACGAGATCGAGGTTCTGGCGGAGTCGTTCAGCGACCTGTCGGAGAAGACGAGACAGTACATCGCGGATCTCACGGAGATCACCAGGGAAAAGGAGCGCGTCAGCACCGAGCTCCAGATGGGAAGCCGCATCCAGAACAGCATGCTGCCCAGCGTCTTTCCTCCCTTCCCGGACCGGAAGGAATTTGATCTGTACGCCACGATGGATCCCGCCAGGGAGGTCGGAGGAGATTTCTACGATTTCTTCCTGATCGACGACGATCACCTGTGCCTTGTCATCGCGGACGTCAGCGGAAAGGGCGTGCCGGCCGCGCTGTTCATGACGGAATCGAAGGTCATCCTGGAGAACCTCGCGCGGATCGGAAAGAGCGTCCCGGAGATTCTCGAGAGCACCAATGAGTCCCTGTGCGTCAACAACCAGGTGGACATGTTCGTCACGGTGTGGTTCGGCATTCTCGAGATCAGCACGGGAAAGATCAGGGCTGCCAACGCGGGCCATGAATACCCCGCCGTCATGAAGGACGGAGCATTCTCGCTGCTGAAGGACAAGCACGGGATGGTCATCGGCGGAATCCGGGGCGTGAAATATAAGGAATATGAGATTGACCTGAAGCCGGGCGACAAGCTGTTCGTCTACACGGACGGCATACCGGAGGCCTCCGACGAGGAGAAGCGGATGTTCGGCACCGGGAAGATGGTCGAAGCGCTCAATCAGGACCCGGGGGCTTCTCCCGAGGAGATTCTGAACCATGTGCGCAGGGCCGTGGAGACCTTTGTGAACGGCGCGGAACAGTTCGACGACATGACCATGCTGTGCCTGGAATATCACGGCAGGCAGGGGCAGGATCAGTAAGGGCAGGATCCGTGACGGGGCCGCGGACAGGCGTTCCGCTCCCCCCCCGGTGACGCGAAGTCCGAAAGAGAAAGCAGAAAGAGACAATAGAAAGAGCGAGCCGAAAGCAAAAGGAGAACGGGCCGGGCTTCTTACGAAGTCCGGCCCGTTTGTGATGCGTCCGTGTCCCGTCACACGGGTCTTGTCCTGGACAGGTAGCCCATGTAGACATAGCCGTAATCTTCCGTCGCCGGAATGTAGGCGTAGCCCCAGCTTCCGGTGGTGCTCAGCACCCTGACCCTGACGCCCCGCGACAGGCGGTGGAGCTCCTTCGAGGAGGAGGAGGGCTGGGATCTCACGGAGAGGAAGGTGCGCACGTTGACGTAGTAGAGCGTCCCCTGCTCATCGGGATCGGGATACGAGGTCGACAGATAGCCCTTGTAGACGTAGCCGGTGGCGTCCTTGGAGGGGACGTAGACGTAGGCCCAGTTACCGGTGGTGTCGAGGAGCCGGACCTCGGTCCAGGGATCCAGCCGGGTGATCTCGGAATAGGAGGTGGACGGGCCCCTTCTCAGGGCGAGGAAATCGCTGACGTCGGCGTAGTACACCGCGCCGTCGTAGTTCAGAGGATTCGTTTCGGAGATGTAGGCGTTGTAGACGTAGCCGTACTCACCCGTCGACGGGACGTATACATAGGACCAGCTGCTTCCGCTGCTCTGGACCAGGAGCTTCGTGCCGTTGGAGAGCCTGCGGATCTCGGCCGAGGACGAGGTGGCCTGCGTTCTCAGGGCGAGGAAATCGCTGACGTTGACGTAGCGGACGGTTCCGCCGGTGCCGGCGTCGCGGACGAGATATCCTCCGTAGACGTAGCCGCTGTCGTCGACGGACGGGACGTAGGCGTAGGCCCAGTTCCCGGACCAGCCCTTTACGATCACCTTCGTTCCGTCCGAGAGCCTGTAGAGCTCCGAGGAGGAAGAGGTGGCGGCCGCGCGGACGGAGAGGAAGTCGCTCACATTTACGTAGTAGACTTCCCCGGAGGTTTCGGCGCAGACGGTCTGCGTGAGAATGACGGCGGGAGATGAAAGCGTGCCTGCTGCCAGGAACAGAGCCGCGGCAGCTGCCAGTAATCTTTTCTTCATATCAATTGCCTCTCATAAATGATGGAAATGGAATAAATCTTTTCCTGCCTGCAGTGACTGCGGGATAAACCGCTTCCTGTCTATAGTGACAGAAAAAACGGAACCGCGGTTACAGATTTTTGAAAAACCGGTCCCCGTATCGCGGGGGCGGCGTCCTGCCGCCATTATATCATATTTTCCCGCGTCCGTTTCCGCATTTCCGCGGGATCCTGTCTTCCGCGTGTTTTCGTTCCCGTCGTTTCCGGGCGGAGACCTCACGAAAGATCCGTCTCGTACGCGCCGGACAGATCGAGCTCCGTGCCGTCCAGAAGGACGCAGGAGGTGATGCCAAGCGGGGCGGCGGAGCGGCAGTACATGGTCAGGAACCTGGTGCGGACGTTCGTCTCGTCCTCTCCGTCGTCCTCCAGCGCCGCGGCGATCTCTTCCGTGAAGCCCTCGATCTCCGCCAGCTCCTCGTCGGAGGCGGCCAAAGTGAGATCGGAGACGCGGAAGCCGCCGTTCCCGTCGGGCTCAAGGAGGATCCTGCCTTTTCTTCTGATGCCGGCGGCTTCCACCAGAGCGCCCTGATCGACGGCGTAGTTGCTGACGCCGAAGTCTCCCCACAGCTCGATGCGGGAGGGGTCGTCCTGGTTGAAGACCCTGATCACGGGGCAGGGGATGGAGACCAGGTTCTGGCGCAGGTCGTCCAGTTCCTCGTCCGGCAGAAGAAGCAGGGCCGACGAGACGGCCGCCTCGATGCCGTCCGTGCCGGTGTACTCAAAGGCCGGATACTGCTCCGCGCTGTTTTCCTCCTCGGCGGGGACGACCTCCTCGCCGAAGACAAGCCCGATCTCCGTGCCGTCGGCCAGAAGGGCCTCGCTCACGTCCGTGAGACCGGCGGAGAGGCAGTACATCCGGAGGAATTCCGTCTTTGCGTATTTCGTATCGGCTTCCAGGTGGTCCATCGCCGAGGCGACGTCCTCGTTCCAGCCCTCCAGGGCCTCGACCTCATCGCCGCCGGGCGCGTTGTTCCAGGATTCGACGGAGTAGGAGCCGTCCTCCTGCGCGTTGAGGATGACGTTTCCGCGGCTGCTGTATTCCTTTTTCTCCACCAGAACCCCGTCCTCCAGATCGTAGAGCGAGACGCCGAAGGAACCCCAGATGACGGGACGCGCGGGATCCTCTTCGTCGAAGTACTCCAGCACGGCACAGGGAATGAGGGCGGATCCGCTGTCTCCGAACAGGTCCTCAGCCTGGCGGAGAATGAGCGACGTCACGGCCGCCTGCATCGGATCGTTTTCGGTGTACTCAAAGGCCGGGAGCGAGGACCCGGCGCTTTCTTCCGCCGCGCAGACGCCGGCGCCAAGCGCCGCGGTAAGGGCCGCTGTAAGGGCCGCCGCGGCAAGAATCCTGTTAAGCTTCATAAAGGGCTTCATAAAGGTTTTCTCCTTTCTGTGCGCGAATCTGACAGCTTCATCGGGAGGAGCGCGGTTCCGCGCCGCCGTTTACTGGAATACGTGTGTATATTTCGAGGAGACCCAGCCGTAGATGCCGCGGTAGGCGACGTTGTACCAGACGACGTTGCGGGAATCCCGCTCGAAATTCTCCGTGTACACCAGGTACGCGCCCTCCGGGACGGTGGTGATCGTGTTGAAGTACAGCCCGGGGCCTTCGCGGAGGTTGACCGCGGTGGTCACGACGATGGTCCGGGTTTCCGGCTCCGCCGAGGAGACGAGACGGGAGCAGTTGGAGGAGATCCAGCAGGTCATGCCGCTGTATCTCACCTCGAACCAGCAGACGCCCCTGGAATCCGTGCGGGTGCCGCCGAGGAACGTCAGGTAGGTCCCCTCGGACACCGTCGCCGCGATGCTGTATTCCAGGCCGGCGCCCAGCCGGAGATTGGCGTCCGTGACGACCTGGACGTAATCCTCCGAGGAGAAGCTGCCGGACTCGTCGCTGTAGGAGGAGCGGGTCACCTGGTTTGAGGATACCCAGTAGGTGCAGCCCATGTAATACACGCGGTACCAGAGAACGCCTCTCCCGTCGTAGTCCGAGTCGTAGGCGTAGCTGAGGGAGGTGCCTTTGGACACCGTCTCGCCGATGGAATATTCCTGGCCGGGGCCGTAGCGGAGATTGGTGGTGGCGACGGTGATGAAAGAGGAGCCGTCGGCGTAAGCGGCGGCGGGAACGAGGAGCAGAAGGGTGAGAACCAGAAAGACGGAAAGAAGTTTTTTCATGGCGTGCAGCCTCCTTTTCGATGGACAGCGCGTGGCGCTGAAGATATCGCTGATTCTTTCTATTCTATTTTATCCTATTTTCGAACGGGTGGAAAGGCGCAGATCGGCGCGGGACAGATTTCGCCCGGTCCGCCGCGCGGGAGAACCCGTTCCTGTTCCTGACCTGCCGCACGGAAAACCCGTTCCCGGTCCGCCGCGCGGGAGAACCCGTTCCTGTTCCTGACCTGCCGCACGGAAAACCCGTTCCCCGTCCGCCGCGCGGGAAGGCCGCTCCTGATCCGCCGCGCGCGGGAAAAAGAGTTGCCTGCTTCATGGAAGAAGCATATAATTGAACCGTTACGCGGGCGGACCGCGGGCTTCGTCCGCAGCAGGGAGAATGTGTAAAGGAGGCAGACAGAATGAAACGCAGAACCAGAGAGATATCGACGCTTTTCGCGGCAGGCGTGGCGGCCGCCGCGCTGATGACGGGAGCCGTCTGCGCGGCAGAGGTTGAGTCGGTCGCTGAGCCGGCGGCGTACGCGGAGGCGGAATCCGCCGCGGAATCCGTCGCGGAAGAAGCCGAGGAGCCGGAGAAGGTACATCCCGAATACCGCGGTCTCGATTTTATCACGCTCGGGCAGTACAAGGGCCTGACGGTGGAGGTCGATCCGATCGACGTGACGGACGCCCAGGTGGACGCGAGAATCTCGAACGAGATCCGCTACTCGCCGGAAGGAAGCGAGACGTTTACCGAGGGAACCGTCGCGGAAGGCGACGTCGCGAACATCGACTTTGTCGGCATGCTGGACGGCGAGCCCTTTGAGGGCGGCACCGCGGAGGGCTATGAGCTCGAGATCGGCTCCGGATCCTTCATCGAGGGATTTGAGGAGGGACTGATCGGCGCGGAGATCGGCAGTACGCTGGATCTCAACCTGAAGTTCCCGGAGAACTACGGCAATGCGGATCTCGCCGGAAAGGACACGGTGTTTACGGTCACGGTCAATTCCACGAAGCGCTACAAGGAGCTGGACGACGGCCTGGCGTCCTCGCTCTCGGGCGGAGAAGCCGCGACGGTGGAGGAGTACCGGGAGAGAATCCGCGCGATGCTGGAGGAGGACGCCCTCAACAGCAGAAATGAAAGCGTGAAGAACGAGTTGCTTCAGATGGCGGTGGAGAACTGCACGGCCGAAGAGCTGCCGGAGGATCTGGTGGAGTTCACCGTGGACGACGTCACGGACTACTACAAGTCCTTCGCGGATATGTACGGCGTTGACTTCAACACCTTCCTCTCCTCCATGGGTGGAATGACCGAGGAGCAGTTCCCGGAATTCGCGAGACAGGTGGCCGAGAACAGCGCGAAGCAGGAGCTGACCATCGACGCGATCGCGGAGGCGGAGCACCTTCTTCCGGAGGGAGACGAGCTGGAGAAGGCTTATGACGATCTCGCCCACGAGGTCGGCATGGAGGACGGCGTGAGCCTCGTCGCGGAATACGGCGAATACACCGTGAACTACAGGCTGAAGTATGACGCGGTCGGTAAGCTGCTTCTCGAGAACGCCGTGATCACGGAGAAGGAACCGGCCGCGGCCGTCGAGTCGGGCGTGGCGGAGGCCGAATCTGTGGCGGAGGCGTCCGGCGCGGAGGTTGAGTCCGTGGCGGAGCCGATGGAATAAAAAGAACGGGTTCCGGACCCTTGCGCGCGGAAGCGGCCGGGGATCCGGACCGGACGTAAAAAACGGCCGGAAAGACCGGACCGGACATAAAAAGAGCGGCCCGGGAGAACGGGCCCGGAAGAAACGGCCCGGAAGAAACGGAACGAAAGAAACGAAACAAAAGAAACGAAAGAGGAGGCTGCCGCGGCAGCCTCCTCTTGGCGCGTCCGGGCGGAAGGCGGCGCAGCCGCCGGAACCGCCCGGAGGTTCGTTATTCGGGATGTCCGGTTTACATTCCGTCGATGACGTGGGTGTCGATGGAACGGTCGTCGGAGATGACCACCTTCGACGCGTCGTTGGAGCGGACGATCTCCACGAACGTCTTGCCCCTGTTCAGGGTGATCTCATTTCCGTCGGAATCGTAGTAGCGGGTGACGTTGAAGTCGCACCGGCGGACGTCGAAGGCGTACTTCGCGGCCGTGATGGTCGTCAGGATGGGGTTGTCGGCGCTCCAGTAGGACTTTCTCCAGGTGATGCGCTCCGCACGGCCGTTGGTGATGTACCAGCCCTCGCCGGTCTCGCCCTGGATCGCGGGATCCGTGAACAGGTAGGAGTCGTCCAGCATGTGGGACGGGCCGATCTGGATGATGATGTTCTTGAAGGAGAGCTGCTTTCCGTTGCCGTGGTCAAGCTGGGGAGAGTCGAACTCGGAGCGGTAGTAGACCTCTTCCTCCTCGTTGTAGTCAAATCTGGCGTGGTTGTTGACGAAGCCCGGGATGACGACCTTGGCTGACTCGCCGTTCTCCAGACGGACCGCCGAGCCCGGCTCCGCGAACTGGTAGTGGCCGGTGTAATCCGCCGGATATTCGGTGGGCCATTCCGCGTTCTTGACGAAGGAGCTGAGCATGTCGTAGTTGGTGTAGATGCCGGTGACGCCTTCGTGATCGCGCCGGTAGGCGGTGCTGCCGTCGTTGAGGCGGTAGTTCTGTCCGCCTTCACCCGTGGGAATACCGGCGATGTCGTAGCTGTCCGGCATCTGCAGGATCGGAACGGCGTAGATGACCTGTCCGTAGTGTCCGTAGTAGGCGTTGAATTCGCGGGAATAATAGACGAACTGCGGGCGGCAGGAGCGGATCGGCATGATCATGGGCACGTCATGGAAATCCTCGAAGAAGGCTTCCATACGGGTGATGCCGCCTTCCACCATGGCTTCGTAGATGATGGACGCGCTGCTGGTGCCCCGCTGCCACTCCAGGGCGTTTTTGTCATTTTCAATCATGAGCGCAAACGGACGACTGCGGCCCACGGACGTGGGAACGAGTTCTCCGGTGAGATAGCTTCGGCAGGTATCTCCCGACGTCTCCTCCGCAAAGGCGGAGACGCTCATCGCGGAAATGGCCATGACGGCGGCGACGGCTGCTGCGATAATGCGTTTTCTGGTCATAATAACCCTGTGTCCTCCTTGAAATAGAAAATAGTTCAGGTTCGGAATGAGGCGGGGAACGTCCGGAGGATCTGTCCGCCCGGGCCCCGCTTCCCCATATTATAATATGTTTTCGTGAAGAATGACAGACCCGAATCGCCGGGGCGCCGGAAATGTGAAAAATCTCTGGTGGGTGAGGTGCTTATGAATTATAATATTTCTGCCGGCAGACGCCGTCCGACTGCCGGCGCCGGAAAAGTCGACGAAGCATGCCGCAAGGGTTTTTGAGATGAAAAAACAGATCACACGGTTTCTGATCGGCGCCTGCCTCCTGCTGATGACGGGGCTCGCCGCGGCGCCCGCGCACGCCGGGCTCTATCCGACCTGCTACAAGGGGGTCGAGTACGACCGCGTCTACAGCTACAAATTCTATATCAAAAACAATCCGGCCGTCGTGCGGAAGGTGGGGACGGACCCCGAGAAGGTTCTCGCCTATTTCGTGAAATACGGGATGTACTACGGCCACCGGGCGCGGGGCGATTTTGACGTGAAGGAATATTTCAATTCCCACAAAAACCTCCGCAAGGTGCTCGGAAACGGCTACAGGAAGTATTTCCTCTACTACCAGCTCTACGGAAGATGGGGCGACGGGAGCGCGAGGGCGAAGAAGGGGATAAAGATCTTCTCGACGACGGTATGCATCGACCCGGGGCACCAGCTGCACGCGATGTATACGAAGGAGCCCATCGGACCGGGCTCCGGCACCTACAAGATCAAGGTCTCCAGCGGAACCTACGGCCCCTGGTCGCGGCTCAACGAGTACGAGGTCGTCCGCCGGATCGGACTCAAGCTCCGGGACGAGCTCAAAAAGAGAGGGTACAACGTCGTCATGACGAGGACCAGGAACGAGGTCTCCCTCAGCAACGCCGACCGCGCGAAGATCGCCAACAGCAGCAAGGCCGACGTCATGATCCGCCTGCACTGCGACGGACAGGATTACGGTTCGTATCTGCACGGCGTCAGAGGCATGGCGGCGGCGGGCGGCAACCGCTATCTGAGCGGCAGCGTGGTCTCCGGGGGACAGCGTCTCGCGAGGCTCCTGGCCCAGTACCAGGCGAAATCGACGGGACAGCCGTGGCTGGAGACGCTCTACACCAACGAGATGACCGGCATCAACTGGGCCAAAATGCCCTGCGCCATCGTCGAGATGGGCTACATGAGCAATTACGCCGAGGATCTCAACCTCGCGAGGCCCGCCTACCAGGACAAGATCGTGACCGGGCTCGCGAACGGGCTGGACAGATACGTGGCGGGCTGAGACGTCCGCCGCGCTTCACGGAGGACGAGCAGTCAGATGAGTGAAAAACAGAACAGCGGCGGCCGCTCCTACGGGACGAAGGAACTCCTGGGGCGCTTTCTGCCGTATTACCGCCCGCATCTGGGCACTGTCGCAAAGGACCTCCTCTGCGCGGGACTCACCTGCGTGGCCGAGCTGGTCCTTCCGATGATCATCCGGTATCTGACCAACACCGGGATGAACAACCTGGCGGCGCTGACCGCCGGGGTCGTGCTGAGGCTGGTTCTCCTGTACCTGGCCCTCCGGATCGTGGATACCCTCGCGGCCTACTACATGGCCTACCAGGGCCACGTCATGGGAACCTACATCGAGACGGACATGCGGCGCGACGCCTACGCCCATCTGCAGCGGCTGTCGAACTCCTTCTACAGCAGCACCAAGATCGGGCAGATCATGGGGCGCATCACCAACGACCTCTTCGACGTCACGGAATTTGCCCATCACTGCCCGGAGGAATTCTTCATCGCGGCCGTGAAGACCGCGGTGTCCTTCGTGATACTGGTCCGGATCCACGCGCCCCTCACCCTGCTGGTGTTCCTTGTCCTGCCGGTCATGCTCGCGGTCTCGATGAAGCAGAACCTCAGGATGAAAGAGGCCTTCGCGAGACAGCGCTACCACACGGGGGAGCTCAACGCCCGGATCGAGGACAGCCTGCTGGGGCAGAAGGTGGTCAAGGCCTTCACCAACGAGGAGCTCGAGGAGGAGAAATTCAATAAGGAAAACGTCACCTTCTTTCAGATGAAGCGCGACACCTACCGGTACATGGCGGCCTTTCAGATCACGGTCAGGGTGTTCGAGGGCATCATGTACCTGGTCGTGCTGGGGGGCGGCGGTCTGTTCCTCCTGAAGGGAATGATCCGTCCCGGGGACCTGGTCGCCTACGTCCTCTACGTGACGACGCTGATCGCGACGATACGGAGAATTATCGAGTTTGCCGAGCAGTTCCAGCGCGGCATGACGGGAATCGAGCGGTTTCTGCAGATCATGGACGCCGACATCGAGATCTTCGACGAGGAGGGGGCGGTGCCCCTGGAGAACCCGGAGGGCAGGATCGAGTTCCGCGACGTGACGTTCTCTTATCCGGACGACGGCGAAAACGTCGTTCTGCGGAACCTGAACCTCTCCATCCTTCCGGGCGAGAAGGTGGCGATCGTCGGGCCGTCGGGCGGCGGAAAGACGACGCTTTGCAACCTGATACCGAGATTCTACGACGTGACCTCGGGGGAGATCCTGCTGGACGGCACGGACGTGAGGCATTTTACGCTGAAGAGCCTGCGGGGCAGCATCGGCATGGTCCAGCAGGACGTCTATCTCTTCTCGGGGACGGTCTATGACAACATCGTCTACGGGAAGCCTGAGGCGTCCCGGCAGGAGGTCGAGGAGGCCGCCCGCCGGGCGGGAGCGGACGAATTCATACGGCAGCTGCCCGACGGGTACGACACCTATATCGGGGAGCGGGGCGTGAAGCTCTCGGGAGGACAGAAGCAGAGGCTGTCCATCGCCAGAATCTTCCTGAAAAATCCGCCCATCATCATTCTCGACGAGGCGACCTCCGCCCTGGACAACGAGAGCGAGTACGAGGTGGCGCAGTCCCTGGCCGGCCTGTCCGCCGGGCGAACGACCATCACTATCGCCCACCGGCTCAGCAGCATCGTCCGGTCCGACCGCATCCTGGTGCTGACCGACGACGGCATCGAGGAGGAAGGGACCCACGAGGAGCTGATGGCGAAGAAGGGGATCTACTGCCGCTTCTACACCAGGGCCAGCGAGGTGCGGTAAACAGACGCGGGGCGGCGGACCTTATGCGGGGCGCGGCGAAAACGCGCGGCCCCAAAGACATATTCTTCAGCACAGAGGAGACGGAATGAAAAACAGCAGGATACGTACCTGTGCCGATCTGTTTCTGACGTTTCTCAGGATCGGCCTGTTCACCTTCGGCGGGGGCTACGCCATGCTCTCCATCATCGAGGACATCTGCGTGGAGAAAAAGAAATGGATCACCCACGACGAATTCCTCAATCTCATCGTGGTCGCCGAATCCACGCCCGGTCCCGTCGCCATCAACAGCGCGACCTATATCGGGTACCGGCAGGGAGGAATGGCCGGCGCGTGCGCCGCGACGGTGGGCGTCATCGTCCCGTCGTTCGTGATCATCTACGTGATCTCGATGTTCCTCGACAACTTTCTCGAGATCCGGGTTATCGCCAGCGCCTTCCGGGGCATCAAGGTCGGCGTGGGCTTCCTCATCGTGAACGCCGCCCTGAACCTGATCAAAAAGATGCCCATGGGGAAGCTGTGCCGGGTGATCCTGGCGGTTTCCATCGCGGCGATGCTGTTGATTAACGTGTTCTCCTGGAACTTCTCCTCCATCAGCATGATGCTGATCGCGGGCGCGGTGAGCCTCGCGGCCTACTGCGCGGGAGGACGCGCGGAGGAAGGAGGCCGGCCGTGATGCTTCTGGACCTGTTTATCGGATTTCTGAAGGTCGGTTTTTTCTCCTTCGGCGGCGCCTATTCCGCGATCCCGATCATCCGGGACGTGGTCTCGTCCCGGGGCTGGCTCACCGACGAGATGCTTTCCTATATGATCGCGGTGAGCGAGAGCACGCCCGGACCGCTCATGATCAACCTGGCGACCTACATCGGAAGCCGGAAGGCGGGGATTCCGGGCGCCCTCATCGCCACCTTCGCGGTGGCGCTGCCGGCCTTTGTGATCATACTCCTCGTGCTGGCCGCGTTCCGCTTCCTTCTGAAGAACCGGTACGTCCAGGCGGTGCTGGACGGCTTCAAATCCTGCATCATGGGTGTGATTCTCGCGACGGGAATCACGATGATCGCGGAGAGCGTCGCCGTGCAGCAGGAGGCCGGCGCCGCGGCGGAGGCCGGCAGCCTTCCGCGGCTGTCCGTCTTCGGGGTGCCGCTGGAGGCCAGGGCCCTGGCCATCGCCTGCCTGGTCGCGGCGGTGCTGTTCGGCGGGAGGCTGATCTTCAAAAAGAAGGTGTCGCCGATCCTGCTGATTCTGATCTCGGCCGCCCTGGGGATCGTTTTTTACGGCGTATGACGCGCCGGCGTTCCCGCCCGGGCCTTCCTTTCACGATGACGGGAAAACGGTGACAGAAGAAGACGTCCGCCGGTGAGCGGCGGACCGGACGAAGGGAAGAGACATGTACGAATTTTCATCGAGAGTCAGATACTCGGAGATCGGATCCGACAGAAAGATGACGATCACCGCGCTCATCACGAGGCTTCAGGACTGCTGTGTGTTCCAGCTGGATTCGGTCGGCAGGGGCCCGGAGATATGGCAGCGGGAGAAACGGGGATGGATCATCGTCTCCTGGCAGGTGAAGCTCTTTGAGCTTCCCGAATTCGGCAGCCTCGTCACCGCGAGAACCATTCCCTACCGGTTCCACGGGTTTGAGGGAGACCGGAACTTTGAGGTCTTTGCCTCGCCCTGCGGCGGGGAGAGGGCCGGAACCGGCCCGGGCGCCGCCCGGGAGGGGGGAGAGGAGCCCGTGCTCTGCGCGGTCGCGAATTCCCGCTGGGTCTTCTACGACATGGAGCGGCAGATCCCGATCCGGGTCCCCGAGGAGGAAAAGGCGAATATCCCGCTGGATCCCCCGCTGGACATGGAGTGCTCCCCGAGGCGGATCCGGCTGCCGGAGACGGAGCCGGTTCTTCTGGAGCCGGTGCGCGTCACGGAGACCTTCATCGACACCAACTATCACGTGAACAATCTGAGATACATCGAGATGGCCTGCGCCTGCCTCCCGGAGGATTTCCGGTGGAAGGAGCTGCGGGTGGAGTATCTCAGACAGTGCAGACTCGGGGAAACGATCTGTCCCAGGGTGTACAGGACGGACGACGCCGTCTACGCGGCCCTCTGCTCACAGGACGGGGCGGCCTGCGCCGTCGTGATGTTCCTGTGATTCCCGCGGGACGGAAATCGGGTGCGAAAATACGGAGACTATGATACAATGATCAGGATTGGTGAATATCAGGAGCTTGAAATTGCAAGGATCAGGGAACAGGGCGCCTATCTGAGGGAGCGGGAGGAGACCGCCCCCGCCGGCGGGGAAGCGCCCGGCGCCGGGAGCTTTCCCGGGGAGGTGCTTCTTCCGAGGAAGCAGCTTCCGGAGGACGCCGCCGTCGGCACCGCCGTCAGGGTGTTCGTCTACCGCGACTCGTCCGACCGGCTGATCGCGACGACGGCGCAGCCGGCCCTCACGCTCGGCGAGGTCCGGCGTCTCAGGGTGCTTCAGAAGACGAAGATCGGGGCGTTCCTGGCCTGGGGCCTGGAGAAGGACCTTCTGCTTCCCTTCCGGGAGACCACCGGCGAGATCCGTGAGGGCGACGAGATTCTGGCGGCCCTCTACGTCGACAAGAGCGGGCGCCTCGCCGCCACGATGAAGCTGTACCCCTACCTGAAGCTCGCCTCGCCCTATCAGACGGGCGACAGCGTCTCGGGAACGGTGTACCAGAACGCGGAGAATTTCGGCACCTTCGTCGCGGTGGACGATCAGTACTCGGGCATGGTCCCGAAGAAGGACGCCCAGAGAGGCTTCCGCGTCGGAGAGACCCTGACGTTCCGGGTGACCGGCGTCAAGGAGGACGGGAAGCTGGATCTGTCGGTCCGCGACAAGGCGTATCTCGAGATCGGAGAGGACTCGGAGCGCATTCTTCAGAAGATCCGCGCGGACTACGCGGGAGAGCTCCCCTTCGACGACAAGGCCGACCCCGAGGTGATCCGCGAGGTCTTCGGTCTCTCGAAGGCGGCGTTCAAGCGCGCGGTGGGACATCTCTACAGGGAGCGCCTGGTGGAGCTGTCCGGCGGAAAGATCCGGCTGACGGAAAAGTGATTTCACGACGGGAACCGGTCCGGACAGGGCCGGACGCTCACGATCTGCGCCGGTCCGGTCGGACCCGGACCCGGCGGAGCGGCGGAAGCATCATGACCATGAGACGGCTGCGGTACCGTCCCTGAAGAACGGGGCGGGAGAAAGACAGGGAGGAGATAGTTATGGAAGAAAGCCTGAGACAGCTGAGTCAGTATCTGAATATCGAAGCCTTAAACACGGACAAGAGCCTGATGATCGCGGTGATCATTTCACTGGTGTTCGGGATCGTCTACTGCTTCTTCGGCTACAAGGCGATCCGGGTCTGCGCCGCGATCTACGGCGCGCTGATCGGAATCATCGCCGGCAGCGCGATCGTCAGACAGTTCGCCCTTCAGTCGCCGGTGAGCCTCATCGTGGTGATCGGCCTGGCGGTTCTTCTCGCGCTGCTCGGATTCTTCCTCTTCAGGGTGGGCGTTTTCATCGTCGTCCTGCTGGGGGTCGCCGGAATCGTCTATCCCCTGCTGCAGAGCCGCACGACGCTGGAGCAGCTGATCATGAGTATCATCGCGCTGGCCGCCGGCCTGGTGGCCGCGATCCTCGCGGTGATCTACATGAAGCCCGTCGTGATCGTGCTCTCCGCGTTCATGGGAGCGCAGACCATCTCGAGCACGATCTTTACCTATCTTGTCCACATCAGATGGAGCAGGTCGCTGGAGCTTCTGGTCGTTCTCGCCGTATTTGTCCTGTTTGCGGTGATCGGCATGGTCTACCAGTTTGCGTCGACCAGGCATATGGACTGACGGAGGATTTGACCGGGAAGGAGCCCCTTTCGCAGAACCGGAGCCCGCGCGCCGCGCCGGGCGGGATTCCGGCCGTGAAGGGCAGGCCGCGGAAAGGGAAGTATGTCATTTGTTCATCTGCACGTCCACACGGAGTACTCCCTGCTGGACGGATCCAATAAAATAAAGGAATATGTGTCCCGGGTGAAGGAGCTCGGCCAGACGGCCGCGGCAATCACCGATCACGGCGTGATGTACGGATGCATAGATTTTTACAAAGAAGCCCTCGCGCAGGGGATCCGTCCGATCCTCGGCTGCGAGGTCTATGTTTCTCCGGGAAGCCGGTTTGACAAGGAGGCGGGCGTTTCTGACGACCGCTATTATCATCTTGTGCTTCTCGCGGAGAACGACGCCGGCTACGGAAATCTGATGAGGATCGTCTCCGCCGGCTTCACGGAGGGCTTCTACTACAGGCCCCGGATCGACAAGGAGCTTCTCCGGGAATATCACGAGGGCCTTATCGCTCTGTCGGCGTGCCTGGCGGGCGAGGTGCCGCGCCGCATCGGGGACAACGACTTCGCCGGGGCGAAGAAGGCGGCGCTGGAGTACCTGGACATCTTCGGGGAGGGCAATTATTTCCTCGAGCTCCAGGACCACGGCATCCCGGAGCAGAAGCACGTCAACCAGATGCTGATCCGCCTCCACGAGGAGACCGGGATTCCCCTGGTGTGCACCAACGACGTCCACTACACGCTGAAGGAGGACGCGGAATCCCACGACATCCTGCTGTGCATCCAGACCCAGAAGAAAGTCTCGGACGAGGACCGGATGCGCTACGAGGGCGGCCAGTACTTCGTCAAATCGGAGCAGGAGATGGCGGCCCTCTTCGGGTACGTCCCCGAGGCGATGGAGAACACCGCCCGCATCGCGGAGCGCTGCCATGTGACCATCACCTTCGGCGAGCGGAAGATTCCCGCCTACGACGTCCCCGGGGACATGTCCTCCTGGGACTACCTCAATCTCCTCTGCCGTCAGGGAATGGAGAGAAACTACGGGGCGGACTACGAGGAGCGTCGGCCGGAGCTTAAGGAGCGGCTCATGTACGAGCTGGCGACGATCCGGGACATGGGCTTCGTCGACTACTTCCTGATCGTCTGGGATTACGTGCGCTTCGCGAAGGACCACGATATCATCGTGGGGCCGGGCAGAGGCTCCGCGGCGGGCTCGATCGTCTCCTACGCCCTGGGGATCACCGAGCTGGATCCCGTCCGCTACTCCCTTCTCTTCGAGCGCTTCCTGAATCCGGAGCGCGTGTCGATGCCGGATATCGACGTCGACTTCTGCTTCGAGAGGCGCCAGGAGGTGATCGACTACGTGGTCAGCAAATACGGCCGCAAGCGGGTCGTCCAGATCGTGACCTTCGGCACGATGGCCGCGAGGGGCGTGATCCGGGACGTGGGCCGGGCGCTGGATTTCCCCTATTCGGAAACCGACCGCATCGCGAAGATGATCCCCCAGGAGCTCAACATGACGCTGAACCGGGCGCTGGAGATGAACCCGGATCTCCGCCGGGAGTACGAGGGGGACGAGAAGGTTCACTACCTGATCGACATGTCGAAGCGCCTGGAGGGGCTTCCCAGAAACACCTCCATGCACGCCGCCGGCGTGGTGATCTGCGGGCGGCCGGTGGTGGACTATGTGCCGCTTTCGCGCGCCCAGGACGGCTCGATCACGACGCAGTACACGATGACGACGCTGGAGGAGCTGGGTCTTCTCAAGATGGATTTTCTGGGGCTCCGCACGCTGACCGTGATCCAGAACGCGGTGCGTCTCGTCAACGACGGGCTGAGGGAAGCGTGCGGCGATCCGGCGGAGGCGGTCCGGCCCGACGGGGGACGCGGCCTTCTCGACATGGAGAAGATCGATTACGACGACCCGAAGGTCATGGAAATGATCGGACACGGCCGCTGCGAGGGCGTGTTCCAGCTCGAGAGCAGCGGCATGAAGAGCTTCATGAAGGAGCTGAAGCCCCACACCCTGGAGGACATCATCGCCGGAATCGCCCTCTACCGCCCGGGCCCCATGGACTTCATCCCGAAATACATCCGGGGCAAGGAGCACCCGGAATCCGTGACCTACGACACGCCGCTGGTGGAGCCGATCCTCAGGCCGACCTACGGCTGCATCGTCTACCAGGAGCAGGTCATGCAGATCGTCCGGGATCTCGGCGGCTACAGCATGGGCAGGAGCGACCTCGTGCGCCGCGCGATGTCCAAGAAGAAGGCCGGCGTGATGGAGGAGGAGAGGCGGAACTTCATCTACGGAAATGAGGAGCAGGGGGTTCCCGGCTGCATCGCGGCCGGCATCCCGGAAAATGTGGCGAGCCGGATCTACGACGAGATGACGGATTTCGCCAAATACGCCTTCAACAAGTCCCACGCCGCCGCCTACGCGGTGGTCTCGATGCAGACCGCGTACCTGAAATACTATTACCCCGTCGAATATATGGCGGCCCTCATGACCTCCGTGATCGACAGCCCCGTCAAGTGCGCCGAGTACCTGCTGCACTGCCGCGCGACGGGCATCCGCATTCTTCCGCCCTCCGTCAACGACGGACAGGGACGGTTCACCGCCTCCGGCGGCTCCATCCGCTGCGGCATGTACGCGATCAAGTCCGTCGGCCGGGGCGTGATCGACCGGCTCGTCGAGGAGCGGAACGCGGGGGGACCCTATCAGTCCTTCCGGGATTTCATCACCCGCACCTACGGGAAGGACATGAACCGCAGGGCGATCGAGAACCTGATCAAGGCCGGCGCCTGCGACTGCTTCGGAGGAACGCGGAAGCAGCTGATGCAGGTCTATCCCGTCATTCTCGACCGGGCGGCCTACGACAGCAAGGAGATGATTACCGGCCAGATGTCCCTCTTCGACTTCATGAATCCGGAGGAGAAGAAGGAGTTCGACGCCCCGTTTCCCGACGTCGGGGAGTTTACGAAGGAGGTCAGGCTCTCCTTTGAGAAGGAGGTCCTGGGGATCTATCTCTCGGGACACCCGCTGGAGGAGTACGAGAGCCTCTGGAAGAGCCGGGTTACCGCCGTGTCCTCGGACTTCGCCCTGGACGAGGAGACCGGGGAGGCGAAGATCCGGGCCGACTCGCGGCAGACCATCGGGGGAATGATCTCCCAGAAGACCATCAAGTACACGAAGAACAACAAGACGATGGCCTTCATCACCCTGGAGGACGTCGTGGGAACCGTGGAGGTGCTGGTTTTCCCGAATGTGTACGAGCAGTACAGGGAGCTTCTGACCGAGGACGCCAAGGTGTTCGTCGAGGGACGGGTCTCCGGCGAGGACGACCGGGCGAGCAAGCTGATCTGCGAGAAAATCAGCCGCTTCGAGGACGTGCCCAGGGAGCTGTGGATCGCCTTCCCCACCGTGGACGATTTCCTCAGGCGCCAGGGGGAGATGGAGGATCTGATGGCGGAGTCGGAGGGCATCGACGAGGTGTGCGTGTTCCTTCGGGACACCAGGCGGTACCGCCGTCTGAGCGACAAAGGACGGATTCTGATCTCGGACCAGACCGTGGCCGCCTTCCGGCGCATCTTCGGGGAGGAGAACGTGACGGTCCGTGTCAGGAAGGGAGCGGGCGCTTCCGTCTGACGGGAGGGCGCGCTCCGAAAAAGAACGACAATTCATTGAAAAAATGATGGGCATGCTTTAAAATGAACTGGTAAACTGTCTGCGCAGCAACGGCGGAGCAGCCGCGGCCCGGGGGACGTCCCGGGACAAGGCGCGGGGCGGATTCCCGCAGCGGCCGCCTGTTTCCGGGAGGGAAAGCTATGGCTGAATCGAACAAAGAAATCAAGACCATCGGGGTTCTGACGAGCGGCGGCGACGCGCCGGGCATGAACGCCGCGATCCGGGCCGTTGTCAGACGCGGACTCGGCAGAGGACTCAGAGTTTTCGGTATCTACAGAGGATATGACGGCCTGATGGACGACGACCTCCGGGAGATGTCCGCCCAGGACGTCTCGGATACCATCCAGAAGGGCGGCACCATTCTCTACACGGCGCGCTGCGCCGAGATGCGCACCCCCGAGGGCCAGAAGCACGCCGCGGAGACCTGCCGGAAGCACGGGATCGACGGCCTCGTCGTGATCGGCGGCGACGGCTCCTACCGGGGCGCCCAGTGCCTCGCCCACCAGGGCATCAACGTCGTGGGGATCCCGGGGACCATCGATCTGGACATCTCCTGCACGGAGTACACCATCGGGTTCGACACCTCGGTCAATACCGCCATGGAGGCCATCGACAAGGTGCGCGACACCTCGACCTCCCACGAGAGATGCTCGATCATCGAGGTCATGGGAAGAAACGCGGGCTACCTCGCGCTGTGGTGCGGAATCGCCAACGGGGCGGAGGACATCCTGCTCCCCGAGAAATACGACTACGACGAGCAGAAGATCATTGACAACATCATAGACAGCCGCCACAGGGGAAAGAAGCACCACATCATCATCAACGCCGAGGGCGTCGGTCACTCCGCCTCGATGGCGAGACGGATCGAGGCCGCCACCGGCATCGAGACCAGGGCGACCATCCTGGGCCACATGCAGCGCGGCGGAAGCCCCACGGCGAAGGACCGCGTCTACGCGTCCATCATGGGCTGCATGGCGGTGGACCTCCTGATCGAGGGCAAGAGCGAGCGCGTCGTCGGCTACCGGAACGGACAGTTCCAGGATTTCGACATCGACGAGGCCCTGGCGATGGTCAAGGGCATCGACGATTACCAGTACGAGATCGCGACGGCGATGTCGGGCGGCTACCGCAAGGGCTCGATCACGAAGGCGCTCATGGACGAGTCGCTGTGACCTGATTTCCGGGGTCCTTGCGCGCGGAAGCGCAGAGGGCGGAGCTTGGCAATGCTATCCTTAAAAGATATCAAGTTTCTTATGAAGAATAAAAAGGCCCGCGATACGCAGGGCCTTTTTGTGGCGGAAGGGGAGAAGCTGGTCCGGGAGGCGCCTCCGGCGGACGTCGTGCAGGTGCTGGTCTCCCGGAGCTTCGCGGCGGAGCACCCAGACGTGGAGAGCTGGTTCGACCCGGGCGCCGGCGCGCCGGAGCCCCAGGCGGTGGACGACGGCCGGTTTGCCTCCCTGTCGGACACCAGGAGTCCCCAGGGGATCATGGCGGTGGTGCGGCAGACGGCCTTTTCGCCGGAGGACGCCCTCGGCGGCGTGTGCCCCCTGGTGGTGGTGCTGGAGAATCTCCAGGACCCCGGCAACGCGGGGACGATTCTCCGGACCGCGGAGGCGGCCGGGGTCGACGCGGTTTTTCTGACGGAGGGGTCGGTGGACCTCTACAGCCCGAAGACGACCCGCGCCACCATGGGGTCGATCTACCGGGTTCCGCACTTTTACGTGCCGGACGGCAGGGAGCTGCTGAGGGCCCTGGCGGCGAGAGAGATCGCCTCCTACGCGGCCCATCTCAAGGGCTCCCGGGTGTACACGGACTGCGGCTACCGCAAGGGAACCGCCTTTGTGATCGGAAATGAGAGCCGCGGCGTCACGGAGGAGACGGCGGCCGCCTGCAGCGGCCGGATCCGCATTCCGATGATGGGCCGCGTGGAGTCGCTCAACGCGGCGATGGCGGCGGGCATACTGATGTACGAGGCCCGGCGGCAGCGCCGGACGTACGGGGAGACAGCGGGTCCGGACATCCCGGAGCCGCAGAGCATACAGGAAGGAGATTTGCGATGAAAAGCTTGAAGGGACGTTCATTTCTGACGCTCAGGGACTTTACGCCGGAGGAGATCACCTATCTTCTGGATCTCGCCGCGGAGCTCAAGGAGAAGAAGAAAAAGGGGATCTATGACTACGATATCCCCCGCAGAAATATCGCGCTGATCTTCGAGAAGACGAGCACGAGAACACGCTGCGCCTTTGAGGTGGCCGCCCATGACTGCGGCATGCAGGTGACCTATCTGGATCCCTCCGGATCCCAGATCGGAAAGAAGGAGAGCATCGCGGACACCGCCCGCGTGCTCGGAAGAATGTATGACGGCATCGAGTACCGCGGCTTCGATCAGTCGATCGTCGAGGAGCTGGCGAAATACGCGGGCGTGCCGGTCTGGAACGGCCTCACCAACGAGTTCCATCCGACCCAGATGCTGGCCGACATGCTGACGATCCGCGAGCATCTCGGAGGCCTCAAGGGAAAGAAGCTGACCTACATGGGCGACGCGCGCTACAACATGGGCAACTCCCTGATGGTGGCGTGCTCCAAGCTGGGACTGCATTTCACCGCCTGCACCGCCGCGGCCTATTTCCCGGACGCCGCCCTCGTGGAGGAATGCCGGGAATACGCGAAGGAGAGCGGCGGCACCATTACCCTGACGGAGGACGTCAAGGCGGGGACCGCGGGCGCCGACGTCATCTACACGGACGTGTGGGTCTCGATGGGAGAGCCCGCCGAGGTCTGGGAGGAGCGCATCCGCGCCCTGCTGCCCTATCAGGTGAACGCCGCCGTGATGGAAAACGCGGGGCCTCAGGCGATCTTCATGCACTGCCTGCCGGCGTTCCACGATCTCGGAACCGGCATCGGCCGCGATATCCACGAGCGCTTCGGGCTCGACGCGATGGAGGTCACGGACGAGGTGTTCGAGTCTCCCCGCTCCGTCGTCTTCGATGAGGCGGAGAACCGGATGCACACGATCAAGGCCGTGATGGCGGCCACCCTCGGATGAAGCCCTGCGGAGACGGCGGGGCCCCGTGGGCGGAGGAGCTGGCCGGACTTCTGGAGAGGTCCGGCGACGACGGCTTCTACCGGCTGGTCTACTGCCGGACGTGCGACTCGACGAACGAGTGCGTGAAGAGGGAGGCCGCGAAGGGAGCCCCGGAGGGACTCCTCGTCGTGGGAGAGGAGCAGACCGCCGGCAAGGGCCGGAGCGGCAGAAGATGGGTCAGCCCGAAGGGAGAGGCGGTCTATTTCTCCTTTCTGCTGAGGCCCGGCCTCGCGCCGGATCACGTCTCCGCCCTCACGCTGGTGATGGGGCTGTCCGTGGCCCAGGCGGTGCGGGAGCTCTTTCCCGGGACCCTCGGGCCGGAGGTCGGCATCAAGTGGCCCAATGACATCGTCATCCGCGGAAGGAAGATCTGCGGGATCCTCACGGAGGCCGGGGCAGAGGACGGCAGGATCGACTGGATCGTCATCGGGACGGGCATCAATGTAAACAACACCGCCTTCGCTCCCGAGATCCGGGACCGGGCAGTCTCTCTTCGTCTCGCGCTGGAGGAATGCCGGAGAAATCCCGCCTCGGGAAGCGGCGAAGACGGCGGACCCGGCCGGGACAGCAGCAGCGGGAACGCCGCGGCGCTTCCTTCGGAGCCCGCCGCGATGCCCCCGGAATCCCCCGTCATCTCCCGGGCGGAGGTGACGGCAGCGGTGCTGGCGAGGTTTCACAGAAATTACGGGATCTACCTGGAGACCGGGGATATGGAGGGCCTGACCGCCGCCTATGACTCCCTTCTGGTGAGCCGGGACAGAGAGGTCCGCATCGAGGATCCGTCGGGCGCCTATACCGCCGTGTCGAGAGGCATCGACCGGCTCGGCCGCCTCGCGGTGGAGCGGGAGGACGGCACGGTGGAGTACGTCTCCGCGGGAGAGGTGTCGGTCAGGGGCATCTTCGGTTACGTGTGACAGAGCCTTCCGGCGCGCTTCCTGCGGAAACGGCCGGGCGGCAGGGGACAGGAGAACGGAAAAATGAGCAGAATTCTGATTATAGAGGACGAGGAAGCCATCGCCCAGCTTGAGAAGGACTACCTGGAGCTCAGCGGGTTTGAGGTCGATATCGAGACGGACGGGACGAAGGGCCTGACCGCCGCCCTTGAGGGCAGCTATGATCTGTACATCCTGGATCTGATGCTGCCGGGGACGGACGGCTTCGAGATCTGCCGGCAGATCCGGGAGCAGAAGGACGTTCCGGTCCTCATGGTTTCCGCGAGAAAGGACGACATCGACAAGATCCGCGGCCTGGGCCTGGGGGCGGACGACTATATCACGAAGCCCTTCTCGCCGAGCGAGCTGGTGGCCAGGGTCAAGGCCCATCTGGCGAGGTACGACCGGCTCATGGGCGGCGGCGCCGGGAAGAACGACGTGCTGGAGATCCGGGGCCTCCGGATCGACAAGACGGCCCGCAGGGTGTGGGTCAACGGGGAGGAGAGACAGTTCACGGCGAAGGAATTCGACCTGCTCGCCTTCCTGGCGGAGCATCCGGACCGGGTCTATAAGAAGGAGGAGCTGTTCCGGGAGATCTGGAACATGGAATCGGTGGGAGACATCGCCACCGTGACGGTCCACATCAAGAAGATCCGGGAGAAAATCGAGTTTGACTCCTCGAAGCCCCAGTACATCGAGACGATCTGGGGCGTCGGCTACCGCTTTAAGATTTAAAATCGGGAGCCGAAAGCCTGGAAGCCGCGTCAATACCGGGAGACCGTGAAATCTGCTAAGATGGATATAGTAAAAACCTGTACAGAAACAAGAGGAGGAGAACAGAATGTTTGACAACTTTTTGATTGTCCCGGGCTCGCTGAAAAACGATCTCGACGAGAACGGGCATGCCGCGGGATTTCAGTTCGCCGTCCGCATCGCGGATTACCGCGGCTGCTTCCTGTCGCTGCACAACGGTTATTACATCGACTGCGACGGCGTGAACTATCCCCGGGAGACGCAGAGCTTCGAGATCAACGGAAAGCCGCCCAGGAGCTTCGAGGAGCTGAAGAGCTGCTGCTGGGAGCACTGGAACTACGACGACGCCGGAATCGTGCACGTGAAGAAGGAAGGCGGACTCGCGCCGGGAAAGCACACCATCGGACTGCAGCAGAGCATCCTGGCCCAGTACGGCTATATGCCCTGGGACGAGGAGTGGGTGAAAAATCCGCCGGTTCCCGGCAGCGGCGGCGGAGCGGGAAAGACAGAGACCATCAGTATGTTTGAGATGACGCTGGAAGAAGGAGGTGCCGCGTAATGTCGATCAGAAGAGGCGTATCCCTGTACAGCTATCAGCAGGCCCAGTTTTTCGGAAAAATGGACTGGAAGGCCCAGATCCGGGAGGTCCGGGAAGGCCTGGGAACCGACGGCATCGAGATCATCAATCAGCAGCTGATCCGCGATTATCCCTTCCCCTCCCGGGAATTCCTCTATGACTGGCGCAGCTATATGGCCCGCTACGACATGACTGCCGTCACCATGGACGTCTATCTCGACGTCCACCAGTTCCGGGATCACGTGATGACCCACCGGGAGGCCGCGGAGCATCTGAAGAACGACATCCGCCTGGCGGCGGAGATGGGCTTCAAAAATATCCGGACGCTGGTGCTGGTGCCCATCGATGTGATGGAGATGGCCCTTCCCACGGCGGAGAAATACGACGTCCGCATCGGCAAGGAGATTCACGCCCCGTGGCCCATCAAGCCGGGCGGACACCGCGAAAAGGCCACCAAGGGCATGGCCGCCGGCATCAACTTCAACGCCGTCGAAGAGATTCTGGAGCTTCGGGAGAGGACGCAGAGCCCCTACATCGGCCTGGTCCCCGACTTCGGCATCTTCCAGTTCGCCCCCTCCCGCGTCGCCGTCGATTACATCCGGCGCCACGCGGCCGATCAGGACGCGGTGGATTTCATTCTGGAGAACGCGGCGAACTACGGTCACGACGAGCTGATCGACGTGGTGGACGAAAAATTCCCCGGCCATGGAATCCCGATCAACAGCATCGACCGTCTGGCTCTCCACGAGCCCTGCTGCAAACCCGAGGATATCAGGGAAATCATTCCCTATATCATCAGTATCCACGGAAAGTTCTACGACATGACGGAGATCGAGGGGCAGCCGGGACATTACGAGGACAAGTGCATCGACTACGAGACGCCGATGAAATACCTGCGGGAGGGCGGCTTCGACGGCTACATCGATTCCGAGTTCGAAGGACAGCGTGATCAGCAGGACATGGGCGTGGAAGGACTGGTGGACGAAGTGGAACAGGTCCGCCGCCACCACGAGATGCTGAGGCGCCTTTCCGGGGAAGCGGAGTAAACAGCGGCCCGGCTCAGGCCGGGCCGCGGGAGAGAGGAACCGCCATGAAAATCAGACATGCCGACATAAAAGACCTGGACCGGATGATGGAGATCTACCGCTTCGCGAGACAGTTTATGGCGGAGCACGGCAATCCCCATCAGTGGGGCCCCACGAACTGGCCCCCGGAGGAACGGATCCGCGGCGATATCCGGGACGGCTGCAGCTACGTCTGTCTCAGCGACGACGGCAGGATCATCGGCACCTTCTTTTTCAAATGCGGGAAGGACGTCGAGCCGGGGTATCGAAATATCGAGGACGGCGCCTGGATGGACGACAGTCCCTACGGCGTCGTGCACCGCATCGCCGGGGACGGATCCGAGCGGGGCATCGGGGCCTTCTGCATCGGCTGGGCCTTTGAGCAGTGCGGCCACCTGCGGATCGATACTCACGGGGACAACGTCGTCATGCAGAATCTGCTGAAAAAGCTGGGCTTCGTCCATTGCGGCACCATCCATGTGGAGGAAGACGACAACCCGCGTCTGGCCTTTGAGAAAACGACGGGTTAACGCTGAAGGGGCTGCAGCCGGTTATGCCCTTATTCCCATTCCACTGTTGCCGGAGGCTTCGAGGTGATGTCGTAGACGACTCTGCCCACCGCCGGGACCTCGTTCACGATTCTGGAGGCGGCCCGATCCAGCAGCGGCCAGGGCAGTCTCGACCAGGCGGCTGTCATAAAATCGTCCGTATTCACGGCTCTGAGGGCCAGCGTATACGCATAGGATCTCGCGTCGCCCACGACCCCCACCGTGCGCGTGTCGGTGAGGACCGCGAAGTACTGATCCGGCCTGCCGGCGGGATCCCGGCGGTCCACCTCCTCCCGGAAAATCGCGTCCGCCTCGCGGAGAGCGTTCAGCTTTTCCCCGGTGACCTCTCCGATGATCCGGACGGCCAGGCCGGGACCCGGGAAGGGCTGGCGCGCAAGCAGTGAATCCGGGAGGCCCAGGGCCGCCCCGAGCTGCCGCACTTCGTCCTTGAAGAGATACCTGAGAGGCTCGACGATTTTTTCAAAACGCAGGTCCGGGGGGAGACCGCCCACGTTGTGGTGGCTCTTGATGACGGCGGATTTTCCGTTTCCGCTCTCGACCACGTCCGGGTAGATCGTTCCCTGGGCGAGATACCGGATCTCTCCGAGAGACCGGGCCGTGTCTTCAAATACGCGGATAAATTCCTCCCCGATGATCTTTCTTTTTTTCTCGGGCTCCGTGATTCCGCGGAGCTTTGTGAGAAACCGCTCCGCCGCGTTGACGCGGATCAGGTTGAGTCCCATCTCATCCCGGAAGGTCCGCTCGATCCGGTCCGCTTCGCCTTTCCTCATGAAGCCGTGATCGATAAACACGGAGACGAGCCGTTCGCCGGCCGCCCTGTGCAGAAGAACCGCCGCGACGGAGGAATCGACGCCGCCCGACAGGGCGAGGAGAATCCGTTCTCCCGCCAGCTCTCTTTGGTACTGCCTGATCAGATCGCCGGCGAGGGAGGAAACCACCCAGTCTCCGCTGCAGCCGCAGACGGAGAACAGGAAGTTGGCGAGGATCTCCTTTCCCTGCTCCGTGTGGGCCACCTCCGGGTGGAACTGGACGCCGTAGAGGCCTCTCGCGGCGTCCTCCATGGCGGCGCAGCTGCACGATGCCGTCTCCGCGGTGACCCGGAAGCCCTCCGGGGGCTCACTGACGAAATCGGTGTGGCTCATCCAGCAGGTAAATTCCTGCGGCACGCCGCGGAACAGCGCGGATTCACGGTGCCTTGCCGCCGTGCTTCCGTATTCGCTTCCTTTCTCCGCCGCGCGCACCGCGCCTCCGGCCAGCCAGGCGAGGAGCTGCATGCCGTAGCAGATCCCCAGGATGGGGACGCCGGTCTCCAGAACGGCTCTGTCACAGCGGGGCGCGGCGGGGTCGTTCACGCTCTCGGGGCCGCCGGTCAGAATGACGCCTCTGTACTCCTCCGGGGATATTTCCTCCGGGCGGATGCCGAGGCAGGACCGGATCTCCGCGTATACGTGCAGCTCCCGGACTTTTCTCGCGATCAGCTGTGTGTACTGTCCGCCGAAATCCAGTATCAATATCTTTTCCGCCAATCTGTGTCCTCCTTCCGTCGTGCTGTTTCGCTTCTTTTATATGCCGCGTCGCGCCCGTGAATTTGCCGTGTGTTTATTCCACATCCTGCAGGGCCGCTGTTCCTTCCTCCCCGGTGCGGATCTTCACCACCCTGCTGACAGGATACACGAAGATCTTGCCGTCGCCGATATGGCCGGTATAAAGAGTTTTTTTGGCTGCGGCGATCACGTCATCGACCGGTATTTCACTGATAACGACCTCCAGTTTCACCTTGGGCAGAAGCGTGGCATCGATCTCGACGCCGCGGTATTTTTCCCCGGCACCCTTTTCGATCCCGCATCCCATGACCTGCGTCACGGTCATTCCGGTTACTCCCAGTTCATTCATGGCCCGTTTCAGCGCGTCATATCGGGAGAGCTTTGCGATGATCACCACTTTGGAGATGCCGGAGTCCATGTCGGGAATACCCGTCTTGTCGTTTCTTATCACCGGGACGGCCGCGTTCCTCCTGGCCTCTGACGCCTGCTCATAGTCCTCCGCGCCGAGATTTGTATTTTCATTGATCTGCATCGTCATGGTATTCGAGACGTCCATGATGGCAAAGCCGGCGTAGGCCGACGGAAGACCGTGCTCCGTTGAATCCAGGCCGACCAGTTCTTCCTCTTCGCTGACCCTGAGTCCGACAGTTTTCCGGATCAGGGCAAAGGCGGGAAGGATTGTCGCCGCGGTCCAGGCCGCCGTGATCCCCATGCCTCCCAGCTGCTTTATGAGCTGTGTAAAGCCTCCGCCGTAGAAGAGACCCTCCCGGATTCCCGCTGACGCAAAGCCCGGCGCGGAGGCAGTGGCAAAGAGCCCGACGGCGACGGTGCCCCAGATGCCGTTGAACATATGGACCGCCACGGCCCCCACAGGATCGTCCACGTGTGTGACGTTGTCGTTAAACCACACGCCGAATACGACGAGCAGGCCGGATACGACGCCGATCAGAGCAGCGCCCGCGCAGTCGGTCACGTCGCAGGGAGCCGTGACAGCCACCAGGCCGGCCAGGGATGCATTGAGGCACATCGAGACGTCCGGCTTGCCGTATTTCACCCAGGTAAAGATCATGCAGACGACCGTTGCCACCGCCGGCGCGACGGTCGTCGTAAGGAACACGGACCCCATCGTCGGCACATCCGTCGCGGCTGCGCCGTTGAATCCGTACCAGCCGAGCCAGAGGATGAACACGCCGAGAGAGGCGATCACCAGATTGTGTCCGGGAAAGGCGTTCACTTTCGTGACGCGGCCGCTTCTGTCCTTTTCAAATTTGCCGATCCTCGGTCCGAGCATCCAGGCGCCGATAAACGCGCAGATTCCGCCCACCATATGGATGCAGTTGGATCCGGCATAATCGTGGAAGCCCCAGCGGGCGAGGAAGCCTCCTCCCCAGGTCCAGTGGGCTTCTATGGGATAAATCACCGCGGAGATGATGGCGGAGTAGAGGCAGTAGCTGGAGAATTTTGTCCGCTCCGCCATGGAACCGGATACGATGGTGGCGGTTGTCGCGCAGAACACCAGGTTGAAGACAAAGGCGGAATAGTCAAAGGCCTCGTATCTGGAAAATACGTCAAAGCTGAAGCCTCCCGCAAAGCCGTGAAGAATGTTCGGACCCAGCATCAGCGAGGCGCCGCAGATGAACCACATGACGGTTCCGATACAGAAATCCATCAGGTTCTTCATGATAATGTTTCCGGCATTTTTGGCTCTGGTAAAACCGGCTTCACACATGGCGAATCCGGCCTGCATCCAGAACACGAAGGCCGCTCCGATCAGAAACCATACGGAAAATATTTCGCTGTTCACCGTTTCCAGGATATCCATTGTGTTCATAGTATTCCTCCCTGTCTCGAAAATCATGCCGCCGCAGGCATAAAAAGAGACCGCCCCTTCTGCGTTCCACGCCTTTGTGGACGGCCTCATAAAAGCCCGTTGCTTTATCAGGAAACGACCCGCTGTGAAGGGGACACTCTCAATCCGCTATGCTGCCTGCCTGTATCTCCGCGCTTTAGCAGGGGGAACGGCCGGTATCGGTTCAATAAACCGAGAACAGCAGCCTGCCGTAGCTCGGGAAGGGCCAGCAGCGCTCCGGCGTGAGCATCTCCGCCTCATCCACGGACTGCCGGAGGGCCGCCATCTTCGGCAGCACCTCGTCCCGGATCGCCTCCGACGTGCGGAAGATATCCGGACAATCCTTCAGCGCGGCGAGGGCGGCTTCCAGATCCTCCACCTTCATCAGGATGAGATCGGTCAGCTCCGACAGCTTTTCCATAGTGGTCAGCTCATAGCGGCACTTCACGCGGCTGCTCACCGATTTCATCACCGAGACCGATCCGGCCAGGCTGCCGAGGTATCCCTCGATGGAGGGAAGGTAGTTTTTCCGGACCATGTCCACCATGGTGCAGCCCTCGATATTCACGGTTTTGCAGTAGTTCTCCAGCATGATCTCACACCGGGAGTGCAGCTCCGACTCCGTAAAGACCTTGTGGTTCATCAGCATTTCCATGTTCTTCGCGTCCAGGAGACGGGGCATCGCGTCGGCCGTGGTCTTCAGATTGGAGAGGCCGCGCACCTCCGTCGCCTCCTTCACCCAGTCCTCCCCGTAGCCGTTTCCGTTGAAGAGGATGCGTTCGTGCTTCTCCACAACCTCCCGGATCAGGGCGTGCAGACTTCCCTCGAAATCATCGCACTGACCGAGGCGGTCCGCGTACTGCTTCAGGCTTTCCGCCACCGCCGCGTTCAGCATGATGTTGCAGCAGGCGATGCTGTTGGAGGAGCCCAGGGAGCGGAATTCGAATTTGTTCCCCGTGAAGGCGAAGGGCGAGGTGCGGTTCCGGTCCGTGTTGTCGCGGGAGAACTTCGGCAGCGAGTGGACGCCGAGCTTCATGGTCACCTTTTCCCGGCCCTCGTAGGGCTCGTCGTTTCGGATCGCCTTGAGGACCGCCGTCAGCTCGTCGCCCAGGAACACGGAAATGATGGCCGGCGGCGCTTCGTTGGCCCCGAGACGGTGGTCGTTGCCGGCCGTCGCCACGGCGAGCCGCAGCAGATCCTGGTAGTCGTCCACGGCCTGGATCACCGCGCAGAGGAAGAGGAGGAACTGGGCGTTCTCGTAGGGGGTGTCCCCCGGGGAGAGAAGATTGACGCCGGTATCCGTTGCCATCGACCAGTTGTTGTGCTTCCCGGAGCCGTTGACGCCGGCGAAGGGCTTCTCGTGGAGCAGGCAGACCAGCCCGTGCTTCCTGGCCGTCTTCTGCATGATTTCCATCGTCAGCTGATTGTTGTCCGTCGCCACGTTGGTCGTGGAGAAGATCGGCGCCAGCTCATGCTGGGCGGGAGCTACCTCGTTGTGCTCCGTCTTCGCCAGGATCCCCAGCTTCCAGAGCTCCTCGTTCAGGTCCTCCATGAAGGCGGTCACCCGCGGCTTGATGGCGCCGAAGTAGTGGTCGTCCAGCTCCTGGCCCTTCGGGGGCATGGCGCCGAACAGGGTCCGTCCCGTGTAGACGAGATCCGGCCGCTTCTCGAAGAGCTCCCTGTCGATGAGGAAGTATTCCTGCTCCGGTCCCACGCTGGTCCGGACGTTTTTTACCTCCTTGCCGAAGAGCTTCAGGATCCTTTTTGCCTGCTTGTTGAGGGCCTGCATGGACCGAAGGAGCGGCGTCTTTTTGTCCAGGGCATCTCCGGAATAGGAGCAGAAGGCCGTGGGGATGCAGAGAGTGTGATCCTTGATAAAGGCGTAGGAGGTGGGATCCCAGGCGGTGTAGCCCCTGGCCTCGAAGGTCGCCCGGAGGCCGCCCGAGGGGAAGGAGGAGGCGTCTGGCTCCCCTTTGATCAGTTCCTTTCCTTTGAATTCCATGATGACGCCGCCGTCCGGAGACGGGGCGATAAAGCTGTCGTGCTTCTCGGCGGTGGTTCCCGTCAGCGGCTGGAACCAGTGAGTGAAATGGGTGGCGCCTCTCTCCAGCGCCCAGGTCCGCATCTCGGAGGCCACGGCGTCCGCGATATCCTCCTCGAGATCGGCGTTTTCGTCGATGGTCCGTCTCAGCGAGGCGTACACCTCGGCGGACAGCCTCGCCCGCATCTCCCTGTCGTCAAATACCATGGAGCCGAAGAGCCCGGGGACATCCTGTTTCTTCATGACAGCAACCTCCTTTCGTAAAAGCCGCGTATTTCGCCGCCTTTTCTGCGGCCGCTGCCCCGGAAACCCGGCCCGGGGCGCGCGGCCTGATCCTGCGGATAAAAAAGAAAAAAGGCGTCCCGGAATGATCATTCCAAGACGCCCTTGTCTTTATAGGTGCCTATTCTAGACACTTTGGAAAACCGTGTCAAGAGAAAATGTTCCTGATTTTTCTGACCTGATTTTCTGACCTGTTTTTCTGACAGGAGAAATGTTCCTGTTTTCCTGACAGGGGAAAATGGACCCGATGATCTGACAGGGGAACTGTTCCGAATTTTCTGACAGGGAAAAGATCCGATGATGTGACAGAGAAAATGTCCTTGATTTTTCGATTCCCCTGCATTATACTCCAATGCAACGAAATATTTGTTTTGTGTTGGAAGCAACGGCGCTTCAGGTCTTTTACGGGCTTGAAGCGCCTTTTTTCGGTTTCAGGGACAGGAGGCGCAAAGATGGGAAAGACCACGGGTTTTTTGGAGTATGAGCGCAGAAACGGACCGGTGCGAAGCGAGGAGGAGCGCATAAAGGATTTCCGGGAATTTCACCTTCCGCTCCCGGAGCGGGAGCAGAAGGAGCAGGCGGCGCGCTGCATGGACTGCGGGATCCCCTTCTGCCAGGCGGGGGAGATGATCGCGGGCATGATGTCCGGATGTCCGCTGCACAACCTGGTGCCGGAAATCAACGACCTGGTGTACCGGGGGCGGCTCGGGGAGGCCTACCGGCGGCTGTCCGTCACCCACAGCTTCCCCGAATTCACCTCCCGCGTCTGTCCCGCCCTGTGCGAGGCGGCCTGCACCTGCGGCCTGCACGACGCGCCGGTTTCGACGAAGGAAAATGAGAAGGCCGTGATCGAGTACGCCTTCCGGAACGGCCTCGTGGAAGCGGCGGAGCCGCCGGTGCGCACCGGGAAAAAGGTGGCGGTGGTGGGCAGCGGCCCCTCCGGCCTGGCGGCGGCCCAGCTCCTCAACAGCCGGGGACACGAGGTGACGGTCTACGAGAGAAGGGACCGCGTGGGAGGGCTTCTGCGCTACGGCATCCCCAATATGAAGCTGGATAAATCCATTATAGACAGGCGCGTCCGGCTCATGGAGCAGTCCGGGATCCGCTTCGTCGTAAACGCCGACGTGGGGAGGGACGTCGCGGCGTCCCTGCTGGAAGAACAGTATGACAGCGTGATCCTGGCCTGCGGGGCCTCCCGGCCGAGGGATCTCGACGTGCCCGGGAGGGACGCGGAGGGCATCTTCTTCGCCGTGGATTTCCTGGGAAAAGTGACGAAGACCCTGCTGGATTCGGATTTCAAGGTGATCCCCGCGGAGCTGGCGGAGGGGAAGGACGTGATCGTGATCGGAGGAGGCGACACGGGGAACGACTGCGTCGGAACCTGCATCCGGCTCGGCGCGAAGAGCGTCACCCAGCTGGAGATGATGCCGAAGCCGGCGGAGACGCGCCTGCCGTCCAACCCGTGGCCGGAGTGGCCGCGGGTCCTCAAGACGGATTACGGCCAGGAGGAGGCCGTCCGGGTATTCGGGGCGGATCCCCGCGTCTATCAGACGACGGTAAAGGAATTCCTGAAGGACAGCAAGGGACGGCTGAAGGGGGTGGTGCTGGTCTCGCTGACGCCGGTCCGGGATGAGAAGACGGGAAGGATGAGGATGGAGCCCATGGAGGGCTCTGAGCGCAGGGTGTCCGCCCGGCTGGTTCTCATCGCGGCGGGGTTCCTCGGCTGCGAGGCCTATGTGGCCGACAGCTTCGGCGTGAAGAGAGACGGCAGGACCAATGTGGAGACGGAAAAGGGACGCTTCGCGACGAGCAGGAAAGGGATCTACACGGCGGGCGACATGCACAGCGGCCAGTCCCTCGTGGTCCGGGCGATCGCCGAGGGCCGGGAAGCCGCGAAGGAGGTGGACCGGGACCTGATGGGGTACACAAACCTGCAGTAGAGCATTTACGGAGGAAGAAGAGATGTCGGACAGAATGGATCGGATGAGGAGAGAGGGGCTCTATGACGCCTCCTTTGAGCATGATAACTGCGGGATCGGGGCCATCGTCGATATCGAGGGGCGGAAGAGCCACGACCTGGTGTGCGACGCACTCTCCATCGTGGAGAACCTGGACCACAGGGCGGGGAAGGACGCGGAGGGGAAGACCGGGGACGGCGTCGGCATCCTCACGCAGATTCCCCACGCGTTTTTCGTGAAGAAGCTGGCGGAGCAGGGGATCGATCCGGGCGGAGAGAGGGAATACGGCGTCGGCATGTTCTTCTTTCCGAGGGACGATCTGCGGATGCGCCGGGCGAAGGCCATGTTTGAGAACATCGCGGGAAGGGCCGGACTTCCGCTCCTTGGCTGGAGGGAGGTTGAGACAGATCCCTCCGTCCTGGGAGACCGCGCCCTCGCGTGTATGCCGGCCATCTGGCAGGCCTTTGTCGCGAGGCCGGAGGACGTCCGGGAGGACGCGGACTTCGAGAGGAAGCTCTATATCGTCCGGAGGGAGTTCGAGCAGAGCAACGTGGACACCTACATCCCCTCCCTGTCCTGCCGTACCGTCGTCTACAAGGGAATGTTCCTCGTGGGGCAGCTCCGCACATTCTATACGGACCTCATGGATCCGGATTACAGATCCGCCGTCGCCATCGTCCATTCCCGCTTCTCCACCAACACGCTGCCGAGCTGGAACCGCGCCCACCCCAACCGCCTGATCGTGCACAACGGGGAGATCAACACGATCAAGGGAAACGCGGACAAGATGCTCGCCAGGGAGGAGACGCTGCACTCCGTCCTCTTCAGCGACGAGGACATGGCGCGTATCCTCCCGGTCGTCCCGGAGAGCGGATCGGACTCCGCCATGCTGGACAGCACGCTGGAATTCCTGAGCCTGGGCGGCATGCCGCTGCCCCTCGCCGCCCTCATCCTGATCCCCGAGCCCTGGGCCCACAACGACACGCTGTCCCGGGAGGAGCGGGATTTCTACCAGTATTACGCCACCATGATGGAGCCCTGGGACGGACCTGCGTCCATCGTGTTCTCGGACGGGGACGTGCTGGGAGCCATTCTCGACAGAAACGGGCTCCGTCCCTCCCGGTATTACGTCTGCGACGACGGACGCCTGATTCTCTCCTCCGAGGTGGGCACCCTGGAGGTGGAGGAGAGACACATCATTAAAAAAGAACGCCTGCACCCCGGGAAAATCCTGCTGGTGGACACCAGGGAGAAGAAGATCCTCACGGACGAGGAGATCAAGGAGAGATACGCGAAGGCCAGGCCCTACGGGGAGTGGCTCGACACCCATCTCCTGCGCCTCGCGGACCTGAAGGTGCCGAACCGGAGGGTTCCCGGAATCGGGCGGGAGGAGCTTAAGAGGCTGCAGAAGGCCTTCGGGTACACCTGGGAGAACTGCCACGACAGCATTCTCACGATGGCGCTCACCGGGTCGGAGCAGATCGGCTCCATGGGCGTGGACACGCCGGTCGCGGCCCTCTCGGAGCGCTTTCAGCCGCTGTTCTACTACTTCAAGCAGCTCTTCGCCCAGGTGACGAACCCGCCCATCGACGCCCAGAGGGAGGAGATCGTGACGGCGCGGACCGTCTACGTGGGGACGAACGGGAACCTTCTGGAGGAGAAGCCGGAGAACTGTCATGTGCTGAAGATCGAGAATCCCATTCTCACGGATCTGGACCTCCTGAAGATCGCCGCCCTCGGAAAGGAGGGCTTCCATGTCGCCAGGGTATCCACGCTGTATTACAAGGGAACGCCGATGGAGAGAGTGCTCCGTCACCTCGCGGTGGAGGTGGACAAGGCCTACCGGCAGGGCGCGAACGTCCTGATCCTGACGGACCGGGGCGTCGACGAAAACCATGTGGCCCTTCCCTCCCTCCTGGCTGTCGCCTATGTGCACAAGTATCTCGTGGACACGAAGAAATGCACGGCCATGTCCCTCATCCTCGAGTCCGGCGAACCCCGGGAGGTGCACCATTTCTCGACGCTGCTCGGATACGGCGCGTCCGCCGTCAACCCCTATCTGGCCCACGCCACCATCGCGGGACTGGTGGAGGATGAGCTGCTGGACAAGGACTACTACGCGGCCGTGGAGGACTACGACAGGGCGGTTCTCTTCGGCATCGTGAAGATCGCCTCCAAGATGGGCATCTCGACGATCCAGTCCTATCAGGGGAGCAAGATGTTCGAAGCCCTCGGGATCTCGGAGGAAGTCATCCGGGAGTGCTTCACCGGAACCGTCAGCCGCGTGGGCGGCGTCACCCTTGAGGACATCGGGGAGGCCTATGACCGGCAGCACAGCAGGGCCTTCGATCCCCTCAACCTTCCCGTCAGCCTTGAGCTCACCGCCGAGGGAAGACACAAGTCCCGCAGCAAAGGAGAACATCACCGATACAATCCGCAGACGATTCACATGCTGCAGAAGGCGACGCGGGAAGGGGACTACGGCGCGTTCTGCGCGTACACGGAGATGGTGAACGCGGAGAGCAGCGGGTACCTCCGCTCTCTCATGGAATTTCGCTTCCCGGAGAAGGGCGTGCCCCTCGGAGAGGTGGAGAGCGAGGACCGGATCGTGCGGAGATTCAAGACCGGCGCCATGTCCTACGGCTCCATCTCCGAGGAGGCCCACCAGACCCTGGCCGTCGCCATGAACCGCCTGGGAGGCAAATCGAACAGCGGCGAAGGAGGGGAGAGCGAGGAGAGAATCCTGAGCGCGGGAACGGACCATGACAGGAGCTCCGCCATCAAGCAGGTGGCGAGCGGCCGGTTCGGCGTGACGAGCCGCTACCTGGTCAGCGCGAAGGAGATTCAGATCAAGATGGCCCAGGGCGCCAAGCCCGGGGAGGGAGGTCACCTGCCCGGAAAGAAGGTCTATCCGTGGATCGCGAAGACCCGGCACTCCACGCCGGGCGTCAGCCTGATCTCGCCGCCGCCCCACCACGACATCTACTCCATCGAGGACCTGTCCGAGCTGATCTACGACCTGAAAAACGCGAACAAAAACGCCAGGATCTCCGTGAAGCTCGTGTCCGAGGCCGGCGTGGGAACCGTCGCGGCCGGCGTCGCGAAGGCCGGGGCCGGCGTCATCCTGATCTCCGGCTACGACGGCGGGACCGGGGCGGCGCCCCTGTCCTCGATTCACAACGCGGGACTGCCCTGGGAACTGGGCGTGGCGGAGACCCACCAGACCCTCGTGGCCAACGGCCTCAGGAACCGGGTCGTGATCGAGACCGACGGCAAGCTCATGAGCGGCAGGGACGTGGCCATCGCGGCGATTCTGGGCGCGGAGGAGTTCGGCTTCGCGACGGCGCCTCTGATCGCGATGGGCTGCGTGATGATGAGGGCCTGCCAGTCGGACACCTGCCCCATGGGCGTGGCCACCCAGAATCCGGAGCTCAGGAAGCGCTTTTCGGGAAAGCCGGAATACGTCGAAAATTTCATGCGCTTCATCGCCAGACAGCTGCGGGAGCTTATGGCGCAGCTGGGCGTAAGAAGCGTGGAGGAACTCGTGGGAAGGACGGATCTCCTCAGGGTGAGGGAGGACCTCTCCCCCGGGCAGAGGAAGCTGGATCTTGGCCGGATCCTGGCGGACCAGAGCGGGATCGACCGGTCCCTCGTCACCTTCCGGCCGGAGAGGCTCTATGATTTCCGGCTGTCCGGGACCGCGGACGAAAGCCTTCTTCTCCGGGACGGCGCGGTGAGGGGCGCCCTGGAAGGAAGAGGAAGGGCGGAGATGGAGGTCCGCGTGCGCAACACGGACAGGGCCTTCGGCACGCTGCTCGGGTCGGAGATCACCCGGAGACACCCGGAGGGACTGCCGGCGGACACGGTCGTCGTGAGATGCAGCGGCTCCGGGGGACAGAGCTTCGGGGCGTTCATCCCGAAGGGACTCACCGTCACCCTTTCCGGCGACACCAACGACTATTTCGGCAAGGGACTGTCGGGAGGCACCCTGGCCCTGCGCGCGCCCGCGGAGGCGGGATACGACTCCGAAAGAAATATCATCGCGGGGAACGTCGCCCTCTACGGGGCGACCTCCGGCGAGGCCTACGTCGCGGGCGTGGCGGGAGAGCGCTTCGCGGTCCGCAATTCCGGGGCGTCCGCCGTCGTGGAGGGCGTGGGCGAGCATGGCTGCGAGTACATGACCGGGGGCTGCGTCGTGGTCCTGGGGCCCGTCGGAAAGAACTTCGCGGCGGGCATGAGCGGCGGCACTGCCTACGTCCTCGACGAGGAGAACCGTCTGTACCGCCATCTGAACCGGCAGCTGGTGCAGATGGAAAACGTGGAGACGAAGGCGGACAGGGAGGCCCTCCGCGGGATGCTCGAGCGTCACGTGAGGTTCACCGGCTCCCGGAGAGGCAGGGAGATCCTGGACCGTTTCGAGGACGCCGTGACGAAGTTCAAGAAGATCATACCGGCGGATTACAGGAGGATGCTGAAGCTGATCGCCGACGGCGAGGAGAGGGGCATGGATCCCGACGCGGCGAGGATCGAGGCGTTCAGAGCGTTTGTCGGAGAGTGAGGTGAGCGTCATGACAAAATACATATTTGTAACCGGCGGCGTGGTTTCGGGGCTGGGAAAGGGAATCACGGCCGCGTCCCTGGGGATGCTTCTCAAGGCCAGGGGCATGAAGGTCGTCGCCCAGAAGCTGGATCCCTACATCAACGTCGACCCCGGGACGATGAGTCCCTACCAGCACGGGGAGGTGTACGTCACGGAGGACGGGGCGGAGACCGACCTGGACCTGGGGCACTACGAGCGTTTCATCGACGAGAATCTCACGAAATACTCCAACCTCACCTCGGGGCGCGTCTACTGGAACGTGATCGGCAAGGAGCGCAGAGGGGACTACCTCGGCTCCACCGTGCAGGTGATCCCGCACATCACCGACGAGATCAAGGATTTCGTGTACCGGGCGGGACGGGAGACGGACGCCGACATCGTCATCACGGAGATCGGCGGCACCATCGGCGACATCGAGTCCCAGCCGTTTCTGGAGGCGGTCCGGCAGATCTCCCTGGAGATCGGAAGGACGGACAGCCTGTTTATCCACGTGACGCTGCTTCCCTACATCCGGGGCTCCCGCGAGCACAAGACCAAGCCGACGCAGCACTCCGTGAAGGAGCTGCAGGGCATGGGGATCACCCCGGATATCATCGTGCTGAGGTGCGACGAAGCCCTGGAGGAGGACATTTTCCGGAAGATCGCCCTCTTCTGCAACGTCCGTCCCGACTGCGTCATCGAAAACCGGACGCTGGACAGCATCTACGAGGCGCCCCTGATGCTGGAGGAGTCCGGGTTCTCGGACGTGGTGTGCAGAGAGCTGGAGCTTCTGGCGCCGTCCCCGGACCTGTCGGAGTGGCGCCGGCTCGTACATAATATAAAGCGTCCCGGGGAGAAGGTCCGGATCGGCCTCGTCGGCAAGTACGTGCAGCTGCACGACGCCTATCTCTCCGTGATGGAAGCCCTCGCCCACGCCGGATTCGCGCTGAACGCCGACGTGCAGATCGACTGGCTGGATTCGGAGGAGCTTTGCGAAGGGAACGTCCGCGCGAAGCTTGAGGGCGTGAGCGGGATCATCGTGCCCGGCGGGTTCGGCGGCCGCGGCACGGAGGGGATGATTCTGGCGGCGGAGTACGCGAGAAAGGAAGGAGTGCCCTATCTGGGGATCTGCCTGGGGATGCAGATCGCCGTCATCGAATTTGCCCGGCACGCCGCCGGGATCGGGGACGCCTGCTCCGGCGAATTCGAGGAGGCCTCCTCCCATAAGGTGATCGACTTCATGCCGGGGCAGTCCGACGAGGTGGAAAAGGGCGGAAGCCTCCGCCTCGGGAGCTATCCCTGCCGCATAAAGCCGGGCACCCTCATGGAGCGGTGCTACGGCGCGGAGGAGATCCGCGAGAGGCACAGGCACAGATATGAGTTCAACAATGACTACAGGGAGGCCCTGACGAAAGCGGGACTTGTGCTGTCGGGCCTCTCGCCGGACGGAACCCTCGTGGAGGCCGCGGAGCTTCGGGACCACCCGTTCTTTGTCGGAGTGCAGTTCCACCCCGAGTTCAAGTCCCGGCCCACGAGGCCTCACCCGCTGTTTCTCGGGTTCGTGCGGGCCGCCCTGGCGCGCGGGACGGACGCCCGGCGGTGAGGAGGCGCGGCGGCCCTGCGCCTCCGGGAGGGAGCGTTCTGTCTCCGGCGGCGCAATAGGACATTTTTGCGGAACGGCATTTTCTTCGGCAAATATGTCCTAAAAACGGCCTGTTTCCCGCCGGAGTATTGTCAAAGAAAGACTAAAAAAGGACAATTCTGTCTATTTTCCCGCCTGACGGATCGTGCTAGAATCAGGATCGTAGCGGGGAACCGCCGAGCATTTATTTCCGAAGGAGGTTAAATATGAACAAAAAGATTATTGGTTTCATGCTTACAACAGCTATGGTAGCCAGCATGAGCGCTCCGGTTTTTGCGGAATCCGTTGCTGAAGAAGCGGCTGTCATCGGAAACGGCCAGAAGATCGGCGTCTCCATGCCGACCAAGGATCTTCAGAGATGGAATCAGGACGGCGACAACATGAAGGCCCTTCTTGAGGCTGCCGGCTTCGAAGTGGATCTTCAGTACGCTTCCAACGACGTCCAGACACAGCTTTCCCAGGTTGAGAACATGATCTCCAGCGGAGACGAAGTTCTTGTTATCGCGGCGATCGAAGGCTCCTCCCTTGGAACGGCCCTCACGATGGCGAAAGAGAACGAGATCCCGGTCATCGCCTATGACCGTCTGCTGATGGATTCCGATGCTGTTTCCTACTATGCGACCTTCGACAACTACATGGTCGGTACCGTTCAGGGAACCTACATCGTAGACACGCTTGATCTTGAGAACGCTGACGGCCCGTTCAACCTTGAGATCACCGCCGGTGACCCGGGTGACAACAATGCCCGTTACTTCTATCAGGGCGCTATCGACGTCCTTCAGCCGTACATCGATGCGGGCAAGCTCGTCATTCCGTCCGGCCAGGTCGCTTTCGACGACGTCGCTACGCCGACATGGGCAACCGAGACCGCTCAGACGAGAGCTGAGAACATCCTTTCCTCCAACTATGCGGACGGCCAGAACGTCGATGTGTGGCTCTGCTCCAACGACTCCACCGCCCTCGGCGTTGAGAACGCCCTTGCTGCCAACTACACCGGCACTTATCCGATCATCACCGGCCAGGACTGCGACATCCAGAACACGAAGAACATGATCGCGGGCAAGCAGTCCATGTCCGTCTTCAAGGATACCCGTACTCTGGCGGCCCAGGTCGTCAAGATGGTCGGCCAGATCATGACCGGCGAGGAAGTCGACGTCAACGATACCGAGACCTACAATAACAACGTCATCACGGTTCCGTCCTACCTCTGCGAGCCGGTATTCGCGGATGTGAACAACTACAAGGAACTGCTCATCGACTCCGGTTACTACACCGAGGATCAGCTTGCTTAAGTTGTAAGGCAAATAGTCACAGGGCATCGTCGCTGACGGTAACAAACCCTGAGTATACAGGCGGGGATTTCCCGCCTGTATATTTTAAGAGAAGAGCTTTATCGCGGCCGGACTGTTGGAGGGAGAACCATTGGCAAAAATATTATTGGAAATGAAGAACATCACCAAGACGTTCCCCGGCGTCAAGGCGCTTGACAACGTGAATCTCAAGGTCGAAGAGGGAGAGATCCACGCGCTGGTCGGCGAAAACGGAGCCGGAAAATCCACCCTGATGAACGTCCTGAGCGGTATCTATCCCTACGGAACCTACGAGGGAGATATCATCTACAACGGTGAGACGTGCAAGTTCAATACAATCAAGGATTCTGAAAGCAAAGGGATCGTCATCATTCACCAGGAGCTGGCGCTGGTTCCCGAGATGTCGATCGGTGAAAATATGTACCTCGGCAACGAGCGCGGACGCAAGGCCGCGATCGACTGGGACACCACCTACGCGGAGGCGGACAAGTACCTCAAGATGGTGGGCCTGACCGAGTCGTCCAAGGTGCTGGTCAAGGAGATCGGCACCGGCAAGCAGCAGCTGGTCGAGATCGCGAAGGCGCTCGCGAAGCACGCCAGGCTGCTGATTCTTGACGAGCCGACGTCCTCCCTCAACGAGGAGGATTCCAGGGCTCTTCTGGACCTGATGCTCGGCTTCAAGAAGCAGGGAATGACGATGATCATCATTTCCCACAAGCTGAACGAAGTCGCCTATGTCTCCGACAAGATCACCGTCATCCGCGACGGGTCCACCATCGAGACGATGGACTGCCACGGGGCCGAGGAGATCTCCGAGGACCGCATCATCAAGGGAATGGTCGGCCGCGAGATCACGAACCGCTTCCCGAAGAGGGAAGGCGTGAAGGTCGGCGACATCAACATGGAGGTCCAGGGCTGGACCGTCCGTCATCCGCTCTACCCGGAGCGCACGGTCGTCAACGACGTCTCGCTCTACGTCAGAAAGGGCGAGGTGGTCGGCATCTACGGCCTGATGGGCGCGGGGCGCACGGAGCTGGCGATGAGCATCTTCGGCCAGTCCTACGGCATCCTGACCGCCGGAACCCTCAAGATCGACGGCAAGGAGATCAAGCTCAAGAAGACCCCCACCGACGCGATCAAACACAAGATCGCCTACGTCACCGAGGACCGCAAGGGCAACGGCCTGGTTCTCTCCCAGTCGATCAAGGTCAACACCTCTCTGGCGAATCTTGACAGCATCTCCAGCAAAATGGTGATCGACAAGGACAAGGAATATCAGGTCGCCGAGGAGTACCGGGACAAGCTGGCCATCAAGACGCCCTCCGTTGAGCAGCTCGTCGGAAACCTGTCGGGCGGCAATCAGCAGAAGGTCCTTCTCGCGAAGTGGATGTTCGCCGAGCCCGACATCCTGATCCTCGACGAGCCGACCCGAGGCATCGACGTCGGCGCCAAGTACGAGATCTACTGCATCATCAACGACCTGGCGGCAGCCGGAAAATCGGTCATCATGATCTCTTCCGAGCTCCCGGAGGTTCTCGCCATGAGCGACCGCATCTATATCATGAACGCGTCCAGGATCATCGGCGAGATGAAGGCTTCCGAGGCGACGCAGGAGAATATTATGGCGGCGATCCTTAAGTCAGGAAGGGGGGATTGACCATGAAGACGGATTCTATCGGGGCTCTTGTCAAGAAAAACATGATGGTCATCGCGCTTGTCGTGGTCACGATCTTCTTCGCCATCAGCACGGGCGGAAAGATTCTCTACGCGCAGAACATCAACAACCTGATTTCCCAGAACGGCTATGTGTTCGTCCTGGCGGCGGGCATGCTGCTCTGCATCCTGACCGGAGGCAACATCGACCTCGCCGTGGGCTCGGTGGTGTGCTTCACCGGCGCCATCGGCAGCGTGATGATGGCGGCGGGACTGCCCGCGGGCCTGGCGGTGCTCGTCATGCTCGCCGTCGGACTTGCCATCGGCATGTTCCAGGGCTTCTGGATCGCCTGGATCTCCGTGCCTCCCTTCATCGCCACCCTCGCCGGCATGTACGCCTTCCGCGGCCTGTCGAACGTGGTGCTGAATGGTCTGACGATCGGCATTGAGAACACCGCGTTCCTCCGGATCTTCGGCGGCGGCGCCGACTGCTACGTCCCGGATTTCCTCGGGAAGGGCGGCGGCCTCAATCTCACCTGTCTTGCCGTCGGCGTGATCGGAACGCTTCTCTACGTCATCCTGACGGTCCGCGGCTGGGCGGTCAGAAAGAAGAAGGGCATCGGTTCCTCCAATCTCACCAGCGACGCGGCGCGCATGGTCATCGTCAGCGCGCTGATCCTCTGGATCACCTACAAGCTGGCCAGCTACAAGGGCATTCCGTCCGTTCTGATCTGGATCGCCCTCGTTCTTCTGATCTACGGCTATATCACAAGGAACACCGCCATCGGCCGCTACTTCTATGCTGTCGGCGGAAACGAGAAGGCCACCAGGCTTTCCGGCGTCAACACGAATATGGTCTATTTCGTCGCCTATGCGAACATGGGACTTCTGGCCGGCCTCGCGGGCATCCTGACGGTCGCGCGAGCGACCTCCGCCCAGCCCACCTACGGCCAGGGCTATGAGATGGACGCCATCGCGTCCTGCTTCATCGGCGGCGCGTCCGCCTACGGCGGCGTCGGCAAGATCACCGGCGTCATCATCGGCGCGACCCTGATGGGCATCATCAACCAGGGCATGAGTATCATGAGCATCTCGGCCAACTATCAGAGAGCGGTCAAGGGACTCGTTCTTCTGATCGCGGTTCTGGTGGACGTCCTGTCCAAGAAGGAAAAGGCATAAGGAGGGCGGATGAGAATGAAAAAGAGTGTTTCTTCGGTATTAAAAGAAAATACAATGATCATCGTCCTCGTCGTGGTATATCTTTTCTTTACCTTCCAGACACGCGGACAGATGTTCCAGCCGCTTAACTTCTACAACCTGATCACGCAGAACGCGTACGTCTATATTCTCGCGAGCGGCATGCTGATGTGCATGCTCACCGGCGGCAATATCGACCTCTCCTGCGGCTCCTTCGTGTGCCTCGTCGGAGCGATCGGCGCGTACTTTATGACCATCAGGGGCCTCAACACGGCCGTCTCCATCATCCTGATGCTGCTCATCGGCATCGTGTACGGCGTGATCCTGGGCTTCCTGATCGCCTACGTGAACATCCCGCCGTGGATCGCGACCCTGGCCGGCTACCTCGCCTTCAGAGGCCTCGGCACCGCGGTTCTCTCCGGCAACAGCTCCACGGGCTCCATCAGCGTCGCCGCAAAACCCGGCTTCCTGAATCTGTTCTTCGGCAAGCTCTTCAGCACCAAGCTCAACGTGCTCAATATCCCCTGCATCGCGGTGGGAATCGTCGCGGCGGTGCTCGTGGTGGTGCTCAACACAGCTTCCCGGGCCACCAAGCTGAGGAAGGGCTATGAGGCGGATTCCGCCCAGGCGGTTCTGATCAAGTCCGTGCTCGAGGCGGCGGTGATCCTCCTCGTCGCCTACAAGCTCGCCCTGGCGGGCGGCATCCCGACGCCCCTCGTATGGGTCGCGGTGCTGGTTCTGATCTACAGCTTCATCACGGACAAGACGACCATCGGCCGCCACTTCTACGTGGTCGGCGGCAACCGTGAGGCGGCCCGCCTGTCCGGCGTCAACACGAAGCGCATCATGTTCCTCGCCTACCTCAACATGGCGATCCTCAGCGTGGTCACCACCTGGGTCGTCCTCGCGAGATTTACGGCCGCGAATTCCACGGCGGGCACGAACTACGAGATGGACGCCATCTCCGCCTGCGTCGTCGGCGGCGTCTCCGCTTACGGCGGAGCGGGCAGGATCTTCGGCATGGTCGTCGGCGCCACGCTGATCGGCGTAATCAACCTGGGCATGAGCCTCATGAATATCGACGCGAACTACCAGAAGGTGGTCAAGGGCGTGGTTCTTCTCGGCGCCGTGGCGTTCGATATCATCTCCAAGAGACGCGCGAAATAAGGTAAAACAGAGGGATCCGGTTCCCCGGGTCCGGTCACGAAGGGTTCGCCTCAAAACGGCGGACCCTTTTTTTCCCGGAGGGAAGAGGCGCACCGGGGCAGAGCGGCCGCGCCCCGGCAGCGGGCGAAGCCGGCGCGGGGACGGCGGGCCGGACAGGCGCGCGCCTCCGGAGAAATCGCGCCGCGGCAACGGAAGACATGGAAAATGTCTTCCCATGTGCTACAATACTAAGAGGTACCGACCGCGGCCAATGGGCGCCGCGCAGGGTACAGGTACCGGGAAAGGCGCTGCATCCTCCATGAAAAAGACAACGTTGGCGGCCGTCATCGCGGCTGTCTGCATCATCATACTTGCCTCCGCGGGCATGTGGGGCTATTACCGCTACAGCATGTCCCTCATCTCCCGGAACGCCGGAAGCATGCGGGAATACGGCCGCCACTATCTCTTCGTCTGCGACGACGACTCGGAGATGTGGCAGTCGATCTACGACTACGCCCTCGCGTCGGCGGAGGAATCGGACGCCGTCCTCGAGTGGGTGGGGGAGAGCGCCCCGATCAATTACTCCCTCGCGGAGTGCATGGAGATCGGCATCTCCTCGAAGGCGGACGGCATCATCCTCGCCCCTGACGGGACCTCCGAGATCCGTGACGCCATCAGCCGCTCCGACGCGGAGGGAATCCCGGTGGTCTGTCTGATGCGTGACTCCTCGGATTCCGGGCGCATCAGCTTCGTCGGGGCGTCGAACTATCAGATGGGAGAGCTGTACGGGGAGCAGATCCTGCGTCTTTTGAAGGAGGGCGGGAACCGGGTGTGTCTCCTCACGGACAGTGCCAATTCCCAGGCCGCGTCCAACCTGCTCTACTCCCAGATCGTCAGCGCCGTAAAGAACGGGCTTCCCGAGGGCTGCAGCGCGGATATCTACACGAAGGAGGTGGATTCCCGGAGCGATTTTGAGGCGGAGGAGATGATTCGCGGCATCCTCATGGACGGGCAGACCCCGGATATCCTGATCTGCGTCAACTCCGTCCAGACAGAGTGCGCCGAGGCGGCCATCGTCGACTACAACCTGGTGGACGAGGTGCAGGTGATCGGCTACTACGCCTCGGCGGGCATTCTCTCCGCGCTGCGGAGGGATCTGCTGCCGCTGACGATCACCTGCGACGCGAAGCAGGTGGGGGAGCTTTCCGTGGGCGCCCTGAACGAATATCTCGATACCGGCCACGTCTCGGACTACCTCGACATCAACCTCGAGGCGGTCACCAGCGAAAACGTCAACCGCTACGTGCGCAGCCAGCATCTTGCCTACACCGGCGGGGAGGGCACGTGACATGATGAAATCCATTCAGTCAAAGCTGGGAGTCCTCATGCTCGTGCTGCTGTCGACGGTTCTCGCGGTGAACCTCTTCGTGTTCATGGAGAGCCGCAGCATGATGCGCCGGATCGACCGCGTCTTCGTGTCCAACGTCTCCATCGTGGAGCTGACCAAGGCCCTGAACCGCGTCCAGCAGAACGTCTACGAATATCTGAACACCCGCTCCTCCTCCGCCCTGGAGAATTTCTACCGCTACGAGCAGAGCTACCGGGATCTGTGCGGCGAACTGAACGGCAGAAATATCGACAGCAAGGCCCTGATGCTGGAGAAGAACATCCGCTCCATGTCGGAGAGCTATCTGGAGGCCGCGGAGAACGCCGTCCAGGCGAAGCGGGGAAGGAACGTCGAGGAATACCGCAGCGGCTACCAGTCCGCGGCGGATCTGTACGGCTACATCAACACCTATTTCTATGAGCTCAACACGCTGCGGTTCGCCCAGAACTCGGAGAATTACCAGGTCCTTCTGAGCGCCATGAACACGCTGGAGATCCTGAGCCTCGTCCTGATTCTCTTTGTCTTCGCGGTGTCCGTCTTCCTGGCGTCGATGGTGATCCGCCAGATGATCGGCCCCCTGAAATCCCTCGCCGGGGCGGCGGACCTGGTGGCCGCGGGAGATATGGGCGTGGAGGTTCCGGCCTCCATGAGCCAGGACGAGGTCGGCATCGTCACGAACGCCTTCCGGAAGATGCTCGACAGCATCCGCGAGTACATCCTCCGCCAGCGGACCTCCATGGAGACCGAGGCCCGGATGAAGGAAAACGAGCTCACCATGCAGGCCCATCTCAAGGAGGCGCAGCTGAAATACCTGCAGGCCCAGATCAACCCCCATTTCCTGTTCAACAGCCTCAACGCCGGCTCCCAGCTCGCCACGATGGAGGGCGCAGAGCGCACGGAGGAGTTCCTGGCGCGGATGGCGGATTTCTTCCGCTACAACGTGCGGAAGACCGAGGGCGACGCGACGCTGGCGGAGGAGATGGAGGCCGCCGACAACTACATCTACATTCTCAACGTGCGGTTCGCGGGGGACATTTCCTACGAGAAGGAGATCGGTCCGGGCATCGACCTGACCCGCGTGCGCATGCCCAGCATGATCCTTCAGCCCATCGTCGAGAACGCGATCCAGCACGGGATCCACGACGACCATGAAAACGGCAGGGTGGTTCTGTCCGTGGAGGAGATCGGGGCGGAGGACAACGAGACCCGGCGCGACTGCATCCGCATCACGGTGGCGGACAACGGCGCGGGCATGACCAGAGACCAGCTGAGGGCGATCACGAGCCGCGAGGTGCCCGGCGGCGGGGAAGGGAAGGATTCCGGCGGAGGAGACGGCAGCGGCGCGGGCATCGCCCTGATCAACGTCATCTCCAGGCTGGAGCTCTACTACAACGAGGAGAATCTGTTCTCCATCTGGAGCGACGGGCCGGGCTGCGGCACGGAGGTCACGGTGCTGCTGCCGGTGGAATGACGTAAACGGCGGCAGAGAGACCAAAGAGGACCGGGAACCGCAAGCGGAGCGGCACCGGCGGAAAGACAAGACAAAAGAAAGCCGCGGGCCCTCAGCGGAGCGGCACCGGCGGGAAGACAAAAGAAAGCCGCGGACCCTCAGCGGAGCGGCATCGGCCGGCAGTGAGGGATCCTCGCAAAAAGACGGCAGAACGACAGCAAAGCGGCAGACGGGAGGAAGAGACATGTACCGCATACTTCTGGCGGACGACGAAGGACTCATGCTCGAGTCCATCCGGGAAATCATCACAAAGGAATTCGGGGACCAGGTGGAGATCTCCACGGCGAAGACGGGAAGGGCTGCCATCGAGCAGGCGGAGAGCTTCCATCCGGACATCGTCTTCATGGACATCCAGATGCCCGGCATCAACGGGATCGCCGCGATACGGGAGATCCGTCTCTTCAACGCCTCCTGTCTTTTCTACGTGATCTCGGCCTACAACAAGTTTGACTACGCCCAGGACGCCATCTCCCTGGGGGTCGAGAAGTACCTGATGAAGCCTGTCTCCCGGCGGACCGTGATCGACACGGTGAACGAGGCCATGTCAAAGGTGAACAACATACGCGAGAAGCGGTCGGACCAGCTGAAGATCCAGGAGAAGCTGGAGACGGTCATTCCCGTGGTCGAGAGCGGCTTCGTCTCCAACATGCTTCTCTCCGAGGACGTGCAGGACGAGGATTACTACCGGCAGCTGCTGGAGTTCAGCGAGGACTACGCCTTCGTGGAGGTCCTGCAGTTCGGGACGAGGGCGGAGAACGGCAAGCTGGTCAGCCCCGTCGAGAGCCGGGTGAAGGCCCAGGACAACTACATGCAGATCCGGGCCGTGATCAAGTCCTATCAGCGCTGCATCATCGGACCCGTCATGTCCGACCGGATCGTCCTGGTCGTTCCCCACGGGGACGAGTCCATCAGCTACGAGGAGAGAATCGAGGCCATCAACCGGGTCCACGAGATGCTGGCCAGGCTGGAGGAGAGCCTCGCGCTGAAGTTCCGGACGGGCATCGGGAGGATCTGCCGCATCAAGGACCTGAGGATGAGCTATCAGGAGGCGGTTCTCGCCCTGCAGGATTCCAAGGCGAGGATCGCCCACACGGACGATCTGATCACCCACGGCGTCCTGGAGGACGACTACCCGATCGAGCTGGAGCGGGACGCCCTGGCCGCCCTCGGGCGGGGGGACGTCGACGGACTCCGCAGCAGGGCAGAGGAATTCTTCGACTGGATGTACCGCAAGGATCCCGGGGACCTGGACAGCATGCGGCTGAAATCCCTGGAGCTGGTGCTGCGGGCGGAGCATGACGCATTCGCCTTCGGCAGCGTCAACTACGCGTACAGCTACCGAAAGGACTATCTGACCCAGGTCAACGCCCTGTCCGGGGCGTCGGGAATCCGGGACTGGTTTCTCGAGAAGATGACCTACATCGCCGGCACCATCCGGGATCGCAGCGAGGAGCAGTCGGAGTCCATCGTGGCGAAGGCGCAGAAGTATATCCAGGAGAACTATCAGCGGGACATCTCCCTGGACGAGGTCTCCCGGGAGGTCAACGTCAGCCCCTACTATTTCAGCCGGCTCTTCAAGGAAGAGGTAGGGGAGAACTTCATAGAATACCTGACGACTTTGAGGATCTCGAAGGCGAAGGAGTACCTCCTCGATCCGTCCCTGCCGGTCAGGGAGGCGGGGAGCCTCGCCGGGTACGCCGATCCCAACTATTTCAGCCGCATCTTCAAGAAACAGACGGGCATGACGCCCAGGGAATTCAGGGAAAAGAACGTATGAGAACAATCCGGGGAATCATCGGGAGAAGAACGCGCACCGCCGTTTTCGCGGCAGCGGTGTGCGCCGCGCTGCTGCTGTCGGGCTGCGGCGGAGAAGGCATGAGAGGGAGCCAGCAGACGGAGGAGAGCGGAGGAGCGCCGGACGGCATCAAAATCGGCATCTCGTTTGACTCCTTCGTCATCGAGAGATGGCTGCGCGACCGGGATGTATTCGTCTCCACCGCCGGGAGGCTCGGCGCCGAGGTCAACGTGCAGAACGCCAACGGGGAGGTCAAAGAGCAGATCTCCCAGATCGAGTACCTGATCGACAAGAAGATGGACGTCATCGTCATCGTCGCCATCGACGGGGACGCCCTGGGGGACGTGGTCCGGCGGGCCCGCCAGGCGGGCATCCGGGTTGTCTGCTATGACCGCCTGATCCGGAACGCCTCGGCGGATCTCTACGTCTCCTTCGACAACGTGATGGTGGGCACCCTGATGGGGAATTCCCTGCGGGAGAGTCTCCCGGAGGGAGGAAAGATCTTCCGCATCCAGGGCTCGGAGAGCGACAACAACGTGGGTCTCGTCAGGGAGGGCTTTGACGCCGCCCTCGAGGGCTCGGGGATCGAGATCGTCTATTCCACCTTCTGCGCCAACTGGCTCGCCGAGCTGGCCTTCGACGCGGTCAATGAGGGACTCACCCTGACGGGCGGCAAGGTCGACGGCATCATGTGCGGCAACGACGACCTCGCCGGCCAGGCGATCAAGGCGCTGACGGAGCACAAGCTGGCGGGAGAGATCCCCGTCGTCGCCCAGGACGCGGAGCTGTCGGCCTGCCAGAGGATCGTGGAGGGCACGCAGACGATGACGGTCTACAAGTCGGTGGACGAGGAGGCCAGAATCGCCGCGGAGCTGTCGGTCGCCCTGGCCAGGGGAGAGGACATCACCGACCCGTCCGGGGAGATCTACGCCCCCGAGACCATCAGCGACGGGACCTCCGACGTCCCCTACTACCCGCTGGAGCCCGTGCCCGTCACAAGGGACAACATGGACGAGGTCATCGTCGACGGAGGCTTCCACCAGAGGGAAGACGTGTACCTCAACATAGGCGGCGAGGGCACTGACAGAACAGACAGCGGGAACGCCGTCGGGACAGACGTCGGGGATGAAGACAGACCGGGCGGCGGGAGTGCCGTCGGGACAGACGAAGAAAACGACGACAGGACGGAGAATCTCACATGAAGCTGAAGACGCATCTTTCTTTAACGTTTCTTGTGATTGTGCTGGTGCCCACGGCGCTGACCGGCATCCTGCTGGCGGGCCTTCTCGCGGCGGGCTCCGGGAGCATCCGCAGAAAGTACGGCATCGACATCACCCATCTGCAGCCCTTTGACAGGAAGCTGATCGCCGGCATGCTTCTCATCATGTTCCTGGTGCTTCTGCTGACGGCCGTCGTCCTCTCCGGCTGGCTTCTCCGGGAATTCGCGGCGCCCCTCTCGAAGCTCAAGGACGCGGCCCGGAATATCCGGGAGGGCAACCTCGACTTTGAGCTCACGCCGGAGGGAAACGTCACCGAGATCCGCGAGCTCTTCGAGGAATTCGGGCTGATGGTGAAAAACCTCAAGGAGGCGAACGAGGAGAAGGTGGCCTTCGACCGGCAGAGCAGGGAGCTGATCTCAAACATCTCCCACGACCTGAAGACGCCGATCACCGCGGTCAAGGGCTACGTCGAGGGCCTCATGGACGGGGTCGCGGACACGCCGGAGAAGGTCGACCGCTACATACGGACCATTTACAACAAGACCATCGAGATGGACCGGCTGATCAACGAGCTTTCCTTCTACGCCAAGATCACGACGAACCGGATCCCCTACACCTTCGACCGCGTCCGGGTCCACGCGTTTTTCGGGGACGCGGCGGAGGAAATCAGGGAAGACCTCCACGCCGAGGGCTTTGCCTTCTCCTACATCAACAACGCGCCGGAGGACGCGGTGGTGATCGCCGACGCGGAGCAGATCACGAGGGTGCTGAACAACCTGATCAGCAACGCGGTGAAGTACAGCGACAAACCGGACAAGAGGATCGGGATCAGGATAGAACAGTCCGGGGACGAGATACAGGTCGGCGTGTCGGACAACGGCAGGGGCATCGCCGCGAAGGATCTCGCCAATGTATTCGACCGGTTCTACCGCACGGACGCCTCGAGAAATTCCTCGGCGGGCGGCTCGGGAATCGGGCTGTCCATCGTGAAGAAGATCGTCGAGGACCACGGAGGACGGGTCTGGGCGTCCAGCCGGGAGGGCGAAGGGACGACGATGTATTTCGCTCTCCGGAGATATTACGGAAAGTGAGCGGAAAGGAGGGGACGCTTCGTGGAGGACTATGTGCTCTACCGACCCGAGGTGACCAGGTTTCAGGACCTTCATCTCAATTTCTGCGGCTATGAGGCGTGCGACCCGCTTCACAGCTTCGGGCCGGCCGTCAGGCCGAACTACATCATTCACTGCGTTCTCGAGGGACGGGGCCTCTACCGCTCGGGGGAGAAGACGTGGCAGCTGGGTCCGGGGGACGGATTTCTGATCCGCCCGGGCGAGCTCACCTTCTATCAGGCGGACGCCTCCGATCCCTGGACGTATCTCTGGATCGGGTTTGAGGGAAAGCTGGCGCCGGTCATCATGAGAAATCTGGGACTGGGCGACGCCGGCCTCGCCTTTCACTGCGGGGAGACGGAGGAGCTGAAGAAGATCGTCCTGACCATGCTGAAGCACAGCACCTGCTCCGAGGCCAACACCCTTCTCCTCGAGAGCCAGCTCTATCTCTTTCTTTCGGTGCTCATGAGGGAGGCCCAGCCGGACCCCAGCCAGGAGGACGAGAAGGGGAACATCTACGTGAGCGCGGCAGAGGAATACATCCGGAATCACTACGCCGAGGAGGTCCGGGTCACGGACATCGCCGCCTACACCGGCATCCACAGGAGCTATCTCTTTACGCTGTTCCGCCGGCAGGCGGGCATGTCCCCCCAGCAGTACCTGGCCAGGTACAGGCTCAGCCGCGCCGCGGAGCTTCTGTCCTCCACGGAGTACAGCGTGGAGAGCATCGCGATGTCCTGCGGCTACCGGGATCCGCAGGTGTTCACCAAGGCCTTCAAGGGCGTGTACGGCGTCACGCCGTCCTCCTACAGACGGGACCGGGAGACGGACCGGCGGGAGAAGCTGCGGGAAGGACGGAGGCGGCTGGAGGAGCTGCAGGAGGATTCCGGACACGGGGAACATTCAACATAACGACCGCTGCAATTAACATCAGCGCATCCTCGGGGCCCGGCCCCGAAGCTAGAATAAAGATATACTGGGCAGGAGGCCCGGAGCACTCAGAAAACATCCGGTTTACGCGCTATTCGCGATGAAGCGCGGCCGGGAGAAAGCCAGTTCCGATATCCCGCGGAGGAAGAAACGATGATTCATGTACATGAGACTTCCAGAACATTTCACCTTCAGAACGACACGGTCAGCTACGTCATCACGATCCTGCCGGGAGGACATCCGGCCCAGCTTTATTTCGGGCGGAGAATCTCGGACCGGGAGGAGTACGGCTACCTGCTCGAGGGCTGCATCCGGTCCCATTCCGCCTACCCCAACGACGACGGCGCCGGCCTCTCGATGGAGCATGTGAAGATGGAGTATCCGTCCTACGGGGCCTCGGATTTCCGGCAGGGAGCCGTCGAGATCCTGGAGGAGACGGGCGGCAGAATCGCCGACTTCACCTATGAGGGTTACAGAACCATGGCGGGAAAGCCACGTCTCGAGGGACTGCCGGCCACCTACACCGAGGACGACGGCGAGGCGGAGACGCTGATCCTCACCCTCGCGGACGCGGTCTCGGGACTTAAGCTCGACCTGCTTTACACCATTTTCGCGGACGGCGGCGTCATCGCCCGTTCGGCCCTGATCCGGAACGAGGGAAGCCGGACGGTCCATCTCCTCAGGGCGATGAGCCTCTGCCTGGACCTCCCGGACGCGGATTACGATATGATCCAGCTCTCCGGCTCCTGGGCGAGGGAGAGGATCCCCGAGGCGCACCGTCTCGCCCACGGCATTCAGGCGGTCGAGAGCCTCAGAGGACATTCCTCCCACCAGCACAATCCCTTCATCGCCCTCAAGCGCCCCGGCGCCGGGGAGCGCAGCGGCGAGGTGATCGGGTTCTCCCTGGTCTACAGCGGCAATTTCCTGGCCCAGGTGCAGGTCGACAACTACGACGTCACCCGCGTCCTCATGGGAATCAATCCGACGTGGTTCGACTGGAAGCTGGAGAGCGGCGCGCAGTTCCAGACGCCGGAGGCCGTGATCGTCTATTCCGGAGAGGGACTCAACGGCATGAGCCAGACCTATCACCGCCTGTATCAGAAGAGACTGGTGCGGGGCGTGTGGAGGGACCGGCCGCGTCCGATCCTCCTCAACAACTGGGAGGCCACCTACTTCGATTTCAACGAGGAGAAGCTTCTCGGCATCGCCGCCAAGGCCAAAGAGTGCGGCGTCGAGCTCTTCGTGCTGGACGACGGCTGGTTCGGGGCGAGAAGAAGCGACAACGCGGGGCTGGGGGACTGGTATCCCGCCAGGGAGCTTCTGCCCGAGGGAATCGCCGGCCTCTCCCGCAAGGTGGAGGCGCTGGGCCTGAAATTCGGTCTCTGGATCGAGCCGGAGATGGTGAACCCGGATTCCGATCTCTTCCGCGCGCATCCGGACTGGATCCTCTCGGTGAAGGGGCGGAAATCCTCCCTGTCGAGGCACCAGCTGGTGCTGGATTTCTCCAGGAAGGAGGTCGTCGACTGCATCCATCAGATGATCGCCGGCCTGCTCAGGGAGTCCCGGATCTCCTATATCAAATGGGACATGAACCGGAGCATCACGGAGTGCGGATCGGCCGCTCTGCCGGCGGACCGGCAGGGTGAGGTGTTCCACCGCTACATCCTGGGCGTCTACGATCTCTATGAGCGTCTCGTGACGGAGTTCCCGGAGGTTCTCTTTGAGTCCTGCGCGGGCGGCGGGGCCAGGTTCGATCCGGGCATGCTTTACTACGCGCCCCAGACCTGGACCAGCGACGACACGGACGCGGTCGAGAGACTGGGCATCCAGTACGGCACCTCCTACGTATATCCGCTGAGCACCATGGGCAGCCACGTCTCCGCGGTGCCCAACCACCAGGTGAACCGGATCACGCCCCTCAAGACGCGCGCCGAGGTGGCCTATTTCGGGACCTTCGGGTATGAGCTGGACCTGAACAGGCTCTCCCCGGAGGAGCAGGAGCAGGTGAAAGAGTACACGGCCTTCATGAAGGAAAACAGGGCCCTCCTCCAGTTCGGCACGTTCTACAGGCTGAGGGCGCCCTTCGACCACATCGCGGCCGCGTGGATGGTCGTGAGCGAGGACAGAAGCGAGGCGATCGTCGGCTGCTACAACATTCTCAACCAGCCGAACAGGGCCTTTGTGAGAGTCACGCTCCAGGGCCTCGACCCGGACGCGCAGTACGAGGTCTCCTGTGTCGGACGCAAAATGGACTGCGCCGGCGGAAACTTCCACGGCGACGAGCTGATGAACGCCGGACTGGTCATGAGCGATATCTCTTCCGGCAGAGTGGGGGACGGCGTCCTCGAGGCGGCGGACTTCACGTCCCGCGTGTTCCGGATCAGACGTACAGATATCTGAAGAAAGAAGTGCCGAATGCGTCAGAAAAAAGAAGAGGAAACCAGGGAACGGGTCGGTTTCACGGAATCCGGAAACTACATATGCGTGGAGGACCTTCAGTCGACGCAGGAGCTTCCCAGCTTCAATCCCGTCAATCTGGACTACGCCGGCAGCGAGAACTGCGAGCCCGGCCACAGCTTCGGGCCCTATATCCGGACAAATTTCGTCCTTCACATGGTGACGTCCGGCAGGGGGACCCTCCTGAAAAAGGACCGGACCTGGACCATCGGCAGAAATCAGGCGTTCCTGATTTTTCCGGGGGAAAACGTCACGTATCAGGCCGATAGCAGGGAGCCCTGGAGCTACATGTGGGTGGGCTTCCACGGCTTCCGCGCCGAGACGATGATGCTCCACGCCGGCTTCACGAAGAGCAGCCCCGTGGTTCCCCTGGGAAACATGGACAGGATCCGCGAGGTGATGAACGACCTTCTGGCCACGAGGGACCTGGGCAGTGTCGGGGAGCTTTACCGCACCTCCGATCTGTACCGCCTCTTCGCGCTCCTCACGGAGTACTACGAGCAGGGGCGGAAGGAGGACGGCGCCGACGCCGCCTCCAGCGACTACCAGTACGTGAGGCGGGCGGCCCACATCCTGATGGATTCCTACCGGACGAACGTCAGGATCGAGGACGTCGCGAAGCAGATCGGGATCAGCCGGAACTACCTCTCGAGCATCTTCAAGAGGGAGACGGGCGTTTCCCCGCAGGAATATCTCATCAGCTTCCGCATGGAGAAGGCGGCCCTGCTGCTGAGGTACTCGTCGGATCCGGTCAGCGTGGTCGCGATCGAGGTGGGGTACAGCGACCCCCTGTCCTTCTCCAAGGCGTTCAAGAGGAAATGGGGGATGAGCCCCTCGGAGTACAGGACCAAGAAACCGGAGCTGGTCTCGGGCAGCATGAAGGGAGATTATACGGGAGATTATCCGCTGTGACGAAGGCAGCTCTGTGACGGAGGCAGCGCCGCGGCAATGGCGGCACTGTGCCGGAGGCAGGTAAACCGGCGGAGGCAGCGCAGGGACAGAGACAACGCGGAAGCGGCGGCGCAGAAAAGAGACAGCGCCGCGGCAGCGGCAGCGCAGGAACAGCGGTGACGCGGAAACAGAGACAGCGCAGGAAGAGAGACAGCGCGGAAAAAAAGACAGTGCCGGGACGGAAGCTTCGCCGCTTCCGCCCGGTTTACGAGAGGTGGGGCGGGCGCCGGAAGGCGCTCCGCCCCACTGAGCATTTTGCATAAAACGGACCGCCGCCGCACAGAAAAACCCTTGCAAATCGACGATGAATTGGATTCTTTCTGACATATAGAGATTACATTCTTCCATATAAACGGCAAAAATCGAAAGCTATAATGAAACTATCTGCACAGGCGTGCGGAGGCGGGTTTATGCCCGCGAGTACACATCTAATCAGAATGGGAGGATGGAAATGAAAGCTAGAAAAGTTTTGTCAACGGCCCTCGCGCTGAGCATGGTCGCCGGAACGCTGGCGGCAGCTCCGATCACCGCATCTGCTGACTATTCCGTCAGTGAGCTTCAGGTCAACATCTGGGACAACAACCAGCTCGCCGGCCTGCAGGAGATCGCGGACGCGTGGACGGCCGAGTCCGGCGTCAAGGTCACGATCAACGTCGTGGACTGGGACAACTACTGGACGCTTCTCGAAGCCGGCGCTTCCGGCGGACAGATGCCGGACGTCTTCTGGATGCACTCCAACACCGCTCAGATGTACATGGAAAATGATCTGCTTCTGAACCTCAATGACTACATTGCCGCCGACGACAAGATCGATCTTGCCAACTACTACGAAGGAATCACGAATCTGTACAGCAGCAACGGCGTACAGTACGCGCTTCCGAAGGACCATGACACCATCGCCCTTCTCTACAACAAGGCGATCTTCGACAAGTACGGCGTCGATTATCCGACCGACGACTGGACATGGGAAGACGTCCGCGACGCCGCAGCGGCCATCACGGAAGCCGGCGCTGCCGACGGCATCTACGGCTACGCGATCAACACCTCCAACAACCAGGACGGCTGGTACAACCTGGTCTATGATTACGGCGGACAGATCATCACCGACGACCACAAGGGAACGACGATCGGCTCCGACGAAGGAAAGGCCGGCATGGAGATGATGCGCCAGATCCTCGAGGTCGCCTGCCCGCAGACGACTGTGGCCGAGACCGGCACGGACTCCCTGTTCAAGTCCGGACTTGCCGCGATGATCACACAGGGCTCCTGGATGATCAACACCTTCTACACCGCTGAGAATTCCGCTGATTACGCGTGGGCGATGCTTCCGTACGCCGATGTCAACGGCAACGGCGCCTGCGACGAAGGCGAGCGCTACTCCGCCTACAACGGACTCGGCTGGGCCGCTTCCTACAACACGGCTGATCCGGATGCCGCTTACAGCCTCATCTCCTGGTTCTGCAACGAAGAGAATCAGAAGAAGCAGGCCGAGCTCGGCGTCACGATGGCCGGTATGCCCGGTGTCTCCGAAGAGTTCGCGAACGCTTTCGAGGGCATGGACGTCTCCGCGTTCACACGCATTGAAGAAGAAGGCTCGCTGTTCTTCCGTCCGTACACCCGCAACACGACCGTCTGGGAAGACGCCCTTCAGCAGAACGGCGCGTTCCTTGACGCGTGGCTGAATCCGACGGATCCCGAGGTCATGGCGAAGGCGTGCGACAACGCCCAGGCCATCATCGAAGAGGCGATCGCCAACGAATAATCCTGACAGGTGAGCTCCGCCGCGGGGCGGAGACGGGCCGGAACGCCGCTCCACACGGATTCCGCCCGACACAGATTTAAATGCCGGAATGCGGGGTGGGCATTGCCGCCTGCCCCGCATTTGATTTTGAAGGCATTCCGAAACAATCATTTCATTCCTGATCCGGAGACGATCCGTGAGGGGGAAAGGGGGAAACCTGTTTGGGAAAGAAAATGACGCCCACGGAAAAAAGTGAGGCAAAATGGGGGCTTCTTTTCGTCGCTCCCACCATCATCGGCCTCATCGTGCTGAATATCTATCCGATTATCAACACGGTGTGGCAGTCGTTCTGCAAGACCGGTGACTTCGGAAGAGGAAACATCTTCATCGGCCTTGCCAACTACCAGAAGGCGCTGGTGTCCGCCGAAATGTGGCAGGCGCTCTGGAATACCGTCAAGTACGCGCTGATCGAGGTTCCGTTCGGCGTCGTGATCGCGCTGCTTCTCGCGGTGCTCCTCAACAAGAAGATCGCCGGCCGCTCGGTCTACAGAACGATCTTCTTCCTGCCGATGGTCTGCGCCCCCGCGGCGGTGGCCATGGTCTGGAAATGGCTTTACAACACGCAGTTCGGACTTCTCAACAACATCTTCCACGCGAAGATCGCGTGGATCTCCGATCCGAGGATCGCGTGGATCTCGATCGGTATCATCGGCGTCTGGTCGATTATCGGTTACAACATGGTTCTCTTCATCGGAGGACTTCAGGAAATTCCGGGCGACTACTATGAAGCCGCGGATATCGACGGAGCCAGCGGCGTGCGCCAGTTCTTCTCGATCACCGTTCCGCTTCTGAGCCCGACGACGTTCTTCATCGTTCAGACCCGTATCATCGGCGCGCTGACGATCTTCGACCTCATGTTCATGGTCATGGACAAGACGAACGTCGCGCTGCCCAAGGTACAGTCCATCGTCTATCTGTTCTACCAGTACGCGTTCACCAACGGCAACAAGGGCTACGGCGCGACGCTGGTGGTGATCCTTCTCGTCTTCATCATGCTGCTGACAGTCATCCTGCAGAAGGTGGAGAAGAAGGTCGTCTATCATAATTAAGGAAAGGAGGATCCCTATGGAAAGCGCAATTGCCAAGGCAAGAACAAGAAAAGCCCTGACACACGTCATCCTGATTCTCGTCTCCTTCATTATGCTGGTGCCGTTCGCATGGATGATTCTCACGGCGCTGAAGACGACTCAGGAATCGATTTCCGTCAACCCGTTCTATATTTTCCCGCACAACGGCTGGCACTGGGAAAACTTCGCGACGGTCTGGAAGAGCTACAACTTCGTCATTCTCTATAAGAATACGATTCTCATGATTTTCTTCCGCGTCGTCTGCGCGTGCCTCACGGCCACGATGGCGGGCTACGCCTTCGGCCGTCTGAACTTCCCGCTCAAGAAGGCCCTGTTCGCCCTGGTCCTGATCCAGATGATGGTTCCGGGACAGATCTTCATCATCCCGCAGTACCTGATGATGTCGAAGGCGGGCATGCTGAACACGACCTTCGGCCTGGTATTCCCGGGTCTGGTCACGGCGTTCGGCACCTATCTTCTGAAGACCGGCTACGAGGGACTTCCCAAGGACCTCGAGGAGGCGGCGATGATCGACGGCTGCAACGTCGGCCAGAGATTCCTTCACATCATGATGCCGCTGACCAGAAGTTCGATGGTTTCTCTCGGCATCTTCACGGCGGTGTTCGCGTTCAAAGACCTGATGTGGCCGATGATCGTCTGCACCAACGCCAACACGACGACCCTTTCCGCGGGTCTTGCCAAGATGCAGGGCCAGTACGGAAGCGAATACCCGACGATGATGGCGGCGGCGACGCTGGCCGTCCTGCCGATGGTCATCATCTACGTGATCTTCCAGAAGCAGTTCGTCGAAGGTATCGCGACGTCGGGCGGCAAGCTGTAAATCAGATCATTCCGGGAGGCGGCGGAAATGCGGTCCCGTTTTGCGGGAGCGCGCGGCGCTCTGTCCCGGGGAGAAAGAGGAAAAGACGGATCACGCAGGACAGGGGCATCCCCTGTCCTGCGGTCATATGAGGACGCTTCATGAACGATTTTCGCGAGAGGCTCGGACGGTGGCTCGCGGGCGAGAGGAAAAAGCTCGAAGGGAAGACGCTGCCGCAGAAGGCGGGCTATATCATCGGCTACTACTGGCTGTGGATGACAGGCGCGGCGGTCGCGGTCTCACTGCTCGTCTTCGCGGTGTACCGGGCCAATTTCACCGTGAAAGACTACTGGATCTACGGCATCATGGCCAACGCGTCCCTGACGGGATCCGGGCCGAACGAGATCCAGCGGGACTTTACCCTCTACGGCGGATACAATCTCCGGGAGAAGAACGTTCTCTTCAACACCGCCAGCTGGTTTGACCCGACGAAGCCGGGCGGCACCAACAACAGCTACTATCAGGCCTATGTGGCGGTCACGGAGGCGGGGGACCTCGATTTCCTGACCATGGAGGAGGACGGCCTGGCCGCCGTGGGAAGCAGCGGGCGCCTGCTGGACCTCAATTCGGAGAAATGCGGCAGGATCCGGGAGCTCTACGCCGACCGCTTCGTCTACTGTGTGCCCTACGACACGGAGTACAGCGAAGATCCGGTCCCGGTGGGAATCGATATCTCGGACAGCCGCCTGGTGACGGATTACCACCTCTACGAGGACAGCTGTGTCCTGGGGATCGCGGCCTACACCGGCAATCTGGAGGCGGTGGAGCAGTTTCTCGAGTTTGTTCTGACCCCGGCGGCGGGGGACGCGGTCTGAGCCGGGAAGCCGGCCGCAGGAGAGAATTATGGGAAGAAGAATCAGCGGTTTTTTCAGCAACGACAGTATCTTCGGGCAGATCATGACCAGGCTCGGGATCCTGATCGCGGCGAACCTGATGTTCGTCGTCTTCTCGATTCCGGTCGTCACCATCGGCCCGGCCCTCGCGGCGCTCTATTTCGTCATGTTCCGGGTCCTTCGGAGCAGCAGCGGCGAGGTCAATCCCTTCCGGGAATTCTGGCGCGGCTTCCGCAGCTGCTTTAAGCAGGGACTCCTCTACTGGCTGATCCTGGCGGTCCTCGCTTTCCTGGGCTGGATCGACATCCGTTTCTGCCGGTACGCGGGAGGGGTGCTGGAGTACTTCCGTTACGCGATCTATATCCTGGCGGCGGCGGCTCTGATCGTCACCGTTCACTTCTTTCCGGTGCTTGCCGCGTTTTCGGACACGCTGCCCCATCTGCTGAGGAACGCGGTCTTCTTCGCGGGGAAAAATATCTTCCGCGCCGTGGTCCTGGCGGCGGTCTGGTTCTTCCCGATCCTCGTCACGGTTCTCGACCGGCGGATGTTTCCTCTCTACGGCTTTCTCTGGACGGTGATCGGATTCTCCGCCGTCGCGATGCTGGGTGCTTCCATGCTCCTGAAGGATTTCTCGAAGTACCTGCCCCCGGTTTCGGACGGCCCGGTGGAGGACGATGAGTACGGCCGTTCCGCTCCGCCGGAGGGAGGGCCGGAAAAGGACGAGGCTTCGACGTTCGAGGACATGAAGAAGCTGGGGATGTGAGTGAGGCAGGGAAAGCCCGATGCGGGCCCCATGCTCTCATAGGAAAAAAGAAAGAGCGGATTCTCTTCAGCCGGCCTGTCGGCCGAGAAGAGAATCCGCCTGTTTTTTGCTGCAAATCCCGCGCGGCTCCTGATCAGATCCCCGGGTTCGCGCCGAAATCAGAGCTTCAGGTTCGCTCCGGAATCAGAGCCCCAGATTCGCTCCGGCTTCCTCGATCTTTCCTCTCAGGAAGGCCGCGGCGGCCGGGATGGTCTCCTCGTAGTTCTCCCCTTCGTGGTACCAGAACTCTCCGGTGAAGATGCGGACGCCCATTTTCAGCCCCGCTTCGATGCAGCGGACGTATTCCGTATGTCCCGTGGGATCCCCGAAGAACATATCCCTGTAGAGTCCGGGCTTCGTCTCCTTGAGATGGATCGCGAAGATGCTTCCCGCGCCGCCGAGCAGGTCGTCGACGACGTCGTGTCCGTAGAGGACCGCGGCGTTCTTGAGGTTTCCGATGTCCGGGTAGACGCCGAGCCACGGCGATCCGACCTGCCGGACGTACTTCATCGATTTGCCCACGGTGTCCATGAAGGGCGTCTCCATCGTCTCAAACGCCAGGACGACGCCCCAGCGCGCCGCGATGTCGGCGGACTTCTGGAGGTTTTCGCTGAACCATTTCTCCGTGTCGGCGTCGCCCTCCTCGTAGTAGACGTCATAGCCTGCGAGCTGGATGATGGAGACCCCCGCGTTCACGGAGAAGCGGATGGCCTTGTCCATGATCTCCATGCCCCGGGCACGGACGGCCTCGTCGTGGGAGCCGATGGGATATTTTCTGTGTCCGGAGAGGCACATCGTCCGGATCGGCGTCCCCGCCTCGCGGCTGATGATGCCGATCTCGCGCTGCTTTTCCGGCGACCAGTCGAGCCGGGCGAGCCGCATGTCGGTCTCGTCGATGCTGATCTCAAGGCGGTCGAAATGGTTCTGCGCGGTGATGGCGCACATTTTCTGAAAATCAAAACCGGTGGGAATGGCTTTTTCGTAGAGACCAAGAGAGTAATCCATACGCTGTTATCCTCCTCGTTTTCCGCTGCGCGGCGCTTCCGGCCCGGGTGACGCGGCAGACGGCGTGACGCCCGTCGCAGACATTTTTCACTGATAAAATCTTACCATCCGGCGGTGAGATTGACAAGATTTTGCGCGGCGAAGATCGTTCCGCCATCCGCGGCGCAACTGTGATAGAATGGAGAAAATGACAGAGGAGGGGAACCCATGTCCCGCAGATATGATTACCTGGTGGTCGGAGCAGGCCTTTTCGGCTCCGTGTTTGCCCATGAGGCCGCGCAGAGAGGAAAGAAGGTCCTCGTCGTGGACCGGCGCCCGCACATCGCGGGCAACGTGTACACCGAGTGCGTCGAGGGGATCCACGTCCACACCTACGGGGCGCACATTTTCCACACGAACCGGAAGGACGTGTGGGACTACGTCGGCCGATTCGCGGAGTTCAACCGCTTCACCAATTCGCCTGTCGCCAACTACAGGGGCGAGCTGTACAGCCTTCCCTTCAACATGTACACCTTCAACAGGCTGTGGGGCGTCGTGACGCCTCAGGAGGCCGCCGCGAAGATCGAGGAGCAGCGCCGGGAGGCGGGCATCACCGAGCCGAAGAACCTGGAGGAGCAGGCGATCTCCCTCGTCGGAACCGAGCTCTACGAGAAGCTGGTGAAGGGCTATACCATGAAGCAGTGGGGGCGGCCGTGCAGCGAGCTCCCGGCGTTCATCATCCGGAGGCTTCCGGTCAGGTTCACCTTTGACAACAACTACTTCAACGCCCTCTATCAGGGCATTCCCGTCGGCGGATACACGAAAATGGTGGAGAGGATGCTGGACGACGCGGATCTTCCGGGATCGATCGAGATCCGGACGGGAGTGGAGTACCGCAGATACCTCGCCCAGGAGGCGGACGCGCGGACGGACGCTGCCCCGGGCGGAGGCGCCGTTCTCCCGGAGATCGACCGCGCCGACGGGATGTCCCGGAAGCTGGAGGAGAGCGCGGAGCAGGTGCTCTACACCGGGCCCATCGACGTCTACTTCGGCTGCTGCCTGGGGGCGCTCGAATACCGCTCGGTCCGCTTCGAGACGGAGCTTCTCGACATGCCCAATTTCCAGGGCAACGCGGCGGTCAATTACACGGATTCCGACACGCCCTGGACCCGCATCATCGAGCACAAGTGGTTCCAGTTCGGGAAGGACGAGGAAGGAAACGACTTGCCCAAGACCGTGATTTCCAGGGAGTTCAGCTCGGAGTGGAAGCCCGGGGACGAGCCCTACTATCCGATCAACGACGAGAGGAACGGGCAGCTGTACGCCGAATACAGAAAGCTCGCGGAACGGGAGAAAAACGTCATTTTCGGCGGGAGACTGGGCGAATACAGGTACTATGACATGGACCAGGTGATCGCCGCGGCCCTCGGCTGCGTCAGGGACGTCTTCGGAGCGTGAAGACGGGGCTTTGAACCGTCCTGTCCCTGGCGGTCGGACTGCTGATCCGAAGAGGAAGGGACTGAATCCGCAGACAGACAAAAAGTGATGAAGCGCGGCCGCCGGCCGCGCTTTTGCCTGCCCTGACTCTGTGATATGATAGATTCGGGAGCCCCGGCGTCCCAGAGCTGCCGGGGACGGAAACACGTCAGAAAAACCATAAGGAGGAGCGAACGGTGGAACAGAATCTGCCCAAAAGAAACGAGGTCCCGGAGGAACTGACCTGGAGACTGGAAGATATCTACGAAGATAAAAAGAGCTGGGAGAAGGACCTGGAGGAGGCGATGGCCCTGGCGGAACGGATCGCGGCCTTTGAGGGCCGGGCGGCCGGGAGCGCGGAGAGCCTCCTGGAGGTCCTGAAGCTCTACGAGGCGTGCTCCATGAAGCTGCAGAGCGTCGGAGGGTACGCCAATATGCGCCATGACGAGGACACCTCGGACGCGGCGGGCCAGGCGCTCAGCCAGAGGGCGCTGAGCGCGGAGGTGCGCGCTGGGGAGAAGGCGGCCTTCCTGGAGCCGGAGATTCTCGCCCTCCCGGAGGAGACCCTGAAGCGGTACTTCCGGGAGCAGCCGGAGCTTAAGCGCTACGAGGTGACGATCCGGGACATCGTCCGGAAGAGGGCCCATTCCCTGAGCGCGGAGATGGAGAAGCTGCTGGCCTCCTCCGGCGAGATGGCGATGACCCCGTACAACGGCTTCAGCATGCTGGCCGACGCGGACCTCAGGTTCCCCTCCGTGAAAAACGCCGATGGAGAGGAGATCCGCATCACCAACGGGCGCTTCGTGCCCCTTCAGCTCTCCCCGGACCGGGCGCTCCGGAAGGAGGTCTTTGAGAAATTCTACGGCCGCTACGCCGAGTTCGCAAATACCTGGGCCGCCCTCTACGACGGACAGGTCAAACAGCAGATCTTCTACGCCAGGGCCAGGAAATATCCCTCCGCCTTCCACGCCGCGGTGGATGAAAACAATGTGGATCCCGCCGTCTGCGACGCCCTGATCGGCAGCGTGCGCCGCCATCTGGACAAGATGCACCGCTACGTCAGCCTGAGGAAGCGGCTCCTCGGCGTGGACGAGCTCCACATGTACGACGTCTATGTGCCGATGGTGAGCGGTTACAGCGCGAAGGTCACCTATGAGGAGGCCAGGGAGCTGACGCTGAAGGCCCTCGAGCCCCTGGGAGAGGAGTACCTGGAGGTGGTGCGGCAGGCCTTCCGCGGCCGGTGGATCGACGTCGTCGAGAATGAAGGCAAGCGCGGCGGCGCCTATTCCTCCGGCGTGTACGGCGTGCACCCCTACATGCTCCTCAATTTCAACGGCACCACGGACGACGTCTTCACGCTGGTGCACGAGATGGGACATTCCATTCACACCTGGTACTCCGAGAAGAACCAGACGCTCTTCAACTCCCGCTATAAGATCTTCGTGGCGGAGGTGGCCTCCACGACCAACGAGATCCTCCTGCTGGAATATATGCTGAAAAACGCCGAAAGCAGGGACGAAAAGGCCTATCTCATCAATCACTGCCTGGAGAGCTTCAAGGGCACCCTCTACCGGCAGACGATGTTCGAGGAGTTCGAGCGCAGGACCAACGAGATGGCGGAGGCGGGGACGCCCCTGACCGCGGAGACGCTCAGCGGCGAGTACTTCCGGCTGAATCAGGAATATTTCGGGCCGGACATGGTGTCCGATCCCGGCATTGCCTACGAGTGGTGCCGCATCCCGCATTTTTACTACAATTTCTACGTCTATCAGTACGCGACGAGCTTCGCGGCGGCGGTGGCGATCGCTCACCGCATCCTGGACGAGGGAGAGGCGGCGGTGAAGCCCTACCTGGCGTTCCTCTCCTCCGGATGCACGGACGATCCCGTGAGCCTGCTGAAGATCGCCGGGGTGGACATGTCGACGGCCGAGCCGGTGGACGCCGCCCTGCGGGTGTTCGACGAGGCCATCACACGGATGGAGGAGCTGTTCTAAGCCATGCCGGACAAGAGGAGTGAGAAGGAGAGGCTGACGGCCGAGCTCTGCGAAGAGCGATTTCTGGCCTACGCCTCCCGCTATGACCGGTCCGACAGCATGATCGGGCTGAAGGTCGTCCACACCCTCCGGGTGGCGGAGGTGATGGACGTCCTCACCGGGGCGCTCGGACTGGACGGAAGAATGCGGGAGCTCGCCCGCATCTGCGCCCTCTGCCATGACATCGGGCGCTTCGAGCAGGTGAAGAGATACGGCACCTTCAACGACTCGGTCAGCTGCGACCACGCCGCCCTGGGGTGCCGGATCCTGGAGGAGGAACACATCCTGGACGGGCTTCCGGAGGAGGACAAAGAGAAGGTGGTGACCGCCGTGCGCCGTCACAACCGGATCGCCGTCGGGACGTGCCCGGACGAAGAGACGCTTTTTCTGTCGAAGCTGATCCGGGACGCGGACAAATGCGACATTTTCAGAGTCTTCGCGCAGGAGGACATGCGGGACACCATGGGCGAGACCGTCGCGCAGGTGGAGGCGGAGACTGTCACCGACGAGGTCTTTGCGCTTTTCATGGAGCGCAGGTGCGTGCCCCGTGCCGTGCGGAAGACGGGACTCGATATCTGGGTCGGCTTCCTGGGATTCTTCTATGACATGAATTTCGACGCGGCGGTGCGGCTCGCCCGGCGGGAGGGCTTCTACCGGATGCCCTTCGACAGGGCCCGCTTCGGGAAAGAGGAGACGCGGAGAAGGACGGCGGCCATACTGGAAAGCCTCGAGAAATCGATCGACGAAAGACTGTCCGGGGAGGAATGAAACAACTGCACGTTCCCGCCGGGCCATGCTATAATGGAAAAGAACACGGAGCAGGGCAGGGGCCAGTGCGTTCCGCGGCGGCCGACGGGCCGTCAGAGCAGACATGACGCGCGGAAACGAAGGAGTGCCGGTAACGGCGGCGTGACGCAGGAGCAGAGCGTGCCGGAGGCACGGGAGTGACCGCGGGGACTAAGAGAGCCCGCGGCGAAAGGAGTAAGCGATGGACAAAGAGAAGTACAGGAACAGAGCAAAGGAGCTGAGGGCGTCCACGGCGGTTCACTACAACTGCGCCCAGTCCGTGCTGCTTCCCTTCGCGGAGGACTTCGGGCTGACCGAAGAGCAGGCCTTCCGTACCGCGGCCAATTTCGGCTCGGGCATGAAGATGGGTGCGGTCTGCGGAGCGGTGACCGGCGGCCTGATGGCCCTGGGACTGGCCGGCCGCGAGGACCCGGAGACGGTGGGCGCCTTCCTGAAGGCGGTGAAGGACAACCACGAGGGTCTGCTCGACTGCCGGGACCTGCTCCGCGTCAACCATGAGCGGGGAGGGGAGAAAAAGCCCCACTGCGACGCCATGGTGTACGAGTGCGTCGGACTGGTGTGTGATCTGCTGGACGGATAATGAAAGCCGGCCGGAAGCCGGAGGAATGGTTCCGCGTCTGTAACCTCTGATTCCGTTATGGAGGAAATCATGGACCCGAAAGAGATAAAAACCGTCAGGAGCGCCGTCGAAAGCCTGGAGCACAGGGAGCTCGAGAAATCCTTCTGGCAGGAGGAGAGGCCCCGCATTCCCTGGATCGTGATCGGAGCCGTCGTCTTCGCGGTCGGCGTCAACTGCTTTCTCCGGCCGCTGCACCTCTATTCCGGGGGCTTCATGGGCTTCTCGCAGCTCATCACGACGCTGCTGTCCCGTTACGCCGGGATCCGCCTCGGGAAGGTTGACCTGGCAGGTATCATCTACTACCTGCTCAATATCCCCGGCCTGATCATTGCCTCGAAGCTCATGAGGAAGCGCTTTCTGATCAAGTCGGTCCTGTGCGTCACCCTCATCACGGTGCTTCTGACCGTCGTCCCGATCCCGGACAATCCGGTTCTGGACGAGATCGTCGCCAACGCGATCCTGGCGGGCATCATGGCCGGCGCCGGCGTCGGACTGATCCTGCGGGCGGGCTCCTGTGACGGGGGCATGGACCTCATCGGAATGATCGTGGTGCAGAAGAACGGGCACTTTTCCGTCGGAAAGGTCAACATCATGGCCAACGCGGTGCTCTATTTCATCTGCCTGCTGCTCTTCGATGTCCCGACGGTGATCTATTCCCTGATCTATTCCGTCTTCTGCTCGCTCATCTCCGACCGCGTGCACACCCAGAACATCAACGTGAGGGTCCTGATCGTCACCAAGCTGGAGGACACGCAGCCGCTGGAGATCAGGCTCATGGGCGGCATGAGCCGGGGCCTGACCCGCATGCACGCCACGGGCAGCTTCACCGGGGAGAAGGAGTCGGTGCTTCTGACCGTCATCAGCAAGTACGAGGTGCCGCAGCTTCTCGCCATCGTGCAGGAGTACGATCCGGCCGCCTTCCTGATGATGGACGAGGGCGTCCGGGTCGAGGGCAATTTCCTGAAGAAACTGACGTGACGCGAGTGTCCGCTTTGCCCGAAGACAGGCCGCCGCGATTCTTTGAGCAGGCGGCGAAGCCGGACGCGATATGTTACCCGTATGAAACAGGACGGAGAGACTCCGGGGACACAGGGCGGCCCGCCGGGCGGCGCCGTTCCGGGACCGAAAGACAGCGAAAGGAGAAAAGGGATGGAATTCAAAGAAGTAGTAAAAAACCGTTATTCCTGCAAGAAATTCAGTGACCGCGCGGTGGGAGAGAAGGAGCTTGCGGAGATCCTCGAGGCGGGACGTCTCGCCCCGACCGCGAAGAACCTCCAGGAGCAGCATGTCTACGTGATCCGCTCGGCGGAGGCCCTCGCCCTGGTCGACGCCGTCACCCCCTGCCGCTACGGCGCGCCGGTGGTCCTGGCGGTCGCCTACGACAGGGACAACGTCTTCACCTATCCGGGCGGGAAGCGCGATTCCGGCACCGAGGACGCCGCGATCGTGGCGACGCACCTGATTCTCGCCGCCGCCGACGCGGGGGTGGACAGCTGCTGGATCAATTTCTTCGATCCCGACGTGCTGGCGGAGAAGCTGGGACTTCCGGAAAATGAGGAGATCCTCATGCTGATGGACCTCGGCTACGCGGCGGAGGGAACGGGACCGCTGGAGAATCACTCGAAGAGAAAGCCCCTCGAGGAGACCGTCAGCTGTCTGTAAAATCCGGTTTTTCTTTCAAGATGGGATGAATAAAGAGAAGGGATCTGTCCGTGCGGCAGATCCCTTCTCTATGATTACGCAGAATGTCCGGGCCGTTCCGTTTCAGGCGGCCGCCTTCTTTCTGGACTTGATGATCAGCAGTGTGATCAGCATCAGGAGGATGCCGGACGGAAGTCCCACGACGGCGCTGATCATGAGGCTGCCGGTGAAGCGCTCGACCATCGTCGCGATGAAATACGTCGCGGCCGAGATCACCGCGCAGGTCATGGCGTAGGGCAGCTGTGTCGATACGTGGTTCAGATGGTTGCTCTGCGCCCCGGCCGAGGACATGATCGTCGTGTCGGAGATGGGCGAGCAGTGGTCGCCGCAGACCGCTCCGGCCATGCAGGCGGAGATGGCGATGATCATCATGTTCGGGTCGGTGGCCTCGAAGCAGGAGACGACGATCGGGATCAGGATGCCGAAGGTGCCCCAGGAGGTGCCGGTCGCGAACGAGAGACCGACGGCGATCACGAAGATGATGACCGGGAGGAACATGAGCAGGCCCTCCGCGGAGTTGCTGACGATGCCCGCGACGTAGGTCTTGGCGCCGAGACTGTCCGTCATGGACTTCAGCGACCAGGCGAAGGTCAGGATCAGGATCGCCGGCACCATCTGCTTGAAGCCTTCGGGGAAGCACTCCATGATGCTGTCGAAGGAAAGAACCCTGCGCAGAAGGTAATAAATGATCGTGATCACGAGGGCGATGGCGGAGCCGTACACAAGTCCGATGGACGCGTCGCTGTTCGCGAAGGAGTTGACGAAGCTCTCGCCGTCGAAGAAACCGCCGGTGTAGATCATTCCGACGACGCAGCAGGCCACGAGGGAGATGACCGGGATCAGCATGTCGACCACGCGCCCCCTGGAGGAAATCTCCTCACTGCCGGCGTTCGCGTAGGGACGGTCGGGCGTCGTGTAGAGATCCCCGTTTTCGATGGCGTTCTTCTCATGAAGCGCCATCGGGCCGTAATCGGCCTTCATGACCACGATCATGATCATCATCGCGATGGTCAGAAGCGCGTAGTAGTTGAACGGGATCGCGCGGAGGAAGAGATCCATACCGTTCGTCCCCTCCACGAAGCCGGTGACCGCCGCCGCCCACGAGGAGATCGGGGCGATGATGCACACCGGGGCGGCCGTCGCGTCGATGAGGTACGCGAGCTTTGCCCTGGAAATGTTCTGCTTGTCCGTGACGGGTCTCATGACGGAGCCCACCGTCAGGCAGTTGAAGTAGTCGTCGATGAAAATGAGGACGCCGAGGAAGATGGTCGCCAGCTGGGCGCCGACGCGGCTGCGGATGTGCTTTGTCGCCCATTCGCCGAAGGCCCTGGATCCGCCCGCCCTGTTCATCAGCTGGACCATGACGCCCAGAAGGACGAGGAAGATCAGGATTCCCACGTTGTAGGAATCGGAGAGAACCGAGATGATGCCGTAGGTGGCGGTCTCCTCACCGGTGGTGACGGTATCGAGGAAGATGTGCTGCAGCGTCCCCTCGAAGTTGAAGCCCGAGTAGAGCAGGGCGGCCGAGAGGATACCGATGAACAGCGAGCTGTAGACTTCCTTGGTCACGAGGGCGAGACCGATCGCGATGATCGGCGGGACGAGGGCCCAGAAGGAATTCTGAACGCTCTCCGGCGTCGTGACGTTGGCCGCGATGACGAGGAAGATGATAACGCACAGAAACGCGACAATCGGTCCTCCCAGGCGGGATTTGCCTCTTTCAACCATAATTACTCCTCCAGATGAATAACCGGCGGCCGGGGCCGCCTGAATTTTGTTACTGTAAAACTATATCACAATAAAGCGCCAGAGAGAAGACTCTTTTCTTCTGAAGGGGAAGGCTCTTCACTGCCGGGCAGAAGAATTGTTGTTCCGCCGAACGGGGATACTGTCTACTGACGGATCGGAGGACTTTTTCCCCCGAACCGGACAGCGGCGTGCAGATTGGTCTTCTCACGCCTGACTGACTGTGTTACAATAACACACTGTATCTGCGGCGGAAACGCGTCCCGTATCCGCGGCGGAGGGACCTGTCACGGGGGAAGCGTTTCCCCGGGACGCTCCCATATTTATGGAAAGCTTACGCGGACCGGAGGAAAACAGTTGGAAGCCAGAGAAAACAAGATGGGCGTCATGCCCGTGAAACAGCTGATCGTGAATATGTCGCTCCCGATGATGGCGTCCATGCTCGTTCAGGCGCTCTACAACATCGTCGACAGCATCTTCGTGGCGAGAATCTCGGAGAACGCCCTGACGGCCGTCACGCTGGCCTTTCCGATGCAGAGCATGATGATCGCCGTCGGCTCGGGAACCGGAGTCGGCGTCAACGCCCTCCTCAGCAAGGCGCTGGGGGAGAAGAACTTCGAGAGGGCGGACGACGCCGCGAACACCGCGGTGTTCCTGTCCGCGGTCAGCTTCGTCGTCTTCGCGCTGATCGGAGTCTTCGGGGCGGCGCCCTTTATCGCCGTCCAGAGCAGCAATCCCGAGATTATCGCTTACGGGACGTCCTATCTCAGGATCGTCATGATCGTCTCCGTCGGCATCCTCTTCCAGGTCATGTTCGAGAGACTCCTGCAGTCCACGGGAAGAACGCTCTACAGCATGATCTCCCAGATGTCCGGGGCGGTCGTCAACATCATCTTCGATCCGATCATGATCTTCGGCCTCCTGGGATTCCCGAGGCTCGGGGTCGCCGGCGCCGCCTGGGCGACGGTCCTCGGCCAGTGCGTCGCCGCCTGCATCGGCCTTGTGCTGAATCTGCGGAAGAATCCCGAGCTCCATTTTTCTCCCGCCCGGATCCTCCACCCGAAGGCCGCCGTCGTGAAGAGAATCTATTACGTCGGCGTCCCGTCGATCCTGATGATCTCCGTCGGCTCCGTCATGTCGTTTTTCCTGAACATGATCCTGGAGTCCTTTACCTCCACCGCCCAGGCGGTCTACGGTGCCTATTTCAAGCTCCAGAGCTTCTTCTTCATGCCGGTCTTCGGCCTCAACAACGGCCTGATCCCCGTGCTCGCCTACAATTACGGGGCGAGGCGCCGGGACCGGATCGACGAGGCATTGAGCTTCTCCGTGAAGCTCGCGGTGACGGTCATGACGGTGGGCATGCTGCTCTTCGAGATCTTCCCCGTGGGGCTGCTGTCGCTGTTCCACGCCTCCGAGGAGATGGTCCGGATCGGCGTTCCGGCCCTCCGTCTCATCGGGCTTTCCTTCCCGGTGGCCGCCGTCTGCATCGTGATGGGATCGATCTTCCAGGCGTTCTCGAGAAGCATCTATTCCCTCATCGTCTCGACGGGAAGACAGCTGGTGGTGCTCCTCCCCGTGGCGTGGCTCCTGTCCAGGCTCGGAAACGTCAACTATGTGTGGATCGCCTTCCCCGTGGCGGAGGTGGTGTCCCTGATTCTGTCCCTGTATTTCTTCCGGAAGGTCTACACCGAGACGGTGCAGACCCTCTGATCCCGCGGCGCGGGTGCATCTCCCGTGCCCGAAGGCGGAAACCTTTGATTCGCGGTGCCGGAGCAGCGCCTTCGGGCTGCGGCGCGGAAGGGTAATGAATAAAAAGCGGCGCCCCGGCGCGGGCGCGTGAAAAGGCCGGCCCGATCTCGCGAAGATCGGGCCGGCCGTATTATCTTATCGATATTCTATGCTGCGCGTTGTCCGCGGGGGAGAGGCTCACCCGTTGGAGAGAAGAACGTTGACGTACATCTTCTGGGAGGAGTTGTACAGCCTGACGTAGAGATCCGGCACGATGAGGAAGCTCCGGAAATCATAGGGCTTGTTGCTCGCGATCTTCAGGGTGGAGTAGGTGTAGCCGGAGCTGGTCTTCCGGAGTCCCTGGGCGTAGACGCCCTTGACGACCCATCCGGAGTTCGGGATCATGCGGACCAGGGTCCTGGCGCGGCTGAGCTTCATCCTCGTGGTGAAGTTCGTGGATTTCAGGAAGGGCGTCAGATTGACGCTGCCGACCTTGGCCGTCTTCAGAGGATTGCTGTACGGATAGACCCTCAGATTGATGGAGTAGCTGGCGGAAACCGTGCCGCTGCCGCTATTGTAGTTGAAGGCCACCTTGACGGTCGTGGTGCCCTGTCTGTGGGGCGTGACGTAGATGTAGCCCTGCTTGAGGGTGCTGTTGTAAACCGTCGCTCCTGCGATGGAGGGCTTCGAGGAAGTCACGGTCGCGGAGGACGCCTTGTTGAGGTGCGGAATCACGATTCTCCAGGGATGTGTGACGATCGGGACGGAAAGCGACTCGGCATAGTTCACCTTGGAATAATCCAGCGTCGCGGCAGAGATGCCGACGGTCCCGAAGAGAAGGCCGAATGCCAGAATGAGCCCTGCGATGAGGGTAAAACGGCGGCTGAGGATCTTTTTCATGGAGGCTCCCTTCTGTAATAAAATAGACATATTTTCTTAATTTTACCCATGTTATGTAAAACAATCAAGTAAAAAATGAAAAACAGCTGCCTGAAAAATGCTGAAAACCTTTGTTTTCCGGAGAGAGGATCCGGCAGGAAGCGCCGCCCGGTCTGTCCTGAGGCGGGCGGTTGTGCTATGATGGCGGATATGAGAAGGAGATATTACGGAAAAAGAGGAAGGTACCGGGAGTACAGGAGGCGGAGAAGGACCGTCGCCTTTGTCTGCCTGCTGCTGTTTTTCGCGGGCGCCTTCTGCGTGTCGGAGCTGCCCCGCCGTTTCCTGAAGAGGCAGGCCCTCCCGGCGGAGCCGGGCGTCTTCGATCTTTCGGAGATCCCGGCGTACAGCGGAAGCCCCTGCGCGGACGTGAACGACGGCGTGCCGTTTTTCTCGAAGGAGGAGCTGACGACCGAGGCCTACGAGCGGTACGGGGAGCTGGACGCCCTCGGCCGGTGCACCGCCGCGCAGGCGTGCGTCGGCCCGGAGACGATGCCGGGAGAGGAGCGGGAGGACGTGAGGGACATTTACCCGACGGGGTGGCACAACGCGCGGTACGCCGGGATTGACCGGGAATATCTCTACAACCGCTGCCACCTGATCGGCTATCAGCTCACCGGAGAAAACGCCAACGAGCGGAATCTGATCACGGGGACCCGCAGCATGAACGTCGAGGGAATGCTCCCCCTCGAGAACTCCGTGGCGTGGTACGTGCGGGAGACCGGGCACCACGTCCTCTACCGGGTGACGCCCGTATTCGAGGGAAGCAATCTGGTCGCCTCCGGCGTGCTGATGGAGGCGCTGTCGGTGGAGGACCCGGAGGTGATGTTCTGCGTTTACTGCTACAACGCGCAGCCCGGGGTGGAGATCGATTACGCGACGGGGGCGAGCCGCGGCCCGGCGCTCTGACGTTCCGTCCGGGAGGTTCCTGTTAGTATACCCACCGCTCTGATGTTCCGCCGGAAGGTTCCTGTTGCATTCCCACCGCAAAAGGGATACTATAAAACGGTGCCGCAGTCTGTGCGCGGCGCGAATCTTATCTGAATCTAAAAACCAGGAGGACTATTTTATGACGAAGGCAGAACTGATTAAGGCAGTGGCAGAAAAGGCGGAGCTTACGAACAAGGATGCTGAAGCGGCTGTCAACGCGTTTGTCCACACCGTGACGGAAGAGCTTGCCAAAGAGGAAAAGGTACAGCTGATCGGCTTCGGAACCTTTGAGGTCACGAAGAGGGCAGCCAGGAAGGGACGCAACCCGCAGACGGGAGAAGAGGTCAAGATCAAGGCCTCCAAGGCCCCGCACTTCAAGGCCGGCAAGGCGCTCAAGGACGCGCTGAACTGACACGTACACACGGAACGGAATCATAGGAAGCACGGAACGGATACGGTACGTACGGAATGGAGAAGTACCCGCGGAAGGAAATGATCCATGCGGGACGGAGCTGTACCGGCGGAACGGATAGGGACCGATGCGAACGGGCGGCGGCGCAGGATAGCGCCGCCGCCCTTGTGTTTCCATCGTTCCGCCGCTTCCCGCGCCGGTCCGGGGATGTATTCAGGATGTATTCGGTGTGTATTCAGGAAGTGCTCAGGGTGTGTTCAGGGTGTATTCAGGCTGCATTCAGCAGGCATCGAGGCTGCATCCGGCGCAGGGAACACCCGCTGCTCTGTGCGGAGCGTCGGGGGTGTCAGGAGGATCTCGCCTCTTTCACGATTTCCGCCGCCTCCCGCACCAGTCCCAGGATGCGGTCGAAGCGGCCGGCGCGGACCAGGTCCCTCTTCACCATCCAGCTGCCCCCGCAGCAGAAGATTCTCTCGGATTTCAGATACCCGGCGACGTTTTCCGCGCGGATTCCGCCCGTGGGCATGAACCGGACGGAGGGAAAGGCGGCGCCCATCGCGTTGATCATGCCGAGTCCTCCGGCGCTCTCGGACGGAAAGAACTTGACGTGATCGAGGCCGGCATTCACGGCCTGCATCAGCTCGCTCGGGGTCTGGATCCCGGGACATACCGGGATGTCCCGGCTCAGGCAGTGGCGCACGGTCTCGGGATCGAACCCGGGAGAGACGATAAAGGAGGCGCCCGCCTCCGCCGCGCGGTCCGCCTGCTCCGGCGTCAGCACGGTGCCGGCGCCCAGGAGGAGCTCCGGGCATTTCCGCGACAGAATCCGGATGGCTTCCTCCGCCGCGTCCGTCCGGAAGGTGATCTCCGCCGCCGGAAGCCCGCCCTCCAGCAGCGTTCTCCCCAGCGGCTCCGCGTCGTCCGGGCTGTCCAGGACGATGACGGGAATGATGCCTGTCTCGCGGAGTTTTCCCAGTATTTCCTCTGTTCTCTTCGAATTCATCCCATTCTCCCTCTTACAGCGGCCGGAACCGTCTGCCTTTTCGACGATCCGGCCCCTTCCTCTTCGTCCGGTCGGTTTCTCTTCGTCCTACCGCTTCACCCTGGCGCCGGCGCCTCTCATCACGTCCTCCACCTCGCGGAGGGACGCCATGGAGGTGTCCCCGGGCGTGGTCATGGCGAGGGCGCCGTGGGCCGCGCCGTAGTTGACGGCTTTCTCCGGATCCCCGGTGGTCATGAGGCCGTAGATGAGTCCGGAGGCGAAGGAGTCGCCGCCCCCGACCCGGTCCAGAATCTCCAGGGAATTGTACTCCGCCGATTTCGTGACGACCCCGTCCGCCCAGCAGATGGCCTTCCAGTCGTTGACCGTGGCGGTGCGGACCGTGCGGAGCGTCGTGGCCACGACCCGGAAATTGGGGTAGAGGCGGGCGGCCCGGTCGATCATCCTCGCGTAGCCCTCCGTGTCCAGCTCCCTCAGGCTTCCGTCGCTCCCCTCGATCTCGAGGCCGAGGCAGGCGGTGAAATCCTCCTCATTTCCGATCATGACGTCCACATATTTCGCGATCTCCCGGTTGACCTCCCGGGCCTTTTCGACGCCGCCGACCGCGCTCCACATGGAGGGGCGGTAATTCAGGTCGTAGGAGACGACCGTGCCGTACTTTTTCGCCGCCTTCACCGCGGCGAGGACGGTCTCCCGCGACTGCTCCGACAGCGCCGCGCAGATGCCCCCGGTGTGGAACCAGCGGACCCCGAGCTCCCCGAAGATACGGTCGAAATCAAAGTCCTCCGGCGTCGCCTGGGAGATGGCGGTGTTCGCGCGGTCGGAACAGCCCAGGGCGCCGCGGATGCCGAAGCCCCGCTCGGTGAAATTGAGGCCGTTCCGGCAGATCCGCCCGATGCCGTCGGTTTTCTTCCAGTGAATCAGGGACGTCGAGACGCCTCCCTGCTCGATGAGGTCCCCGAGGAGCCGGCCCACTTCGTTCTCCGCGAAGGCGGTGATGACCGCCGTGTCCATCCCGAAGCACTTGTGCAGCCCGCGGATCACGTTGTATTCCCCGCCCCCTTCCCAGACGGAAAAGCGGCGGGCCGTGCGGATCCTGCCCTCGCCTGGATCGAGGCGGAGCATGACCTCGCCCAGCGACGCGGCGTCGAAGCGGCACCCGGATGCGTTTCTGAGACCGAGATTCATAGAAAGTCCTCCTTCTGCGAAAGAACAGGGCTGCCGGAGGATTGTCCGGCAGCCCTGTGGATTACGGGTTCTGCTATCACTTGATGATGCCGTAGGCAGCGATTCTGCAGGCCTTGGAATAGTTGTAGGTGCTGGGATCCGTGGGATCGTAGGTGCACTCCTTGACGTAGGAGGTGTACCGGTTGTAGGTCCCCGTGTTTCCTTCGATCGTGATGATCTTGTTTCCGGAGGTCCCGTAGACGATTCCGGTGTGGCAGTAGCTGCTGGTGTTGGTCTTGCTGCCGCCGGAGGAGACGAAGAAGATGATGTCGCCCTTCTTCGGCTTGTATCCGGAGGAAGCGTACTTCAGCTGTCCCTTCGACTTGAAGACGGAGGCGAGCTCGCGCTGGCTGGCCGTCTTGGGGAATCTTCCGCTTCCCATCGACATATCCGTCGCGTCGCTGCTGACGAAGCCGACCTTGTTGGCGCAGTAGGTGACGAACATGCAGCACCACTCGTCGCACCAGAAGTAATTCCAGTAGGTCTGTCCGCCCTTGCCGAGCTGGGTCTTCGCGTAATTGGCGATCTTGTAGGCGCCGGAGTAGCGCGTGGAGATGGTCTTGGACCATTTCGCCTTGATCTCGTTCGTGCCCTTGACGGACATCGTGAACTTGAACTTGCTTCCCTTTACGGTGCCGTGGCCGCTGGTGAGCTTCCAGCCCTTGAAGGTGTAGCCGCTTCTCGTCGGCTTCGCGAGGGTGATGGTGGAGCCGTAGTGGCGGTACACCACCGCAGCGGCCTTTTTGCCGTTGTACTTTCCGCCGTTGGGATTGATGCGGACGGCGAAGGTGTAGTGGGAGAGAAGATACTGGCCGTATCTCGTCTTGTAGCCCACGCTCTGCCAGTGCAGGAAATATTTCCTGTAATTGTTGCCGTAAAGCTTCTGGAGCTCGGGATAGTTCTTCTTGTAAGCCTTGACGTTGAAGGAGATGATCGCCCTGCGGCCCTGTGCCATTCCGTGTTCCACGAAATGCTTGAGCGCCAGGGTGCGGCTGTTTCTGATCGAAGAGGAAAGGTCCTTGTTGTGCTTAACGTAGAAAGAGTAGTCGTATACTCTTGAGTAATCAGATTCTCTGTAGGAGGCAGCCGAAACGCCGACAGCCGTGATCATGGTGCAGAAGAGAATCGCGAACAGGAATCCGATCCCGGTGATCTTGATGTTCTTTCTTCGTGAATTCTTCATAAAATGATTTCCCTTATTAACATCGGTCTGGCATATCCGAGGTCCCCCGACCGGACATGTCTGTCATGGATTTCATATGCACTCCGCTATTATAACATAAAAATTCCGAAATAGTTGCTTAATAAAAAAGAAATAAATTTTTTGTTAAAAGTGACGAAGATTTTCCTATTATGATGTAAACTTAGAGGCTGAACCGGGGACATTCCCCCTGAATGCCCCCGGCGGAACCGTAATAATTACGGAAATCTTAACACGGCAGGACGAAATATGAAGATCAGCGTCGAATCCCTGAGGAGGGATCTTAGGATTTATACGGAGGCGGCCCTGGCGGCCGGGCTGCCCTGCGCGGCCCCGGACGTCCGGACGGTGGAGGAGGCCGAAGAGGCGGAGCTGGTGGATTTCGCCGCGACCCAGGGCTGGGATCTCGGGAAATATATCGTCCCGGACGGGACGCCCGGGAAATGAAGCAAAAAGAAAAACCGATGTGGCGTCGGCGCGTTTTTTGTGAGATACTGGTCTTCGGTGAAGAATTTCGGATCCGGGAATTACAGAAGTGAGAGGAACGAGATCTATATGCAGGACGGAAAGGATAAAGTCACGAACAGCCCGCAGGGACCGCTCATGAATGACGATAAGCAGAACGGAAAGGAAACAGTCCGGGAGAAACCGAAGGAACCGCTCATGCTGAGAATACTGAAGGAAGCCTGGCCCTACGCCGCGGTGATCGTCGGCGTGGTGCTCCTCAATTCATTCATCCTGGTCAACGCGCGGATCCCCTCCGGATCGATGGAGAAGACCATCATGACGGGGGACCGGCTGTTCGGAAACCGGCTGGCGTACAAGAACGCGGATCCCGCCCGGTACGACATCGTCATCTTCCGGTATCCCGACGACCCGAAGCGGCTGTTCGTCAAGCGGGTGATCGGTCTTCCCGGCGAGACGGTGATGATCGTGAACGGCAAGGTCTACATCGACGGCAGCGACGAGCCCCTCACGGACAGCTTCTGTCCGGAGAAGCCGACCGGGACGTTCGGCCCCTACACCGTGCCGGAGGGATGCTACTTCATGCTCGGCGACAACCGGGAGAACAGCAACGACGCGCGGTTCTGGAGAAATACTTACGTAAAGAAGAACGCCATCATCGGCAAGGCGGGATTCCGCTACTGGCCGTTCACGAGATTCGGCCCGGTGAAGAGCACGATGGACGACACGAAGAACTGGTAAAAGAACCACACAACCGCACAGTGACAAAAAGGTTCCCGCACCGTCTGTGGTGCGGGAACCTCTTTATCTTTGTCTTGCTTCCTGCGTCCGTCTGCGTCCGGCCTGTCAGTCGCCTCTGGAGCTTTTGTTGAGGCCGTGCTCGATCTCGTACTGCTGGATGAAATTGATGTTCTCGAGCTCCGTCTCGCTCAGGCCGAGCGCGCCGTAGATGTCTTCCGTGTTGATGTTGAAGTCCGGATTCGGCTGGTACCAGGGCTTCGAAGAGAAGTAATCCCTCAGGGTCTCGTTGGAGAAGGAGTACCCGTGGCGGGCGAAGATCTCGTTTCTCGCGATGCTGATCTGCTCCTCGCTGAGGCCGGTCAGATCCGCTTCCGTCAGGAGCCTCGTGGAGCTGTCGGCGATGACGTCATCGTTGACCGGTTCCGGCGTGGGGGTCGGCGTCGGTGTGGGCGTCGGCGTGGGGGTCGGTGTCGGCGTGGGCGTCTCGGTCGGGAACGTGAGGCTCTCGGTCACCGAGCTGGCCGGGGTATTGGCCGTTCCGCCGGAGCCGCCCCTGTTGAACAGGCTGAAGCTGCCGGATTTGAGGAAGAGCGCGATGATGAGCGCGATGGCGGCGAGCGCGACGATCAGGGCGATGATGATCGGAAGCCTGGAGCCCTCGTCCTCGTCTTCCTCGTCGTCCCAGTTATAGGAGCTCTTTCTCGGCCGCGTGCTGCTCTTTGAAGCGGCGCGCCCGGCCTGGCTTCCGGATGAGGCGGACGTCTTGCCGGAGGCCTTTTTCCCGGACGGGGAAGAGGTCTTTCCAGTGGAACTGCCGGAAGCAGTCTTCGCGGAGGACGTGCCCGCGGCTTTTGCGGAGGACGTGCCCGTCACTTCGGGGACGGCGTCTCCCAGATCGGCCGCGTAGTAATCGCGCTCGTCAAACGCGGGAGCGGCCGGCGTCTTGCCGGCGTCGGACGGTCTGGCTGTCCCACCGTATTCCGCGCGCAGCGTGATCTTCACGCCGCAGCTGTCGCAGAAGATGGAGCCGTCCGGCAGCTTGTGGCCACAATTTGGACAGAACATATGTATCACCTCCATATTACTTTTCGGGATTCTGGCTTTTGTTTCGTTTTCGGTCAAACGAAAACTCCCCTGATGTGCAGTATAGCATAAACTGAACAGACTTGGGAAAAAGATCATATCAGATTTTTTTGAATTCTTTGTGAACCACGGACCGGCCTTCTCCCGCCTCCGGCGGCGCGAAGCCGGGGAGGCCGCGCGGAGCCCTTTCCGGCTCCGCGTTGTCAGAAAACGGGGGATGTGTTAATCTGAATTCAGACCGGCCGAAGAAGCGGCGTCCCGCGGCGGATCCGCCCGCGGCCGGCGACACAGCGCCCCGATACGGGATTCTCCCGCGGCGGCGATACGGAGGTATTTATGGTGAAACAGTCAGGCAAAGGCGGAAAAGGACGGAGGACGGCGCTCCTTCTACGCGTTCTTCTGGCCCTGCTTTCCGCCGCGGCGCTGTCCGCGCTTTCGGCCGCGGCCGCGTCCGCCGCAGAACACCCGACGGTCTACAACGGGACCGACTACGCCCGGGTGTACAATTACGAGTATTTCTGCCGGAAATATCCCGGACTCGCGAAGAAATACGGGTACGACGACAGCCGGATCCTGAAATACTTCGTGACGGTCGGCATGAGAAACGGCAGAAGAGGAAGCGCCTCGTTCAGCGTGAAGTCCTACCGCTACGGCAACGCGGACCTCCGCAGGAGGTTCGGGACGACGCTTCCCTCTTACTATCTGCACTACATCCGGACCGGTTACAAATCGGCCCGTCGCAGGGCGACCGCCGTCGGCATCACCGGCATGAGGAACCCGGTCACGGTCTGGAACGGCACGGACTTCAAGGGCGTGTACAGCTACGCCTACTTTGTGAAGCGGTATCCCTCCGTCCTCGAGACGGTCGGCGACGACGACGCGGCGGTGCTGGAGTATTTCGTCCGAACGGGCATGAAGCGCCGGATGGTCGGAAACAACGTCAGCAAGTATCCCAAGGCGAGCCCCTCCTCGGCCGCCTACCGGAACCTGTTCAGGCGGAGCCTCTTTCCGACCGGGAACACGGTGCCCGCCGACTATCTGACGGAAGGGACGCCCAAAACCTGGAATGAGATCCTTCTCAGCGTGATCTCCGGCGTGAAGAACGGGGGAAGCTACAACAGCGACGGCCGGATCTCCACGGAGCAGGCGATGAAGAACGCGTTCTCGATGAACGGGAACAAGCCGGTCATCGATCTATCCAAAGCCCGCCCGTCCTACTGCTCGTCGGCGGTCTATATGGCCATGCTGAAGGCCCTTTTGGTGTGGGACACCGGGGGCGTCATCTCCCGCAGCGCGTGGATCAGCCTGAGACCCTATTCCGTCTCCGGCATGACCTACCCGGCGCAGGGCGACGGCGTGGGATGCTGGGGCAGGGCCAACGCCAACGGCCCGGGCGACGCGGTCCTGGTGAAGGAGCTCGGCGCGGGGACGAATTACTTCATCGCCGCGAAGACAGCCTACAAGACGGAGGACGCCTACTGGAAGGCCTGGGCGAAGGCCGACCCCGGCGATCTGCTCAAAATTTTCCGCGACAGGACCATCGGCACCGGCGAGAAGGGCCACATGGTCGTCTATCTCGGGCACCGGTACGCGACGGATTCGTCCGGCAGCCGGGACGACGTCATCTACTACTGGTCCTCTCAGAGTTCGACGGACGGCTACGGGATCGCCAGCTGCCGCGCCTCGGCCATCTGCCGCGGCGTGCTCACGAAGATCCAGAATCCCGCCGCCTTCGCCAACGCGAAAAACATTTCCCCGAAGGACCGGGACGACTGGCTCGCCTCCCTGATCACGGGGCACAGGGCCTCCGCGTCGGAGATGATGGCCCACATCCGCTGAAGGGATTCCGACTGTGCATTTCTGAGCATTCTTTTTTGAGTTGGAGGATTTCGCAAATAATTATGTCACCCTGCCCCCTGATTGTGGTATAGTATTCCATGACGAAAAACAGCATGGGGTAACGGGTAAGTGAAGCCGATCGTACTATATTATTCAAGATCCGGTCGAACCGAGAAGCTGGCGCAGCTGATCGCGACCGATATGCACGGAGAAATCATCAGGATCACGCCTCAGAAGGAGTACCGGGGCAGTCTGCGCAAGGCGGTGTCGCGGGTTCTGCGCGACAGAATGAAAAAGAAAAACAATCATCCGGTCACGCCGGCGCCGGATCTCCGGGATTTTGATCCGGTCTTTATCGGATTTCCGATCTGGATGAAGGACATGCCCGATTTCGTGGCGGAATTTATCTCCGGCTGCGACCTCGGCGGAAAGACGGTCATTCCCTTCGCCACGTTCTGGATGAGCGGCATCGGCGGCGCGCTGAAGACCATGGAGCGCGTCTGCCCGGAGGCGAAGATCGTGAAGCCCTTCGAGGACGGCGTCTTCCGGGGCGGCGATTACAGGAAATGGCGCCACAGCGTCAGGATGATGATCTGGAATATGCCGTGAAAGATCCGGCATGTACCGCAGCCGCGGCGAGAGAGCGCGCGGATCGTTGAACAGTATGCCGTACAGGAGGGAAATTTGGCGGCCGGAAGCAAAAATATCACAGACATGACAAAGGGGAATCCGTGGAAGCTGATGCTGGCTTTCGCGATTCCTCTTTTTATCGGGAACGTTTTCCAGATGTTCTACAACATCGTGGACACCATGGTCGTGGGACGCTTCGTCGGTGCCCACGCCCTCGCCGCGGTGGGCGGCGCGGGCTCGAGCTACAATCTGATGCTGGCCCTCATCACGGGCTTTACCGGCGGCGGCTCGGTCCTTCTGGCGCAGGCCTTCGGGAGCGGCGACAGGGAAGAGATGCGGAAGAGCTACGGAACGTCCTTTCTGATGATTCTCGCGGCCGGCCTGGTGTTTACCTTCCTGGGCCAGCTCCTGGGACTGCCTCTCCTTCGGCTTCTCCGGACGCCCGGGGACGTCATCGCGGAATCGCATCTGTATCTGAGGTGGATGTACGCGGGCATTCTCGCCACGTCGCTGTACAACGGCATGGCCGCGTTTCTGCGGGCAGTGGGCAATTCCCGCACGCCCCTCGTCGCGCTGATCGCCGCCTCCGTGCTCAACGTGCTCCTGGACCTGCTCTTCGTGCTGGTCTTTCACTGGGACACGGCCGGCGTCGCCGCCGCGACGGTCATCGCCCAGGCGGTGTCGGGAATCTACTGCCTGCTGTATGTGAGGAAGCACATCCCCGCGCTCCGCCTGAGGATTCGGGACATGCGGCCCGACCGGGCGGCGGCAGCGGAGATGGTGCGGATCGGCGTGCCCTCCGCCTTTTCGACAGCGGCCGTGACGATCTCCGTCATGCTGATCCAGAGAGCGGTCAACGGCTACGGCTCGTCGGTCATGGCCGCCTACGTCGCCGCGAACAAGACCGAAAGCATCTGCTTCTGCCTGAGCTACGCCATCGGCATGGCGACGGGCGTCTTCTGCGGGCAGAACAAGGGAGCGGGGGACATGGACCGCGTGCGCGAGGGGCTGTTTACCGGCATAAAGCTGTCCCTGCTGTACCATGCGGCGGCGACCCTCGTTCTTTTCGCGGGCGGGCAGCGGATTGTCACCGTGTTTACGACGGATGTCGACGTGGTCGCGATCGGGCGCGGCATCGTGCGGATCACCGCATGCTTCGCGCCGGTGCTGGGCCTTCTCTTTGTCTTCCAGCATTTTCTGCGGAGCGTATCAGACGTGCGGCCGACGATCTACATGAGCTTCGCGGAGATCTTTTCCCGCGGGGTGATGCCCTATGTGCTGAGCGCCGCGTTCGGATATTACGGAATCTGGTGGGCGACTCCGATCGGGTGGTGCCTGTCGCTTATGATCGGCGTGCTGAGATACCGGTCGGGAAAGTGGAAGAATTACAGGACATAGTGCAAAAAGATAAATGAGCAATGCGGAACTCCGGGAACGTGGCGAAGGAACACGTCCCGGAGTTCTTGTTTTGCCGCAATGTCGTAAAGATGGCAGCGGAAGAGACCTATTTTCCGTCCCTCAAGTGGCTGATGATGAAACAGATCAGCTGTACATCCTTCTCAGAAAGTCCTGCGACGCTTACCGTCGAAGAACTGTCGATTCCGAGCAGGTAATCGGCAGAGACATGGAAAATACGGGCCAGCTCCACAACATACTGTGTGGACGGAACAGATATTCCCATTTCCCAGGCATTGACGCTTGACCGTGTGATGCCGAGCTGTTTCGCAAGAGCGCTCTGCGTCAGATCCTGATCTTCCCGCAGCTTTTTGATTTTATCCGCGATCATAAAAAAATCCCCTATTAGTATCAGGGTAATATAATCAGTATGATATTTCATTATCAATTTGATGTTATAAATTGACGTTCTTCTGAGAATATTCTAAAATTAATTGTGGAAGGGGGTGGGGCGTGATTGTATGAGGTGATAACTTCTTCGATATCCGCCATTACGCTTATTTTTGGCGTAGTCACATATTTTCGGGATTCTCGAAGAAGAGCCAGGCAGGCAACATTGGATGCATACAACGATCTCCAGAAAAAAACACTGTCAAAGCTGAACTTATGGCTGCCTTCTGAAATCAGGGCGGCTACAGAAGACAAGACATCTGACGCCTATAAAGTACTAAGCGGATACCTCGCGGAAGTTGAGCGTTTCTGTGTCGGAATTAATGAAGGAATATATGACTTCAACACCTTCTTTCAACTGGCACATGGATACTTTGACAGCGATCGGGGATTGCTGAAACCCCGGCTGATGCCTCTTTTGGAGGTTAAGCTTGAAACCGCGAAGGAAGACTACTTTGCGAATCTCCACCGCGTGTGGGAAAAGATGGATCGGCGCTATGGAAAGTCTGACCAAAAAGAAATGCAAGAGGAGTGAGAAAATCCCGGATATCAGAACAACAAAGGGATTTATTTTCAGTAAGCGAAAAAGAAGAGGAGGGAATTTGCTTATGAAAAAGAAACTGACGATCTTGCTGTTTACTGCATTAATGATGCTGATGCTTACAGTACCTGTGGCGGCATCGTATAGGACAATGGTGCTCTCATCCACGAGCGGGAAGTGGATTACTCAAAAGGAGGAAACGTATAACGATAATACCGGCAATGGCAGATGGTACGTTTATAAGGTGGTTGTTCCTGCGACCGGGTATCTTAAAATTGAAACAAGTGGCACCAATTCCTCCCGTTATGTACGTATTAGCAGAGATGTGCCAAAAGAAGATAATGATTATGATGAAGAAATCTATGATGGAATGAAATATGGAGTAGATAAAGGTGCTGTCTATCTTTGGATGTATTATAGTGGTGATAAATTCAGATATACCTTCAAAGCAGCCCCTGTTGGATCCAATTATAACCGCACAAGGGCAGCGTCTCTCGCAAAAAACTTACATAAATATATAGCAATGACTCCGAACTACTATTTCTCCCGCTGGTATAAAATCAAACTCACGAAAAAGCAGAGACTTCAAATTGTTGAAAGAGGAGGGCTGGAATTTAGGACATATGATTCGAAAGGAAATGATATATCCCTCTCAAAGTATACCTATGAATCTGGCAACAGATATGCTTCTGGCTCAGCGCTTCCTGTAGGTACATATTATATTGTTGTTTTAAAGGGACACACATATTCTGACGAAGTGGAAGTAAACTATTACTGGGGCGGGGATTTCTACTGGAAATAATCTGAACCAAGGAAAACGACCTGCAAAATATTCATATAATTTCCAGGAGGCAATTATGAAAAAGAAATGGACAGTGGCAGTATTGTTTGCTGTTATGATGATCATCCTATCAACAGCTGTATCCGGTGATATAAAAGAGAATTGGGTGGCGCTTTCCTCTTCAAGCGGCAAATGGATTACACAGAAGGAATACACTTATAATTATAATACTAGCGCCTATACATTTTATTGCTACAAAGTCGTTGTTCCAGCGACGGGTCATCTGAGAATTAATATTCAAGGTGATAGTAATTTAGAGATCTGCATAAAAAAAACTCGCGGTGGAGATTCTGATATATATTTATCGAATGGACGAAGATATGGCGTTGATAAGGGGATATATTATATATATGCAGGAAAGTATTCTGGAGGAACGAAATTCAAATATACTTATATCAAAGCTCCTGCAGAGACAAACTATATCCGTTCAAAGGCCACGTTACTTAAGAAAAATACACGAAAGCAGATTGCACATACATGGAAATATAACTTTAACCGGTGGTACAAAATCAGACTCACTGCAAAACAAAAGGTCACCATTAATGTAATTGATAGGCTGAAGGCGGCTCTTACGGATTCAAAAGGGCGTAAGATTGAAACAAATAGATATACCAATGAAAATGGCTATCGATTGGTTTCAGAGAAAGCACTGGCAGTTGGCACATATTATATTTTTATCGATGATGATCTTGAATATTATCAAATGCCTTGTGGTGGCGATATCTCCTGGAAATAAAGATTATGTCGTGATTCACCATTCGGTATAGAGCATCTTCTGCTGATTCACCTATTATCAATCAAAAAATGTATTAAGCCGTGTCAGTACCACAACGTGCATTTCAAGATGGTACCGGCACGGCTTCTGTTTCTTTAATGCTCGGCGTTTTTAAAGATGATCGGTCATTTACTCTGCCTCGGATCATTATTCTGCTGTAAAATGGAAACCGGCAAGAATAATATAGACAGACAAGATAATTGACAAGTCCGCAGGTAAATAGCTCTGGCACTTCCTGCCGGCATCTTCAGGAGGTATTCCGATATGATCTACGTGACCGGTGACACTCACGCGGATTTTCGGCGTTTTTCTACGGAAAATTTCCCGGAACAGAAGGAAATGACGAGGGACGATATGGTCCTGATCGCCGGCGATTTCGGCGGCATCTGGTATCCGGGCGCCCCGTTTCCGCTGATATCGGAGCGCGACCGGCTGAAAGGCCTGAAGCATGAAAAGCAGATCCTGGAATGGTTCGCGTCGAAGAAATGCACCTTCTGTTTTGTATTGGGAAATCACGAAAACTGGAACCGGTATGATTCGGACGAGTTTCCGGTCGAAGAGTTCCGCGGCGGGATGGTTCACCGGCTGGCCGAGAATGTCTTTCATCTCATGAGCGGATATGTCTTTGATTTCGACGGATATACCGTATACGCCTTCGGCGGCGCGGCCAGCCATGACATATCGGAGGGGATTCTCGACAGAAAGGACTATCGGTCGGATCTTGCCTTCAAAGCCGCGTACAGGAAATGGAAGAAGTTTAAGACCTTCTTTCGCGTGAAGGATTTTTCGTGGTGGCCGCGGGAGAGCAGGCCGACGGAAGAGGAGATCAGCCGCGGCTGGGAGAATCTGGCGGCCCGCGGCAATAAGGTGGACCTGGTTCTTACCCACTGCCTGCCTCACAGCGTCATCTCGAATGTCAGTTCCTTCGAGGTTCCGGAGGATCCCGTGACCGTCTATTTTGACGAACTGGCGGACCGGATAGAGTTCAAAAGCTGGATCAGCGGACACTATCACCTGAACGCCAGTCTGAGTGAAACCTATCATGTACTTTACAAGCAGATCGTCAGGATCCGCTGATGTCTGAAAGCATGCAAAAAGCCGTGCCGTACAATGCGATGGGGAATGACGGAAACGAATAGATCTTAAGAGATGAATATGACCTAGCAGGGGATTGCTTGTCAGAGAATGCTGGCGGCAGTCCGCCTGCTGTTTTGGGTTAAAAATAGTATTTCGACTTGAAAAACAGTACATTGGATGGACTCAATGTACTGTTTTTGTTAAACTACAGATATCTTTATCGAAGGTCAAAACATTATGGGGTGTTAGTGTGAAAGATAGTAGAGGACAGCCAAGAAGTGGCGCACTTAAACAAGCTATTGAAAAATAGCCTTTAGCAACAGGGTTGATTTA
>JBGUKX010000016.1:0-47340 GCA_045114695.1 Lachnospiraceae bacterium | reverse complement strand
GAACGACGAGTACGACGGCCGCGACTACGGCGAAGACGACGAGTATGACGGCAGCGACTACGGCGAGAATTACGACTACGAGTACGAAGACTACGACTATTGATAAGAGACAGCCGCGTTCCCTGTGAGCGCGGCGGAGAAAGGTCAGCCGGACGGCGGAGAATTCCGCCGCCCGGCTTTTTTATGCTGCGGCGCGGCGTAAAAAAGGATAATGACTTTCCGCGAAATCTGCACTATAGTTAAGTAAAGCCGTTTTTCCGTAACGGAGGAACAAGCGAATGGCAGATCGGGGAACAACATGAAGCTGACAGATCAGACAATCAGGATCATCGTCTTCGCGGGCACGCTCTTTGTGACGTGGATTCTGATGCGCGTAAACCGAATGATTTTCAAGAAGATTTACCGCTCCTACAAGATGCTGTATCTGCGCTTTTTCGAGCGCCTGATCACGGCGGCGGTCTTTCTGGGGGGGGTGTTTGTCGCGCTTTCCTCCTTCGGCGGCTTTCAGACGGTGTGGAAGACGCTGCTCGGCGGAACGGCCTTTGCCAGTGCGATCCTGATCTTCGCCGCGCAGGACAGCATCAAGGATATCCTGGCCGGTCTGATGATCAGCATCTACAAGCCCTTTGAGATCGGGAACCGCATCGAGCTGGAGGACGGGACCGCCGGCATCGTAAAAGATATTTCCATGAGGCACGTCGTGCTGCAGCTGCAGGACACGCAGACGCTCATCGTCCCGAACAGCAGGCTGAATGCGATGAATATCCGGAACTACAGCTATATGGAGAGCTACCGCAGCGCCATGTTCCGATTCTCCGTCGCCTATGACACGGACGTTGAGAAGGCCATGGAGGTGATCCGGCAGGCTGTCGTCGATTCGCCCTACAGCCGGCCGGAGAAGGAGACGGATCACGGAAAGGACTACGCGCCCGTCTATTTTATGGCCTTCGAGGAGAGCAGCCTGCGGCTGACCACCACCGTCTACTACGAACCGTCCTCTCCGTCGGAGACGGTGATCTCCGACGTCAACCTGCGCGTGAACCGGGCGCTGAAGGAGAACGGAATCGAGATCCCGTACCCGTACGTCAACGTCGTGCAGCGGGAGGAAGAATCCGCGCGGTGACGCCGTCCTTTCCGCAGAAGGGAGGAGACCGCACCCGCGGACGGCGCCGTCTCAGCGGTGAAGAAAGATCCGAGCCCTGCCGTCTTTTCCGCGGCAGGTGAAGAATAACGGAAGGAGAAGACATGGCCCGAAAGAAGAGAAGACGCCGCCGGGCGTCCGCGCGCAGAAGCAGGGAACTTCCGCTAATCGCGACGCTGACAGCCGTCGCTGCCGTTTTCGTCATCTTTGCCGGCATCCGCGCGGGGAGACGGAGCGCCGCCGGGAAAAGCGCCGCCGGATACGCCGGGGCCGTCTCCGTTCGGGAGGACGGGCTGGCTTCCCGGGAGGAGAGCCGGGAGAACCCGGCGTCCGTCTCCGTGTCCGCGGAGAGCGCCGCCGGGGCGGTCACCGCCACGCCCGTCGAATCCGCCGCCGAAGCCGTCCGCTGGGATACGCCCCTGGACCGCTACTATCTGGACAAAAATTTCTGGAAGGGGTGCCCGGAACGCAATGTGCAGCTGCTCACGCCGAACGAGTATTCCCGTCCCCAGACCGATATCGACGAGGTCAACGACATCGTCGTCCACTACGTCGACGAGCCCGGCTCCACGGCGATGCAGAACCGGGATTATTTTGAGAGCCTGAAGGACGGCTCGGGGCGCTCGGTGAGCAGCCACTTTGTGATCGGCCTGGACGGGGAGATCGTCCAGTGCGTCCCGCTGGGGGAGGTGGCCTACGCCTCCAACCACAGAAATCACGATACGCTCTCCATCGAGTGCTGTCATCCGGACGACACGGGCGAGTTCACGGAGGAAACCTACCGCTCCGTCGTCGATCTTTGCGCCTGGCTCTGCCTCGTCTTTCAGATCTCGCCGGATCACGTCATCCGGCACTACGACGTGACGGAGAAGGAATGCCCGATCTACTATGTGAAGCATCCCGATGAATGGGAGGCCATGAAGAAAGCCATCGCGAAGCGGTACGACCGGTACGTGGAAGAACTGGGAAAGCCGTGACGGGGTCTTCGCGCGGGCGTCCCGGAATCGATGCACGGATATCTCAAAGTCTTCGCGTAAACGTCTCGAAAGGATGTTGTGATGAAAAGAAATCTTTTGGCCCGCGGCCTGATGCTCCTCGCGGCCGTTCTGCTGACGGCCGGGTGCGCCCGGGAGAAGAAGACGGAGGATCCCAAGCTGCTCCTCGGCTTCAGCCAGCTGGGCAGCGAGAGCTCCTTCCGCATCGGAAATACCAGGGATATCGAGGAAAAGGCCGAGGAATACGGCATCAGCCTGATGATGGAGAACGCCAACCAGAAGCAGGAGAACCAGATCGCCGCGATACGCCGCTTCATCGCGTACCGCGTCGACGTGATCGCGTTCTCCCCGATCGTGGAGGAAGGCTGGGACAATGTGCTGAAGGAGGCCCGGGACGCCGGCATCCCGGTGGTGCTGGTGGACCGCACGATCCGGACCGGGGACGAGACGCTCTATGAGAGCATGATCGGGGCCGACTTCTACCATGAGGGCGTGATGGCCGCGGAGTACCTGCTGAGAAAGGCCGACGACCTGGGGAAGGACCGGCTCAACATCGTGGAGATCACCGGCACGGAGGACTCCACGCCCATGAAGCAGCGGCACGAGGGCTTCTTCGATACGATCGAAGGGGATGAACGGATGAATCTCCTGGAGAGCGTCAGCGGGGATTTCCTGAGAAGCCGCGGGGCGGAATGCATGGATTATCTCCTCGAGACCTACGGGGATTCCATCGACGTGATCTACAGCCACAACGACGAGATGACCATGGGGGCGCTGCCCCGGATCGAGGAGGCGGGTTACGAGCCCGGCCGGGATATGGTCATCATTTCCATCGACGGCGGCCAGGAGGCCATCGACATCCTGAAAGAGGGAAGGATCAACTGCATCGTCGAGTGCACGCCCATGCTGGGCTCCATCCTGATGGAGACCGCTCTGAAACTGAAGCATGGGGAGGAGGTCGAGCGGGTGACGCATCCGGAGGAGCGGTCCTTCTGCGACTATGATGATCTGAGCGGCCTGGAGCCCCGCGGGTACTGATCCGCGGGCTGTGTCCTGCCAAAGCGGCGGCGCGGGAAAACGCTCCGGGGGGACGCCTTGGGAGAGCAGCGGCGGCGTGAAGAAAGTGTCCTGCCGAAGCGGCGGCGCGGGGGATGAGGAATGACCGAGAACCGTACAAAAAAGAGTATCGTCGGGCGCATCAACAGCATGAACTGGCAGATGATGATTCTGCTGGGGACGCCGGTGATCGTGTCCCTGGTCCTGATGCTCTTTATTTCCGGGCAGTACTACAACACCATCGAGCGGATGGGAACCATCGCCGATCTGAAGCCGGTGATCGGGGAACAGATCCCGGAGACGGTGTGGAGCGTGGTATCCGGCCGGGAGCCGCTGGAGGAGAGCGGCCTCGACGAGACGCTCGCCTCGGTGGAGGAGACCATCGGATCCGTCGTGGCCAGGACGGGCGAGAAGAATCGCCTGGAGCTGATCGTCGCCGGGAGGACCATGGACACTCTGGCCCAGTACGTGGACCGCATCCGGGAAAATATCGGCGCGGGGACGCCGGTGGTCGAAAACGAAGGAATCCTTGCCGAGATCCGCGACGTGGCGGATCTCGTGGTCACCATGCTGAACGATTACATCACGGAGGAGATCAGCGAGGCGGCCGTGATGAGCCACTCCTTCGGCAGGGTGATGCTGACGGCCGCGGTGCTGGAGCTGCTTCTGCTGGCGGCCGCCGTGATGCTGACCCGCCGCTTCACGAGGCGGACCGCCCGTTTCATCCGGGAGCCCATCGAGAAGCTGGAGAGCGTCACGACCCAGCTGGCCAAGGGGGACATGAGCGCCCGCCTGCCCGTGACCCAGGTCGCGGAGCTGTGGAATCTGACAGGCCAGGTCAATATGATGGCGGACGATCTCGAGGACATGATGCGTCAGCGCAAGATCGACGAGCGGAATCTGAGAAAGGCGGAGCTTCGGACCCTGCAGGCCCAGATCAATCCCCATTTCCTGTACAATACGCTGGACGCCATCGTCTGGAAGGCGGAGGCGGGAGACGAGGAAGAGGTCATCCGTCTGACGAGGGCTCTGAGCGACTTCTTCCGGATCAGTCTTTCCTCCGGCGCGGACTGGATCTCCATCAGCCAGGAGAAGAAGCACATCGCCGGCTACCTGAGCATCCAGAGAACCCGCTACCGGGACATCCTGACCTATGAGATTGACATACCCGACGAGATCGGGTCATATTACATCCTGAAGCTGCTGCTCCAGCCGCTGGTGGAGAACGCCCTCTATCACGGCATCAAGTACAAGCGGGGCGGCGGAATGATCCGGGTGGCCGGCCGAAGGGAGGGCGAGGACCTGATCTTCACCGTCCGGGACACCGGCCGGGGGATGGATGAGGAGACCCTGGAAAATCTCCGGAGGAACATGGCCGCGGAGCAGCCGGTCCACACGTCCGGCACCAACGGCTTCGGACTCGTAAACGTAAACCTGAGAATCCGGCTCTATTACAACGTGCCGGAGGGGCTCAGCATAACAAGCGGGCCGGAAGGAACCGAGGTTTCCTTCCGGGTGCCCTGCAAGACAGCGGAGGATCTGAAACATGATGAGGGTATTCCTGGTTGATGATGAGATTGTGATCCGGGAGGGAATCCGTACTTCCTTTCCGTGGGAGGAGACCGAATATACCCTGGTGGGGGAGGCTCCCGACGGGGAGATGGCCCTCCCGATGATCCGGGACACGAGGCCGGACATCCTCATCACCGATATCCGCATGCCCTTCATGGACGGGGTGGAGCTGAGCCGCATCGTGCGCAGCCAGATGCCCTGGATCGGCATCATCATTCTCAGCGGATACGACGAGTTTGAGTACGCGAGGACGGGGCTGCAGCTGGGCGTAAAGGAGTACATTCTCAAGCCGGTCACGTCGGAGGAGCTCAAGCAGGCGCTGGACCGGGTGAGCGAGATCATGAGGCGCGAGCAGGCGGAGCGGGAGCGGGGCGCCGGCCTCCGTCCGGGCGGCATGACGAACCAGGCGTTTCTGAGAGAGAAGCTGCTCGGCGCCCTCTATTCCGAGGACACCAGCGAGCAGGACGCCAGGGGGATCGTGGAACAGCTCCGGGGCATGGGGATCAATATCGCGGCGCCCCGTTACGCGGTGATCGACGCCGCCTATGAACCGGTGCAGGAAAGCTACGCCGGCCTTCTGGACCTGGTGGAGAGCAGCAGCGGGATCGTCCACGCGTCGCCCTGCCGGACCGGGGGAAGATACCTGGTGCTGGGCGACAACGAACAGGACACGGAGGAGCGCGCCTACGCCTTCGCGGCCTCCATGCTGACGGAGCTGGAGCGCGGCGGGGCGTCGGATATCCGCATCAGCATCGGCGAGATCGTGGACGCGCCTGAGCGGATCCTGGACAGCCTGAAGAGGGCGAGGCACATCCGCCACGTGCTGACGGACCGGGACAGACGGGGGCCGGTCATCGTCGGCGTGCGCGAGTTCAACGAGGGCTCCGGGGAGCGGGGCGCCGCCGTGACGGCCGCCCGGGCGAGGCTCTACCTGTCGGAGCATTTCATGGAGAGCAGCCTGATGCTGCAGGACGTGGCCGGGGCGGTGGGCATGAGCAACAGCCGTTTCTCGACGGTCTTTGCCCAGGAGTGTGGCAGCACGTTCACCGAGTACCTGACCTGGCTCCGGCTGGAGAAGGCCAAGGCCCTGCTCAGGGAGACCGATCAGCACACGTACCGGATCGCCGAGCAGGTGGGGTACAACGACTCCCACTATTTCAGCTATCTGTTCAAGAAAAATACCGGCATGACCCCCGGCGAATACCGCCAGCAGAATCAAAACAAACCCGGATAAAATCATTTTCAACCGGTTTCGTTCCCGCGGCGGAAAACTGAAAACAAATTTCAACCCGGAGGATAGCCGCCTCTATTTTCCCGCAGGCCGGTCCGCAGTATAGTGTAGACAGCAATTTGAACACCTGCCATTTATGGTAAAAAGGAGGAAAATGTTCATGAAAAAACTGTTTGCTCTTTCAATGGCTGCACTGGCTGTAAGCGCTTGCATGATGGCTTCCGTGGGAGCCGATGATCTGATCAAGGTCGGTATCGTCAACAACCCGCCCTCAGAGTCCGGCTACCGCGAAGCGAATGTAAAGGATTTCGAGAGCGTATTCACGGAAGAGAACGGATACGACGCGAAGACCTATTACAGCCTGAAGAATGACGAGCAGCTCGCGGCCGCCCAGGGCTTCATCACGGACGGCGTTGATTACCTTCTGATCTCCGCGGCTGAGACCACGGGCTGGGATGAGGTCCTTACCTCCGCTCAGGAGAACGGCATCGGCGTGTTCCTCTTCGACCGTATGATCGACTGCGACGAGAGCCTCTACACGGCGGCCGTCGTCTCCGATATGCGCCAGGAAGGCGAGACAGCCGTCGCATGGCTGGAAGGCCTCGGACTTGACAGCTACAACATCATCCACATCCAGGGCGTCATGGGCAGCGATGCTCAGATCGGCCGTTCGGATCCGCTGGATGAGAAGTGCGAAGCCGAAGAGAACTGGAACCTCGTCGTCGAGCAGACCGCGTCCTGGGACGAGGCTGAGGCGAAGGCCATCACGGAATCCGTCATCAACAGCGGCGAAGAGTTCAACATCATCTACGCCGAGAACGACGGCATGGCCAAGGGCGCTGTCGCGGCGCTTGACGACCACGGCATCTCCCACGGCGTCGACAAGGACGTCATCGTCATGGGCTTCGACTGCAACAAGTGGGCGCTTCGCGAGCTTCTTTCCGGAAACTGGAACTATGACGGACAGTGCAGCCCGTTCCAGGCGCAGGTCATCAGCGACCTGATCAAGAGCGGCGAGGAGCCGGCCGAGAAGAAGATCATCTCTGTCGAGAAGGGCTTCGACGCGACGACCATCACCGAGGAAGATGTCGAAACCTACGGCCTCGGCGAATAAGACAAGGCGCACAGGACGGGAAGCGCTCTATGAGGGAAGGGCACAGGTCCTGAGCTGAACTTAATGACTGCGCGGCGTGAACAAGTGAAGCTTATTCACCGGTTCATGCCGCGTTTTATGTACGGCGGCGGGAAGCAGAGGGTCTGGTTCCCGGCGGCAGAATCAGGAAAGGAGCTCTCCGGATGCAGCAAAAGGATATCGTTCTGAGCATGCGGGGGATCTGCAAGCAGTTCCCCGGGGTAAAGGCGCTTCAGAATGTTGACTACACCCTCCGCAGGGGGGAAATACACGCCCTGATGGGCGAGAACGGAGCCGGAAAATCCACGCTGATTAAGGTTCTGACCGGCGTCTACACCAAGGACAGCGGTCAGATCTTCATGGAAGGGATCCAGGGAGCGGTTGACATAAGGTCGCCCCAGGACGCCCAGAACATCGGGATCAGCACGGTGTATCAGGAGATCACGCTGTGCCCCAATCTGACGGTCGCCGAGAACATGTTTATCGGCCGGGATTCCGGACTGATTTCACACAGGAAAGAATACGAGAAGAGGGCGGACGAGATGCTCGCCGCGCTCGAGATTCCCGCCCGGGCCAGACAGGAGCTCTCCAGCTGCTCGCTGGCGGTCCAGCAGATGGTGGCCATCGCCCGTGCGGTCGATATGAACTGCAAGGTGCTGATTCTGGACGAACCGACCTCCTCGCTGGACGACAAGGAAGTGCAGATGCTCTTCTCCCTGATGAGAAATCTCAAGAGCAGGGGCGTGGGCATCATCTTCGTGACCCATTTCCTGGAGCAGGTCTACGAGGTCTGCGACCGGATCACCGTCCTGAGAAACGGCGAGCTGGTCGGGGAATATCCCATCGAGGAGCTGCCCCAGGTCCAGCTGGTCGCGAAAATGATGGGAAAAGAGCTCGACGAGCTGAGCGACATGGAGAACATCGGCCACGATCACAAGATCGGGACGGAGCTGGTCTATGAGGCGGATCACCTGTCCAGCACCGCGGCCAAACCCTTCCGCTTCCGGATCTACCGCGGCGAGGTGAACGGCTTCACCGGGCTTCTCGGCTCCGGGCGGAGCGAGAGCGTGCGCGCCATTTTCGGCGCCGACCACGTGACCGGCGGCACGGTCCGCGTGAAGGGAAAGGTCGTGAAGATCCAGAAGCCCTACGACGCCATGAAGAACGGCATCGGCTATCTTCCCGAGGACCGCAAGCGCGACGGCATCATCGCCGACCTGAGCGTGAGGGAGAACATCATCCTCGCCCTCCAGGTCATGAAGGGATTCTTCCATCCCATGTCCCGCGCCGAGACGGAGAAATTCGCGGACGAGTACATCGCCGCCCTCAACATCAAGACGGCCAGCAAGGAGACGCCGGTGGGCAGCCTGTCCGGCGGCAACCAGCAGAAGGTCATCCTCGCCAGGTGGCTTCTCACCCATCCGGAATACCTGATTCTGGACGAGCCCACCAGAGGCATCGACGTGGGAACCAAGCTGGAGATCCAGAAGCTGGTTCTCCGGCTCGCCGAGGACAACGTCAGCGTCACCTTCATTTCCTCCGAGGTGGAGGAGATGCTCAGGACCTGCAGCAGGCTGATCGTCATGAGAGACCGGAATATCGTCGGGGAACTTCAGGGCAGCGAGCTGACACAGGCCAACGTCATGAAGACCATCGCGGGAGGTGAGAAGCAGTGAGCAGGACAAAACGTAACGGAGGCATCGGTCAGCTTCTGATCCCGCTGGTGGCCATCGTGCTGCTGGTGGTGTTCAATCTTATCCGGGATCCCTCCTTCTTCAGCATAGGAACCACCGTCAACAACGCCGGCACCACCGTGCTGACCGGCAACCTGATCAGTATCATCAACGGAGCCAGTGAGCTGGCCATCCTGGCCATGGGCATGACGCTGGTCACGGCAGCCTGCGGCGGGCAGGATATCAGCGTCGGCGCCGGCGCGGCCATCGCGGGCAGCGTGTTCGTCCGCGTCCTCAAGAGCGGCAGCGCCATCACGGGCGTGACCGTGCTTCTGGCCTTCCTGGCCTGCTGCGTGGTCTCTGTGCTCTTCAGCTCCTTCAACGGGACGCTGGTATCCTTCTTCGGGATCCAGCCCATGATCGCCACGCTGATTCTCTACACCTGCGGGAGGTCCATCGCCTACTGGATCAACGGAGGGGCGACGCCCACCGTCACCAGCGGCATCATCAGCTCCATCGGCAGCTTCATTCCCAACGTGCCCATCCCGACCCCGATCTTCATCGTGGCGATCGTGGCCATCCTCCTGACGCTGGCGTTCCGCTTCACGAACCTGAGTCTCTATACCCAGGCGGTGGGAATCAATCAGGGCGCCGCGAGACTCAACGGCATCAACTCCACCTTCATCAAGATGCTCAGCTTCATGATTCTGGGCGTCTGCGTGGCGACGGCCGGCTGCATCGGCGTCTGCCGTCTGAGCCTGATCAACCACGAGACCCTGCTTCTGGACGTCGAGATGGACGCCATCCTCTCGGTGGCCATCGGCGGCAACAGCCTGGGCGGCGGGAAATTCCGCATCAGCGGCAGTGTTCTGGGAGCCTACATCATCCAGATGCTGACCACCACCCTCTACGCCATGAAGGTGCCCTCGACGGACGTCAAGGCCTACAAGGCCGTCGTGATCATCCTGCTGGTGGTTCTCGGTTCTCCCGTCGTGAAGAAGAAGCTTGACGGAGTTTTCAGCCGGGCGCGCAGCGGCAGGGCCGGCAAAGCGGGAAAGGAGGCGGCATGATGAATAACAGAGGAAACGCGGGCAGAAAGCGCGAGCCGATGTCCAACACCATGCTTCTGATGACCATCACCATCTGCATCTTCGCCGCCATGTACGCGCTGGCGATGATCTTCCTGCGGGGAGGCTTCCTCCGCTTCCAGCAGATCTTCGACCTGCTCAACGACAACGCGGCCCTGATCATCGTCTCCTGCGGCCTGACCATCGTCATGATCGGCGGCGGCATCGATATCAGCGTCGGCGGCGTCATCGGCCTCGTGGTGATGAGCTGCGTCCTGTACCTGAACGGCGGCGGCAGCGTGCCGGCGGCGGTGCTGATGGCTCTCGGCATCGGCCTTGCCTTCGGTACGGTTCACGGCCTGCTGGTCAGCTATCTCGAGATCCAGCCCTTCATCGTGACGCTGGCAGGCATGTTCTTCGCCAGGGGCGTCACCACCATGCTCTCGGTCAATCCCCAGAAGGTGGAGCACGAAGGCTTCAAGGCATTGATGAGCACCAAGATCGAGATCCCGTTCCTGGGCTACACGGCCAAGAACGGCAACCTGATACCCGCCCGCATCGAGCTCGGCGTCGTGGTCGCGCTCCTGTGCGTGCTGGTGGTTTTCCTGGTGCTCAGGTACTGCCAGCCCGGGCGCAACCTGTACGCGGTCGGCGGAAACCAGACGAGCGCGCTGATGCTGGGCATCAACGTCAAAAAGACCCGTTTCCTGAGCTATCTTTGCAGCGGGCTGCTCAGCGGCATCGCGGGCTTTGTCTTCATGATGCACACGGGAGCGGGCAACGCCACCAACGCGGCGGGAGCGGAGATGAACGCGATCGCCTCCTCCATCATCGGAGGCACGCTGCTGACCGGCGGCGTGGGCAACGTGATCGGCACCTTCTTCGGCACCATGACGCTCAGCACGATCAAGAAGATCGTCGTCACCAGCGGACTCAAGGATCCCTGGTGGCAGAGCATCACCACCGGCGCCATGCTCTGCCTCTTCATCCTTCTGCAGAGCGTCGTGCTCAGCAGGAGAGGAAAACGCGCGAAGGCGCAGTGAACAACGAACAGACGACAATTCCGTCCCGGCGCCGGTGATTCAGGCGCCGGGACGGCTGTGTTCGACATAAGGACGGAAATCTCAGGGGGACGGCTATGTTGAGAATGGTAATGACGGAAAACGGGGCGCTGAGGGGAATTCCGGGCTCCGATCCCAGAATCACGGCGTTTAAAGGGGTTCCCTTCGCGGCTCCGCCGGTGGGGCGGAACCGCTGGCGGGCGCCCCAGGCGTGCCCGGACTGGGAGGGCGTGCGGAACGCCTTCGAATTCGGGCCGATTTCCATGCAGGACACGCCCGGAACGGGAGACGGCCTGTACGACAGGGAGTGGCACGTGGATCCCGACATCCCGATGAGCGAGGACTGCCTGTACCTCAACGTCTGGACCTCGGCGAAGAAGCCGGACGAGAAGCAGCCGGTCCTGGTGTGGTTCTTCGGAGGCGGATTCCAGTGGGGCTACACGGCTGAGATGGAATTCGACGGCGAGCGCCTCGCGGGGAGGGGCGTCGTGGTCGTCAGCGTCGGATACCGCCTCGGCGCCTTCGGCTTTCTGGCCCACCCGGAGATCACGGCGGAATCTCCCGAAAGACCCGGAAATTTCGGCCTCCTTGACCAGCAGGCCGGTCTTAAGTGGGTGCGCAGAAATATCGCGGCGTTTGGCGGCGATCCCGGAAGAATCACCATCGCGGGACAGTCGGCCGGGGGCGGCAGCGTCCTCAATCAGCTGACCTGCGAGGAGAACTACGGCGATATCCGCGGCGCCGTGATCTTCAGCGGCATCATCCGGCACTTCGACGAGGACAACGACATTTTCCGGCCGGTGTCCCTGGAAGCCGCCGAGAAAAAGGGAGAGTCCTTCTTCGGGTATCTCGGCGTGAAGAGCCTCGCGGAAGCCAGGGAGCTGGACGCCCGTGAGATCCGGGACCGGTACGCCGCCTACGCGCAGGATCATCCGAGAATGTTTCCCTTTGCGGACGGCAGGGTCTACAAGGGAGATCCCGTGGAGCGATTTATCGAGGGAAAGCGCGCGAGGGTTCCGGTCATTTCCGGCAACACCGGCGACGAGTTCCGGGCGGACGGCATCAACACGGTGGAGAAGTCCGTCAAGACGACCTTTCTCGAAGCCCGGGCGAAGGACCCCGGCGGCCCGGAGATGTACTACTACCGGTTCGATCCCGACATTCCCGGGTGGGACTGCGCGGGCAGCTTTCACTCCAGCGATCTGTGGTTCTTCTTCGAGACTCTCGGGAAATGCTGGAGACCTTTTGAGGGGCGTCATTTTGAGCTGGCGGCCCGGATGTGCGACTACTTCGCCAACTTCATAAAAACCGGCGATCCCAACGGAACGGGGCGGGACGGCTGCGGCCTGCCCGGATGGCTTCCCTACCGGTGCGCCGGCGGAGATGAGATGGTATTCGGACCGGCAGGCGCCGTGCCCGGCAGGGAGAGGCCGGGATTCGGCCGGCGCCTCGGGCTCAACCCCTATCTGCCCTCCTGGGAGTACGTCCCGGACGGAGAGCCCCACGTGTTCGGGGACAGGGTATACGTCTTCGGCTCCCACGATCTCTACGACGCCGAGACCTTCTGCATGGGGGACTACGTCTGCTGGTCGGCGCCGGTGGACGAGCCTGCCGCCTGGCGCTACGAGGGCGTGATCTACCCGAAGACGTCGGACCCGATGAACAGGGACGGGCGCATGTGCCTCTACGCCCCGGACGTGACGAAGGGACCGGACGGAAGGTACTACCTGTACTATGTCCTCGACAAGGCGAACGTCGTGTCCGTCGCGGTGTGCGACAGGCCGTCGGGCCGCTATGAGTTTCTCGGATACGTCCGCTATCCGGACGGAACCCGTCTGGGAGAGAAGGAGGGCGACGAGCCTCAGTTTGACCCCGGGGTGCTGACCGAGGGAGACGTCACCTTCCTCTATACCGGCTTCTGTCCGGCGGGAGATGCGTCCCGCCGCGGGGCGATGCTCACCGTGCTGGAGCCCGACATGCTCACGGTACGGGAGGCGCCCGTCATCGCGGCCCCGGGCTGCTGCTTCAGCGCCGGCACGGATTTCGAGGGCCACGCCTATTTCGAGGCCGCCTCGATCCGGAAGAAGGACGGAAAATACTGGTTTATCTACTCCTCCGAGGTGATGCATGAGCTCTGCTGGGCGGTGTCCGACAGCCCGCGCGGTCCCTTCCGCTACGGGGGCGTGCTGGTCAGCAACTGCGATCTCCACGTCGGCACCTACAAGCCGGCGGAGGCGGCGGCGGCCCGCGGCGCCAACAACCACGGAAGCATGGTGCAGATCGGGGAGCAGTGGTACGTCTTCTACCACAGGCATACCAACGGGACCTGGTACTCGAGACAGGGCTGCGCCGAGCCTCTCGCCTTCACGGAGGACGGGTCGGCGGTTCAGGCGGAGATGACCTCCTGCGGATTAAACGGCGGCCCTCTGCCAGACAGAGGGGAGTATCCGGCCTATATCGCCTGCAATCTCTTCGGGCCGGACCACGGGATCTACGTGGAGCCCGGCGCCCCGAGGGTCGTCCAGAGCGGCGGGGAGGGGCAGTGCCCTTACGCCTTCATCCGCGGGATCACCGACGGCGTCACCGCGGGCTTCAAATACTTCGCGTGCCGGGACGTCAGAGGCGTGAGAATCCTGACCAGGGCATACGCCCGGGGAGAGTTTGAGATCCGGGCCTCCTACGGAGGAGAGGTGCTCGGCCGGATTCCGGTGGACCACGCGAATCTCTGGACGGCCGGCGTGTGCGTGCTCGAAAAAGGGCTGTTCCCCGACGGGAAACAGCCGCTCTATCTTACCTTCAGGGGCAGCGGGAGCTGCAGCCTGAAATCTGTTGAATTCCTGCACGAAGAGGATCTCTGATCCCTCCCGGCGCCGCGCCGGAGGCGTTTTCCGCCCGGGCGTGGCGCCGGAGCCGTTCTTACCGCGTGTTATGCCGGAGCCGTTTTCCGATCCGGCGGCGGGAAGTATCCGCAGAAGGCGCGGGGACGGGAAACGGACCCGCGCCGTGGCACCGGGAGGGGTCCTTCGGAAGAGGAGGAGGTCACGGCTTCCGGAAGAAGGCCGCCATCTCGTCCGTCCAGCCCTCGGCCGAGGTTCCCTCGCCCAGGCAGCATCCGTGTTCTCCCTGCGGATAGATCACGCATTTGTGACGTACGCCGCAGCGCGCCAGCGCGTCCCTCATGCTCTCGGTGCTGAAGGGAGGAACGAGGGAGTCGTCGGCGCAGGTCCATAGGAAAGTCTCGGGATAGTCCGGCGTCACGCGGGTCTCGATCGAAAGGGGAGCCCGCAGCGATTCGTCGCCGCCCGTCAGGCACTGGAAGCTGGGCTCGTGCCGCGGTCCGAGGAAGGTGATGACCGGGTAGCAGAGGCAGACCTTGTCCGGCCTGGAGGAGACGCCCTGAAGCATCCCGGAGAACTCCGGCCTCGCGGCCTCGACCGCCTTCGTAAGCGCGCCGTCGAGCTCTTCCGCCAGCGCCGCCGAGGAGGCGCAGAGGTGGCCGCCCGCCGAGTATCCCAGGATCATCAGGTCGCCGGGATCAATCTGAAACCGCTCCGCGTTGGCCCTCAGATATTTGACGGCCAGAAGCAGGTCGAGCTGAGGGGCGGGATAGCGGTTGGGACTCACCCTGTAGCGCAGGACGAAGGTCCTGCAGCCATATTTCTGCAGACGCTTTGCCGTTCTCACGCCCTCTCCGCCGAAGGAGAGGTTCTCGTACCCGCCGCCCGGACAGATCAGGACGGCGGGCCTTTTTCCCTTCAGATCATCCTTTAACCTCATGAGGAAGACCGAGGCGGCGTCGCCTGTCTCGACGGTGAGCACCGGACTCCAGAGGGGGATCAGCTCCCAGTATCGCTCGCCCTCCAGGATCAGGTTGGCGTCTTCCACCATCTGGTCCGCGGGAAACGGCTGTCCCCACGGCAGGAGGAAGGCGGTTATCACCTCCTCAAGGGGCCGGTCTCTGTACGGCTCCGGCACCAGCTGAAGAAAGCTTCTGTCGAAGAAAACCGAGATGAGCGGGGGACATTCCGCCATGATCTCATTGATGCTGTTTCTGTCTGTGAACATCTGTCTGTTCTCCTTTTCTGCATGATCTGCCAATATCTTATCCGTTTTTACTTTCAGAGGCTTATCCGTAAGATCCGTCAGCGGCTTTTCCGCAGGATCTTTCCCCGGCTTTCCCGTAAGATCCGTCAGCGTTCTTCCGGAGGATCTTTCCCCGGTTTATTCGTAAGATCCGTCAGCGCCTTTCCGGAGGATCTTTCCCCGGTTTATCCGTAAGATCCGTCAACGCTTTTCCGCAGGATCCATCCCCGGCTCCGCCGGCGCCAAAAGAGGCGCTGCCCGAGAGACACCGCCGGCGCGCCGCCGTTCGCGCGCCGCGGGAAGGGCGGTCAGAAGAGCGGCCGGCGGGCGCTTTCCTCATCCGCGAAGGGTCCGGGAATCGTGCCGGCGCCCCTGTGGTTTCCGAAATAGTCCCGGTCGAGCGTAAGCGCGGTTCCGTCCGGGTTCTCGAATCGCTGCTCCGGCTCGAAGGCGCAGCCGAGGGTCTCGCTGGAGATGATGCCCGTCACGCAGTCCCCCAGATACGACCAGAGCTCCGTCCCGGCGAGCCGGGCGTCCCCTTCGGTCAGGCCGACGCTGACGCGGTGCTCCCCGTCGAGGAAGGGCTCCTTCTCGTGGACCGATACCGTCGCCCCGTTGAAATAGGCGTTGCCGCCGACCCATACCGGCAGGTGGGAGAAGTGATACTGCGCCAGCCCTCCCATGTCGGGGGCGGACCCGGGCGTGAAGTGCGAGATCCACTCCTCGTAGGAGGGGAAGATATCGAAGGGCGCGGTGCCGCAGGTGAGGTATTCCGCGTCCTGCGGGGTCCTGCTGCCGTCCGCCGGATACTGCTGTACGAAGATATTGTTGTAAATCCGGTCGTCCCCGTGGAGGATCGTCATGAAGCCCGCGACCTCCGTGCGGTGGCGGATGTGGTAGGGCGTGTAGCGCGGCTCCCTCTGCCCGTTGACGATGCTGTCGACGCCGGAGTTGATCAGGCTGAAGGATCCGAGGAACAGGTTGTGCACGCAGGCGATGCCTTCGCTGGGAATGGTGACGGACACCCTGGAGAGCAGGAGATTGTTGTCGATCAGCGTGGGACCGTGGCCCACCTCGACGAAAACGTCCGTGCTGAACATGGCGCCGGGAGCGGGCTCTTTTCCCTCCGGCCGCTGGTTGTCATAGAGCAGGTTGGAGGAAACCCGCGCCCCCTGGGCCTCCCAGTCCAGCCAGACGCCCATGATGCAGTGATGGATCCGGTTTCTTCGGATGGTGACGTCGATGGCCGCGTGCAGCTTGATCCCCGCCGTCTCCGCTCCGCCCAGCTGCTGGGAGCAGCAGATGTCGTGGATGTGGCAGTCCTCGATGGTGGAGAATACCGCGCCCATCCGGCCCACGATGCCGGTCTGCTCGCAGTGGTGGATGTCGCAGCGGCGGACGATGTGGCCGCCGATGTTCTCCTTGGTCCAGCCGTGGTACTGGCCCCGGCAGACCGCGTCCCGCTCCATCTGGGTGGGACTTTTTACCCGCCTGGTGGAGAAATACATGTCATTTTCCGGATCGCGGTATTTTCCGAGGGAGATCCCGCAGCACTTGCTGCTGCTGATCTCGCAGTCCTCGATGATCCAGCCCCGGCTCCAGTGGGGGCCGATCATTCCGTCCTGGAAGGCCGCGGGGGGCGCCCAGGTGGTGGCGGCCTTGGTGATCAGGAAGCCGCTGACCGTGATGTAGCCGACGCCGGTCTTCGACGGGAAAAAGCAGTTGCGCCTGACGGCGATCTCGACATTTTCCGCGTTCGGATCAAGCCCCTTGAAATTGGCGTAGAGGACGGTCCGGTCCCCGTCCTGCTCCGTGTACCATTTGTAGACGGACTCTTCGGGAACCCAGGAATTCGGATCCGGCTCTCCCTTCTCACACTCCTCCAGCGTCACGGTCTCGTACATCATCCTGTCGTTGAGATAGACGGAGCCCGTGTGGCGGACGGCCGGCGCGAAATACCAGTCGCCGCACACCAGGGTGGTGTAGGGGTTGTAGGATCCGAAAATGCCGTTGTGCACGCGGAGCACCCAGACGTCTCCGCGGAAAGGCTCCCAGCCCTCCGCCTTCTCGGCCCCCGTGATGACGGCTCCGAGGGGAGACGCCGAGCGGTAGGTGATGCGCTTCTCCGGGGTGCCGGCGCAGACCGGGTCCACGTACTCCCGGTAGATCCCGGGAGCGACGAGAACCTCGTCGCCGGGCCGGGCGGCGGCCGCCGCGTCGCCGATGCGGCGGAAGGGCCTTTCCCTGCTGCCGTCCCCGTCCCGCGGCGCTTCGATATTGACATACAGAATTCTGTTTTCGGACATTTTTCCGCTCCTTTGAATGTTCATTTGTGCCTGTCGATTATTGCTCATGATGTATTCGTAATACATACGGGAACCGTTGTCAATCGGAAAATAAAAAATTGCTACCTTCTAAAAGAAAGGGAGGAGGGCTGAAAACGATTTCGGATGCAATTATTTCGGGAAAAACCGAAGGACGTTCCGGGATAATCGGAAATAATTCACAAAAAGCAGGAAGTATTATTGAGAATATTGACGGAATGATGAATCTGAATAATTCAAATAAGCAACATTTGCAAAGGATTCAGCAAGTTTTCAAAAGCAACAGACCGGCGGAGATGATAACATGAGGTCATCAGATACGCGTGGAAACACATCGGCTTAACGGTAAATTTATCCAAATTCTTTTGAGCATTCTTGCTCGCACCAATCCATAAGAGGAGGGAAACTTATGAAGAGATTGATAGCAGCATCCTTGGCTCTGGTTATGGCGGTATCGCCGGCGCTCCCCGTTTTCGCGGAGGACAGCCAGCCCGAACCGATCACCCTGACCGTATTCCGCGGCGATCCCGGCGACCAGCCTGCGGAGGACAATAAGATCTATCAGAAGATCAAGGACGAATTCGGCGTATCCTTCGAATTCGAATTCCTGGCGGGCGATCTGGACGAGAAGCTCGGCATGATGATCGCCGGCGAGGACTATCCGGATCTGTTTGACGGCGGCAACAGCGCGGATCTCCTGATCCAGAACGGCGCGCTGATCAACCTTCTCGACTACGTCAGCCCCGAGAAGACGCCGAGGCTCTGGGCCCACATCGAGCCGCAGAAGGCGCGGCTGATCACCCAGGATGAAGACGGAAACGACGTCCTCTACATCATCCCGAACTACGGCCTTGCCGACGGCGAGCAGATCGTCAACCAGGTCAACGGACCCGCCTTCTTCATCCAGAAGCAGGTTCTCGAGTGGGCGGGCTATCCCCAGATCCACACCCTGAACGAGTATTTTGATCTTCTCGACAGCTTCATCGCCGAGAATCCGACCGACGAGAACGGCACGCCCTACACCGGATTCGACATCCTCTGCGAGGACTGGCGTCATTTCTGCCTCATCAACCCGGTCCAGCACCTGATGGGCCGCCCGAACGACGGCGAGGTCATCGTCGACGTCAACAGCGACGACTTCTACACGGAGACCTTCATCGACAAGCCGTACGCGAAGCCGTATTACAAGAAGCTGAACGAGGAGTTCCACAAGGGCCTCATCAGCAAGGACACCTTCGTCATGAACTATGACCAGTACATCGCCGCTCTTTCCAGCGGAACGGTTCTCGGCATGTTCGACCAGACCTGGGATTTCAACACCGCCACCTTCGCCCTTCAGGACGCGAAGATGTACAAGAACACCTACGTCGCCCTCGGCCTCGTCTATGATCCGGAATATGTGGACGGCAAGGAAATCGAGGAGCACTATGTGAACGGCTCTCTTCCGAACGTCAACCGCGGATTCGGCATCTCCGTCAACTGCGAGTGCCCGGAGCGCATCGTCAACATGTGGGAAGAGATGATGTCCGATGAATGGCAGCTGCTGTTCAACTGGGGCGTCGAGGGCGAGGACTACTCCGTGGAGGACGGACGTCTCGTCATGACGGAAGAGCAGTATCAGAACACGCTCAACAACAACTGGAAGCTCCACAACAAGGCAGAGGCCTTCACGCAGAGCAGCCCGAAGAAGCAGGGCTGGATCATGGAAGGCGATCTGGCCGGAAACTGCTGGGAAGTCGGCAATCAGCCGGAAATCGTCTTCGGACAGATGAACGACTATGACAAGGATTTCCTGGAGCACTACGGATATCAGAAGTTCGCTGATTTCGTGAATCCGCCCATCGAGCTTGCCCCCTACGGCGAAGCCTGGCAGATCGATTACACTCCGGTCGACGTCGACCATCAGGACTTCCTGGACATCCAGGACAAGTACCTTCCGGAGCTGATCATGTGCGAGCCGGATCAGTTTGATGCACTCTGGGATGAGTTTGTTGAAGAAATCACACCGTCCGCGACCGTTTTCGGCGAATTCATGTGGGAAGCCGTCAAGGCGGAAGCTGCCAAGGTTCTCGACAACGAATGATCCATTCTTGAAGCCTGACAAAGGGGAGAGACCTGGTTCTCTCCCCTTACTATATTAACGGGGGTGCATCCATGAGCAACAATGCCGGGAAAACCGTAAACGGCGGTACCGTCAGGAAGAAGGGCTTCTTCGGAAAGCTCGGGAAGCAGTGGCAGCTTCTGATCATGTCGGTGCCGATGCTGATTTACGTCCTGATATTCAACTACGGACCCATGTGGGGCTGGATCACGGCGTTCCAGGATTACAAGCCCAAGCAGGGAATATCCGGAAGCAAATTTGTCGGCCTGAAGAATTTTCAGTGGCTGTTCGGCCGCGCCGACTTCGTCAACAGCGTCCGCAACACGCTCGCCATGAGCGTCATCAACCTGGTGCTCGGCACGGCCGCGGCCATCGTTCTGGCCATCCTTCTGAACGAGGTGATGAATACCTTCTTCAAGCGCACGGTCCAGACGGTCACCTATCTGCCGCATTTCCTCAGTATGGTTATCGTCGTCGGCATGGCGCAGAACATTTTCGCCAGCAACGGACCCATCAACGCCCTTCTGATGAACCTCAAAATCATCAAGGAGCCGCTGTTTTTCCTGGGTGAGAGCAAGTACTTCTGGTGGCTGGTCGGCGCGATCAACGTCTGGAAGGAGGTCGGGTGGAACACCATCATCTACATCTCCGCCATGACGGCCATCGATCCGAGTCTCTATGAGGCGGCCGCGATCGACGGGGCCGGCAGGTTCAACAGGATCCGCTACATCACCCTGCCGGGCATCAAGTCCACCTTCGTGATCCTCCTGATCATGAACATCGGACATCTGATGGAGGCGGGCTTCGAGATTCAGTACCTGCTCGGATCCTCGCTCGTCATGGACAGGTCCCAGACCATCGACATCTTCGTGCTGAAGTACGGTATCTCAAAGCAGCAGTACGGAGTGGCGACGGCGGCCGGTATGTTCAAGAGCATCGTGGCGATTATCCTGCTCTTTGCCGCGAACACCGTGGCGAAGAAGCTCAATGAGAACACGCTTGTCTGAGAGAGGAGGCGGATCAGAGAAATGAAAGCAGCTGCGGCAGTCAAACAGAAAAAAGTCCGTCACGACAAAGTGTTCCCGACCGTCAACGCGATCTTCCTGATACTGCTGATGTTCATCACGCTGTATCCGGTGATCAACACGGTGGCCTATTCGTTCAACGACGGCACCGACGCCCTCAGAGGCAATATCGGCCTGTGGCCGAGAGTGTTCAGCCTCGAGAGCTACAAGTCGATTCTCTCGGACAAGGCGGTCTACCAGGCCGCGTGGATCTCCGCGTCCAAGACGGTGCTGATCACGCTCCTCAACCTGTTCTGGACCAGCATGCTGGCCTACTGCCTGTCCAGAAAGGAATTCGTTCTCCGGAAATTCATCACCGTGATCATGGTTCTCACCATGTATGTCAACGCGGGACTTATTCCGAACTACCTGCTGATCTCAAAGACGCTCAAGCTGAGCAACAGCTACCTGGTGTACATCATTCCGACGATGTTCTCCTGCTTCAACATGATCGTCATCAGGACGTACATCTCGAGCCTCCCGGAGGCCCTGGTGGAGTCCGCGAGGATCGACGGCGCGGGCGACATCCGGGTATTCTGGCAGATAATCTTCCCGCTCTGCAAGCCGGTTCTCGCCACCGTGGCGCTGTTCGTCGCCGTGGGAAGCTGGAACAGCTGGTTTGACACCTATCTCTACTGCGGTGGAAAGAAGGAGCTCTACAGTCTTCAGTATCTTCTGAAGATGAAGCTGGCCACCACCCAGGCGAGCGCGAACGCGGCGAAGACCACCGCCGAGGCGCTGAATACCCTGGGACAGACCACCCCGATCACGATCCGCTGCGCGATCACCGTGATCGCGACAGTCCCGATCCTGATCGTCTATCCGTTCCTCCAGCAGTACTTCGTGACCGGCATCGCGCTGGGAAGCGTGAAGGAATAAACGAAGACGGCCCGCGGCCGGCGGAAGCTCTGCGCGGGCGAAAAGAAGCAGGACGGAAGAGAAGAAACGGGAGAAAAGGAACGGGAGAAAAGGAACGGGAGAAAAGGAACGGAAGAGAAGGGACCGAAATTATGCTGACCTGGAAGGACTATCCCCTCTGGCTGAGAGCGCTGCCGGAGCGGGTGCCGAAGAACCTGAAAACCCCGGAGGAAATCGCCGCTTTCGAAGCGGCGAATTTTCTTAAGACAGCCGGGGGCGGCATCGGGATCGACGTGAGAGCCTCCGGGGAGGGGGACGGCTTCGTGATACGAAAAGAAGACGGGGGCTTCCTCGTCTCCGGGGGTTCGCCCGGCGTGCTCTACGGCACCTACGCCCTCATCGGATCGCTCCTGTGCGGGGAGACCCCGGAGGAGGGCCTCCGGGAGCCGGAGAACCCGTACCGGATCCTCGAATGCTGGGACAACCTGGACGGCAGCATCGAGAGAGGCTACGCGGGGGATTCCCTCTGGTTTGAGGGAGGCGCCTTCCGCTATGAGCCGGACAGGATCCGGCAGCTGGGACGGCTGCTCGCCGGCGTCGGAATCAACGTGCTGTGCATCAACAACGTCAACGTACACGAACCCGCCCGGCGCCTGCTCGACAAGCTTCTGCCCGACGCGGCGGAATTCGCCGCCGTCCTCCGCCCCTTCGGCGTGAGGCTGATGTTTTCGGTCGATTTTTCCCAGCCCGCGCAAAGAGGCCTGGCCACGGCGGATCCGCTCGATCCGGACGTCGCGGGGTGGTGGCGGGACTGCGCCGCCGCCGTGTGGAAAGCCATACCGGATTTCGCGGGCTTTCTGGTCAAGGCGGACAGCGAGCACAGGCCGGGGCCCGGCACCTACGGCAGGACCCACGCGGAGGGCGCCAACATGCTGGCCGACGCGGTCGCCCCCTGGGGAGGGATCCTTCTGTGGAGGGCCTTCGTCTACAACTGCACGCAGGACTGGCGGGACGCCTCGGTGGACAGGCCGTGCGCCGCGTACGAGGCTTACCGGCCCCTCGACGGACTCTTCCGTGAGAACGTCATCCTGCAGGTAAAATACGGGCCCTTCGATTTTCAGGTGAGAGAGCCGGTGTCGCCGCTTCTGACAGGCATGGAGCGGACCGGACTGGCGGTGGAGCTTCAGCTCGCCCAGGAGTACACGGGCCAGCAGGTGGATCTCTTCGCCATGCCGCCCATGTGGACGGAGCTGTTCGGACAGCTCTTCGGGAAGAAGACCGCGGCGGCCGCTGCCGTCAGCAATCTCGGGAGAGACGCTTGCTGGACGGGGCACCCCTTTGCGGCGCTCAATCTGTTTGCCTTCGGACTCTACGCCTGGAACCGGGACCGCGATCCCCTCCGGGTGATGAGGAGCTGGATCCGGCTCACCTACGGGTTCGAACCGACGGACGAGGACGCTCTGCTGGAGATCCTCGCCCAAAGCCGCGCCGTCTATGAGAAATACACCGCCCCCCTGGGCCTCTGCTGGATGGTGAATCCGGAAGGACATTACGGGCCGAGCCCCTACGGCTACGAATTTTCGGTGTGGGGGACCTACAACAGGGCGGACAGGGACGCCGTCGGAATCGACCGGACGGAGAAGGGCACCGGGTTCGTTCTTCAGTACCCGGAGCCGGAACGCTCGCTGTACGGGGATCCCCGGACCTGCCCGGACGAGTACCTCCTTTTCTTTCACCGGCTTCCCTACACCTTCAGAATGAAGGACGGCAGAACCCTGATCCAGAGGATCTACGACGATCACTTCGAGGGAGCCGATGAGGCGGCCGCCATGGGACGCCGGCTGGCCCGGCTGCCGCTGCCGGAAAGCGACAGGGGCCTTGCGGAGGAAAGAATGAGGAGACAGATCGAAAACGCCGGGGAGTGGCGCGACGTGATCAATACCTTCTTCCGGAGATTCAGCGGAATCCCGGATGAAAAGGGGAGAAAAATCTGGCCGTGACGGAGACGAAAGGACCGCGGCCGGGGATTTTGGCGAAACCGGTTCAACTGAATCTGCATTCCCTCCATTTCACAGCGGGGAAGCCCGGGCGGTTTATCTGATGCCCCCGGTCTTCCCCGCTGCTTTTTTCGGGAGGAAGGACGAAGCGGATTCTGAGCCGCTTCTCAGGAAAGATACTTTACAAGAAGGCGCATCTTCTTATAATGATTTAAGAGGGAAAACGCGCGTCCGCGCGGCTTTCCCTCCGTAAGAAATCCGTAAGAAAGATGGGTGCGCCGGCTCCGTCCGGGAGGCGGGAAAACATCCGGAAATGAGGGAAATAATGACAATCAGAGATTTAAAGCCGGGAGAGAGCGCCGTCATCACCATCGTGGGGGGCGAAGGCGCGCTGCGGCAGCATTTTCTGGACATGGGCGTGATTCCGGGGGCGCGGGTCACCCTGGTCAAGCTGGCCCCCATGGGCGATCCCATGGAGCTCCGCATCCACGGCTACGAGCTGACGCTCCGCCTGGCCGACGCGGAGCAGATCGAGGTGGAGCCCGCCGAGGCGCCAGCGGAGTCGTCCGGGAGCCGGCGCAGAAAGAGGGAAGAAGAACATCCCGGTCTCGGCGAGGAGGGAAAATATCATCCCAGGGGATCGGGGGATCCTCTTCCCGAGGGCACCCTGCTGACCTTTGCGCTGGTGGGAAATCAGAACAGCGGCAAGACCACCCTGTTCAACCAGCTCACCGGGGCCAGCCAGCACGTCGGGAATTTCCCCGGCGTCACGGTGGACCGGAAGGACGGCGCGATCCGGGGCCAGGCCGGCACCTCCATCACCGACCTGCCGGGCATCTACTCGATGTCCCCCTACTCCAGCGAGGAGCTGGTGTCCCGCAATTTCGTCCTCAACGAGAAGCCGCGCGCGATCATCAATATCCTGGACGCGACCAATATCGAGCGCAACCTCTATCTGACCATGCAGCTGCTGGAGATGGGCATTCCCATGGTAGTCGCCCTGAACATGATGGACGAGGTGACGGGAAACGGAGGCACCATCGACGTCAACCGGATGGAGAACATGCTCGGCGTACCCGTGGTGCCCATCTCCGCGGCCAAAAACCAGGGCATCGACGAGCTGGTCCGGCACGCCGTGCATATCGCGAAATATCAGGAGAAGCCGCGCCGCCAGGATTTCTGCGACGCGAGCGACAACGGGGGAGCCGTTCACCGATGTCTGCACGCGGTGACCCATCTGATCGAGGACCACGCGGAGCAGGCGGGCATCCCGGTGCGCTTCGCCGCCTCCAAGCTGATCGAGGGCGACGAGCTGATCCTGAACCAGCTCGGGCTCGACCGGAACGAGAAGGATCTTCTGGGCCACATCGTGCTCCAGATGGAGAAGGAGCGCGGCCTGGACAAAAGCGCGGCCATCGCCGACATGCGGTTCGCGTTTATCGAAAAGGTATGCAGCGAGTGCGTCACGAAGCCGGGGGAGACCCGGGAGCATATAAGGAGTCAGAAGATCGACCGCGTCCTGACCGGAAAGTACACCGCCATCCCGTTCTTCATCGGCATCATGGCGCTGGTGTTCTATCTGACCTTCTCCGTGATCGGCGCGCGGCTGCAGGACCTCCTGGCCGCGGGGATCGGGAGGCTCACCGAGGCGACGGACGCCGCCCTGACCGCCGCCAATGTGAACACCGCGGTACACGGGCTCATCATCAACGGGATCTTCGAGGGCGTGGGCAGCGTGCTGAGCTTTCTGCCCATCATCGTGACCATGTTCTTCTTCCTGTCGCTGCTGGAGGACAGCGGCTATATCGCCCGTGTGGCTTTCTTCATGGACAAGCTTCTGCGGCGGATCGGCCTGTCGGGGAGAAGCATCGTCCCGATGCTCATCGGCTTCGGCTGCACCGTCCCCGCCGTCATGTCCACCCGCACGCTGCCCAGCGAACGCGACCGGCGGATGACGATTCTGCTGACGCCCTTTATGAGCTGCACCGCCAAGCTGCCGATCTATTCCTTCTTTATCAGCGCCTTCTTCCCGAACATCGGGTGGGCGGTGATGACGGGGGTCTATCTGGTCGGAATCCTGACGGGAATTCTCGTGGCTTTTCTGTACAAGAACACCATGTTCAAGGGCGACGCCGTCCCCTTCGTGATGGAGCTGCCGAACTACCGGCTGCCGAGCCCAAGAAACGTGCTTCAGCTGCTGTGGGAGAAGGCCAAGGACTTTCTGCAGAGGGCCTTCTCGGTGATCCTCATCGCCACCATCGTCGTCTGGTTCCTGCAGAGCTTTGACCTGCACTTTAATATGGTGCAGGATTCCCACGACAGTATCCTGGCGGTGATTTCGGGCCTTCTGGTTCCGCTGTTCCGGCCCGTCGGACTGGGCGACTGGCGCGTCGTCACCTCTCTCATCAGCGGCTTCATGGCCAAGGAGAGCGTGGTCTCGGTGATGCGGGTGCTGTTTGGCGGCGAGAGCGGGGTGGCGGCCGTGCTGAGTACGCTCTCGGCTCTCTCCATGCTGGTCTTCAGCCTCCTCTACACGCCCTGCGTGGCGGCGATCGCGTCTGTCAAAAGGGAGCTGGGTTCCCGCTGGGCGGTGACCCTGGTGATCTGGCAGTGCGTCCTGGGCTGGGCGGGCGCCCTGCTCATACGTCTGCTGGGCATGCTGTTCGGATTGAGGTGACAAACATGAGCGGACTGGATATCGTACTTCTGCTTCTGGTCGGCGCCGCCGCCGCGGCGGCGCTGAGAAGCATCCTGAGAAACCGCGCGGAAGGAAGAAGCTGCGGAGGAGAGTGCGCCGGATGCGGCCTCTCCTGCCGAAGAAGAAAGGAGGATTCCGGATCATGAACGCCGTTCTTTCGGCCGGCCTGGTTCTGCTTGCCGTTCTTGCCGCCTGCGCCGCCGCGCGAAGATACCGCAGAGGGGGCGGATGCTGCGGAGAACACGAGGAGGCGGTCAGGAGAAACGCCGCCGCGGACCGGAATAAAAGCCATTATCCGTATGAGGCCGCCCTTGAGATCGGCGGTATGACCTGCGAGAACTGCGCCCGCAGGGTCGAAAACGCGCTCAACGAACTGGACGGCGTGTGGGCAAAAGTCTCGATCAGCACCCGGAAGGCAAAGGTGCTGTGCAAGACGGAACCGGATGAGAAGGCCCTGCGGACAGCCGTCCGCGGAGCCGGCTACGTCGTCACGTCCTGCCGGACCGGAAAAGTCTCCGGGGCGTGAAACTGTTTTTTGAGGACGGAAGAGATTCCGGAAATATTCTCTTTTCGGTGGCCCCGCCTTCCTGCGGTTCGTATAACAGGATGTAAGGGCGCTGGAAGCCCGGAAGGAGAGAAAAAGGATGAAGACATTATTCAGCAGAATCAGAGAGTTCTTTCATAGATGCTTCGAAGAATACAGCATGGGAGTCCGTTACTGCCTGGAGCACAACATCCAGGTCATGCCCCCGGAGGCAGCGGTACCGGCCTGAGAATGGGCCGTGACCCGGAGGTATGCGCATGGCGAGACTGACAGATTTGTTTGATTACCAGAAATTTATCGGAAATCCGAAGCTGGCGGCGGTGATCGGGGAGACCCGGGGACGCTGCGCCGGAAGGGCGCTCAGCACACAGGAGCTGGAATATGTGAGCGCCGCGGGGGATCCGGAGCTGTTTGAGAGAATCGACGGCCCGGAGGAGCTATAATCGGATCCGGCTGCCGGGAGGGCGGCGGCCGGATCCGGAAAAGCCGCTGTTTCCGCGGCTTTTTTATTTTGGGCGGATTCGGAAAAGAACGGGAAACCGCCGGCCGGAAAAAGACGGGCGGCCGCATATTCGAATGGAAATCGGGCGGACCGTATGTTATTATTTGATACATAGCGGAAAGAATCTGAGGGGAAATCCGTAAGGCAGAACGAGCCGCGCGATAGTTGAACCGGGCGCGCACCGCGGGCCCAGGTGCCTCGCGCACCGCGCACGAGATGGAGCCGCGCGCGCACCGCGGGCACAAGTGCCTCGCGCACCGCGCACGAGATGGAGGGTATTATGGCAAAGACCGGATTTGACAATGACAAGTACCTGAAGACCCAGTCGGAACATATACGGGAGAGGATCAGCCAGTTCGGAGGAAAACTCTATCTTGAATTCGGCGGCAAGCTTTTCGACGATTATCACGCATCCCGCGTGCTTCCCGGCTTTCATCCGGATTCAAAGATCACGATGCTGAAGGAGCTTCGGGACCAGTGCGAGATCGTCATCGCGATCAACGCGGCCGACATCGAGAAAAACAAGGTGCGCGGCGATCTCGGCATCACCTATGATATGGATCTTCTGCGCCTGGTGGACGCCTTCACGGGGGACGGACTGACGGTGGGCTCGGTCGTGCTGACCCGTTTTTCGGAGCAGCCGGCGGCCATCGTCTACGAAAAGAAGCTGAAGGCCCTCGGACTGAGAGTGTACCGGCATTATCCGATCCCGGGATATCCGGCGGACATCCCGCTGATCGTCAGCGACGACGGATTCGGCCGGAACGACTACATCGAGACCACGAGACCCCTCGTGGTCGTCACCGCGCCGGGACCCGGCAGCGGAAAGATGGCCACCTGCCTGTCGCAGCTCTACCACGAGCACAAGAGGGGCGTGGACGCGGGCTACGCGAAATTCGAGACCTTCCCCATCTGGAACCTTCCGCTCAACCACCCCGTCAACCTCGCCTATGAGGCGGCGACGGCGGATCTGGACGACGTCAATATGATCGATCCCTTCCATCTGGAGGCCTACGGCGACACGGTGGTCAACTACAACCGCGACGTCGAGGTGTTCCCGGTGCTCAACGCGATCTTTGAGAAGATTTCCGGGAGCTCTCCCTACAAATCCCCGACGGACATGGGGGTCAACATGGTGGGGAACTGCATCTTTGACGACGAGGCGGTCCGCCGCGCGGCGGATCAGGAGATCATCCGCCGGTTCTATCAGGCGGAGTGCGAGAAGCGCAAGGGCAACGCCGGTGACGAGCCGGTGCGCAGGATCGAGCTTCTGATGAAGAAGGCGGGAATCTCGGCGGCTGACAGACCGGTCGTCGCGGCCGCCAATATCCGCGCGGAGCAGACCGGCAATCCGGCGGCGGCCATGGAGATGGAGGACGGAACCATCATCACGGGCAAGACGTCCGTGCTGCTCGGCGCCAGCTCGGCGCTGCTTCTCAACGCCCTGAAGTATCTGGCGGGAATCGCGGACGAGGTGCAGCTGATACCGCCGGCCTTTATCGAGCCGATCATGGACCTCAAGACGAGAACGCTGGGAGATCACAGCTCCCTGCTTCACCTCAACGAGCTTCTCATCGCCCTCTCCGTCGCCGCGGTGAACGACGAGAACGCCGGCAGGGCGCTGGCCCAGGTCCCGAATCTCAAGGGTCTCGAGGCCCATTCCTCCGTCATTCTTTCCCAGATCGACGAGGGCGTCTTCAAGACGCTGGGGATCAACCTGACCTGCGAACCGAATTACGAGAGCAAGAAGCTCTATCACAGATGACGGGAGAGGCCGCCGGGATGCGTTCCGGGCGGCCTTATCCGACAAAACGACTGCTTGAGTGGACAATAAGAACTTGCTGAACCGGCACCCGTGGCTTATGATACAGGTGCGCGGGATGAAAGAGGCGCGAAGAAGAGGCGGCCCGGCGTCATCGGGACGGACGGGCGGCGCAACCGGCACAGGAGGCGTTTATGGAAGAGAAGAGGATTCTCGAGGAGCTGAAAGAGAACTTCGAAAAGATATTCGGATACCCGGAGGAGGGCGTGTTCTTCGCCCCGGGCAGGGTCAATCTCATCGGTGAACACACGGACTACAACGGTGGCCATGTATTCCCCTGCGCCCTGACGCTCGGCACCTACGCCGCCGCGAGGAAGCGGGACGACCGCACGATCCGTTTCGCGTCCCTGAATATCCGCAGCGGGAGCGTGACGGAGTGTTCCCTCGACGATCCCTCGCTTCGTCTGGACGGCAGCGCGGGCGGAGAGAATGACGCGGCCGGCGCCTCCGACTGGACCGGCTATCCCAGAGGCGTGATCTGGGCCTTCGCGGAGAAGGGGTACCGTCTCCCCACCGGCCTGGACGTGCTGTACTACGGCAACATCCCGGCGGGCTCGGGTCTTTCCTCCTCGGCCTCCCTGGAGGTGCTGACGGGTCTGGTGCTCAGGGAGCTCTACGGATTCGGGGACGTCAGCCAGGTGGATCTGGCCGTCTTCGGCCAGAGGGCGGAGAGCGCGTACGTCGGCATGAACTGCGGCATCATGGATCAGTTCGCGTCCGCCATGGGAAAGAAGAACCACGCGATCTTCCTCGACACCAACACACTGGAATACCAGTACGCGCCCCTCGCTCTCGACGGGATGAAGATCGTCATCACCAACAGCAACGTCAAGCATCAGCTCGTGAACTCCGGCTACAACACGAGGCGCGAGGAGTGCGAGACGGCCCTCACCCTGCTGAGGGAAGCCCGCCGGCCGGAGGAGCTCGCCTCCCTCGGGGCGCTGACGCCCGAGGCGTTTGCGGAGATGGAGCCGCTCCTTGAGGAACCGGTCAGAAGCCGTGCCAGACACGCGGTGAACGAGAACTACCGCACCATCGAGGCGGTGGCGGCCCTCAACGCCGGCGATATCGCGCGTTTCGGCGAGCTGATGAACGAATCTCACGTCTCTCTGCGCGACGACTACGACGTGTCCTGCGAGGAGATCGATTTCCTCGTGGACGAGGCGTGGAAGGTGCCGGGCGTGCTCGGAAGCCGGATCACGGGAGGCGGATTCGGAGGCTGCACCGTGAGCATCGTGAGAGACGAGGCCATCGACGAATTCAGGACGAAGCTTTCCGCGGCCTACGCGGAGAAATATCCCTCGAAGCCCGCCGAGTTCTATGTGATCGAGGCCGGCGAGGGCGCCCACAGGATCAGCTGAAAGACAGTTTGGAGGTGCGGAAATGAAAATACTTGTCACAGGAGGAACCGGCTTCATCGGGAGCCACACGGTCGTCGAGCTTCTCAACGCCGGCTATGAAGTCGTTATCGCCGACAATCTGTACAACTCAAAGGCTCTCGTGGTGGACAGGATCGAGACCATCACCGGAAAGAGACCTGCCTTCTACGAGATGGACGTCCTCGACCGTGAGGCGCTCTCCGGCCTCTTTGACCGCGAGAAGATCGACGCCGTCATTCATTTTGCCGGCTACAAGGCGGTGGGGGAGTCGACCAGGAAGCCGATCGAATACTACCACAACAACCTGATGACGACGCTCGTCCTGTGCGACGTGATGCGCCGTCACGGCTGCCGGAAGATCGTGTTCTCCAGCTCGGCCACGGTCTACGGGGATCCGGCCTTCGTGCCGATCACCGAGGAATGCCCCCTGGGAGAGACCACCAATCCCTACGGCACCACGAAGGCCATGCAGGAGCGCATTCTCACCGATATATGGAAGAGCGACAGCGAGTGGCGCGTGATGCTTCTGCGCTACTTCAACCCGATCGGCGCCCATGAGAGCGGCCTGATCGGCGAGGATCCCAAGGGGATCCCGAACAACCTGCTGCCCTACGTCGCCCAGGTCGCCGGCGGCAAGCTGGAGAAGATCCATGTCTTCGGAGACGACTACGACACCCCGGACGGAACGGGCGTCCGCGATTACATCCACGTCGTCGATCTCGCGAAGGGCCACGTAAAGGCGATCGAGGGGATGGAGAAGCTTGAGGGCGTGAACGTCTTCAACCTCGGCACCGGGATCGGATACAGCGTGCTCGACATCGTAAAGGCTTTCGAAAAGGCCTGCGGCAGGGAGCTTCCCTACGTGATCGACCCGAGACGGCCCGGAGACATCGCCCGGTGCTACTCCGATCCCTCGAAGGCGGAGAAGGTGCTCGGCTGGAAGGCGGAGCGGAGCATCGAGGACATGTGCCGTGACGCGTGGAACTGGCAGAGCAGGAATCCGGAAGGCTATCAATAAAAACGAATCAGAGAGGCAGGAGGCGGAGGCGTCTCCTGTCTTTTCGGAAAGACAGGTTATAACATGGCATTGCTGAACGACTACAACAAGGCGCGCCGCATCGGCGTGCGCGACGTGCATCGGGATATCTCCGCGGGGCGCTATCCGTACCCGCCGTCTCTGGATTACATCACCGGCGGTCAGGGGATTGCCGGCGAATTTCCCGTGGGCCTGATGGAGATACCGATCTCCATGATCACAGGGACAAGGGACGAGGGACGCCAGAACGCGTTCTCGAGAACCTTTATGCCGATCCTGACGGAGAAATCCGAATTTGCCATGAAATGGCAGCAGCTGTGCGACATCCAGGTCAGCGAAGGCATCCGCGATCCCATCAAGGTCTATGAGTTCATGCAGAAATTCTACGTGCAGGAAGGGAACAAGCGCGTGTCCGTCATGCGGTACATGGATATGCCGCTTATTCTCGCGGATATCACCCGGGTCCTGCCGAAGCGGACCGATGATCTGTGGAATAAAATCTACTACGAGTTTCTCCGGTTTTTTGACGTGTGCCCGATCTACGGGATCACGTTCTCCTCGGAGGGGGGCTACGCGCGGCTGGCGGAGATCGCCGGACAGACGCTGGACGACCCCTGGCCGGAGGAGCTGGTGAGCTCGGTGCGGTACGCCTTCGGGCGCTTCGAGGAGATGTTCAACGCCCGCGGCGGGGAGCAGCTCGCCCTCACCGCCGGAGACGCCTTCCTCATCTATCTGTCGATTTTCAGCATCGGGAGCCTTCTGGACGAGAAGAAGGAGGTGCTGGAGAAGCGGATCGCCCGGATCTGGAACGAATTCCTGACAGGATCGGGCGAGGAGCGCATCACGGTGGTCGACTCCCCGGAGGACATCGAGAAGGCCGGCGCGCCGAACGCGGCGGAGACCGTCCTCGGCGCCATCGTGAAGCCCCGGCTCTACACCGAGGCCCATCCCCTCAAGGCGGCGTTCATCTATGACAGAACGCCCGGCGAGTCCAGCTGGGTCTACGGACACGAGCTGGGAAGGAACGCGCTGCAGCAGAACTACGAGGGAATCGTCGACACGATCAAATACGAGGGCTGCGCCACCGACGAGGACGTCCGCCATGCGGTCGAGGCCGCCGTCGCCGACGAGGACGACCTCATCGTCACCGTCTCCCCCACCCAGATGGCGGAGACGCTCCGCTGCGCGATCCGTTATCCGAAGACGAAATTCATGAACTGCTCGGTCAACCTTTCGCACAACGCGGTCCGCACCTACTACGGCAGGATGTACGAGGCGAAATTCCTCATGGGAGCCCTGGCGGCCTCGGTCGCCGAGAACCACCAGATCGGCTTCCGCGCGGATTACCCGATCTACGGGACCATGGCCAATATCAACGCCTTCGCCATCGGCGCCGCCATGATCGATCCTCAGGCGAAGCTCTACCTCACCTGGGCGTCGGTGAAGGACGTCGACTGGAGGGCGGACATGAGGGAAAAGGGCGTGAGCGTCTACTCCGGGCCCGATCTCATCAAGCCGCAGAACGCCTCCAGGGAATACGGCATCTACCGGATCGGAGAGGACGGCCAGGTGCTCAATCTCGCCGCGCCGGTCTGGGACTGGGGAAAATACTACACGCTGATCGTGCGGACGATTCTCAACGGGACCTGGAACGCGAGAGATATCGTAAGGCCGGACCAGGCCCTCAACTACTGGTGGGGCATGCAGTCCGGCGTGATCGACGTGATCATGAGCAAGCACATCTCCTATTACTCGAGAAAGCTCGTCGGGACGCTGAAGAACGGCCTGATCAGCGGGACGCTGAATCCCTTTGACGGCGAGCTGAGGAGTCAGGAGGGGATCATCAAGACGGCGGACAGCCCGAGACTTTCAAACCTCGAGATCATCGAGATGGACTGGCTCAACGACAACGTCGTGGGAAGTCTCCCCGAGCTTTGGGAGCTCACCGACAAGGTGAGGGAGACGGTCCAGGTGAGCGGGGTGCCGAAGGCAAAGAGCTGAAGAGCCCCGCCGGCAGCGCCCCGGCGGGAGGCCGGGGAAAAACGGCCGGCGGAAGCGCGAAATAGCAGAGACAGGGAGAGTGTGGTTCCATGAAGATACTGGCGGTGGCGGATGAAGAAAACAAGTGGATCTGGGATTGCTTTGACCGCGAGAGCATGAAGGACGTGAACCTGATCCTGTCCTGCGGGGACCTGGATCCGGATTACCTGCAGTTTCTCGTGACCATGATCAACTGTCCGCTTCTCTACGTCAGAGGGAATCACGACACGAAGTACGACCAGAGACCGCCCCTGGGCTGTATCGATATCGACGACAAGATCTACAATTTCCGGGGCCTGCGGATTCTGGGACTGGGCGGCTCCATGCGCTATCATCCCGGAAAGGACATGTACACGGAGGCGGAGATGAGCCGCCGCGTGCGCCGGCTGCAGAGCAGGATCACCCTGATGAACGGGTTCGACATCCTGCTGACCCACGCGCCCGCCAGAGGCTGCGGGGACATGGAGGATCTTCCGCACAGAGGCTTCGAGTGCTTCAACGAGCTCATGGACCGCTGGCATCCCAAATACATGCTTCACGGCCACGTCCACAAAAGCTACGGCGCCGGATTTGAGAGAGAGAGGACGCACGCCAGCGGCACGAAGGTCATCAACGCCTGCGACACCCACATGCTGGACATCGGTGAGGACGACTATCCGGCCAGGGGGAGGACGGGCTCGCCTCTCTACGACCTCTACATCTCGATGACGGACGGCAGGAGGAGATACGGCCTGTGACGGACCGCGGAGAAATCTTCTCCGCGGAGGATGCGGCAAAAGCCGTCCGCGTGACGGGCGGCCCCGCGAAAGCGTCTTTAGTGACGGAGCGTCGGGGAATCTTCTCCGCGACGGACCGCCGTCGGAATCGGACAGATGCTTGCGCAAGAAGCCTCCGCAGATTATAATGCATATAGAATAAGGCTTCCGGAGAGGATCTGCGTGTGAAGAACAGGCAAGAGACGCCATCAGGCAGGCGCGTACCCGCCAGGCAGAGACTGTTTGAGATCATCCAGATCGGAAACGGGCAGGATACCGCGAGCAGGGTGTTCGACATCGTTCTTGTAACCGTGATCGTGCTGAATATCCTGGTGATGGTCCTGCAGACATTTGACAGATTCCGCCCCTGGCACGACGTGCTCTACGGGGTGGAGCTGTTTACGGTGATCTTCTTCTGTCTGGAGTATATATGCAGAATCATAACCGCCGACTTTCTGTTCCCCGATATCGGAAGGGGGCAGGCGATCGGACGGTTTGTGCTGTCATTTGACGGAATGGTGGACCTGCTGACGATACTTCCGTTCTTCTTCCTGAGCGGATTCGTCGTGTTCCGCATGCTGAGGGTCGTGAGAATCTTCCACCTGTTCCGCATCAACGCCCACTACGACTCCTTCAACGTCATCCGGACCGTCATCTATGAAAAGAGAAACCAGCTGGCCTCGTCCGTCTTTATCATCCTGGTGCTGATGCTGGCGGCCTCCATCACCATGTACAGCGTGGAGCATGAAGCCCAGCCGGAGAACTTCCGGAACGCCCTGTCCGGCATGTGGTGGGCGGTCTCGGCGCTGCTGACCATCGGATACGGCGACATCTACCCGGTCACTCTGACGGGGAGGATCCTGGCGGTTTTCATCTCCTTCCTGGGGGTGGGGGTCGTGGCGCTCCCCACGGGCATCATTTCCGCCGGATTTGTCGAGCAGTACACCAGGGTGGCGGGGGACGACGCCAAGGACGCCGGGATGCGTCTCCAGTCCGTCGTCATAGACGTGGACAGCGCGTGGATCGGAGAGAGCGCGGCGGGACTGGCGGAGCATTACCGCACGTCGATCGTGTGCTTTGAGAGAAACCGGCGCACCTGCCTGCCGGACCCGGAATACAACATACAGCTCGGAGATGTGCTCACGGTGTGGCATCTCCCCGAAAATGCGTCCGTCGACGCGAAGGATTGTTGAATATGATGATCAGGAAACAACGGATTCATGATTTCCGAAAAAGAGCCGGAATGCCCGTCCTCCTGCTGGCGGCGGGATGTCTTCTTCTGACGGGCTGCGGCGGAAAGAAAAAAGCGGAAAGCCCGGAACGGCCCGCCGTCTCCGAGACGGTCTCTGCCGTCGCGGGATCGGCCGTCACGTCCTCCGAGGCCTCTGCGGCATCGGCCGCCACGTCCTCCGGGACCGCCGCGGGATCGGCCGTCATGTCCTCCGAGGCCTCCGCGGCGTCGGCCGCCATGTCCTCCGGGACCGCCGCGGGATCCGCCGTCACGTCCTCCGGGACCGCCGCGGCATCGGCCGCCGCCCCTGACGGCGCCGCTGCGGGACAGGACGCCGTATCGCGCGGGGAAGGGACGGAACCGGCCTCTGCCTCAGAGGCGGACGCGGAACAGGACGGCGCGCTGCCCGAATCGGCGTCGGAGGAAGCGCTCTCCTCGGGCCTTCTCTCCTTTTCTCTTGGCGGAACGATCAACTCGGCCGAGGATATGGCCGACCCCGCGACGTCCGGCGCGGAATCCTCCGCGGCAGCCGGCGGGGCGATCCTGCCGGGTATCGGCAAGCTTTCGATTTCCCCCCTGGAGAAAAACGAGCTTTCCCAGTACATCGGTATGTCCTTTGACGCTCTCGAGAAGAAATTCGAGGGTATTGAGTCGGAGGTATCCTTCGGCGTGAGAAGCTACAGCCTCGGCGAAGCGGTCGACGGCCGGGACCGGCAGGTCGGAATGACCGGCTCCGAGAGCGGCGGTCTGATCACGAAGATCAATCTTTACGCAGGCGAGGCCTATAAAATCGCCGGGATCAGGAGCGGCATGAGTCTGGAGGCCGCGGACAAGGCGGCCAAAGCGGCCGGCTTCGACAACAAGGAGGAATCCGGCGCCTTTGCCCAGAAGGAGGAGCCGGACAACGGGCTTACGGTCTATCAGGCTCCCGACGGCCTGACCGTCACGGTCTACTCCTCCGACGGCGCGACCGTGGATACGGTGACCTGCGAAAACCGCTGACAGAAGGATCGTTCCCCTGCGGAGACAAATCCCCTGCGGAAACAAATCCCCTGCGGAAGGAGTTCTATGACACGTGACGAAGCGAAAGCCGCCCTCGCAGGCAAAATGATCGAGACCTACGGCTTTGAGAAGGGGCTCAGGATTTCCGGGGTGACCGCCGATCCGATTCTCGATGATTTTCTGAATCTGTGCGGGAAGGCGGAGCCCGGCGCCTCCGTCTCCGAGGTCTACAACACCGAGGACCGGAAGGCCTGCCTTCTTCTGACCGGGACGAGGACCGGGAAGGGGCCGGAGATTCTGGAAGTGAAGCTGAAATAATCGCGACAGGTGACCGCGGACGGCGTTCCGCGGTCTGTATTGTTGAGCAGCGTTTCGAGACGGCCGGATTCCCGCGGCGGGAGCGGCCGTGGACAGTCACCGAAGGGGGAACAAGGGAACTGCGATGAGAGAGACGGGAAGAACATACCGGCGCAGGGCCGCAGCGGGTGCGGCGGCGGCCGCGTTTTTTGTTTTCACGGCATTTTCCCCGGTTTTTGCGGATGATCTGCAGGAGAACGAGTATATCTACGAGAACTATGAGGAGTACGGCGACGCCTTTGACGAGTGGGACGAAGAGGCCTGGGGAAGCGAATGGGACGACGAGGACTGGGACGACGGGCTCGACGGCTGGACGGAGGAGGACGGCGATTACACCGGGGACGGAACCTCGGAGGACTTCTCCGGCGGCGGGGAGACGGACGGCGTGAGTCCGGGAAGCTCCGATGAGACGGGGGACGGACTCGACGAGGTCAAATCCCATCTCGGCAGCCTGCCGGACGACAGGGAATCCCTCGCGGAGGCCGGCGTCGTCACGGCATCCGGCGGCGGTCTGTCTGATTCCGACCGGTGGAGGAGCTTTCTTGAGAGCGTCCGCAGCGGGGCCTCCGCCTCGGTGGACGTCGCCTCCTTCAACAGCCAGGGGGAGGCCGTGATCGATCACATTGACTTCGACGGCTATCGCTTCACGGACGTCCGCGACAATACCAGGAACCACCACTATCTGGGGTCCGCCTATATCGTCCGCCATTACAGCTATCTGGCCGGGTTCGACGGCAGCGGTTCCTGCGCGCTCTTCGGGAGCGGCGAGGAGGAAGGGGACGCCGACGGATGGGAGGCGGCCGCCCTCGTGACGAAGCGGTACGACAGCCTGGGCGGCGTCTATGAGGCCATTGAAAACGACTACGAGGGCATCTCGCCTCCGACCGTTCTTTTTGATTTTACCGGGGCCGGTGAGGAAGGGTCTTACGGATACGAGGATTACGAAGGATAAAAGGACCGGATGCGGCCGGTATCGGTGCGGGGCCTGAAGGCTCCGCATTTGCGGCTTTTCGGGAGAGTGCGCGGCCGGCAGGTCCGCGGTCCTTGTGGAGGAGGAGTTCCGCCATGACGATGACAGAGATTCTGGAACAGAACAAAGAGAAGCTGATCCGGCAGCTCGAGACAGCCGCGACGCCCGATCAGGCCCGGCCGGTACTGGAGGCCGCCCTCGACCGGATGCTGTACCGCTACAACGAGCTGTGCGCCGAGGACAGGACCAGGGAGGCGGCTGCCGGAATGATGCGGGCCGTGAGAACGGCCGTCCCTCTGGTGAACGTCATCAGGGACGTCCGCGTGTGGGAGAGGACGGTGTCCGGCGGGGAGCGAAAGAGCGGACGCCTCGCCTCGAGGATTCCTTTTCTGCTGCTCCTGACCGCCGGCGCGGCCTTCGCCGCCGCGCTGCTTCTGACCCAGGCGGCCAGCCTCTTCAGGATTCCGGCCTGCCTGATCCTCCTGTCGGCCTCCGCTCTCTGTTTCTTTCTCTCGGGCCGCTTCAGCAGAGGCGGGCAGGGCGGCGCGTCCCGTGAACGGATGACCGAGTGCATCGTGGACGGGGAGGGAATCTACCGTACGATCCACTCCGTGATGCTGGTGATGGATCAGAATCTGGACCAGGTCTCCGCGGACGCGGCGCAGGACAGAGCCTCCGACAACCGGGTGAGGGCGTCCTCCCTCACGGATGCCGAGCTGTCCCTCTACGCCGGCCTTCTTGAGGCCTCCTACAGCGGCGACAGCGGCTATGCCTTTGAAAAGCTGTCGGAGCTGAAGTATTATCTTCACACCAGAAATATTGACGTGATCGACTACAGCGAGGAGCACTCCGCCTGGTTCGACAGGATGCCCTCGATGACGGAGGGAACGCTCCGCCCGGCGCTGGCGTCCGAGGGCAGGCTTCTCAGAAAGGGGCTTGCTTCCGCGTAGGAATGGAGGAGATAACGGTATGGACAGGTTTTACGGCTTCGATCTCGGCGACGCGGAGAGCGCCGTCTCCGTTCTGGAAAAATCCGGCCGTTCCGTTCCGGAGCTGATTCCGGTGCAGGACGCGAAAAGCTTTGTCACCGCCTACGCGGCTACGTCGGACGGGCAGCTGCTGATCGGGGAAAACGCGTGCTACGCGCCTTCCGTCGTGAAGCGCCGCCTGCGCTTCAAGAGCCGCTTTCTCACGGACGAGGCCTCCGCGGCCGCGGACGTCAGAAGCTTCGCCGCCGGCGTTCTGGGGGAGCTGTATTCGACCGGGAACCTGGTGAAGGGGAGCGACAGCTGCTTCTATGTCGGCTGTCCCGCCGGCTGGGACAGAAATGCCCGGGAGCAGTACCGGGCGGCCTTCGAGCGGGCGGGGTATCCCCCTGTCCGGATCATCTCCGAGTCGAGGGCCGCGCTGGTGAGCGCCTGCCAGTCAAAGCACCTCCAGGTCGGGTACGACATCCTCTCAAAGCCGGTGCTTGTCGTGGACATCGGATCCTCGACGACGGATTTCGCCTACGTCTGCCGGGGACGGGAGGTGGAGATGCGGACGGCGGGCGAGGTCACCCTCGGGGGCGGCGTGATGGACGAGATCCTCCTGGAGGAGTCCGTCTCCCGTTCACCCGACGCGGAGGAGATCCGCCGGGTCTTCGGGGAGAGCGAGCCCTGGAAGAATTACTGCGAGTTCGCCGCCCGGCGCCTCAAGGAGAGATATTTTTCCGACGAGGAATATTTCAGCAGGGAGCCCTGCACGGAGACGGTCCTGATCCGCTACCGGCAGCCGCTCAGGCTGAAGATCCGTATGGACGCGGCGACGGCGGACCTGTTGCAGAACCGCGCCTCGAAGCGGCTGGGCGGCCGGTCGTTCCGCTCCGTATTTGAGAGCTCTCTTCGCGACGTGCGCGACGGCATCGGAGGAGAAATGCCCGAGCTGATCTTCCTCACGGGCGGCGTATCGAAGCTGCCCTCCGTCAGGGAGTGGTGCATGGACACCTTCCCGGACGCGGTGGTGATCACGGGCACCGAGCCGGAGTTCTCGGTCTCCCGGGGACTCGCCTACTGCGGGCGGATCGACGACGAGCTCAGGGATTTCCGGAAAGATCTCGAGGATCTCAAGGCCTCGCGGACCATCGAAACCATCGTCGCCGCCAATATCGGCGGTCTCTACCGCAGCGCCGTGGACACCCTCGTCGGCCCGATTCTCGAAAACGCCGCGGTTCCCGTCTTTGAGAAGTGGAGGAGCGGCGAGATCGAGCGCCTCTCCGACACGGACGAGGCGCTTCAGGAGGAGATTGCCGCCTATCTCCGCTCCGACGCGGCGAGAGAGCTCCTGGTGAAGCCCATCTCGGAGTGGCTGAAGAAGGCGGCGGTCGAGCTGGAGGAGTACACGGTCCCGATCTGCATCCGGCACAACGTGCCGTACACCGCCCTCAGCCTGAGCTCCTATCTGTCCGCGTCGGATATCGACATCCGGCTCGACGCGAAGAACATGTTTGCCGTCGAGGAGATCACCCTGATGATCGATTCGATTATTTCCATTCTGGTGGGACTGGTCTGCGGCGGCAGCGGCATCGCCGTGATTTCCTCCGGACCTCACGGCATCATCGCGGGTGTCCTTCTGTCCCTGCTGGTTCTGATCCTGGGGAAGAAGAAGATGGAAGAGGCCATGCTGGGAATGCGGCTGCCCGTACCCATGCGGAAGCTGATCACGAAGCAGGCGTTCCGTTCAAGAATGGATATGATCGAAGGAACTGTCAGAAAGAATCTCTTCCGCTCGCTCGAAGAGGACAAGAACGAAGCCATCACGGAGCGAATGGTGGACGAGATATCGGAGCAGATCGAGGAGTGCCTGACCAGAATGGCGGCTGTGGTGGAGATCCCGCTCGGCTGAGACGGTTCCGGAGAAGAAATGAGAGCAAAAAAGTACGGGCCGTATATGAGGGGTTACGGCCCGCTTTTCGGACGTCTGAACGTCCGGGGCTGGGGTGCAACCAGCCTTGAAGCAATCATATCATAATTATAATATAATATAAATAATAAATACTAAAAGTAAATTCGTATCTGTGCAATAACTCAAATATTGCCGGCCCTTGAGGTGCGGTTCCTGCAAAGCCGGAAAAACCGGCCGCCGGCGGGCCGGAGAAGACAGTAAAACGTATGAAAATCAGCATCAGGGAGCGGCCTCTCCGCGGCGAACGAGTCCGATGGCTCCTCGCCGGCGGGACGATCGAATCGGCCGCCTATCTTGAAAAAGACAGGAGAAACGAACTGGTTTTTCCGTATCTCAGACAGCTCGCGGCCGCCTTCGGGATGCGTCCCGGCATCAGGAATACGCTGCTTCTCGGAGGAGGGGGATTCGCCTATCCCCGGTACTACGTCAGCCATTATCCGGAGCGGAGGATGGACGTGGCGGAGATCAGCCCCGGGATGATCCGGATATCGAGGAAGCTTTTCTTCCTGGACGACCTGATCCGCGAGAACGGGATGTCTCCGCGGGAGGTCTTCGTCCCCCGGGGAGCGGGCGGGAGCCCGGGGATGCGCCGGGACGGCTCCGCTCCCCGCCTCAGGGTGTTCTGCGAGGACGCCTTCGATTACCTTCTCCGCTGTCCGGAGCGCTATGATTTCATCATCGACGACGCCTATACCGGCCGCAGGGCCGTCGGCGGCCTCCGCTCCGGTGACGGAATACGGCTGATCCGGGCAAGACTTTCCGCCGGGGGGATCTACGCCGTCAACGTCGTCTCGGCGATGCGGGGACCTCTTTCGCTGAAAAAGCGGAAGGAGGAACGGCTGCTCAGGAAAACCTTCCGCTATACGGCGTCCGTTCCCTGCGACGATACCGCGGGGTATCTGATTCCCCAGAATATTCTGATGTTCGCGTCCGACGAGGCGCTCTGAGCGCCGTTCCGGGACGGCGCGTCCGCGCGGAAACCCATTGCCGGCAAATGACTCATCGTAAATCATCGCAGGAGGTATACAGCCATGTCGTCAAAGAAGAAAAAGAAAACCGCCGCAGGGCCTGACAGAAAGAGGATCGCGGTCATCGCCGCGGCCGCGGCGGCGGTCGTCGTCATCGGAGTCGTCGTCTCCGCGGTACGTTCCGGCAGGGACGTCTCCGCCGGAAACGGAGCCGGCGCGGCGGCCGGACAGACGGACCTTGTCACAGGCGCCGACGGTCTCCACATCACGCATTACGCCGCCATCGAGATCGAAGATTACGGCACGGTCACGGCCGCGCTCGACGCGGACGCCGCCCCCGAAACCGTCGCGAATTTTGTGAAGCTCGCGGAGGAGGGCTTCTACGACGGGCTCACCTTCCACCGGATCATGGACGGATTCATGATGCAGGGAGGCGATCCGGCCGGAAACGGAACCGGCGGCTCCGAAGAGACGATCCGGGGAGAATTCAGCCGGAACGGATTTGAAAACCGCCTCTCCCATGTCCGGGGCGCGGTCTCGATGGCCCGGTCGCAGGATATGAACAGCGCCAGCTCCCAGTTCTTCATCGTCCAGTCCGACAGCACCTTCCTGGACGGCGACTATGCCGCCTTCGGCTATGTCACGGAGGGGATGGAGATCGTCGACAAAATCTGCGCCGACGCGAAGCCGACGGACAACAACGGAACCATTCCCGCGGACCGTCAGCCCGTGATCCGGACGATCACCGTCACGGAGGCCGGCGCGACGCCGTCCGCTTCCTGAGAAATTCTCTTGCGGCATAGCCTTCCGCGGGGTTATACTAAAAAACTAGTGAAACGGAATGGTTTCACGGCCGGCCGTTTCCATCCGCCGCACGGATGGCGCCGGCCGCACTTTGGTATCAGGTTTGCAGAAATAAGGAAGGAGATCGCTATGAGAGTCGTTATTCAGGAAGATTACAACAGAATGTGCCGCTGGGCAGCGGGATACATCGCGGATAAGATCAACGCGCACGGAAATGACAGGCCCTTTGTCCTCGGACTTCCGACCGGCTCTTCCCCCATCGGGGTCTACGCCGAGCTTGTCCGGATGAACAAGGCGGGAGAGGTTTCCTTCAGCAATGTCGTCACCTTCAATATGGATGAGTACATCGGGCTCCCCCACGAGCATGACCAGAGCTACTGGTATTTCATGCACGACAATTTCTTTGACCATCTCGTCGACATGAAGCCGGAAAACATCAACATCCTCAACGGAATGGCCGAGGATCCCGAGGCGGAGTGCGCCCGCTACGAGGAGAAGATCGCCTCCTATGGCGGCATCGACCTGTTCATGGGCGGCATCGGCGTCGACGGCCACCTCGCGTTCAACGAGCCCTTCACGTCCCTGAATTCCAGGACGGGCATCCGCGAGCTGACGACGGATACGCGCATCGTCAATTCCCGTTTCTTCGGAAACGATCCGGAGAAGGTTCCCGCCAGGGCGCTTTCCGTCGGCATCGGGACGGTCATGGATTCCCGGGAGGTTCTCGTTCTGATCAACGGCCACAACAAGGCCCGCGCCATGGCGGCGGTCGTCGAGGGCGGCGTGAGCCAGAAGTGGACCTGCAGCGCGCTCCAGATGCACAACGCCGCGATCATCGCCTGCGACGAGGCGGCCTGCGGCGAGCTGACGGTGGACACCTATAAATACTTCCTGGACATCGAGAAGAGCGAGAGACTGTAACAGAGAAGAGACAGCGGCACGAAACCGCGGAATACGGCGAAGAGCCGTGAGCTGCCGCGGGAGACAGGGACAGGCGGCGAAGCGCCGTGAGACGCCGCGGAAAACAGGGACAGACGGCGAAGAGCCGTGAGCGGCTGAAAAAACAGCCCGGCCGGAACGGGTATCCCCGGGATGTCCGGCATCGACAGGAGCAGAAATTGTGAATATACTTGCGGTCATACCGGCCCGCGCCGGATCCAGGGGAATCCCGAACAAGAACATCAGAATCATCGGCGGACGGCCCCTGATTTATTACTCGATCAGAAACGCGCTGAATTCCGGGCTCGTCACGGACGTCATCGTGACGACGGATTCGCCGGAGGTCCGTGTCATCGCCTCCCAGATGGGAGTCGGCGTCCACTGGCGCAGCGCCTCCCTCTGCGGGGACGAGGTGACGCTGGACGCGGTGATCGCCGACGCCGTGCCGGCCGACAGGGAATGGGACTACATCGTGACGATGCAGCCGACCTCCCCGACGCTGAAGGTGGCGACGCTGGACGCGGCGATCCGGTACGCGGTGGAGCAGGATCTGGATACGGTCATCTCGGCCATCAACGCCCCGCACCTTTCCTGGGGCGTGAAGGACGGGAAAAAGGTGCCGAACTACAAGGAGCGTCTCAACCGGCAGTATCTCCCTCCCTGCTATATGGAGACGGGAGCCTTCGTCATCTCGAAGGCCTCCGTGGTCACCCCTTTGACCCGGATCGGGGAGAAGGTCGACGTCTACGAAGTGCCCGAGAACGAAGCCCAGGACGTCGACACCTTCAGCGACCTCCGCAGTGTGGCCGCCGCTCTGGACGAGGAAAAGGTGGCGATCTACGTCAACGGCAACAACAGACGGGGAATCGGGCACATCTACAGGGCGCTGGAGCTGGCGGACGAGTTTTTTGTGAAGCCGGACATTTTCTACGACACGAATCAGACGGATCCGGCGGTGTTCGGCGACACCAAGCACAACCTCCGGCCGGTCAACGGCATCCCGGAGCTCTACCAGATCTGCCGGGAGGAGCAGTACACGATCTTCATCAACGACATTCTCACGACCTCCATCGACTACATGATCGGGCTGAGGAGCGTGCTGCCGAAGGCGAAGATCGTCAACTTCGAGGACGACGGGGAAGGCCAGGTCAAGGCGGATCTCGTGTTCAACGCTCTTTATCACGAATCCGACCTGCCGCAGGTGAAAGCGGGAGAGCAGTACTATATCTCCGGAAAAACCTTCATGTTCTATTCGCCGATCCGCATCAGGGAGAAGGTGGAGCGGGTCTTCATTTCCTTCGGCGGGGCGGATCCCCAGGATTACACGGACAGGCTCCTCAGGATGCTTGCGAAGCCCGAATACACGGACTACCGTTTCACGGTGGTGATCGGGAGGGCGAAGAACAACGTGGAAGCCCTCATGGAATACAACCGCTACGGACATATCGAGGTGCTCTACGACGTCTCGAATATGCCGGAGCTCATGACCTCCTGCGATATAGCCGTCACGTCCCGCGGGAGGACGGGCTATGAGCTGGCGATGCTCGGGATCCCGACCATCGCCATGGCCCAGAACCAGCGGGAGGAGAAGCACGGGTTCGTGAGCAACGAGAACGGCTTCACCTACATCGGCCTGAACCCGGACGACGAGGTCATCGAGAGCACGCTGAGGATGTATCTGGGGCTCTCGCAGAAAAGCCGCCGGAAATTCCAGGACCAGCTGCTCCGTCATGATCTCAGGGGCGGGCGCAAGCGGGTCATGGGCCTGATCAACGCGCTGTAAAGGATTATCTGCGGCAGAGGCGGGAACGGCGGGGCGGAGGCCTTCCGTTTCGCGCAAGGGAGGATTGAGAAAGATGAGAAAAACCAGACCGTACCTGATCGCCGAGATGGGCGTCAATTTCTATGACACCGCCAGGGTCATGAACATCACGCCCCTCGAGGCCGCGAAGCGCTACATCGATGCGGCGGCGGAGGTCGGGATCGACTGCGCCAAGTTTCAGTCCTACAAGGCGGGAACCATTGTCTCAAAGAATTCTCCGGCCTACTGGGATACGACCAAGGAGCCCACGAAGACGCAGTACGAGCTTTTCCTGAAGCACGACAGCTTCGGCGAGGCGGAGTACCGCGAGCTCTGTGACTATACGCACGCGAAGGGGATGGACTTTACGTCGACGCCCTTTGATTACGCCTCGGCGGATTATCTCGGGGACATGGTGGATTTCTACAAGATTTCCTCCTCCGACCTCTCCAATCTTCCTTTCATCCGCCACATCGGCGCGAAGGGAAAGCCGGTCTACATGTCCGTCGGCGCCGCCTATCTGTCGGAGGTGGACGAGGCCGTCCGCGTCCTCAGGGAGGCAGGCTGCGGCGATATCGTCCTGTTCCACTGCGTTCTTTCCTATCCGACGGATCCGAAGGACGCGAACCTCCGGATTATCGAGACGCTGAAAAAGACGTTCCCGGACGTGAGGGTCGGATTCAGCGACCACGTGGCGCCGGACGACACGATGATGACCCTCGCCGCCGCGTATATGCTGGGAGCGGAGGTGATCGAGAAGCATTTCACCCTTGACAAGACGCTTCCCGGAAACGATCACTACCACGCGGGGGATCCGGAGGACTTCCGCAGGGCGATCTCCAACTTCCGGTGGATCGACCGGGTGCTGGGCAGCCCGGAGAAAACCGTGCTGGACTGCGAGATCGTTCCGCGGCGCGAGGCGAGACGCTCGCTGGTTCTCACCCGCGACATGAAGGCGGGCGAGGTGATCGCGGAGGAGGATCTGATGCCGAAACGGCCGGGCACGGGAATCAGCCCGAGGTACGCCGAAATCGTGATCGGGAGGGCGGTCAGGACGGATCTTCCCGAGGACACGATTCTGACGTGGGACATGGTATAAAAAGAACGGACAACCCCATACGGAGAATCCCTGCCGCAGGCAGCCGCTGTGCTGACCTGCGGTTTTTTATTCTCCGAATGTTCACAGAATGAACCGCGTTTCTCCACAGACTGTTCCGTACTATATCTTAAGACGGAGGAGAACAGCGGATCATGAACGGACGACATGAGATCAAACACTATCTTTCCATCGGCGATTACTGGGAGCTGAGAGCGAGGCTCAGAGCGGTTTTCAGGACGGATCCCCACGCGGGACCGTCTGTGTGGACGGTCCGTCGGACGGCATGAACGGGGCGCTGGACTCCGGCAGCGAGAGCGGAGGAGATATCGTGATCAGCGGCGGGACCGTTATCGCCGCCGGCTCCTCCGGCATGGCGGAGAATTTCTCCGCGAATTCCACCCAGTGCAGTGTTTTCTTCGTGACGGAAGAGGCGTTCTCCGCCGGGGATACGGCCGTCATCACGGACGCGGAGGGAAACGTGCTGATGGAATATACCCTTAGGACAGAAGGCAATTCCGTGGTCTTCAGCTGCCCCGGCCTGGAGGAGGGCGTCACCGTCACGCTTACGGCGGGAGACGTCTCCTGCGAAGGAGAGGCGGCCTTCGGAGGGGAATCCGCCGGGGGCGTTTCCGCTGGCTTCGGCGGTCCCGGCGGTTTCGGCCGGGGGGAGGCCGGTCCGTGGGGCGGAGACAGGAGAAATATTGACTCTTCTACGGGAAGATGATAAAATCACCTGTATCAGTGCGTAACAGGTTTTGCGCGAAAGGAGCACAGTATGAAATTAAATCGGATCAGAACGGCTCTTCTGCTGACGGCAGGGCTGACGGTTCTTTCTCTGACGGCGTGCGGAGGAGGATCAAATACAATATCATCACTGACTGACAGCGATTCCACGACGTCCTCCGTGGCGACGGGAGCGGCGGCAGCGGCCGGCACGGCAGCGGCGGCAGCTGCTTCCTCCGTACCGGCCGTGACGCCCAGCGTAGTCGGCGGCACGGGAAGCACGGCTTCCCCGGCGGCACAGCCCACGGCGGCCCCGGCAGCGGGGACGGCGGCGGCTCCGGCAGCGGGGACGGCGGCGGCTCCGGCAGCGGG
>JBGUKX010000015.1:0-38017 GCA_045114695.1 Lachnospiraceae bacterium | reverse complement strand
TTTGCGTCGAGCCATAAAAAAACCTCCATACTCGTAAGTCTATCTTACGTCAGTATGGAGGTTTACACAATCTTTGGGATACTCCCGAACTTAGTTCGCTCACCTATTTTCTCTGTATATCCATCTGATTTTCTCTAACTCCGCTGCCGGATGTGGTCTGCATTGATGTTATCAAATCAAAATCAGACAGCCCGATCTCATTATGAAGATCTTCTTGAGTCTTGAGCAATGTTGTAGTGAACGCCCCAGCTTCACAGCGTTCGTGTTGCCCAAACTCTGCTGTCGGATGGTTCCACGCCTCTCCCAGGCTGTTCCACAAATTTACAATGGGATCATCTGTGATTTTCACCGCGTGGTGAAAATCACTACTCAGAAAACTCCTCGATCAGCTCCCTCTGATATTTATAGAATGTCATCTTGGAGATCCCTGCAAGTTTCCAGGTCTCTTCGTTCGACAGATCCCCTCCAAATCCCTTGTTCCGTTGCCGTATAAATTGCTTTGCGGCAACGGATTTTTTTGTCTCATACTTTTTTCCAGTCCGAGATGTCGAGATCTTGCCAGCGGCTCCGGAACGGATCATTCCTTCGGCAGTCCGCTTATGAAGATAGTCCACTTCTTTCTGAGCCTGATCGAATGCAAGCTTGATCTGTTCGCGAACGAGATCCAGAAGGAAAGTGTTCAGGGCATCAATAACGGTGCTGACTAGCTTGTCTGTTGACTCTTTTCCTGTTTCGATCTTGACATCTATTTGCCGAGACAGAGCTTGCTGATAAGTCTCCGTATTGATATGAGGTTCCTTCAGGAAGGAAAGGTGAACCTCCTTCTGATAGAGATCCCTGTACAGCGCAAATCCTTCTTCGGCATTTCTGCTCATTCGGGAAACTTCATCGAAGACAATCATATCTCCGGGCATAACTCGCTTCAGCAACTTGCCAAACTCTTTGCGGCCATCAATCTTCGTCCCAGTGAAAGCTTCTTCGAAGATAACTGCATCAGGGTATTTTTCGAGAATGTTCGCCCGCTGCCGTTCGATCTTCTGGTGCTTTGTGCTGACCCTGCAATATCCGTAAATCATATTTTCTCCTTTGATGGTATCAAATTAAACCAACGTTTATTATATTACTTATGATATCACTTGGAAGACGAACTATCAATATAAAAATAATACTATATCAACATTCCTTTAAAATATACCTAATCAGGAAACGAAAAAACTCGTTACCGTTATGAATGTATGCATTTTCGTTGCGCTGCGATTTGAATGGAGCGTCGAACGCTGGGGTGGATATAATCACCGAATTCGTATATAATCTTGATGAATATTGCAGAATAAATCGATTAGTGTATATACAAGAAAACATAGTTTAGGAGGTACAACATGAAAAAGAGGTTAATGACAGTGGCATGTGCGTTATTGATTTGCCTGTCGATTACAGGGTGTAGGTCATCTGATTACGACACAGCAGTCACGGCTGCCCAGAATGGCAATTATTTAGAAGCAATACAATTATTTGCATCACTGGGAGACTATAAGGATAGCAAAGAGCAACTGTTGTCGGTAATTGATGAATATGCTGATTCTTTAGTGGCAAAGGATAAATATAGGGATGCGATTTCTCTTTACCAGGAGTACACAGATGTATCTGATTTTTCCCAGAAGATTTCTGATTTGAAAGATGAAAAGATGCGTTTTGATACTTACAGTGAAGCCATATCAGAATTCATTTCAGGATCATATAGTGCGGGATTTGAACTGTTAGATAATCTCCCTGAAAGCTATCGAAATGTAAAAACTATTCGTGACTCATATAATAGCTTAAAGAATTGTCCATTCAAAGGGAGCCATATAAATCGTGATGGGATAAATAATATTTATCAGAAGATACAATTTGAGCTTACCTTTGACGAATATAGCGAAGAATTTGTGCTACATGCTTATAAAGCTGTTTATTTGTCGGATGGTTCGGTCTTTGCGGACTATGACTATCATTTAGATACGTCGGACATTAATGGCAATACAATAGAGCTTTACAAATTTACATGGGTTGTAGGTGCTGATGGCAGTATTACTGAAACAGAAAATGGGGAAACTCATAAATATAATTGATAACGCTTGTTATATAGGGGGGGTGATAGCAGTTTTCAATCCTCTAGTGATACTACTTGACATGAAAAGGACGGGTCAGGTACAACCACGAACCTATAACCCGTCCCGCGAGGCGTCCACAATGAACGCATTGATATTGTAACAGACGCATAGTCTGATATCAATCTTCTTTCTTCTTCCTGCCTGGCTTCTTCCTGTCTTTGGGCGGAGTGAGGTCTGCGCCAACTTCATCACTCAAGAGACGGACGATTAAGGTATTTAGCGATGGTCTGCCGTCATCAGTCGTATACTTGCGTGAATATGCCGCTCGCTGCCCTTCCGGAAGAGAAGAAACGGCGGCATTTTCTTCTGCCGCTTTTTCCGCAAGGTGCTTCTCAAGGATTCCGACAGCATCAAGTGTCAGGCGGGTTCCAATCATCTTGCGGGGATTCTCAGTTTTCCACCGTTCATAATCAGCATTGCGCTGCTCTCGATGCTCTTCGGCATATTTCCTGTAGTATTCTTTCTGACGGTCGCTTGTCGTACTCATGTTGGAACCACCATTTTGAAATTAAGGTTTAAAACATCCTGCCCAAGTCATATTCATCGCAGTTCCCAGGTTGCGGTATAAATCCACTGAGAAGAGGCATGGTCGATCACCTTGTGCGTTTGCGGGACTTCCTGTGCTCCGTGACGGGTGTGTAGTCAATCGGCTCACTGTCTGTCATTACCTGACTGCGGAAAAGAAGGATGCGGTTCTTGTCAATCTGTATCTGACATGGCGCACTGTAAGCTTCAGGATGACGGTCAGACAGCCTTTCGGCAGCGGCAGCGGTACACTTACGCCATTCCTTTGAGCAGTAGGTCGCTGAATCTGCTGTTATACTGACGGAGCAGTACCTGCTGATTATATCATAGAACTCAGCGCCTTGCCATTCACCACTCTTTGCAGGACTGTTTATGTCGCTGCTGCTGACGTGGGATGCTTCTTGCCCGTTCTGGAGATATAGCCCTGGGCAGTATCTTTCTTCCTCAGTGTTTTGAAGATTAATTCCAACATGCATATTGTTCAGCGATATCATTGGCGGGACATCTGAACAATCATTGAATGAATCGCGAATTGATAAGGTCTCATCTATAGCCATAATAAACCCCTTACTTGAAAAAAACGGGGCGGTTGCCCGCCCCTGTGGATGATCAGTTACAGGTAAATCTTAAGCTTCTGGTCTGTGTTGTGAATGCACGGTACAGGTCTGCATGAAGCTTCTTGAATTCTGTGGTTGCGAACCTGTTGCTCAACACTTCGCGGTAGGTAATCTTGCCCGCCTCACAAGTGTATTCGTCAATTGATTCAGATCCGAGAAGTTCGATCGCTTCAGTCTTGAGTACTTCCATCTGAGCCTTGAGCTGAATCTCAAGTTCTGCGTATTCTTTGTACTCTGAGATGATTGCATTAAGTCTCTGGTTCATCATTGTGGTTATCCCCTTTCAGTATTATGTGGTTGTTTGGTTGCACCCGCTTCAGTCATCTTCCTGACTATTGGTGTTGCGCGTCTGGGCTCACTCACAGGTATATGGTCTGAAGTTGCAACAGCCTTTCGAACTGTTCGGGTGCGCTGTTTATTTGATAATACAAGATTATTACATTTATAATTGTTTGTCAACAACAAGTTTTTGTGCTTGGTATTTTTTGTGGGGAGTGGGGGAGCAAAGCCCCCGCCACTCATGCAGTTATCATGTGTTCCATGCAGTCCCCGCAGATCAGGTTCATAACCTTTGTCGTTCGGGCAATGCTCCCGCAGGTCGGGCAAATCCACTTAATTGAATTACTGCCCTTGGGTTTTCTGGGTGCTGTAGTCCCTGTATTCCCGCTTGTGCCGCCAATACCCTTGAAAGCGGTGTAAGTGTCGCGGTGAATCAGGATATCTTCAAACCCGTTCCTGATGATGAAGTCAAATGTTTCTTCGGTGGGTTCTGTGATTGTCCATCCATATCGGGTATCTTGGGAAATACTCAGGCGGGCAAGTTCTTCAGCAGTCTTCTTGAACTTCCTGTTGTGATAATACCCGTTCGTTGTGTCCTTAATGTCGTGCTCAAGATTGTAAATATGGCTCATTTCATGAAGAAGAGTAGCCACGACATTTTCAATAGGGCGGTTCAGGTATTCAGCGGCTATGTTCAGTTCGTAAGTTTCCCGTCCGTCTTCAGTCTTCCAGACCTTGTCAACACTGACGTGTCCGTATGCACTGACTGTTGACTGAATTGTGATTGTGGGCAACGGCAGTTCATTATTGAAGTATTCTTCATTTGCCGCTTTGAAAATCTTGTTGACGTACTGGATTGCTCGCTGGATGTTTGTTAACTGCTTCATTGTGAGTACCTCGCTTTCTTGATTTAGTGTGGTTGTTTTTGATAATGCTATATTATCATGCTTGACATTGTTTGTCAACAACAATTTAAAATTGATATTTAAGCCGTTTTTATAAAAGGGGGGGTTAGCTTCAACCTGAAAAAGGACTGTTTTTCTGTATGTCTATACAGGAGATCGAGAAATGGACTTGCTGACAATTTGAAGATGATATAGACTTTGATTTGTGGTAAAATAATAAAGTATCTTGAAGAAGGGATCAGGTTGGCTATAATTTAAAAGATCAGGTATTCAAGAAGAAAAAGTACTGCAAATGAGACGCAACAAAAGCGCTTCTAGCTCAGTTGGTAGAGCACCTGACTCTTAATCAGGGTGTCCGGGGTTCGAGTCCCCGGAGGCGCATTTTTATTTTGCCCGTTTCTGTAAGATGTTTACAGAAGCGGGCGTTTTATTTTGCGCAAAAGGGGCAGAAAGTGCCGGCTGTTCAGAACTTTTGGGGTGTGACGGCGTAAATGTGACATATGTCATATTTATATTTCAGGGATGGATCTATACTATGAAAAATGATAATTACCTGCCGGAAGGAGGTCCGCTTTGATCGATAAAAAATATGAACATTTATTTGAGCCGATGAGGTTGGGAGGCATTACAGTAAAGAATCGGATATTCAGTGCCCCAACATCGCTCAACTGGGGTTCGGTTGACGGCAATCTGACGCTTGATACCATAGCTTTTTATGAATTGAAAGCAAAGGGCGGCGCCGCTGTTGTTACGATGGGAGAATCCATCGTCCATACGAGAACCGGAAAATCACATGACAGACAGATCGAACTGGACAACCCGACATCCCTTGTATCGCTGGCTCAGCTGGCCCGGGCGATCAAGCGCCATGGAGCGATACCGTCAGCAGAGCTGTCGCACGGAGGAAAATGGGGCGGCCTTACCAGTATGGCGGGAAGTCTTAAAGATGGAAAGATATCCTATGGGGCAAGCGCGGAGATAACACCTGCCGGACCGGTACTGGAGATGCCGAGGGACCTGCTGCTCGAAGTGATCGATTCTTTTGGAAAAGGAGCTGCGGTACTCCAGCGGGCTGGCTTTGAAATGTGTACCGTACACGCCGGACACGGGTGGTTCTTCGGACAGTTCCTGTCGGAACGGACAAACCACAGAACGGACGACTTCGGAGGGAGCTTCGAAAACCGCGCAAAGCCCCTTCTAATGGCACTTGACTCTATCAGAAAGGCAGTCGGCCCCGGTTTTCCGATCGACGTTCGAATCAGCGGGGATGAATTTATCGAGGGCGGCCTCACTCTGGACGACGGAATCCGGCTCGCGGAGCTGATAGATGACAGATGTGATCTTATCAATGTATCGGCAGGAATCCATGAAGATCTGGAACTGTATCTCAGAACGCATCCGACCCAGTTTATGGAGAAGGGGCCGAATGTATACCTTGCCGAAGAAATCCGCAGACATGTGCATGTGCCGGTCTCAACAGTTGGCGGCATCGTTGATCCGGAAATGATGGAGGAAATAATAGCCTCCGGAAAAGCAGATATTGTAGAATTAGGAAGACCGCTTCTCGCGGACCCCTTCCTGCCGAACAAACTGCGGGACGGACGTTCAAAGGAAATTGTGAAATGTGTACGCTGCATGGGCTGTTTCGGTGACTCGCTGAAAACAGAATGCTCATCCTGTACGGTTAATCCTGTGATCGGAAACGAATATAATGAGTGGATTGCGAAAGCACAGCCAACCACCCCGAGGAAAGTGATGATCGCGGGAGGCGGTCCCGCCGGAATGTATGCCGCTCTGACGGCTGCGGAACGCGGCCATGATGTCACACTCTATGAGAAAAAGGACAGACTCGGAGGGGCGCTTGAATTCGCGAAATATGTGGACTTCAAACGCGGTCTTTTTGATTTCAGTGAAGTTCTCGAGTACAAACTCAGGAAAAGTCCTGTTAAGGTGGTGCTTGAAACGGCCGTGACGAAGGAACTTGTGGAGAAAGAAGCCCCGGATATTCTTTTTCTGGCAACAGGGGCGGCACCTGTGGTTCCCCGGATTGAAGGAATTGACGGAGAAAATGTCATCATCGCGGAGGACGTATATGGAGCGGAGGAAAAGATCGGAGAGCAGATCATTGTTCTTGGAGGCGGCCTTGTCGGCTGTGAGACAGCGGCTCATCTCGGAAGAACAGGCAGACACGTGACCATAGTTGAGATGAGAGAAGACATAGCACTTGATTCCGACATTTTCTATCGGACGGCGGTGAAAGCGGAGCTCCGCAGGGATCAGGCAGTTGTGCTGACGAATGCTTCCGGAAGAAGAGTTACGGCTGAAGGATTAGTGGTAAAGCTTCAGGATGGAAGTGAGAAAATGCTTCCCGCAGACAGTATCATATGCGCCGCGGGTTACCGCGCGGATCAGAAGCTTTTTGAAGAACTGTGCTGCAGCGCTCCGGTTGTCCAGAGGCTGGGTGACTGCCGCCGGCCGGGCAAAGTCGCCTACGCCGTGCGGGATGCCCATTACATGGCGCTTGATATCTGATCGTGATCTACAAAAAGGAATGAATTCCCCATGCAGAGAATCTATGATATTGGAGAAATTCGAAAATATATCGCAAGATATCACCTGGAAGATATGATCCGGGAGATTGACCAGTTCGGAACGGACAGAGTGAGGCTCATTCTGCATAGCAAAGGGGAAAGCGTTCAATTTAATCCTGAACGGGATACTCTGGTATTTCTGGTAGAAGGATGTGTAAAAAACTGCGTATATACAGGAAACGGAAAAAAGCTGCTGCTGCATATCAGTGAGAATTTCGAGATGCTCCGTGATCTGGAGTTTCTGGGGATCAGGAACCCGGATATGGAGATAGAAACAGTCAGGGACTCTGTTTTTCTGGAGATAGACCTGAACGGCCTGAGGGACCAGCTGATGAGAGATCCGGTTTTTCTTTCGTCTGTTCTGTTACAGCTTGGCCAGAAGCTGGCGAAAACAACGGTAGCTCAGACGATGACCGCAGCCTATCCGCTCGAAAGCAGAATGAGCAGTTATCTGATTTATACGGCAGAACCGCGGGAGGACGGGGCACTCGTCTTCAACGAAAAACTGACAAATGTATCTGAACTTCTGGGGACAAGCTACAGACATCTTCTGCGAGTGCTGGAGCGATACGTACGTGAAGGAATTCTCGAGCATAAAGGCCGGAACTATATTATCAGAGATCTTGCGAAACTCCAGGAAAGAGCCAGTGATCAGCCTGTATACAGCGGATACGGCGCGAGTTCGGAAAGCTGGCATAAGAACAATGCATAAGACTTTCAACGGAAAGGAGTTGGAAAAATGTATCCATTTAATCGTACAGATCCGAAGAAGTTCGGACGATCGGTGTCTATCATCGGCGTCGGCTGTACTCCTTTTATGGAGACGCTGAATGACCCGGATACGGAAGGACTGACGGAAGGAGAACTGTTTGGTCACGCTGCCATTATGGCAATGAAAGATGCCGGCGTAACACCAAAGGACGTTGAATTCTACTTTCACGGTCAGGCCTCGCCCCTTGGCGGATCCAATTATCTGACTCCCAATATGCAGGTGGCGGAATGGTTCGGCATGCGAGGAAAGGCATCCATGCATCACTCGGAGGCCTGCTGTACAGGTTATTCGTCGGTTGAGATCGCTGCAATGGCGGTCGCTTCCGGGATGTATGATATTGTGCTGACCGGCTGCGTTGAGTTCGGTGACGCGATTGCGATACAGGGGAAGCCTTCGTATATCCGAGAGCATTTTTCGTTCGAAGCATTTCAGAAGTCGACGGAGTGGATGACCGACAACGCCTATTCAAGGCATCTGATGTTCAATTCGGGTCACGACGACACCGCGTGCTGGTATGCGGAGAAAACGGGCATCTCGGTGGATGAAATGGATAAAACGCTCTGCCAGCTCGCGATTGTAGCACGGAGAAACTCAAAACGAACGGAGCTGGCAATTGATCACCGCACCTATGACGAGGATGCGGAAGCGGCCGGTTATGATGATGTGATGGCCTATATGCAGTCCGATCATAATCCCAAGATCGGAGAGTATCAGCGCATTTCCGGCCTTGAGCATAAGTGTGACGGTGCTGCGGCGGCTGTTATCTGTGCGACGGATCTGGCAGATAGATTTACAAAGAATCAGCCGATAGAAATACTTGGAATCGGCAATTCTTCACTGGAGCTTTCCAATCCGAGACTGGAAGTCAGGTGTACTTATGAGGCAGCCCGTCAGGCTTTTCAGACGGCCGGAATTGACCCCTCGGAAATAGATCTTCTTTATGCCAATGACTTCGTAATCACTTCACAGCTTCTGGCGGCAGAGGCCAGCGGATATATTCCGGAAAATGAAGCGTGGAAGTATGTGATGGAGGGAAGAACCGCATGCGACGGGGACAAGCCGATCAATCCTAATGGAGGAAGAACCGGCTTCGGACATGCGCATGCCGCTTCGGGTCTTGCTGATGTCTATGATGCGGTCCTGCAGATGCGCGGAAAAGCAGGTGAACATCAGGTCGTCAGAACTCCGGAAACAGTATTTCTCCGAGGCTATGGCGGAGGACAGAATATCTGTAATCTTTTGCTGCGAACCAGGCGCTTTAGATGAGCGGGAGGAAATTGATATGGCTGAAGTTGTGGAACGGATTGTGAGCAGGTATTATCACGCACTTGAGGAAGGCAGGGTACTGGGGCGCCGGTGCCCCGTCTGCGGAAATATCGAGTGGCCGCCTGTTTATGCCTGCAATGAGTGCGGATGCATGGATACGGAGTGGTACGAGATGAGCGGAAACGGAGAAATCATGATATGTCTGGTTCCGACTGTTATGAGTTCAAGACCGGCCTACAGCGATCTGGAGCCTTACGGGTACTGTGCGGTAAAATGCGAAGAAGGTCCGGAACGAAACGTAATGGTTTTGAATGTCACGAAAAATAACGCGAAATATATCCGCGAACATCTTCCGTATCCCGTGCATATGGAAATTGTCGAAAGAGATGGTTATAAGACGGCGGTCTTCGCAATTGATCCGATCAAAGCAGACGGTTCTCCGGATCTTGAACTGATCGGAAAAAGGGAGAAGAAAAAGCTGGATACGGCGGATAAAGGGATGAACGGAAACAGAGGTTACGAGACGGCACAAGCTGATATCCCGGATGAACCGGAGACGGATCCGGAAATCTTTGAGGCACTTGCGAAAATCGTTGCGGACGCATACAAAGTTGATGTGTCGGAGATTACCCCTCAGACTTCCTTCGAGGGTGAATTTAAGGCATCGTCAATCGTATTCGTGGGAATCGTCGCGATGATTGAAGAGGAATTCGGCGTCTTTATGTCTATTGCGGAAGCCTCCGGCAAGGGTACGGTCGGGAGATTGGCTGCGGCCATTCAACAGCTGCTGGAAGAGGACGAGAGATGAATACGATAATGCCGAAAAAGACTCAGTTTCCAATGGAGGTTCATACGGAATGAAGAGCTGCTTCTGAAAACCTCAAAATAATATTTTGCAGAATATACAACTTTTTGTGGAGACCTCAGATCCGCGGCGTATTAATCAATGTCTGCTATGAAGATGGCTATGACTGGTTTGAGATCGTCCTTCCGGGCGGATCAGACAAGGCATGGATCGCCGGATCCCTGATCGGATATTGATAACAGAAATTAAAGCGGAGACCGCTGTGAGGCGGTCTTTTGTATGATAATTCGGGGATTATCCCCCGTCCCCCGTTTACGGCCTATTCGGAAACGTCCCAGTTGAAGTGCCCCGATATCGCTGCCGGGCCGCTTGCGTTCCGGCCCCTGCGTTGTTATACTTGAACTGTTGGCAGGTTCCGTGCAGGTTCATTCGTGGGCAAATAAAGGAGGGAACGAAATGAAGCTGATCAGATGTCTTCTGACCGCCGCGCTCCTGGCGGCGTCTGTATTCCTGTTCGCGGGCACCGCGAGCGCTGCCGTCGTGAAAACACTCGCGGACGACAAGACGTACACGACGCTTGACTTCAACAACGACGGTAAAAACGATACCTTCCGGATATCGGACTATGACCGGCAGAGCGGGGAAGTCAGCTTTACGCTGAACGGGAGGACGACGAGGGTTTTCGTCGCCAGGGGCTATAAGGTCACCTATTACAAATACAACAAAACCAATGTCTATCTGATCGTATATATGCATCAGTACGGCGGCGGGTCGATCCTGATTTACAGATACGCCGGAAGCGCCCTGAAATGCGTCAAAGACAACACGGGCGTGCTGGATCGGAACCATTTCAAAAAGGCGTCCGACAATATCGTCTGCATCGCGACGTCGCCTTATCACCAGGAGAATATCAGGCCGTTCAGAAGGGTTTCTCTGTCAAATTACAGGATTACGACGTTTATCGCGAAGTACAGGCTGAATCCGTCGACGCACAGATTTGCCCTCGCATCGAGATACCTCAGCGCCGCGGGAAGCTACTACATGAAATACAGCGGCGCCAGCTTCCGGACCTCGTCCAATGCGGTCAAGCTCAACCGGAAGGGCCTGCTTCTTAAGGCCGGCATGAAGGTGAAGCTGACGAAGATGTACATCGTGCCCTATACGATGCCGTCGGGCTATACGGGCTACCGGCTTCGCTTCAGGGTCGAGTCCGGAAAGAAATACGGATGGTTCGCTGAAAGCGCCGCGGTTTCATTTCGCTGAGAAAAAGAGGCCGGTCTGTCTGCGGCATGCAGACGGACCGGTTTTGCTGTACATTTCGGGTGGGAGACAGACAGGGACAGGAGGAAAGAAGCATGGATTTTGAGACGATAAAAAAATGGGAAGAAGAGGAGAAGGCGGTAAAGGCAAAACGGTTCCGCCGCCTGAACAGGCTGGCCCGGAAAGGAGAAATCCTTTTTGTGGGATCTTCCCTGATGGAACAGTTTCCGATCCATGAGATTCTGCTGGCGGACCATTCGGACGCGGTGATCTATAACCGCGGGATCGGCGGGTATACGATCCCCGAGATGGAAGAGACCATGGAGGAGCAGGTTTTCGAACTCGAACCGTCCGCCATCTTTATCAACATCGGGACAAACGATATAAGCGATCCCGCGTGCAGCGTCGAAATGCTGATCGGGCGGTATGAGCATCTGCTGCGAAGGATAAAGAACAGACTTCCGGAAACAGCGGTCTACGTCATGGCCTTCTACCCGGCAAACGGACGCGATGTGGAAGTGCCGGCTTTTCTGAAGAGCCTGATCAGCTCCCGGATAGAAAAACTGTCTGCCGCGAACGTCGCGGTGGAAAAGCTGTGTGAGAAGCTGGACGTGCGGTTCATCGACGTCAACCGGGGGCTTGCCGATGAGACCGGCCTTCTCAGGAAGGAATATACGGTCGACGGCATTCATATGTATGCCGACGGATATCAGGTCGTGTATCAGAATATGAAACCGTATATTCAGGAGGCAATGCGAAGATGAAAAAACAAAGTAACCCGGACGTCTGAAGAAAAGGAGAAGCAAAACCATGAAACGTTCACAGATCAACCAGGTAATCAGGGATTTTGAAGCGATGCTGAAGGAGCATCGTTTCGCGCTGCCGCCGTTCCTGAGCTTCACGCCCGAGGAGTGGAAGGAGAAGGGACACGAGTACGACGAGATTCGTGACAACGCGCTTGGATGGGATATCACGGATTACGGCGAAGGGGATTTCTTCGGAGGAAACGGACTGTCGCTCATCACGCTGAGAAACGGAAGCGTGCATGATCCCAGGTATACCAAGACCTACGCGGAAAAGATCATGATGCTCTATCCGGGCCAGATGTGCCCCAATCATTTTCACTGGAACAAGATGGAAGATATCATCAACCGGGGAGGCGGAGATCTTTACTTCCATCTCTGGAACGCAAACCGCGAAAACGAGGGAGAACTTCTGGACACGGACGTGCGGATCTCGCGGGACGGCAGAAATTACTATGTAAAGCCGGGAGAGGATATCATTCTTCATCCCGGAGAAAGTCTGACCCTGTATCCTTTTTACTATCACGAATTTTTCGTCCCGAAGGACGGTTCCAGGGTTCTCATCGGGGAAGTCTCCATGTGCAACGACGACAACACGGACAACCGTTTCTACGCGCATACTTCCCGTTTCCCGGCCATCGAGGAGGATGAGGCGCCTTACCGCCTGCTGTGCAATGAGTATCCCCCCGCAAAGTCCTGATTCCCGGATACGGGTATCAGGATCATCGGTCTGGCTCCTGGAGACGGGAGTCATTTTTTTGCCCCGGCTAAGTGTTTACTCAAACGGGAATAATGTACAATGAACGCCCTTTACAACGGCGGGGGCACTGTATATTTTAACAAAACAGGATCTTTTTTGTGCGTTTCGGTCTGTTTTTAAAATGCCTGTAAATTTCGAAAGAGAGGAACTGCCGCATTGAAAAGTTTACTTTTATCGGGGCCGGTTCTCTGGAATTTACCAGGGATCTGGTGAGAGATCTGATGACGTTTCCTGCTTTTGATGAGTGTGAACTCATGCTGATGGACATCAACGAGAAACGCCTGAATTACTCGAAGAAGGGCGTGGAGCGGATCGTCAGGGCAGGGGGACATCGCGATGACGGGCATGAAATGAGTTTATCAGGGACATCGCAATGACGGGCATGAAATGAGAAACGGAACAGAACCTTTCACGGAATACCCGGGGAGATGTGCCGATGAGAAAAACAGTTACAGTCACAGCCTTTCTGCTGACGGCCCTGCTGGCGGGACTGACCGCTTCGCCGGGGGCGGCCGCGGCGGCTGAGAGCACGGAGAGCGAAGAGATGGTCACGGAAAACATGCCGGAGGGACTGGTCCTTCAGAACCTGGACTACACGGAAAATCCGGCCGACGTCCCCAACCCGGACCGGGGCTTCTACCGCGCCAACGACGACATGGTCGTTCCCGTATCGGGAAGTGGCGAAGAGGGCACGGAGATGGAGGTCGGCAGGGAGCCGGTCACGGTCGGCGGCGCGCAGGCGGAGACGCGTGTCAGCCATGTGTATTTTGATCTGCGGAATTTCTCCGGCAACGCCCTGACCGGCCGGGGCGTTCCCTACGACGAGGACTACTTCGCGCCGGAGGAGGTGTCGATCCGGTCGCGGGAGGGCGACGAACCGCCCTACGACTACGACACGCATCTGGATTACTGGCTGGAAAATGAATTCTCAAAGTGGCCGCGGGGCACCTCGCAGCCGCTGACGGAGGATGCCCTCGCCTTTATCAGGGACAAGCTGGAGCAGGTCCGGGCGGGAGAGGGCGTCACCATGGTCCGCTTCCTTTATGACGGGCCGGGCTTCAGCTGGGTGAGCGCCGGGCATCCCGACGACGGGGAAATCGATCAGCTGGTGACGGACGTGGAGCCGGGGAAGGAAATCCTCCTGGAGCACATCCGCCAGCTCGCCCCGGTCCTTCGCGAGTACGAGGACGTGCTGATGGGCGTGGACGGCGGCTTTTTCGGCCCCTGGGGCGAGATGCACTCCACCGCCTTCGGAACGAGCCCGGAGGCCTATAAGTGGCTGCTGGACGCGCTGCTTCAGGCGGTGCCCGAATCGAGATCCATCGCGGTGCACGCCGGCGCCTTTTTATCCTGGTACAACGCGACCTACGGGACGGATTTCACCTTCGGGACCATCGACCGGATCCCGGCGCCGGAGGAGGGCACGCCCGAGGCCAGGTTCGGATTCTTCGACGACAGCTACGCCTATGGCGAAGACGAGGGGGAGGATTTCCCCGACGACTGGGGCTCGCTGTCGGAAGGGATCTGGTGGCCGGGCGGAACCCTGGGAGATCCCGGGGAATTCGACCGAGGAAAGCTGATGACGTGGATCCGCAGGCAGAACAGCCTGTTCGGCGGAGAGGCCCAGGGGGATGAGACGCTGTGGAACACCTTCCCCTATGTGGCCTGGGAGGCTTCCTACGCGCAGACGGTCTATCTGAACGCGGATTATGAGGACCAGGTCCATGACCGGTGGGGTGATTTTATTTATACCCGTGAAAATATGGAGGAGGAGATGACCAACGCCCTCCCGGAGCCTTACACGGTAAAGCAGGCCCTGTTTGACCCGGTCTACGACGGCAGGACCGGCGCCGAGTACATGCGCGACAGGCTCGGATACCGGCTGGTGCTGCGGGAGGCCTGCGCCCCCGCGGAAATAAAGGAAGGGGAGACCCTCTCCTTCCGGGGCCGGATCCAGAACGTCGGCTTCGGAAACATCGTGAACCGGAAGGCGGTGACGGTGATCATCCGGGGAGAGGACGGAAGCGTCCTGTCCGCCCCCGCCGGCATGGACGTCAGACAGTGGCGGCCGGATCCGGACAGCCGCGCGGACAACACGGCCGCCTGGCGGGAGCTGTCCTTCGACATACCCCTCGCGGCGTTTGGAGACGTACAGCCCGGGAGCTACCGGGTTTATCTGAAGATCTGCGATCCGAAGGAGACCAGCGCCAACAGACGCTGCATCCGCTTCGCGAACAAAGGAGAGGATATCTGGGATAAGGAGCTGGGGGCCAACCTGATCGCGGAGACGACGGTGCGATGAGAGGATCGTTCCGCAGGACCGTTTAGAGAGCCGGCGCCGCGTCCGCGGCGGCCGGCCGGAACCCGGGAATTACGGATCCCGGGTTCTTTTTTTGGGAGACCATCCCTCGAGGGCGGCCCGGCCCTCGGGGGTGACCGGCTTGATCCATTTCCCGCTGAACAGATGCATCTGCATCAGCGCGTACCGGATTGGCTCGTCGATAAAGCAGCAGGCGAAGACGGCGAGCACGGGCAGGTGCCGGACCATGCCGGCGGTCCAGACGGCGGGGATCACCGCCAGCCACATGAACAGGATCTCGAGAACCGTGCCGAACGCCGCGTCGCCCGCGGACCGGAAGGTGTCGTTCTGGGTCCAGTTCCCCATGCGGATCAGCGCCGCCGCGGCGTAGATGCAGAGCATGCCGAAGGCATAGGAGAAGCTTTTGCCGCGCATGCCCATGGCGGTCAGGATGGGGGTGTGCAGGGCGATCAGGACGAGGCACAGAGCGCCGATGAAGCCCTGGCACAGGTAGACCAGACGCCAGCCCCTGTCGTAGGCGCTTTCGATCCGGCCGGCCCCCGCCTCGGTTCCCACGAGGACGGAGGCGGCGTTGGAGAAGCCGGCAAAGAAACCGATCACCAGGCCTTCCAGCGTCCGGAAGACGGCCAGCGCGGCGATGGCTTCCTCCACCTGCCGTCCCATCACGATGCTGATGACCAGGTTTCCGGCGCCGATCAGCGCCTCGTTCATGATGATGGGGAAGCATTTCCGCAGGTAGACCCGCACAAAGGAGGCCTTCCACCGGAAGTGCTTCCGCACGGCGGTCAGATAGGGGTGGCCGGCTCTTTCTGCCAGCAGGACGATCACCAGGACGCCCGCGCCCTGGGCGATGACCGTGGCCGCGGCGGCGCCCCGCACGCCCAGGGCCGGCATCCCGAGATGCCCGAAGATCAGGACCCAGTTGAGGACGATATTGGTGAGGACGGAGACGACGGAGGCAAACAGCGGGATCCGGACCTGCCCGGTGCACCGGAGCAGCGACGCCATGCCCATTGTGCATACCATCAGAGGATAGGCAAAGCCGGCGATGCGCAGGTACCCGGCGCCCATCTGCTGTATGGACGTCTTGTCGGTATAGAGCCTCATGATGGTCTCCGGAAAGAACACGGCCAGGATGCCGAAGACGACGCCCACCGTCATCAGGCACGTCATGGTCAGCCCGTAGGAGTGATGGATTCCGTCGTCGTCGCCGGCGCCGAAGAACTGGGAGAAGAACAGCATGCCGCCGCCCACGAAGCCGAAATAGCAGCTGAACATGAGGGAGGAGAACTGGGCGCAGATTCCCACCGCGCCCACCTGGATCTGTCCCAGCGAGGCGATCATCATGGTATCGACCATGGAACCCGTGGTGGTCAGAAGATTCTGCAGCGCCACGGGGATGGCGATCAGCGCCACCTTCTCTATGAATTTTTTCCAGTCAAAGGATCTGTCTCTCTTCATGGCTTCCTTCGTATAAACAGATGAATGATGGAACGGAGCCGGGGGCCCCGGGGAACCGGATTTCTACTATAGCATTTGTTTCGGGCAATGACAAGCGGTGCCGCGGTCCCTGAGTTCCCGGAAAAGAAAGGATTCCGCGCGGCAGCGGAGGATCAAGGAGGAGTCGGAAGATGAAAATGATCGGAAAGATACTGGCGATGCTGGGCCTGACGGCGGCGGTGATCATGGCCGCGGCGTCGGTGCCGGCCTCGGAACCGGCGCCGGAGGCAGCGGAGGAGGCGGCGGACAAGACGGAATCATACGAAAACATCGGACTCCGTCTCTCCGAGACACAGGAGATGGACGAAGCGAAGGGCCTGTTTTTCCCCTATGCGCTGGGAGCGCTGGATGACAGCCACACGGTCTACGGGCTGACGTTTATCTATATCGCGATGCCGAAGGAGGAGGCCCGGCAGGTCCTGTCTTCCGGAATGACTTCCCCGGAAGAGCTTGAGGCGTTTTATGCGCTGCAGGGGATGATCGGGACGCTGTTCGCGACGGACGCGGATCTCGACAGGGTCCGGGGAATCTATGAGGAGATGCTCGCCACGGTGCCCGCTGATTTCGACAACGTCACGGAGACCGGCACGGCCGGCGGATATACGTTCTATTACGTCCCGGCCGGGGATACCGACGCGTACCTGTCCGCCGTCGACGAGGAATACGCCGAAGAATTCCGGGCTCTGGAGGAATCCCTGCCCGAGGCGCTGAAGAACTCGGAATACTGCGAGCCGGTGGATCCGATCAAGGAAACGAAGGGACAGAAGTTCTCATTTACGACCACGGATCTCGACGGAAATACCGTGACCAGCGAGGAGCTGTTCGCGCAGAATGAAATCACCATGCTCAACTGCTGGGGCACCTGGTGCGGGTTCTGCGCCGCCGAGATGCCGGAGCTGGCCAGGATCCACACGAGAATGCAGGAGAAGGGCTGCGGCATCGTCGGCCTGGAGTGGGAGAACGACCCGTCGGAGGAAGTCTTTCAGAAGGCAAGAACGATGATGGAAGAGTGGGGAACAAACTATCCCAACGTTCTGATGCCCGCGGAACTGCTGGCAAAGGTGGAGGGCTTCCCGACCTCCTTCTTCGTGGACAGGGAAGGAACCGTCCTCAGCGTGCCGATCAGCGGGGCGCTGGTTGATCAATACGAAACAGTACTGGATTCGCTTCTTCTGGAGGACAGGCCTGCGCCGGAGACGGCAGCGGACGGCGAGGACAGCAGCGCCGCTGAGGAAGCCGTCTCTGTGGAGGAAGGCGCCTCTGCTGAGGAGGCCGTCTCTGTGGAGGAAGGCGCCTCTGCTGAGGAAGCTGTCTCTGTGGAGGAAGGCGTCTCAGCCGGGGAAGCCGCCGCCGCTGAGGAAGCCGCCGCGGTGTATCGGATCCATGTCGCGGATGAAAACGGCCCGGTGGAAGGCGTCCTGATTCAGTTCTGCGACGATACGACCTGCCGCTTCGCCCAGACGGATGAAAACGGCGCGGCGGAATTCGACGCGGACGCCCGGGCGGTGTACGAAGTGCACGTGCTGCAGGTACCTGAGGGCTACGCCGCGGACGATACGGTCTATCACACGGAAGCCGCGCCCGGCGAGGTGAACATCCTGCTTGAGAAGGCGGCGTGAGCGTCAGACATTCTTCTGCAATGACCCGAAAACGGCTCCTGTACAGGGACCCGGAAACGCTTCCGGTTCTACAGGATTCCTGCCTTTTCGCGAACAATCGGCTCCGGCCCCGGGTGCGCCCGGGGCCGGATTGATTTACGCCCCGTTTTGGGATAAAATGACAGCAGCCGGCGGCGCGTCAGACGCCGCGGAGACTGATGCGGAAACGGCAAGTCACATATGGAATCTGTATTGCGGGAGGAGGTATCACGATGGGACTGTTTGATGTCACGGACGATAAGCTGCGCGCTCTGTATCACAGGGCCTGGCTCGAGGCGAACCGGGGATTTGTGGAGACCCGGAAGTATCCCTATCTCGACAAAGCGATTTTTATCTACGCGCAGGAACACGGATGCTCCTACGACGAGGCGCTGATTTTCGCCAAGACCGGTCAGAAGATGGGACGGCTGGCCGGGAAATAACCGGACGGGAGCGGGAAATGATTTCAGATCAGAGGGAATGGAGACAGACGAGGGACGAGCTGGTCCGGGAGATCACCGCCCTCGGATTTCCGGCGGCGCTCGGGGAAGAGGCCGCGAAGCATCTGGGAAGCCCGAAGGCGATGCGGCGCATGATTTCCTATCTTCACTATGTGAAGCCCCGCAGCGCGGAGCTGATCGCGGATGAGATGCTGGCGATCCGGAGCGAGATCGACGCCTGGAAGGAGAAAAAGGCCTCCGAGAGGGCGAACGCCCGGTACAACGAGATTCTGAACAACGGCCTGGAGTGAAGGATAAAGATCAGGGAGAGCAGCTATATCACGGCGGAACTGGAGGACAGAGACGTCTGTCCCGTTTTCCGGAGACGGTTTTCTGTCGAAAAAGAGGTTGTCAGGGCGGTGCTTGAGATCACGGCCCTCGGCGTCTACGAAGCGGAGATGAACGGGCGGCGGATCGGGGCGTTCGTGCTCGCGCCCGGATGGACCGCCTACCGGTCCCGTCTTCAGGTACAGAGCTACGACGTCACCTCATTTCTGGGAGAGCGGAACGATCTCCGCGTCACGGTGGGAAGAGGCTGGTTCCGCTCTCCGATACCGGGCTTTACGGAGGACGCCGGCAAGGCGGAAAGAGTCGGGCGGAAGCCCGGGCTCATCGCCCTCCTACGGATTTTTTTCGCGGACGGAACCGATCGGCTCATTCCCACGGACGAACGTTGGGAATGGGGAGAAAGCCCCGTGCGCTTCAGCGAGATCTACGACGGCGAGAAGTACGACGCGCGTTTTGAGACGGAGCGCTGGAAGAGGGCGGAGCTGCTTGACTGGCCGAAGGAGATTCTGATCCCCCAGGAGGGAGAAGAAATCCGGGAGCAGGGAAGAGTCGCGGCGGCGGGCGCTTCGCCTGCATCCGTCGCCTCTGCAGCGGTTGGAGCGGAAGCCGCGGGTACGCTGGCATCTGCCTCGTCGTACAGCGCCGCGAGCACTTCGGGCGTGACGGAGCCGATCTGGTTGTACACGACCTCGCCCTTCCGGTTCAGCACGACGGTCTGCGGCAGCGTGCCCGTGCCGCCGACGATGCCGTTCACCGCGTCGTCGGTGTCCGTGGCGAAGGGCATGGCAAAGCCCTTGTCCGCGACGAAGGCCGCCGGGTCCGCCGTCACCAGCCGGGAATGCACGGCGACCATGGCGATGTCGCCCTCGTGGGCCGCGTACAGCTCGCTGAAATAGGGCAGCTCGTGGATGCAGGGCGTGCAGTGGGTCGCCCACAGGTTGATGAACACGATTTTGCCCCGCGCATCCGCCAGGTGAAACTCGGATCCGTCGTAGCACGCAAGGGTGAAGTCCGGAAGCTGCTGGCCAATCTCATGGCCGACGGGTGCGTCGCTTTCGTAGCTGACCGCGGCCGGGGCCTCCGTTTCAGCCGGTGTCTCCGTTTCAGCCGGGGCTTCCGGTTCGGCCGGGGTTTCCGTTTCGACCGATGCTGCCGTTTCGGCCGGCGTCTCCGTTCCGGCCGGTAATTCCTCAGCGGCGGGAGCTTCGCTTACAGCCGGCGTCTCCGTTCCGGCCGGTAATTCCCCGACGGTGGTTTCGGCGGCGGCCGCGGCCGGTTTCGGTCCGGCATTCCTGCGCACCGCGGGATCCAGGAAATTGAACCAGACGAGGGCGAAGCACAGTACGGCCAACGCCGCGCCCCAGATCATACGCCCGGTCTTCCTGCGCCTGGCTGGCGCGTCGGGGGTATCGCCCGCGCATCCCATCTCCGGAGCTTTGAGGGTGATTCCGCCCGCTTTGATGGAAATCGCTCCCTGCCCGCAAATCTCCATGCACTTGCCGCAGTGGATGCACTCATGGTCGCTTACATAGCGCACGTCCATGCCGCAGTGCCGCACGCAGGCGCCGCAGTGATTGCAGCGGTTCGCGTCCACCTTTACGCCGATGACGTTAAAGCGGTTGAACAGGCCGTAGACCGCCCCCAGCGGGCAGATGAAGCGGCAGAAGCTGCGGTAGCAGAACACGCACGCCAGGCCGATCACCAGCATGATGACAAACTTGCGGGTGAACAGGATTCCCAGCATGCTGTAGTAGGAGACATTGGCCGGGTTGGCCAGGTGGCCCATCGCGCCCTCGAAGGTGCCCGCGGGACAGATGTATTTGCAGAAGGCCGGCAGGGGAATCTGCCAGCGCAGGCCGTACCACAGGGGGATGGCGACCACAAATACCGCCAGTATGACATATTTCAGCCAGGACAGCACCCGGGTGAAAAGGCTTTTCTTCAGCTTCGGCGTGGGGATTTTGTGCAGCAGTTCCTGAATCAGCCCCAGCGGACACAGCCAGCCGCAGATCGTCCGCCCCAGGATCACGCCGTAGAGCAGGATGATACCCAGTACGTACCAGCCCGCCCTGTGCCCGGTGGAGGCCAGAGCGTTCTGAATGGAACCCAGCGGGCAGGAACCCACCGCTCCGGGGCAGGAATAGCAGTTGAAGCCGGGAACGCAGGCGTACTTGGCGCTGCCGGTGTAGATTCTTCCATCAATGAACCCCTTGATACAGGCATTGTGAAGCAGGGCGGAATACAGTTGAACAAGCCTCCGGGGCGCAGGCCTGTGCGTCTGCCGCATACTGGCTTTTGAAGTATTATCCAAGGCCAACACACTCCGTACAAATGGTAATTGCTTTGTATAGCACGTCCCGGGCGCTCCCGTTGAGCACCCCTGCGATGATGAGGATAACAGCCGCGGCGATGATGAGCGCCTGCGGCAGGAACGTCTTCTTCCGCGCAGCGACGCTCCCGGGCGCGGCCTCGATGCCCGCCTCCTTTTCCGCCTTCAGCTGTGCCCGGGCGGCCTCAGTCTCGCGGAGGACACTTTTCCCGGAAAGTGCGGCGGTCACTGACAGCGCGCCCAATCCTACGGCAGTCCATGGCAGAAACACTCTCAGCAGAGAAAAGAACATACCTTCCAGGTCGGCCTCCGGAAAGTGCGCCGGCTTCGTAAGGTAGATCAGTATGGGAACCATGCAGAGCGCGAAAAGGCCCCATCCGGTCCAAGCCAATCGCTTCTGTACCCGCCGCGCCGTCAGCATGGCCTCTGAGGGCTGCGCGACACGGGAGACCAGCAGATCCCGGTCGAGTGCCGTGTCCTTGACCGGCTTTTCTGTTTTTTCATCCTTCACGCCCAGCACCAGTCCCGCGATCAGCAGGCCGAGACCCGCGAAGAGCAGCGGCGCGATGGGCGCAAATCTTTCGGCAGCTTCTTCGGGCGTATAGACGCTCTCCATGGGGTGCTCCGCCTTGCGGGCCGAGCCCTCCCGATAGATGCCGACCGCCGACATGGACAGCAGAACCACCAGCGCGATACAGATCGCGGACTGCAGCGCAAGATAAAGCCTGATTCTCGTCATTTCTATCCCCCCGGTATCACCGTTCATTATAATATAGCACTCCTCCCATCACGATGGAAGCGATAAAAAGCGGAACTGCCACAGCCGGCCGGCCGATTTTTTTGTAGTAGAAACTGGAGGAAAATGAGATAATAAGACTGTCGGATCCTTTATTGTCCTTCCTGTAAAAGGAGGTGCCCGGAGTGAAGAAACTGATGACGATACTCGCGGTCCTTTTTCTCACAGCCGTCAGCGCGTGCGCGGCAGACGATCTGAAGATCTACTGCGGCCTTTCGGTGCCGCGGTCCGATTTTGACTACCCGGACAGCAGCGGGCGGGAGTACGGGATGAGGGAATTTGACGTTCTTTTCGCCGGGAATTCCAAGGAGCGGTACTTCAAGTCGCAGATCTTTATCGATGAGATATTCGTCCGGTACGGCTATGACTTCCGGGAGCGGAAAAGAGCGCCCGGAAAGGTCATCTATGACAAGTACATTCAGGCGGACTGGTACGCCGAGGCGATCCGCGCCTGTCCGACGCAGGATCAGCTGACGTTGATGAACCGCTATATGAGCGGCGTCGAGCGGAGGAATATCGAAAACGTCAACATCTGGCAGCAGATGTCCGGTATCACGCCCTTTGAAAATCCGGACGAGGTTTCCTGCACGGTTTCTCCCATCACACGGCAGACCGCGGACGCCTCACCGGGAGATCCGGAGCAGACCGAGGAAGCCTCACCGGAAGGTGCGGAGCAGACAGAGGCAGACGGAGAGGACGCCGCCCCGGAGGAGATCTTTGTGAAGCAGATACGGCCCGGGCGTGATTTTGAGGCGAAGGATTTCTCCGGCGCCGGAAGTTCCGGCACGATCCGGGTCACGGAGAACGAAGGAGGACAGAGGCTTTCCTTCGGCGGTTCGGACGTCGATCTGCCCGGCGGCGCGAAAATCTGGTTTTTCCACTATGACAAAGAGAATACATTTCTGGTGATTGATTCCGGAGAGGAGTCGTCTCCGGGATGGGCGGGATTTCTCGCGTCCGACGGGGACGGAAATCTCTCGGACGCCTCCGGGGAGACCGGCGCCTATCCCGACGTCCATATCAGCCGCATTGACAAGGACGGAATCATCCACTTTTCCACGGGGTACTGCGATGCGGAGGAGACCCTGTCCTTCCGGTACTGCGCCGGGCCCATGTTCCGCGTGACGGAGAAGTATTATGTGAATACCGAACGCCGCCGCGTCTTCAGACGTTCCTCCTACGGAGAATTCGGAAATAATGTTTATATGAAATATATCAGCCCGGAACCGGTTGTCCTGAGCACTTCCGCAAAGGAGTACGACGCGGAGGGACCGGTGCTGCCGCCGGGACAGGAGGTCCGCTTCACGAGAGTTTATTTCGAGCCCGGTGATTCGGACAGCGCGGAATGGAACTATGTCTACGAGCTTGAGACCGAAGGCGGGACGGGCTGGTTCCGGGAGGCGGAGAACCTGCAGTTCTCGGATGATCCGGAAGCGGAGGTGCTCAAGGCGGAAACCGGACCGCTCCCGGCAGAGCCGGAATCGGTGAATGAGGCCGCAGAATCAGTGAATGAGACGGCGGAATCGGTGCAGGAGGCGGCGGAATCAGTGAATGAGGCTGCGGAATCGGCGAATGAGACCGCGGAATCGGTGACGGAGGATGCGGCAGGGGAGACGGCCGGAGAGGGCGCCGGGAACCACGCGGCTTCTTCCGACAGACGGCGGGAGGCGTCGGTGTCAGACGACGACCCGGCCGCTGAAGCGGACGCCGGCGGCGCCGGCAGAGAAGAAGCTCTGACCGCGGACCATACGGGGCAGGAAGGCAGAAGAGCGGACAGAAGAAGAGAGGAATCTGTGAAAGGAGGAGAGACATGAAGAAACTGATAAGGGCGGGGGCCGTCATACTGGGCCTGGCCGGCGTTCTGGCGTTCGGACGCGGCGCCTGTGCCGATGAGATCAGCGCGGGCGACTGGATCTGCCTGCTGGAGAACGGGACCGCCAGCATCGCCGGCTACACGGGAAACGAAAGTGAAATCACGGTTCCTGTGAACGTGGAAATCGGCGGACAGAACTACCGGATCCGGACGATAGAACCTCTTGCCTTCGAGGACTGCAGATCCCTCACGAGCGTGATCATTCCCGAGGAAATCACGGCGGTCGGACGCGCCGCCTTCCGCAACTGCACCATGCTGAGCCGTCTGGAGATCCGCGGAAACCTGTCGGACTGCAGTGAAAAATCCCTGGGCTCGAACGAGGAATACTTCGAGTCGGACAGAAGCGTCAGCAATTCGGTCTTCTACAACACCGGAAACAACGCCCCAGAATTCAGGGTGATCTTCGCGGACACCGTGACCAGGATTCCTTCTTATCTTTTCGCGACGTCTCCTGAGAAGGGCGAAGACGTCTACGCCCATGTGACGTCCGTCGAGATCGGGAACGGGGCGGCGGAGATCGGAGACTACGCGTTTTTCCGCTGCTTTGATCTGGCAGAGGTCACCTTCGGGGAGAATCTCACGACGATCGGGCGATACGCCTTTGCTGACGACGCCGCCCTGAAGGAGACGGCCTTCAACGAGATGCTGTTCTCGATCGGCGAATACGCCTTCGCCGGGGACAGCGGACTGGAGACGGTATCCTTTAATAGGAAGCTCTCGGAGATCGGCACCGGCGCCTTCGGCTTCTGCGCGTCGCTGACCTCCGTCGACCTGCCGGATTCCGTCATGACCGTCGGATCGTATTCCTTTGAGAACTGCTCCCGCCTGAAGGACGTGCGGATCAACGGTCTCAAGGGAATAGAGCTCAGCCTGGGAGAAGGCGCCTTCCGGAACTGCACGTTCCTGCAGAATCTCGTGATCAACGCGGAGGTGGCGGACTGCTCCGTGAGATCCGTGAGCTCCAACGAGGAATACTTCGCTTCGGACCGCACGGAGAACAACTCCGTCTTCTACAATACCGGGAACAACGCGGATCCCTTCCGGGTGGAATTCACGGAGCTCGCGACGAGGATTCCCGCTTATCTCTTTGCCACAGGTTCCCCGAACAGCGACGACGTCTACGCGCACATCACGGAGGCGGTGATCGGAAGCGGCGTGACGGACATCGGCGACAGCGCGTTCTTCCGCTGCTTCAACCTGAAAAACGTGTGGATGGGCAGCCGGATCGCCCGCATCGGGGAGAATGCCTTCGGGGAAGACAGCCTCCTGGAGATGGTGGAGTATACCGGAGAGCAGAACGAGTGGGACAATATCGAGATTGAAGCCGGCAATGATTCCCTGGAAGCCTCCTCGAGGGACTACGGCGCGGAGGCGCCTGCGGAGGAAGCGCCGGCGGAGGAAGCACCCGCGGGCGTGGAGCTGACGGAGGAAGCGCCTGCGGAGGAAGCACCTGCGGAGGAAGCACCTGTGGAGGAAGCACCTGCGGAGGAAGCACCTGCGGAGGAAGAACCCGCAGGCGTGGAACTGACGGAAGAGACGACGGCGGAGGAAGAGTCCGCGGGCGTGGAGCTGACGGAGGAAGCGCCTGCGGAGGAAGCACCTGCGGAGGAAGAACCCGCAAGCGTGGAATTGACGGAGGAAGCGCCTGCGGAGGAAGAACCCGCGGGCGTGGAACTGACGGAAGAGACGCCTGCGGAAGAGACGCCGTCGGAGGAAGAACCCCCGGCAGAAGAGACGGCCGCGGCCCCCTCCGGAGGCATTTCGGTTCTTGACCAGGCGGGGGTTCTGGATGAAAGCCGCTCCCCGGAATACCTGGACCTGATCCACTCGTTCTCGGACAAGACCGGAGGATGGTTCCTCTTTTTCTCCACGGCGGACACGGGGAACGCGGAGGCCTATGACAAATGGACCTACTTTGATCAGATCGTCGGCGCTTTCGCGGACACCTCTCTGGAGGCGGGCGGAATCGCGGTCGTCTACAACAGCAAGGACGGCACGATCATGGCGGATACCTACGGGAGAATCGGAGAGACCATCACCGATGCCCAGTGGGATGAGTTTTTCAGCTTGATGACCCGTTCCGGCGATATGACCGATAATCTGACCGGAACTCTGGCAGCGGTAAACGGCTGGTGGGCGTAACGAAGGCCGCCTGTGATTCAACGGACTCCGGAGGTGTGTGATGAAAAAGGGTTTGTACAGAGGCGTGATGACGGTTTCCGCGGGACTTCTCGCGGTGATGGTTCTGACGGGCTGCGGCGCGAAGAAGAAGGGCGCGGCGGATTTTATCTCCGCCACCTTCCACGGCATCAATTCGGAAGGAACCCTGTCGCTCTCCTTCGACCGGGAGGCGCTGACGGAGGAGCTTTCCTCCGGGAAGCAGCTGACGGAGAGGGAGAAGGAGGAGCTGATCAGTCTGCTCTCAGGCATTGAGAAGGACTATATCATCTCGAAGAAGGACGGCCTGTCGAACGGCGATGAAGTGGAGATCAAAGGAGGACTGGACAAAAAACTCCTGAAGGACTACGGCGTCGTCTTCGACAACAACGCCGTCACCGTGACGGTGGAGGGGCTGGCGGACAGGATCGAGATCAACGTGGGGGATTATCTCTCCGGAACGACGGACGGCTTCGAGGGCGGCGGCAGCTGCAATCTCACCCTCGACCGGCAGGGAATCAATGAAGCGGTGGCCGCCCAGGCGGCTCTCGTGGACGGGACGTCCCCCGATGAACAGACCATCTGGGACATCACGGACAAGTGCCTGTCCGGCCTCAGCGTGGAGCCCTGGTATTTCGGCGGCCTCAGCAGCGGGGATGTGATTCACGCCTCCGTCACGCTGGAGGAGACGGAGATACCGGAGTACGGCATCACCTTCACGGCATCGGACTATGAGGAGAAGGCTTCGGGCTTCGCGCCGTACGAAACCGTCTCCCTGAGTGATTATCTGACGCTGGCCCAAAGCGGCTACGACACCTTTGCGGCCGCCCGCGCGGATCTCGACGCGGAAAAGCTGGTCCGGGATCTCGCCGCCATTCTGAGAAAGGACGGGCGCACGTCCGCCGGCCGCGCCTCCTCGGAGACGGACTTCGACGAAGAGGCGGAGATCCTCGCGGGCCGGATCGGGAGCGCCTTCAGAGGTTCCTTTGAAACCTCTCTTTCCGTTTCCGAAAATCTCTCAAACGGAGACAAGGTCACCGTCACCTGCACCCCTGAGGCGGACGCGGCGGATGAATCCGGCGCGGTGCGTCTTCCGGCTGTGGGTGTGACTCTTACGGGAGGCACCGCCGAAGCGGAGGTTCAGGGACTTCCGGGGACCGCGGTCATGGATCTGTCGGAATACGTCAGCCTGTCCTTCGAGGGCTTTGAGGGAGCGGGAACCGCGTCCGTCGTCTACGACGCGGAGGGCTTCCGGAACGCCCTCAACGAGCTGATCTGCCGCCAGGATCCGACCCTCGACCCCCAGTCTTATTCCTACTACAACGGCGAAAGCATCCTTCTGAGATCGGAGGCGGACATCCGGGACATGACGGCCCTTTCGAACGGCCGGGAGGTGACCGCGGAGATCACGCCCTCCGTCCCGTCGATACCCGAATACGGCATCCTCTTCGAGGCGTCTCCGGTCGAAGGAACGGCGGAGGGGCTTGCCCCGACGCAGGAGATCGATCTGACCGAGGCCGTGAGCGTGACGTTCTCGGGAATCTGTCCCTATGTGACGGCGGAGACGACGGTGGACAGCGAATGCCCCGTCTATTATGACACGTCTCTCTCGGAGATCGGCGGCCGGGAATCCATCACCGCGGAGAACGGGGATACCTACGAGATAAAGATCGGATACGACGCGGACGCGCTTCTTCAGAAGGGTTACGTCGTGACGAACGACACCTGCGTCTTCACGGTTTCCGGGCTCGATACCTGGACGCTCGCCCTGGAGGACGGGAACGATGTGAGGCTGACGGGATTCGCGGCGTTGGCGGAGAAGCTCGCGAGGGAGGAATTCAGCCGGCGGGCCGGAGATATCGCCGAAAGCCTGACAGGCGGCAGCGGCTGGGTGATCTGGAAGGACGTCGGTCTGCAGACGGAGAAGGTGTGGTACGCCGCCGCTTCAGAGGACTATGGCCACAGAAATGCGGTCTGCTTCACGGGAGCCTTCACGGTGCCGGTGAGAGACGCCGGCCGTGGCATAACGGAGAAGAAAGCCGGCTGGACGGCGTGGATCTACGACGTTACCGCCGGTCCGGGAGGAAACTTCAGGTCCGAAAATGAGCCCGAAGTGAGCGTCCGGTATTCCGGAGAGGATTACGAGGGGGAACTGAGGGAAGAACTCTTCTATGATCTGGGCGACACCGAGATTGTCGTGATGGAAAGAACCGCCGGAGCAGGCGGCCCAGGGGAGAACGCGGATTCATCCTCCGAAGCAGCGGAATCTGCGGAAGAGGCGGTTCCGGCGGCAGATTCCGCGGAGGAGCCTGCCGAAGGGACGGCGGCGGAAGAAACCCCGGAGGAAGACAGGGCGGAGAGTCCGGAGCTGCCGGAGTGGACCCGGGTGACGAGGCAGAGCATCGCCCCGGTATACGCCGACCCTGAGACGGCGGCCCTCGCCTGCGGAGGTCCGGTCGTGCTCGACGGACACACCTACTACGAGTTCTCGCAGATCGGGGAGAAAACCCTGACGTGGACGGCGGCCGAGGTCTTCTGCGAGGAGGCGGGAGGCCATCTCGCCACCATCGGCTCCCTCAGGGAGCAGTGCGCGCTGCAAAGCCTCCTGGAGGACGGCGAGCGGAACTGCTACTGGATCGGGGCCGAGGACAAGAATTACGAAGGATACTGGAACTGGGTGACGGGAGAACCCTTCGATTTCACGTACTGGAGAGAAGACGGCCAGCCGGACAACTACGACGGCCGCGAGAACTATCTGGCCCTGTACATGAACTACGACGGCAGGTGGAACGACCTGGCGAATGACGACGGGGAACCGGGCTTCGTCCTGGAGATGGAGCCGGAGGAGGAGCCCGGGGAGGCGGACCAGAAAGTCAATCTCGCGGAGCTGACGCCGTCCGTCTCCGCCAACCGGTCTGTCCGGACGAGCGTGAGGGATCCCTACGGGAATCTCTACTATGAGTCCGTCGCCTTCGATACGGGCAGAAGGGCGGTCAGCGAGTACGACCTTGACGGAAAGTACGACAGCCTTGTCTTCACCCTCAGCACGTCCGAAGATACGGACAGCGGGGCCTCCATGGACCTTCTGATCTGGGGCGATGCCAGGCTTCTGTTCGCTTCCTGCGGCTATACGCGCTCGGAAGCGCCGATCTCCGCGGAGATTTCCCTCGCCGGCGTGAACCGGCTCTCGGTACAGACGGCAGGACGCGGATACGCGGGGTATCTCTTCCTCAACGACGCGCTGCTGACGAAGGCGGACACGGAGACGGACGGGGATACGGAGACGAAGGAACGGGACGTCTTCCTGGCGGATCTGGAGATGGTCAGCGGCAGCGACGCGGAGGTGAAAACCTTTGAGGGCGTCCAGACCGATATCAGCGGAAATCTGCTGCGGGACGCGCTCGTGCTGGACACGGGAAATCAGGGAGAGGCGACGTTCGGCATTCCGGACGGAGCGGGCGTTTTCACAGCCGGTCTCTCCATGGGCAGCGTTCCCGACGCGGAGAATGCCCCCGTATCGGTGGAATTCTACGGTGACGATTCGCTGCTGGGAAGATATACTCTGAGTGCCTGGGACGGCCTTCTGCCCGTGGAGCTGGATCTTTCGGGCGTCAGCCTTCTGACGGTCAGGGCCGGAAACGCGGGCGGAAGCAGCCAGAACCGGCAGGTGATCCTTTCCGGTTTCCGCATCGCCGGAGCCGCCGCGGAGGACGCCGGAGGCCTGCCTCAGCCGGTTTTCCCGAAGATCGATCCGGCGTACGAGGCCCAGGCGGCCAGGATCCTCACCTGCGGCAGCTATCGCTATTACCGGTTTGACAGGCCCATGGCGGTCAATCAGATCCGGGATTTCTGCCTGGAGGCGGGAGGAATTCCCGCGGTCATCAAGACCCCGGAGCAGAACCTCGCCCTCACGAAGCTGGTGGAGGGCAGCAGCTGGAATATCTGCAACGGCTACTGGCTCGGGTGTTCGTATGACAACGTCCGGAGCTTCTGGCACTGGGACGACGATACGGCGCTGCTGGACTCTGATTATCAGAACTGGTCCGAAGATGTGACGGAGAAAAGGAACCTGGGCGGGCAGAACCTGTACCTGATGACCGACGGAACCTGGAACATGAGCTCCGCCAGAAACCGCCACGGCCTCATCATGCAGGTGAAGGCGGAGGATCATCTTCTCCCGGACAGGGGAGAGCCGCTCACAGGTCTGGCGCCGGTGAGCGCCGTGGACGCGGAGCTGCTGGATTACACAAAAAAGGAAGGGAAATACCTGGAGTACCTGCCGTCCACCGTCCGGATGAACGCCGAAGCGTCTGGATTTGCCGAATTTTCACTCTCCGGCAGATACCGGGCCATGACGGCGACGGCGGAGACGGCTCCTGACACGGACGTCAACAGCCGGACCGACTTCGCGGTGTTCGGCGACGGCGTACTTCTTTACAGCCGGAGGGGCATCAGCGCGGGCACCGGACCGGTCCCGTTCGTGGTCGATCTCACAGGCGTTCAAAGCCTGAAGATCATGAGCAGCTCCCGCGGCTACGCGTCCCTGCTCATGGAGAAGGCGGTTCTCTACCCGGCGGAGGAAACGTCCGGGGATGGGGCTGCCAGGCTCTCCGCCCTCACCGTCGTGGACAGCAAAGGGTCTGACCATACGGATTCCCTCGTGAAGGACGTCTACGGAGGACTTCATGACTCCGCCCGGACGCTGAACGTCCCGGAGGAGGGAAGCGTTCTCTACAACCTGGAGGGCAGGTATACCTCTCTTTCCCTGCGCCTCGTCAGCACGGCCGGCACCCGGAAAACCGGCAGCAGGAAGGTGAGAATTCTTCTCGATCAGGACACGGTGTACGAGGAGACGCTGGACGGATACTTCCGATTCGACGAGCCGCTGGTCTTCGACGTGACCGGAAGGACCACCCTCCGGATCGAGACGGCTCCGCTGGCGGACGGGAGTGATTCCATCGGCGTGGCGGACGACAGGCTGCTGCGGTGATCCGCCGCGGCGCCGGGCAGGAAGGACCGCGGCATGCCGGCGGTTCTCCGGAACGGAGGCGTTCCCGCAGGACAGAAAGACAGAACGGACAGGACCCCCGCGCGGGGTCCTGTTTTCGCCGCCGGCGCTTCCGGAATCTTGTTTTCCGGTGCGACAGTTACTATAATGAAGTCTGAATAATGATTCAGCGGAGGAGTCAACGCCATGAAAAAGATTACCAACAAGCTTCTTTGGATATTTGCCATCGGCCAGTTCGGATGGAGCCTTCTGTCCGGCATTGTGGCCAACTGGATGGTGTACTATTACACCGGGAATCCGGACGCCCAGAACCCCAATACCGGACTCTTTGCCTCCGGCATCACCCAGAACCCCATCCTGTTCAGGCTGACGCTCTTCGGGCTGGTGCTGGCCGTGGGACGGATCTTTGACGCCGTCACGGATCCCCTGATCGCCGGCTGGTCGGACGGCAGCAATTACAAGGGCGGACGGAGAATTCCCTTTATGAAGGCGATCGCCGTGCCCTTCTCCCTGGTGACCGTCCTGCTCTTCGTCCTGCCTCAGACGGACAGCGTCAGGGTCAACGACGCGATGCTCTTTGTGCTGCTGATGGTGTTCTATCTTTTCATGACCATCTTCTGCACGCCCTACAACGCCCTGATCGCCGAGCTCGGCGACACGCAGGAGCACAGGATCAACGTATCGACCTACATCTCCTTTACCTTCATCGTCGGCCAGAGCCTGTCCTTCATGCTTCCGAACGTCGCCGGCATGCTCGAGGGGGCCGTCGGCCAGAAGAACTCCATACGCTTCGCCGTCGCCATTATGGCGGCGCTGGCCTGCGCCGCCATGCTGATCCCCTCCTTCTATATCAAGGAGAGGGACTACATCGACAGCAAGCCCAGCCGGACCAGGCCGTTCTCCTCGCTTCTCAAGACCTTCCGGAATGGACAGTTCCGCCGCTTTGTGTACAGCGACGTCATCTACTTCTTCGCGCTGACGCTGTTCCAGACCGGTCTGGCCTTCTACGAGACGAAGCTCATGGGGATCGAGGACAAGTGGACCTTCGTCCTGACGGCCACGATGACCGCCATCAGCGTTCTTCTGTATCCTGCCGTCAACCGGCTGGCGCCGAGGGTCGGCAAGAAGAAGCTCATCATCACCGGGTTCTTTGCCTACGCGGCGGTCTTCCTGATCACGTTCCTCTGCGGACAGGGTCTGTACTGGGGCTTTATTGTGGCGGTCTGCGCCGCGGTGCCCATGGCGATCCTCGGCATCCTACCGCAGGCGTGCGTGGCCGACGTGGCGGAGCTGAGCCGTCTGGAATCCGGCGAGGACCGCAGCGGCATGTTCTTTGCCGCCCGCACCTTCGCCTTCAAGATGGGCCAGGCGCTGGCCATGGTGGTGTTCACCTCCATGACGGTATCCAAGACGCCGGCCAGCTACCGACAGACGGCGCTGGCGGCCACCGTCACCTGCCTGATCGGCGCGTGCCTGTTCTTCCTCTATGACGAAAACATGATCCTCGCGAAGATCGAGCAGCTTAAAAAGCGCGCCTGACCCCCGGAGACCACCGGGGCCGGCGCCGGATGGACGGCATACGAAGGACGGCAAACAAAGGAAAAGGGCTGAACGATGGAAGAAACAAACGGGGCGGGAGCGGAAGAACAGATCATAGAGATCCGGTCCGAATATGAACGCCTGATCGAAGAAGTCAATCAGCTGCAGGCGGAAGTCGCCCGCCTCACCGCCCTGCGGGATGATCTGCAGTACAGAATCTGCCCGGAGCTCCGCGCCCTGTACGAGGAGAAGATCGGAAGCCTGGAGAGGGAGATCCTGGCCGCGAAGATGTACCTCAGGGAAAAGCAGCGGATCCTCGAGATCCTCCGCGCGCAGATGAACCGGAGAGAGAACGTCTCCTATGAGAAAGCGGAGGACGCCGCGCGGGCAGAGACCCGGGATTACGAGCAGGACCTGAAGCGGAAGGCGGAAGAGGCGGAGAGCGCCAGGAAGAAATGGGAGCAGAACGGCTGGTCCTCCCGGCGGTATGACGGAGAAGACGACGTAGACGACGACGTAGACGACGACGGTGAGGGCTTCGAAGGCGCCTCCGGAGGCGGCCGGGGCGCCGGGGCGGACGGCGCCGGCGCAGGGAAAAACGGCGGAGACGGATCTGCCGGGACTTCCGGCCGGGAAAACGGCGGCCCCGGCGGGAACGGCGGAGAAACCGGCCGGCGGAATGACGGAAACGGTTCCGGCAGCGGCGAAGGCGGCAGGTACGACGGCAGCGGTTTCGGCGGCAATTCCGGCAGCGGCGAAGGCGGAAGGGACGACGAAAGCGGTCCCGGCAGCGCCTCCTCCGGCCGAAAGAGTCAGGGCAGTTTTGAGGCGAAGGTAAAGAGCCTCTACCGGAAAATCATCAAGAGGCTGCACCCGGACGTAAATCCCAACCAGACCGAGCATGAGAAGGAGCTGTTCCTCAGGGCCAGGACCGCCTATGAGAATGGCGATCTGAAGACCCTTCAGGCAATCTGGGATGAGCTGGAGGGGATGAAGAACCCGGGGGAGACCTTCCGGGATACGCCGGAGGATCTCGCGAAGCTCCGGAAGCTTCGTGAGAAGCTGCGCGCGCTGGCCGGCGGCCTCCTCCGTGAGATAAACGCCATCCGGGGCGCCTTCCCCTATACCATGAAGGAGCTCCTGGAGAATGAGGAGCTGCTGCGGGAGCGCCGGGCTTCCCTGGAGGAGCAGCTGGCCGGGATCCGCGAAGCGGACGCCGCGCTGGCGGCGCTCATCGAAGAAATCCGGCAGAAGCTGAACCGCTGACGCGGATCAGGACCGGAGGAGGCGGATGTGTCCTGCGCGGAAGGACGAAGAGAGGGAATACCCGCGGCGGCACGCGGACCTGTTCCGGAGGGGGAAAATCATCGTTATGAATGAAGTGACACTGTCGGAATCCGGCCTGATGGACCTGCTTCACGGAGGAGCGGGCCTTTCCTCGGCGATGACAAGGGACATCTTCCTCACGAGGCAGACGGTGGTCGGAACCCGCTATGTGGGTGACGCGGACGCCCTGGTGGAGGAGCTTGTCCCGGGGAGCCGCGTCACGCTCCTTCACGAGGCCGACAACCGTTTCGACGCAAGAGCCGTCATGGTCATCGACGCGGAGGGGCGAAAGCTGGGCTATATCCCGCGGCACCAGAACGCCGTCATCGCCGCTCTCCTCGACGCCGGAAAGTCCTTCTACGGGATCGTCCCTGAGAAGCCGCAGAAATACGACGACGAGAACGACGTCTCGGCCTTCAGGTTCCGGATCGACCTCTATATGCGGGAATTTATCTCCCCGGAGGATCCCTCGCAGGTCCCGCGGCAGGGCGACCGGGGCTCCTACGCCGTGACCGTGATCGGCTTTTCGGACGAGGAACGAAGCCGCATCAGCGCCGTCTGCGCCATCAAGGTGATCAACGGCGACGACCGGGGCCATTTCGAGGAGACGGTTTCCGGGGACGGCGGCAGGGAGGAACTCCGCCGGGTGCTGACGGCCTTTGACGATTTCGCGGGATATCTCCCGATCGTGTGCCACGGCCTGCAGGGGGCAGGGCTCCGGACGCTGGAGGAGGCCTACGGGACGGCGCTGGGCAAGGCCTTCTCCTCCCATGTGGCGGACACAGAGCGGATGGCCAGAATCCGTCTCCCCGGGCTGGAGGACACCGGCCTGGACGCCCTGGTGAAGGAGCTGGGGATCGGGTGCGGCGAGGAGCCGGGCCCGATGCGCGACTGCATCCTTACATGGAAGCTCTACCGGCGCCTCGAGCGGTCGGAGCTGGACCGGAGGGCGGAACAGCCGCTGAGGCTGATCCCGCTGGAGAAGCTGCGCCGCGAGGGAAAACTCGCCCCGTCCCTCTGCCGGGCGCTGACCCGGAGAGGCCTTCTGCTGCTGGGAGACGTGATGGACCGCTCCCGGGCGGATTTTGTCCGGATGGCGGGCGTCAGGACCGGCGGGGCGGAAAAGCTGTCTGTGCTTCTGGAATCCCTGGGGGCGTCCCTTTCGCAGGAGGACTACGAGCCGACCCGGATCACCTTTCAGCCGAATCCGGAGATGGCCGGGGCGGATGAACACGCGCTGAAAACGATGCTCGGGATATTCGGGGAACAAAGGGTCGAAGAGGTCAGGAATCTTCCCGAGGATAAGAGAAGCCGGGCGATCACCGAGGCGACGGACATTGTCCTTGGGCGCCTCAGGGAAAAGGGGGATGAAGACGGGGTTCTTCAGATCCTGCTGACCGCGGGCCTGGCAGGCTACCGGGGAGACTTCTCGGCGGCCGGCTTTTCGCTCCTGGACGGGACGGGTTCTCTGGGGCAGAGCACGATGAACGGGTATTATCTTCTGTCCCGCTACTACACCGCGTGGCACAGGCAGCAGCTGGAGGACGACGCGTTTTCAGGCATGATGAAGACGTGCGTGCGGCTGGCGGACGGAATACTGCAGGAGGACCTGATGGACGGAGCCTCCCCGGAGGACCGGACCGGGGCCGCGGCCGCGCTGCTGGAGGAGGCGGTCAGCCACGCGCGCTATGCGCCGGACACGCCGGAGACGGCGCGGATCCTCGAGACCCTGGGGTACGCCTTCCTGCAGGGGGAGTACGACCCCGGGGACGGGACGGAGATCCGGATCGAGAGAAGCCCGGAGAGCGCCTACAAGGCGTTTTACTACGCGAAGCTGTACGGAAGCAGAACAGCGGAACCGATGATGAAGGAAGCGCTGGGAGAGGAGTCATATGACGGACCGGTGTAAATTTACGGAAATCTATGAGAATACCTGGGTTCTGGACGATCAGGGAGTGAGGATCTTCCTTCTTGCCGGCAAGGAGCGGGCGCTGGTGATCGACACGGGCATCACCGGAACGGACGTCCGGGAAGCCGCGAAGGCGGTCACGGACCTGCCTCCCGTGCTGCTCAACACCCACGCGGACATGGACCATATCGCGGGGAACGGCGCCTTTTCGGAGTGCTTCCTGCATCCGTCGGAGGCGGCCGCCTTCCATCATTCCCCCAGGGGGAAATGCCGCATCCTCCCGGTATTTGACGGGGACGTCATCGATCTGGGCGGAAGATCCGTGGAGGTGGTTCACATCCCGGGGCACACGCCGGGCAGCATCTCGGTGCTGGACCGCGAGGCCGCCTGCCTGATCGGGGGAGATCCGATTCAGAAGAACGGCGACATCTACATGTTCGGCCCCAACCGGGACATGGAGGCCTATGTGGCAGGACTCGAGAGACTGATGAGGAGGAGCGGCGAATTTGACGCGGTGTACCCCTCCCACGCGGAGCTCCGCGTCGGGAAAGAGGTGATTCCCGAACTGATCCGCGGCGCCCGGGATATTCTTGCCGGGAAAATCGAGGGGCAGAAGAAGGAGATGCACGGCATGACCGTGCGATCCTGCGACGCCGGCGTGAGCCGTTTTCTCTGCGATCTGTGAGAGGAGGAACCGGAACCGGATGAACCTTTCGGAAGAGGAACTGAGCCGTATCCTGTTCGGCTACAGCAGGATCAGCGCGGACGGAACCCGCGCCGCTTCGGCTGCCTATCTCTACCGCGACGGCACTCTCACCTACGAATGCGGGAGCCGCGAGACGCGGGACGAGCGCAGGATCACGTTCCTTCTCTCCCCCGTATGCCTTCAGTCGATCCGGCAGATCATCTCCGGGAATTTTTCTGTCCTGGCCGGTCTGAAGGACCGGATCAACGGGCGGGCGCCCGTGGAAAAGGAGAGCTGCTTCATCTTCGACGGCATCGTGATCGCGGACTGGGACCTGACCAGATGGTATCTGGAGGAGGACCGGAAGAAGCATCCGGAGTACTACAGCAATACCGTGAAGGTGGAGCTCACGGAGAACTATGTGCGGGGTGTCTTCGACGAGATCTGTTCCCTGATCGAGAACGACGACAAGCAGGTGCGCTACACCCGCGTGATCATGGACGATCTGTGAGAGACGATCCCGGGGATACGGCCCGCAGGAGGAAATCCGGCCGGGTCGATCCGCGAGAGGCGATCCGTGAGAGGCGATCCGTGAGAGACGTTCCGTGACAGACGATTCCGCGGGGAAGCCGAAGAGGCGAGATAGTCCATGAAAGAAGAATCCTTTGAAGTATGCCGCAGACAGATCAGAAGAAGAGGCGTCGAGGCGCGCGAAGCCCTGGCGGAGGAGGAGCGGAGGGAGAAATCCCGGCGGATCGTGAGCCGGATCCTGGAGACGGAGGCGTTCCGCGCGGCGCGGACCGTGATGCTCTACCGCGCGGTCAGGGGAGAGGCGGATCTTGACGCCATCCCGGAGGCTGCGCCGGAGAAGCGGTACGTCTATCCGCTCTGTGTGAGCCGGACGGAGATGACGGCTCTCGCCCCGCGTGACGGCGGCGCCTGGAAAAAGGGGGCCTTCGGCATCGAGGAGCCGGACCGGGAGCGGTCGGAGGAGGTCGGACCCGCGGAGATCGATCTCGTGATCTGCCCCTGCGCCGCCTTCGACGGGCAGGGCGTGAGACTGGGCATGGGCGGCGGATACTACGACCGCTTCCTTCCCGCCTGTGTGAATGCGGAAATCTTCGCCGCCGCCTTCGAGGTCCAGATGGCGGAGCACATTCCCGCGGGGGACTGGGACGTCAGGCCGTCCGCCGTGATTACGGAGGAGAGAATCCTCCTGAAAGGCGAACGCAAAAAAGACTTGCATTTCAAGGATTGATCTGCTAAAATGATCTATGCTGTGGCGGAAAGCCGCGGCGTCAGTTTCATATCGCTCATGATTCGAGCATCTTGGAGAAGTACCCAAGCTGGCCGAAGGGACACCCCTGGAAAGGGTGCAGGTCGTTAATAGCGGCGCGAGGGTTCAAATCCCTCCTTC
>JBGUKX010000014.1:0-69680 GCA_045114695.1 Lachnospiraceae bacterium | reverse complement strand
GGAGTCGTGTGAAAGAGAAACTTCCACTTGTGTAAGACTTATTTCTACTTGTATTAACACGAGTGGAATTTAAAAATACAATTCAGGTTGACAAGTTCTTTTTCGCTATATCCTTGTGGATTTCTTCTCGGTTTAGTATAATGATAGCATCAGTGCACATGGAAAATGTGCATCATTTCATCCAGACGTCCGGAAATACTGTCAGATGCGTGAAAGTATCTCCGGATTCACAAGGGAGGTAACTATGAGTCAGAGCAACATGTTAGCTATGATCCTGGCCGGCGGCCGGGGCAGCCGCCTGAAGGACCTGACCAACAAAGTGGCCAAGCCTGCGGTATCGTTCGGCGGCAAGTATCGGATCATCGATTTCCCGCTCAGCAACTGCGCGAACAGCGGCATCGACGTCGTCGGCGTTCTCACCCAGTACGAATCCGTTCTTCTCAACAGCTACGTCGCCGCGGGAAGACGCTGGGGACTTGACACCAAGGACAGCGGTGTTTTCGTTCTGCCCCCGCGCGAAAAAGCGGATGAGGGATTCAACGTATACCGCGGCACCGCGGACGCCATCTCCCAGAATATCGATTTCATCGACAGCTACGGCCCGGAATATCTTCTTGTCCTCTCGGGAGACCACATCTACAAGATGGACTACGACAAGATGCTTGATTACCACAAGGCCAACAACGCGGATCTCACCGTCGGCGTGCGGCCGGTGGAATGGAGCGAGGCCAGCCGTTTCGGCATCATGAACACGGACGAGGAAGGCCACATCGTCGAATTCGAGGAGAAGCCGAAGAATCCGAAGAGCAACCTCGCCTCCATGGGCATCTACATCTTCACCTGGAAGTCGCTGCGCCGGGTTCTCGTCGCCGATATGAAGGATCCCAACTCCAGCCACGACTTCGGAAACGACGTCATACCGAATTTCCTCAGCTCCGGAAAGACGCTGGTCGCCTATAAATTCGAGGACTACTGGAAGGACGTCGGCACCATCGATTCCCTCTGGGAGGCCAACATGGACCTGCTCGGCAAGAAGAGCGAGCTGAACCTCAACGACGTCTCCTGGAAGATCTACACGGACGACGCCTCCACCCTGCCGCAGCACATCGGTCCCGAAGCGGTGATCGACTGCGCCTACATCACGCAGGGCTGCGCGGTGGAAGGAGAGGTCCACAACTCCGTGCTCTTTACGGGAGCCATCGTCGGCAAAGGAGCCGTCGTGACGGATTCGGTTCTCATGCCGGGCGTATTCGTCGATGAAGGCGCCCGCGTCACCCGGGCTCTCGTCGCAGACGGCGTCAAGATCGGTAAGGGCGCTGTCGTCGGCAGCAGCGACAGCGAGAATATCCTTCTCGTAGCAAAACGTGTGAAGGGGGAAGAATAAGATGGCAAAAGCATTCGGAATTATCACGTCTCCGTCCAATCGGTTCAGGGTTGAGGGGCTCCAGGATTACCGTCCTGCCGGCTCGTTCTCATTTGCAGGAAGATTCCGTCTCATCGACTTCCCGGTCTCCAATATGAGCAACAGCGGCATCGACCGCATTCTCGTCTATATCAGCGGCAACCCGCGGTCCCTCGCGGAGCATCTGGGCACCGGAAACAACTACAACATCAACTCGAAGCGCGGCAAGCTTCAGCTGCTCTTCCACGACGAGGGAAATATCAATCCGATCTACAACACGGATATCGCCTGCTTCCTGGAGAGCCTCTCCATCATCGAGAGGATCCACCAGGAGTACGTCGTGATCGCGCCCAGCAACATGGTCTACGTCATGAACTACAACGACCTTCTCGACAAACACGTCGAGAGCGGCGCGGATATCTCCATGCTCTATCACAGGGTCGATCCCGACAAAGACCGCTACCTTGGCTGCAATATCCTGAACCTGAACCGCCAGAGAGGCGTTCTGTCGATCTCGACCAACGACGGCAACGTCAAGGAAAGAAACATCTTCATGGACACCTACGTCATGAAGAAGGATCTGTTCATCGATCTGGTCAAGAAGGCCAGCTCCGTCTCATCGATCTACCACTTCTCGCAGATCGTGTCCGACATGTGCGACGAGCTCGACATCCGCGGCATCCATCACAAGGGCTATTTCGCCGCGATCACGAATTTCAAGAACTATTTCGACGCCTGCCTTGAGCTGACGGACATCGACTACGCCCGGACCCTTCTCCAGAATGACTGGCCGATCTACACCAGCACGTCGGATTCCTGCCCGACCCAGTATTTCAAGGGATCCCAGGTCAGGAACTCCCTGATCGCCAACGGCTGCAACATCGAGGGCACCGTCGAAAATTCCGTCTTCGGCCGCGGCATCAACATCGGCAAAGGCGCGGTCGTGAAGAACTGCGTCATCCTCTCCTACGCGGATATCGGCCCCGACGTCCATCTGGAGAACCAGGTGGTGGACAAGTGGGCGAAGATCCGCCGCGTAAAGGAGATTATCGCCACCCCGGACAATCCCGGCTATATCCGAAGGGACGACAACATCTGAGAGGGCGCTCTCTTCGCGGGCCCGGGCCGCGCAAAAACGGATCCCCGTCCCGGGGAGAAAAAACGATGAACCGAAAAAGCGCCGCCCGCCGGAAAACTCCGGCGGGCGGCTTTCTCATGTCCCGTATGTTACAGCGGTTTCAGCCGGCGAGTTCCTTCACCCGGGCCTGCGGCCGTTCCCTTCAGAAGGAGAACCTGTCCCGGAAATAGTCCCTAAGCTCCGCGATGGGAACCCTGACCTGCTCCATCGAATCCCGGTCTCTCACCGTCACCGCGTGATCCTCCTCGGAATCAAAGTCGTAGGTGATGCAGTACGGCGTTCCGATCTCGTCCTCTCTCCTGTAGCGCTTTCCGATCGCGCCCCTGTCGTCGTAGTCGACGTTCCAGTCTTTCGCGAGCTCCGCGTAGATCTTCTGGGCGGGCTCGGCGAGCTTCTTCGAGAGCGGAAGCACCGCGATCTTGACCGGCGCCAGCGCGGGATGGAAATGGAGCACGGTTCTCACGTCGTTCTTCTCCGCGTCAAGGACCTCCTCGTCATAGGCGCTGCAGAGGAAGGCGAGCACCATGCGGTCCGCGCCGAGAGACGGCTCGATGACGTAGGGGACGTAGCGCTCCTTGCTCTCGTCGTCGAAGTAGGAGAGATCCTCGCCGGATACCTCCTGATGTCTCGACAGGTCGTAATCCGTGCGGTCGGCGATGCCCCAGAGCTCGCCCCAGCCGAAGGGGAAGGTAAACTCCACGTCCGTGGTCGCGCGGCTGTAGAAGGAGAGCTCCTCCTTGTCGTGATCGCGGAATCTGAGCTCCTCCTCCTTGATGCCGAGATCAAGGAGCCATTTCTTCATGAAGCTCTTCCAGTAATCGAACCACTCCAGATCCGTGCCAGGCTTGCAGAAGAACTCCAGCTCCATCTGCTCGAATTCACGGGTGCGGAAGGTGAAGTTGCCCGGCGTGATCTCGTTGCGGAAGGATTTTCCGATCTGCCCGATGCCGAAGGGAACCTTTTTGCGGGAGGTTCTCTGGACGTTCTTAAAATTGACGAAGATGCCCTGGGCGGTCTCCGGCCTGAGATAGACCGTGTTCTTCGCGTCCTCCGTGACGCCCTGGAACGTCTTGAACATCAGGTTGAACTGGCGGATGCCGGTGAAGTTGTGCTTTCCGCAGGAGGGGCACTTGATGTCGTGCTCTTCCACGAAGCTCTCCATCTGCTCGTTCGTCCAGCCGTCGACGGAGCTGTCCAGGGCGATGCCGTTCTCCGCGGCGAAGTCCTCGATCAGCTTGTCCGCGCGGAAGCGCTCGTGGCACTCGCGGCAGTCCATCAGCGGATCGGAGAAGCTGCCCAGATGGCCCGAGGCGACCCAGGTCTGGGGATTCATGAGGATCGCGCAGTCCAGACCGACGTTGTAGGGATTCTCCTGGATAAATTTCTGCCACCACGCCTTTTTGACGTTATTTTTCAGCTCCACGCCCAGATTGCCGTAATCCCAGGTGTTGGCGAGGCCGCCGTATATCTCCGATCCCGGAAAGATGAAGCCTCTGGATTTCGCGAGCGCAACGATTTTGTCCATTGTCTTTTCCATAACAAACTCCTCTGGTATTCATGATGTGAACGGCTGCGTCCCCGCTCCCGGCCACGGCGTCCGCGCCGGCGGTCCCGTCGTTCCCGCGGCAGGATCGGCGGATACGGTACGCAAACCAAATCTTACCGCATTTTCTCAATGACGGCAAGGCTTTTGAAGCTTTTATCCACCGCGCGCTCCATTCTGGCGCGCACGAATTCGGCGAAGGCCTTCCCGGGTTCTTCCTCCAGGCTGAAGGAAAACAGCCGGGAAAAGGGGCTCTCCGCCGTGAATCTCACCGCCGCGAAGACGGCGGGATCCGTGAATTCCTTCTCCGGGGGAACCGCAAATTCGCCGTTTTCCTTCAGAATGCGGAGCTCATAGACGCGCCTCACGAGTTCCGGCGGCATCAGCCCGCGGCTCAGCGCCCGCAGCGCGGTGTAGATGAGGTTCACCATGCTCTCCGCCTCGAGGCCCTCTCTTCCGTAATAGGACGCCAGCTCCAGAAAGTAGATGCCGTACCAGGCCTCCGGTATCTTCATCGACAGCTCGCTGAAGTACTCGACGGCCTCCGCCCGGGCGAGGGAATAGGCGTCCCGTCCCTCGTACAGGGTAAAATTGGCGAACACGAAGGGATTGGTGACGGCGATCAGCGGGCTCCGGGGACGCCTCGCCCCGTGGGCGAAGACGGTGATCCTGCCTCTCTCCCTCGTCAGAACGACGAGCCTCCTGTCATAATCCCCCACCTGCTGCGAGAGCAGGACGACGCCGCCCAGAGTCACTGTATCTCTCATAGGCTTCCGCTCCTTCGGCGGTATCCGGGACGTCTATCTGGAAGAATAGCCGAAATCCCGGAGCAGAGTCTCATTGTCGCGCCAGTCCTTTCTCACCTTCACAAACAGCTTCAGAAAAACCCGGCTCTCCGTCATGGTCTCGAGCTCTCTTCGGGCCGCGGTGCCGATCCTCTTCAGCATGGAGCCGCCCCTGCCGATGACGATCCCCTTGTGGCTGTCCTTCTCGCAGACGATGGACGCCTCGATCTCGATGAGGCCGTCATCCCTCACGCGGTAGCGCTCGATCGTCACGGCGATCCCGTGGGGCACCTCCTCGGAAAGCAGCTCCAGCGCCTTCTCCCGGATCACCTCCGAGGCGATCACGCGCATCGGCTGGTCGGTGAGGGTCTCCTCGTCATAGAGGAGAGGGCCTTCCGGAAGGTGGCTGAAGATGCAGCGCCTCAGCTCGTCCAGATTGAGCTCCTTAAGTCCCGATACCGGGATGATCTCGGCGAAGGGATAGAGTTCCTTCCAGCTGTCGATGATGCCCAGCAGCTGCTCCCTCTTCACCGTATCGATTTTGTTGACGACCAGCAGAACGGGCGTCGAGACCTTCCCGAGGGCGGAGACGATCTGCCGGTCCCCCTCTCCGATGTAGGAGGAGGGCTCCACGAGCCAGAGGATCACGTCCGCGTCCGCCAGCGTTCCCAGGGAGGCGTCCAGCATGTACTCCCCCAGACGGTTCCGGGTCTGCCGGAGAAAGCCCGGCGTGTCGATAAATACGATCTGCCCCTCGTCGGTGGTCAGGACGGTCTGGATCCTGTTCCGGGTCGTCTGGGGCCTTCCCGACGTGATCGCCACCTTCTGGCCGATCAGATGATTCATCAGCGTCGACTTGCCCACGTTCGGCCTCCCGATGATGGCGGCAAAGCCTGATTTTTTCCCGTTCATGTTCTTCCCTCGTTTACAGAAGATTTTCGACGCGGCCGAACAGCTCCTTCGACTCGCTGATTTTTCCGGTTCCGCCGATCACGCAGAGATTTCCCTCGTCGAGGGCGGCCCGCACCGCGGGCGCCAGCGCCCGGATATCCGCGTCGGTCGCCTCCAGGATCTCTCTTCTGGTCCGGTCCAGCTCCTCCTGCGTCACGCCCTGCAGATAGAAGCGCAGGGACACGGAGCCGAGCATCGACGGCGTAAGAGGCGTGTCCATCGCGCTGATGGTGCCGATGACGTATTTGGTCATCTCCTTCTCATCGGCGCGGAACGCCTCGAGATAGTCCGGGATGCCCAGGTATACGTCGCGGGTCGCGGCAAGATTCGGATCCCGGTAGGAGGCGAGAATGCTGCTCCCGTTTCTCCTGAACGAGGCGCTGCACCCGTAGGCGCCTCCCTTCACGCGGACGTTCTGCCACAGATACCCGTAGCTCAGGATCGGGCGCAGGCAGTTCATCGCGCCGTGATAGGCGTATCCGTCCTTCACGAAATTGCCCGCCATGGCGACGAACTGCACCTGTCCCGGCGTCGTGAAGCCCTCGAGGAGCTTCCCGAGGGGCTTCACCTGGACCCGCTCCCCTGTGACCGCCTCTCCGGGCGCCACATAGCAGATCCCGGCGGCCTCCCTGAGGGCCTCTCTGCCGTCGGCGTCCGAGGTATAGCTGATCAGGAGACGGTTCCCGGCAAAGATCTTCTCCGCCAGGCTCTCCAGCCGCGACCGGATCTCTTCCTTCCTCTCCTCGTAGTGCTCCTCCAGATCCCGGATGAACCGGTAGTAGGCGATCCCGGAAATCAGGTCGGAGAAGGCGCCCGACGGCGAGACATAGGCCAGCGCGCGGACCGCCGCGGCGGCGTTGCCCGACTGCTGGAGGAACATCTGAAGCGACGAACGCGTCTGGGCGATGATCTCACGGATCCTCTTCGCGTCGTCGAAGCGGGATTCCGTCATGATCTCACGGATCAGGGTCATCCCGTCCTTCAGCTTCGTGTAGAGAGCCTTCATCCTCACCCCGAGATAGACCGTATATCCCTCCGGGTCGTCGTGATCATCGTAGGCCGAGAGACCGAAGGATATGCCTCCCGTCTCGGCATTGATCTCGTTGTTGAGTTCCATGTAGCTGCGGCCGGCCGTATCGACGTTCTGCAGGACCGATTTCAGCAGCGACAGGAAGGAGAGCTCATCCTCGCTGAGATCTCCCGCGTCGAAGAGAAGCTCCAGATAGCCGATTCCGTTGCTCTCCGCGCTGTGGTAAATCGTCCGGATCCTGCGCTCCCCTCCGTTTCCGTCCGGCACCGGGAGGAACCCCTCCTCATTGGACAGCCTGACGGATTCCCGGCTGATATCGCTTCTTTTGAGCACGGGGAGCGCGGCGATATTCTCCTCGCTCTCCGGCATTTCCTGCCACTTTGTGAGCGCCTCGCCGTCGCGGATCAGCGTCCCGATCTCCTCCTCCGTCATGGAGGCCTTCTTCGCGGCCAGCCGTTCGGCGGTCTCCCGCTCCGCGCGCTCCGCCAGTCCCCTCTCGGGCTTCAGAATCATCAGCACGGCGTGGTGGTTGTCAAGAAGCTTCTCCCTCACAAAGCGCTCAAAAAGGCCGGTCCCGATCTCTTCCCGCAGCTCCCGGAAAATGTCGAGCTTTTTCAGGGCGTCGAAGGGTCTTTCGTCGTCGTAGAGCCAGGTGTCCATCACGGAGAGGGCGTACATCAGTCCCTTGGGATAGCTGGCGAAGTCCGCCTCGCGGAACTGGAATTCGAGCGAATTGATGCCCGCCTCGAGAGACCGGCGGTCGATGCCCTTCTCCGCCTGCTCCGTGAGGACGCGGCGGATCACCTCCGTAAATTCCCCCGCCTGCTCCGCGTCCGCGTTCTTCGCGACGACGGAGAAATAGGGCTGCAGGATGCCGTCGTTGAATTCCCCGTACACGTCCTTCCCGATGCCGGCGTCGAGAAGCGCCTGGCGGACAGGCGCGCCGGGCGCCGAGAGAAGGGCGTAGTCGAGGACCTCGCAGACGACGAGCTCCTTCATATCCAGGGCGTTTCCCGTGACGACGTTGAAGGAGAGGTAGGTGTTCTCCGTGAGGGGCTCCTCCTCCGAGACAGGATAGGAATCCGTCCTCGTGACCGGCTCCGGGAAGGGCTTCTGCACCGGGATGGCGGTGTCCCCGCAGGGCGCCGCGTCGAAGGCGGAGAGATACTGCCCGTCGATAAAGGTCAGGGTATCCGTCATGTCCATGTCGCCGTACAGGAAGAGGTAGCTGTTGGACGGGTGATACCATCTCCTGTGGCAGGCCAGGTAGTTCTCATAGGTCAGCTCCGGGATGAAGCGGGGATCTCCTCCGGACTCCACGCCGTAGGGCGTGTCCGGAAACAGCGCGTTCATGGTCTGCCTCTCCAGGACGGACTCGGGCGTGGAGAAGGCCCCCTTCATCTCGTTGTAGACGACACCGTTCAGGGTCAGTTCGCCCTCCGGGGATTCGATCTCGTAGTGCCACCCCTCCTGGCGGAAGATGTTCCGCTCGCGGTAGATGTTGGGATAGAACACGGCGTCGAGATAGACGTGCATCAGGTTCCGGAAGTCCGCGTCGTTGGTGCTGGCCACGGGATAGATGGTCTTGTCCGGAAACGTCATCGCGTTGAGGAATGTGTTCAGCGAGCCCTTGACCAGCTCGACAAAGGGATCCTTCAGCGGAAACGCCCTGGAGCCGCACAGCACGGTGTGCTCGATGATGTGGGCGACGCCGGTGGAGTCTCCGGGAGGCGTGCGGAATCCGATATTGAAGACCTTGTTGGTGTCCCGGCAGGGAATCAGCACGACCCTCGCCCCGCTCTTCCTGTGCCTCAGCAGCAGGCCTTCCGCGCGGATGTCGTCGAGGGCCTCCTCCCTGATCAGTTCATATGCGTCCGGTATTCTGAATTCAGCCATCTTCTGCTCCTTCTTCCCGAGGCGGCTTCTCACGCGCTCCCGCGCGGCAGCCGCCCATTTACAGCCATTCTTTTTCATGCCGCGGCTGATGCTCATCGGCAGCCGTCTTTTTCACGACGCGGCCTGCCCTCATCGGCAGCCGTCCTTTTCATGACGCGGCCTGCCCTCATCGGCAGCCGTCCTTTTCATGACGCAGCCTGCCCTCATCGGCAGCCGTCCTTTTCATGACGCGGCCTGCGCTCTCACCTGTAGTCGTCCGCGTGCTTCGTGTTCTCGATGCCCGGATAGTACCAGATCTGCCATCCGTCGAGGTCGTAGATCAGCTCGCAACCCGCCTTCGTCAGTGTCTCGTCGAACTGGTAGCTCGAAGGCACCGCCGCGTAGTTCATCTCATAATAACGCATATACCGGGCGATCCGGTGCTTCGAGTCCGGGATCATGCCGTACATGACCATGTAGTAGTAGCCCACCTTGGAGGACTCGTTGAACCGGGTAAAATTCATCTTTCTCGAGCTGGACTGGAAGATCGTCGCGTCGAGCTGGCGGATCTCGCACAGCACGTCGACGGTCGTATAGAGCCGCTTGTAGGGATTGCCCGTCTTCTCGGCGTGATCGTTGATGACGGACATCGTCGTCAGCGTGAGCTGGGGCAGCTTGTCCCGGCTGGTGGGGATCTGCCACACGTCCTTGTTGTAGACGCTTGTGCCGCCCAGAAGGATCGCGGCCGTCGCAACAGCCGCCGCCAGAAGCTTCAGCAGCCGGTTCTTCGGCCTGAAGACGAGCTCACAGCCGGCGTAGGCGATCAGGACCGCGTAGGGGATCATCCAGAGAAGACGCCAGTAGACGCCTCCGTTTCTCAGGAATCTCCAGATGATCAGCGTAAAGAACGGCATCAGGATCATGCAGAAGATCAGCACCGAATAGACGCCGAGAAGACTCTCCTCCCGTTTCCTTTTCTTTCTGAGGAACAGGAAGAGAATCGCGCCGAGGGTATAATAGAGATAGAATCCGGTGGGATAGACCCTGCCGAACATTCTTGTGATAATACTGAACGCTTTTTCCATGATTTCCGGACCTCCAGGCTGTCCGTATGGTGTACGGGCTTCTCCGGCAGCGCGCCGGCAGAATCCCGGTTTTCTTTCTCATTCGGGGCGGATGGCTCTCTCCGCTTTCAACTGAAATGTATATCGCTCTCTCCGCTTTCAGCTGAGATGCATATAGAAAGCCAGCATGACGGCCGGAATCAGATAGGCGGGAAGCGCGCGGATAAAAATACGGCGGTTCCTCCGCAGGACGGCGGCCAGCAGGAGAAGCAGCCCGCCCGCTCCCGCGACGAAAATGGCCCCCATCGAAGTCATCAGGCAGGCGGCCGCCAGAATCGCGGCGTAATACAGGGTATCCCGGACCTGGAACGTCCCCTTCCTCAGGATCCGGAGAACAAAGGCGAAAAGAAGCGGGAACGCGAGACCGACGATCTGGGCCTTTCCCTGCCAGCTCCGGATCATCATAAACGTCCCGGCGGAATAGACCGAGAAATAGGAGCTCGCCGAGATGAGGAAGACGAAAATCGTAAATACCGCCGACTTCTTCCTGTCCCCGGGATAGAGCTCCCTGCCGACCAGCAGGAACGAGGCGAAGAAGAGCATCGTCAGGACGGGCGGCATGAAGGTGTGGCAGAGCACCGCGGGCCTGATCGAAAAGGTCTTCGATATCATGGCGTAAAAGGCGAACTGGGGCGAGGAGGCCAGCCGGTTCATCTCATTTTTCGCGAAATTGCGGATCAGGTTCCCGGTCACCGCGTCATATTTCATGAGCGTATTGGTATCCACCGAGGTGGTGACCGCGCCGACGTAGTGAATATCGTCGTCGTCCACATGCATCATAAAGAAGGTGACGACGGCGTGGGCCGCCGGCAGAAGCAGCGCGAGGAGCTCGAACAGATTGCCCGTCCGTATCATCTCCATCGCATCCCGGAAGGGATGGCTGCCGCTCTTCCGGAGGAGATACACCCCCCTCGCTCCCAGGCAGAGGAGCAGAACGAACCACAGAACCGTCAGAAACGAGAGGGACCATCCGAAGAGGATTCCCGCGAGGGCGGGAAGATAGACCAGGGCCATCATGAGCAGAAAGCCCGAGCACCACCGGCTGATCACCGTGTAAGGCCTGCCGTCCTCCTCCGGCACGACGTTCACGCCGGCCAGGACCGGCACCAGGGTGACAAACAGTAGAAATAAAAGATAGTTCAAGTTCCGTCCTCCTTCAGGGACTCAGACCGTTCCGCGGATTTGCGGAGACGGACGGCGCCGCGGCGCCCCGCTCCGCAGGTAAGTATAGTCCATAGTATCACAGAAAGAGACCGCGCACAATGTGCGCGGTCTCTAAAACGTACTTATCCCGCAGCGTTACTGCGCTTCGTAGTACTTGATGAGCCTGACCAGGTTCTCGTACCTCTCCTTCGCCTCCGCCTCGGACTTCGCGAAAAGTCTGTCGGCGCGTTCCGGATTCGCTCTCTTGAGGGAGCTGTAACGGACCTCGCCCATGATGAAGTCCTGATAGGACTCCGTCGGAGCCTTGGAGTCGAGCGTGAACGGGCTCTTTCCTTCAGCCTTGAGGGCCGGGTTGAAGCGGAAGTTGAACCAGTAGCCGGCCTTGACGGCGAGCTCTTCCTCGGTGATGGACTTGCCCATGCCCTTGCGGATACCGTGGTTGATGCACGGAGCGTAAGCGATGATGAGCGACGGTCCGTCGTAGGCTTCCGCCTCGGCGATCGCCTTGACGGCCTGGTTGTAGTCGGCGCCGATGGCGATCTGGGCGACATAGACGTAGCCGTAGGTCATCGCCATGCCGGCGAGATCCTTCTTCTTCGTCTCCTTGCCCGCCGCGGCGAACTGCGCGACAGCGCCGGTCGGCGTGGCCTTGGAGGCCTGTCCGCCCGTGTTGGAGTAAACTTCCGTATCGAAGACCATGACGTTGACGTCGTGGCCGGAGGCGAGGACGTGATCCAGTCCGCCGTATCCGATATCATAGGCCCAGCCGTCGCCGCCGAAGATCCACTGGCTCTTCTTCGCCAGGAAGTCCTTCTTGGAGAGGATGGACTTGGCGTCCGCGCTGTCATCGCCCGCGAGAGCGGCGACAAGAGCGTCCGCGGCCGCGCCGTTCAGGACACCGTTCTTAAACGTGTCGAGGTACTTCTGAGCCGCTTCCGCCGCCGGTCCGCCGGCCTTGACGATATTCTCGGCGTTGGCCTTAAGTCCCGTGCGGATCGCCTTCTGGGCGAGCTCCATGCCGTAGCCGAACTCTGCCGCGTCTTCAAACAGGGAGTTGTCCCAGGCCGGGCCCTGACCCTTCGCGTTGACGGTATACGGCGTGGACGGCGAGCTGTTGCCCCAGATGGAGGAGCAGCCTGTCGCGTTGGAGATGTACATTCTCTCGCCGAAGAGCTGTGTGATGAGCTTCGCGTACGGAGTCTCTCCGCAGCCCGGGCACGCGCCCGAGAACTCAAGCAGCGGCTGCTTGAACTGGCTTCCCTTGACGGTGTTCAGCTTGTACTTCTCGATCACTTCCGGCTTCTCCGGCGTCTTGACGGCGTAATCGAAGACCGGCTGTTCCGCTTCCGTTCCCTCTGCTGCGGGAACCATGACGAGAGCCTTCTCTCCCTTCTTGCCCGGGCAGACGTTGGCGCAGGAGCCGCAGCCCGTGCAGTCCAGAGCGGAGACGGCGATGAGGAACTTCTTGTCCGCGAATCCCTGAAGCGCGAGCGTCTCGGTGCCTTCCGGCAGTCCGGCCGCCTCGTCCTCGTTCAGAGCGAACGGTCTGATGACGCCGTGCGGGCAGACATAGGAGCAGCGGGCGCACTGGATGCAGTTCTCCGCCTTCCACTGGGGAACCATGACGGCGATGCCGCGCTTCTCATAGGCGGCCGTGCCGCTCGGCGTGGAGCCGTCGACGTACTCCGTGAACGCGGAGACCGGGAGGCTGTTGCCTTCCTGAGCGGAGACGGCGTTCTGGATGTTGTTGACGAATCTGACGGCGTCGCTGTCGCCTTCGTGGGTCTTGAACTCAAGTCCTTCGTCGGGGCAGTTCTTCCAGTCTTCCGGAACGGCGACTTCGTGGATCTGCTTGGCGCCTTCTTCGATCGCCGCCCAGTTCTTGTCGACGATATCCTGGCCCTTGCGTCCGTAGGTCTTCTGAGCGGCATCCTTCATCAGCTGGATGGCCGTCTCCTCCGGAATGATGTTCGCGAGCTTGAAGAACGCGGACTGAAGGATCGTGTTGATACGTGTCGGGCCCATGCCGACCGCGATACCGATCTTTACGCCGTCGATGACGTAGAGCTTGATGCCGTGCTCCGCGATGAATCTCTTCATCTGGCCGGGAAGGTGCTCGCCGAGCTCCTCGTCGGTCCACGGGCAGTTGAGAAGGAACGTGCCTCCGTCAACCAGCTCCTGGGCCATGTTGAACTTGGTGACGTAAGCCGGGTTGTGGCACGCGACGAAGTTGGCCTTGCGGATCAGGTAGGTCGACTTGATGGGCTTCTTGCCGAAGCGCAGGTGGCTCATGGTGACGCCGCCGGACTTCTTCGAGTCATAGTCGAAATACGCCTGGGCGTACATATCGGTGTTGTCGCCGATGATCTTGATGGAGTTCTTGTTCGCGCCGACGGTTCCGTCCGCGCCGATGCCCCAGAACTTGCAGTTGATGGTGCCGTCCGGTGTGCAGACCAGCGGAGCGCCCACTTCGAGGGAAAGGTTCGTGACGTCGTCCACGATGCCGATCGTGAAGAGCTTCCTGTCCTTGTTCTCGAAGACAGCCTTGATCTGGGCCGGGGAGGTATCCTTGGAGCCGAGGCCGTAGCGTCCGCCGTTGATCACGCAGCCCTCGAACTTCGTTCCGCGGAGAGCGGCGACGACGTCGAGATAGAGCGGTTCGCCTTCCGCGCCGGGTTCCTTCGTCCTGTCGAGGACGTTGATGACCTTGGCGGTATCCGGGATCGCTTCGATCAGGGCCTTGGCGGAGAACGGACGGTACAGGCGGACCTTGATCACGCCGACCTTGGCGCCTTCCTTCTCAACAAGGTAGTCGATGGTCTCCTCGATGGTCTCGTTGACGGAGCCCATGGCGATAATGACGGACTCGGCGTCCGGAGCGCCGTAGTAGTTGAAGAGCTTGTAATCCGTGCCGATCTTCGCGTTGACCTTGTCCATGTACTCCTGGACGATGGCCGGCATCGCGTCGTAGGCGGAGTTGCAGGCTTCACGTGCCTGGAAGAAGATATCCGGGTTCTGGGCGGATCCTCTCTCGCACGGATGGTTCGGATTGAGGGCGTGGTCACGGAATCTCTGGACCGCGTCGAAATCGGTCATTTCAGCGAGATCCTCGTAGTCCCATGTCTCGATCTTCTGGATCTCATGGGAGGTACGGAAGCCGTCGAAGAAGTTGATGAACGGCAGGCTGCCCTTGAGAGCGGCCAGGTGAGCCACCGGCGTAAGGTCCATAACTTCCTGGACAGAAGACTCGCAGAGCATGCAGCAGCCGGTCTGACGACATGCGTACACATCGGAGTGATCCCCGAAAATGCTGAGAGCGTGGCTGGCGAGAGCACGCGCGGAGACGTCGAAGACGCCCGGAAGCTGTTCACCGGCGACCTTGTAGAGGTTCGGGATCATGAGAAGAAGACCCTGGGAAGCGGTGAATGTCGTCGTCATCGCTCCGGCTGCCAGAGAGCCGTGATAAGCTCCGGCCGCACCGGCCTCGGACTGCATTTCGGTGACCTGGACTTCCTGGCCGAAGATGTTCTTTCTTCCGGCGGTCGCCCACTCATCGACATGCTCCGGCATGACGGATGACGGTGTGATGGGGAAGATGGTCGCGACTTCCGTAAACGCATACGATGCGTGGGCGGCAGCCTCGTTTCCATCCATGGTCAGCATTTTTCGTTTTGCCATGACTTGCATTTCCTCCTTACTATAATTGAAAAGTTGCCCTTTATTCAGAACCTTTTCATATACCGTAAAATTATATCACGGCGGGCACTTTCTGTCCACGAATCACCGGAATGTTGCAATAAAAAAACACGTTTGCATTTTCTGTTCCGGTCATCTATGATACAATAATTGCGAAATTCCGGGCTATGCGCAAGGAGGTTTCCCATGACCATAGGTTTTATCGGTCTCGGCCTGATCGGCGGTTCCCTCGCGAAGACAATCCGCCGGATTCATCCGGAGATCCGCCTGATCGCCTGCAACCGCACCGCGTCCGTTCTGTCGGAGGCGATGCGCGACGGCGTCATCGATCAGCAGTGCTTCGAGATCACGTCCGCCTTCCGCGAATGCGATATCATTTTCCTGTGCGTTCCCGTCATCACGATGCGGTCCGTACTGAAGGATCTGGCGCCCCACCTCCGGGAAGGAGCCATTCTCTCGGACGTCGGCTCCACCAAGGGCGACATCTTCTCCCTCGTGGAGGAGATGGGACTGCAGGAGCACTATATTGGCGGCCATCCCATGGCCGGCTCGGAGAAAACCGGCTATTCGAACGCGACGGACCGGATGTTTGAGAACGCCTGGTACATCCTCTGTCCCGGCTCGGAGATTCCCATCAGCACGCTGAGCCGCTTCTCCGAATTCATCTCCTCCCTGGGCGCCATGCCCCTGATTCTGACCGCGGAGGAGCACGACTATGTGACGGCGGCGGTGAGCCACGTCCCCCACGTCATCTCCGCCTCCCTCGTCAATATGGTGAAGGACCTGGACAGTCCAAAGGAGTACATGCGCACCATCGCGGCGGGAGGCTTCAAGGACATCACGAGAATCTCCTCCTCCTCGCCCCAGATGTGGCAGGAGATCTGTCTGGCCAACGCCGACAATATCTGCGTCGTGCTGGACCGCTACATCCGCGCTCTGACGGATTTCCGTTTTTCGATCCGCAACGGCAACGCGGAGAAGCTGCTCAAATACTTCACGGAATGCAGGGATTACCGGGAGCTCTTCGCCGACGAATCGGCCGGACCCATCAAGAAGGAACAGCGTCTGTACATGGACATCGACGACAAGCCGGGCGCCATCGCCGAGGTCGCCTCGGTTCTGGCGGCGGAGGACATCTCCATCCGGAATATCGGCATCGTCCACAACCGCGCGTTTGAACAGGGGGTGCTGCGCATCGAGTTCTACGAGGATTCCGCCATGAAGCGCGCCTCAAGGCTTCTGACCCGCAGGCACTATCACGTCTACGAGGTATAGGAAACCCCTGCGCGAATCCGAAGGTTTCGACATACGCCGGCACGGCCATGAGGCCAGGGCCGGTTTCTTCACGAAAGCAAGGTGTGATTTCATGTTGACAATCAGCAGAGCTTCGCGACTTCACGGGACCATCAGCGTTCCGGGCGACAAGTCCGTCTCCCACCGCAGCGTCATGCTGGGCGCCATCGCGGAGGGCGACACCCTGGTGAGGGGATTCCTAAGGAGCGCCGACTGCCTCTCGACGATCGAATGCTTCCGGAGGCTCGGCGTCCGGATCGAGGAGAAGCGCTCCGGCGCGCCTCTCTACGGAGAAGCCGGGGAGCCGGTCCTGGTCATTCACGGCGTCGGCCTCAGAGGGCTCTCCGCCCCGGACGGCGTCACGCTGGACGCGGGAAACAGCGGGACGACGGTCCGCCTTCTCTCCGGTATCCTGGCGGGACAGCATTTCATCAGCCGCCTCACGGGAGACAGCTCCCTGCAGCGCCGGCCCATGGGCCGCATCATCCGCCCCCTGGAATACATGGGAATCATGGCGGCGTCCGAGCGGGGGAACGACTGTGTGCCGATGAAAATCTTCGGCGGCAGGCCCCGCGCGATCCGCTACGAGAGCCGGATCGCCTCCGCGCAGGTGAAATCCTGCGTCCTGCTCGCCGGGCTCTACGCGGACGGCCCCACGTTCTACACGGAGCCGGTTCTGTCGCGGAATCACACGGAGCTCATGCTGAGCGCCTTCGGGGGCAATCTGAAGGTCCGGAAGAAGGCGGATTCCGAGGCGGTCACCACCATCGTCTATCCGGGCACCGTCCTGATGGGCCAGGACATCACAGTTCCGGGGGATATCTCCTCCGCTGCCTATTTCCTGGCCGCCGGCCTGATCGTCCCGGATTCCTCGGTCACCCTGAGAAACGTGGGCATCAACGAAACCCGGGACGGCATCATCCGGGTCATCCGGGCGATGGGCGGCAGCATCTCGGTGACAAACGTCCACATCGAAGGCAGAGAGCCCACCGCGGATCTGACCGTCCGCTACTCTCCGGGGCTTCACGGCACGGAGATCGCCGGCTCCATCATTCCCGCCCTGATCGACGAGATTCCCGTCATCGCGGTCATCGCCGCCTGCGCGGACGGTCCGACCACGATCCGGGACGCCGCGGAGCTCAAGGTCAAGGAGACGAACCGTCTGACCGCCATCGCCGGAAATCTCAGAAAAATGGGGATCAGCGTCGAGGAGACGGACGACGGGATGACCATCTACGGAGGGAGGCTCCGCGGCGCCGACATCGATCCGAAGGGAGATCACCGGATCGCGATGGCCTTCGCGGTGGCCGGTCTCGTCTCCCACGGCCCCGTCGTCATCACCGACGAAGGCTGCGTCGACGTGTCCTATCCCGGGTTCTTCCGGGATCTCCGAAAGCTCACGGGGGAATGACGGCGCGGCGCGAACCCGCGGAAGAGCGGAAAAGCGGATAGCAGAAATCCGAACGCAGGAAAAAGAAACGTGCGCCGTCATGCGCACAGGAAGATAAACGGTGCCCCGGGGGCTGCTCCCCGGGGCACCGTTTTTTCCTGTTCTGCTGTCTGTCACTCGATCATCATCGCATCCCCGAAAGAGAAAAATCTGTAGCGCTCAGCCACCGCCTCCCGGTACGCCGCCAGCGTGTGCTCTCTGCCGGCAAAGGCGGAAACCAGCATCACCAGGGTCGACTCGGGCAGGTGGAAATTGGTGATCAGCGCGTCCATGATCCTGAAGCGGTAGCCCGGATAGATAAAGATGTCGGTCCACCCGCTTCCCGCTCTCAACGTTCCGTCCTCGTCGGAGGCCGACTCCAGCGTCCTGCAGGAAGTCGTGCCGACGCAGACCACCCGTCCTCCCGCGGCCTTCACGGCGTTCACGGCCCCGGCCGCCTCTTCGCTCACGGTATAGAACTCCGAATGCATGTGATGGTCCGTGATTTCCTCCGCTTTGACGGGCCGGAAGGTCCCCAGCCCCACGTGAAGGGTAATCCGGACGATCCTCACGCCCTTCTCCCGGATCTTTTCCAGGAGCTCCTTCGTAAAATGCAGCCCCGCCGTGGGCGCGGCGGCCGACCCGTCGTGGGCGGCGTAGACCGTGTTGTAGCGGGTGCCGTCCTCGAGGCGGTGGTGGATGTAGGGCGGAAGCGGCATCTCGCCGAGCTTCAGCAGCACCTCCTCGAAGATCCCCTCGTAGGTGAACGAAACTCTCCGGAGGCCTTCCTCCAGAATCTCCCGGATTTCCGCCGTGAGAGGATATCTTCCCTCTTCGTCGGGCTCCCCGAATTCGACGGTCGTGCCGGGGCGGCACTTTTTGCCGGGCTTCACCAGGCATTCCCACTCCTGTTCGCCGACGCGGCGGAGAAGCAGGATCTCGATGCCCGCGCCCGTCACGGCTTTTTTCCCGATCAGCCTGGCGGGGATCACCTTTGTGTCGTTGATGACGAGGGCGTCCCCGGGGCGGAGATGGCGCAGGACGTCGCCGAAATGCTCATGGGAGACCTCGCCGGTCCTTCGGTCCATGTGCATCAGCCTGGAGGAGGCTCTGTCCTCCAGGGGATCCTGCGCGATCAGCTCCTCGGGGAGCTCGTAATAGAAATCGGATGTCTTCATCTCTTCCCGTTATCCACGGCGTCACTTCCGAAGCTCGATGCCGAGGCCCTCCAGTCCGTTCAGAATCTTCTTCATGGCCGCCTGCACCTCGGCGTCCTCGAGGGTCTTGTCGCTGTGTCGGAAGCGCAGGGAATACGCCATCGACTTGAAGCCCGGGAGGATCGGAGCGCCCTCGTAGATATCGAAAAGGGTGCACTCCTCCAGGATCTTCCCGCCGCGCTGCGCGATGATCTTCTCGATCTGCGCGTTGGTCACCGCCGCCGGCACGATCATGCTGATGTCGCGGGACACCGCCGGGTACCTGGCGACTCCGTGATATTTCCTGTCAAAGGTCGCCAGAGCGCAGACGGACGGAAGGTCGAGAACCGCCGTATACGTTCTTTCGCCGATTCCGTAGGTCTTCATGACGTCCGGATGGATCTCCCCGATCTCGCCGATGCAGGCTCCGCCGGCGAAGATCTCCGCCTGGCGGCCGGGATGATAGTACGGCCGGAGGTGCTCCGTCGTGTAATCCGGCTTTTCCCCGATTCCGAGCTTATCGAGAATCAGCTCAACGACGCCCTTCATATCGAAGAAATCGCCGGCGTCGTACATGCCGAGCGTGAGCTTCATTCTCTCGTCCGGGAGTTCCTTCAGCGGAAGCTCCCTGGCGATATAGACGTTGCCGAGCTCATAGAGACGCACGGATTTGTTCCTGCGGTTGTAGTTGACCGCGAGGGAGTTCAGGATGCCGTTGAGGGACGTGGTTCTCATGATCGAGAAGTCCGGCCCCAGGGGATTCCTGATCTCGATGGCGCATCTCTCGTGCGCGTCCTCCGGGAATTTCAGGCGGTCGAACACCCTGGGCGACTCAAAGCTGTAGCAGTAGCCCTGGCTGAACCCACAGTCCTCGGCGACGGTGCGCGCGATCTCCTGAATCCGCATCTCAAAGGTGACGCCGCCCGCGGTGGCCGCGCCGCCGGGGAGCGTGAGCGGAATGTTGTCGTAGCCGTAGAACCTCGCCACTTCCTCCGCCAGATCGCAGGTGCGGTGGATATCCTGCCGGAACGTCGGCGCGATCACGACGCGGCGGCCGCGGTCGTAGATGAGGCCCTCTTTCTCAAAATAGCCGATCATCTCCTCTTCCGGAAGATCCGTGCCCAGCATCGCGTTGATCTTCTCCGGCTCAAAGGCTACCTCCGACGGCTCCCGCTTCACCGGGTAGATGTCGACGGCGCCGCCGACGACTTCGCCGCAGCCGAACTCCTCGATCAGCTGGCAGGCCCGGTTCATCGCCTCGAGGGCCGTGTTCGGGTCGAGGCCCTTGTCGAATTTCTGGGACGCGTCGGTCTGATGGCCGAGCCGCTTCGAGGTGAGACGGATATTGGTGCCGTCGAAATTCGCCGCCTCGAAGAGAACGGTCCTGCAGTCGTCCGTGATCATGGAATTCTCGCCGCCCATGATGCCCGCGATGCCCACGGGCTTCTCCGCGTCGCAGATCATCAGCATGCCGCTGTCCAGCTCATGCTCCTGTCCGTCCAGCGTGACGAATGTCTCTCCGTCCTCCGCCCGGCGGACGATGATCCTGTGCCCGGCGATGGTATCGTAGTCATAGGAGTGCATCGGCTGGCCGTACTCCTCCATGACGTAGTTCGTGATGTCGACGATATTGTTGATGGGGCGGATGCCGTTTGACGCGAGGCATCTCTGCATCCATTTCGGGGAGGGGCCGATTTTGATGTTCTTCACGACCCTCGCCGTGTACCGGGGGCAGAGCTCCGTGTCCCTCACCTCGACGGAGACGTAGTCGTTTACGTCCTCCTCGTTGCCGGAGACCTTCACCACGGGGGGATGGAACTCCTTCCCGAAGGTCGCGGCGGCCTCCCGGGCGATGCCGATCACGCTGTAGCAGTCCACCCGGTTCGAGGTGATCTCGTATTCGACGACCGCGTCGTGAAGTCCCAGAAGCGCCACGGCGTCCGCCCCGATCTCCGTGTCCTCCGGGAAGACGTAGATTCCGTCGGAGGGCGCCTCGGGATAGAACTCGGACGAGCTCCCGAGCTCGTCGATGGAGCAGATCATTCCGCTGGACTCCACGCCGCGGAGCTTTCCTCTGCTGATGACGATGCCGTCGTCCTTGGCGCCGCCGGCGTGGGTGCCGCACACCCGGCCGCCGACCAGCACCACCGGGACCTTCTGTCCCGCCGCCACGTTGGGCGCGCCGCAGACGATCTGGAGCGGCTCGCCGCTTCCGACGTCGACAGTGCAGACGTGCAGGTGGTCGGAATCCGGATGGGCCTCGCAGGTCAGGACCTGCCCGACCACGATCCGGTCGAGATTCTTGTCAAGGGCGGTAAATCCCTCCGCCTTCGTTCCGGTGAGCGTCATCGCGTCGCAGAATTCCTTGGGCGAGACGTCGAGATCCGGCACATATTGTTTTAACCATGACATGGAAGTATTCATGCTGTAAGCTCCTGTATACTGAAATGATTGACCGCAGTCCTGCCGCTTTTCCTCCCCCGCCCGGGCGGGCGCCCGCGGGGCGGAGACGCCGCGTCAGAACTGTCCGAGGAATCTGACGTCGTTTTCGTAGAGAAGTCTCATGTCGTCGATCTCGTACTTGAGCAGGGCGATGCGCTCCAGGCCGATGCCGAAGGCAAATCCGCCGTACTCCTCCGGGTCGAGTCCGCACATCTCAAGCACATGCGGGTGAACCATCCCGCATCCGAGGATCTCGATCCAGCCTTCGCCCTTGCAGAAGCGGCAGCCGCTGCCCCCGCACTTGAAGCAGGAGACGTCGACTTCGGCCGAGGGCTCCGTGAACGGGAAGTGGTGAGGTCTGAACTTGGTCTTTGTGTTCTCTCCGAACAGCTTCTTCGCGAAAACGTCCAGGGTGCCCTTCAGGTCGGCGAGGGTGATCCCCTTGTCGATCACAAGTCCCTCGATCTGATGGAAGGACGGGGAATGGGTCGCGTCGACTTCGTCGGACCGGAACACCCGGCCGGGGGCGATCATGCGGATCGGCAGCTTCCCCTGCTCCATGATGCGGGCCTGCACCGGAGAGGTCTGGGTGCGGAGAAGGATGCTGTCCGTGATGTAGAACGTATCCTGCTCGTCCTTCGCCGGATGGTTCGCGGGAATATTGAGCTTGGTGAAGTTGTACTCGTCGTACTCGATCTCCGGTCCCTCGATCACCTCGTAGCCCATCCCGATGAAGATGCGCTCCACTTCCTCCAGGGTGATCGTGTTGGGATGGCGGTGTCCCATCCTCTGCTTTCTGGCGGGAAGGGTCACGTCGATCTTCTCCTGGCGCAGCCTTATGTTCTGCTGCTCCGCCTCGAGACGTTTTCTGGTCGCCTCCAGCCTGCTCTCGATGCTCTCGCGCGCGTCGTTGACCCATTTTCCGACCTTGGGACGGTCCTCGGGGGCGACGTTCTTCATGCCCTTCAGAACCGAAGTCAGCATTCCCTTCTTGCCGAGAAACGCGACGCGGATGTCGTTGAGAGTCTCAAGGCCCTCCGCCAGACCGATCTGTCTGCCGGCCTCCTTTTCAATCTCCCGTACCTTTTCCTCAAAATCACTCATGCTGTGAGCCTCCTTAGATGCTGCGGGGCGTGTTGCCTCCCCGGTATTACCTTTTTACTGAACTGAGAAGATCGTCGAACATTCTGCCCGAGCTGACGGAAGTTTTCTCCCCCGTCTCCTTTTCGTCCTCCCACGGTATGTAGATATCCTGCGGCTGGGCGCTCTTCCTCTCGGCGTCGTCCCCGATCGTCTTCCAGTCGGAGTGGGCGTCGAGCTCCTCCATGATCTTGAGCTGCTGCCGGGCAGTGGCGCCCCTGACCGTGTCGATCGTGCTGACGATCACGTTCCCCTCCGGATCCTCGTAGAGCACCCGGTTCAGCTCCGCGCCGAAGAGCAGGAAATAACAGCAGAAGTAGAGCCAGATCATGGCGAGGATGACGCCGGTGAGACTCCCGTAGATGGCGCTGAAATTCTCGTTGTACTCATAGTAGAGCGAGAGCAGGTACGAGAAGAACATCCAGACCGTGGATACGATCAGCGCCCCGGGGAACTGGCTCCTGAAGGAGTAGTGGCAGTTCGGAAGGAACTTGTAGAGAAACAGGAAGATCAGGATGAGGAGCAGGTATCCGATCAGGGAACGGAACGTATACAGAAACGAAGCGAATTCCCCGTGGTTCGGAAGTCCCGCCTCGATGCTCTCGCCGATGGAACGCCCGAAGATGGACAGGACGAGGGTCGCGCCGATCGCGAGAACCAACAGCACCACGTACATCATGGAGCGGAATCTCAGGAAGAACCATCCCCTGGTCTCCCTGACCCTGCTGATCACGTTGAGTCCGTTGGTCAGGGCGTGGATGACCTTGGCCGCCGACCAGATCAGGATGACGATGGAGATGGGGACGTAGACGTAGGTCCTGCTTCCCACCTCCTGGGTGATGGTGTAGATATAGTTCTTGAGTCCCGAGGGGACGACGCCGACGAGTCCGTCGATCAGGTCCGTCAGATCCGCGCCGGTCCTGACGGCCGCCGCGGCGACGACCATGTAGAGGGGAACAAAAGAGATCATAAGAAAATAGGCGCATGTTGCTGCATATGCGCCCATGTGATCGTTCTGTATTCTTCTGGCGAACGAACCAAATCCCTTGAATAATGCTCTGATCATGAACTCTTCTGTCTCATCGCCTCAGTCCGCCGCGCCTTTTTGCCGCGCGCGTCTTCTTATTCCCGGATCCCGAACGAATAGCAGGTCGTCGTGCTGTAGATCTCGCCTTCCGAAAGCTTCGGGCTCTCAAAGGCGAGCACATTCATGGAATTCGGAAAATGCTGAGTCTCAAGAGCGAAGCCGTCATGCGGTCTGTACTCGCAGCCGCCCTTTCCGCAGGGCCCGCTGATGAAATTGCCCGCGTAGAACTGGATGCCCGGCTGATCCGTGGTCACGGTCATCGTGATGCCGGTCACCTCGGAGCAGGCCTCCGCCGCCTTCCTCATGCCGGTGCCGTTCAGGGCAAAGTTGTGGTCGTAGCCGCCGGTGTGCTCCAGCTGGTCGTTCTCGGCGTAGGCGTCCCTGCCGATCCGCTTCATCTCCCTGAAATCGAAGGGCGTATCCTCAACGGATTCCACCGTCCCGTAGGGAATCGAGTACTTGTCGACCGGCGTGTAGCCGTCGGCGTCGATCATCAGCTCGTGCTCCATGATCGATCCGGAGCCTGCCCCGCTGAGGTTGAAGTAGGAGTGATTCGTCATGTTGACGATCGTGTCCGCGGAGCTCACGCCCTCGTAGCGGATCCCGACGGTATTGTCCTCGGAGAAGGAATAGGTCACGGAAATCTTCAGCTCTCCGGGGAAGCCCTGGTCTCCGTCGGGGCTCACCAGAGAGAAGGTGACGCTGCCGCTCTCCTCGTCCGGCGCGGCGCTCCACATCCTGAAATTGTAGCCGTCCGGGCCGCTGTGAAGATTGTTCCTCTCGTTCTCGTTGAGGGCGAGCTGGTAATCCACGCCTCCGAGATTGAAGGAGCCGCCCTCGATGCGGTTGCCGTTTCTCCCGATGGTGGCGCCCAGGTACGGGGGATTGACCTCGTAGCTGCCGATGTTGTCGTATCCCAGGGCGACGTCCGTGAGCTTTCCGTCCCTGTCGGGAACCACGACCTCCGTGAGAATCGCGCCGTAATCGATCACGGTGATCCGGGAGCCCTTCGAATTTGTTATCGTGTACGCGGTGACCTTCTCACCCTCTCCGTTTCGGGTAACGCCGAACAAACTGCTTTCTATCTTCATGCTTCTCTCTTTCTGAATATCAGATTCTCCGTCCGGCATCAGCGCGGACGGAGTGTAATCACACAAGTAAAACCCGGAATGCCGTTCCTATAGAACTGACACCTAGCCACTGCCAGGTGGGCAACCGCAGCCCGTTATCTGCCTTCCTCCGTACGAAGATGAGGCCTGGCATCAATACAGACAATGTAGGAATCCCTTACGTCATTTGTAGGTTCAGGAAAAATAGGGGATCGCACACTCCAGGTTTGCTTCAAATTATAAACTATTACATAAGTCCGGTCAATTCAGAGTACAAATCTTTTGCGAAAGAATCCGTCATCCCGCTGACGGTATCCGTCGCCATCAGGATTCTCGCGTACAGGCGTCCCGCGGCGTCCTGCCCGTCGGACATCCTCCGGCAGACCTGGGCGTAATTGCCGGGAATCAGGGAGAGATACTTCTCCTCCATCAGCCCGGAATTTCCCTCGTCGAACTTCAGCGCGGCGGGCACCAGCATGTCCAGCAGAAAGCCCAGGATCCTGTGGGCGGCGATCTCCGTCCGGAAGATGGACGCCGACGTGAAGGCGTAGTCGTAGGCCACGGATTTCAGCAGGCCCAGCAGCCTCGCCGGCTGCCTGGCGACGATCAGCTCGCCCCCGTAACTCCCGTCCATAATCTCGCGGTAATGCTCCGTGAAGCCGTCGGTCGCGGCGACGATCAGGACGTCCTGCATATCCCGCAGCCAGCTCCTGACCGCGTATTCGCCGGGATCCGTCATGCCGGAGAGCCTCGCCATGTCGTAGATGTCGGAGAGCCTGATCCGGTACTCCTTTCCGGCCCCGCGTTCCCGCAGCTCCCCGACGAGGGTGTCGTACCCGAAGAAGCCCTTCTTGAAGGCGTCCTCGATATCCGCCGCCGCGTAGGCGATGTCGTCCGCCGCCTCCAGCAGGAAGGCCAGCGGGTTTCTCGCCCTGCCGGTGCCGGTCTCCTCCGCGATCTCTTCGAAGAAGGCGGCCTCCGACGCGAAATAGCCGTTTTTCCGCCTGCGGATATCCTTCGACGCTCGGCCGCACTCCAGCGAAGACGTGGGGTACTTGATCATCGCGGAGAGCAGTCCGTAGGTGAGATTCATCCCCTCGTGCCGCACCGGGTAGTCCAGTCTGGCGGCCATCCTGAGCCCCTGGGCGTTGCCCTCGAACAGCCTCAGGTCCGCCTTCTGCTGGGGGGTCAGTATCTCATGGACCGGCTCGCCGCGGTACCGGAGCCGGCCCAGATTTCCGTCGAACCACTCCCGGATCGTCTCCTCGCCGAAATGGCCGAAGGGTGGATTGCCGATGTCATGGATCAGGCCGGCGCACTGAAGAATGTCGCAGATGTCCCCCTTCATCTCGATGGTGAATTCCGGGTCGAGTCCCCCGCTGATGATCGAGGAGGCGACGTTCTGGGCCAGCGACCGCCCTATGGAAGACACCTCCAGGGAGTGGGTCAGCCGCGTCCTGATAAAGTCGCTCTTGTCCAGAGGAAATACCTGCGTCTTGTCCTGAAGCCGGCGGAAGGACGAGCTCACGATGATGCGGTGATAGTCTTTGCCGAAGGGACTGCGCTGATCGCGCTCTCCTCCCCCCGGGTCCTCATTTCCGGGTCTGCGCCCGGAGAGAAGCTGCTTCCATCTCATAAAGGTTCTCCGCTCCTTAGCAGGCTCATGAACTGATTCCGAGACACCTTCGGACGGCTTCCGGCATCTCGGAGACGTCCGCCACCATGCGGTGCCTCACCGGGGCGGTCCTGATGTCGGTGATCGCGGCGGGCTCCGGCGTCCCGGAGAGTCTCCCGAGGAGATCGATGAGTTCGAAATCGTCCTTTCCCGGGACCTCCTCCGGCGCGATGGCGCCTGCCACGCTGGCGGCAAATTTGAAGGGGCTGGCGGTGGACGCTATCACCGTGGGCGTATCGTCGCCCGTCTCCCGGACGTAGTTCCGGTAGACGGCGTTGGCGATGCCGGTGTGGGTGTCGATCACATAGCCCGTCTTCTCATAGAGCTCCCTGATGCCCGCGAAGTTTTCCTCCTCGGAGGAGAAGCCTCCGTAGAAATCCGACAGCTGCGCGCGCATCTCCTCCGTGATGCGGTATTCGCCCTCCCCCGAAAGACGGCTCATCAGTCCGGCGCATTTCTCCGGATCGTTTCCGCAGACGCGGAAGATCAGTCTCTCAAGGTTGCTGGAGATCAGGATATCCATGGACGGCGAGGAGGTGAGAATGAATTCCCTGCGCCGGTCGTAATCCCCCGACCGGAAGAAATCGTAGAGGACCTTGTTCTCGTTCGAGGCGCAGATCAGCTTCCCCACGGGGAGTCCCATCTGCTTCGCGTAATAGGCGGCGAGAATATTGCCGAAATTGCCGGTGGGAACGGTGATGTTGATCCGCTTCCCCGCCGCGATGTCCCCGGCCCTCAGCATCTGGGCGTAGGCGTACACATAGTAGACGATCTGGGGGACGAGACGGCCGATGTTGATGGAGTTGGCGGAGGAGAACCTCATGCCCGCCTCCCCGATCCTCCGGTTCATCTCCGGGTCGTTGAAGATCCTCTTGACCGCGCTCTGGGCGTCGTCAAAATTGCCCCGGATCGCGACCACGTGGGTATTTTCGCCCCTCTGGGTGACCATCTGCTTCTCCTGTATGCGGGAGACGCCGTCCTTCGGGTAGAACACGATGATCTCCGTCCCCGGGACGTCGGCGAAGCCGGCCATCGCAGCCTTGCCCGTATCCCCGGAGGTGGCCGTCAGGATCACGATCTTCTTGTCCTCACGGTTCTTCCGGGCCGCCGTGGTCATCAGATACGGAAGAATGGACAGCGCCATGTCCTTGAAGGCGATGGTGGAGCCGTGGAAAAGCTCCAGGTACCAGGCCCCGTCCTTCCTGACGAGAGGGGCGATCAGCGGGTCGTCGAATTTCTCGTCGTAAGCCCCTTCGATGCAGGCCCTGAGCTCCTCCTCCGTAAAATCCGTGAGGAACAGCCTCATCACCCTGTAGGCCAGCTCCCGATAGTCCAGGGACGCCAGCTCCTCCGGGCTCAGGTCGAGAGCGGGAATCTCCGTCGGGACGAAGAGGCCTCCGTCGTCGCAGAGTCCGCACAGGATGGCCTGGGAGGCGGTTACGGTCTTGTCGCTTCGTGTGCTTCTGTATTTTATCTCCATATGTTACTCCTGTCTCAGGGCGCGGCTCCGGCTCACCCGGGCCGGTCCGCCGCACATCTCCTCCGCCCTTCCGCTGTTTCGCGGGCGGGAATCGTTTACCATATTACCGCAACGGCGGGGAAAAAGCAATGAAGCAAAAAGAGCCTCCGCGCTGTGCAGAGGCTCTTCCGTAGCCGGTAAGGGAATCGAACCCTTGTTTCCGCCGTGAGAGGGCGGCGTCTTAACCGCTTGACCAACCGGCCATGCTCAGTATGATACCAAACCTCCGGCTGATTTGCAAGCATTATTTCAATTATTTGTAAAAATTCGTTCAGTTCCGGTTTATTCGCTTTCGATCGGCGTGATGCGGTACTGGTTGAAGAAGGATTCCACGTTCTTAATGCCGAGGATCTCGTAATCCCGGGCGTAGGTGCCGTGGGACGCCCCGTCCTCCGTCATGGCCTGGTACATGGTGAAACCGTCGAGGGCCACGCGCCCGGTTCTCATATAGCTCGGCCCGAACTCCGTCCAGCCGATGTTGCCGTCCACGTTGCAGTAGATGCAGTACCCCTGGTCTTTGAAGTACTGGTATTTCTCGTTGTCCGCATTATACTGGTTCACCAGGCCGATATCGCCGCCGAAGGCGAAGATGATAATGTCGGTGTCTCCCACGATGGGATGATTGACGGTCATCCATCTCTCGTTATCCGCCTGAAGCTGCTCCACCGACTTGTTGGACGCGTTCCAGTGGGCGTAGGTGTGACTGGCGAAGGTCCAGCCCTCGGCCTTCATCGCGTCGGCGATTTCCTTCGCCTTCGCCACGTCCTCGTCCCAGTCGAAGTCCGGATGGGCCTCCAGCCAGTCGATCTGGTCCTGGTCGAGCTTCGGGTTGTTGATGTCCTTGTAGTAGTCGTTCGTCCGGTAGCCGAACACCCCGTTGTATCCCGTGAGGGCGACGGTGGCCCGGGCGTTGTGATAGGCGAAATCGGGATGCTTGTAGATGAACGAGTTGAGCCTCGGCACGACGTCGTAATCGCCGATCAGGGTCTCCCCGTTCTCGTTGGTGTACTCGCACTTCACCTTGCCGTTCTCGTCCAGCACCATCCTGGTGGCGTAGCCCTGGGTGCCGATCCCGTAGGTGTGGTAGTAGCTCAGGTCGTCCTCCGAGATGACCAGGGCTTTTTTGCCGGGAGGCAGCATCAGGTTCTCGTTCTTCGCGACGGAGATGGAGCCGTCCTCGTTCTTCGTCCGGATGCACATATCGTACAGGGAGACCAGCACATACCCGGCCTCGTACATGTCTTCCATCATGTGATCGAATTCGTCGGCGCTGGTCATGGCCGCGTCGTTTCTCCACGCGCGGTCGGAGCCCACGATGTCGGTGCGGAACCCGCGGTCGTCGTTGAGCAGGGAGTGGAAGAAGACGTGGGGAACGGTCGTCACGTCCACCGGGACGCAGGCGTCCCTCTCCGCGGTGTAGCGGGCGATGGCGTCCGTCATCTCCGCGTCCGACTCATAGCCGCTGATGCTCTGGATCAGGGAAATCGCCTTGTCGTAGTTGTACTGGGTGGCGTAGGCGTCGGCAAAGGCGAGGGCCTCCTCCCTCGTCGAGACCGTCTCGGGAAGGCGGCTGTAATCGACGACGATGGAAGAGACGTCGGTCGCCGCGGGCGCCGAAGCCGTGCCGGTGCTCTCGACCGACGCGAGGCCCGCGGCCGTAGGATCGGCGTTTCCTCCGGAGGCACTCTTGCCCGCGCGCCTTCTGGCGTTTCCGACGAACAGGAGCACCGCGATGAGAATGGCGGCCAGCACGCAGCCGGCGACGGTCCGGATGATCATCGCTCTCCTGCGCTCCGCCCTCCTTCTGGCTTCGCGTGCCCTGCGTCTTTTTTCTCTCTCCTTCTGATATTCGAGATCCCTTCGATCCTGCGCCATGGCTTATCTCCTGTCAATCTCCTTCCTGATTCGGCCGGGCTGATGAGGCGGCGTCCTTTCCCGGCGCAGCCTCCGGCACACGGCGGACGGCAGGAAAGACCGGCTTTTCCGCCGTTCTCCCGCGCATCTGCCGCACGGCTATTTTATCATAACACGTTTCCCCCGAAGATGCACGAAAAAGGCACCCCGAGAGGTGCCTTTTTTGACATTTCGCGCAGGACGGATTCCGTTTCCCGGAAAGGACCGGAATTCCGCTCTCCGGCTGTTTTCGGGCGTCGTGTCCGGCTGATCACATCTTGCCGGCGCTGCCGAGAACGTCCTGGATCTTGTGTGTGACGATCGCCTTGACGTTGTTGCGGGCGACCTTGAGGTAGCCGCGGGGATCGAACAGCTCCGGAGAAGCCTCGAAGGTCTCACGGATTCCGGCGGTGAAGCCGAGGCGAAGGTCGGAGTCAATGTTGATCTTGCAGACCGCGGATCTCGCCGCCTGGCGAAGCTGGTCTTCCGGAACGCCGATGGCGTCGACAAGCTTTCCGCCGTGGGCGTTGATGATCTTGACGTATTCCTGCGGCACGGAAGAAGCGCCGTGAAGAACGATCGGGAAGCCCGGGATCTTCTTGACGATCTCGTCGAGAATGTCGAAGCGGAGCTGCGGCTTGGTGCCCGGCTTGAACTTGAAAGCGCCGTGGGACGTTCCGATCGCGATCGCGAGGGAATCGACACCCGTGCGGCTCACGAATTCCTCGACCTCTTCGGGACGGGTGTAGGCGGAATCCTCGGCGGAGACGTTGACGTCATCCTCGATGCCCGCGAGAGCGCCGAGCTCGGCCTCGACGACGACGCCGTTCGCGTGGGCGTATTCGACGACCTTTCTCGTGATCTCGATGTTCTCCTCGAAGGGCTTGCTGGAAGCGTCGATCATGACGGAGGTGAATCCGTTGTCAATGCAGGACTTGCAGGTCTCGAAGTCCGGGCCGTGGTCCAGGTGCATGACGATGTCGATGTCCGGGCACTCGATGACGGCTGCTTCGACGAGCTTGCGGAGATAGGACGGATTCGCGTACTTGCGCGCGCCCGCGGACGCCTGGAGGATCACGGGTGATCTGAGCTCCTGAGCGGCCTCTGTGATACCCTGAACGATCTCCATATTGTTGACGTTGAATGCTCCGATCGCATAACCACCGTTATACGCCTTCTCGAACATTTCCTTTGATGTAACCAATGCCATGGGATATTCCTCCTTCCGGAATCTGAATTGAAATCCGCGTCAGCCGCGGACCGCTATACCTCACTTTACAGCAAAAACAAGGCCGCGTCAATAATGATCGCCTCATCCGGGGGCGATAAGTTCCTCTCAGGCGAGGCGGAGAAGCCCGTGCTCCGCGAGGAACGGATTCAGCCGCTCCAGCGCCTTCCGGCAGCCGCCTTCCTCGGCCGTTTCCACATTGAGAGGCATGACGGGATCGTGGAGCGACATCCTGATCAGGAGCCAGCCGCGGATCTCGTCGTCGTCAAAGGCGATCCGGATTCCCTCGTAATTGGGCTCGACGATCCGGAAGCGGGGATCCTTCTGCGCGAAGGCGCGGAAATCCTCCAGCGCCTGCTCGCCGTAGGCGCGGAAATCCTCCGCCTCGATCCGGAAGCGGTACTCGGCGGATTCCGCCGGCTGTCTCAGTTCGGCGAGATCGTCCTCGAGCCTCCGGCCTTTCTTCCGGAGCATCGCCAGCCTGCAGATGATCACCGCGGCGATATAGGCGCCGTCGTCGGAGAAATGGTTGCTTCGGAACGCCCCATGTCCCGAGGTCTCGATGGCGAGCTCGCACGTCTCTCCGCTCCTGTTCAGCTCGATTCCCTTCCGGATCACATTCCTGTATCCGCGTCTGAAGCGGAGGTGGCGCAGCTTCAGCGTCTGCTCCAGGAACAGGGTCAGCTCGTCGGAGGTCACGGAATCCGTCACGATGGTCGATCCGGGGAACTCCTCCGAGACGATCACGGAGAGGAGGGCGATGAGGGAGTTGCGGTTCACCTCCGTCCCGTCGGCAAACACGACGGCCGCCCTGTCGCCGTCGCAGTCGAAGATCACGCCCAGGTCCGCCCCGGCGTCCAGCACCGCCTTCCTGACGGCCTTCATGGCCGTCTCGTTCTCCGGATTCGGGACGTGGTTCGGGAACATGCCGTCGGGCTCGAGAAATACGCTCCCGGAGATGTCCGCGCCCAGCGGCGCCAGGATATCCGTCGCGAAGAAGCCCGACGCACCGTTTCCCGAGTCGACGACGATATGAAGTCCCTCCAGGGGAAGCTTTCCGGCGTCCGGGTTCACCTTGCCGCTGATCAGCTCCTTCATGGCGTCGGCATAGGTCTTTCTCATGTCAAAGGGCTGAATCTCCCCTCCTTCGGGGCGGAAGCCCTCCGCGCTGACAAATTCCTCCTCGTCCGGGGTCCCGTACTGCTCCGCCAGTTCCGCGGCACGGGCGAGGATCTCCTTCAGATCCGCCGCGTCGAGGCCGCCGTCCTTCGTGAAGAACTTCATTCCGTTCCTGTTGAAGGGAAGGTGGCTCGCGGTGATCATGACCGCGCCGTCGAAGCAGCTCCCAGGAAGAATGGTCGACTGGAACATCGCGGGCGTCGTGATCAGCCCGCAGTCGTACGCCCGGCTTCCGCCGATGCCCCAGAGCACCGCTCCCTTGATCTCCTCCGCCGTCACCCGGCTGTCATGGCCGACGCCGATTCTCAGATCGGCCGCCTCCTTCCCGGTCCTTCCGGCAAGCCACTGTCCGAAGGAGGCCGCGATAAAGACCGCGAGCCCCGGCGTCAGCGTTCTTGCCTCGTCTCCCGCGGCGATCGCCGCGCCGCGCACGTCGCTTCCGTTCTGAAGCCGTGAGAAAAAGCCGCTGTAACTCATAATCTTCCTCCCTGTCTCTGTTTGTCACTTCTTCGCAAACCGCGAGGAGTTGAATCCGGACACCAGCCGGCTCCAGCTCGCCGCGTTGTTGATCAGTCTCAGATATTTCGCGGTATGAGATTTCCAGGACGGCGTGTCCATGTACCGGAACACGTCCGCCGCGGGCTTCGGGTCGCTGAAGGAATACCGGAAGATTCCCAGGCTGAAGCCGCCGGCGACCTCGCCGCTGTCGTTCATCTCCCTGTGGATGCCGATCATGTCGATCCTCGGGTCAAACTCGGCGATGTAGTAGGAGTAGGCCACCGCCGCCGCCTGGTACGACTCCATGTCCGCGCCGTGGTAGACGGAGCTGTAGCCCGTCTCGGGCAGTATGATTCTCACGTTGTTCCCGTAGGTGGCCCGGATGTATTTCGCGATGTAGTTGATGTTCAGCATCGTGTACTGCTGGGATCCGCCGGAGAAGCTCACCAGCGAGCTTCGGTTCCAGAACCGGGCGTCCTGCTCGGGAGACGGATAGGGATGCAGCGCCAGATCCCAGTGGACCGCGCCGTGTTTCTTCAGGTGCAGGTTGACCGCGGACAGCATGCCCTTTCCCCTGTAGGATCCCGCCAGGTCAAAGGAGAGGTTCCAGTTGTGGTCGAAGCACATGTAGGTCCTGGCGTTCCTCCACCGGCTCTTTACCGCCGTATTGAAGAGACGGAACTGGTCGGCGTAGTCCTTGATGTACTGCGAATAGCTGATATTTCCGCAGAAATTGTAGACCTTGTACTGGTTTGACTCATTTCCGAAGATCCAGTTGGCGAGCAGCGCGCCGTCCCTCGTGAAGTAATCCGCCAGACAGGAGAACAGGGCCTCCAGCTCTTTTCTGGCCGAATTCTTGGTATTGATGCCGAAGATCACGGAGCCCGACCTGTCGGCGGAGGCCGCGGCGGGCATCATATACCTGGTCATATTCCTTCCCGACAGATAGAAGACGCCGGTGACGACGATGCCCGCCTCCCTGAGCTTCTTCAGCTGCCGCTGATAGTCCCGGATCGCGGAGGAAAAATGGTAGACCTTCCCCTCGTAGGTGTAGCTGACGCCGCTCCCTCCGAGAAACGTCTCGATGGGGAAATCGGCGATCACGTGGCTGCAGCGAAGCTCGATGGCCTTGTTGATATAGGCGTCGGAGCCGATCACCATCTTGAGGCCCTTCTTCGTTCCCCTGGCCGGCTTCGGGAAGGCCGCGGTATTTGCGGCGCAGGCCCCCGGGTTCTGGATGTAGAAGTAATTGCTGCAGACCCGCCAGGTTCCGTCCCTCCTCTGCGCTCCGATGTAGAACTTGTCCTGCAGGACCGACTTCGAACTGTTTTTGTTGAGAGGGATCGTAAAGGTGATGGAGGACGAGGATCTGGCGGTGGCCGCCGGCTTGGCGCTGCCGATGCCGTTGGCGTAGGGGACCCGGGGGAACAGTCCGATCCGGATCCCGGAAGCGCCCGAGGTCTTCGCCTTCACCAGGACGTCGGAGGAGCCCGTAATCTTCACCGAGGTGATGGTCACGGAGATCTTTCCGTCGTCGTAGCCGCTGCCCGAGGTGCCCCCCGGCGCCCGGCCCTCCCGGCCCTCCTTCATTCCGCGCTCGACGAAATGGGTCAGAACCTTCAGGTCGTCGTCGCCGCAGGTCTGTACCACGTCGGGATAGTGCTTCACGTAGTAGAAGTAGTCGTAGACCTTCGCGTAGTCCTTGCCCTTGTAGACGGTCACCGGATTTTTCATCCGGGTGACGCCCACGGCGGTCGCCCGTCTCGCCTTGGATTTATAGCCGTAGTTCATGTAATGCAGATAGTACTTCCGGTAGTTGTAGACGTACTTCCTGCGAAGGTCCGGATTTCCGTTGCGGTAGGACTTCACGCTGAAGGTGCGGCTGCCCCTCATCTGCTTCTTCATGCCCGTGACGACAAAATAGCGCAGGATCCTCTTTTCGCTGTATCCCAGCTTCTTGCTGATGTCGGGGTACTTTTTCACAAAGTAGTCGTAGCTGTACACGCGGGCGTAGTCGACGCCCTCGTAGACGGTCGCTCTGGAAGCGGCAAAGACCGCGCCGGAGGACAGAACCAGCGACACGGCGAGAAGCAGCGCCGCGGCCAGCGTCCTGATCAGATGGTTTCCTGTTCCCGGTTGTTCTCTCATGACGGCTCCCTGGGTATTTTTCCGCAGTTACGGAATCATTATAACATAGTTGCAACAATATTGTAACATTTTTGAAATCCCGGCAAAAATAAGTGCAGCTGCCGGAACTCATGACGCTCCGGCAACTGCACTTACAGGATACTAAAAGACGCCCTGACCCCGACGGGTCAGAGCGCCATCTCTTCACTGTTTTGTTTCCCGGTCAGAAGCGGCGGTCAGCCTTTGATCTGAGCGGCGACTTCTTCCGCGAAGTTCTCCTGCTTCTTCTCGATGCCTTCGCCCGTCTCATAGCGGACAAAGCCCTTGACGCAGAGCTTCGCGCCGTTCTTCTTGGCGACTTCCGCGACGTACTGTCCGACCTTCTGCTTTCCGTCCTCGGCCTTGACGTAGACCTGGTCCTGGAGGCAGATCTCGGAGAGCTCCTTGTTGATGCGGCCCATGACGATGCCGTTCAGGATCTTCTCGGCGGCGTCCGGCTTCTCGTTCTTCGCGGCGGCCAGAAGGATTTCCTTCTCCTTCTCGATGTAATCCTGGCTGACCTCGGCGCGGGAGTTGTACTTCGGCCTCATAGCGGCAGCCTGCATCGCGACGTTCTTGGCCATCTCGCGGATCTCGTCGTTGACCACGTCCGTCTCGACGTCGACGAGGACGACGATCTTTCCGCCGGCGTGGGTGTAGGACTGGATGAATCCGTTCTCCTCCACGACCTTCTGGAAGCGGCGGATCTTGAGGTTCTCGCTGATGACGGCGATCTCGGCGACCAGAGCGTCCTGGACGCTCTTGGACGTGTCAAACTTCCACGGCTCGGCCATGAACGCGTCCAGATCGGCGGCCGAAGACTCGATCGCCTGCTGGGCCACTTCGTGGACGTATGTCTGGAACTTCTCGTTCTTGGCGACGAAGTCCGTCTCCGAGTTGACTTCGACGACGGCGGCGGTCTTTCCGTCTTCCGAGACGATGCCCTCGCACAGACCCTCGGCTGCGATGCGGTCGGCCTTCTTCTGGGCCTTGGCCATGCCGTTCTCACGGAGATAGTCCATCGCCTTTTCCATATCGCCTTCCGTGGCGGTCAGCGCCTTCTTGCAGTCCATCATGCCGGCGCCGCTCATCTCGCGGAGTTCCTTGACCATAGCAGCTGTAATAGCCATAATATTTATCCTCCTGAATACTGAATGATTATTCCTGCGCGGCCTTCTCCGTCTCCTCGTCCGGATAGGCGACATAGCCTTCCGACGGGATCTCGGACGGTTCGGCCTCCATCTGTCCCTGGTTCGCCTCGACGACGGCGTCCGCCATCTTGGAGACGATGAGCTTGACGGCGCGGATCGCGTCATCGTTGCCCGGGATCACATAGGTGAGCTCCTCGGGATCGCAGTTGGTATCGCAGATGCCGATAAGCGGGATATTCAGCGTGTGGGCTTCCTGGATGCAGATGCGCTCCTTCTTCGGGTCGACGACGAAGATCGCGTCCGGAAGCTTCTGCATGTCGCGGATTCCGCCGAGGTTCTTCTCGAGCTTCTCATGCTCTTTCTTCAGGTTGAGGACTTCCTTCTTCGGAAGAACTTCAAAGGTTCCGTCCTCGGCCATGGCCTCGATGTCCTTCATGCGCTTGATGCGGGACTGAATCGTGCGGAAGTTGGTCAGCATGCCGCCGAGCCATCTCTCGTTGACGTAGAACATGCCGCAGCGGGTCGCCTCGGTCCGGATGGCATCCTGGGCCTGCTTCTTGGTTCCGACAAAGAGGATCTTGCCGCCCTTCGCCACGATGTCGCCGACAGCGTTGTAGGCGTCGTCAATCATCCCGACCGTCTTCTGAAGGTCGATGATGTAGATGCCGTTGCGCTCGGTGTAGATATACGGCTTCATCTTGGGGTTCCAGCGTCTTGTCTGATGTCCGAAATGGACGCCTGCTTCAAGCAGCTGCTTCATGGAAATAACACTCATTTTGCTTCTCCTTTTTCTGGTTTTTTCTTCCATATGCTTCCTGACGGCCGACCGCCTCTGGCGGCACCGGAGCCGGCATCCACATATGTGCTTTTTCGCAACTTTGATATTCTATCACGCGCACCTGTGTCCGTCAACACCCAGATGCGGGTTTTCCGCGGCCCGGAGGCGGTTTTTGGCGGCTGCGGCGCAGGTTCTCCCTCCGCCTCCCGGCAGGGGGCCTCTCGGCGGTTCACACGACGTTTACGGGGTCCTTCTGCAGGAAGAGCCTCCTCAGCAGATACACGATCATGGCGATGCCCCCGAGGATGTACAGGAGCCAGAGCGGCAGCGGGATATCCCCCAGGAAATACGAGACGAGGACCGTCATCACGTTGTTGGCGATATGGGCCGCGATGGGCGCCCGGAGGGTCCCGTAGTGCTCGTACAGCAGGGCCAGCATGATGCCGAAGGCTCCGGCGAACAGTCCCTGGGTGAGGTTGCCGTGGGCGATGCCGAAGATCACCGCGCTGAGGATCACGCCCCACCACATGCCGACGTAGTCCCTCAGCCGCCGGAAAAGGATGCCGCGGAACAGGTACTCCTCCATGACGGGGCCGACGATTCCCACCGCCAGGATCTGGAGCAGAAGCCCCGGGGAGGCGATCATCTCCTCCACCTCCTGGAAGGCGGTGTCGCCGCGGGAAAAGAAGGACACGACCAGCTCCAGAGGGCCGCTCACCAGCACGGCGGCGGCCGCGCAGAACAGGGCGGATTTCACCGTAAACCCGATCCGCGCCGGAATCCGGAAGGCCCCGGCCCCGTAGAATCTCCTCATCTCCTCATCCCGCCGGTGCATCGTGACGAACAGCGGCAGAAGCGCCGCGTCGGCGATCAGCGTGACGAGCACCGCGTACCGGACGACGACGTCGGACCCGGTGAGGCCGCCCTTCCCGCGGGACAGCGCCATGATCACGACGGCGCACACATAGGACAGCGCCGTGGAGCCCGCGAAATCCACCAGCAGGGGATAGAGGCATCTCCAGATCCGGAAAAACGGCGATCCGTCGCAGGCCAGAGCGGCCCCGGTCCTCCTCAGGTCGACGACGCTTCCGTCGCTCTCCCGCAGCTTCATGTACGGGACGAGGCCGGCCGCTTTTCCGCCGTCCCGGGCCTGTCCGATCAGGACGTTTCTCACCTCATAGGCCGAATCGCAGATGACGTCCGGCCAGACCGCCTCGAGCTCCTCCCTCGGGCCGTAGCCGTAGGTCACCCCGACGGAGCCGATGCCCGTCTGTTTCGCGCCGACGATATCATATTCCCGGTCCCCGACGATGACGGCCTCCTCTCCGCGGTACGTCATGCCCAGCCGGTCCAGGCAGGTCCGGATCAGCTCGGATTTCTCCGACCGGCCCCCGTCCAGCTCGCTCCCGCAGACCAGGTCGAAATACGGGAGCAGATCGAAGTGCTCCAGTATCTGCCGGCAGTAGACCTCAGGCTTCGAGGAGGTGAGGGCGACGGTGAAATGCTCCTGCTTCAGGGCCTTCAGCAGCTCCCTCACGCCCTCGTAGACGCTGTTCTCAAACATTCCCTTCTCGGTGTAGCGTTCCCGGTAGAGCCGGATCGCTTCCTCCGCCTGCTCCCGGCTGAGGCCGGCGTAGCTCATGAACTTCTCCCGGAGCGGCGGACCCACAAAGGACCGGAGCTCCTCCGGATCGTCGACCACGATGCCGAAGCCCTTCTCCAGGGCGTACTGAACGCTTCTCGTGATGCCCTCTCCGGAATCCGTGAGGGTGCCGTCCAGATCAAAAAGTACCGTATTCCACATTTCAGCTTCCTTCTGTTGATTCCGGCTCCGCGAAATAGGCGTTTACCGCGCCTGCCAATCCCTCCGCGACCGCCTTCTGCCCTTCCGGGCTTCCGAGGTATCTGTCCTCCTCGGGGTTGCTCATATAGCCCATCTCGATGATCGAGACCGGCATCTGCGCCCAGTTGATTCCCGTCATGTCGTCCCCGGGAATGACGCCGAGATTTCTCTGGCCTGTCGACGCGGTCTGACAGGCGCACAGAAGAGACGCCAGCTTCTGGCTTCCGGCGATGACGTCCTGCGGGAGATACGGGTTGGAGGACGAGGGCTGATAGGCCACGACCCCGCTGGCGCCGCTGTCGGAGGAGCCGTTGCAGTGAAGTCTGATAAACAGCTCCGCCCCGGCGGATGCCGCGAACTGCGCCCTCTCGGCGTTGCTGATATTGACGTCGTTGGAATCCCTCGTCATGACGACGCGGTATCCCTCCGACTTCAGAATATCCCGCAGCAGAAGACCGATCTCCAGGTTGATCTCGTACTCCGTATTCCCGGTGGCGACGCCCTGCGTCCCCGACGTCAGCTTCGCCTTCATGACGGAGGAGCCGGGCGCGTTGGGCTCAGTGTCCGTCATCTCGTGGTCCTGATGGCCGGGATCGATGCAGATGACGTGTCCCCGCCCGAGATGCTGCGCGGCGTAATGGCCCACATGGGGAACGGCGGCGGCAATCACCTCCGCCAGGGCCTCCGCCGAGAGAACCTGCTCAGGGTCCGGCTCCGGCTCCGACGGGACCTCCGCCACCTCCTCGATTTCAAAGGGCGATCCGGCGCTTTCCGCCTCCGAATCGGCCGTCTCCGGCTCCGACAGGGCGGCCGGAACGGAAGTCCCTCCTCCGCCCGGCTTCAGGACCCATGCCCCAAGAAATACGCCGAAGGCGACGCAGGCCGCGGCGGCCGCCGCCAGGATCGCCGGATGAAGGCCGGATTTCCTTCTGACGGGATCCGTTTCATACTGTTGTTCTTCCATCCAAAGCACTCCTTCCGACATTCTCACATGTGCTCCGGAGCCGAGAAGCCCAGCAGGCCGATGCACTTAAGAGCGACGTCCCGGGTGAGCCCAAGGAGCGCCAGATAGGATCTTCTCCTCGGCGTCTCCTCTTCTCCCAGGATCTTCGTCTCATGGTAGAAGCGGTTGAAGTCATTCGACAGCTGATAGATGTACGCGCAGAGCCTGTGCGGCGCCAGCTCGGCGCAGGCCTCGCCCACCGCCGCTCCGAAATCCGCCAGGTCCCGCATGAGGGCCTTCTCCTCGGCGCTTCCCGCCGGCAGCAGGGCGCTGCCCTTCGCTCCCGCGAGATCCTCCCCGGACGCCTTCTCCAGAATCGAGCTGATCCTGACGATGGTGTAGAGAATATAGGGGCCGGTGTTTCCCTCGAAGGACGTGAATTTCTCCACGTCGAACACATAATCCTTGGCGGCCTGATTCGAGAGATCGCCGTATTTGATCGCGGCGAGGGCCACCTTCTCGGCGGTGCTTTCGGCGTCCTCCTCGCGGACGTTGCGGTTGTCCCGGATCTTCGCGGTCATCTCGCCCCTGATCTCATTCAGCAGACTCTCCAGCCGCATCACGCCGCCGTCCCTGGTCTTGAAGGGCTTTCCGTCCTTGCCGTTCATGGTGCCGAAGCCCACGTGGACAAGCTCCGTGCTCTCCCGGGCGATCCCCGCCTTTCTGGCGGTGCGGAACACCTGGACGAAATGCATGCTCTGCCGCTTGTCGACGACGTAGATGATCCTGTCGGGAGCGAAAAGCTTCTCGCGCTCATAGATCGTCGCGAGATCCGTGGTGCTGTAGAGGGAAGCCCCGTCCGATTTGAGGACGATGCAGGGAGGAATCTCCTTCTTGTCCGCGGGCTCCGTCACGTCGACCACGAGAGCCCCCTGATCGTAGGAAGCGATCCCGTCCGCCTTCATCTTTTCGATCATCTCCGGGATATAGGGCTGGACGTCGGACTCCGATTTCCAGAGGTCAAAGTGCACGTCGAGCCGCTCGTAGTTCCTCCGGAGGTCCTCCACGGACACCTCGAGGATCCTGCTCCAGAGTGCGCGGTAGCCGGGATGGCCCGACTGAAGCATCTGGGTGGCGGCGAGGGCTTCCCTGCGGAACGCCTCGTCCTCCTTCGACCTGGCGGAGGCGGCGGGATAGATTTCCTCCAGCTCGCTGATGGTGAAGGGCGCCTTCTCCGGCCAGACGGTCTCCGGGTCGTCGCTGAAATACGGAAGCTCCGGATTCCGGCGCTTCAGCTCGGCGATGATCAGCCCCATCTGAAGGCCCCAGTCGCCCAGGTGGACGTCTCCCAGCACCTCGTGGCCGCAGGCCCGGAGGATCCGCTTGATGCTCTCGCCGATGACGGCCGCCCGCAGATGTCCGACGTGAAGCGGCTTCGCGACGTTCGGTCCGCCGTAATCCACGATAATTTTTTCCTTTTTCTCCGCGGGGTTGATCCCGAGATTTTCGTCGGCGGCCATTTCCTTCAGGTAGCCCGCCAGGTAGTCCTCCCTCACGTTGAGATTGATAAAGCCGGGCTTCACCCAGGAGACAGTGAAGGGCAGGTTCTCTTCCTTCTCCAGAATTCCGCAGACCTCCTCCGCGACGAGGAACGGGGCCTTGTGATATCTCTTCGCCCCGGCCATGGCGCCGTTGCACTGGAATTCGCACAGGTCCGGTCTGTCGGACACCGTGACTCTCCCGAGATCCGCGTCGTATCCCGCCTTCACAAAGGCTTCCGACAGGCGCTCCGACAGGCATTCAGTCATTTTTTTCATAATGTCAATCCTCTTCAGACAAAAAACAGGATGCGGGACGGTTCATCCCGCATCGCAGGATACAGTTTCAGGCGGAAGGCCGGCTCCCTCAAGGAGACGGGTCCGCCGCAGGTACACCTCGTCCGCTCCGGCGCTCGGCCGGGCCGCGGTGCCGCTCTTCCCGCGCTCAGCCGGGCTGCAGCGCCTCCTCCAGCTTCAGGCCGTCCACCAGCTCCACGCCCAGACGGGCGGCGGCGTCGGCGGTCTCCCCGGAGACGGGAAGTCCCGTCTCCTTGACGAGAATCTTCCTCACGGGGTCGTCGAACAGACGCCCGGCGTCGAAGCAGAACCGGATGATCTCCTCGGCTCCTCCCGTCTCGCTGAAGGTTCCCAGCACCACCGGAAGGCAGGCGCGTATGCCGGCCACATAGCGGTAGTCCATCAGCATCAGGTCGTGGTAGGCCGCGGACTGATCGTATTCCCGGATCAGGGCAGTCCGGAGGAAAAGGTTCAGAAGCGGCGTGCGGTCGATCCGGATCAGCAGCTGGGAGACGATGGGCTCCCCGCAGACCAGATTGACAATGCCGTTCTGCCGCACATATTTCTCCAGGATACCCCTCTCGACCAGCTCCTCGAAGGTCTCGTCCCGGATCGGAAGGGCGGACGCGTCGATGAGATACTCCCGCTTTCCCGGCGCCATTCCGACGGCCGTCTTCCTGAGCTTCTCGGCAAATCCCTTCCAGTACCCGGGCCGGTCGTAATAGACCTTGCTCATGGACCGGATCAGCCGGACCGAGAACTTGTCCAGATCCTTCCGGTAGAGAATGTCCTCCGCCTCGTCGGGAAGCGCGTCGAAGGGCGTTCCGCTGCGTAAGAACCGGAATTCCGCGGCGGTGAGGGTCGGGAACCTCAGCCGCTTCATGAAATCGGCGTTCTTCTGCGGATAGAAGATTCCCTCCTCGATCCTGTAATCCAGCACCGCGGTCAGCAGAGAGGGATGCGCGCGGAGAACGCTGCCCAGAGCCATCGCCTGGTCCGCGTCGGCGTCGCTGATGTCGACCACCGGCCGCGAATCCGCGTATTTCTCCAGCAGCTCCTCCAGCCGTCTCTCGATGTCCGGCTCCATGTTCCGCTCCAGCCTGACCGGATCCGTCAGAACGGTCTGAAGCCTGCGGTGGTAGAAGAAGTAGTTGTACCTGCTCCGCATCGTTTCAGACAGGAAGTTCCCGTACCCGACGGGAACCATAAGCTCCGGCTCAAGCGCGATTCCGGATGCGACATTGCAGACCGGACGGGAACTCATGAACTTGATCAGTACCCTTGTCAGAGTCATGCCTCGGCACCTTCGTTTCTGTAGTTGTCAGGCAGCTCCTCTCCCCACGGCGTCCCGTCGAGATTGTAAGGAGTCGACTGATAGACATAATAATTCAGCCAGTTGGTGTACAGGTTGTTGGCCGTCGCCCTCCAGGTGAGGAGGGGCGCCTTCCCCGGGTCGTCGTCCGGGAAGTAGTTTTTGGGGATCGCCGTATCAAGGCCCTTCTTCCGGTCGCGCAGGAACTCGCGCTTCAGCTGGTTGCGCCCGTACTCCGGGTGTCCCATGATGAACACCTTCCTGCCGTTCTGGGCCATCGAGATCGACACCCCCGCCTCGTCGGACTGGGCCAGTACCGTCAGCTGGCTGCAGTCGGCGATATCCTGCACGGACACCTCGGTGTAGCGGGAGTGAGGCATCAGGAAGCAGTCGTCGAAGCCCCTGACGAGCGGCGTCTTCCGGTTGTAGACCCTGTGGCTGAAAATGCCGAAAAGCTTCTCTCCCAGCATCCTCTTCGGCAGATCGTAGAAGTAGTACATCGCCGCCTGGGCCGCCCAGCACAGAAAGATCGTGGACGTGACGTGGGTCTCGCTCCACTGGAAGATCCTGGTCAGCTCGTCCCAGTAGTCGACCTCCTCGAATTCCATGAGCTCAACAGGCGCGCCCGTGATGATCAGGCCGTCGAACTTTCGGCGGATGAGCGTCTCGAAGGTCTCGTAAAAGGTGTCGAGATGGCTCTTGGAGGTGTGCCTCGATTCGTGGCTGGAAACCCGCATGAAGGTCACGTCGATCTGGAGGGGCGTGTTGGAAAGCTCCCTCAGGATCTGAAGCTCGGTGTCCTCCTTGATGGGCATGAGATTGAGAATACAGATCTGGATGGGACGGATATCCTGGTGTATGGCCCTGTTCTCGTCCATGACAAAGATGTTTTCCTTCTCGAGAATCTCTCTCACGGGAAGATCATTCGGCACTTTTACAGGCATTGGCTTTTCCTTTCACCTCGCGGGCTCGTCCCGCCTGATGTCATGTTTCCGGTTGTTTCTCCAGGGAGGCCAGGAACTCGTCCTCGGTTATCACGGGAATGCCCAGCTCCGCCGCCTTCCTGTTCTTGCCCGACGTCGACGACGGGTCGTTGTTGATCAGGGCGGTCGTCTTCTTCGAGACGGAACCGGTGACCTTTCCCCCGCGCTTCTCGATGAAGGAGGCGATCTCCGCCCGGTTCGCGAATCTTACGACGTCCCCGGTAATCACATAGGTCCTGCCCGCCAGCTCGGAGGACGCGTTCTCCGCGCTCTGCTCCGTCGTCAGGCCGTATTCCCGGAGCCTGTTCATCAGCTCCCTGTTTCTTTCGTTTCCGAACCACGTGCCGATGCTGCGGGCGGTGATCTCACCGATATCGGGGACCTGGGTCAGCTCTTCGGCCGACGCCTCTCCCAGCTTCTCCAGGGAGCCGAAATGTCTCATCAGCGTCCTGGCCGAGGTGAGTCCGACGTTGGGGATCGCCAGGCCGGCGAGCAGCCGGGCGGGCTCGTTCCCCTTGGAGGCTTCGATCGCCGCGAGGAGCTTGTCCGTGTTCCTCTCCCGGCCGGTGATACCCTTCTCCACGAGTTCGTCCCTTTTCCGATGGAGAATATACAGATCCGATACGTCGGAGAGATAGTGCTCCGAGGCAAGCCTCCGGATCATCTCCTCCCCAAAGCCCCTGATATCCATCGCTCCGCGGCTCACGAAATTCATGAGATGACGTTCCAGCTGGGCGGGGCAGTCCGCCCCGGAGCACCGCATGTCGGCGGCGTTCTCCTCCCGCACGATGGGGGCGCCGCAGACCGGACAGCGGTCGGGCAGCCGGAAATCCTCCACCCCCGCGGGACGCTTCCCGGGAACGGAGCACCGGATCTTGGGAATGATTTCCCCCGATTTATAGACGACCACCGTGTCCCCGATGCCGATGTGCAGGCGGTCGATAAAGTCCTGGTTGTGAAGCGTCGCCCTCGACACCGTGGTCCCGCACAGTCTCACGGGATCGAACACGGCCGTCGGGTTTACCCGGCCCGTCATGCCGATGGAGATCTCGATGTCCCGGACGACGGTCTCCTTCTCCTCCGGCGGGTACTTGTAGGCGATATGCCCCGCACTGTATTTCGCGCCGGCGGGGAAGTCGGACCGGTAGGCGATCTGGTCGATCTTCACCACCGCTCCGTCGATGTCGTAGCCGAGCTCTCCCCGGCGTTCGCCGATGGAGTCGATCTCCGCGAGAATCTCCTCGTCCGTCCTCACGGTCTTTGCCGGCACCGTCTTCATGCCCAGACGGCTGCTCAGGAATCGGAGGCCTTCCGAGTGGGAGGTCATCAGCTTTCCGTCCTCCGCCCTCTGGATGTTGAAGACAAACAGGGAGAGGCCGCGCTTTCTCGTCTCCTCGGGGTCGAGGATTCTCAGCGTGCCGGCCGCGCAGTTTCTCGGGTTCGCGAAGAGCCTGCCGCCGCGCATCTCCTGTTCTTCGTTGACCCGCTCAAAATTCCGGAGGGTCATGTAGGCCTCGCCCCTCACCTCGAGAGAGCCGGGATCCTCCGGCAGAACGCCGACGACGTCCGGAATGACGGCCGCGTTCACCGTCACATCCTCCCCGGTGTAACCGTCCCCTCTCGTCTCCGCGAGGACCATCTTTCCGCCCTCATAGCGGATGCTCATGGACAGCCCGTCGATTTTCTGCTCCACGGAAAAAAGCGCGTCAGGATGAACCTCACGCACCGAGTGAACCCAGGTCAGGACGTCGTCCTTGCTGAAGACGTCCTGTATGGAGAGCATGGGAACATCATGTCCGACGGTGACGCCGGATTTTCTTTTGACGGGCGCGCCCACCGTCTGGGTCGGCGATCCCTCCTCCCTCCAGTCGGGATGCTCCGCCTCCGCCTGCTTCAGCGACTGCATCAGCCTGTCGTATTCGTAATCGCTCACCTCCGGTGAAGCGTTTTCATACGCCTCGTTGTAACGCCTCACCAGAAGAACGCGTTCTTCGTATTCTTTCTTTGTCATGACTGTCCCTGCCGGCCGCGTCCGCTCTGCCGCGGACGGTTCCTGCCGCTGTTTCTTTTTGCGCTCCCGAACCGGCTCTTGCCGCCGGAACCCGTCTGAGTCCGGGGAGAGCCCTTCCCGCCGGATCCCGCCCGGGTCCGGGGGAATGTTTTTCCGCTTCCGGTCTTTCCCCCGCCGGTCTGCCGGTCTCCCGCCGCGGTCTGACCGGTCCGCGAAGGCCGCTCCTCCCGCGGCCTCTCCGCGGCGGCCCTCTGAAGACCCGCGATCTCGTCCGGCGTCAGCTTTCTCGCGCTTCCCTCGCCGAGGTCCCCGAGCCGAAGATCCAGAATCCTCGTCCTCTGCAGCGACACGACGCTGCAGCCCAGGGCGCGGCACATGCGCCGGATCTGCCGGTTGAGTCCCTGTGTGAGAACGATCGAAAACGAACGGATCCCGGTCTGTCTGACCCGGCAGGGACGCGTCGTCACGAAGACGCCCCTGGGGTTCTTCCGCAGATGCTCGTCGTCGTCCAGAAGGATCTTCACGCCCCCGGCCATCGCCGCGATAAATTCCTCCGTCACGGGCCGGTCGATCACGCACCGGTACTCCTTCTCGTGAAAAGAGGAAGCCCTCATCATGCGGTTGATCAGATCCCCGTCGTTGGTCATGATCAGGAGCCCGGACGAATCCTTGTCGAGGCGCCCGGCATAACTCACTCTCTGCGGCAGTCCCGCCGCGTCGATGACGTTCCCCTCGACGGAGCGGTCCGCCGTGCAGATGACGCCCCTGGGCTTGTGATAGGCGTAATATACCTTGTCCGTCTCCTTCTTTGGGAGATCCCTGCCGTCGATATAGACCGTGTCTCCGTGGAACACGCGCTCGCCGGCCTCCGCGCGGAGCCTGGGATTCAGGGGCTCGTCCTTCCTGGACTTTCTCCTGATCTCCACCCGGCCCTCGGCGATCAGCCGGTCCGCCTCTCTCCTCGAGCAGATCCCGGCGTCGCTGATGTATTTGTTGAGGCGTTTCCCCTCGTTCTCCATGTCCGCATCCCCCTGCGGGAAGTCATGCCGTTCTGCCCGGAAAGAACCGCAGGCGCCGCCAGCGGCGCATACGGTTCCCCCTCAAGCCCCCGTCCCGCGGCGGGACGCCGCGGGACGGGAGACGCCCTCCTGCGATTGACACAGGGCGGGGATTCTCCTGCGCGCACATCCCGCGGCAGCAGCTCCCGCCCGTCATGAGTCGTTAATGAATCCAGCTGTGGCCGACGTATCCGTCGATGCCGTCGCCGATCACGTGATACCAGCCGGAAGAATCGTCTCCCAGAACCGTCACTTCCTCTCCGCCTGACAGCTGTCCGATCACTTCATAGTCATAGCCGGGGCCGGAGCGGATGTTGACGTCGGCATCTGCGGTGCCTGTCCACTCTCTCGGCTCCTCTTCTTCTTCCTCTTCCTCTTCCTCGTCGGCGTACTCTTCGTCGGTATACTCCTCGTCGTCGGTGTACTCTTCGTCGTCGGCGTATTCCTCTTCGCCGCCGTCGTAGTCTTCTCCGTCGTTCCCGTCGTAGTCCTCGTCGTAGTTCTCCTCGCCGCCGTCGTAGTCCTCGTCCCCGTCGTCCGCGGAGTCATAGGTCTCGTCGTCGTAGGAGGCTTCGTCTCCGGCGTCTTCGCCCTCGCCGGCGTCCGCCGCGTCTTCCGCCTCACCGGTGCCTGCCGCGGCCGGCGCGGCCGCCGCACCCGGCGTCTCGGCCGCCGAATCGGCTTTCTTTCCCATCGACGCGCTGTACTCGCCGCTGACCTGCTTTACGAGATCCATCACGTCCTTATCTCCGGCCACGGCGTCGATATAGGCCGACGTCGCCTCGTCGAGATCGGAGAAAATGATCTTCTCGCTGCCGTCCTCCGTCTTCATGACGTAGGACTGGGAGACGCCGGGAAGAGGCTCCGCCCCCTCCTGGTTGGAATACTTATAGGTCGTGTAGACGACGTAGCTGTCCTCGGTCAGACCCGGCTTCGTATAGACCGCGATATCGGTGTAGGACTTTCTCTCCGAAGAGATCTCGGCGGCCTGCTCCTCGGGAAGGACGTCCACCAGCTTCCTGACGCCGGAGATGTCGTGCTTCTCCAAAGCCGCGTAATACTTCGTCATCAGCTCCGTGATCTCGGGCACGGCGTCAAGCTGAAGCTCGCCGTGGGTGGTGACGGCCGCCGCCTCGGGAAGCTCCGCCTGGGAAGCCGCCGGCAGCGCCGCCGCGGATGCCGTCCCGGCTTCCGCCGCCGTGGAGACGGCGATGCTGTCTGCCGCCGCGCTCACGACGCTGTCCATGCTCAAGGTGTCGGTGTCCTCGCTCCCCGTGATCTTCGCCGAGATGGCCTTCACGCCGAAGAACAGCGCGACAAGAACCGCGAGCACGCCAAGAACCAGCAGAATATAGCGCAGATTATCCGATAACCATTCCCTGAAATTATTCATGTAAGATACCTCCCCTTGTACCCTTACAAACCCCTGATACTTACTGCATAGTACACTATTTATAAACCGGTGTCAATTTTCCTTGACCAAAAAGGGGTCCCGTCCCCCGGCACGTAAGGTGCGGGAAACGGGACCTCCGTTTCTGTTTCATGCGAACCTCCGCCTGCCGGCGGCAGGACTGTTTTACCGTTTTCCGGAAACCTTGTCTTCGACGATGAGAGCCGTGACGGCGTCGCCTGTGACGTTGGTAAAGGTACGGCCCATATCGAGGATCCTGTCGATGCCGGCGATCAGCGCCACGCCTTCAATCGGAAGGCCGACAGAGCTGAGGACCGTGCTGAGGACCACGACGCCCGCGCCGGGAACTCCCGCGGCTCCGATCGAAGCGGCGGTGCCGGTGAGGACCACGACGGCCTGCATCGGAAGGGAGAGGTGAAGGCCGAAGGCCTGGGCGACGAACAGGGATACAATACCCTGATAGATGGCGTTGCCGTCCATGTTGATGGTCGCGCCGAGCGGAAGAACAAAGCCGGACACTTCCTTGGAAACATGGAGCTTATCCTGCATTCTTTCCATAGAAACAGGGAGCGCGGCCGCGGAGCTGCAGGAGATAAAGGCCAGCAGCTGGGCGGGAGCCATCGCCGAGATGAACTCCTTCACGGAGACCCTGGTCTGGGTCTTCAGCAGTCCGCCGTAGATGACCACGTTCTGGATCACGACGCCGAGATAGAACACAAGGATCACCTTGATCAGCGGAAGAATCACGGAGAGGCCGTTCTGAGCCACGGTCGGGATCATCAGTCCGAGGACGCCGAGGGGCGTGAGCACCATGATCCATCTCGTGATCGTGATCATGATCTGGAACACATCCTCGACCACCTTCTTGAACGACGAGCCGTATCCGCTTTCGGAGGTCCGGACCACCGCCACGCCCAAGATCAGGGAGATGAAGATGATCTGGAGCATATTGGCGTCGAGAAGCGCCTGAAGGATGTTGCTCGGGAAGATCCCGGTGATCGTCGCGAGGACGCTGGGCATCTCCTTCCCCTCATAGGCCAGATCGGCGACCGACATACCGACGCCGGGCTTGAAGATGTTGGAAAGGATCAGGCCGATGACGACCGCGACGGCGGTGGTGCAGAGGAATGTCACGACCGTCCAGATACCCATTTTGCCGATCTTGCGCACGCTGTCGACGTTGGCGATGCCAAGAACCAGCGACGAGAAGACCAGCGGAACCATGATCATCTTGATCAGGTTGATGTAGATATCGCCCAGCGGCTTGAACATCAGCGCGATATCCTGATGATTCTCAAGCAGCAGACCGACCACGACACTGATCACGAACGCCGCGAAGACCAGTATCGTCTGGATTTTTGCCGACTCCGTCTTTTTCATAATAACCTCCTGAATGGTGAAAAGATGCCGGGGCGCCGCGGCCCCGATGATGGTATGTTCCGGCCGCGTCCGTTTCTGTCGGGTTCTCCGATCCGTCCGCGCCGGCTGCCTCCCCTGATGCCGAAGTCTGATGCAAAAACCTTAGGAGGGCGTATATGAATTTTTTTCCTCCCTCATCGAAAAATAATTACCGATAGAAAAGATGCTTAAGATCCGCGCCTGGACGTCTCAGTCCACGACGACACGGATGTGCTCCCTGACGGAGGCGATATCCTTCTCCAGCTCCTCCGCCGTGTCGAAGCCGAGAATGATGACGCCGACGACGTTGCCGCTGTTGTAGTACTCCTGAATGGATTCGCCGGCCGTTCGGTGGATATATTTCCCGATCACCTTCGGCGCCATGTAGTCGTCTATGACGACGTCCCGGAAAACGCCTGCCTTCTCGCTGCCGAGAATGTACTGCCAGGCGGGCCTTCTCCTGTATTCGGAGGGAACGTCGACCGGTTCGCCCATCGCGATCCGGATCAGGCACTCGACCTCGTCGATGCCGGACACCGCCTGCATCGCCTGGGGGACGTAGTTGCCTCCGCATCGGGGCCCGATCTCGATGATGAAGACTCTGCCGTCCTCCTTGATCCGGACCTCGATATTGACCCCGCCGCTGACGAAGCCGCTCTTTCTGATCGCGGTCCTGACCTCCTCCAGGGCGTTGTTGTAATACGCTTCGGGGACCATCGCCGGGTAGGCGGTGCCGATCGGCGCCGAGTGATAGAATCTCTGGTCGCCGAGCTCGCAGAACACCAGCTCTCCGTCAATCACGATGCCGTCGCCGTGGAGCTGGCAGTAGGGCGTGGAGATGAACTCCTCGACGATCACCCTGCCGCATCTCGTGTACCGGAAGGCGTCCGCCAGGGCGTTCCTGTACTCTTCTTCGGAAGAAAGGACCTCGACACCCTTGCTTCCGGAGGAATCGACGGGCTTCATGACGCAGGGATAGCTCACCTCTCCGATCTTCTCCAGCGCCTCTTCCGCGCTGGAAAAGCTGAAGCACCACGGGCAGTTGAGTCCCGCTTCGCGAAGGAACTTCCTGAAAAGATCCTTTTCGCTCAGCATCCGGGTCGCCTCAAAGGATCCGCCGGCCAGCCCGAGCTGGTCGGCCGCATAGGCGGCCGCCTGCGCGGAAGGATCCGACGCGTAGGCGATCACTCCGTCCACTTCTTTTTCGCGGGCCACCTTCAGCACGCCTTCCCTGTCCGTCGTGCTCACGTTGACGTATTCGTCCGACAGGGCGTGTCCGGGATTGCCGGGAAGGTAGTCGCAGGTGATGACGTAGTAGCCCATCTCCTTCGCCTTCCGGATCGCCGGGATCTGTGAGTACGCTCCGCCGAGCATCAGTATCTTCTTCATATCAGTTCCTGAACGCCGGACATGCCGGCTTCAGACTCCTTTCCGCATGAAATGAAACGGCCCGAAGGAGCCGCACACATACATTCCGGTTCAACATTATAAAATCAACCGTTCAAAATATCAACATCAAGTTCAATTTCCCCCGGGGGAGACGCCCCGGGCGGCGCATAAAAAGGCCGGCGCCCTTTTTATGCGCCAGCCCTGTTCATCCCGGATTCTCCGGCGTCAGGCCTCTTCTTCCGCCGGTCTCACAAAGACCACGTCGTCATCCTCTGTGTCCCATCTGACCCAGGTGATGCTGTCGACGGTCTCCCCGTCTGAGGAGTCCACGATCAGGCATCCGTATTCCACGTCTCCGCCGGTTCCTTCCGCCGGTTCGGCGGCAGAAGCCGCTTCCTCTGCCTGGCCGGCGCCGCTGTCGGCCGCTTCCTCCGCCGGCCCCTCCGCTTCCGGATTGCCGTCAAGATAGACGAGCTTTTCTTCCAGCGCGTCGTAGTACGCCGTCATCGTGTAATACGCCGGTTCGCCTTCCTCCCCGGTCCATACGGCCGTCGCGCTGAGGCCGCCGTCTCCGGCCAGGCCGAACGTCAGCGTCGTCTCCTGCTCCGTCCCTTCGCCGGATACCCACAGGCCCTCAAGGGCGGGAAGCAGGTCCTCTCCGCTCGTCGGGTAGGCGTATCCGCCGCCGACAGACTCCGTGATTTTTTCATCCTCGACCTTCAGTTCGAAGGTCATGTAGGACGACACGATGGAACCGTTCGTATAATTGAGCCGCACGGTTCCGACCCCGTCCCTGATGCCCCGGAAGCTTCCCACATAGAGGTATCCTTCCTCCATGTCCGTGTCGGTGATGCACTCCACGCAGGAGTCCTCGTCCGGTCCGAGCCGGTCGTACTCCCAGGAGTATCCTTTCCTCTCCTCACCGTTGTCTTTGATCCGGATCGTCAGGAGGCCGTTCTCAATCTCCGTCTCGACGGACGCCGCCTCGCTGCCGTCCACCTCCATGCGGAGCACGTTCTCTGCCTGGGAGTCTGCCCCGGAGGCACAGACGGGTACGGAAAGAATCACGGCGGCAGCCGCTGCCAGAAATACCTTAACCATGTTTTCTCCTTTCTTCTCCGGCTCATCGGGTCCGGAGACGGGAATTGTCTCAACGGCGGGATTTCCGCCGGATTCCCGGGTTCATCTTATCACCGGCCCTCCGGCGTGTCAATCCGGCACAAGCGGCGTCCGCGGGTCGGCGGACAGGCGCAAAGCGGGCAGGGATTTTCCCGTTTCAGCGGCAGGCCGGCCCCCGCCCTCCGTTCCAGGATACCATTCCGGGCGTTTCCGTGGCGTTTTTGTCTCGTGTCAAAATAGTCCTTGCCCAATATCCGGTTCTCTGCTATAATACCATTTGCTGATTTATGCGTCTGTAGCTCAGTGGATAGAGCACCGGATTCCGGTTCCGGGTGCGCGGGTTCGACTCCTGTCAGACGCGCTATCATGGCAAAAAAGCGTCCGGTTTTTCCGGACGCTTTTTTTGTAGCGTGAAAGCGGAGCCGGCGGGCAGATGCTCCGCCGGCCGCGCTTTTGGTTCTCTTCCGGGCGTCTCCGGCATGCTTTCCTCTCCTCCGCCGGTCCTTACGTCCGTTCCTCCCTGCGCCGCGCCCTTATGATCAGGAAGGCGGCGTCAAAGAGAAGGATCAGGCCGATCAGCCGGAAGAGGAAGACGCCGCTTCCTCCGGTGACCAGGATCAGATCGGCGTGATCGCGGACCCGTATCGTCTTCCCTCCGTCCACCGTTCCGTCCTTCACCTCGGCGGCGATGACGTCCTTCAGAAGGCTCCGTCCTCCGGTCGTCTTCGTCTCCTTGAGATACCAGGTGCCGTCCGCGACGCCGGAGAAGACGGCCAGGCCGTCCCTGCCGGTCACGAGGGAGCGCTCTTCGGCGGTGCATTCCCTGTCCCGGAAAAGCGCGAACGTCACTCCCTCCAGCGGCCGGTCTGTCTCGCCGTCGAGCTTCAGTATCCGGATCTCGCCCGTATATACCTCTGGGTCCTCCGGATTCTCCGTCTCTCCCTCCGTGCCGTACTGCGTATAGTGAAGAACCGCGTGATTCGGGATTCTTTCCGCCGCCGCGGTGCCTTCCCGGATCGCGGTGTCGTAGCGCACCGTCACCGCGTCCTCCTTTCCTCCCGCGGCCTCGAGCTTCTCCTTTCCGCTCCCGGTAAATTCGATCTGAAGGGTCTGCATTCCCTCCGCCTCGCTGAAGGTCACGGTGAATTCCTCCGCCGCCAGAGGGACGCCGTCCACGGTCACCCTCACGTTTTCCCTGTACTCGAGCCGGCTGTCGATCACGTCGGTAAAGCCGTACCGGCTCTGCCGGGACCCTCCCGCGCGGAATCCCGCCGGCACGTCCGCGTGGATCGTCCACGGAAATGTCTCCCTCTGGCCGAAGGACGCCAGCATCACCTCTTCCTCCGCCACCGTCTTGCGGATGGCCGGCGGGATCACGGGCTCCTCCGACCGAATCACCAGGGGGTTGTCTTTCCAGTTGTCGGCGCTGATCTCAAATTTCCTGCCGGTCCGCATGGTCTCATCCGTGCCGAAGCCGGCGGGCGTTATGTCCTCGCGCAGATAGTAGACGCCCGGCTCCAGCTCCGCGGTCCCGGAGGCGCCGTCCTTTCCCGTCACGAGCGTGACCGCCGCGCCGTTCCCGTCTTCGTACGGGGAGGCGCAGCCGCTGTCCCGATAGACCCCGTAGACCGCGCCGGAGAGGTCCAGATCCGGATCCTCCGCCATCCGCGGATCCGCGGGGACCTTCCGGATCATGAGCCACCCGTCGTTCCGCACCCTCGTCTCCACGAAATTGGAATCGTAGGAGCCGAAGGGATCGTCGACCTTCGAGCGGCTTCGGATCACGTCGCCTTCGCCCGCTCCGGTCACCAGCACCCTGTAGGTGACGGTGACGGTCTCCCCGGACGAAAGGACGCCGTGGGCCGTGATCGTCCCTCCGCTCTCGGACACGGAGAGGGTGCTGCTTCCGCCCGACGAGGTGACGCGGGCGCTTCCTTCGACGTAGGTCAGCTCCGCTCCCTCCCGCAGCTCCGTGCCGTCCATTCCCGCCCGGGGCACCTCGATGACGATCCGGTGGGACGGATCCTCCAGGCTGTGTCCGCCCTCCGTGTCATCGTAGATGTTGGTATAGGTGACGGTATAGGTAATCTCGTGTCCGTTTCTGACATAGCCCTCTCCGTCCTCCTCCGGCGTGGACACCGTCTCCTTCACGGCGTTTCCGTAGATGGCGGTAAACCGGTAGTTCGCCGTCGCGAGATGCCTGTTCTCCGCCGTGGCGGGCTTCCTGTCATTCTCCGGCAGGACGACGGCGGTGCCGAGTATCCCGGAGCCCTCCAGCAGGGCCGAACGGTCGAACTCGTACTCGGTATAGATCACGGGGATCTCTTCCCCGGATCTCAGGCCGGTCACTCTGAGGGCGGTCCCGGCGGGCGCCCCCTCGTTGCCGTACTCCTCGGGAATCCAGCTGCGGGAGAGCGGACCGCCGTCTTCCGCGGCGAAGACGACCGGAGCTTCCGGCCCGCCGCGTTCCGGGGCCATGCACAGGCCGGAGGCGGGGATTCCGATCACGACGCCTCCGTTCCCCTCCCGGATCTTCCACCGGATCGATCCGCTGTAGGACGAGGAGGAGGACGCGGTTCTGACGGTATTTCCTTCCTGCACAAGATTTGCCGCCCGGCCGGCGTACCGCTTCGCCCCGACGTTTCTGATCAGGTAAATGCCTCCTCCTTCCCCGGCGAACGTCCAGAGCTGGAAGGGGTCCTCCTCGTCGTCCGCGCTGACGCACAGATCCGCCGCGGACGCGGAGCGGCCCGACACGCCCAGGGACAGGCCGGGATCGTCCGCGGGGTGGAGCCGGAAGGTCCTCCCCGCGTACCGGTCCAGGGACGGCTCGTCGCCGTTGTAGTAGGGGCGGAGCGATTCCTCCGAGTCCGGGTCCCCCTCCGGCAGCACCTCCACCGTCCCGCTGCCTCCGGTGAGGGCGGCGATCTCATAGCTGCTTCCGGGGACGAGAATCACCTTCTCCCCCTTCGCGTCAAGGACGTAGTGGGTCGCCTGCTTCAGGGGATTTCCCGCGGTCCCCGAGCAAGCCGCCTGCGGGAGCAGGATCGTGCCGCCCGCTCCCGACACCGTCTCCGCGGCGGTCTCCAGCGAGACGCAGGTGCGGAACAGCACCTTCTGCAGCGAAGCGGTATCCTCCGTGACGACCGTCTGTTCTCCCAGCTCCCCGGCATATTCCCGCACGACAAGATCGTACCCGTCGATGTGGAGGGACGTTCCCTTCATCGCGGTATTCTCCGCCGTCATGGAGTCCGGATCCGCCACCCCTCCTTCGTCGTATCTTGTGGCGCGGTAATCCCTTTCCGCCGGAAACAGGTTTCTCGTCAGCACGGCGTGCTCTCCGTCGAACGACGGCGGCGGGACCGGTCTTTCCCCGCTTCTCTGTCGGGCGGATTCCGCCGCGTAATCATAGCGCTTCGCGGAATCGTCGTCGAAGGTGACCAGCGACTGGGTGAAAACGGCGGTATCCCCGATGATGCCGGGATTCTCCTTCGTCTTCATCCGGATCGTGAGACCGAATTCGCTCCTGGTCCCGGTCTCCTGCACAAAATCATAGGTCGCGACCAGGGCTCCCACGACGGTCCCGCTGCGGCAGGCCTCCTCATAGGAGGAAAAGTACAGAAGATCCCCGCCGCAGACGGAGAAGTCCTCCGCGTTCATCCGGCCCAGGGCGATGTCGGAGGACTCCTTCATCTCCTCCTCCGACGCGAAGGCTTCGCCGTTCCCCCTCGTGATCCAGGCCACCCTGAAAGCGTCGTTGTATCCCGTGACGTAGGGAAGCCCCGTCGACGGCATCAGGTAAGGCTCCGTCGTCACGCCGTCCCAGAGAATCCAGGTGTAGCGGCTCTTCTCGATCCTCGGATTTGTCTCGGAGGGCGTTCTTCCTCCGTCCGACATCAGAAAGAAATCCGCCCCGTAGCCTATGTTGCCGTCCGTCGACTGGGAAGAGGTCGTATAGAAGCCGGAGCCCCTTCTCCCGTGGGATGGATAGAGCCACACGTTCCAGGAGCCCTCGCCCGTGATCTGATTCGAGCTCGTCATATGGGCCCCGGGCTGATCGAACACGCACAGTTCCCCGCTCATCCGGTCGTAGGCCGTCACATGGATCCCCTGAATCTTCAGGGAGTACTCCGGGAGCTGCCCGTTCATCTTCTCCTGCTTCTGAAACGTCATGATATGGCCGAAGGACAGCAGTTCTCCGGCGCCGGTCCGCGTGATGCCGGCGGGATCGATCTCAAAGAAAAAGAAGGAACGGCCTCCCTCCGACGTGCAGCCGATGCTGCCCGTCCCGTCGTCCCGGTATCCGGTGATCTTCCCCGTTCCCCTGGCCGCCGCGTCCGCCGTCGAATAACTCGAGCCGGAGCCGTTGAAGGTTCTGACCGTGGCGTACATGTCCGGCCCGCCGTCGTCGGAGCGGGTCACGGTTCCGGGGTGGATCGCGCCGGAGGGCAGGCCCGTCTCCCCGTCGGTCATCTCGTGCGTCCTCACGTCGTACAGTCCGGCGTCGCCGGGCAGATCCGGATTTCCGGTGTTCTCCAGCGCAAAGGCGACGCGGATGGGCCTGGATGTATCGATCCTGCTGATCCCCTTGTCGCTGCCCCCCGGCTTTGCCGCTCTGAGATAGAAATTGAAATTCTTGAGCCTGCCCTTCTCCCGCCTGGTCTCCGTCCAGTCCTCCGGATTGAAATGGGCCTCGAGCTCCCGGTAGAAGCTGAGGGTCACCGGGGCGAGCCGGAAGGAAAGCTCCACATAGGGCGCGCAGGTGATGCTCACCTCGGAGGTCACATTTCCCTGATCCGCTTCCCGCATCCCGTTCTCCGCATCGGGAATAACCGTATTGTCCGTAAGCGCGATCCACGCCCGGAAGGACGGCTTCAGCGAAGAGCGGTTTTCCATATCGTGAATGCTGACGACACAGTTGACGGTGCCTGCTCCGGGAACGGAATAGAGCTCCCGGGTCCCGTCGCCCAGCACCGCCTCCGTATCCGGAAGCGCCCGGTAACCCGTGAGCGTCTGGGTGCCGTCGCCGGACACGACGACAGGATCCTTCAGCCAGGGCATGGCTTCCAGGTGAAAGGACGCCATCTCAGGGCCGACGGGGAGCGTATAGCTGACGTAGAGCCTCACGCCTCTGATGGTGTTGTAGAGATACGCGTCGTTCAGCGCCGTCGCGTAGCACAGGGTGTAAATCACGTCGTCGTTGGTTCTGACCACGTGATTGGCGTCGCTGAGATCATGGCCCCTGAAATCGTAACCCTCCGCCTTCGTTCCCTCCTCGTCGGAGAGATCGCTCTCCTCGTCCCAGTCTCCCGTTCCGTCCCTCTTTTTCGCGAGAACGAAGTCCGACAGATAGCACATGGATTCCGCCTTCGTGGGGGCGGGAACGAAATCGATTCCCCGCCCTTCCGTCCGGTTTCCGGGAAGCTCGTCCGCGTATACGTCCGCCGTCAGAAGAGCCGACGCCTTTCCCAGAAGGGAATCCCGGGACATCTCGCTTTCGTCCACAATGCCCGCGTTCAGGGCGGAGTCGACGATTTCCTTCGGCACCGGGACGTCTCCTTCGAGAATCGCGGCCGCCGCGGCGGCCGCTGCCTCCTCCGTCTTTCCCGACTTCTCGGCGGCCATCTGCCTGAGTCCTTCATCTTCCCGGTTTTTGGCCAGTATGACGGCCACGGCGTCGACGGAAGGATCGATTTCCTCATCCACCCCGTCGCCGAGAATCCTTCTCAGGTCGGATTCCGCCACCAGCTCCGACGGCGTCATGTCCTCCGGCGACAGCTCCCGCACCGTGCTGTTTTCCTCCGTCGGTTCCTCCGCCGCGCTCTCCGGCTCCGCCGCCTCCGGGTCTTCCGGTTCCGTCTCCTCCGGGCTGTCCGATTCCGTTCCTTCCGGTTCCGCTTCTCCGGGGCTGTCCGGCCCCGTCTCCGCCGGGCTGTCCGGTTCCGCTTCTCCGGGGTTTTCCGGCTCCGTCTCCGCCGGGCTGTCCGGTTCCGCCTCTCCGGGGTTTTCCGGCTCCGTCTCCGCCGGGCTGTCCGATTCCGCTTCTCCGGGATTTTCCGGCTCTGTCTCCGCCGGGTCTTCCTCCCCTGTTTCCTCCGGGCTCTCCGGCGCCTCGTCCTCCGTACGTTCCGCCGGAGTATCCTCCGTCTGATCCTCCGTCAGGGCGTCCCCCGCGCTCCCCGGTTCTTCCCCCGGCTCTCCTCCCGGCGCCTCCCCGGCGCCGTCCGGCGGTCCGTCAGGGGTGATCCCGGTTTCTCCCGCGTATTCCTCTGAAGACTCTCCGGCAGGAACTTCCATTGAGGCACCCGCCGTCCCGTCATCCCCTCCTGCGCCGGGATCGTCCGAAGCCGCCCAGTCCGGCGCCATGGCCGCTGCCGGCACGACCATGGCCGGTTCCGGCATTTCCTCCGCCTCGGACATGGGCTGCGGCAGGTTCTCCGTCCCCGAATTCCCTATGGCGCCCGGGAAGCCGAATCCGGTCTCGGGACCGGCCGCCAGACCCGGTCCCGACGCGGCCCAAACCGTCAGGCACAAAAAAACCGCCAGCAGTGCCAGTGCTCTCTTTCTCTTTTTCTTCATGACGTCTTTCCTCCTTTTCTATTCCTGTACATCACGACGGCCGCCGAAAGCAGCGCGGCACACGCCGCGAACGCCCACCGGAGCACCCCCGAGGCGTCTCCCGTCCTGACCGGGCCGGTCACGGACGTTCCGGTCGTTCCGCCCGTCCCGGGCGTCGGCACTCTGTCGTATCCGGCGTATTTCGTATTGATAAACGAAGCCTTCGCCGTCACCTTCCTTCCGATTCGCCCCGAGGAGCCGGTGGAATCGGTCCGGTAGCCGTCCTGCCCGGCCTCCCGCTCCGTGACGCGGTAAACGGTGCCGGCGGGAATGCCGCGAATGACGGCGTTCTGGCCGTGGGCGAGAAGAATCGTCCCGCCCGACGCGATCGTCCCTGAGGATCCGTCGCTCTTTTCGAAGCGGAAGGACTCCTCCGCCCCGAGGACGATCTCGAAGGTAAACGCCTTCCTCCTGTCGCCTCCGTTTCCCGAGACCTCCTTCGCGATCACCAGCTCCCCGCAGGGGGAGGCCTTCGGCTCCGCCGACAGGTCACGGACCTCCCGTCCTTCCTCCGACGCGGACGGAATGCTGAAAAGGAACGGCCCGGACGGCAGATGTCCCTCCGCCGGATCCGTCTCCGCGGCGAGATAGACGCCGTCGTCAAGTCCCCCGATCACACATTTTCCGTCCTGTCCGGTTCTTCCGGCGCGCTTCAGTCCCCCGGGCACGCCGCCCCGGTATGCCTCCAGGACATCCGGCAGAATCTCCTCCGCCACCGTCTCCGGCCCCACGGCGATCTTTCCTCCGTCCTTCCCCCTTATCAGGGATTCCAGCGAGGCTGCGAGGCGGTTCCCCTCTGCCCGCTCCGACGCCTCGGCGATCTTCATGCATGTAAACTCCGCCCCGCGGACCGGTTCCTTCCCGTCGACACTGTCGTAATAAGAAATGGTCAGGCTTCCTCCTCCGACCTTCTTCCCGGTATCGGCCTGCGCGGAGACGCCGGGGACGGCCGTCAGCAGGGCGGCTCCCGCGGCAACGCCGGCGGCAAGAACAGCCGCCCGTCTCAACAGGTTTCGTAACGTCATTGAATTCCTCCCTTCTTCTTTTTTCCTCCGCCGGAGGAGAGCCCGAACCATCCGGCGGCGGCCGCGGCGGCCGGCAGAGACGCCAGGACCGCCGTTCTCAGCACCGCCTTCCGGCTGATCCGGTCGACTCTCAGTGTTTCCGTAACTCCGGTCTCACCGGACGGATCCGGGAGAACCCGCTCCCCCGTCACCAGCAGCCTGTGGTCATTGATCCCGTAGGGCGTGCAGGTGTACAGGGTGACGAGATCCCGTCCTTTTTCAATCTGCAGGTACAGGCTCTCCTCCTCCGGCAGCACGACCCTGATCCTCCTGACCGCGTATCCATGGATGGTCCCGGGGAGATGGATCAGAAAGCGGTCGCCGGCCGCCAGTTTTGTCAGGCCGTTAAACAGCTCCGCGGTCGGAAGTCCGGTGTGCCCCGCGATGACCGCGTGGGTGGACGGTCCGCCGCTGGGAAGCGAGCTTCCGTACATATGGCCGCACTCATATTCCAGAACCTCCGACGAGGTGCCGTGGGCGACGGGAAGATGGACCCCGATGGCCGGGATCTCCAGATACCCCATGATCCCGTCTGACCCTCCCGCGAGGACAGACTCGTACTCCCGGTCGGAGGCGCCTTCCCCTCCGTACTGAAACAGACGGTCCTCCTGTCTCTTTTCGATCTTTCTGTTGTACGCCTCCGCCGCCCGCAGAACCGCCGCCGACTCATCGTCCGACAGGCCGTCGGACAGGCCGGCAAAGCCCCTGAGGCAGGAGATCCTGTGGATTTCCGTCACGGAATCCGACAGCGAGGGCCAGACGAGAAGGGACGCAGCCGCGGCGATGAGGAGGACCGCCGGAAGACGGAACGGCCTTTTCCCCGCTGTAAGCGGCGGTCTTTTCCCCGCCGGAGATAACGGTTCTTCCCCCGCCGGAGATACCGGTTCTTCTCCCGCCGGAGATAACGGTTCTTTCCCCGCCGGAGATACCGGCTCTTTCCCCGCCGGAGATACCGGCTCTTTCCCCGCCGGCGGCGCCGGTCTTCCCGCCTGTCCCGTCATTTCCGCCCCTTTCTCTCCTCTTTTTTCCGGCCCGCCATAAACGGGAGCAGCGCCGGGATAAAGAGCAGCAGCGCCCCCATGTAGTACGCCTTCACGCCCCTGCCGCCGGTTCGCAGGATGATGGAGCGCATATTGTCGACCGCCAGGCCGGCCGTGCCCCTGCTGACCGTCAGGGCGGCGCTGCCGTCCTCTGTCCTGAGGATGGCCTCCCTCAGGTTCCCGTCGGGCGGGCTGCTGCCCCGAAGCTCGACGCGGAAGGAGGACTTCAGCAGCTCATGGCCGCTCTCCGTCGTCTTCTCGGTGAACTGGTACGTATCGGCGTCCAGTCCCCGGAGCGTGAGCGTGCCGTCCGGGGCCGGAGACACGTCCTCCGCCGCGGGCTCCCCCTCCGCCCGGTCGAGATCCGCGTCCCAGGGATGGTAGATGCCCGGCTTCTCCTTCACGAATTTCAGGGTTTTCCCGTCTCTCGCGACGGCAAACGTCACCTTCGAGGCGTCGGAGACCCCGTTTTTTTTCAGTCTGATCCGGTAGGTGAAGATACCGGGCTCGTTTCCGCCCACGGTATATGCCTCCGTGTTGGCGTTCTTCACGGTGAGCCGGGGCTTGTTCGTATGGATCTTTCCGTTTCCGTCCTCCGCGCCGCGGGTGACGACCGCCTCGAATTCGACCAGCAGCTGGCCCTCCCCCTTCAGCGCATTCAGGCGGTCCAGCCCGGCGTCCAGGAGCTTCACGCGGAAGCTCCCGCAGCCCGCGGCGTTGGCGGACGTCAGGGGCGCGCCGCTCTCCCCGTGCAGCAGCTCGTAGTCCCTGCCGGAGGCCAGGACCGCGAACCGGCTGAAATTCCCCAGCTTCTCCGGGCCGGATACCGCGGCGCCCAGCCGCACGGAGATCAGCTCCGCGAAGGACAGTCCCTTCTCCATCGTGTCCGTGACTTCGTAGGACTCGTAGTCCCGGCTCAGGTCCCCCTCCCCGGTGCGCTGAACCGCGGGGACGCCGGACACGATGATCTCCCGGACCCGCTGTCCGATCTCCAGGTCCTCCGTCTCCCGCAGCGTGTCCCCGTCGTCCGCACTCACGATATACTTCGGAATTCTGACGGTCTGATTTTTCGGATAGACAGTGACGTCGTACATCCAGGAAGCCCCGTCCGCCGGATCCGTCATCGGAAGACTGACGAGGAGCGGATCGGAGATATTGTGAAATACCTCCGGAGCCGGATCACCGCCTCCTCCGGCCGCGGATCCGGCCCTGCTCTCTTCCGCGACGAGGTACAGTCCCTGGGGCAGGTTATCCAGCGACGCGGCCCCATCGGCCCCTGTCTCCGGGCTGTGCCTCGTCCCGCTGTGGTTTTTCACGAACCGGTTGATCAGGACGCCGCCCGGCACGTCTCCCGGCATGGCGTTGAGCTCCGCCAGCGCCTCCTGCAGCGCATCGGCCGTATAGCAGGTCCGGCCGCCCTTGCTGACGGATGCGGCGCGGACGCCGTTTCCCGCCAGGAGAGCGGCGAAGGACGCGTCGAGGCCGGTAAAATACGTCCCGGTTCCGTCCGCGTCTGTTACGGTCTCCATGCCGGCGATTCTCAGCGCGCCGAAGCGCACGCCGCTCATCTTCTCCGCGCCGGGCGGGTCGTCCCTCCTTCCCCCCGTCTCAATCATGGCGCCGCTGTTCTCCCGGACCTTGACGAAGGTGAGGGAGGCTTTCCGGTCCGCGTCGATCACGGCGTTTCCCCCGGGGGACGCCCCGGCCGGAGCGGCGCAGGCCGCCGCCAGAATCAGGACGGCGCAAACCGCGATGTTTCTCAGTCTTTCTGCTTTCATTCGGTCTCCTTTCTTTTCCCCGGACGGGCGAAGAGACGGGTTCTCCCGTCTCTTCGCACAAAAAAGAGGAGAACCGCGCGGATTCTCCTCTTCTTACCCGTCTGATTCAGTTTTTCTGATTCTATCCTAGCACGGCCTCCGTCTTTCTTCCACTTTCATTTGCTCTCACGCGCTTTCATTCTCAGGCCGGACACCCTGCGCTGCCGGCCGAACAACGTCCGCAGGCGGACTTCAACGCCCCTTCCCTTCATTCATGAGGGGGAGCCTGGCGGACTTTGCACGCCGCCGCATGGCAGCTTTGACACCATCCTGTGTGCGGCGTGCGCCTCCTCACGGAGTGTTTTAAATATCATGGAAAACGAAGTTTCCCATGATAGAAAAAAGGGACGTCCCCTTAAGGAACGTCCCTTGCGTATTCATTGCCCCGGAAGCGCTATGCTTCCGCGATACCCGGAGTGTTCCGGGTCTCAGGCTGCCGTCACGGAAGTGATGTGCGGCTGAGCGCCTTCATACCAGTACAGGAAGCCTTCCATGTCGATCGTATCGCCGACCTTGAGCTCCTTGACTGCCTTGTAGACGTCGCTGGAGCTGTCGCACAGATAGGACTCAACGACGAAGGTATAGGTCTCGCCGTCAAGAGAAGCCTTGAAGTACAGGTCGTCGCCTTCCTGTCCGGAGCCGTCCCAGTTGTAAAGGAACGCGGCGTCTCCGCCTTCTTCGGCGGCTTCCACCGTGAGGCCCTTGAACGCGACCTTCTCATTCATATGGCCGGCAAGGTCGTCGGTTCCCAGCAGGGCGGTGACATCCTCCGGCTCAGCGACATAATTGCCGTCGGCAAGCTCGAACGTCGCGTCGACAATCTCGACTTCTCCGCTCCACTCACCCTTGTAGCCGGTGATCACGATCTTCTGGCCTTCCGTCAGCTTGTCGTAGTCTTCCTTCGTGCAGTGCATGTCATACGCGAAATAAGCGCCTTCCTCGTCCTGCGTATAGACAGTGGCGGTCTCCTGCTCCTCATACCAGGCCTGCTTGGCCTGCACATAGGTCTCGACCATGACGGGAGCGTCCACATCCGCCGCCGCAAATTCATCAAAGGACATCACGCTGAGCATCTCCTCCGCGCCGGACTCGACGTCTTCGGCGACGGAAGCGCCCGCGACATCCTCGGCCACCGTCGCAGCCGCAGCCGCAGCGTCCTCCACGACAGAGGCCGCTTCTTCCACCGTCGAGGCGGCGTCAGCCGCAAGTCCGTCGACAGCAGCCGCTGCCGTTCCGAGAGCCGCAGCCGCAGCGTCGGCAGCCCCGTCGACTGCTTCTTCTGCCACCGAAGCGGCCTCTTCCACCGTATTCTCAGCCGCGGAGACGACCGCGTCCGGAACCTCTTCCACTGCGGAGACCGCCTCGTCAACCGCCTCTTCCACCGTCGAAGCAGCGTCAGCCGCCGCATCAGCCGCCGCAGCGACCTCGGAGACCGCCTCGTCAGCCGCCGCAGCCGCCTCGGAAACCGCCGCCTGAGCCTCGGAAGCCGCCCCTGAAACCGCAGATTCCGCTGCCGCCGCCGCGGAAGAAACCGTGCTCTCAGCCTTCTTGGTCGAACCGCATCCTACCATTCCGCACGCCACCGCGAGGGTGAGCGCCGCTACAAATGCTTTCTTCATTGTCTCATCTTCCTTTCAATTCCAGCCGGTATGCCGGCTCCTATTCACAACAACTCTATTATACGCATTTTTTCTGAAATGTCTACAACTCTTATCCGCGATGCGCCGCGGTTCTCATCCGCGACGGCGCCGCAGCCGGTCCGCGGCGAGATAGAGAAGAATCAGAACCCACACGGCGATCAGGACCGCGATCAGCGCTTTCGAGGCCGCCGGAAGCGGGCCCAGCTCCTGTCTGCCGCCGTTTTCCTCATTCTTCGAGAGCTGGTCGAGCCGGTAGAGAGATTTCACGTCCGCAAACAGGCTGTCGTAGTAGCTGTCGTTCACCTTCTCCTTCCGCCTGACGGATTTGACGACGTTTTCGATCAGCTGTCCCGCGGCGTCGCGGAGGGAGGTGGAGCCGTTGAACACCGGCGTCGTAAAGGTATCCGACGTGTGTTCGATCAGCATCTTCGTGGCCGCGATCTTCACGTCGTAGTAGGTGCTGTTGTTCTCCCCGCTGCGCCCGAGATAATCGCGGTACGCCTCCGTGTCGCGCGCCTTCGTGGTGACCGGGACGTAGCCCTCGGTCTCGGAGTAGGCGGTCTGGACCTCGTCGGACAGAAGATACTGGGCGAACAGCCAGGAGGCCAGGACCTCCTGGGGATCGGTCTTGTTGAAGACGCACACGGACGGTCCCTGGGAGATCATCCTGGGGGAATCCGGATCGAACTGCGGCACCGGCCGCACCGCGGTCTCAAACCTCACGAGCTTGTCCTCGCTGATATCCGACAGAGGGGCGTCGGTTCCCATCCAGGTGGAGCCGGCCGTGGAGTCGATGGCGAAGACGCACTGTCCCGCGTTGAGGAAGTTGGCGGGATAGCCCGAGATCTTGAAGGTGGAGAAGGCGCCGCTCTTCACGTGGCCGGCAATCTCCTCCAGCAGCTCCTTCGTCGTATCGTTGAAGATCTCGATCTCTCCCTCTTCGGTCGAGTAGCCGGCGTCGAGCTGGCGGAGCATCTGGATCATCATGTTGTCCGTCGACTTGTAGATGAAGGGAATCAGCACCTTCTGCCCGTTCAGGGCATAATTGCCGGATCCGTCCTTCTGCGCGGCGGCGTCGGAGACCTCCCAGATGAAATCCCACGTCAGAATGTCCGGGATCTCATAGCCGAGCTGCTCCACGTAGGTCCTGTTGATATAGCACGCCTCCGTGGATCTCATGAAGGGCAGGGCGTAGTAGTGTTCCCCGAGAATGCATTCGTCGAGATATTCCGCGACGACCTCGTCCTTCGCGGGGGAATCAAAGAGAAGCCCGCTCCCGCCGAGGCCGTAGGTCTCGTCCCCGATCAGCTCGTCCAGAGGAACGACGACCTGGTCGCCGGTCATGTACGTCGCGATGTGGTCCGGGTAGGTGATGCAGACGTTCGGCGTCGTCCCCGTCGCGATGTTGGTGATGACGTCGTTGTAGATCTTCCCGTAATCCGTGTAGAGGCGCATGTTGACGGTGATGTTGGGATACAGCTTCTGAAAATCCCCGATCGCCTTGTTGTAGATCTGCGTCTGCGTCTTGTTGGTGTCGTTCTTCGCCCAGAACGTGATCTCGTACTTTTTGGAGGTGTTGAACTCGGACGGGATCACGAAGCCCGCCGACCCGCGGGAGCCATGGCAGCCGGTGAGCGAGGCGCAGGCGAGCGCCGAAAGAAGGAGGACCGCCGTCATCTTTATGGTTTTTTTCATCTTCCCGTACCTCCCGGTATAAGAGGCAGCCCGGACAGGGCGCCTCGACTGTTTTTCGGAAACGCGGTCATCCCTTGGTGCCTCCCCTGGATACGCCCGCCATGATCTTCCGCCGGAAGATCAGGAACAGAACGATCAGAGGCACCGAAATCACGACGACAGCGGCCATCATCGCGGGAATGTTCTCCCGCCCGAAGCCGTTCTCCCGGATCTCCTGGATTCCGTTGGATACCAGGAAGTACGCCTCGTCGTCGGTGATCAGGCGCGGCCACACGTAGGAATTCCAGCATTCGATCACCTTCAGGATGATGATCGTGATGATGGTCGGCTTCGAGATCGGAATCATCACCCTCGTCAGGTACCGGAAATCCGAGGTGCCGTCCACCTTGGCCGCCTTGTAGAGCTCATCCGGGATCTGCTCGAAATTCTCCTTCAGCAGATAGATATAGAAGACCGATGTCACCGAAGGCAGGATGAGGCCCAGGAAGGTGTTTCTCATGCCCCAGTTGGTGATCGTCACGAAATTCGTGATAATGACCAGCTCGTTGGGGATCATCATCAGCGAGAGAAACAGCGTGAAAAGAAGGTTCTTGCCCTTGAATTCAAGCCTGGAGAAGGCGAAGGCCGCCAGCACGATGACGACGATCATCAGCGCCGTCGTGATGACCGTGAAGATCAGCGTGTTCATGAAATACCGTCCGAGGGAAACCTCGGTGAAGGCGTCCCTGTAATTCTGCAGCGTCGGGGAAGCCGCGTAGAGCTTCGGGACGTATTCGGAGTTGTAGGAGCCGTAGCTCTTCACGGAGGTGAGTATCATCCAGTAGAACGGGAACAGAACCACCACCGCCCAGACGGACAGAAGGATGTAGGTCACGGTATTTTTGATCCTTTTGTTCCGCCTGGCTCTCCTCTCTATTTTTTCATAATCCTGATGTTTATCCATCTTAAGATCATCTCCCTGTACTGACAAAGACTCGTTCTCCGGGACGTCATCCGCGCGGAGGGCACCCGAAAACGGTGTTCTTCTCAGGAATAGTGCACGGTCTTTCTGCTGACGAGAAGGTTGATGCAGGTGATCGTCAGGACGATCACGAAGAGAATCAGGGCCGCGGCCGAGGCGTAGGACGGATATCCTCCGCTGTTGCCGTAGAGCATGTCATAGACGTATCCGACGATGGTATTCATCCCGGCGGCGTTGAGATCCGTGCCGAAGATCGCGACCACATCGCTGTAGGCCTTGAACGCGCCGATGAAGCCGGTGATGATGAGATAGAAAACCATGGGCGAAATCATCGGAAGCGTGATGCGGAAGAAGATGCGGGTGTCCGACGTGCCGTCGACCTTGGCCGCCTTGTAGTAGTCCGGATTGACGGAGGCCAGCGCGCTGGTCAGAATCAGAATCTTGAAGGGCAGGACCACCCAGACCGTGTAGAAGCACATCACGAACATCTTGGCCCAGTAGGGACCGTCGATGAAGTCGACGGCGTTTCCCCCGAACCAGCGGATGATCATGTTGACGAAGCCGTCCGAGTAGGGGGTCTTCTTGAAGAGAATCATGAAGACAAGGCCGACCGCCAGCGTGTTGGTCACGTAGGGCAGGAAAAAGACCGTCTGATACAGCTCCCTGAGCGGCCTGATGGAGTTGAGGCCGACAGAGATCAGCAGCGCGATGCCGGTGGAAAGAGGCACCGTGATGATCACGAGAATGAAGGTGTTCCGGAGGGCCTGCAGGAAATACGGGTCGCGGAGCACGTAGGAATAGTTGTAGGTTCCCGTCCCGAAGAACGTCTGGGACGCCGAGTTGTATCCCTCTTCGAACGAGTAGATCAGGACGTCGAAGAGCGGATAGACCATGAAGATTCCCAGGAAGATCATGGCAGGAAGAAGATAAAGCAGAGCTTTCCAGCTTTTATTTCCCATCTGAAACCCTCTCCGCGCGGATTCTCGCGCCGGTCTCCTTGTCAAAAATGTGCACCTTGGCCGGTTTCACGTCAAACCGGATGGTCGCGCCCTTTTCCTCCGGCCGTTCGTCGGAACGGATGATCGCGCGGATCTCCTGCCCGGTAAACGCGTCGTGGGTCGCCACCACGCTGGTGTCGCGTCCCATGACCTCCACCGCCTTCAGGCCGCAGGTGAGGACGCCGTCCTTCGAGGGCATGAAGCCCTCAGGGCGGATGCCCACCGCCACGTCCCCGTCCCCGACGCCGGGAACGTCCATGACGCATTCGCTGCCGATATAGAGCTTCCCGCCCTTCACGGTTCCGTCAAAGACGTTGATCGGCGGCGTGCCGAGGAATTTTGCCACAAAGAGATTTACGGGGTCGTCGTATACGTCCTGAGGCCTGCCGATCTGCTGCACCACGCCGGCCTCCATCACGACGATCATGTCGGAGATGCTCATCGCCTCCTCCTGGTCGTGGGTGACGAAAACGGTGGTGATGCCGGTCTCCCTCTGGATCCGGCGGATCTCCTCCCTCGTCTGGAGCCTGAGGCGGGCGTCCAGGTTGGAGAGGGGCTCGTCCAGCAGAAGCACGCCCGGCATCTTGACCAGGGCGCGGGCGATGGCGACGCGCTGCTGCTGACCGCCGGACATCTCTCCGGGCTTTCTGTCGAGAAGCTGGTCAATCTGCACAAGGCGCGCGGCTTCCTCCGCCCTGCGCACCATCTCCTCCTTCGCGAGCTTCTGATCGCCCTTGAAATTCTGGAGAGGGAACATGATATTCTGCCGCACCGTGAGATGCGGGTAGAGGGCGTAGCTCTGGAACACCATGCCGACGCCCCGGTTCTCGGGAGGGAGCTCCGTGACGTCGTCGTCGCCGAAGAAAATCCTGCCTTCGCTGGGCTTTTCGAGGCCGCAGATCATATTGAGCGTGGTGCTCTTGCCGCAGCCCGAGGGGCCGAGAAGACCTATCAGCTGTCCGTCCGGTATCTCAAAATTGAAATTGTTGACGGCCACGACCTCCTCCCGGCTCTTGCGGCCCCGGGCCGGATATCTCTTCGTCAGGTTCTGCAGTACGATTTTCATGAAGCACCTCCTTCGGAGCGTCCGCTCCGAAAACTTCTTCGGGGATTAAACGCCGCGGAGAACGTCCGCCGCGAAGATGAACCGCGGTATAAGGGAACCTCTGACCGGATCCGCCGTCCGTCAGACGTCTGCCGCTCAGACAAACTGATTGGTTTCCATGCTGTAGTGATAATCGATCTGATCAAGAGTGCTGCACAGCTCCACCATGTCGGTCCCCGTATCGTCACAGAATTCCATCAGGGAACCGTACTGGTCGCGGAGCTTCGTGTTGATATAGCTGAGCAGGATCACAGGATCCTTCGGAATCATGGTCTTCGTTCCTCCCATTGGCCGGTCCGTATCAGTCTCCCGTTTAGTTTAGCCCATATCGGTAGCCGCTTCAACAGAAAATTAACCTCCGTTAACGCCGGCGGGGAGGTAGGGGCAGAAGCGCGGCAGCGCCTGCGCGGAAAGGAAGGACAGAGCTCCGGCAGCGCCTGCGGGGAAAGGAAGGACAGGGCTCCGGCAGCGCCTGCGCGTAAAGGGTGAACAGAGATTTCGGCACTAAAAAGAGGACCAGAATGATCTGATCCTCAAGAGGCGACACCCGGAATCGAACCGGGGATAAGGGTTTTGCAGACCCGTGCCTTACCGCTTGGCCATGTCGCCGGATAATGACCCCAAGCAGATTCGAACTGCTGTTACCGCCGTGAAAGGGCGATGTCTTAACCGCTTGACCATGGGGCCTTATACAATGATGAGCGACCCCATAGGCCGCTTTCCTGCCGCTGCGCGCGGCTCATATTATAGCTCCCCGAGTAGGGCTCGAACCTACAACCCCTCGGTTAACAGCCGAGTGCTCTACCATTGAGCTATCGAGGAATGTGATTGACATACCCTCAAAACCGCATATACAAAGATTGGCAATAACCTCTCGGTCAAGCCCTCGTCCGATTAGTAACAGTCAGCTCCATGCATTACTGCACTTCCACCTCTGCCCTATCAACCT
>JBGUKX010000013.1:0-40106 GCA_045114695.1 Lachnospiraceae bacterium | reverse complement strand
GGATCCTCGATCTGCTTCCAGTTCTCGTTGGGAAGCTCGATCGACAGGATTCCGTCCGCGGAGGTGAAGGTCTCCGCGCAGGCCGGAACGGCAAAGCACAGAGCCGCTGCGACCGCAAGTCCCGCAAAGATTGATTTTCTGAACATGATTCTTTCTCCTCTTTTCAATGATTCTGTCTTCTTCTGTTATCAGATCATCCTTATTCTGTCAGTTATTCTTGTCCTGACAACCCTTGATACGAAGCACCCGCCGCAAAGGGCCAGCCCGAAGAGGCTTTTTTATGATTCTTTTCCGGACCCATGGACTTATCCCGTCCCCGGCGCTGCGGCAGCTTCCATGCCAGTCCCCGGCGCTGCGGCATTTTCCGCGCCCAGCCCCCGGGCGCTGCAGCATTTTCCGCGCCCAGCCCCCGGGCGCCGCGGCAGCTTCCACGTCTGTCCCGGGCGCTACAGCATCTTCAACGGGAGGGCGGCCGCGGCCACGGCCAGGATCAGGGCGGGGAGCATATTGGCGACCCGCACCTTTTTTCCCCACACCAGATTTACCCCTACGCAGAAGATCAGGACCGATCCGATCAGAGAGAGGTTCGCCACGGCCAGATCCGTCATGACGGGGGCCACCAGTCCGGCCAGCAGGGTAATGGTTCCCTCGAACAGAAAGACGGGGATCGCGGAAAAGGCACAGCCCTTTCCCCGCGACGACGTCATCACCGCGACGATGATAAAGTCCAGTACCGATTTCACCGCCAGCGTGGAATAGTCCCCGGAGATGCCGTCCTGAATGGCGCCGACGACGGCCATCGCGCCGATGCACACCGTCAGGGAGGCAGTGACGAAGGCGTCGACAAACCGGCTGTCGCCGCCGTTTCCGGTTTTGATCTTCAGCCATTCGCCGAACTTCACGAAGCCGTCCTCGATGCCGATCAGTTCCCCGATGACCGTCCCGGCGGCCAGACAGAGCACCACCAGCATGGACCTGCCGCTGACCAGCGCCCCTCCGTCGATGCGGAGCATCCCCTGCATCGCCCCCGCGACGGCGATAAAGATCACGCTGATCCCGCAGGCGGTGCTCAGGGCTTCCTCGCTTCCTTCCCTGAAGAGCCTGTTTGTAAAATGTCCCGCCAGTCCTCCCGCCGCGATGGCGGCGCAGTTAATGATCGTACCGAGTCCTCTCATCTGTCTTCACTCCGTATCCGGACGGATGCGTCCTGATCTTCCGCGTCACGTCTTCTCACCCTATCACAAATCCCGGCATTTTTCCAGAGCCTCCCCGCACGCCTTCCTCCGGGCCTTTGAATTATCGCACAATCAGCCGGGGCGGCAGTTGCCTGCCCGGTATACACGCGCTATAATTACCTTCGGTGCGCAGCAGGGCACCGGGGTGATGATATGACAAAGGATATGACAAAGGGCTCTCCGACACGCCTTCTACTGTTTTTTCTTCTTCCGCTGCTGGTCGGAAATATGTTTCAGCAGCTCTACAGCCTGGCAGATTCCGCGATTGTCGGCCGGTACGTCGGAGCCGGCGCGCTGGCTGCCGTCGGCGCGTCCTCGCCGGTCCACTTTCTCTTCTTCTCATTCTGCGCCGGACTTTCGAGCGGCGGCGGCATCGTCGTCTCCCAGTACTTCGGGGCGAAGGATGAGCCCCATATCCGGAAGGCCATCGCGAACGCGGCCTTTCTGGTGCTCTCCGTCGCCTGTATCATGGGACTTGCCGGCACCCTGACGTCGGCGGCCATTCTCCGTTTTCTCCGGACTCCGGACAACATCATGGCGGACGCCATGATCTACATGCGCGTCCTGTGCGCCGGCGTGCCGGCGGTGGGCTTCTACAACTACAGCTCCTCCATGCTTCGCGCCCTGGGAGACTCGAAGACGCCGCTGATCTTTCTCATCCTGTCGAGCGCGCTCAACATCGCCCTCGACCTGTTTTTCATCCGCGTTCTCGGTCTCGGGGTCTTCGGGGCGGCGCTGGCGACCGTCATCGCCCAGGCGCTGTCGGGAATCCTCTGCATTCTGTACGCCGTCCTCAGAAATCCTTATTTCCACATTTCGGGAGCCGAGCTTCGTCCCGATCCGGCCGTCATGCTGAAGATCACGCGCCTGGGCTCGACGCTGGCGTTTCAGTATTCCCTGATCGCCGTCTCCACGATGGCGCTGCAGAGCGTCGTCAATTCCTTCGGCTCCGTGGTCGTCGCGTCCTTTACCGTCACAAGCCGCATCGAGCAGGTGGTGCACCAGCCCTTCAATTCCCTGGGGACGGCCATGTCCACCTACTCCGGACAGAACTACGGGGCAGGCGAAAAGGACAGGCTTCTCCTCGGATTTAAGAAGGGCATGCAGATCATGGCGGTCTACGCGCTGCTGCTGGTACCTGTCATGTACCTCGCCGGCCGGGCGGTCAGCGGCCTGTTTACCGGTGATCCCGAGGTTATCGCCCTCGCCGGAAGCGGACTGCGCCTCACCTCCCTCTTCTATCTCTTTCTCGGCTCGATCTACGTGATCCGGGGCATGCTGAACGGGATTGGCGACGCGCTCTTCGCGTTCATCAACGGCATCGTCGAGGTCATCGGAAGAATGACCATTCCCCTGCTGCTCACCTCGGTCCCCCTGCTGGGCGCGAAGGGAATCTGGATCTCCGCCGGACTCGTGTGGGCTCTCAGCGCAGCCGCCTGTTTCCTCCGCTACAGGAAGAAAAAGGCCTCTTTCTGAGCGGAAGGCCGGTCAAAAAGCCCTTGTCGAATAACGCCTCGTTTTTTATACTTACTTATTGGAAAGCAGCTGGCAAGGGGGCAAGATATTGAGTTTTTTCGGAAAAGTCATTCAAATCTACATCGAACGCCGAGCCTGGTTCCTTGAGCTGATCGGCGAGCAGCTCAGAATATCGCTCATTTCGGTCCTTCTGGCGGGAACCCTCGGGCTTCTGCTGGGCATCTTCATCTCGGAGCACCGGAGATTCGCGGAGCCGGTCATGGCCGTCTGCAACCTTTTTTACACCATTCCCGCCATCGCCCTCATCGGGCTCCTGATCCCGCTCATCGGTATCGGGGAGAAAAACGCCATCGCCGCCATCGTTCTCTACGGAATGATGCCGATGGTGCGCAACACCTACACCGGCCTCACCGGCGTCGACGCGTCGATGATCGACGCCGCCTCCGGACTGGGCAGCACGAAGCTCCAGCTGCTCTTCCGCATCCGTCTGCCTCTCGCCGCGGGCGTCATTCTCGCGGGACTTCGCAACGTGGCGGTCATGTCCATCGCGACGGGCTCCATCGCCGCATTCGTCGGAGGCGGCGGGCTCGGCGAGGCGATCTTCCGCGGCATCACGATGTACAACGTCGCGATGACCTTCGCCGGGAGCTTCCTGCTCGTCGTCCTTGCCCTCAGCTGTGACTTCCTGCTCGGCAGGATCGAGAAACACATCAAAAAGAAATGGAGGATCTGAAGAATGAAAACACGGAACCGTATCTTCTGTGCGCTCACCGCGTCCCTGCTGCTGACCGCCGCGGCCCTTGCGGTACCGGCCTGCGCCGACGACGTGCTGCATATCGCGACCAAGCCCATGACGGAGCAGTACATCCTCGGAGAGATGCTGAAGGCCCTCATCGAGGACAGGACGGAGTATACCTGCGAAATCACCAAGGGCATCGGGGGCGGAACGAGCAACATCATGCCGGCGATGGAAAGCGGCGAATTCGATCTCTACCCGGAGTACACCTCCACCGGCTACGTGCTCGTCCTCGGGCACGACGCGAAGGGGGCGGACGACGACGCCATGTGGGAGCAGCTCTGCGAAGAGTATCATGAGAAGTACGGCATGAAATGGCTCAGCCACTACGGCTTCAACAACACCTACTGCCTCACGGTCCGCGGCGACGTGGCCCGCGAGTACGGCCTCAAAACGTGCTCCGACATGACGGCCGTGGCGGATCAGCTCATTTTCGGCGGCAACCCGGACTACATCGAGCGGGAGGACGGCTTCCCCGCGGTCTGCGCCGCCTACGGCTATGAATTCAAGGAAATCACCAGCATCGACATCGGTCTCAAGTACGCCGCGCTGGCCGGCAAAAGCATCGACGTGACAAACGGCTACACCACCGACGCCCAGCTGGGCGTCCAGGACGTGGTCGCCCTGGAGGACGACAAGCATCTCCAGGTCAACTATTTCTGCTCGACCGTGGTAAGGGAAGACGCGCTCGAATCCCATCCCGGCCTCGAGGACGCGCTGATGCTGATGGACGGCCTTCTGAGCGACGCCGAGATGGCAAAACTCAACGCGGCCGTCGAGGTGGACGGACGGGACGAGGCCGCCGTCGCGAAGGATTATCTCACGGAGAAGGGACTTCTTGAAGGATAACGGCTCTATGGAGGAATGCATCCGTTTTGACAACGTCAGCGTGCGCTACGAGGGCCACGCCGCCCTGGATCATTTCAGCCTGTCCGTCAGGACCGGCGAATTCCTGACGATCATCGGGCGCTCAGGCTGCGGCAAAACCACGGCGCTGCGCCTCATCAACGGCCTGAAAACCCCGGACGAGGGAACGGTCCTCGTCCGGGGCGAAGATGTCTCCCGCACCGATCTCATCCGGCTCCGCCGGAGGACCGGCTACGCGATCCAGGAGGTGGGGCTGTTTCCCCATATGAACGTGAGGGACAACATCGCCTATGTGCCCTCCCTCTCGAAGCTCTGGACCAGATCCGAGACGGAGGTGAACGTGGCGGAGCTTCTGAAAACGGTGGGACTTTCCCCCGACATCGCCCTGCGTTACCCGGGCGAGCTCTCCGGAGGCCAGCGGCAGAGGGTCGGAATCGCCCGGGCGCTGGCCGCGAAGCCGGACATCCTCCTCATGGACGAGCCCTTCGGCTCCGTCGACGAGATCACGCGCCGAAGTCTCCAGACCGAAATCCGGAGGCTTCACGACGTCCTCCGCCTGACGATCGTATTCGTCACCCACGATATCAACGAGGCCATGCTTCTGGGAGACCGGATGCTGGTAATGGACGCGGGAAGGGCCGTCCAGATCGGAGAGCCGTCCTACGTCCGCAGCCACCCGGCAGACGCCTTTGTGCGGGAGCTCCTCCCCTCCTGAAGCCGCCTTCAGACACCCGGCAGCGGCCGCGGCGGTCCCTGCCGGTTCCGAAAGGAATCAGACGCCATGCGAAAGACAGATTACGGAGAATTGCTCAGACAGGCGGAGGCCCTCGTGAGAGACGTTCCTCATCTCACGGCCAATCTCGCCAATATCTCCGCCCTCCTCTACCACTCCCTGGACGACGTCAACTGGGCCGGCTTCTACCTGTCGCAGGGGCCGCTGCTTGTTCTGGGTCCCTTCCAGGGCCGGCCGGCGTGCATCGAGATTCCCTACGGAAAGGGCGTCTGCGGCACCGCTGCCGCCGGGGACGCCGCCCAGGTGGTTCCCGACGTCCATCTCTTCCCGGGCCACATCGCCTGCGACAGCGCTTCCCGCTCGGAAATCGTCATCCCGCTGCACAAAAACGGCGTCGTCGCCGGCGTCCTCGACATCGACAGCCCGACGGCCGGACGCTTCACGGACGAGGACCAGGACGGGCTTCTGCCCCTCGCGGCGCTGCTCGAGGAGACGGTGCTCTAATCTCATTCCGTGAAAAACCGCAGCAGTCTTGCGCGATAGTCGGGCGCCGTATCGAAGGCGGCGTGCCCGAAGCCCGTGTACATGTAGAGCCGGAAGTCCTTCCGGTAATCCAGCTTTTCCGCGATCTCCATCGTCGCGTCCGAATCCAGGACGCCGTCCTCGAAGGCGCCTATGGCAAACACCGGGCACCTGATCCCGGACAGCTCATCGACGATGTCAAAATCTCTCGATCCCTCCGCCAGTATGACAAAGCGTTCCAGCTCCTCGTCCGTCACCGTGGCGGCCGCCCCGGTCAGCATCTCCCGGCAGCTGTCGAACACCGCCGGCGGATAGATTTCCTGCCCGAAGGACAGGTACAGCCCGACGCGGTCCTTCTGCTTTGCCAGATCGATCCACTTCTCCAGCACCCGGAACTGAGACTCCTTCACGTGGGCGGAGGTGGAACCAAGCGCCAGCCTGCCCACAAGCTCCGGATATCCGACCGCCAGGGCCAAGGCGATCATGCCCCCCTGGGACGCGCCGAAGAGGCACACGTCTCTCAGCCCCAGCGCCCGGAAGGCCTCCGCCGTGTCCCGCGCCATGTCCCGCACCGGGTAGACCGGCGGGAGCTCCCGGCGCCTGTCAAAAACATAGATGGTGAACCGGTCCTCCAGAGACTGATACAGACCGGCGACCGCGTCCGCGGCGCCCATGACGCTCTGGACGCTCAGGCCGGGCAGGATGACCAGGGTTCTCTCGCCCCTTCCGAAGCGGAAGTACCGCATCGCAAACGTGCCGGTCCGCACCTCTTCGATCTTTACGCCCATGGACGGTTCCGTCTCCTTCCTGTCTGTAAAATAAGAGAAAACCGCAGTCTGTCTCTCAAACGCTCAGCGCTCAGCCTTCCACTGCGGTTTTCTTCCTTCTGCTTCTTTTTGTTTTTCGTTCTCTTTTTTCGTTCTTTTTTCTTCGTTCTTTTCCTGCTTCCTTCAGCTCTTTGCCTTCATCCGGCGGGCGGCCCGCTCATGCTTGGCCACGGACATTCCCACCAGAACGACGATCGTGACGATGTAAGGCATCATCAGAACCAGGTCGGCCGGCGCGTTGGTCAGCTGCAGCTGGTTGGACACCGCGTCCGCCACGCCGAAGATCAGCGCGCAGAACATCGCGCCGATGGGGGATCCTCCCACCATGGAGGAGGCGCACAGACCGATGTAGCCGCGGCCGGCGACCATGTCCTTCGTGAAGGACGTCAGATAGCCCATCGACATGAAGGCGCCGCCGATTCCGCCGAGGGCTCCGGCGATGGTCCAGGCCAGGAAATAGATCCTGGGGACGGAAATGCCGACCGACTCCGCCGCGTGGGCGTTCTCTCCCACCGCGCGGATGTGGTGGCCGGTTCCCGAGCGGTAGATAAAGATACTGAGAAGTATCGCAGCAAGAACCGCGCCGTAGGTCAGAATGTTGTGCCCCGACAGGATCTGCCCGACGACGGGGATCGCGGAGATGCCCGGGATCCGGATTTTCGGGAGCGCCAGGGATCTGATGGCGACGGCCGAATTGGATTTCTCGCCGGTCAGCACAAAGAGCAGGAAGATGGTACCGCCGCTCGACGCCAGGTTGATGGCGATCTGGGCCAGCATCAGGTCCGCCTTTCCCTTGACCGTGGCGACCCAGATCAGCATGCCGGTCACGGCTCCGGCGGCCACGGCCGCGAGGAAGCCCAGCAGCGCGCTGTGGGTCACGCCGCTGACGATCACGCCGATCAGCGCCCCCCAGAGCATCATGGATTCCGCCGCCATGTTGAACAGGCCGGCCTTTTCACAGACCGCCGCGGAGAGAGCCGCGAAAACCAGGGGCGTGGACAGGCGAAGCACGGCATAACCGAATGAAGTGATCAGTCTTACGTTCATGCCTTCTCCTCCTTTCTCGCAAGCGCCTTCCTGGCGGAGCTGAAGATCAGCCGGCTCTTGAAGCCGCTCAGGAACATTTCCGCCGCGACCAGAACAATGATGATTCCCTGGATAATCGATACGAATTCCGGCGGGATGTCCGTCGTCCTGGAGACAATGTCCGCCCCGGTCCTGATGTAGGCGATCAGGAACGCGCTGAGGGGAACAAAGGCAGGATTTTTCCGCGCCAGCACCGCGATCATCAGGCCGTCAAAGCCGTAGCCCGTGAGGGAGGTCCACTGATAGCTCTGGAACATGCCGAGCACCTGGACCGTGCCGCCGATGCCCGCGAAGGCCCCGCCGATCACCTGGGCGAGGATGATGGTGGACATGACCGGGATGCCGATGTATTTCGCGAACAGCGGATTCAGGCCCACCACGCGCATCCGGTAGCCGAAGGGCATCTTGTAGAACAGGACCGCCGCGAACACCACGCAGGCGAGGGCGATCAGGAATCCGGTGTGGACGGAAGTCTTCGGGATCAGGTTCGACAGCTTCAGGGCTGAGGACCACTTGTAGGAGGCCGTGATCGACGATCCGGGATCCTTGATACGGTACTTCAGGATATAGCTTGTGATATACAGGAGAATGTAGTTCATCATCAGCGAGACGACGCAGACGTCCGCGTGGAACACCTGGTCCGCCAGCGCCGGCACCAGAGAACACGCCATGCCGGCGAGGGCTCCGACCGCGATGACGATGACCAGCAGCAGCGGCGCCGGCACCTTGTCGGACAGGGCGATGGCCACACAGGCGGAGAGGCATCCGCCCAGATTGACGGCGCCCTCCCCGATGAGGTTGAACTTGTTGATGGCGTAGACGAAGCACATGCAGACGCCGGTGAACATGATCGGGATCATGGTGGTCAGTATGTTGCCGAACCGCCGGAAGGTGGAGAAGGGTCCCGCGATGAACTGTCCGATCACGTAGACCGGGTCGTCGGAGATGACCGCCAGTATGATCAGCGCGATCACATAGGCGACCGCCACCGCGACAAGAATCCGGAACAGGTCAAACCAGGTTTCGATCTTTTTTGCGTTATTCATAACAGGCCCTCCATCTCTTCGGCAGTCATGGTCCTGATGCCCAGCATGTATTCGCCGAGCACGTCCACATTGACCATGTTCGCTTTCGGAAATGCCGCGACGATCCTGCCCTGCCTCATGACCAGCAGGCGGTCGCTCACTTCAAGAATCTCGTTCAGGTCCGCCGAGATCAGGAGAGAACCGATCCCCTTCTCGCGGGTCTGACGCACCAGGTACTTGCGGATCATCTCCGCGGTGCCGACGTCCACGCCGCGCGTGGGCTGGTTCGCCAGCACAAAATTCGCGCCGCTGGTGAATTCGCGGGCCACGACCACCTTCTGGATATTTCCGCCGGACAGGAAGCGGATCGCTTCGTCCTGACTGTCGCAGGAAATCTCGAATTCCCGGATCATCTCTTCGGTGATCTCCCTCTGCTTCTTCGCGCTCAGGAAGATGCCGCTCATGTTTTCCTTTTTCTCATACCGGTCGGCGACGGCGTTGCTGCGCACGGACAGGCCGTTTACGCATCCCACGGACATCCGGTCCTCCGGTATCACGGACATGCCGGTCCGACGGATCTCGCTGATCTTCATCCCGGCAAGATCCCGTCCGTTCAGCCTCACGCTTCCGGATTCATAGCCGGTCATGCCGCTGATGCAGTCCGACAGATAGCTCTGGCCGTTGCCTTCCACGCCCGCGATACCGACCACCTCGCCGCCGCGGATTGTAAAGGAGACCCCGTCCACGGCGTTCTTGCCCTCGCTGTTCACGCAGACGAGATCCCGGACCTCGAGGACCGGTTCCCCGGGCTTCGGATCCTCCTTCTCGATCTTCAGGACGACGTCGCGGCCCACCATGAGCCGGGAGATCTTCGTGGCGTCCAGCTCCCCGATGGGATACGTCCCGTTGCAGTATCCGTGGCGGAGCACCGTGACGTTGTCGCAGAGCTCCATCACTTCCTCCAGCTTATGCGAGATAAAGATGATGGAATGGCCGCTCTCCCGAAGAAGCTTCAGCTGCTCAAACAGCTCCCGCGTCTCCTGGGGCGTCAGAACCGCCGTCGGCTCATCCAGGATCAGTACCTTCGCCCCGCGGATCAGGGCTTTCAGGATCTCGACCTTCTGCATCAGGCCGACGGACAGGTCCGCCACCCGCGCGCGGGCGTCCAGGCCGAACCTGTACTTGTCCGACATCTCCTGCGTCATCCGGACCGCCTTCTCATCATCCACCAACCCGTTCTTCTTCGGCTCCATTCCCAGGGTCACGTTCTGGGCGACGCTCATGGACGGCAGCAGCATGAAATGCTGATGGACCATTCCGACGCCCAGGCTGATCGCCTCCAGCGGCGAACTGATCCTGACTTTTTTCTCGTTCACATAGATGCTGCCGTCCTGGGGCTGTTCCATGCCGAACAGCACCTTCATCAGGGTTGTCTTGCCCGCGCCGTTCTCTCCGACGAGCGCGTGGATCTCCCCCTGCTGAACGGTAAAGGTGATGTCCTTGTTTGCCACGAAGCCATTGGGATAGATCTTCGTGATATGCTCCATTTTCAACGCTTCCATATGTTTTCCTCTGATTCGGGCTTATGTGCCGGCCGGGTGGTTTTCCGCGCCGCGGGAAGAGATGGATCCGGCTCCGGACAGGTCGGGGCCGCTCCCCCGGATAAAAAGGGACCCTGCACTGGATAAGCTGCAGGGTCCCGTGCTGATTTTCGGTACCTCTGACAGGCAGATCCGCTTTTCCGGCGCGGATCAGCTGACAGAACTGATCAGAGCGGCGTAGTCGTCCTCTGTCCCGTCAAAATAGGACTTCACGACGATGGAGCCGTCCTTGATGCCTTCCTTGGCCTTTTCCACGGCGTCACGGATCTCCTCCGGGACGACCTCCTTGTAGTAATCGTTCTCGGCGAGGCCGACCGCGTCCTCGGCGACGCCCATGGCCTTCAGGGTGCCCCACTCGATGGCGGAGGGATCCTTGAACAGGCTGACCATGGTATTGCCGACTTCCTTCGTGACGGAGGTCGGGATGACCTTCGCGAAGGCCTCGTTGCTGCCGATGAAGGCCTCGTACTGATCAGAGTCGACGCCCAGCGACCAGGCTCCGTCGATCTCCGTGGACGCCTCAAACGCGCCGGTTCCGGCGCCGCCCGCGATCGGGAAGAAGACGTCGACGCCCGCGCTGGAATTCTGCGTATTGCAGATTTCCTTCATCTTCGCGGTATTGCTCCAGTCGCCGACCCAGCCGGTGCTGACCTTGACGTCCTCCCTGTAGGACATGGCGCCGTCCACATAGCCGGTGATGAAGTCCTTGATGACCGGGTTCTCGACGCCGCCGATCGCGCCGATCGCGCCGCTTTCGGAGAGCCCCGCCGCGACGATGCCGCCGAGGTAGGAGGACTCGTTCTGCTTGAAATAGATGTACAGAATGTTGTCCGCCTTGACTTCCGAGTCGGAGTTGATGTCGAACAGGACGAACTTCGTATCCGGATATTCCGGAGCCACCGTCTCGATCTGCTCCTGGTAGGTGGAGCTGGCGATCACGTAATCATAGCCGATATCCAGCAGATCATACATCGTATTGAGATAATCCGACGCGTCGTCTCCGGTCTCGACCGTCTTGACGTCGTATCCGGCTGCGCGCAGGGTGTTCATGCCGACCTCGCCGGAATCATTGAAAGACATATCGCCGAGGCCCGTGACGACATAGACGATGGAGCCTTCCCCCGTGAAATCCGGCGCGTCGGCCATGACCGCCGTTCCGGCCGATAAGGTGAGCGCCGCAGATACGGCCGCCGCAAGCAGGACTGTACGTTTTTTCATAATCTACCTCCTTGTTTCGCGTGAAATGGCTGCAGATTCCCTGCAGTGTGAAATGATGAAACTATCAGCTCAGAAAGGCGCCTGCGGTTCTCCGCCCGTCCTTCCTGTTCCGCCCTGTTCGTCTTCAGGCCCCGCAGGCTGTCTCCAGCGCGACCGTCATCATGTTGGTGAAGCTTGTCTGTCTGTCATGGGAGGACATCTGTTCCCCGGTCACCAGGGAGTCGGAGACCGTGAACATGGCGAGTGCCTTCGCCTTGCCGGCGGCGGCGTTGCAGTAGAGGGCGAAGCTCTCCATCTCGCTGGCCAGGACGCCCATCTCCGCCCAGTCCCTCCAGGGATCGTTCTTCCGGTAGAACACGTCGGTGCAGTTGACCGTCCCGATCCTGTAGCGGAAGCCGTGGCGGTCCGCGGACTCCTTCGCCCCAAGAAGCAGGTCGAAGTCGGCCACGGCGCAGAACTGCCCCGGAAGCCGGAACTGGTCGGCGTAGTTGGAATCGGTGCAGGCGCCCTGGGCCATGACGATGTCGCCCAGCTTCATATCCGGCTGCATGGCGCCGCAGGAGCCGATGCGGATCAGGTTCTCCACCTCATAAAAATGGATCAGCTCATAGGTGTAGATGCCGATCGAAGGGCAGCCCATGCCCGTGGCCATGACCGACACCGGCTTGCCGTTGTAGGTCCCCGTGTATCCGAGGATGCCTCTCACGCTGTTGAACTGTACCGGATCCGTCAGAAAATTCTCGGCGATGAACTGTGCCCTCAGCGGATCTCCGGGCAGAAGAACCGATTTCGCGATCTGTCCCTTCTCCGCGCTGTTATGAGGAGTAGCCATATTCTTCCCTTCCTTTCTGCTCTCAGGATGATTCATTCCCTTTCAGGCAAAATGTTCTGTAACTATCTGACAGTATATCACCCACACTGTGCAATTTCCACAACACGATTCACAAAAACGGGGCGGCCGCGCTCCGGAACTGCTCCCCGGTGAGGAGGGCTCCCCTCGTGCCGACGACGGCCGCCGCGACGCGGTTCGCGCCGCGGACCGCCTGCTCCATGTCGAAGCCCTTCTGGAGCAGGGCGATCACGCTGCCGATGTGACAGTCACCCGCTCCGATGGTGTCTCCCTTTTCCCCCGCGGGATATGCCTCCGTGCGTATCAGCGCTCCGTCCTCCGCCCGGAAGATCAGGCATCCCCTGCCGCCGAGGGTCACAAGCACCGTACTGCCCGTCCGGCGGAGCAGCATCCGCCCCGCCTCCTCGACCGAACCGCAGCGCGTATAGCGGAGGGCTTCGTCCTCATTGAGATGAAGCAACGGCCCAAGATCCAGCATCCGCTCCATTCTCTCCGGCTGAATCATGCAGATCCTGGCGCTGGGAGCAAAGAAGATCCTGTACTCCCTGTGGCGCTCCAGGAAATCGAGGATCCGCTCGCCGGTCCCGTCCTCGATCTCCAGACCGCACACGTAGACGCTGCCGGTGTTTTCCGCCTCTTCGCTCTCCTCGAAGCGGGCAAACCACTCCTCCTCAAACAGATACTCCGCCCCGTGGCAGCACAGAAAGGTCCGCTCGCCGTCCGGCTCCACCAGACAATAGCAGCACCCGTTCTCCTTCTCCGAGGCGCCGCAGAAGGATACGATGCCTCTCTCCCCGAGACGCTCTCTCACAAAACGGCCGTAGATGCCGCCGCCGACCGGGAGAAACGGGATAAACGGAACCCCGAAATGGCGCAGGCAGTCGCAGACGTTGAGGGCGCAGCCTCCCAGCGACAGCTCCTGCCGGCGGAAATTGATGTCTTCTCCTCTGGAAGGAAGATGTTCGACGGGAATGACCACGTCGCAGACCGCGGATCCGATGACCAGCGTTTTCTTCATTTTTCCTCCGCCCTCCTCTCCTGGCCGCCGCGCCGTTTTCTCCGGCACTTCTACGGCACTTTTCCGGCGCTTCTCCGGCTCTTTCCCGGTGCCTTTCCGGCACTTCTCCGGCGTTTCTCCGGCGCTTCTACGCCGCTTTTCCGCCGCCGGCCGGAGCCGGACAGCGGCATACCTTATTCCGTTATTTTATCAGACAGAAGCCGCTTTTTCCATACGCCGGCCGGACGCAGATTCCTTCCGTCAGCCCGTCCGCGAATTCCCTCTTTCTCCCCTCCCCGGGGGTGTCTGTCCCCCGTCCCCCGGATCCCCTCTTTCTTCCCTCCCGGGGGTGTCTGTCCCCCATCCCCCGGACCGGGAGGAATGTGTTTCCCGGAGGAGGTCAATATCTGACACACAGAGGTGATCTTTCCGGGGCGGCGGCGGCAGGAAGGTCACGCAGGGACAATTCTGATTGGTTTTCCCCGAAAAAGACAACCTCCTTTGCTCCGACTATAATAAAAATATAGAACGCCGGCAGTCCGCGGTCCTGCGCGCCGCCGGCGATCGGAAATCCATTTTCAGCGCCATGCCTCTCCGGACGGAGGCGGCATCCATCATTTCAAACCAGGAGGTCATATATGAGAAAAATCCTCGGACTCAACTTCGGACGCGTCAACGGCAACTGCAAAAAGTTCCTCAACAAGGCCATGGAGGAGGCGAAAGCCGCCGCGGAAGGCAAAGACATCGAGTTTGAGCTGATCGACTGCATGAAGCTCAAGATCACGCACTGCATCGGCTGCGGGGCATGTTCCCGTCTCCTGCAGGGCGGCAAGGAACAGATCCGCTGCATCCAGAAGGATGATTTCGAGGCGCTCTCCGACAAGGTACTCGCGGCGGACGGCATCATCGTCGCCGCGCCGGTCTACGTGCTCGGCCCCACCGGACAGCTGAAGAACTTCATCGACCGCTTCGGCCCGGCTCACGACAAGGCATATATGCTCTTTGAAAACGCGCTCCGCTGCGACACCGACGGGACGCCCCTCAATCCGGACTGCCTCAAGCGCCATCTCGTCTCCTACATCTCCATCGGCGGCGCCACCACGGATCACTGGGTTTCCATGGGCATCCCGGGCATGAACCTCTTCGGCATGAGTCTCAACATGAAGGTCGTGGACCAGCTCAACGCCTACGGCTCCTACGTCCCGGACAACCAGGTCCGCCTGTTCGCGGAATGCGAGAAGATGGGCCGCCGCATGGTGGAAGCCCTGGATCTCAAGACGTCCGAGATCACATGGGAATCCGAGCCCGGTGTCTGCCCGGTCTGCCACTGCAAGGAGATGACGCTGAACGGGACGACCACCGTCTGCTGCCCGGTCTGCGGCATCTACGGCACGCTGAAGCTGGACGGCGACAAGGTCAGCGTGGAGTTCTCCGAGGAGCAGAAGAACCGCAGCCGCCTGAAGTTCGTCGGCGTCCTGGAGCATCAGGTCGAGCTGAACCGCCGCGACCGCTATCCGAACTTCGACGCCTACGTCGAGAAGTTCCGCGCCATGGAGGCTGCGGACGAGCTGTAAATATCACGTTTCGTCAGAAAGACCCGAGGAGCCTGCCGGGACCTGTGTCCTGGAGCTCCCCGGGTTTTTTTGAGCCTTTTTCTGAGTCTTTTGAATACGTCTTTTAACAGGTCTTTTCGTGTGTCTTTCCGCGCGTCTCTGTCGTGTCGTCTCTGCCGCGGCGTCTCCGCCGGCACTGCTGCCGTGTCCTCTTCTGTCCGTCTCCCCGGGCCGCTTCGCGGAGCCCGCCGGGATCACGCCGACGCCTGGTCGCCGAACAGGAACAGCTCCGCGCCCTTCCTCTCGCCGTAATCCTCCATCACATAGAACTCTCCGTCCACACAGGCTTCCAGATACTCGCCGAAATCATCATACTCAATATGCATCCTCATAGTTGTACTCCCCCTTAATCGATATACCCCTGTAATCGGTACACCCCTGTGACAACTATGATTCTGGACTTTCCTGTGTCCGTCTGCGCGGACAATGGCGGCATTCCCAAATATTCGCAATTTTCTGTTTCCAGCCGTCAGATTATGGCGGATTCAGAATCCTCACATGTCTTCCTTCTGCAGCACCGGGAAGGGGCTTCCTTCGTTACGATGGAATGTATACGCCACATCGGAAGAGACGTCGGTAAAATGCAGGACGTCCAGATCGTCGAGGATCTCGAAGGCAAACATGGCGCAGGTGCCTAAGCTCGCGGACGGCACGCGGTCGAGGCCCTTTGTACAGATGGCAATCTCATACGGGCTGTCGGCCGACAGAATCTCGAGGTGATCGTAGGTGACGCCCTTCGGCAGCGGAAGCAGCGCGGAGAGAATGGAATCTGTGTCCGCGTCTCCGTAGAAAACCGTCTCGCGGGACTCCGTCTTTTCCTGCGTCCTGGACTGCATCCTCTGGTACGCCGCGATAAACCCCGCCGCCACGATACAGAGGGCGGCCATAAAGACAATGAGGAACAGCTTCAGGGCGAAGCCGCCCCCGGCCGCCCGGGAGGCTCCCGTTCCGGAAGCGCCCGTTTTTCTTCCCTGACCGTCCGTTCTTCTTCCCTGCCTGTCCGTTCTTCTTCCCCGGACGGCCGCCGTTTTTCCGGAAGCGGCGGCCCTTGGATCCGACTGTTCCGTCTCCTTCACAAGGCAGGCGTCCGCTGAAGATCCGTCATGGAAATTCCAGAGATCCGTGCCCTGATTTTGCCGGTTATGATCTACCTCAAATGACATATGCTGCCCTCACTCCTCAAAAGCGCGGATCCGGTAGCGTACTCCCAGTTCTCCGCAGATGCGCCGGCACTCTTCCTCCTGCTCCGGGGTGATGGTCGTCGCCACCGTCGTCATCACGACCTCCGGCACAAAGCGAGTGCATTCTCCGGCAAATTCCGTCATCGCTTTCCAGGAATCCGGTCCGAACTTCGGCCTGACAATCCTTGTGTAATCCGCGGGGTCCGGCGTGTTCAGGGAGACCGAGACGACGTCGATGATTCCCTCGAAGAGCGGCGGGACGTCCCTGCCGTTGATCAGGATGCCCAGACCGTTGGTATTGATCCGGATCTTCTTCCCGTAGGTCTCCTTCACGTAGGCGGCGGTCTTCAGCAGCACGTCCAGCGCCTCCGTCGGTTCGCCGAACCCGCAGAAAACGACCTCTCCGTACTTCGACAGATCGACCCCCTCAAAAGCGGCCTTCACCTCCTCAAAGTCCGGTTCGTGGTCGAGCCAGAGGGAGTCGGAATGTTCCATGTGGTCCCGGTTCTGGCGCAGGCAGAACGTGCAGGCGCAGGGACATCGGTTTGTCAGGTTTACATAAAGTCCCCCGTGGACTTCGTAGAGAATGGTTTCACTCATAGGGAATTCTCCTTTCTACTGCTGTTTCAAAGACCGTCAGTGCAAGCGCGTCCGGCACCTCCTCAAAGACGTCCCCGGACCGTCAGTGCAGCGCGTCCAGCACCTCCTCAAAGGCCACGCCGTCCGTCGTCGGAATCCCGAGTTCGATGGAGCGCATGATGCATTTTTTCACAAATCTCGACGCCTTGCGGACCGACGTCTCAAAATCCACTCCGTTGACCGCGTCCGCGATGATCACGGACGAGAAGATGTCCCCTGTCCCGGATCTCTGCTCTCCCACCCGGTACTGCCGCGTCAGGTGCAGCCGCTTTCCCTCGCACATACACAGGTTCGCGATGAACGCTCCCTGGGGAATTCCGGTGATCACGATCTTTTTCGGCCCGAGCGCGGACAGCTTCTCCAGGATCCGGTCCAGCTCCTTCATGTGCCATCCCGACGGGCGGTAGGGGGTGTCCGTCAGGATGCAGGCCTCCGTGAGATTGGGGGTGATGATGTCCGCCTTCGCCGCAAGCTCCCGCATCCCGGCGCACATCTCTTCCGTATAGCCCGTGTAGGTGCGCCCGTAATCTCCCATCACGGGGTCCACCGCCACGATCGTTCCGGCGGTCCGGAATTCATCCAGGAAGCGCCCGACCAGGCCGAACTGCTCCTTCGACCCCAGAAAGCCGGTCGCGATTCCGTGAAACCGAAGATCCAGCTTTTTCCACTCCGCCGCGTAACGTTCGAAGTATCGCGTGCCGTCGTCGATATACCAGCTCGAAAAGCCGGTGTGGTTCGACAGGACGGCCGTCGGCAGAGGACAGCACTGCACCCTGAGCTTCGAGATGATCGGGATCGCGACGGCCAGCGAGCAGCGGCCGAAGCCCGTCATGTCGTTGATCACCGCGATTTTCTTCTGCCGGTTGTGGTCCGGCGCCTTATGTGCGACCTGTTGTTCCATATGGTTCCTTCCTCAGGGCAGTCCCGGAGGGACGCGCCTGTTCCCGTCAGCCCTCGTCCGTCGTCACGTACATGCCTGCCGCGAGTTGTTTTTCTCCCTGGTTTCGATACCATAGAGAATACTACATTTCCCCCGCTGTACTCAAGTTTTCTTCGAAGATTACCGCGGGCGGCCGGAGAACTCCGCCTTACGCTCACCGTTTCCAGCCGTATTTCCGCACCTCTTCATCTGCCGCACGCATTCCCGCGTCCCGCTCCGCCTCCTTCGCCGCATGCAGTCTCGCGCCCCATTCCCGCCTTCCGCTCACCGTTTTCCCCCTTCCTTGCATCTTCCCCCTGCATGGGGTATCATTTAAGAATCAAACAAATACCGGCTGAGAAAGGAGCTGTTAAGAGGGCATGTTGAAAAAAAGTATGCTTCTGTTTGCGACAATGGTGACGCTCTGGGGTATGGGAAGCACCGTCGGAGCGGAGATAATTCCTTCGCAGGGTCCGGGACAGCAGATCGGCCCGCCCGCCGTGGTCCTGTGTGACACGCTGACGCTGCGCAAGGGTCCCGGCGCCGATACCGACACCGTGAGAATTCTGCATTACGGCGACCGATTCATGGTGTTGAACCAGAAAGACGGATGGGCGGAATGCGTCTTTACGGACGACGTGGACGGCGGCCCCGAAGGCTGGGTAAACGCGGATTATATCGCCATCGATCCGGCCTGGTACCGCACGGACAGCACGACGACGGTCTACGCCTGGAATGACACGGGCGCCAGCAAGGTCGCCCAGCTGAGCAAGGATACCTCCCTGCCGATTCTGAAGGATGACGGGGACTGGCTCGTCGTCAGCCTGCGCGGCGCCACGGGATGGATCCGCAAAAATGACGCGGACTACGCCTCCTCCGGCAGCCAGAGCGGCAAGAGCTCCGAAGAGTCCTCCGACCGGATGCCGGAAGAGACAGACTGGTTCACCGTCTATGCCGAGGACGGAAGCACCGTCAGCATTCACTGGGTCGAAGGCGCCATGTACGAGGACGCCAGAGGCAGGACCTATTCGCACACCGAGGGCGAAGAATACTACTGCATCACGACGGATATCACCTACTACTCCGATCCCAGCGCATGGGACAGGCAGGTGGTCTCGTTTATGGTCTACGCCGAGGACGGAAGCTCTGCTGAAATCCACTCGACAGAAGGCGCCATGTATGAGGACGCCAGAGGCAGGACCTACACGAATACCCACGGCGATATGTACTACTGCATCACGACGGACGTGACCTACTCCTCAGATCCCGACGTATGGATCAACGGTGAGCCGGTTCCCGATGATGACGAGTGGACGGGCGAGGACTTCGGCGAGAATCCTGACTATGAATATGAGGATACGGGCGATCAGGAGTGGACAGGCGAGGATTACGGCGAGAACCCCGACTATGAATATGAGGATACGGACGATCAGGAGTGGACAGGCGAGGATTACGGCGAGAACCCCGACTATGAATATGAGGATACGGGCGATCAGGAATGGACAGGCGAGGATTACGGCGAAAACTATAACTGAGCCTGAACAGAAGGCAGCGCCGCACAGCGCCGGACAGAACCGGACAGATATGCCATTCACAAAATAACGAATGAACCGGGCAGATATGCCATTCACGAAGTAACGAACGAACCGGGCAGAATCATAACCGAAGAGGTTATGCGTTCTGCCCGGTTCGTCTTCTCCGTGAAAGACCTCTTTCCGCTCCGTGGTTACCGCGTTCCGTTTACGGTGATCTGCGGCGCCGCGATCGCGATATCGTTTTGCTCGCACATGAGCTTCAGCCCGCGGTTCAGCATGGCGGAGAGCGTCTGGTAGTGCTGGCCCTTGCAATAGAAGACAAAGGTAAGTTCCATCCCGCATCCGGCGATCTGCTTTACTCCTTTGTAGATCGGACCTCTGAAGGACTCCCCTATCGCTTCGCACATCTCTTCGTGCATCCGCGGCAGCTCCTGCTCTATAACACTCTCGACACGTTCCAAAGATTCTCTCACGTCGACATTGATCGTTACCGTGGTCAGGTCGTCCGTATTATCCGGCCGCTGCATTTGTTGTCCTTGTCCCGCAGCGACACGCCTGCTTTCAACAGATACTGCCCGGACGCGTCGTCCCGCGCCGGGGTGCCTGTCATCTCCTCCCGGTTCACCAGAAGAGCGTAGAACGGATCGCCCGACCTGACAGAAACATGATCATAGGGCGAATCTGTCGCGATGAGTTTTCCCTCGTTCTCTCCAGGGCCAGAGACAGGGCGTCCAGCTTGGCATTCTGCATTTTCAGGAGGGCAACCCGGGAGTTCACAGCATTATAAACAATGGACGGAACCTGCTGGGCCGTCGTTTCTGCCTGCACGAGGAACTCTCTCTGCGCTTTTTCATAGGATGTACGTTTTTCTCTCCGAAAACAGAGCCCGCTGATCACAAGCAGGCTGAGCAGCCAGAGCGCTATGAGACAGATTTTTTCCTGAAAAGCCTTTTCTTCATGCTTTCTTCACGTAATTCCCTTTCCTCGGAGCCGCCTTCCCGGTCCCCTCAGGCTTTCCGTATCCGAAAATCACATTTCCTGCGCCATGATGATTCTCCGGGATTTCCCCTGCTTCGTATTCCTGATTACCGGAGCATCTTGTACAGGAACGTCACGCACTGCCCTCTCGTACAGGTCCTGGTCACGCCGAAGCTGCCGTCCGCGAAACCCGACGTGATGCCCTGCTCGACCGCCCACTGGACCGCCTTGTAGAAGCTGTGCGTCGTCGGCACATCCGAGAAGGTCTGCGTATTTTTCGCCGGCGCCTTCTTCCCCGCGTATTTCCACAGGAACGTCGCGATCTGCCCTCTCGTGCAGTTGTCGTTCGGACCGAATTTTCCGTTTGAATAGCCCGACGTGATGCCCTGCTCAACCGCCCACTGGATGGCCTTGTAGAACGAATGCGTCGTCGGCACGTCTTTGAAGGTCTGGGTATTTTTCGCCGGGGCGGGATTTCCCGCGATCTTCCAGAGGGACGTCACCACCTGTCCGCGGGTGATGTCGTCGTTGACGCCGAAGAGACCGGCCCTCGCTCCCGAGTATCCCGTGGTTATCTTCTCATCCGCCGCCCAGTAGACCGCCTTATGGAAGCTGTGCGTCATCGGCACGTCCCTGAAGCAGATCCTGAACTCCGCCGTCCTGCTGCCGGTGTAGTTGCCCGTTCCGGTGATCGTTACAGACGCGAGGCCGACGTTCTTATTGTTCTTATAGGTGACAGTGTAATCCGTCCCCTCTTCCAGCGTCACTGTTCCCAGCTTCACGACAGGCGTCTGCGTGACCGCGCTCCCGGTATAAGCCGCGGCGCTCAGTCCGGCGACTTCCGCGTCCTCGACGGAAGCAGGCTCTATGACGAACATCTTTTCAACCGTCCCGCCATAGGCGCCTGTTCCCTCCACAAGCACCTTCGCCTCACCCGCATCGGTGTTGTCCTGATAAGAGACAAGATAGTCTGTGTCTTTCTCCAGCGCCGCGCCCCCGTCTCTCACGGATACGGCCGGCTCGATGCGCTCCCCGCTGTAGGTAAAGGAGGAGCCGTCAAGCTGCACGTCGCACAGGGCGATGTCCTTTACGCTTCCGGCATCCGTGACATAGGGGATGCTGTGATTCTCCGCATAGGATATCACATATTCCGCGTCCGATGAGCAGTGGATCACCAGGTCTGTGCATCCCGAAAACGCGTCATCGCCGATGGAAGTGACCGAATCCGGGATCGTGACGCTCGTAAGGCCGGTGCAGTCACTGAAGGTATTCGCTTCAATCTTCGTCAAGCCGTCGGGAATCGTGAAGGACGTCAGGCTGCTGCATTCTGAAAACGCAGCCTGTCCCAGATTTCTCAGGCTCTCCGGAAGGGAGACGGCCGTCAGGCCCGTACAGCCCCAGAACGCTCTTATGCCGATGGTGGTCAGGCCGTCAGGAATCGTGACGTCGGTAAGACTGACGCATGAGAAGAACGCGTCCTTCCCGATGAATTCGAGCCCTTCCGGAAAAGTGACGCTCGTCAGACCGGAGCAGGATTCAAAAGCGCGGGCTTCAATGCGTTTCACTCCGTTCGGTATCACCACGCTTGTCACGTCGCCGCCCACAAAGACACCGCGGCCGATGCCTGTCACGCCGTCTGGAATGACAACCTCGCCGCCGGGGCCGCTGTAGCTTACCAGCACTCCGTCTTCGATGGTGAAGTAATCGGGGTCCTCCTCTCCGAGGGTATACTTCTCCTCCGCCAGAGCAAGCTCTTCCGGACGGTAGTACGCCAGTGTCTCATCGTCATATTGGTAGGTCACACGGCTGCCTCCGCAGTCGAATACATACCCGGACCTTTCGTCTCTTTCCGCGGTTCCCGCGAGAAACAGCAGATCATCCGCGCCGATGCTGCCGGCGTCGCAGTTTGTGACGTCGACCAGATAGTTCTTCTGGTCCTCCATCCGGACAATATTCCACATATGAGGCCCGGATCCTGTGCCGCCTCCCATCTCTCCGCTCACCAGCCTGCAGTCGAGGCTCCCCCGGAAGGAAGAGAGGCTGAAGAGGTACTGGAATGCCTTGGAATATCCCTCGCAGACACAGTTCGTGGAGGGATCCCTGTCAAAAACCCAGACGAGCTGCCACGGATTGCCGGAATCGGCATTTCCGGCCGCGGCGGCGTCGTTGTAGGATACCAGAGAACAGATCTCCTCTTTATAGGCCGTGAGCTTTTCGAAGTCCGCGCGCGCGGCGTGGCTGTCCACTATATCCTCCGCATTGGCGGCCGCTGCCTGCGCGGTCAGGACCGCGCCGGGATCTACGGTATAGTCCTCGCCGGCACTGTACCCGGAATCTACGGTGAAAGAAAACGGATAGGATCCCGAGACGCCAAGCACAACGTCTTTCTTCTCATCGCTGTACCTGGCATAGTATGATATCTTGCCGATGCGACAGCCGACGGTTTTATCATACCAGTACAATTCATACGGGCAGTCTGACAGAAGGGCGCTGAGGATCCGATCGAAGTCAAAGGGTATCTTCTCCGCAACAGCCTCTAACGCGTTCCCGTTAATCGCTCCGTTCGTGATAATTTCCTCCACTCCGAGCTCCACGGCTGTCCACTCGGTGGCTTCGAATCCCATTTCCTCCACCGGGATTTCGAACTCAGTGGAGGTCCTCGTTCCTGCCGCGACCTCCGAGATGTACTCCCTCAGCCTCTGATAGATAACGGCATCCGCGCCGCTCAGCCTTGTATTGGAATAATCGGCGGGCGCCCCCGCAAGATGGAATACCTCCTCCGCCAAATACGCTTCAAACAGCGCGTCGTTGTCAGCTTCTCCTCCGCCGACGACGACGGTTTCTTCCTCCTGCCGTACGATCAGGGCAGTCTCCGGGCCGGTCCCGTCTCCCGCATACACCGCGTCAGAATCCGCGCTGTCGGAAAATGCCCCTGGATCCTCCGTCTCAAGGTCTCCGGCCTCTTCGCCGTCCGCGCTTTCCTCCGCTCCGTCCGCGCTTTCCTCCGCGGCTTCGGCCTCGTCCGGCGCCTCTTCCGCTGATTCCTCCGGTTCCTCCGGCTCTTCATCAGCGCGGTCAGCCGATTCCTCTTCCGTGTTTGCAGGAAGCCCGTCCGGGTCATCTTCCGGATCCGCGGCCGCTGCCGGATCGTCTGACGGACCTTCTGCCGGATCGTCCGCCGTGCTGTCGGGCGTCACGACGAGCTCTTCGGTCTCTTCTGCCGTGCTCTCCGCAAACTCCTCCTCCGTCTCTTCCTCGAAGAAAAACTCCGGTTCTTCGTCCACGGCAAGGAAATCCACGTCCGGCTCCTCCGAGGGAGCCGCCGTCTCGTCCTGTACTTCGACATAGTAATCCTCGTCCTCCGGGATTTCTTCGGCAAAAGCGGTCCCTCCGAAGGACGGGGACGTCAGGATCACCGCGGCGGATACCGCCAGGGAAAGGATGGATCTTACCTTTCCGGGCCAACTCCCGGTATTCCGTTTTTTCATCTTCTGACTCCTTGAAAACTCGTTTTGATGATTACCGTGCCGCCGCTTACCGGATATCGTAGACGCTGCGGACGGTGAGGCCCTCCGTGCTCCCGCGGAGCACCCGGAGCGTCCTGCTCCCCGGCTCCATATCAAAATAGTTGTCCTCCGGGAGCAGGCTGCCGTCCCCGGACAGAATCTCCACGGACCGCGCGTACGCGTCCGCCGTGACGGTGACCGTTTCGCCGGAGGCGTCGGCCCTTACCCGAAGCTGCGGGTCCGCAAAAGCGTAATGCTTCGGAGCGGCGAACAGGACGCTTCCGGAAGAGCCCGCCTTCTCCAGACGGAAAGAGAGGTGATGCCTCATCGGGTCGATGTCCGCCAGATCGATCTCCGGGAAAGCCTGCGCCGCAAAGGGCTCCGTGCGCGCCTCGAAGCGCCCCTCCCTCTCGATCCTGCCGTCCGGCGTCCGGAGCTCCCAGATCACCGTGTCCTCCACCGTCTCGAAGGTCTCGTTGGAGACACAGAGTCTCGCGGAAAATCCGACCTTCTCCGGCTCGCTGATGCAGGTCCTGCCCAGCGAGGGCAGACTCTTCTCCTCACAGCTCAAGAGCACCGGCGCGAAGAAGCGCTTCGCGCTGTAGTGCAGCGCCTTCCACCGTCCGTAATAGTCCACGGACGACCAGGACGCCACGGGCCAGATGTCGTTCAGCTGCCAGTAGATCGCGCCCATGCAGCGCATGTCGGTGCGGTTTCTCCGCAGGTGCTCCACGCCGTAACGGATGGCGTCCGCCTGCAGGAGCTGCGACGCGTAGACCAGCAGGGAGAGATTGCCCGGATACAGATAATTCTGCGACAGGTACGTCAGGATCTTCCCGTTCGCCCCGCTGTTTCTCTGATGCATCTCCATGACGCGCGAGAAGATATTGCGGTCCTCCGGGCGCGTGAAGGAGCGGATCGTCTCCATCGCCGGAAAGGACTGGAACCCGAACTCCGACAGGTACCGGAAGCAGTAGTCCCGGTATCCGGTAAAGGGCACGCCGCCGTGCCACACGTCCCAGTAATGCACGTCGCCCCTGTCCGGGTCGCGGGGCTCGTCAAACTTCCCGCCCGACGAGGGGGAAGACGGCCAGTAAAACCGCTCCGGGTCCTCCTCCCGCAGGATGGCGGGGATGATATACTCGTTCTGAATCAGATAGTCGGCGGCCGTCTCGTCCGTGCCGTCGAAGGCCCTCTCAAGGGCGAACTGCTCCATCTCGTTGTTGCCGCACCACAGAAGAAGGCTCGCGTGATGACGGAGCCGCCGCACGTTCTGCCGGATCTCCTCCGTGATACTTTTCACAAAGGAATCCGTCAGACGGTAATTGGCGCAGGCGAACATCAGGTCCTCCCACACGACGAGGCCCATCTCGTCGCACAGGTCGAAGAAATCGTCGTCCGGGTAGAAACCGCCGCCCCATACGCGGATGGCGTTGAAATGCGCGTCGCGGCAGTCCTCCAGCAGGGCCTTCGTCCGTTCCCTGCTTCTCCTTGAGAGAATGTTGTCCTCGGGAATATAATCGGCGCCCATGGAGAAAAACGGCTGCCCGTTGACCGTGGCGGCGAAGGTCTCGCCCCACCGGTCCTTCCTGCGGAGCACCGTGGCGCTCCGAAGCCCGATGCGCAGTATCCTCGCATCCTCCTCCCGTCCGAAGGCGTTCTCACGCGGGTCCTCCTCCCGTCCGAAGGCACTCTCACGCGCATTCTCCTCCCGTCCGGCTTTTCCGCGCGGGTCCTGTCCCGGTCCGGCGGCCTTTTCAGGCCGGTCTTCTTCGCCGGGCGGGGCCGCCGGGGAAAAGACGGCGGCGCGAAGCGTATAGAGCGGCTGTCCGCCCAGTCCGTTCGGCCACCAGAGGGCGGGAGACGGTACGGCGAAGCGCTCGCCGGGCCGAAGAGACCAGGTCTGCCCGTCCGGCGACGTCAGCGCAAGACGTGTCTCCCCCGGAGTGCCTTCCGTGATCACTTCCACCGTCAGATACGCCTCGGCGCGGCCCTCGCGGGCCGCTCTTCCGCCGTCCGGATCCTCGCAGACCGGTACGCCCTCCTCCGTCAGGATTTCCTGCTTCACGCGGACGTCGAGAATGCGCGCGTCATTCCAGCCGAGCAGCCCCACGTCCTTCCAGATTCCCTGATCCGGGAGGCGGGGCCCCCAGTCCCAGCCGAACATGCAGTGCGCCTTCCGGAGGTGCGGGAAGCCGCGCATCGCCTCGACGGATCCGCCGAGATGATGCTTCCGATCCTCCTCCCGGATAAAGCGCAGGGGAGAACGAGTCGTCACCGTCAGACGGTTGTCCTTTTCCTTTAGAAGGCCGCGGACCGGATATTCCCACGCGACGTGCATATTGTCGGTGCTGCCGAGCCGCACGCCGTTCAGGAACACGTCCGAGAGCGTGTCGATCCCGTCAAACCGCAGCACCTGATGGGCGCATCCCGCGATATTTTCCGGCAGATCGAACGTCCTTCCGAAGGTGTAATCCTCTTCCATGAGCGGAAGCGCCTTCAGCTCATTGTCCCGGTAGTAAGGGTCCTCCATCTCGCCCGCCTCGAGGAGAAAGGAGTACACGGACCCGGGGATCTGTCCCTTCACGGCAGGCCAGTCTCTGCCGGTCAGCTCCCACGTCCCGTTTAAGCTCTGATATTCCATAGGCTCTGTCTCCCGGTCAGCCGTCGGCTGCATCTCAAAGGGTTTTCACTCAGACAGGATTTTGAGGAGAAACGACAGGATTCCCGGCGGCGAAGGCGAGCCGCGCCTGCACGGATCATTCGATTCCCGAATCCCGTCCTACTCCGTTATTTCGTCCGAACGGTCCATATGTCCGTCCCGGTACATGGAGAACTGATCCATCGGGTAATTTTTCAGATTCTCCAGCACCTTCCGCCTGTCGGCTTTTGCCAGGAGCTCCCCTCTGGCGCGCGTCACCAGCGTCTCCACCTGATGCTTGGAGGGACCGCCGACACAGCCTCCGGGGCACATCATGCCCTCGATAAAGTCCTCTTTCAGTCTTCCTGATTTCAGCATCATCAGCGCCTTCCGGCACTCTGCTCCGCCGGCGCACGTCAGAAGAGTGATATCCGAGGTATCCTCTCCCATTTCCTGCATGGCTTCCAGTACGGCGGCGGCCACGCCGCCGGAGCCGGCAAACTTCTTGCCGTAGAGGGACGCCTCCTGATAGTCCTCCTCCACCGGCACAAGCTCGACGTCTCTGGAATCCAGGAGCGCCACCAGTTCTCCGTATGTCAGCGCATAGTCCGGCCGGTCTGCGATTTTTTCGTTCATCGTCTCGGCCTTTTTGGCGATACAGGGTCCGATGAATACGGTCACGCAGTCCGGATCCTGTGATTTCAGATAGCGCGAAACCGCCACCATCGGCGAAACGATATCGGATTTATTCTTCTCATACAGCTCCGGGAACTCGTGATGCAGAAGAGAGGTGAACGCCGGGCAGCAGGAGGTCGTCATTTTGCGGCCTTCTTTTTTGGCTTCAATCCATTCTTCCGCTTCATAGGCGGCGGTCATGTCTCCTCCGAGCCCCACCTCAACCATGTCGGCGAAGCCCACTTTCTTCAGGGCTGCTTTTATGGCGGCCATATTGATTTCCTTGCCGAACTGTCCTTCGGTAGCCGGCGCGCACATGGCAATCACGCGCTTTCCGTTTTTGATGGCCTTGATCACTTCCACGGCGTATATCTTCGAACCGATCGCGCCGAACGGACAGTTGTGAATACAGTGTCCGCAGTGAATGCATTTTTCGTCGTTGATGACCCAGTGTCCCTGCTCGTCGTAATAGATGGCGTCCACCGGGCATACCTTCTTGCAGGGCCTCTCCAGGTGCACGATCGCCTCAAACGGGCAGGATTTCGCGCACATGCCGCAGGATTTGCATTTGTCCGGATCGATCTGCATCCGTGTCGATCCCGGGCGGATGGCGCCGAATCTGCACGCGTTGAGGCAGGCCTTCCCAAGGCAGAACCGGCAGACGTCCGTCACCATATACTCCTGAATCGGACAGTCGTCACAGGCAGCAGGAATCACCGCCACGACGTTTTTCGACGGCCTGTTAATATCCGGATCCTGCCCGATCGCCAGCCGGATTCTGCCGCGGATGATTTCCCTCTCCTTATAGATACAGCAGCGGTATTCCGGCTTTGGTCCGGGGCTGATCGAATAAACCAGCTTTTCCCGGCTCTCAAGCGTCAGTTCCTTTTCGACCCACGCCTCGCGGCACAGCTCGCGAAGGATGAAATGCTTCAGTTCCACAATCCCTTTATCATTTGTAATCATAGACGTCCCCTGTCCCTTGTCGATCGTATCTAGATTCCGAAGCTTAATCCTGCACGAATCAGCTCTTACCACCCAAACTCCCTGCACAGCTGCCTGTATCTGGCGCGTTCATGCTCTTTCACTTCTTTGGTCGGATCCCCCAGAGAATGATGTATCACGTCTGCATCCTTCAGAACCTCGTCAAATGACGAATCCACAGTGTCTTTGCTGTCGTGATGCCGGATCGCGGAACAGATGCAGTCCCGCTCTTCGGGTGATACGAGCTCCAGCTCTTCCAGCACTTCCCCGGCATAATCCGCGCCTTTAGACGCGTGATCGTCATACGATCCGCTCTTATACGCATAGAGATCATGAAGCAGGCCGGCCATTGCTGCAAGTTCCGCATTTTCCCCGCGCTTCTTTGCAATCATGACGGCCGCAAGGGATACGCCGTGAAGATGGGCGATGGCGCTGCTCCTCTTCTGGGTGTCATCCACGCAGTTCAATATCTTGTGAACATACTTCTGCAGATCCTTGATTCTGCTCATACCGCCTTCCTTTCATTGTTCCCGGACATGTATCATGCGTAAACCTATTCTATCACATTTATCCGGCTTTTTGGGATTTATAACCAAAGCAGGCCAGCGCGGGCGGCTGAAAAAATAATACCGGGAAACACCCATTTTACGGCATTTCCCGGCTCCCGATAAACTCGATGCTTTTCCTTTCTGCAAATTGTTCTTTGGTCGATATTTTTCCCTCCGCAATATGAAAATGGATTGGTTTTTCATAGATCACTTGACACTACCAACTTCTTAGACACTTTTCTTTTATTCACTGTTCGTCCAGGCAAACAGCTTCACGCCTTTTTTATATACCCTTCTTTCCTGGGCGCGGCTTCCTTAAATCCCTCCGGTTTTCCGTATCCGAGAATCACGTTTCCGGCACCCGGATAATTCTCCGGAATTCCCCATTCTTTCTTGAGCGCTTTACCTTCTTCGCTTTCAAAAGATTCCTTTGCGCGCCAGATATGTATCTCCAACTTTGAAATCCAGCTTGGATATTCCCATAGTCACTTCCCGCTGTATGTTATCGAAGTCAGAAAGTTTCATCAACACCTTCTGTCCGCATAATATACCGCACGCTTCCGCTTACGTCCCCATCGGTGTTCGAGAACGCCGTGTCTTCTTCTCCCATTTCCCGAAGAGCCGCCAGCGCCTCCGAAAGATCCTCCGCGTCGACGTCTATGAACTCGGTCAGCTTTCGAATACCCTTCTCATTGAACTCGGTCATGCCATCCCGGAGCGCTTTTGATCCGGTCAGCAATTTCTCAATCCCTTCGATCAGCTCATCGCCACCGTCCTTCAGCTTACCTGTACCGTCTTTAAGCTCGGAGGCGCCGTCGGAAAGCCGTCCTGCACCTGAGGCAAGCTGCGCGCTTCCGTTTTTAAGCTCTGACGCGCCGGATTTGGCGGCCCCGGTTCCTTCTTTCAGCGCGGCCGCGCCTTCGCTCACAGAAGATGCCCCGGATTTCATCGCGAAAGTGCCTTCTTTAAGCTGAGCCGCGCCGTCGGAAAGCGCTGAAGCGCCCTTATCGAGAACCTGAGCCTGCTTTGCAAGCTGAGCCGCGCCGTCGGAAAGCTTCTTCGCGCCGGATTTTGCCTCGCCTGTGCCTTTCGCCAGCGTCTCTGCCCCCGTCGTAAGCTGTCCGACTCCTGTCACCAGATCGCCCGAGCTCTTCGCGAGAGATCCCAGTCCGCTCTCGATCGCGCCGAGATTTTCATCGCTAACGATGGTATCGATGCCGCCCTCGAGCGCGTCGGCGCCGTCAGCCAGCGCATCCGCACCGGATGCCAGTGAAGAAACGCCTCCGCTGATCGCGCCTGCTGCCTCATAGATACCGGGCTTTGAAGAGTCTCCGCTCACCGCCCCGGCGGAAATGTTATTTGCGCCGGCCTTAATAGCCTCAAGCGCTTCCTTTGCAGCGTCGGCTTTTTCAAGATATGACTGCGCCACAGAACCGTATTTCGCGTAGGCCTCGGGCTTTGCAACCGCAATCGCGGATAGCAGCGCGCCGGCGGACGCCTCCATTCCCTCAATCTCACTTTCAAGCGCTTCCGCCGCCTCGGCGATCTGATCCGCGCCGGATGCAATTCCCTGCGCTCCCGCCTGGATTCCGGACGCAGCGCCGCCGATTCCCGGTGTGGAGGCTTCATCGCCGCGAAGAGCGGCTGCCAGTGCCTTTGCCCCGCTTTCGATCGCTTCCGCGCCTTCGTAAAGGCTGTTTCCTTCATCCCCCTTCAGCGCGCTGCCGACCTTTTTGGTTCCCTCGTGCAGCGCCTTTGTTCCTTCCGGGAGATCTGCAACCTGGCCAGACAACTGTGATAAGCCGTCCGAGAGTTCATTTGCTCCGGAATCAATATCTTTCAGTCCGGTGTAGAGATTATCCGCGCCGTCAGAAAGCGTTCCGGCTCCGTCCGCAAATGCTCCCGTTCCGGCCTCAAGCTTCGCCGCACCCTGCTTCAGGCTTCCTGTACCGGCGTCAAGTTCTGCCGCGCCGCTGCTTAAGCTCTCGGCTCCGGACGCGAGTCTTCCCGCTCCGCTGTCAAGCTCGGACGCTCCGCCCTGAAGCTCTCCGATGCCGCTGTCGAGCGCATCCGCTCCGGACGCAAGCTCTTCCGCGCCGGATGCCAGAGACGCCGCCCCGTCATCCAGCGCGCCGATCCCGTCCGTCAGCTCCGGCGCTTTTTCGGCGAGTTCTTCCACGCCGCTGACCAGAGATTCCGTACCCTCAGCGAGACTGTCCGTCGCGCCTGCAATCTGGTCTGAAGCATCTTTCAGTTCATCCATAAACTCCGAATCTTCGAATCCCGGATCCAGATCCTTTAGGAATGCGTTATCAACAATCGTAAGTGTTGGAACCGGTTCAAAGTCGGTCACATCCGCGCAGACCGTAAATGATTCCGGTATCTTTTCCGTCACAGACTCAAGCTTTCCCTTCGTATCAACCGCGGAAATGCTCTCCGCCAGTCCCGGAACCGCGTACCCGACCGCCAGAATCTGATTGCCGGTATTAATCACCTTGCCTTTCGAGACCTCAACATTAGATGTTTTCTCCGGATCAAGCGCAAGTCCCGAGATAACAAGGAACGGCTCGTATAACTCTTCGCTGCTGTCTCCGATCGTCCGGGTCTCTTTTTTCCGGTTCTCATATGAAAATGTCATCTCGAGCCGGCCGCTTTTTCCCGCTGCTTCATCGGGACTCATCTCCACGCCGTCAATCGCGTAGCTGATACGCTCGGACACAGGCGGCTCACTGTCAGTTTTGCCCTGATAGTAGATGTCATTGCCGTCCGCTTTCCAGATCAGGCTTCCGTCCTCATCCCGGATAAAGGTTTCATCGCCCTTGACGTTCTCCACATCGGTCAGATCCGTCCTGTCCTTCAGGTATCCGGCGCCATCCGGATTTTTAAGCCAGACACTCGAGATCACCTCCCTGCTGTTTCCGGAGGCGTCTCCGATCACGTAAACCGTCTCCTCCCGTTCAGGGCTTGCGCTGATCTGGTCGTCGGAAAGTCCGGCGTCGTCCGCCGCATCTTCAGCGGCGGAAGCAATGCTTTCGGAACTGTCCGTTTCCCCGCGTTCTGTTATCTCCGTTCCTTCAGCAGCCTGCGTGTCCTGCATAATACTGCATCCCGTCAGGGACGCCGGGATAATGACTGCCGCAAGAGCAGCGGCCGCTGCCTGCTTTATTTTCATTTTCGACTTTTTATTCATAATTAACCTCTTTTCATACTCCATATTTCTTTCAGTTTCCGGCTCTCATGCTTTTTAAGGAAGTCTTCTCCACCAGCGGATCCAAAAGGATGAGAAGTGAAGGCAGTACAAGAAGCACCGCCAGCATGCTGATGAGCGCTCCCCGCGCGAGCAGCAGACACATCGAGCTGATAAGATCTACGTCGGAGTAGATTCCTACGCCGATCGTCGCAGCGAAAAAGCTGAGCGCGCTCGTGATCACCGATGGAAGCGCGTATGCCAGCGCAGCTTTGATGCTTTCCGTCTTTTCCTTTGCTCTTCTGAACTCCCTGTATTTCGTCGTCATTAATATCGCGTAATCTACCGTTGACCCGAGCTGGATCGTGCTGATACAGATCGGAGTGATGAACGAAAGGACTCTTCCTGTATAATACGGAATCCCCAGATTGATGAAGACCGCAAACTCAATCACCGCGACAAGGATCACCGGAAGGCTCACTGACCGCAGCGTAAGCAGTATAATTACAAATACAAACACGATCGAGATCAGCGATACGGTCCGGAAATCCCGGTCCGTGATCTCAATCAGATCCTTCGTGCAGGCAGCTTCCCCGATCACCATGCCGTCCGGATCATACTCTTTAAGAATCCGGTTGATCCCGTCGATCTGTTCCCCGCACTCGTCAGTGGCGACACCATAAGAGGAATTGATCAGGATCAGCTGGTATTTTCCGCTCTTAAATGTCTTCTCCAGCTTCTCCGGTACGACGGCATCCGGAATCCGGCTGCCGACGAGGGTGCTCATGCCGAGAACATTTTCGATACCATCGAGTTCTTCGATCTCCTGCTGCATTTTCGCGGCATCCGCCGAAGGCAGCTCCGAGCTGCAGAGAACCATGTGCGTCGTGGCGATGTGGAAGTCATTTTTCAGCTTATTATTGGCGGTGTAAAACGGCATCGCGTCCTCATCCTCTCCGCCGCCGGCCAGCACCTTGGTCAGGTCGTAATAAACCGGAGTGTTCCGGTAACCGATGACCGCAGGAACCATAAGCACGGCGAACAGGATCAGAAATACCGGATAATGCCGGGTAATAAATTCCGAGAGTCTGCTCATGTCGGGAAGAAGCGGCCTGTGCCTTGTCTTTGTAAGCGCCCCGTCAAACAGGAGAATCAGGGCGGGCAGAATCGTGACGCTTCCGGCAACGCCGAGCAGCGCTCCCTTCGCCATTACAAGTCCGATATCCCTGCCCATCGCATAGCTCATGAAGCAAAGAGCAAGAAAGCCAGCGATCGTCGTAAGCGAACTGCCTGCTGCTGAGGCAACCGTATCGGCGATTGCCCGCGCCATCGCCTCCTTGTGGTCCGCTTCCTCATTTTTTCGCGCGGCATAGGCATTCCAGAGGAAAATCGAGTAATCCATCGTGACAGCGAGCTGCAGGACCGCAACCAATGCCTTCGTGATATACGAAATCTCGCCGAAGAAATAATTCGTCCCGAGGTTATAAAGGATCGTGATCCCGATTCCCAGAAGAAAAACGCAGGGAACCAGCCAGGCGTCGGTCAGAAGCTCCATCGCGGCAAGCGCGCACAGCACCGCGATACCGACATACACGGGCTCCTCCCGTTCGCAAAGGTTTTTAAGGTCCGTCACCATCGCGGAAATCCCGGAGATTAAGCACTGTTTCCCTGCGATGCTCCGGAGCGCGCCGACCGCTTCAATCGTCTCGTCAGCGGACGAAGAAGTGTCAAAGAATACGGCGATCACCGTCTCATCGCCTCTCATGAAAATATCCCGTATCTGCTGCGGAAGGATTTCCACGGGTATGCCAAGATCCGCGAAGCTGTCATACCAGACTGCGTCAGCCACATGAGGCACTTCCTCGATTTTCTGACGGAGTCCGGAAACCTCTTTGTTCGACATGCCCTCGGCGATGATCAGCGTAAAAGCGCCTTTTCCGAATTCATCCATCAGAATTTCCTGCCCCTTTACGGTATCGATATCCTCCGGAAGATAGGTCAGCATATCGTAGTTGATACGCGTACCTATAATACCGAACACCGACGGAATTATCAGCACAAGAGCCGCCGCAAGAATCAGCCCCCTCATTTTCACAACTGCTTTTCCAAATCTGTACAAAAAAACACCTCTTCCAATATATATTTGCTTCTGATGTATGCCAAAACATACATCCTGATCCGCAAAAATAAAACGGTCAATTACAGACATGTGCACAAAAAACAGACACGCGGGGTGTATCTGCCCAAAAAAGGCTTTTTCCCGCGTGTCTGTCCTCACGTACCCTTATGATCTCCGCACCTGTATCCGCACTGCTGTGAAACCGTGCCGGCAGGTGTTTTTCCCTTTTGTTTAATCTTCGCTTCCCATCTTCTCAAGCAGTTCTTCAATCTGTCCCTGCTTAATCGCGCAAAGCCGGCTGATATACGGACGAATATCGATGCTCATACCGCTCTCGAGGTACTCCATCGTGATGCCGAAGCACACTCCCTTATAGTAGCGGAGGAGAAATTCCTGCTGCTCCTGACCGACATTATATTTTATAAAGAATTCCCGGAGAAATGCCTGCACCGCGTATCCGCAGAGCTTCCAAAGCCCCGCCTCAAAAACCTGCCGGTCATCCGAGTCATAAATATGAAGGATCTGTTTCCGCCGGTTCTCAGCAAGCCCCGCGGCCATGAGAAGGCAGGACTCAAGGGAATCCGGATCTGTATTTTCACTGATAATCCGGTTGCAGTCATCCTCGATTATCCTCTCGAGAAGCGAGGGGATATCCTGAAAATGATAATAGAAGGTATTTCTGTTAATGCCGCAGTCCGCGACGATTTCCTTCACAGTGATGCTGCTCAGCGGATGCTCCTCCAGCAGCTTTAAAAATGACTCTCTGATTGCCTCTTCCGTGAATCCGGCCATACTCTTGTCTCCCAGATATTGTTTCACAGGCCGTATCAACCGGTCTGCTTCAGTGAAAACGCCTTTCTTTGATTGACATCACTATCTATCCGAGTATTTCCCGACGAATTCTTTCACCGCGTTCTTCATTTCATCCAAATGGCGGTCATAGCAGTGACTGTCTCCGCGGATAATCACAAGCTCAGCGTTTTTATAGAGCTGTGCCGCTTTTTCCGCATATTCGACCGGGACCGACTCATCTTCATCTCCGTGTACGATGAGAACCGGTCCGTCGTATCCCACGATCGCTTCCTCCGGATGAAGAATCCGCGCCGTCCTGATATAATTTCCGTCAAGCGTCCAGTTATCGCTCCGGATTTCTTCCGGTATGATCTTTGGATCAAAATTGACGCCTAGAATAGTCCCCTCCCGCGCTTTTTCCGGGATCATCCACGCCGGTGAAAGCGGTATCAGCGCCCGGATTTTCCCGGCGCACATTCCCGCAAGCAGCATGACAAGAAGGCCTCCCTGCGAATGCCCCGCAAGAAGAAGATCCGTAACGAAATCAAGCCCGAGAGCGTAATCGATCACTGCCAGACCTCCTGTGACCCATTTAAAAAGCGTATGATTCCGGAATTCACCGCTGCTTTTTCCGTGTCCGTACATCTCTACCCTGAGGGAGGCGATGCCGACTGATGTCAGCACGTCGGATACAGCGGTAATGTGCCTCTCTTCCATGTGCCCCGTAAAGCCGTGGAACACGATACATAACGGACAGCGGTCCTTTCCCTCCGGCATGTTAAGCTTCGCGTGATACCGGAGGCCGTCATTTTCAATATAAAACTCTTTTTCAGTCAATCCCACTATTATATCCCCTCTTCACTTCTCTCAATTCCCGACAGCACGAAATATGATATTAAAAACTGTTTTACGTTTCTTCTGAAATGAGTCTGGCCTTTATGGTGCATGTGTCCTCTGAGTACATATATGACACATCTTCACATACTAACCGGATCAATGCCAGTGACAATTCGTCGGCGTCCTTCAGAGGGTCGGAGTCCCCGCCTCTGTAAGTGAACGTCATATCCGCCTGTGAGCCATTTGCCTCGCCAAGCTCCAGCACAAGACCAATCTCTTCGTCGTTTTTGAGTTTCGGCAGTATCGTCTGAACACAGAGCTCTTCCGTCAAAGTCATCATCCTGTTCATCAGTCTTCTGCCGACCATATATCTGGAAGCAAACAGCCAGATATCCGAGAACAATTCGTCGAAATTGAAATCTCTCTTTCTGATCTTTGTTTCGAATACCCGCAGACGGTTAATAAACTGACGGGTTTTAGCCTTTTTCGGATTGCCGAATACTTCTTCCGGGGTTCCCTCTTCAAAGATAATCCCCTCATCCATGAAAAATACACGACTGGATACGTCCCTGGCGAACCGCATTTCATGCGTGACGATCAGCATCGTCAGTCCGTCGCGGGCCAGCTTCCGGATGACCGCCAGCACCTCATCAACCATGGTCGGATCCAGCGCGGATGTGGGTTCGTCAAAAAGTATAATCTTCGGATCCATAGCGACTGCCCTAAGAATCGCAACTCTCTGCTGCTGCCCGCCCGAAAGATGTGACGGAAGACTGAGCGCTTTATCTGTCATGTCCACCATCTGCAGCAGCTTCATGCTTTTTTCGCAGGCTTCCCGGCGGCTCCGCTTCAAAAGCTTCGTCTGGGAAAGCATCAGGTTTTCGATGACGGTCAGATGAGAAAACAGGTTGAAGGACTGGAACACCATTCCGATCTGCTGTCTCATGAGATTTTCATTGTATCCTTTTTTACAGGTATCCTGTCCGTCAAAAAGGATCGTTCCGCCATCCGGCCTTTCCAGATGATTCACGAGGTTAAGCAGCGTGCTTTTTCCGGTTCCCGACGGACCGATGATCGAAATTACATCCCCTTTAAAAACGTCAAAGCTTACGTCTTTCAGGGGCTCGGCTTCCTCATACTTCTTTGCAAGATGTTCTGTCCGAAGGAGCATCGGCTTTTCTGTCTGCTCCTCTGCGGGAAGTCTGCTCTCTGTCCCGCCTGCGGCGTCTCTATCCGGATGGAATGCCCGGACCGTTTCCTCAATATCTTTTTTCACGGACCTCTGCTCCGGATTAATCTTCTTTTCTACAATCTTCAATAGAGCGACGAGTATGCTGCAAAGGATGAAATATACTGCAGACGTAAAGAAAAGCGGGAAAAATGCTTCATAGGTTCTGGAGCGGATAATATCCGATGCCTTCGCTAAATCGATGACAGAAATATACCCGGCAACAGCCGTCATTTTTACAGTTGCGATGAACTGCCCGCTGTATGCGGGAAGAAAATGCGTGATTGCCTGAGGCCAGATCACATAGAAGAAGGTCTGCAGCCTGCTAAAGCCAAGAGCCGCTGCCGCCCTTGCCTGCCCGGACTGGACAGAAAGAATTCCTCCTCTCATGATCTCGGCGCAGTACGCAGAGAATTCGATGGAGAAAGTAATCACACAGACCCAGAACACCCCGATTCCGCTGCCGCTGAACACGAGGTAATTAAATACAAGCAGAAGCACAACCACCGGAAGCGACCGGAAAACCCGGATATACAAATCGGCAAACGCACTCACAAGAGGATTCTTCCGCATTCGCAGGAAGCAGATAAACCCGCCGAGCAGAGTGCCGAAAAGCCCCGCCGCGAGCGCCAGACGGATCGTCACACCAAGTCCGGAAAGCAGAATCTTATAGCGGTCCTCGGTTATAAAAGTCCGCTGGATACTGTCACTCATCTTCTTCCGGAACACGCTGATCTTTGAGACCACTTTCTGCACGGATTCCCTTCTGACGAGCAGATAGTATTCGTCCTTCATCAGAGGCTCCGTAATGCAGATGCTCTGAAGCTTTTCTTCAGACCTCATGACGGAATCCGCGCAGATATCATAAGTGCCGGAGGCAAGTCCCACAAGCTCCGCGGAAAAAGCTGCGGTTTCAAACTGCGGCTGGTATCCTCCCCACTCGCAGAAACCGTTCATGATCTCCACGAACTCACCGGTCAGCGTCTCCCCTATATAAAACGTCATAGGCGTCCACAGACCGCCCGTTACAATCCGCAGCCTGCCGTTTTCTCCGGAAAATGTGTACGTTCCCATGACGTCTCCATTCCGTTCCGGATCTTCCCATTTTGCGCGGAGCGCGTCATACTCACCGCTCTTTTTCAGTTCAGACAGATACTGGTTCAGTTCCCTGCACAGCTTCTCTCCTTTTTTACTTTTCGAAGTTCCGAATCCAAGATCAACGATGGTAAACGGTTTCTCAATATATGCGAGGTCCGGATGGGTCTCGGCCATGGTCTTCCTCTCATCTATAAATCCCATCGCTGCATCGATTTCTCCGGATTCAAGCGCAGTGTACAAATCCGCCATAGTGGTATAATTGCGGACTTTCCCCTCCGGAAAGCGCTTCTCTAACTCCTTAATCCATTCATCGATGGTAGGCGAACCGAATGTCGTGCCCGGCGCCTCCAGATCCTCAAGCGTCAGTTCCGTCACCGGGAAACCGTCTTCATTCACGCCTGCAGTTTCGTCCGTGACTGTTTGAGTTCCAATCAGCTGAGGCAGCAGAATAAGCAGAATTATAATCACTGCGAGCAGGATTTCATAGATTCCATTGCCTTTCTTCTTCATGACTGATAATTACTACTCCTTATCCCCGGATATCCGCCGGACTATTGTTAATCTAATTGGATTATATAATATTTAATCGTTTCTTTGTATCGCCGGAAAAAACAAAGAGGCCGCTCCTGCGGCCTCTTTGTCTGCAAAAGGTTAATCTCGCCTTTTCATGATTCATTATGCTTCAACATTCACTGTATCATCCATCGGCGGCTGTTCGATTGTGAAGTACTCGCCCGTTTCAATGCACTTGTAAGCGCCTGAACTCTGCTTTGCGTACTGACGTCCTTCCAGGTCTTCATACATGGGTCCGCCTACGCAATGAATCGCAACCGAAATTCCATCCTCGCCGTATACTAAGAAATATTCGTCCGAAGCGGGGGTATCGGCATTCTCCGGATCAAGATCGCCATAAGGATCGCCTTCCACATTCACGGTGTCATCCATCGGCGGCTGTTCGATTGTGAAGGTCTCATCCGTTTCGATACAGTAGTATACGCCTGAATCCTGCTTTGAGTACGTACGTCCTTCCATATCTTCATACATGGCTCCGCCTACGGGATGAATTGCGACCGAAATCCCGTCTTCGCCGTAAACGAGGAAATATTCGTCTGAACCGGATGTATCCGTTCCTTCATCTGAACCGGATGTATCCGTTCCTTCATCTGAACTGCTCTCCGGTTTTGTCTTTGTGAGGTATTTTGCGCTCGCATAGGCGGTCGTGCCGTTGTAGTCGACCTGATACCAGCCGGTATCCTCGCCGTTCCGGGTCACGGATCCGAGAACCGTAACCGCGTCGCCGTATCCAAGATATCCGATCACATCATCATCTGTCGAACTGCCGGACCGCACATTCAGATAATCGCTGACACAGTAATAGGTCGCGTTAACAGGCGTGATACCGGTTCCGGATTCTTTGGAATCTTCCTGGCTGACTGCGGTCTTTGTGTCGTACTTCAGGACTTTGATCGTACCGACGATCTTTATGATGTCTTCAAGGTCCGCCTGCTCCGCAGCAGTTCCCTTGATGGCAAACACTTCATTTTTTGTGGAGACGAAAGCCTGATAGACAGCCGCCGTCTCGCCGCCTGCTACTGCACAGGCGGGCAGAGCCTCGCCATTTGCAAAATGATCAATCGTAATCGTACTGCCGCCGTCGCTTAATACAAACCAGCTGTTCGGATCAGACACGACATTCCACCCGTCATCAGGCGCTTCGATCGAAAGAACGCCGTCCTCCGTCTGATATAAAACACTCTCCGCAGCCTCCTGACCCATCTGCTCTTCTGCAAAGGCAGTGCCGCAAAACATCATGACCGTACCGAGAACCGCGGCACATAAAAACATCTTACCCTTCATCACAAACCTCCTTTTATTGTATGTGGTATCTGGTTCAACAATTGTTTATTGTACCGGTTTTCCAAATAATACAAACAATTATATCACTTTTATTATAATGACAGAAGCCATACCAGTCCAGTCACAAAAAACCGGCGTTATGAATGAGATCCGAGGCTCTCATAAAATGCCTTGAGCAATTACAATCCGATTGATTTTGCATTTTCAATCCGACACATTTCTGGATTCCTGTCATATTTGCAAGGATTGGGGGCATTCTGATCCCATATCGCTTTACTTGTCATTTCCGGACGGCTGTTATATTTGCAGCGCACTGTCAAAACAAGCTTATGCGCGAACAGATCCGAGGCAGAAGGGTTTTCCTTTTTGCCTCGGTTATTACTTTGTTTTCCAATATCCAGTCTTGGTAGCGCCGATTCTTTCGATTAGCTTTTTAGATTTTAGAGATGTTTAGACAATATGTAATGACCTCCGATTTGTAGGTTCGTGGATTTACCTGTATACTACAAGTCGGCAAAGACAAATGGTAACAGGGA
>JBGUKX010000012.1:0-48671 GCA_045114695.1 Lachnospiraceae bacterium | reverse complement strand
AATCTGTTTGTCAATGAACTATAGACGTTCCAGAAAGTGCTTGAAATAGGCATCTTTTGTGGAATTTCAATATGAAAGTATAGAGAGGAAAGAAAATGTATCCGACAGTCCATGAGAATACGTCCCCGGCCGTCTGCAGAAAAAAGAACAGTCTGCTGCACTCGGTGCTGATCATCGCAGGTCTTCTGCTCGCCGCCCTGCTCCTCGGCGGCTGCAAAGTCGGCAGCCTCGTCCGCTACAGGAACGCGGACAAATATGAGACAGGAAACTTCAAATACAAGGCCTCGGACGTCTCGAAGGTGGAAATCAACTGGATCAGCGGGGATATCGAGGTCAGGCAGGGCCGCGGCTCCACTCTGTCCGCGGAGGAAAGCGGAGGATCTCTGAAGGAAAGCCAGAAGCTGCGTTGGCGTCTGGACGGAGACAGGCTCGTCCTGCAGTACTGCAAGAGCGGTTACAGGGGCCGCATTCCCTCGAAGGCAAAGCGCCTGACCATCGAGGTACCGGAGGGAGCCGATCTTCTCATCAACAGCGTGAGCGGCGACATCGAGGCGGACGACGGCAAGGAGCTCGGAAAGCTGGATATCAAGACGGTTTCCGGCGACGCGCGTCTTCGGATCGACCGCTGCGGCCGGACGGAGATCAATACGGTTTCCGGTGATTTCGATCTCGCGTTCGAAGAAACCGACGGCGTCAGCATCAATTCGGTGAGCGGAGATGTGAGCCTTTCTTCCCTCCCGAAGGACGGCGCGGAGATCACCTTCAAAAAAGTCAGCGGCGATCTCCTGACACAGAAGGCCTTTGAAAAAGACGGCAGCACTTATGTGTTCGGCGGCGGCGGAACCCGGATCGACGTCAAAACCGTCAGCGGCGATCTCCGTGTCGGGTGAGCGGCAGAAAAACTGCGGCGGAGAACCCGCGCCGGTGAGCGGCAGCCAACCCGTCGAGGAGAAGCTGTGCCTGGTGAGCGGCAGCCAAACGGTGGCAGAAAAACCGCGCCAACTGAACCCGCGGCAGATCGAAGGACAGGCAGACGGCAGGCGTCCGGACGTGAATTTTTCCTCACGTTCCGGTTGCCTGCCGCTTTTTGGCGGATTATAGTATTTACGGAAGAGCCGCCTGCCCTCTTTCAGGGAACAGCGGCCTGCACCAAAGGAGCAGGACCATGACCGTTTTTGAAAACAACCATCCGGAGGACCGCTTCACCCGCATGACCCGCACTCCCGTCCCGCGGCTGATTCTGGAGCTCTCCGTCCCGACGATTCTCAGCATGCTCGTGACCGGGATCTACAACACCGCGGACACGTTCTTTGTGGGAAAGATCTCCACCCAGTCCACCGCCGCCGTGGGGCTGGTCTTCTCCGTCATGGCCATCATACAGGCCTTCGGCTTTCTCTGCGGCCACGGATCCGGCAATTATCTCGCCAGAATGCTGGGCGCGGGAGAACAGAAAGAAGCCGACGAGATGGCCTCCACCGGCTTCGCCTTCGCCATCATCATCGGCTGTCTCCTCACCCTCGCGGGCTACGCGTTCATCGGCCCGATCTCCCGCTTTCTCGGGCGGGGCGCCACCGAGGAGACGCTCGTCCTGACCAGGCGCTACATGCGCATCATCCTGATCGGCGCCCCCTTCATGACCGGGCAGTTTGTCATCAACAACCAGCTCCGCTTCCAGGGAAGCGCCGTCTACGCGATGGCGGGCGTCCTGACCGGCGCGGTGCTCAACATATTCCTCGACCCCCTCTTCATCTTCGTCTTACGCATGGACGTGGCGGGGGCCGCCACCGCCACCGTGTGCGGGCAGGTCGTCAGCTTCATCGTGCTGCTTCTGGGCAGCCGGAGGGGCGAAAACATCCGGCTCGCCCTCCGCAACGTGCGCCTGAGCCGCCATTACTTTTTCGAGATGCTGAACGGAGGCATGCCCTCCCTCTTCCGGCAGGGGCTGGCCTCCGTCTCCACGATTCTGCTCAACACCGCCTCCGGCGGCTGGGGCGGCGACGCGGCGATCGCGGGCATGTCGGTCGTCTCCCGGGTCCTGATGCTGATGTCGAGCACCGTCATCGGCTTCGGGCAGGGCTATCAGCCCGTCTGCTCCTTCAACTACGGCGCCGGCTTCCGGCGGAGGGTCCGGGAGGGCTTCTTCTTCTGCGTGAAATGCGCGACTGTCTTCCTCACCGCCTGCGGCGCCCTGTGCCTTCTCTTCGCCCCGCAGATCATCGGCTGGTTCCGGCGGGATCCGCAGGTCATCGCCATCGGAAGCCGCGCCCTGCGCTTCCAGGCCCTCGCGATGCCCTTCATGGGCACGATCTTCATCTCCAATATGATGCTCCAGTCCTGCGGGAAGGGGCTCAAGGCGTCCTTCGCCTCGTCGGCGCGGAACGGCATCTTCTTCATTCCCCTGATTCTCCTGCTGCCGAGGCTGCTGGGCCTCACGGGCGTGGAGATCACCCAGCCCATTGCCGACGTCCTCACCTTCGCCGTCACGGTCCTGATGGCCTGGTCGGAGCTCCGGCTCATGAAGACGGACACGGCGTAAGAGACGGCCGTCTGCGCCGGTAAACCCGCCTTATTCCCCGGCCTCCGCCGTCCCTGATAAGCCCGCCCTGTTCCCCGGCCTCCGCCGGTCATGACAATCCGTCCCGTTCCCCGTGAGAACCCGTCGCAAAGCGTCCCGCTCATGTGTTATAATGAGACCATAAGACCACGGTCCGCGGGGCGCTTCGGATCAGCTGCCTCGTCACACAAAGGAGGGACGTCTATGGAACCTTACAGAAAAATAGCTTCCAAGGTCGACTCAAATGTCATTCTCCGGGTCGTTCCCGGACACTTCGCCACCCCGAACTCCCACATCAATTACTACATGGACATGACCGCGATCCGTTCCCGCACCAATGAGGCCCGGGCCGCCGCGCGGCTTCTGAGCTCCGTCCACTACTACACGACCGTGGTCGACACCATCGTCTGCCTGGACGGGACGGAGGTCATCGGCGCCTATCTGGCGGAGGAACTCACCCGGGCGGGCGTCATCTCCAAGAACGCCCACAAATCCATCTATGTCCTGACCCCCGAATTCGGCACCTCCGGCCAGATGCTCTTCCGCGGCGAGCTCCAGCAGTGGATCAGGGGCAAAAACATCCTTCTTCTCCTTGCCTCCGCCACCACGGGAACCACCGTGACCCGCGCCATCGAATCGCTGAAGTATTATGGCGGAACCATCAGCGGAATCTCCGCGATCTTCTCCATCGCGACCAAGATCGGAGGCCTGCCGGTCTACTCGATCTTTACGCAGTCCGACCTGCCGGATTACGTCTCGATGCCCCACGACGACTGCCCGCTCTGCAAAAAAGGCGTCAGGATCGACGGCATCTGCAGCGGGCTCGGCATGAGCGAGCTCTGAGCGCGGGCGTAAGGACGGTCTTCAGGACAAAGTGAGAGGCCCGTTTTCCGGATAAAAAAGAACGCCTGTCTTTCAGGACAAAAATGAGGTGCGCTGCAGCACCTCATTTTTTGTCCGCCATGGCGGCCTTATTCATCTGTGGGAATCTCAAATTCATCCGTGATGACGACGTCCTCGTCATCGCTCTCCTCGGTCGGGGTCGGGATAAACTCATCCATGTAGACCTCCTCCTGCGCGCCGGAGAGCAGCGCGGGAAGATTGAGGATGATCCCGTCGAGACGGTAGGGAAGCTCCATGGAGACCGCGCTTCCGACCTTTTTCGCGTCCTTCTTCGGCGTGATGTGCAGGACCATCTTGAACTTCTGGCCCATCATGGAATACATGCCTCTGTCCCCCGCGTTCAGCTTGGCGACGCAGTCGTCCCCGACGTAGACGTCGATGCGGTAGAACGGCTCGTAGACCGTCCCGTCCTCGGCCGTCAGGGTTTTATTGTCGAAATAGATCGTATGGCCGCGGCCGATGATGAACATGGCCGCCGCGATGCCGATGACGACGGCCAGCGCGAGAAGACGCACAAGAAATCTGCTCTTTTTCTTCATGTTCCGTTACGCCTCCTTCTCCTGTTCTCTTCCCAGCTCCCTGCCTTCGTCGCGTTTCGCGCGGCGCTTGTTGGTCTCATACATGATGAGGGCCACCGTGATGACCGCGTAGGAGACGAACACACGGAAGTACTCTCCGATCATGGAGTCGCCGGTGATGGCGGCGCCGGCTCTCGGCGCGACGATGAACATCGTGTGGAACAGGATGACGCCGAGGAAGACGTTTCCGATCGAAGCCTTGTCGACGCTGGCGCCGCCGACCAGAAGGGCGGCGATGCAGAACATGCCGATCTGGGAGTGCGAGCTGTACGTCGCGATGTTGCCCATATTCTGAAGGTAGATCACCATGCCGATGCCGGCGAGAACCGTGGAAATGATGATCGAGAGAATTCTCGTCCTCTCCACATTGATGCCGGCGTCGCGGGCCACCTCCATGTCCTGGCCGACCGCCCGCATATCCTGGCCCAGCTTGGTCCTCCGGAACCAGAGGATGACGAGGCACATGACCGCGATGATGAGGAAGGTCATCACCGGGATCTTGACGCCCGCGATCGTGAGCGGAATCAGGTTGTCAAGCTTCTGCCTCATATTGAGGAGGCTGACCGTGTTGCGGATGCCGTAGCCCCTGGGCAGCTTGATGGAGCTGTGCCGGATGGGAATGACGGAGCCCATCAGATACAGGACTACCAGCTGATAGACGCCGTTGATGAAGTAACTGATGATGTAGCTGGTGATCATCTCGCGGCCTCTCGCCATGTTGAGGATCTTGCCGCAGAAGAGCCCGAGCAGGATCGAGATCGGGACGGAGATGATCATCGCGAGGACCATGCCCGGTATTCCCACGATCTGCCAGTCCGAGGCGAGGATGAGGCCGATCTCCCCGGCCATGGCGCCCAGCGTCATGCCGAAGTTGAGTCCCATGCCGGCCATGATCGGAATCAGCAGGGAAAGAATCAGAAACGCGTTTCTGCCCATACGGGTCACGATCTCGTTGATCAGATAGGTGGGAGACAGTCCCGCGATCGGAATGCAGAGCGCGCAGATCACGATAAACATCATCGGAACGGATCCCCTGCGGAGGAAATCGCCGGCTTTCATTTTCTTTTTCGTACTCATTTCGATCCCTCCGACTTTCTCGTAAGTGCATAGAGGATCATGCCGTTCGAAGCGATGATGCGGATGACCTCACTCATGTCCATGTGGATCATGTTGTTCATGACGGTAGGCGTCATTGTGACGATGCCCTGGAAGAGGATCGTGCCGATGATCACGTTGGTGATCGTCGCCTTGTTGACGGACGCGCCGCCGATGAGAATCGCGGAGACCGCCGGAAGCGCCATATAGAAGGGCGCCATGTAGAGCTGAACAAAGCCGAAGCCCTGCTCGTAGACCAGGATGCCGATCGCCGCGAGCCAGGTGGACATCACGACGGAAAGAAGACGGATCCGGTCGACGTTGATGCCCGCCGCTCTCGCGAAGACGGGATTGGAGCCGACCGCGGTCATCGCCGTGCCGGTCTTGGTGTGCAGGAACGCCCACATCGCCGCCGCCAGAACCGCGAAGAATAGGATCGTGCCCACGGGGATCGTGAGATTGCCGATCTGAATCTTCAGGAAATTCGCGAGGACCTGATTGTAGTAGCCCTCGAGGGAAATCGTCGTACGGAGGCCCTTGCCCGCAAGTCCCCAGACCATGTTCGGGCTCTTGTAGGGAAGCACGAGCCACATCATGCACATGAAGGAGACCGAGGAGAAGCCGACGTAGGTCGCGATCATCATCTCTCCGCCCTTGATCTTGTTGAGCAGCCAGCCGTAGAGCGAGCCGAGCACGAGGGCGAAGGGCGTCGCGATGACGATGGCCATCACGAAGGAGAGGGCCCCGGTGAAGCCGAACTCGATCGAGAGGGTCGCCCCGAGAAGTCCGGAGATGATGCCGAGCGGGAGGCCGAAATTCAGGCCGCAGCCGGAGTGCACCATCGGGACCATGGCCAGAACGAGCACGCCGTTCCAGCTGAAGCGCGCGATGATGTTGGAAATCTGGGTCGGAAGATCCGCTCCGACAAACGGCGCGAGAATCAGCAGGAGAACCAGGAACAGGGTGATGATCAGCCTGGGAAGCCCGAAGTTCTCCAGCACTCTGCGGAATAAGCTCTTTTCGTTGGTTTTTTCGTTCATGCCGCCCTCCTTATATGACCTGGCTGAGCATCAGGGCGCCCAGCTCCTCGACCGACGCCGAGGCCGGCAGTATGCCCGCGATCTTTCCGCCGGAAACGATCGCGATGCGGTCGCAGCTCTGTCGGAGCTCCTCCAGCTCGGAGGACACCATGACAATGGTGACGCCGCTTTCACGGTTGAATTTTTTCAGCGCCTCGAGAACGAGGGCCTTCGCGCCGACGTCGATGCCGCGCGTAGGCTCGGAGACGAACAGCAGGCGCGGATTCAGGGCAAACGCCTTGGCCAGGCAGACCTTCTGCTGATTGCCGCCCGACAGCGCCTTCGCCTTCTGCTTGGAGCTCGTGCACTTGATGGCGAGCTCGTCGATGTACTTCTCGGTCACCTCGCGGATCGCCTTCTCATCTCTCCACTTGATCAGGCCTCCGAGATAATTTTTGAGGAAACGGTTCTGGATCTGCATCGCGGGGAAGGCGATGTTCCACTCGAGGGATTCGTCGAGGAGAAGGCCCACGCCGCGGCGGTCCTCCGAGACGAAGGCAAAGGAGGAGTCCAGGCAGCGTCTGGGGCTGTTCAGCGGGATCTCCTGCCCGTCGAATTCCACCCGGCCTCCGGCCGGGTACAGTCCCATGACCCCGTTCGGTATGCCGAGCTTACCCTGGCCGGCCAGGCCTCCGATCCCGAGGATCTCGCCCTCCTCCACGTCGAGGGAGACGTTGCGGACGGTCTCGCCGGGCATCGCGACCCAGAGCTTCTCGATTTTGAGGATCGTCTTTCCGGAGTGCTCCGCCGCGCGCGCCTCGGTCTCCCGGCCGCTCTTCTGCGCGACGTCGCGGCCGACCATCCACTTTGTGATCTCCGTCACGTTGGTGTCCGCGGCGTCCACGGACTGCACCACGTACCCGTCGCGCATGACCACGACGCGGTTGCAGACCGCAAGGATCTCCTGCAGACGGTGCGTGATGAAGATGACCGCTATGCCTCTCTCCGACATGCTGCGGATGGAGGCCAGCAGCGCTTCCGCTTCTTTTTCTGTAAGCACCGCCGTCGGCTCGTCCAGGATCAGCAGCTTCAGCTGGTCCTTCGACAGCTCTCTGGCGATCTCCGTAAACTGCTTGTGGCCCACGGGCATGTCGCTGATGACCATCTTCGGGTCGATCCTGACGCCCATCATCTCGATGGCGTTCGCCGCGCGCTCGCTCATCTCCGTGCGGTTCAGGGTGTTCATGCGGTCCGAGAAGATCTCGGAGATGACGTTTTTCCTGGTGGGCTCCCTGTTGAGCAGTATATTTTCCGTCGTTGTAAAGCCGGGGATCAGGGAGAATTCCTGATGCACCATGCCGATCCCCGCGTTGATGGCGTCGAAGGGAGATGAAAACGAGACCTTCTGTCCGTTGATCAGAACGTCTCCTCCGTATCCGCCCGTCTCCGCGATCATATTGGCGCCGAAGAGGATTCTCATGAGCGTCGATTTGCCGGCGCCGTTCTCGCCGACCAGTCCGATCACTTCGCCCTCTCTCACCGTGAGATTGATATCCGTCAGCACCTGATTTCCGAAGAAATCCTTGCTGATATTCCGCATCTCAAGGAGCGGTGTATTCGCTTCATTCATCTTACTGCCTTCCATAGGTAAAGGGGAGCAGCCTGTGCTACTCCCCCTCCATCTGCTAATCGTATTTATTTGGTGGTGAAGTATTTTTCCGGAACTTCGATCTCGGTGGAGCCCATGTAGTAGCCCGGGTCGCCCATGATGTAGGTATCCTGATAGACGAGGAACACGTTGTCAAGCTTGACGCCCGTGTCCGCGTTGGTGTAGTTGGAGCCGTTCCAGGCTGCCTTCGGCGAGAAGACCTGGTAAGCCTTGGCGATGTCGTCGATGTTGTTCAGCTCGGAGACGCCGTCGATGACGTTCATCGCGTGCTGGGCAAGGCCGGCGGAAACCGTGTAGCCATAGGAGTAAGCCCATGTTCCGAATCTGCCGGAGCCGCCCTTTTCATTGATGGCTTCCTCGACCTTGGCGAGGATCTTCTCGAAGTCGCCGGCTTCTTCCGTGAGGTCAAGGCCAAGCGCTCCCGGATAGCCCATCAGCGGGGACGGAAGGTCCGCCTCGATGAAGTATCCGCCGTACTCAAGAAGCTGCTTGAGAAGCGGCTCCGTGTGGGCGTCGTTCGTGCAGAAGTAAGCGGAGTTCGTGCCGTACTTCTCGACCCATTCCGGAACGTGCTCAAGGATGTAGGCCTGGGCGCCCGGTACGCCGACGTCGGTGGTCGGATCCGGAGCGGATTCCATGACGAATTTCATGCCGAACTCCTCGCAGGCGGCCTTCATGATGGCCACGCGGCGGCTCATCGTCTCATAGGACAGATGACGCGGGAAGGAGATGTGCACGAAGGTGTCGCAGCCGAGCTCATGGGCCGTGCGGATGATCAGATAGCCGCGGGCCACGAAGTCGTTGTTGCAGACCAGATCCGCCGCGCTTCCGATCTCCGGAAGGTCCTCATGGGACTCGCCGGCGATGCAGAGGATGTCGGGACGTCTCTCCTTGATCTGACGGAACGCCTCGGTGGTGCCCGGGATCGCCTGGTTGACGATGATCGCCTTCATCTCCGGGTCGTCGGAAAGGTTGACGATGGTCTGGATCGTGGTCTCAAGCTCTTCCGTGAAGTTGTCCGGATAGATCGCCAGAGTGACTCTGTCTTCTCCGTACATGGCCTGGAACGCTTCCGCTCCTCTTCTGTCGTCCTCGGACTGGGAAACGGATCCCGTAACGATACCGATGTGGTAATCTCCCGCCTCACCGGTCTCCGCTGCCTCCTCGACCGTCGACTCGACGGCGTCCTCGTCGCCAAGGTCGATCGTCGTGACTTCGGCGGCAAACGCGGAAGCCGTCATGGACAGCGTCATGGCCGCAGCCAGAAACACACCTAAAATCTTTTTCACTGGTTTTCCCTCCTTAGTGAATAAGTGTTTTTCGCACCGGCTGTACGCATCGGTGCAAGTATCGCAATTATACCACGTTGACGCGGCGAAGGGCAATAGGATACGTCCTTTCCTGAGGCCAGATTCAACTTGCATCTTCCTTCCGTTCATTTTAGAATGGCAGTATCAGACAGCAGTATCAAACAGCAGTATCAAATATACGAAGAGAGAGGACTGCCATGAGAAAAAGCACCATCCTGCTGATCGCCGTCATCGCGATTGTTGTCATCGTCACTCTCATCAATCAGGGGTTCTTCTGATATGGCTGCCCGCAGAAAAACGTCAAGACCGGTAAAAACGCACAGAGTGAGATTCTTCGTCGTCGGACTGATCCTGGGAATCCTGATTCCCTGGGTCCTCTGTTTTGCTGCCACCGGAAATCCCTACACGCTCTCCGACGTGATCGGGATCCGCCTGAGCAGAAACGGCTCCCGCCTCATCTCCCAGAAGGACGTCCCCTACTCTCTCGAGGTGGGCTTCGACCGGCTTCTTCTCGAAAAAGCGGAGCAGGACAGCAGTCTCCGCGTGTACTCCCAGAAGGCAAGCGTGTGGGAGAAGGCGAAGAAAAACGGGATCTGGGCCCCGCTTTACTCACAGTCCAAAAATATCATTTTCCACGGCATCGGCGAATACTACGTCGATCTGACCCGCATACAGGACGACGACATCTCGGTCGATCCGGACGCGCGGACCGTCGAAGTCCGCATTCCGGCGCCCGAGCTCCGGGTCCTGTACGACCAGGCCGCCACGGAATTCCTGGATACGAACAACGCCCCTCTGCGCTTCGGGGAGATGGAGATCACGCCCGAGATGATGAGCGCCCTCGAGGAAGAGGCCATGACCCGGATCCGGGAGGAAATCGAGGCGGACGCCGACTCGGCGAAAACCGCCCGCGATTACGCGGTTCTCGCCATCCGCGGCCTCTTCGAGCCGGTTCTTAAGAAGACCCTGGAGGAGGCGTACGCCCCGTACTACTCCCTCAACGTCGTCGTGGAGGAACCCGCGTCCGGCGCGTCGTCCTTCCCCGAGCCGCCGGAACAGCCCGACGCCCTGTAGACAGGCCGGCCGCGCCTGTACGCCTTTTTTCCCGCGCCTCTGATCAGCGCGAACAGGCAGAGGTAATACAGCAGGAAGGCCGTGACCAGAAAAACGGTCTTGGGGAGCAGGCTCACCCGGGTGTCCCTCATGAACTCAAGGGCCGTGGTGAGAAGGTTCAGCGCGAAAATCAGGAACACGTGGATCAGCATGTACGTCAGCCCGGTCGTGACCTTCTCCCTGTCGATAATGTGATTGTAGAGCACCTCGTAGCTCAGAAACAGGACGGACACGATCAGAAAGGCCATCGCGGTGAAATAGACAGAGCCGGCTGTCAGCGTGAAGAGCACATAGGTCAGGAACAGCGATCCCGGGATAAACCCGTCCTCCGCCGCCTGAAGCAGGGAATGATTGCGGCCTATGACGTACACGAAGATGAGGTCATAGATCAGTTCCAGATACTCCACTTTTTTCTCGGTCTTCAACATTTCCGCTCCCCTCTTCGCCTGCCGGCGCGATATCAGTAAAGTATAAGCTTTTCCGCAAAAACAGGCAAATCTTTTCGGAAACCCGTCCGGACGAAAACGAAAACCGCCGCGAAAATTCTTTCGCCGGCCGCGGTCTTGACATCCGGAACCGCATTCTTTACAATATGTATCGTCATCGGAGGTTGATGATTCTTACGACAGCAGGAATAAACGACCGGATAAGATGGCAGGCGCACGCCTGCAGTCTGTCCGGTCTTTTTTTATGGAGCGCACCGCATGAATACTTCGAAGCAGGCAGCACAGAATTTCACGGAGGGACCGATCCTTCCGAAGCTGATCCGTTTTTCCCTCCCCGTATTGTCCGCCATGCTGCTGCAGGCCACCTACGGGGCCGTCGATCTCATGGTGGTCGGCCGCTTTGCCTCGTCCCGGGACGTGTCGGCCGTGGCGACCGGATCCGGCATCATGATGACCCTGACCGGCCCCCTCTCGAGTTTTGCCATGGGGCTGACGGTGCTTCTCGGCCAGCAGATCGGCAGAGGCGAGGGTAAAAAGGGAGGGACGACCATCGGCACGGGCATCTCCCTGTTCGCGGTGCTCGGGGCGGTCCTGACCGTCCTTCTGACCGGATTTCCGAACGCCGCGGCCGCCGTCATGCGGGCGCCCGCCGAGGCCTTCGGCCAGACGGTCTCCTATGTGCGGATCTGCGGGGCCGGCGTGCTGGTCATCGTCAGCTACAACCTGATCGGCAGCGTTTTCCGCGGCATCGGCGACTCAAAGACGCCGCTCACCGCGGTGGTGATCGCCTGCTTCTTCAACGTCGCGGGCGACCTTCTCCTTGTGGCGGTCTTCGGGCTGGGCGCCGCGGGCGCCGCTGCCGCGACCGTGGCGGCGCAGGGCATCAGCGTGCTGGTCTCCCTGGCCCTGATCCGGAGACAGACCCTGCCCTTCGCCTTTTCGTGGAGCATGGTCCGGGTGGACACGAAGATCTGGAGACGGCTCATCACCCTGGGCCTTCCCCTCGCCCTCTCGGACTTTCTGGTGGGAGTCTCCTTCCTGATCATTCAGGCCATCGTCAATTCCCTGGGGCTCATTCCCTCCGCGGGCGTCGGCGTGGCGGAAAAGGTGTGCGCCTTCATCATGCTCGTGCCGAGCTCCTTCATGCAGTCCATGGCCGCCTTTACGGCGCAGAATACCGGCGCGGGGAAGAGCGGGCGCGCCCTGAAGGCCCTCCGTTACGGGATCGGCGCCTCTCTCGCGGCCGGCGTGGTCATCGGCGTCTTCACCTTCTTCCGGGGGGATCTGCTCTGCAGCATCTTCAGCAATGATCCGCAGGTGATCCTGGCCGGCGCGGACTATCTCAAATCCTACGCCATCGACTGCCTGTTTACCGCGGTTTTCTTTGTCTTCATCGGATACTACAACGGGCTCGGCCTCACGACCTTCGTCATGGCGCAGGGAATTGTCAGCGCCTTCGGCGTCCGTGTGCCCGTCTCCTGGTTTATGAGCAGAATCCGGCCCGTATCCCTTTTCCGCATCGGGCTGGCCACCCCCTGCTCCTCTCTGCTCCAGATCGTCATGTGCCTCGTCTGCCTGGCTTATCTGAAGAAAAAGGGGGATTACCGCGTCGCGGGGGACCCCCGGGCAGAATAAAAAAGGCGGCTGCCGGATCCGTCCGGATCCCGGCAGCGCGCCTGGCATCTTTTCTTTCTCTGCTTCTGTACCGCCTTTCTGTCTGCTTTACGCAAAGTCCCTCGGCCTGTTTCAAGGCCGGCCTGCGCTCCGCCTCCCGGCAGCCTGCGCTCCGCCCCGTCACATGAGAGGCGCGATCAGCTTCGCGACAGTCCCGACCAGCTTCACGGTCAGTTTTTCATGTTTGATCGAGTCGTCCGTCACCTCCCTGCACTTCGACAGGGTATCCTGAAAGTCTTTCTCAATCTCATCGATGCAGTCCGTCCGGTACATGTAGGCGGCGCATTCAAAGTGATGGTACAGGCTGCGGTAGTCCAGATTGATGGTTCCGACCACGGCCCGGATATCGTCGCTGACGCAGACCTTGGCGTGAACGAAGCCGGGCGTATACTCGTAGATTTTGACGCCCGCGTCGTGCAGGGACTTGTACTCGCGCTTGGCGAGGGAATAGGCGATCTTTTTGTCGGGGATCCCGGGAAGGATCAGCCGGACGTCCACCCCGCGCTGGGCCGCGTACCGCAGAGAGGTCTCCAGCTCGCCGTCGAGAATCAGGTAGGGCGTCATGATATGCACGTAATCCGTCGCCCGGCTGAGGATATCCATGTAGACGGTCTCGCCCACCTTATAGTCGTCGAGAGGCGAGTCGCAGTAGGGCATGACATAGCCGGCCGCCCCGGGAATCTCCGGGGTTTCCGTCAGCCAGGTCCGGTAGTCCGGATCCTTCACACCGATGTTCCACATCTGAAGAAACATCAGCGTAAAGCTGTCGACGGCAGGGCCCTTCAGCATAATCGCCGTGTCCTTCCAGTGGCCGAACCGCTCCCTGCGGTTGATGTATTCGTCCGCCAGGTTGATGCCGCCGGTGAAGGCCGTCCTGCCGTCGATCACCAGGATCTTCCGGTGATCCCGGTAGTTGTAGTGGGAGGAAACCACCGGCTTGATCTCGGAGAACGCCCTGGAGCGGATCCCGTGCTTCTCCAGGAGCTTCCAGTAGTCCGCGGGCAGCGTGGACATCTCGCACATCCCGTCGTACATCACGCGCACGTCGACGCCCTCCCGGACCTTGCGCAGGAGGATCTCGAGCGTGCGTCCCCACATGTAGCCTTCCTCAAGGATGAAGTACTCCATGAAGATAAACTTTTTCGCCTTCTCCAGCTCGGCCAGCATGGCTTCGAACTTGTTCTCCCCGAGCGGGAAATAGGTGACCTCGGTCCCCTTATACAGCGGGAAGCTGCCGGTGAGGTTGAGATAGCGGCAGAGGTCGTCCGTTCCGGAGCCGTCATGGGTGACCTCCTCGAGCACGCCGTCGGGCTGCTTCAGAATCCCGGCGGATTTGTCGAGCTGCTCCTTCACCATCCTGATTTCCATCCGGTGTCCGATATTGGTCTGGGTCAGGAACAGCAGAATGGCGCCCGGTACGGGGAGGAGGGATATGATCAGCATCCACGTCAGCTTGGCGGAGGAATCCATGCCGCTGTTGAACAGATAGAGGATCATCACAAAGGCGAAAATCCACTGAAGGTACAGCAGGATGGGCAGCTTGTCAAAGAACCACAGGTGCAGGCTGACCAGGATCAGAACCTCCGCGGCCAGGGCCAGCGCAATGAAGAAAAACCTGCTGAACACGAATCCCAGCAGCCCTTTCCTGACCGGTTTCGCCAGCCGGACCACCCGCTCTCCGTTTTCCGTATATTCTCTCTGCATATGATCTTTTCCCATATGTCACTCCCCGGTTTTCTTTTCCTCTGTGTGTTTCCTGCGCCCCTTTATGAGATCCGCGGCCGAACTGTATTTGTCCGCGGCGGAGACGATGAAGCCCTCGATGGATCTGGGCATTTTCGTCTGAGGGATGGGCCACATGTGGCAGCGGATGACATCCCTGGTCTTCTCCGGCAGCTTCCCCAGCAGTTTTTCCGCGGCCTCCACGGAATCGTCCGGATGCTTCCTGTAGCATTCGTAATTGGAGGAATATTTCTCGTCGCGCCCGATGATGCCCAGGTCGTGGCAGAGCGAGCCCACGACGACGGACGACATGTCCACCGGGACGTGAAGCTTCTGAAGCGCATGGCCGATTTTGATGCTCGCGCGGGTCACCCGCATGGTGTGCTCTCCGACCGTGGTGCGCATGTGATGTTTCTGCTTAAAGGCTTTCCGCATGAGATCCGACCGGAGCACGTCGCCGCCGTAGCGCTCCAGCTCCTCTCTCTCTCGCCTCTCTTTTTCGTGTTCTTTCATCTTCGCGCTTCCTCTGTGTTTTGGCGGCTTTCACCATTTTTCCGCGCCGCCTCCGCGCCTTCGCGGATCCCGCCGGCGGTCCCCATGACCTGCGCCATGGCCTTCAGGAGGCGCTCGTTCTCAGGCGCCGTACGCACCGCGATCCGGTACCAGCCCCGCGTCAGACCGGGATAACCGGCGCAGTCCCGTATGAGAATGCCTTTCCGCGCCAGCCGGCCGCCCAGCTCCGGAACGGACGTGTAAAACAGCAGGTAATTGGCTTCCCCCGGAATGACGCGCAGCCCCAGCCGCCGCAGTCCCCCAAGGAGAACCGGGCGCTGTTCGCGAATCAGCTTCCGGAGAGAAGCGGCGTAATCCTTCTCCCGCAGGGCGGCGATGCCCGCCTCCTGCGCGACGGTGGAGACCGGCCAGGGCTGCCCGCATCCGGCCACCTTCTCCGCCAGCTCCTTTTCGTCCGTGAGAAGATACCCGAGACGGAGACCGGCCATGGCGTAAAACTTCGTGAAGGCGCGGAAGATCAGGAGCCTGCCGCCGCCAAGAAGAGGAATCATGCCGCGGCCGCGGGATTCCCCGAGAAACGGCAGAAAGCACTCGTCCACCGCCAGCAGCGTGCCGTTCCGGCGGCAGCGGCGCAGAATCCTTTCGAGCAGGGCCGGATCCGAGACCACCCCCGCCGGGTTGGACGGCTCGCAGAGAATCAGCAGCTCCAAAGCCGGCTCCAGGCGGTCCAGGATGCCCTCGTCCAGGCGGAAATCCTTCTTCCCGGAGAGCAGGTACCGCTCGATCCGGCAGTCCGGACGGTCGAGGGCACGGGCGTATTCCGAGAAGGCAGGGGCCGGAATCAGCACCCGCTTCGGGCGCAGGGCCGCGCCGAGGCGATAGATGAGATCCGCCGCGCCGGCGCCGCAGACGATGCCGTCTTCCGGGACGCCGTGAAAAACGCTCAGCTCCCGGCGAAGTCCCCGGCAGAGCGGATCCGGATAGCGGTCCGCCCGGCCGACGGCCTCCGCGGCCGCCGCGCGCACGCCCTCCGGCAGTCCCAGAGGACTGATGTTCGCGGAGAAATCCAGAGGCTCCATCCCGTATTCCCGCAGAAAGCCGGCCCAGTCGCCGCCGTGCTCAGGTTTCATCATGTCTCCTTATCGTAAAAGCAGTACCGCAAAAAGCCGGATCAGCCCCATCGCCGCCAGCCCCAGGAAGCCGCCGGCGTACATCAGACGGTTTGCCCGGGAGATATCCTCCGGCACCGGCTCCTTAAGAGGATCGCCCAGAAACGGCTTCTCCACCCGTTTTCCGAAGTAGGACGCCGGCCCGCCCAGCTGTATGCCCAGGGCTCCGGCCATGGCCGCCTCCGTCTGGGCTGAGTTCGGACTGGCGTGCCTCCGTCTGTCCCTGCGCCAGATGCGCCGCGCGTTCTTCCTGTCGTATCCCGGCAGACCCGACGAGGCGATCAGCAGCAGCGCCGCGATCCGGGCGGGGATCAGATTGGCGGCGTCGTCCAGCTTTGCCGCCGCGCGCCCGAAGTCCCGATACGTCTCGTTTTTGTAGCCGACCATGCTGTCCATGGTATTCACGGCCTTATAGCACAGCGCCAGGGGCGCTCCCCCGATCAGCATCCAGAAAAGGGGGGCTGTTTCCCCGTCGCTGAAATTCTCCGCCACCGACTCCACCGCCGCCCGGATGACGCCCGGCCCGTCCAGGTTTCCGGTGTCCCTGCCCACAATCCGGCCGACCGCCGCGCGGGCCTGTCCCAGATCCCCCGCGTCGAGGCGTCTTCTGACGTTTTCGCTTTCCTTTCTCAGGCAGCACATGGCCAGCGACTGCCAGCACCACAGAAGCTCCGCGAAGAAGCGCAGGGCGGGATGAATCAGCCCCGCCAGACGCAGAAGGCCCAGGGAGCTCCCCAGGACGGCGAGGGGCAGCGCGCATGCCAGGCACACGCCGGCCGCCCTTTTTCCTCCGGGCGTATCCGGGAACAGGCGGCGCAGCCTCTTTTCCAGAAACGTGATGGCTTTTCCCATCAGGACAACGGGGTGAGGAAATCCCTCCGGATCCCCGAGCGCAAGGTCCAGCAGGAAGCCGCCGGCCGCCGCGATCATGATTTCCAATCCTGAAACCTCCGGTCTGTCCGTATTCCTCTCATGTCGTGTTTCCCTCTGTCTGCGTCCCGGTCTGTCCGTGTTCCGTGAAGCAGAGCTCTCTCCGGAGCCGAAGCGTCTGATCCGCTTCCCAGCTGCCGGCTGTCAGCTCAAAGCCGCATCCGCAGGCGCAGCGCCAGTCAAAATAGGAGCGCGCCGGCCTTCCCCAGCGCTCCAGGATCGCCATGAGGGTGCCTCCGTGCGCCACCAGGACCAGCGGTTCGTCCGTCTCCCGCCGGTCCATGATCCGCAGAAACGCCTCGCAGACCCTGCGGCAGAAGGCCTCCCGGCTCTCCCCGCCCGGGCAGGCGTCCTCGCAGCCGCCGTCCACCCAGCTCTGATAGTCCGCCCGGCCTGACAGCTCCTTCCAGCTCTTTCCCTCAAAGACGCCGAAATTCATCTCGTTGAAGGCCGGGACCCGGATCCGGCGAGCGCCGGGAAACAGGATCCGGGCCGTCTGCCGGGTGCGGAGCAGACCGGACACGTAGACCTGCGGCACCCTCAGGCCGGCGCTGCGGAGCTCCGCGCTCCCTTCCTCCGAGAGCGGGACGTCGCTGATCCCCTGATAGCGCCCGAGGGACTGCCAGACGGTCCGGCCGTGACGGATCAGAATCACGTTTCCCGGCATTTCAGTTCTCTCCTCAGTTCCTCCGGCGACGGGCCCTTCAGCACCTCCGGCAGTCCGCAGCACATCCGGACGACGGCGTCCGCCCTCTGCGCCAGAAGGCAGGCCAGACGCCCGGCGCGTTCGCGGGCGTCCCGCTGCGCAGGATCCGCGGGAACCACGCCGCACCCGACCTCCGAGGCCGTGACGACCGCCTTGAGGGAGAGGCGGTCCGCCAGAGCCTCCGGATCCGTCCCGGGGACAGCCATTTCCTGGGCCTCCAGGACCGCGTCCCGGTCAAGCCGCTCCTCCTCTCCGCCAAGAAGAGAAAGGGCAAAGGTTCTTTTTCCGGAAAATACCGGACCGGTAATAAAGATCACAGCAGCACCTCCGCGTAGGAAATAAGGCACAGGGCGGCCAGCATCCAAAGCTCCGCCGTCTGGAGGAACCAGCCCGCCAGATCGCCGCTGATGCCGCCGAACTCTCTTTGCGCCATCCGGTGATACCGGAGAAAGGTTCCCCAGGCAGCCGCCCCCATGGCGGCTCCCGCCGGACCGTTCAGGCAGAGGCCCGCGGTCAGCAGAACCGAAAGAACCGCCAGAAAGGCGCCGGCCCTTCTCCTGTCGGCGGCGTCCGCGAAGGTATGGGCCAGACCGCTGCTCCCCGCCAGGGGAAAACGGGTCACCGCCAGGCCGGACAGGCTCCGGCTCAGGACAAAGCCGAGCAGGACCGGGACCGGGCGGTAGGACGGAAGGCCTGCCCACAGAGCCGTCGAGAGCACCAGGTACATCCCAAGCCGGATCGCCCCGAAGGCGCCGATGTGGGGATCCTTCAGGATCTCCCGCCGGCGCTGCGCGTCCGCGTGACTGGCCAGGGCGTCGGAGGTGTCGCAGTAGCCGTCCATATGGATGCCGCCGGTGATCAGAAGCGGAAGCAGGCAGAAGACCGCGCCGCCAAGGAACGGCGGCAGGCGGAGGGCCGCTCCGAGCGCGGCCCACAGCGAGCACGCCAGGCCGATGACGACGCCGACCAGGGGAAACGCGCACAGGGCGTAGCGCATGTTTTCCTGCGTCCACGCCGTCTGAGGCATGGGCAGGGCAGAGAACATGGAAAAGGCGACAGCCACCGTCTCAAGGATCCACATGAAAGGCCCCCTTTCGAATCCGGGGAATCCCGCCCACCACCTCCACCACCAGGTCCGCCATGGCGGCGAGCTCGCAGTTGATGCGCCCCAGCGCCTTCATATAGCGCAGGGTGCTCTCCCCGCAGGCGGTGCCGGCGCATCCCAGCTCATTGGTGACGACGGTCAGGTGCCGGCAGCGCGGCAGCAGCGCCCGCACGCCGCTAAGGACCGCGTCCGGGCCGGAGCCGGCGGGGCTGAACATCTCGTTGGCCAGCAGGTTTCCCACGTCCTCCAGAAGAATATTGGCGTTTCCGGACAGCCGGACGCCTCCGACGTCGGTGAAGCGTTCGACCGTCTCGAAGCCCTTCCCGGCGCGAAGGTTCCTGTGGCGGGCGATTCTTGCCGCGGCCTCTTCCCCGAAGGGCTCCATCGTGGCCAGATAGATCCGCGGCCCGTCGAGCCCGGCCGCCAGTCTCTCCGCCGTTTCGCTTTTCCCGCAGGCAGCGCCGCCTGTGACCAGAGTCATCATGTTTTCTCCGTCTCCTCCGTCTGACCTTTTTTACTGCGGCACATAGGGCTCAATGCCCAGCTTCCCGAAGGTATGGCCGCTGTGATATACCGCCAGGGCCATGTCCAGCAGCGGGAGTGCCGCGACCGCCCCGCTTCCTTCTCCGAGCCGCAGGCCCGCGCAGATGAGAGGCTCCGGCGTCAGTTCCGCAAGAAGCCTCCGCGCGGCCGGCTCCGGTGAAAGATGACTGGCCAGAAGCGCCTTTTCCGCGCGGGGACACATCCTCACCGCGCAGAGGGCGGCGGCGTTGGTGATCATGCCGTCCATCAGGACGGGAATCCGGTACAGCGCGCCTCCGAGGACGACGCCGCAAAGAGCCGCCAGGTCCAGTCCGCCGACCTTCTGCAGCACGTCCACGGGATCCCGGGGATCCGGCCGGTTCACCTCAAGGGCCCGGCGGATCGCGCCGATTTTCCTCCGCAGACCCTCGTCGGAGAGCCCGGAGCCCCTTCCCGCCAGCTTCTCCGCCGGCTCCCCGAGCAGCGCGCAGGCCGCGGCGCAGGCGGTGGTGGTGTTTCCGATCCCCATCTCTCCCAGAAGAAGGAGGCGGTCACCCGCGTCCCGGCGCTCCTTCGCCAGCTCTATGCCCGTCTCTATGGCCCGGATGCATTCCCCGCGGGTCATCGCGGGGCCGCGGGTGATATCCGCGGTTCCCCTGCGCACACACCGGTCAAGGAGAGGGAATTTTTCCGGAGAAGACGCGTTCCCTGCCGCCCCGGCCGCGCGGAGCATGCCGATATTCACGGGAAGCACGCGGCAGTCCGCTTTTTCCGCCATGTAATTGACGGTGCTGGTTCCACCGGCGAGGGCGGCCGCGACGGCGGCCGTCACCTCCGGTCCGGACTGGGTGACGCCCTGCGCCAGAACCCCGTTGTCCGCACAGAAGACGAGCAGGCTTCTTTGGCTCAGGGACACCCGGGCCGATCCGGTCAGGCCGGCGATCCTCACGACGGCGTCCTCCAGCGCGCCGAGACTTCCCAGCGGCTTCGCCAGACGGTTCCACTGCTCCCGTGCCAGACGGGCCGCCTCCCGGTCCGTCCCGGTCATAGTTCCAAGCGCGTTTTCCAGGCGCATCTCCTCTTCTCCTCCGCCCGATGCCGGCTGATTTCCCGGACGGTTTCTCCCCGCGCCCTCCGGCGCGCCGCCGCGGAAAGCAGCCCGGTTCTGTCTTTCCATGACGCCGCGGAAGCGGTGTCATGGAAGATTATACTTCATTTGTCAGTTTTTCACAAAAAAGAAAAAAAACACCGCCTGCCGGATCCCCGGCAGGCGGTGCTGCTGCTGTCGCTGTGTGATTTGCGGTTGTTGCCGTGCGGTTCTTCAGGTCAGCCCTCCGGCTCACTCGAAGATCTGTACGTACGGATCCTCATCCGTATAAGGTCTCCAGTCTCCTCCCGGATTGCCGCACCGGATGAAGGAGGTCCAGGCGTCCAGCATGGCCCGGCTCAGCTCGTAGTCGTGCTCCTCCATCGGGCGCCAGCAGCGGCCGAGGGTTCCGAAGGTGTACCAGAGCTCCGCGGAATGGAACGCGCCCCAGTCGTCGCCGGGAAGCTTCCGCTTGAAGAAGTAGTTCCACGCGTCTCCTCCGAACGCCTCGCGCACCTTCCGGCTCCAGCGCAGATTTTCGGCGTGGGTGAGCCCGGGTCTGTCCGCCGCGATGTCCTCCGGCGAAGAGCCGAGGTCGTCGATGACGGTGCCGAGCATATACGGAATCTGCCTCATTCTTCCGCCGGCATAGCACTCCTTCACGGACTCCGGCAGCACGTACCCGTCCACGCACGGAACGATCACCATGCCGTTCCCCAGCATCCTCTGAAGCTCCGCGCCGAGCTCGTCCCTGAGCCGGAGCAGCTCCTCGGCCGGGATCGCCCTCAGCTCCGCGACGGTCTGCGCCCCGGCGAGCCGCATCAGCACCTCGCCGTAGCTCTCTTCCTCCGCCAGCGTCGGGCAGGCCAGAATGTTTTCCTCGCAGGCCAGGCCGCTCTGGAAGACCGCGCCGCTGATCAGACCCTCCGTGAGCGGGGAAGAGACAAGCACCTGGGTGCTCATGCTTCCCGCGGACTGTCCGAACACCGTGATTTTCTCCGGATTTCCTCCGAACGCGGCGATGTTCTCGTGGACCCACTTAAGCGCCGCGATCTGGTCCAGGATCCCGTAATTGCCGCTCCCGTTCCATCCGCTCTCGGCGGAGAGCTGCGGATGCGCGAGGAATCCGAACACATTGACACGGTAATTGATGGTGACGAGGATGACGCCCCGCCTGCAGTACTCCGCGCCGTCAAATTCCAGCTCGGAGCTGAAGCCGCCGCCGAAGCCGCCGCCGTGGATGTAGAATCCCACCGGGCAGGAGCCGTCCGCTCCGTCCGGCACCCAGATGTTGAGATAGAGGCAGTCCTCGCTCATCTCCGGAAGAAAATCCGGATCCGAATAAAATTCCTTTACGAAGCGGCCCATGATCGGCACATCGGGTTTCGGCAGCGTCTGCCAGCAGATATTTCCGAAATGGTCCGCCTTCAGCACTCCGTCGTAGGGCGCGGGCGGCTGCGGCGCTCTCCATCTGAGATCCCCCACCGGGGGAGCCGCGTAGGGAATCCCCTTATATACGGTATATCCCTCGCACTTTACGCCTTCCACCGCGCCTTCCGTCGTCCTGATAAGCATACTGTCTTCTCCTCGCTTTTCGCTGATCAGCCCTGCTCCGCGCGCCAGGCGTCGAGCTGTGTCTGATACGATTCGACGATATCGTTGATGCCGTTCGCCTCAAGCTTCTCGTTCATCTCCGCGAGCACGCCTTCCCAGTCGCCGCTGCTTCCGGATGAGAGCTGCTTCCTGTACTGCTCGGCGATGCTGAAGCAGGCCGTCGCCTTCTCGGTGAATTCATCCGTCTCCGCCGCGAAGCCCATGAACGGGGAGTAGACCAGCTGATCCTGATAATCCATCTGGACCTGGCGGAAGTCCGCGCCGTCGCCTTCCCACGGGATCGTGATGAACTGGTTGCCGTTGAGGTAGTCGCCCATGTGGTACAGGCAGTTGTCGCTGTTCACGCCTTCCGGATACGTCGCCTCTCCGTCCTTCTCGACCCAGTCGCGGCCCTCAAGGCCCCAGGCGAGCATGTTCTCGATGTCGCTGTTGGTGTAGAGCAGGTTGAGGAATTTGACCGCCGCTTCGGGATCCGTCGCGCAGACCGGGACGCCGAAACCGAACTTGTAGGTCGCGTCCGTGCCGCAGACGGAATCCGCCACCTTCACATAGGTCAGGTCAAAGCCGCAGATCGCCTCGGAGATTCCCTCGCCGCCAAGCTCCGCGGAGGAAAGGGTGGAGAAGCAGGTGCCGGCCTTCAGAAGGTGGATGTTGTAGGTCTGGGAGATGGAGGCATCCTTGTAAACCAGGCCTTCCTCGTACCATTTCTGGGCTCTCTCGACGGCCTTGGCGTATTCCTCGGAGCCGAAGTAGCTCTGCACATGTCCGTCCTTGTCGGCAGCGACCAGATAGTTGGTATCGCCGAGGGTGTCATAGCCCCTGTTCTCCGCGAAGGAGTCCGAGCCGGTGAAATACGGGGAGACGGCGAAGGTGGATCCGGCCACGTCGCAGTTTCCGATGCCGGCGAGGTCCGTATTCGCGACGACTTCCTTCAGGATCTCCTCGAATTCCGTCCAGGTGGTCATGTTTTCCGCTTTTTCAAGAAGGCCGAGCTCCTCAAGGACGTCCGTCTTCATGATGATATAGAGCTCGGAGCCGAGCACGCGGTTGCTCGCCACGCCGTAGATGCCGCCGTCCGGGGCCTTGGTTCCGTCGATGAGGTCGCCGAGCGCTTCCGTCACGCCCTGGCCGTACTCCTCCAGATAGCCGCTGATGTCCATGAACTGTCCCTGTCTGTAGAAGGACTGGAAGCCGGAGCCCGGGATCGGGGTGTACATGATCAGGTCGAGCTTGGCGTTGGCCTGGATGTCCATGGGAACCTGCGTAGCGTAGGCGCCGGGATCATAGAACGTCATGTTGACGTGGACGCCGATCTCTTCCTCGGTGATCTCGTTGATCGCCTCGACGATCGGATCCGTGACGTCATTGGTCATGGGCGCCGTTACGAGCCAGGAGACGTTGATCTCGTCGTATTCCTCTTCGTCGTCGGCGAAGGCGGTAAATGAACCGCAGCAGAGCGTGCCTGCGGCGAGTACGGACGCGAGCAGAATCGAGAGCATCTTTTTCATCTTCATCTGTTTTACTCCTTCTCTTTTCCTCTGTTATTTTCTGTTTCGTTTCATCCCGGCGGAAATATTTCCCGTCTGACTGCAGTATATCAGAAACGGGACGGAAACGCGCCCCTCTTCCTTCCGTTCTTTCATCGATCGGGGACGATTTTTTCTGTTTTCGGGCTGAGGACGCATCATTCGTCGCATATCGCAACATTTTTTGCATCTTCCGCCCCCGGATTGATCCGCAGCGGGCACCCGGCCCCGCCTTCACACCGGATTGATCCGCAGCAGGCATCCGGCCCGCCTTCACACCGGATTGCCCCACAGCGGACATACGGCCCCGCCTTCACACCGGATTGCCCCGCAGCGGGCATCCGGCCCCGCCTTCACACCGGATTGCCCCGCGGCGGGCATCCGGCCCCGCCTTCATCCCAGCAGGATCAGGGAAAACGCGTTCGGCTCCAGCTCCGCCGTCAGCGCGATCCCGCCGTCGTCGGGACGGACGACCTGTACCCGGAGGGAGGGCGTGCTCTTCTCCTTCAGATACCGGAGCTCGGACGGGCTGAGCTGCGAGGGCTTCCCGATCCTCTGCCACTCCGTGAAGACCGCGCCCTCCCGGTCGCTCATGTGATAGACGCGCATCTTTTTCTTTTCGGCCAGCTCCGGGAAACGCAGCTCGAAGCGCAGCAGGTCGTCCTGCCCGGATCTCCAGACCAGCTCGTCCATCCTGTGCTCGCTCTCGGGAATCAGCTTGTACTCCTCGGACATCCTGGTCGGATGAAACAGGAGGATCTGAAAGACCGCCCCGTAATCGGTCGCCACGACGTGATGTTCCCCCCGGCTCACGACGTAACGGCCGAGCCTGCCCCAGAATTCCATCGCGTAGAAGGAAGGCTTCCTGATTCCGTCTCTGGACAGAAGGGCTGCGGCCCCGATCAGCGGCTCCGCCTCCTCGAAGCCGCTGACCGCCATGTCGGAGAATCCCCGGAAGAACATCATCTCCGCGTATTCGGAGGCGTCCGCCATCTGCGCCAGCATGTGGCAGGCCTTGGCGCAGCTGTCGTTATAGGGGTTTCTCTCGGAAAGGGACGTGTTCCATTCGGAGACGGCCGTGGGAAGCTGTCCGCAGCCGCACCGGGCGGCCAGCTCCTTATAGGCGGCCAGCTCCTCCTTCACAAAATGCAGGTCCGCGTCGATCCGGAGAAGGGAGAATTCCCAGTTCTGTTTTCTGTTCTTGCTGGCGCTGATCCGGTACGGATAGATCATCAGGTCCAGCGCGTCGGGCAGAAGGCCCTCCTCCTTCCAGACGCGGAGATCCTCCTCCAGAACCGCCGGAAGGACCGTCGTGTTCAGGCCGCCCGCCCAGATCCGGGCCCCGGGGACGTGGCGCCGAAGCAGACGGAAGGTCCTGCGGTAGACCTCCCTGAAGAACCGGCAGTCCTCGTCGGATTCCCAGAAGGGGTCGTGCCGCATCACGAAGATCCAGTTCCGGACCGCCGCGTAGGTGTGCCGTTCCAGCACGTGGAGGAGAAACGCCCGGAATACGCTCTCCCACTCCTCCGGATTCGCGAAGATACGCTCCTCCGGCGCGTCTTCCGACAGGTTCCCGATTTCCCGGACGATGACGTTTCGGCTCTCCGGCAGCAGCAGCACCGGGATGCAGCCGCAGGACAGGATCTGGTCCAGCGCCCGGTCAAGCCGCTCAAAGTGCAGATTCGTCACGGCGTGGCCGTGCCGGATCCGGAAAAACGGGTCGAAGACGCTTCCGACCTCGATATAGCGCAGACCCAGCACCCGCGACGTGTCCAGCAGCTGTTCCCTGGAATCGCCGTCGAGAAGCCACCTGGCCTCGCCGAAATAGACGCAGTGCATTTCCTTCTTCGGCGTCAGCGGCTCCCTGAGCCCGCTCACGCTGACCCGGACCGTGGATTTCCCGGAGGGCTGAAGCTCCTCGATCCTGTCGAGAATCCCCTTCAGCTCCTCTTTTCCGACCGGCGTCCCGCCTTCCGCCCGGTCCCTTCTTTTCCGGTATTCCGAGGGAGTGCAGCCGTACTGCTTCCGGAAATGCCGCTGCATCACGGTGCTGCTCCCGAAACCCGCCTCCGCGGCGACGGCTGACACGGAGGCGTCCGTACTCCACAGAAGCTCGGCGGCGCGCCTGGTCCTGAGCATCGAGGTGTAGTCGCTGAAGCTCTGGCCGGCCGCCCTCTGGAAGCGTCTCGAGAACGTCGCCTCCGACAGAAAGAGCTTCGCGGCGTACTCCGCGAGGCTGCCGCCCGTGCCGTTATGCTTCGCCAGATCCTCCAGGATCTCCCCCAGGGGACCCTCCGCCTCTCTCTCCGTCCGGCGCAGGTAGCCGTGAACGATCAGATCAAAAACAGAGTAATACAGGAGCTTCAGGCGCAGAAGCCGGTTCTTCCGGGCCGTCTCCCGGAGGATGGCGATCACCAGGGACACGACCCGCCGGCAGTCCGTCTCATTTTCCAGAAACGCCTGCCGGTGAAAGCGCGACTGACCGGACAGATAGCCCTCGTCGCTCTCCGACATGTCAAACAGAAGTCTGACCACATGCGTCCGCCCCACGGAGACCGCGCTGTGGGGCTCGTTCGGCTCGAAGAAAAAGAGATCGCCGGCGCGCAGCGCGACGTTCCCGCCGCCGCAGAGGACCCGGACGCGCCCCTCCGGCACGTAGAGCAGCTCCAGATAGGGGTTGGCCGCATCCTCTTCCTTTATTTCCGCAAGTATCTGTATTTTTCCTGAGAGAAGCATGATCACCTCCGAAAGGCCCGGATCAGGGAAAGCCTTCCGCTTTATTATACGCCCCGGAGCGGACCGCCGTATACCCGGTTTACACGCCCGGGCCCCGGATAGTATAATCCTGGTAACTGCAGTTACGTCAAAAAGGAGCGTCCTATGGAACAGAAAAAGAAACCGGGCAGAAAATATCTGATTCCGGTCATCGCGGCGGTGGTCATTCTTTTCCTTCTGAACGGCGGGATATTTTACCGCGTCGACGAGCAGGAGACGGCGGTCATCACGATGTTCGGCCGTCACGTGGCGACAAATACCGCGGGACTTTACCCGAAAATTCCGTTTCTCCAGAAGGTTCACAAGGTGGATACGACCATCCACGGAACGGGGATCGGGTACGTGGTCGACAACGACGGGCAGACCTTCACCGTCGAGACGGAAGGCGTCATGATCACGTCGGACTTCAACCTGATCGACATCGACTTCTATCTCGAGTACCGGGTCTCGGATCCCGCCGATTACCTGTTTGCCTCCAGCGATCCGGAGAACATCCTCAAGAACATCGCGCTGGCGGCCATCCGCTCCACCGTCATCGACTACACGGTCGACGACGCCATGACCGTCGGGAAATCCAATATCCAGCTGGAGGTCAAGGAAAAGATCCGCGCCCAGCTGGAGAAAGAAAAGATCGGGCTCCAGGTGGTCAACATCACGGTCCAGGACGCGGAGCCCCCGACGAATGAGATCGTGTCGGCCTTCAAGGCGGTGGAGACCGCCAAGCAGGGCAAGGACACCGCGGTGAACAACGCCCGGCAGTACCAGAACGAGAAGCTGCCCTCCGCCGAGGCGGAGGCGGACGAGATCGTGAAGAACGCGGAGGCCGTGAAGGCCGCCCGGATCGCGGAGGCGGAAGGCCAGGCGGAGCGCTTCACGAAGCTCTACGAGGAATACAGGGCGAATCCGGAGGTGACCAAGCAGCGGATGCGCTACGAGCTTCTCGAGGACGTGCTGCCGGAGGCCCGGATCGTCCTCACGGACGGAAGCACGAGCACGGTCTATCCCGTCGATTCTTTCATCAGCTCCGGAACCGGAAGCGCGGAGGAGAAATGACATGAGCGAAGAGAGGAAGGACATGGGCGAAGAAAAGAAGAAAACCATGGATAAAAAAATACTGCTGCTCCCCGTCGCCCTCATCGCGGCGTTCGTGATTCTCTCCGGCGTCTACACGGTGGGAATGAACCAGTACGCGGCGGTCAGCCAGTTCGGCAGAATCGTCGCCGTCCACGACACCCCCGGCCTGAAGATGAAGGTGCCCTTCATCCAGAGCGTACGGATGATCTCAAAGCGGACCAAGCTCTACGACGTGCCTCTCTCGGACGTCATCACGAGGGACAAAAAGAGCATGATCGCGGACAACTACGTCTTATGGAAGGTCTCCGACCCGACGAAATACATCCGGACGCTGGACGCCATGGATCCCCGGGCGGAGGAACGGATCGAGGCGGCGGTCTACAACGCCCTGAAAAACGTGATCTCCTCCCTCAACCAGGACGAGGTGATCGAAGCCCGCGGCGACAAGCTGACCCAGATGCTGACGGAGGAGGCCAATTCCGACATCGGGGATTACGGGATCGAGATTCTCACCGCCGAAATCAAGGCCCTCGATCTCCCGGACGACAACAAGGACGCCGTCTACAAGAGAATGATCTCCGAGAGAGAAAACATCGCCGCCTCTTACAAGGCGGAGGGCGAGGCCGAGGCCAAGAAAATCAAAAACGACACGAACAAGCAGGTCCAGGTGACGAAGGCGGAAGCCAGAAAACAGGCGGAGATCATAGAGGCGGAGGGCGAGGCAAAATACATGGAGATCCTCGCGAACGCCTACGACACCGAAGAAAAGAAGGATTTCTACCTGTTCCTGCGCTCTCTGGACGCGTACAAGGCCTCGCTGTCGGGGAGCGGAAACACGATCATCATCGACAAGGATTCGGAAATCGCGGAGCTGTTCTACGACATTCCGTGACGCCCTGGGAAGAAGGTCCGAAGGCGCGGGACTCACGGGACTTTACATTCCTGACTGCCGGTCCCTGATCGGGCCGGCGCGCCCGCGCGCCTTTATTTCACGCCCGTCAGAAGGGCGGATCCCGAAAGGCCCATCCAGCCGGCCTCGCTCTTCCTGATCCACGTTCCGTCGGTGGTGTCGATCAGCTCGACCCTCCTGTATCCCATCTTCTTCAGCTTTTCCGTGAAGGACGCCATATCTCCGTATTTTCCCGCGGAGAAGATGTCGTGGATGGCAAAGGTCCCGCCCTTTTTCAGCGTCCGCAGCGTCTCCAGCAGGATGGCCTGCCGGTCGTTCGACGGGATGTTGTGATAGACGTAGTTGCTCGCCACCGCGTCAAAGGTTTCATCCGGAAACTCCAGGCGGGTGGCGTCTCCCTGCCGGAAGCGGACGTTCTTCACGCCTTCCGCCGCGGCGTTGTTCTCGCACAGCGGCCGGTTAAAGGAGGCGTATTCCTTTCCCCAGCGGTCAACGCCGGTCACCTCCGCCCCGGGGTTCCGCTTTGCGATGGCGATGGCCAGCGCCCCGCTGCCGCAGCCCACGTCCAGGCACGTGCCGCCCTCCGGCAGATCCACGCAGGCCGCGATACCGTCGATGATCTGCTTTGACATCTTCCTCTTTCCGTTGTAGTCAAACGCGCGGTACATAAGATACGACCAGATGAAGACGCCGGTGAAGGCGATCCCCGCCGCGGCGAAAAGGATCGTCAGGACCAGCTTCGCCGTCCCCTGCGGCATCAGCAGACGCACGATCAGCAGGAGGATCCAGGATCCTGCCGCGCCCCCGAAGAAAGAAGCCACCATTCCCTTCGGCATCCAGTTTTTATAATCTGCTTTCATCGTCATTTCCTCCTTTAAGCCGGAAGAGGCCGCCGGCATCGGCCGGCGCCCGTCCGGTACAGTTTTCTGTCACAGGCGGAGCAGCTCCTCCGCCGTCTCCGGCTTTCTACTTTTTGCAGCGGAAGCAGCCGATCCCTTCCACCGCGGTCACCTTCACCTCGGCGTAGCTCTGCTCCAGGCGCCGCCTCAGACTCTCCTTCGTCTCGTACGGAGGCGTAAAATAGCCCTTCGGCTGGTACAGATGGCGGATGAACCAGTCCGTGCGTCGGCATTCGCCCTGAATATAGAAGCAGCCGCAGAAGGTGCCCCCTTTCTTCAGGACCCGGCAGGTCTCACGATAGGCGGCCTCCTTGTCCGGGAAGGCGTGAAACCCGTTCAGCGACAGGACGACGTCGAAGGTCTCGTCCTCAAAGGGAAGCGCTCCCACGTCTCCCTGCAGAAAACGGACATTCTTCAGGCCCATGCGTCCGGCCTTCGTCCTGGCGGAGCTCATCATTTTTTCGGAGTAGTCCAGGCAGGTGACGTCCGCGTCCGGAAGGTCCGCGTACACCGGCATGGTCAGCACCCCCGTTCCCACCGGCACCTCCAGAAGCTTTCCGGTAAAATGTTCGGGCACGCCGTATAAGGCCCTCTCCAGGTAGTTCCTGTTCTTCTCTCCGTCCATGTTCCAGACGACCCGGCAGACGGCCTTTCCCAGCAGCGTGGAATAGGTCATCATTCCGTCGTAGAAGCCGTCGTTGCTGCCGGTCATCCTGTAGGCGTTTTTTATCTGATCCTTTCTCGTCATGACAGCTGTCCTTTCCCTGATCTGACACAATCCGACACGCTTCGCGCCCTTCACCAGTTTTTGAGCGCCTGTCTCACGCCGCAGTCGATGTCCCGGCGCGTCTCCCTGCATTCCTTCGGAAATTTCCTCCCGGCCCGGAAGGCGGCTCCCACCAGCAGGCTTCCGCCCACCGGGAGCATGATCTTCAGCATCGATTCCGGGAACGCAAAATGCGTCCCGTGCTCGTACAGCAGCGACCGGAAGCGGCAGCTGTGGGGCTTTTCCTCCAGCCGTTTTTCCATGCGGCGGATATAGCGGCAGGTATCCCACAGCACGTCATCCTCCGCTCCGATGCAGAGAACGTCTCCCCGGATATTCTCGACCCGGATTTTCTCCTCCTCCCGCAGAGGATGCCGCCGCTCCGATTCGTCGAACAAGGGTCTCGAGGCCATCATGTCCCCGCCGGCTTTGGAGGCTTCCTTAATTTTCAGCCAGTACTCCGGATGCCGGTAGGCGTAGGGCAGGTACGGCAGAGGCCTTCCCTCCCACGAAACGGAGGATTCATGGTCTCCCGGGCGCTCTTTCATCCCGTCTTTCCCGTCCCGGTAGAAGCCCTCCATCACAAAGTCCGGCGGCGAGATCGCGATCGTCAGGCTGATCTGCGGATAATAGGACGCGGCCAGAAGCGCCAGCATCCCGGTGGTCGACGCGCCGACAATGCCGATCTTGCGGCAGCCCTTGCCCCGGAGCACCTCTATGGCTTTTCCGAACCGCTCCAGCGGATAGTTGTGATGTCCGTAGTCCTTCCTGTCGGGGGACATGGCCATCACATGGCATCCCTGCTGCTGCAGCCACCGGGCGCCGGACGCGGCCATGCGGTCGTCGACCGCGTCGCCGAGCATCAGAATCACCGCCTTGTCCGTTTCCCCGGGGCACGCATAAAACGCCCCGTAAAAGTCGTCTGTCTCCGGCCTGTAATATTGTTTTTTCACCTTGATCCCCTCCGTCCGGTTCTTTTTCGCAAACAGAAAGGAGTCGGCCCGAAATCGTCCGAATCCCGCCCCGCGAAGGATTTCACACTTCTGTTAGATTTCGCTAACCAGCTATACTATACATCTAACTTCTGAAAAATGCAAGACTGGTTTCCCGCGGCCGGGCCGCAGGGACAGGCTCAGGATACAGCGTTGTCTTTTTATCAGAATCAATCTGAAGCCGACATGGAATATCCCTTTTCCATGCCGGCTTCGTGCCATGTTGTTCTTCTGTTCCCGACGGCATCTCCGCGCTTCAGAGGCGGGGGGACTGCCTGTCCCGGTTCACCTTCCAGCTCACGGCCTCGCGCCGCTCGCTGATAAAGCGCCGGTAGATGCCTTCCTCCTTCATGAGCTCCCCGTGGGTGCCCTGCTGCACAATCTTTCCGTGGTCCCCCACGAGGATCTGGTCCGCGTGCTCCACCGTCTTCAGGCGGTGGGCGATCATGATGACGGTCTTCTCCTTCGTCAGCGTCCGGATCGCCTGCATCAGATCATTCTCGTTTTCCGGGTCCACGTTGGCGGTGGCTTCATCCAGGAAGATGACCGGCGCGTCCTTCATCATCGCCCTCGCGTAAATCCTCATTTTTGGGCCTCACCCCTCGCTGTAGAAGGATCTGTACATTTCCTCCTCCGAAATGATGCGGCCGTTCTTCGCGTAGATCTCGTCGCCGTCGATGAGGGAAAGCGTGGACGGCGCGGAGGTCAGCAGGATGATCGACACCCCGCGGTTCAGCAGGATCCGGATCATGTCGAGCGTGATCTTCCGGATGCGGACGTCAGTCTCGACGAAGGGCTTCTCGATGAACAGAACCGAGGGCGCGCTGATGAGGATACGCGCGTAGACCACCTTCTGCAGGGTCTCCGGGGAGCACTCGGCGGCTTTCTTCTGCGGCGTTTCAATCCCGAACTGCGTGCGCAGCAGGCGGTCGATGTGTTCCGTATAGCCCCTCTGCATGAAGAGCGCGCGGACCTTGCAGGCGAGGGGCAGCATCAGGTTGTCGCGGAGGGACATCGTCTCTACGACCGCGCTCCGGTATGGCGACTCCGGACACCAGATCACCCCGCGCCGCATGGCGGCGCCGTACCCCTGCGGGCGGCGGAAGCTCCTGCCGTTCACCAGGAAGGAGCCCTGAAGAACCGGCGTCTCGCCGCTCACCAGCTGGCGGAAGCCGCGGACCGTCCGGCTGTCCAGACAGAGGATCTTGAGCAGCTCTCCGCTTCCCGCGGAGAAGGTGACGTCCTTCAGCCAGGCGGTCGAGACGTGCTCCAGCGAAATGGCCGGGAAAAGCTCCTCCTCCTCGTCCTCTGTAAAGGAGTCAAAGAGGGCCTCGCTCACGGCAGGGGAGCTCTGTCTCCGGAACATATAGCTCCAGAAGGACTCCCGGTTGAAGAAGGCCGCCTCAAAGCAGGCGATGTCGCTGCCGCCCCGTATCACCATGACCTGATCCGCCCCGCTGAAAATGATGGTTTCGATGGAATCCATGATGACAAAGGCGAAGCCCATGTCCGCCATCCTGCGGATCAGTCCGTAGACGGGGGCGAATTCTCCCTCGGTCACGGTCTCGGAGATGCCGGACAGGATGATGATCCGCCGCTGCTCCAGGTACGCCTTCAGCAGCATGACCAGGATCTTCTCCTGCGTCGTGAGCTCCTGGACCGGGCGGTCGATGTCGATGGCCAGGCCGAACCGGGAGAGCAGCTCCCTGCTGACGTTCCGGTAGCTCTGTGAGCGGACGAAGACGCTCTTTTGGGAAAAAATGCAGATATTTTCCGAGACGGACAGGGTGCTGATCAGGGAGAGCCGCTCGTCGATCAGAAAGAAGATGCGGTCGCTCGCCGCCTTCAGCGCGTTCTGGCGGACGCTCTTCCGGCCGATCCGCATGGTTCCCTCGATCCGGCATTCTCCGCGGAACAGGGCGTGCAGCGCCTGCTCCTCCGCGACGCTGTCGTAGATGATGCCCAGGATCTCCCCCTCATAGATATGCAGATGAAAGTCGCTGAAGGCCCGCTTGTCGCCGAGAAAGACAGAGGCCGCCTCCAGGGCGTAAAGTTCATGCTTCATGCCGGTTCTCTTTAAATGAAATGGGCAGTACGACCTCTACCTTGGTCCCGATTCCGACGATGCTGCTGATGTGGATGCCGTACTGTTCGCCAAAGAGGAGCTTGATGCGGCGGCACACGTTCTTCAGCGCGATGCCGCCCTTCTTTCCGTCCGTATTCTCCACGATCGCGCCCACGGAGACGCGGGAGAGGCTCTTGTTGAGCTCCGCCAGGGCCTCCTCGGGGATGCCCGTTCCGTTGTCGGAGACGTCGATGTGAAGGTCGCTGTCGGCCTTCTCGATGCTGATGGTGAGAAGGCCCTCGTCCTTGCGCCGCTCCAGTCCGTGAAAGATGGCGTTTTCGATGATCGGCTGCAGGAAAAGCTTCGGGCACTGCATGCGCAGGATCTCCTCCCGGTCGTCGCGGATATGGACCTCCATGGTCAGCTTGTCCCCGAAGCGGTACTGCTGGATCACAAAGTAGTTGTTGACGTTTTCGAGCTCCTCTCCGATGGTCACCAGATTGCGCGTCTCCGTGATCGTATAGCGGAAAAAGGTGGAGAGCGCCTCCGTGATGTCGGCGATGGAAGTGGCCCCGGCGGCCAGGGCGTCGCCCCGGATCGAGTCGAGGGTGTTGTAGAGAAAGTGGGGGTTGATCTGGTTCTGCAGGGCCAGGAACTCCGCCTGCTTGGTGGACAGCTGCATGATGTTCTGGCGGTCGATCAGCGAGTCGAGCCGCCGGACGTCCTCGGCCAGATCGGGGAAGAGCCCGTCGATGCCCCGGACGTAGTCCTGGTAGATCTCGCCGTCCCGGAAGCGGCGGGTCAGGCTCCTGTAGCGGTTGTACTCGGGCCGGATCCGCAGAAAATACAGGGCAAGGGAAAAAACGGCGGACAGCGTCCCGGCCGCCAGGCAGACGATCAGCACCGCGGGTTCCGGTTCCGCGAACAGCAGCACGGCCATAAAGCCAAGAATCAGAGAGAGCGCGATGAGCATGAACAGGTACTGCCGCTGCAGAACGGTAAACAGGTAGGGTTTCTTTCTCATGGCTTGTCTCCGTATGATGAGAGCCTTTTATCCGTAGAGCCTGCGGTAGTCCGTCGGCGTCAGGCTGGTCGCCTTGCGGAAGAGGCGCGTGAAGTACTTGATGTCCGAGTAGCCCACCGCCTGGGCGACGGAGGCGACGTCCATGCCGGTTCTGGCCAGCATGTCCTTGGCGTTGTTGATGCGGACCTCCTTGATGTAGTCCATGAAGTTCTGTCCCGTGGACTTCTTGAAAATGGTGGAGAAGTACGCCGGATTGAAGCCGACCTCGCTGCTGACGGCCTCCAGCGTGATGGCTTCGTTGTAATGCTCCTGGATGTACTGCTTCGCCTGCCGGATCGGCTTGTCCTCCAGGGCTTTCTTCTCATTGCTGCATTTCCGCAGGATCTCCGCGCAGGTGTCGGTGAAGAACGCCTCCAGCTCCCGGAAGGAATAGAGCAGGTTAAAGGCGTCCTCGAGCTGCTCCGCCTCCGGGGCCGTGTCCTCCGGGAGGCTGTCCAGAGAGCGGAGGCCGAAGAGAAACGTCTCGCAGAGGGCGCTGTAGGAATCGCGAAGCGCGGCGGGCCGGTCGAGATGGTCCCGCATGCGGAAAAACTGATCCGCCGCCAGGGCGCGGAAGCCTTCGGCGTCGAGCAGCTCGATCCGTCCGAGAAGGGCCTTGCGCGCCTGCGGCTGAAGAAGGCTGTCCTTGTGCGCCTCCCCGGCCGCGGCTTCCCCCGTGCCGTCGAGGATGAACCGGTCCTCCCCGGCAAAGCGCCGGATCAGGGCGCACGCCGCGTCCCGGTAGGCGTCCGGGATCCCGCGGATATTCTCCACGGTGCGGCTGAATCCGACAGCAATGCGCATCTCCGGGTAGATGTTGCGGTAGCCGAGCACATTGATCTTGAGCTTCGCGATCTCCTCCGCGATGCGCTCCCTCTGCTGTCCGCCGTGGCTGATCAGCGTGATCACGTCGTTGTGGAGCACCGTGCTGATGATCTCACGGCACAGAGGGGAAAGGCGCGATTCCACGATCTCCTGGAGCTTGGGCATGATGAATCGGTACTCGTCCGTGGATTCCGTCCCGCGGCGCATCATTCCCGGAAAAACGCGCGTGATAAGGCACTCCATGGAGGAGCCGGAAAGGGACACCCCGTATCTGGCGGCAAACTCCTCATCCGTCAGTTCAAACACCGTCAGATCCCGGTTCACGACGACGTCGGTGAGGAGTCTCGTCCTGGCGAGCTTCCGGGTCTTGGAGAGTTCGCCGAGGGCGGCGCTGGTCTCCCTACGGACGTGGCTCTTTTCCAGGATCTTGCTCAGCACCGCCTCCAGGTCCTTCTTCCGGAGCGGCTTCAGGAGATAGTCCTCTACGCCGAGCTGGATCGCCTTCTGGGCGTATTCGAACTCGCTGTAGCCGCTGATCATGATAAAGAAGGGATCGAGGCCCGCCTCCTGCGTCTTCTGGACGAGCTCGATGCCGCCGAGGCCGGGCATGCGGATATCCGTCACCACGATGTCCGGCTGTTTTTCGCGTATGGCCAGGAGCGCGGTCTCCCCGTCGTGCACCCGGTCTATGATTTCCATGCCGAAGGCCTGCCAGTCCACCAGATATTCGATGAGCTGGATGACCTTCACTTCATCATCCGCAATCAGAACTTTCAGCATGCTGTCCTCTCTTAAATAACAGATCGCGCCGGGGGCGGCCTTCCGCGGTCCGCCGACGTCCGCCTGAGCGCCGATACCGCCTGCGCTTCTGCCGTCCGTCTGCGCTGATACCGGGCTGCGTCTTTGCCGTCCGCCTGCGCCGATACCGGGCTGCGTCTTTGCCGTCCACCTGCGCCGATACCGGGCCTGCGTTTCTGCCGCCCGCCTGTGTGCTGATACCGGGCCTGCGCGCTGCCGCAGGCGGCGCTGACTTCCCTGTCATCATACCACGATTATTATAAAGAATGCGGCTCTTCGCCCAATGTTTTTGACACTTCCAAAAAGTGTCCCCCAAAATCTAAAAACCGTAAGTTGCCCCGAAAAAGACAAAAATGTATAACGAATTTATCAGAAACGACAGGGACACGACAGAATGTCCTGTCAGACACGGACTAAAGGAGGTTCCAGATGAAGAAACTGATCAGTCTCGTATTGTGCGGAGCTATGACGGCCGGAATGCTCGCGGGTTCGGCCATGAGCGTGGCGGCGGCCGACCTGCCGATCCTCGGCGCGGGTATCTACTCCTCCACGGACAACTTCAATTCCTATATCGGCAAGGCGATCAAGAACGCCAGCGCGGGCGTCTTCGACTGCAACGTCGACGACGGACAGCTTGACCAGTCCACGCAGCTCAACCAGATCGACACGGCGATCGCCAAGGGCGCCGTCGCCATCGCGGTCTCGGTCGTCGACGTCACGGCGGCTCCGGCCATCATCGAGAAGGTCAAGGAAAACGGCAATCTCCCGATCATCTTCTTCAACAAGGAGATCGAGGACAAGGACGTCGTGAACAGCTATGACAACCTCTATCAGGTCACCTCGACCGGCGGCGACTACGGCGCGGCCATCGAAGGCCAGATGATCGTCGACTACTGGAAGGCTCATCCGGAAGCGGACAAGAACGGCGACGGCAAGATCCAGCTGATCAACCTGATGGGCGACCCGGGCCACACGGCTACTCCGCCCAGAAGCCAGTACGTCAAGAGCACGATCGAGGATGCGGGCATCGAGATCGATCTGCTTGAGGAAGACACGGGCATGTGGGATACCGCCAAGGCCAAGGAAAAGATGGACGCCTGGATCTCCAAGTACGGCGACGAGATCGAGTTCATCAACGCGGCGAACGACGCGATGGCGCTGGGCGCTCTGCAGTCCATCCAGGCGGCGGGCTTCAACGAAGACGGCGCTGAGAGCGAAATGTTCATCCCGGTGATCGGCATCGACGCCCTTCCGGAAGTGCTTGAGAAGATCAGAAGCGGCGAGATGATCGGCTCCGTCCTCCAGGATGCGAACACACAGGGCCAGATGATCGTCAAGATCGCGCAGAACCTTGTCGAAGGCAAAGAGCCCCTCGACGGCACGGACTTCGAATTTGATACCGACGGCTCCAAGGCGGTCCGCGTCCCTTACAAGGCCATCACGATCGACAACGTGGACGAAGCAGCGAAGACCTACGAGGGCTGATCCGCTTCTCTCACAAGTGAATTGATGCAAAAGAACGGATATGCAGAAGCTTCCGGGCTTCTGCATATCCTTTAAGAGGGCACCGGCCCGGGAGCGGCCGGTGCCCGTAAAGGGGAAATGACTATGGCAAACGAATACATCCTGGAAATGAAGAACATCACCAAGGAATTTCCCGGAGTAAAAGCGCTGGACGACGTGACGCTGAAGGTCAGGCCCGCCACCGTCCACTCCCTCATGGGAGAAAACGGCGCGGGCAAATCCACGCTCATGAACTGCCTGTTCGGAATCTACTCGCTGAACGGCGGAGAGATCATCCTGGACGGACAGAAGGTGGCGTTTGAGAGCCCGGCCGAGGCGCTCCGGAACCACGTCTCGATGGTTCACCAGGAGCTCAACCAGGTGCTGGACCGCAACATCATGGAAAATATCTGGCTCGGCAGATTCCCCATGAAGGGCCTCTTCGTCGACCACCAGAAGATGTATGATGAGACGAAGAGAATCTTTGAGCAGCTCGATATCCACGTCGATCCCAGGACGATGACCGGGACCCTCCAGGTCGCGGACCGCCAGATGATCGAGATCGCCAAGGCGGTCTCCTACGACGCCAAGGTCATCGTGATGGACGAGCCCACCTCCTCCCTGACGGAGGACGAGGTGGAGCACCTCTTCCGCATCATCGAGATGCTGAAGAAGCGCGGCGTCAGCATCATCTACATCTCCCACAAGATGGAGGAGATCATGAAGATCTCCGACGAAGTGACGATCATGCGCGACGGCCGCTGGGTGGCGACCGAGCCGGTGGAGAACCTCGACACGGACAAGATCATCCGCCTGATGGTCGGCCGGGAGCTCAAGGAGCGCTATCCGAAGCGGGATACGGTTCCGGGAGAGACGTTCCTCAAGGTGGAGAATCTCTCCAGCGCGACGCCGAAGTTCAAGGGTGTCAGCTTCGAGCTCCGGAAGGGCGAGATCCTCGGCGTGGCCGGCCTCGTCGGCGCGGGGCGCACGGAGCTCCTCGAGACGATCTTCGGCATCCGCCTGAAGGGCGAAGGCCGCATCCTTCTCGACGGGAAAGAGGTCGACAACGGAACGCCGGAAAAGGCGATGAAGAACGGCTTCGCGATGCTCACGGAGGAGAGACGGCACAACGGCATCTTCGCGGATCTGAGCATCACCTTCAACACGATCATCGCGAATCTGGATCCCTACCTGAAGCACGGGCTGCTCAACAACGCGAAGATCCGGGAGAACGTCGACAAGACGATCCGGGACCTCCGCGTCAAGACGCCGGGCAGCAAGGTCAAGATCGGCAACCTGTCCGGAGGCAACCAGCAGAAGGTGATCCTCGGAAGATGGCTGCTGACGAACCCGGACGTGCTGCTGCTCGACGAGCCGACCCGCGGCATCGACGTCGGTGCCAAGTACGAGATCTACCAGCTCATGAACCAGCTGGTGGCCGAGGGCCGGAGCATCATCATGGTGAGCTCGGAAATGCCGGAGCTGCTCGGCGTGTGCGACCGGATCCTGGTCATGAGCAACGGCAGAGAGGCCGGTATCTTTGACGCGGCGGACGCGACACAGGTTAAGATCATGGAAGCTTCCGCAAAATATGTATCCGCAGGAGGAGTAGGAGTATGACAAAGAATGTGTCCGCCGGAGATCTGATCAAAAAGCTCTTCACGGAAAAAATCATCTATGTGGTTCTGCTGGCGCTGATCATCGTGATCATCTGCATCGAACCGCGCTTCTTATCGATCATCAACTTCAGCAACATCCTGGCGCAGTCCTCGACGCGAATCATCATCGCCCTGGGCGCCGGCATGGTGCTGATGGTGCGCGGCTGCGACCTGTCGACGGGACGCATGATCGGCCTCGCGGCCGTCATCTCCGCCTCCCTTCTGCAGGACGTGAACTACGCGTACCGCATGTATCAGAACCTTCCGTCCCTGCCGATCATCGTGCCGCTGCTGCTCGTCATGGCGCTCTGCGCCCTGCTCGGAACGATCTCCGGCATCTGCGTCGCGCACCTCAAGGTTCCGCCGATCATCGCGACGCTGGCGATGCAGCTGGTTCTCTACGGCACGTCCTCGATCTACTTCGACCGCGAGCCCTACGGCGCCCAGCCCATCGGCGGCATCACGGATTCCCTGACGAAGCTCTGCACGAGAGGCGTCCGGATCGGATCCTTCCGCCTCCCGTACCTGACCATCATCGCGATCGTGGTGATCGTCTTCATGTGGATCCTGTGGAACAAGACAAAGTTCGGAAAGTATATGTACGCCGTCGGCGGAAACCCCGACGCGGCGCAGGTCTCCGGCGTCAACGTCAAGAAGATCCTCGTCGCCACCTACTCGATCGCGGCGATCATGTACGCCGTCGCCGCCGTCCTTGAGGTCGGACGGATCGGCAGCGCCTCCAACACCACCGGCAACAGCTACGAGATGGACGCGATCGCGTCCTGCGTGGTCGGCGGCGTCTCCATGTCGGGCGGCATCGGAACGGTCGGCGGCATCGTCACCGGCGTTCTGATCTTCACCGTCATCAACTACGGCCTGTCCTTCATCGGCGTCAATATGTACTGGCAGTACATCGTCAAGGGTCTCATCATTCTCCTTGCCGTCATCGTCGATATGAGAAAGTTTGCGAAGAGAAAGTAAGGAGGAAACTATGAGAGAAGCTGTCAGGAACACGAAGCTGACGGAAAACTGCAGCAAGGAAGAGATCCGCTCCTATGTGGAGAAGGAACTGATTCCCCGGCTCACTCTGAAGGAGAAGATCGGCATCATGTCCGGCCAGATCACGGAAGAGAAGCTGCTCTATGATCTCTTTGAGATCGTCCACTACAACTATGATCCCTATCCCACCCTGGCGGTCGAGCGCCTCGGCATCCCCAACGTCCGCTTCGTCGACGGCCCCCGCGGGGTCGTGGCGGGCTCGGCGACCTGCTTCCCGGTCTCGATGGCGCGCGGCGCGACCTTTGACCGCGAGCTCGAGGAGGAGATCGGAAAGTGCATCGGCGCGGAGATCCGCGCGGTGGGCGGCAACTACTACGGCGGCGTCTGCATCAACCTGCCGAGAAATCCCCGCTGGGGCCGCGCCCAGGAGACCTACGGAGAGGATTCCTATCACATCGGCGAGATGGGAGCGGCTCTCACAAAGGGCATCCAGAGCCAGAACGTCATGGCGTGCATCAAGCATTTCGCCCTCAACAGCATCGAGAACGCCCGCTTCACCGCGGACGTCCAGATCGACAAGAGGACGCTTCACGAGGTCTATCTGCCCCATTTCAAAAAATGCATCGAGGCCGGCGCCGCGTCGGTCATGTGCGCCTACAACAGCGTTCTCGGCAGCTTCTGCTCGGAGAACAAATACCTGCTGCACGACACGCTGCGCGACCGCTGGGGCTTCGAGGGCTTCACGCTCTCCGATTTCCTGTGGGCCCTGCACGAAGGACGCGCGGTGGAATCCGTCAAGGCCGGCATGAACATCGAGATGCCCTGCGTGGCGTTCTATGAGAGCGAGATTCCCCAGGCGGTGGCGGACGGCCGCGTGACCGAGGAAGAGCTCAACGAGTCCGTGGGATACATCCTGAGAACCATTCTCTACTACGAGACCCGCAAGGATCCGGAAGAATACACCCCGGACGTGATCGCGCGGCCGTCCCACATCGCGGTGGCGAAGCGCGCGGCGGAAGAGGCGGCGGTGCTGCTCAAGAACGAAGGCGGCGTGCTTCCCCTCGATCCGGAGAAGACCGGACGGATTCTCGTGCTCGGAAAGCTCGGCAATGCGCAGAACATCGGCGACCACGGATCGTCCATGGTACACCCGTACTACGCCGTCTCCCCGCTGTCCGGCATCATGAAGAGAATGCCGAGAGCCCTCATCCTCTACAACGACGGGACGGATCTGGAGCTTGCGAAGAAGCAGGCGGCGGACGTCGACGCGGTGGTCATCGTGGCGGGCTACGTGCACAGCGACGAGGGCGAATTCCTCAGCTCCAAGGTCGAAACGGAGGCGACGGCCGGCGGCGACCGCATGACGATGCGCCTTCACAAGAGAGATACGGACATCATCGAGGCGGTGGCGGGCATCTGCCCGAACACGGTTGTGTCGCTCATCGGCAGCAGCGCGATCCTGATCAACGAATGGGAGAGCAAGGTGCCGGCGATCCTCTTCTCCTTCTACGGCGGCATGGAGGGCGGCACGGTTCTCGCGGAGATTCTGTTCGGCGACGTGAACCCGAGCGGCAAGCTTCCGTACACGGTCGCGTATTCCGAGGACGACTACCCGTTCTTCGATCCGGACTGCACGGAGATCACCTATGAGTACTATCACGGCTACGTCCTGATGGACAAGGAGAACAAGGACGTTCTCTATCCCTACGGCTACGGCCTTTCCTACACGAGCTTCGAGATCGGCGCGCCCGAGGTCGAGGTGTTCGGGGACAGGGCGAAGTTCCGCTTCTCCGTCACCAACACCGGCCGCCGCGGCGGCGCGGAGATCGCGCAGCTCTACGTCAGCTGCGAAGGCAGCGCCGTGGACCGCCCGGTGAAGACGCTCCGCGACTTCGCCAGGGTGACCCTCGACGCCGGCGAGACCAAGGTGGTCGAGCTGTCCGTGACGAAGCAGGAGATGGCGTATTTCTCAGAGGAGGCAGACGATTTCGTGACCGAGGATATCGATTACACTGCGCTGATCGGCAGCTGCAGCAAGGATCCCCGGATGCACAGCGTCCGTTTCCGTTTCCAATAAGTGAGGCCAGCAGCGCACTCCCCCTCAATGTGCGCTGACTGCCATATGTGGCAGGGGCCGTCCTCCCTGACGGGGACGGTTCTCTGTCACACTTTTTTTCAAAAGGAGGCCGATATGAGAATCGGAGCAGATTATTATCCCGAGCACTGGGAAAAAGAAAGATGGGAAACCGACCTTGAGATGATGCACGAGTGCGGCATCGCCGTGGTGCGGATCGGCGAGTTCGACTGGTCCCTCTACGAGCCGGAGGACGGGATCTACCGCTTTGAGTGGATGGACGAGATCCTGGATTTCCTCCACGCCCACGACATGAAGGTGATCCTCGGCACGCCGTCGGCGACGCCGCCGAAGTGGATGTGCGACAAGTACGGCGAGGCGCTCTACCAGAAGGACCGGCGCGGACACGTGCGCCCCTTCGGCACGCGGAAGCACTACTGCTTCAACAGCGCCGCGTACCGGGAGGAGTGCCGGAAGCTCGTCACGATGATCGCGGAGCGCTACGGCGCCCACCCGGCGGTCGAGGGCTGGCAGATCGACAACGAGCTGGGCTGGTCGAACACGACGCGGTGCTACTGTGAGAAATGCCGGGACGCCTTTCAGGGATTCCTCAGAAAGAAATACGGCCGCATAGAGACGCTGAACAAGACCTACGGAACCGTCTTCTGGAGCGAGGATTACAACGACTTCTCACAGGTGATCGTCCCGGAGGAAGGCGCGTGCCGCGGCTCGGATCCGGACGGCACGGAGGGGCAGAATCCCTCCCTCATGCTGGATTTCGACCGCTTCTCCTCGGACAGCGTCATCTCCTTCATGAACGAGCAGGTCGACATCATCCGCCGTTACAGCCAGTATCCCATCACGACCAACCTCCTCGACGCGGGCGTCAACTCGGGCACGGGGATTGACTACTTCCGGCTGAGTGAGACGCTGGACTTCGTCTCCTGGGACAATTACATCAATTTCCAGTGGGGCATCGCGGAGGATGCGTGCGTCTCGAGGGACCACGCGCTTCTCCGCAGCTATAAGCACCGGCCCTTCTGGGTCATGGAGCAGCAGGCCGCCGCCATCGGCTGGACACAGCTGGGATCGGCCCCCGAGCCGGGGCAGCTGCGCCTCTGGACCTACTCCTCCGTCGCCAACGGCGCCGACACGGTGGTCTTCTTCCGCTGGAGATCCTGCCTCTTCGGGACGGAGGAATACTGGAACGGCATCCTCGGCCACGACGGAAAACCGAACCGCCGCTTCCGCGAATTTTCGCAGGTCGGCGCGGAGATGAAGAAGCTGAGCGCCGTGTACGGCAGGCTCGCCCCCAAGGCGAAGGTCGCCATCGTCAAATCCTTCGACAGCGAGTGGAGCCACCGCCTGCACCGGCACGTCGAGGGCTTCCGCTACGACGACTTCCTGCTCGACTACTACCGCGCCTTCTACCGTCTGGGCGCCGCCGTCGAATTTGTGACGCCGGGGGAGGACCTGAGCCCCTACGCGCTGGTGCTGGCGCCGGCCCTTGTCATGGTGAGCGACGCGGAAAAAGAGAACCTGGACCGCTACGTGCGCGGCGGCGGCTGCCTGCTTCTCAGCTTCCGCAGCGGCATCAAGAGCATGGACAACACGATGCTTCCCCTCACGGTCCCCGGCGTCTTCGCGGAGATGGCCGGCGTCACGGTGGAGGACTACGACCCGCAGTACCGCAAGGAAACTTCCGTGTCCGGCACATTCGGGAGTGGCACGGCGTCCCTGTGGTGTGATATTATCAATCCCGGCTCCTCCGACGTGCTCGGCGTCTACACCGGCAGCTATTACGCCGGGGAACCCTGCTTCACGAGACACGCCCACGGCGACGGCTGCGTGTATTATCTCGGCTGCGATCTCGACGCGGAAGCGATGCGCCGCCTGGCCGAAAGGCTCTGCCGCGCGTGCGGGATCGAGCTGCCGGAGGGGGCGCAGGAGGGCGTCGAGATAGTCTCCGCCACCGACGGGGAGAACGACGCGCTCTTCGTGCTCAACCACAACGCGCACACGGTGGTCGTGCCGGTGGACGGTCCCTTCGACGAGCTGCTCACCGGGCAGCAGGTCGGGCGGCAGGTGCTGCTGGCGCCCTACGAGGTCGCCGTCCTGAAGAAAGCGTAAGCCGCGGCAGCGGAAATGGCAACTGCAACAGGCGGAATGCGAATATCCGCCTCACCAGAAAGGGCGGCAGGGGGAAACCCCTGCCGCTGTTATTGAACGATGAGAGAAGAAAACCGGAATTTTTACAGACGACTGACGGAAATAGCCCTGCCCATCGCGCTGCAGAGCCTGATGCTCGCGCTGGTGGCGGCGTGCGACGCCTTCATGCTGGGCCGGATCGCCCAGGACGAGATGACGGCCGTCTCGCTGGCGACGCAGATCCAGTTCGTCCAGAACATGATCGTGTTCTCTGTCACGTCGGCGGGCTCGATCCTCGGCGCCCAGTACTTCGGAAAGGGAGACCGGCGCGCGCTGACCGAGCTGATGCACATCATGCTGCTTGCGTCCGGCACCGTGTCCGTCCTCTTCTGCGCCGCCTGCGAAGGGATCCCGGCTTCTCTCATGAAAATCTTCACCCATGACCCGGACCTCATCGCGATCGGGTCCTCCTACCTGAGAATTGCCGGCTGGTCCTATCTGATCAGCGGGATTTCGCAGTGCTACCTCACGGCGATGAAGGTCACGGACCACGTGCGGCCCTGCGCGCTGATCAGCTGTTCGGCCGTCGTGAGCAACGTGATCCTCAACGCGGTCCTGATCTTCGGCGCTCTCGGCGCGCCGCGCCTTCTCTCAAGGGGCGCCGCCGCTGCCACCACCGCCGCCAGAATCATAGAGCTTCTGCTCTGCGTCGCCGTATCGGCGCGAAGCGGGTACGTCCGGCCGCGCTTCGGGGCGTTCTTCCGCATCCGGAAGGGACTGCCCAGGGATTTCGCGCGGCAGTGCCTGCCTCTGCTGGGCGGCGGCCTCCTGTGGGGCGTGGGCTTTACCTCCTATACGGCGATCATCGGCCACATGGGGACGGATCCGGCGGCGGCCAACTCCATCGCGGCGGTCATCCGCGACCTCGTCTGCTGCCTGTGCAACGGCATCGCGACAGCCGCCGGCATCATGGTGGGCAACGAGCTGGGCGCCGGGAAGCTCGAGGAGGGCCGGGCCATTGGCATCCGGCTGCGCAATCTGTCCTTTGTGACCGGCCTTCTCTCCATGGCGCTCGTACTCGCCGTCACCCCGCTCACGGTCCGGGTGGTGGTGCTCACGGACAGCGCGCGGAACTATCTTACCGGCATGATGGTGATCATGGCCGTCTATATGATCGGGCGGGCGGTGAATACCATCACGATCAACGGCATCCTGGACGGAGGCGGGGACACGGTCTTCGACCTCTACAGCCTTCTGGTGTGCATGTGGGGCGTCGCGATCCCGCTGGCGCTGCTCGGCGCCTTCGTCTTCCACTGGCACCCCCTCGCGGTGTACGCCTGCACCTGCCTCGACGAGGTGGGCAAGATCCCCTGGGTCATGCTCCGCTTCCGGAAGTACAAATGGGTGCAGGACCTCACGAGATGACGCGCGTCCCCGCGAGGCAGCGGATCCCTCCCACGGATTTCCCGTGCTTCCGCGCGACCCCCGGGACGCGGACGGCGGATCAGGCTTGACCGGATCTCCCCGGAGCGCCTATAGTAATGTCTGTAAGACAGTTCCCGCCGCAGAGACCTCCGTGAAAGGAAGAAAAGCTCTGTGAAGAAAGCGGCTGTTATCCTGATCAGGATCGGCCTTATTCCGGAGGGGCGCGCATATGAACGCATTGAAAAAAACAGGTTTTCTCCTGAAAATCCTTCTCCTTCTGACCGCCGCAGGCCTTCTCTCCTTCGGCGGAACCGCCGAAGCCGCCCCCTACTCCGGCCTCGGTGATCTGGAAAACGGGCGGATCGGCGTGACCACCGGAAGCGTGCAGGCGCTGCAGGGAGCGTTCAGCCGCAGGATCAATGAGAAAGACCGCCTCGTTTACTACATCGAAGGCGGTCGCATTTATATCGCTCATTGTCGCGGACACTATGGCGACAGATAAAGCGGAGTATCCATACGGAATATGGCGCGTCTGCTCAGGACGGGGCAGACGGGTCTCCCGGCGTCCGCGCGTTGGCAAGATAGACGCCGGCAATGATGACGGCGGCTCCGGCGGCCTGCAGCGCTGTAAACCGCTCATGCAGGAACAGTATCCCGGACAGGATCGAAACCACCGGGGAGGCTCCCGCGAAGGAGGACGTGCGGTTGACGCCGATCTTCGCGATCGCCACATTTGTCAGGAAAAATGCCCCGACGGAGCACCCCAGGCCTTCGTAGAGGATCGCCGCCAGGAAGTCCCTGTCGGTGAAGGGCAGCGACGCCAGGCGTCCGAAGCTGCCCTCTGTCAGCGCTTCGGCGACCGCCAGCGATACATATACGGCGGCGCCGGTGATCAGCATAAAATACGTTATCTCGGCGCCGGTATATCCGGAAGTCCTCTCCACCAGAACAGCGTACAGCGCATAGGATACGACCGCTGCCGTAAGAAGAAGGTACCCCGGGACGGAAAAACTGGAGGAGATGCCCGCCGCGAATACCGTAACCAGCACGCCGGCCAGCGTCACCAGGACCCCCGCGGCCTGCAGGCGGGTCGGCTTCTTTCGAAGAATCAGCGTTGACGCCGCGAGCGAGATAACCGGGATTGTGGCCATGAACACGCCGCTCTCGGAGGCGGTGGTCATGTCCACGCCGAAAGCTTCGGCAATATAGTAGATGACCGGAAAAAACAGCGCCAGGAGGATAAGCGGGCCGAGCCGCTTCCCCCGGAGGCGGGTCCTGACGATCCCAAGAGAAGCCGGGACGCTCATCGTGATAAACGCCACCAGGAACCTCCATCCCAGCAGCGACAGCACGCCGGCGCTTCCCAGTGCCCGCTTCGTAAAAATAAAGCTCATTCCGTACAGCACGGTACTTCCCGCGGCACAGAGACAGCCCGTCAGAACGTCGTCATTTCTCTTTTTCCTGTGATCCATTCTCTCCATACCGCATTGTGAGCGTCTATCCGTAATGCTTCACAGCCGGGACAAAGCAGCGGCCTACGTTTACCGGCTTCTCTTAAAGCACATTCACCGGTTTCTCCGGCATCTATAGTTCCTCACTCTTCTATTATGTACGCGTCCACGATCTCACCGTAATAGGATATATGGTCCGCCGTCTCAATACTGTAAAACTTTCCGCGGATCTCCCTTCTGTTCCTCATTCTGACCGTATCAATACATGAATGATCATTTCACGTTACGATTATACACGAATCCTGAACCAGATTCACCCGTTTCCGCCGCCTTCCGTCCTTTCAGTCCTTTCAGTCCTTTTCGTAATACACGATATCCATGCGGTCGTTCACTTTATCAACCCTGCCCGTCTGATGATAGCCGAGTTTCTCATAGAAATGAAGATTGCCTTTTCCCTGCAGAATCGGAACCAGTTTTACCGTTTTGTCGGTATGATTCTTCTCCTTCTCAAATAACGCCTGCCTCTTTTCTTCTGTCATTTTTCACTTCTTTTTCTACTGCAATGTATTTATGGTTGAGGTACCCATCCGCCGGATGGGTTCTTTACCTTCTTGTTGCTCAGGCACCGGATGTTTATCAGACATCGCTTCCGGCAGTTCTTTCAGGAGCCCCTTATCTTCATTCTATAATTGCTCTATCCATGAGAAGAATTTATCCAGACCTTTATTTTCTTCTCTGCTCTCCAAAAACATCCCTGCCGTATACCACGAATGTGTATTTTTCCTGTCCGTCACACTGTACAGTTCACAGGTATTACCCACTTCTTCTGCCCTTTTGGCAAAGTCCTCCGCACAGGAATAATCGATCAATCCGTCATGCTTGCTTTGGATAAGAAGCATCGGGATATGATTCTGATTCATCAAAGCCACGGGTTCCCCGTTTCGTCTGTTGTAATCCTTTTTGAAGAGCTGGTTCTGCAGCAGTCTGATGGTCAGGCCCTGAGTCTCTCTGAAACTATAGGGGCCTCCGGAACCGACAAAGCCTATTATGTGTGAAATATCAACCTCATATTTCTCCTGGATCTTTCGGCAATAACACATAATGGATGCCAGATGCGCCCCGGCAGAAGGACCTGCCGCAATGACCTTTGACACGTCCATTCCTCTTTTTGTCATATAGTCTACTGCACAATTATATGCCTCACATACATCCTTTATCTGACAGGGATACTTGTACTTTGGCGACAATCTATAGCCCAGGGAAATAAAACGATAGCCCTGACCACAGACCTTCTGGCCCACATAATCAAAAAGCAGGGGACTGCCCGCATTCCAGCCTCCTCCGTGAACCCAGACGATGATCTTGTCGCTGATATTCTTTTCCGGCTCATAATACAGGAAATACTGCTCCTTGTTTTCTCCATAGGAAACTTTTACCGGTTTATACTTCTTCTTCACCTGAAGCATTTTCTTATAAAGTCCAAAATAGCTCAGGCTTTCACGCAGGGTATCATTCATACGGATCTCTCACTTCTTCTATTCTTCGGTGTCGGACGTTCATGATACAACGCATCCGGATCGCTTTGCTTCATTTGACTGTGAATCCGGTAATCTTCCGAACGATTTCCGGATCCTCTTTTTCCCGGCCTTTAGGCACAGGCGCTTCTCTCGCATCTCTAATCATATCCTAAAAATCGTGTAATCAGTACTCAAAATGTCAGAACGCAGGAACCCCGGGTTTTTCCGGTCTGACGGACAGTTCGCCTGCCGCATGGGAGAAGTACCGTCAGCCGCCATCGAAAAGTATCATGCCGGGCAATGCTGAAAAAGAAAAAGAAAATGAAAATGAAGAAAGCGGCGGGAACCCGCCCTTCAGGAAGAGTAGGTTTCCGCCGCGAAAAGATTTTTATCCTGAATTATTCACGAGGGTAGGTCCTGCATAGGATCCCCACCCTCAGACATGTAAACTGGCATTTCAATGGCACGATTTTT
>JBGUKX010000011.1:0-3495 GCA_045114695.1 Lachnospiraceae bacterium | reverse complement strand
CCGGCGCTCCTTCTCCGAGGGCCCGGCGTCCGGCGGCCGCCCGCGCCGCCCGGCGCGGGTCGCCGGGCCCTCGGAGAAGGAGCGCCGGCGCGAGCAGGAGCTGCTGGAGACGAAGATGAAATTTGCCCTCCTGCAGAACCAGATCAATCCTCATTTTCTCTACAACACGCTAGAGAACATACGCGCCAGGGCGATCCTGGACGACAATCCCGTCATCGCGGACATGACGGAATCCCTCTCCCGCTTTTTCCGCTACAATATCAGCAGGCGCTCCGACCTGGTGAAGCTCGGCGAGGAGCTGGACAACATCCGCACCTATATGCACATCCAGCAGTACCGGTTCTCCAACAAGTTCGATTTCCGGATCTTCAACCACGACGAGGATCCCTCGACGCTGAACTGCCTGATTCCGAAGCTGACGCTCCAGCCCATCGTGGAAAACGCGATCTTCCACGGGATGGAAAACAAGATCGGCGAGGGGCATATCGAGATTCACATCGAATCGGACGACCGGTACGTGTACATCCTGATCGAGGACGACGGCGTCGGCATGCCGGAGGAGAAGCTCCGGGAGCTGACGGAGAGAATCAACGGAGAGGACGACGGGCCGGCGGAAGGGGGCCGCGCGGGGGACGGAATCGCGATGAGAAACGTCAACCGGCGCCTGAAGCTCCTCCACGGCGACGCCTGCGGGCTCGCCGTGTCGAGCACCGAGGGCGTGGGAACCGAGGTCAGCCTGACCCTTCCGAAGACAGAGGAGAAGAGCAGCCGTTGAGCAGATACGAGGAAGCCTATCTTTCCATCCGGGAGCTGGAGCTCGAGCCGGGCGTCAGGGACGGCCGGGGCGGGCTCAGCCTCCGCGTGATGCGGGGCGAGTTCATGGAGATTCTCGGGATCGACGGCTCCGGCAAGGACGCCCTGGCCCGGTTTCTGGACGGCCGGGCGGCGATCCGGTCGGGGCTCGCGGTCATCGGCGGAAGAACGTTCCGGGCAGGGGACTCCCTGGCCGGCTTCGACGGCGTCCTGTCCGTCAGCGGGACCCCGAAGATCGCCGACGAGCTCACCGTGGCCGAGAATATCTGCGTCCTGTCGCGGCGCAGGAAGACCCGGGTACTCGTGCACAGGGCCAACATCGCGAAGAGAGTCAGCTTCCTGCTGTCGGAGTACGGGCTGTCCGTCCGGGCGGAGCAGAAGGCGGGCGAACTTACGGAGGGCGAGAGGATCGCCGTCGAGCTGCTCCGGGCGGTGGAAAACGAGATTCCCCTGGTCTGCGTCGACGTCAGCATCGAGCGGATCGGCCGGCAGGAGACCCTCGTCATCGAGCGCTGCCTCATGAAAATGAAGCGGCAGGGCATCACGATCCTCTGCCTGGGAAGCGGCTTTCCCAAGCTTCTCTACCTCGACGACCGGGTGACGGTGCTGAGAAACGGCCGGAACGTCAGAACCTTCTACCGGGACAGCTACGACCGGGACGAGTTCATCCGGTGGGTGCTGGGCATCTCCCGGACGGAGAACGCGGCGCCGGATCCGTCCGGGCAGGAGCGTGAGAATACGGAGAAGGGGGCCCGTCCCGTTCCCCTCATCAACGCCGGCGGAGCCGGAGAGACGCCCGTCTTACCGGAGGGGGAGGGACGCTGCTCCCTTGAAGTGCGGGGTCTCACCGGACGATATCTGAGGGACTTCAGCTTCCGCTTCCCCGGGGGCGGGATCACCGGACTTTACGACATGAACAACGTGATGAACCGTGAGCTGGCGGGGATTCTGACCGGTCAGAGACGGCCGGCCGCCGGATCCGTCACGCTGGACGGCAGAAGATACGCGCCCCTCTCTCTCCGGGAGGCCGTCGCGGAGGGCGCGGCCTACATTCCCCCGGATATCCGAAGCTGCTCGGTGGTGGAGGGCATGGGGATCGGGGAGAACCTGCTTCTTCCCGTCATGAAGGAATTCAGCCGGGGCGGCATCCTGCAGAACCGCCGGGTGGCCCGCTACCTTGAGTCCGAGAACGGCGAGTTCCTGAAGCTGGAGAATCCGGACTGCCGCTCGGCCGCGGAGCTGGGCGCCTACGACCGGATGAGAATCGCGCTGGGGAAGTGCCTCCTCATGAACCCGCGGCTCGTGATCGGGGTGGATATTCTCAACGACGTCGACGTGAAGATGATGGGGATCGAGACGGCGTTCTTCGGACGACTCGCCGCGCGGGGCGCCACGGTGCTCCTGTCGTCCCAGAACCTGACGGCTCTCCGCCGGATCTGCGGCCGGATCCTCGTGATGAATTCCTCCGAGGAAGAAGATCAAAAGAAAGTCCACCTTTTCGAAACACAGTCGGATTAAGTCCCGAAGGCTTATCCCGTAAAATGAGTTTATTAAAGAAAGGAGACACCGCTACCATGAAAAAGAGAACAGTCAGTATTCTTCTTACAGCAGTGATGACAGCCGGCCTCATGACCGGAATGGTTTCCGCCGAGGAGGGAGCCCCGAGGGAAGGCCTCACGATCGGAATGACGGTTCCGTCCGTCAGCAACGACTTCATGGTCGCTCTTTCCGACGCGCTCCAGGCCTATCTCACGGACCAGGGCCATACGGTTCAGTTCGACTCCGCCGAAGGCGACGTCAACAAACAGATGACCCAGGTCGAGAACGACGCCCAGATGGGCTGCGACGCGATCGTCGTATGGCCGGTCAACGGCGAAGGCCTCTCCAGCACGGTCACCAAGATCGTCGAGTCCGGCATCCCGGTCCTCGCGTTCGCCAATGACATCCCGGGCGCTTCCGCCTCCCAGATCGCCGCGGATGACAAGACGATGGGCGCCGCCCAGGCAGAGCTTGCCAGCGACTGGATCGACGCCACGTTCCCGGACGCGGGCGACAAGGAAGTCAAGGTGTTCGTCATGACGGCCGCCAACACGCCGCAGGCCGTTGAGAGAAGCGAAGGCATGCAGACCATCGCTGAGCTCAACAGCAAGGTCGACATGATCACGGCTTCCGTCGACTGGGACAGCCCCAACGAGTCCAGAACCCTGATCGAGAACACGCTTCTCGTCAACCCGGACGTCAAGGTCATCATGTGCCCGGGCGGCACGCCGGCCGTCGCGGCCAACTCCTTCGTCATGAGCCCGGCCTCCCCGGTCGAGGACAAGGCCCACTTCGCGGTCTTCGGCGTGGACGAGACCGAGGAGATCGACGCGGCCATCGTCGCCTCCGCAGGCGATGAAGCGGTCCTCCGCGGAACGGTTTCCATGGGCACCATCGGCGACACGATCAACGACTTCGCCAAGGCGATCCAGCCCTATCTGGACGGCGGCGAGATCCAGTCCGTCAGCGGCAGCGCGTTCAAGCTCACGGCGGAAAGCCTCATGGGCGGCGCCGCTTCCACAGCAGAGGAGGCTGCCGAATAATTTCGGACTTTTCGGAGGCTGTCGCACTAAGTGATTAGTGCGGCAGTCTTTTTCATCGGATTTCTCTTATAAAACAAAGACCCGGGCTTCGAAAAGTCCG
>JBGUKX010000010.1:0-28611 GCA_045114695.1 Lachnospiraceae bacterium | reverse complement strand
TGCAGGATGATCAGGTCGCGCTCCCTCTCGGGCAGCTTTTCGAGGGCGCCGGCAAGCTCCTCCAGCGTCTCCTTGTCGAGGATTCCCATAAAGAAGATTGCAAAAGACAGGAGAGACTTGATGTACTTCCAGTGGATGGACCTGTCACGGATAAATTTTCCGAAAATCAGGTTCTTGATCTTTACCGCAGCCAGCGCGGCCGCCATCACCACAACAAACAGCAGGAAACCGCTCAGCAGCAATGCCAGCGGTTCGGGCATCATATTTGACAAATAATCGGTACAATACTGCAGCATGACCGTTTTCCTCTTCCCTTCGGATCAGGATCCTGCCGCTTCGAAGCGGGGCTCCCGCTGAGATAAAAAAAGCCACGCTTTTAAACCATATCTGGTTAAAAACGTGGTTTTAAGCTGGGCTAGAAGGATTCGAACCTTCACAATGACGGAGTCAGAGTCCGTTGCCTTACCATTTGGCGATAGCCCAATATTTGCGACGTCTGTTAGTATATCCGATTGCTTTCCAAAATACAAGTACTTTTTTGTTTTTTGTGAGATCCCCGCCTCCCGCAGCGCGAAGCCTCCGCAGAGACGGCCGGGACAGACGTGTCCGAACCATTTCCCGGAGCCGTCGCCGCCGCTGCGCGCTTTGACGAGCCTCAGATATTGCCCGGAAATACGTATCTGAGGTATTTCTCCGCGGTTTCGCAGAGCGTGTAAAGAACCTCCCGGCGCGTGGCAGGCGCGGTCATCTTATATCTCGGGAAATATCTCGTGACGTGAAGCGGGATCTCCGGACTGATCCCGGCGATCCACGCGGCCTCCCGCTCCATGTCCTCCGCCCCGTCGTTGAAGCCCGGCACGATCAGGGAGGTGATCTCGACGTGGGCCGACTCCGCGGCCCGCCCGATGAAGCGGAGCACGGTGTCCAGATCTCCGCCGAAGCTTCGGTAGATCTCCGGCCGGAACCCCTTGAGATCAATGTTCATGGCGTCGATGTGCGGCAGAATCTCCTCCAGGACCGGAAGCTCCGCCATTCCGTTCGTCACGAGAACGGTCTTCATCCCCGCCTCCCGGATCTTTATCGACGCGTCGCGCACGAATTCATAGCCGGTGAGGGGCTCGTTGTAGGTGAAGGCCGCTCCGATATTGCCGCGGCCGCGCAGCCGCAGAGCGAGACTGCAGAGCTCTTCCGGCGTGATTTCCCGCAGCTCCCCGGCCTCCGTCTCCCCCGTCTGGGCGATACCGTGATTCTGACAGAAGGGGCAGCTCATACTGCAGCCGAAGCTCCCGTAGGAAAGAATCATGCTCCCGGGGAAAAACCGCGCCAGCGGCTTCTTTTCGATGGGATCCAGGGCGAGGGCCGTCGCCTTTCCGTAGCTGACGCAGACCACGTCTCCGCCGACATTTCCGCGCGCGCGGCACCGGCCGAGGACCCCCTCGGCGATGCGGCAGTGATGGGGACAGACGCCGCAGACGGCATGGGACATAGCATTTCACCTGTGCCTTATCACCTCGAACCGGCTCAGGCTCACGTTCCGGTCCTCCGGGCGGATTCCCGCCTTCATTTTCGCGATTCTGACCTGATACTCCACGGTGTCGACTCCCTCCAGATCCGGCAGAAGCAGACCCCGTCTCATTCCCTTCTCCACGATCACCCCGTAGCGCTTCACGTCGAGCTCCGCCTCCGAGGCGATGGGCTCGGGCTCACTGAGGACGTCGACGTTGACCTCGAGGCGCGGCAGCTCCTCCTCGCCGATCGGCGGAAATCTGGGATCCCGCGTCGACGCCGCCACCGCGTTGGAGATGATCTCCTCCGCCAGGGAGCTTCGCGTCGGCCCGATGGTACCGATGCAGCCCCTCAGCTCTCCTTCTTCGTGAATGGAGACAAAGGCTCCGGCGCGCCGCTCCCTCATCTCCTCCGTCAGCTCCTCCGGGGACGGCCTGTAGATCTTCCTGTCCCTGATGTACGCCTCGATCGTGTTGACCGCCAGCTTCACATACGGATCCATGGCTCTCCTCTCCGCGCCGGCCGCCGGCGCCTCCGTCACTGCCTCTTGACAGGCGTGCCACCATCACTGTACCGCGGGGAGCGGCACACGTCCCCTTCTGCACCGGACCGGCACGCCGCGCCTCAGTTCAAGTGATAGATCACGAAGCCGTATCCGACCCCGAACGTCGCCTCGTGCGCCAGCGTCCGGGCGTCCGGGCGGTCTCCGCCGAACGCGCCGCCCATGATCGCAAAGGACCTGTGACCGCATTCCATGCACCGGTCTAGGAACTTCCCGTCAAATTCCGTCAGCTCCCCGAAGGCCGCGCGTCCCATGACGTCCATGATCCGGCGGTCGTATTCCGGACCTTCCGGCCGGAAGCCGTAGGGTCCGTCCTCCTTCTGGCAGTGGCTGAGATCGCCGCTGGCGACAAACACCGTCCGCCGCCCGGATTCCTCCACCGCCCGCCGGATGATCTCTCCGAAGCGCACGTGATCCTCCAGGGAGAGCCCGGACAGGCCGATTCTGACGAGCCGGTAATCCGTATAGCGCCGGTTGATAAAGTACAGCGGAACCATCGTGCCGTGGTCGAGCTCCGGCTCCCTCTCCCCCTCCGTGCCCGCCGGGAATCCCTCCGCGGCGCACAGCGAGGCGATTCTCTCCGCCAGAGGGGCGTCGTACTCCGCGCGGATCTTCACCTGCGGCGCGCGGAACCGGCGGAAATCTCCGGAGGCCCGTTTTCCGGGCGAAATGTGGAAATAGTTCCTGTACATCACAGCGTGGGGAGACGTCAGAATGATCGTTTCCGGCGCGATCCGCGCGATGTCCCGGGCAGCCTCGTCGAAGGCGTCGAGCGACGCCTGTATCTTTTTCTCCTCCCCGCGTCCGATCTCCGCCACCGCGATCGGCGGGTGCGGCACCATATACCCGGCCAAAAGGCTCATCCGTTTCTCCTTCTTCTGTGACGCGCGCCGCGTCATTTTCTTCCGTTACAGAACGCGGCAACCGGCTTCTCGATGATCAGGCTCGTGACAAGGCCCACCAGATGGAGCTGGAAGTAAGTCGAGATCCAGGCCTTCAGGAGGTTCGGGCCGACGCCGACGTTGATCAGCGCCATCGAGAAGCTCACGATCGTGACGTAAATCGCGTTGATGATGAAGTTCCGCGCGAGCATCTCAGGAAACGTCCCCGGCTTCGTGTGACATACGTCCTCCGCGAACCATTTCCCGATCCTTCCGACGGGAATGATGATCGCCGCGATGGTATTGATCGTAAACGCGCAGCAGCACCCGCGCACCCATCCCGCCAGGGAATCTCCCCCGGCGAGCAGCGTCGCCGCGGTGTTGATCGAGAGCGCCATGCACACGTTGGTGATGATGTTCCATCTGAAAAACCACTCGTTGTTCATCTTCATCTGCCGTACCGTCATCCTTTCCTGCTGTTGCGTTTGCTGTTCTGTCTGCTGTTTCCACTTGCTGTTTCGCTCTGGGGTCCCGCTGCCCCGCCGCCGGCCGCACGCAGCACCCCTTCTGACGCGCTGTGAGGCCCTCTCACAGCTCTTCCCGGGTGTAGGCAAGGAAACCCTCACCCCTCACCTCATTTGCGTCTGTGAGGATCATAAACGCGGTCGGATCGATTTCGGACACCATCTCCCGCAGGATCACCGACTGCTTCTTCGAGACCGCGCACATCAGGACCGGGTGCTCGGCGTTCGTATACACGCCCTTCCCGGAGAGAACCGTAGCGCCCCGGTTCAGCTCGCCCATGATCTCCTCCGCGATCTCCGCGTGCTTCTCGGAAATGATATAGGCCAGGCAGGCGTTCCTCGCGCCGCCCGTGATCCGGTCCGCGACGAATCCGGTCAGCACAACGGAAATGGCGGCGTAGGCCGAGATCCCGATTCCGAAGATGCCCGCCGACAGCAGGATCACCGCCCCGTCCACGATCTGCATCAGCTTCGCCGTGCTCATGTGCGGAAACGCCCTCTGCAGAAGCGCGCTCAGCGTGTCCGTCCCGCCGGTCGTCGCCTTGCCGAGAAAGACGAAGCCGAGTCCCGCTCCCATCAGGAAGCCTCCCGCCATCGTGTTGAGGAAGAGATCCTCTCCCAGCAGCCGGTACTCCGGAATCACGGCCAGCCACAGCGAGAAAAGCACCGAAGCCGCGAACGTCCTTCGCATGAATTTCCACCCGCGGATCCGGATCGCCCCCAGGATCAGAGGTACGTTCAGAACGGCGTTGGAGATCCAGGTCGGCACGCCGCCCCGCACGGCCGGCTGCGTCACGTACCGGATGATGATGGCCAGTCCCGTAAATCCGCCGGGTACCATTTTCGAAGGAGTAAAAAACAGGTTCGCCGAAAGAGCGGCCAGAAACGTCCCGAATATGATGAAATAATAGTCCTTCCGCTTCTCGCGGGTCAGCCTTCTTCCTCCCATGTCTTCTCCCGTCATGCACCTTCTGTTATGTGTCCGCTCCTCCCGAGGGCCTCACAGCTTCAGGAGGAAGCTCCTGAGCAGCTGGTAGATCCTCTCCTGCCCGGCGTCATTGGGATGGAGCCCGTCGGGCGCGTAGCGCTCCCGCAGGAAGTCCACCTCGGGCTGAATGCCGCTCTCCGTGTAGAGATCCAGCACGGGAATCGCGTAGTAGGCCGCGACCTCCCGAATGATCCGGACGTAGTCCCCGAGGCAGCCGACGTTTCTCACGCCCAGCCCGTTCACGGTCTGATGCTCAAAGGCGAAATGGATCGGCGTCATGACCACGATGCGGGCGTCCGGATACTTCGTCAGAAGCTTCCGGTACAGGTTGTGCAGCGCCCCGTAAAACGTGTCGTCGCGTCTCCCGTTCATGCTTCCGAAGGGGGCGTCCCCGTGTCCGTAATCGTTGGTCCCGCCGAAGACCACCACGACGTCGGCGTCCGGATCCATGTCGTCGACCCGGGAGCCGAAGTAGAGATCCCACTTCGGGTCCGGGGACGGGACCCTCTGCTTCGCGATGCGCGTGCCGCCGATTCCGTAGCCCCGCGCCACGACCCCGTCGCGGCTCTCCAGGAGCCGCCAGTAGACCTTGGACTCATCGGACGTCCCGTGTCCCTCCGTGATACTGTCTCCGAGAAAATTGATCTTCAGTCCTTCCAGCTTCATACCCTCACGCTCCTGCCGCGGTGTCTCTCACCGTCTGTTATCGTCACACTCCCGCCAGGCGGTCTCACCGTCCGTTATCGTCACACTCCTGCCAGGCGGTCTCACCGTCTGACAGCGTCATTCTTCCGCCGTGCGGTCTCACCGTCTGACAGCGTCATTCTTCCGCTGTACAGTCTCACCGTTTGATATATCTCTGGTTCCGGCTGTTGGGTTTGTCCGGGATCGTCATCGCCACCAGGCCGGCGTCCATGGCCGGGCCCAGGTAATGCTTCCGGAACGTCTCCTTCGACTTGAGGCCCAGGGACTCCATAATGGATCCCGCGGTATAGGGCACGTCGTATTCCATGGCGGCGAGGAGCCGTTTCACATACTCGGACTCCAGGCTCACGCCCCGCCCGATCTCCCCGACCAGCTCGTCCACCGCGCTGTCGATCTGGTCCAGGATGAACTCGATGAAGGACTCGGCCGATCCGTCGAACTGTCCGTAGTAATCCTCCTCGCAGCTCTCCAGCTGCTTCTCGAAGGGCACGTTCCGGAAGACCGGTTTCCAGTCGGCCAGGATCGCCTTGTGCCACATCCGTGCCATCCTCCCGCAGCCCTCGTCGAAGGGGTAGATGAACATGTACTCATAGTGGAATGCCGCGGACAGGATCAGCGGGTGGATCGTCCCCCGGTTCTCCTCCATCCATCCGAAGAGCGCCGTCATCATCTCCGGGACCATGTTGGGCGGCGGCGCGATGAAGATGCATCGCCCCTTGTAGAAGAGACCGCTCTCCCCGTCCCGCCACCGGCCGGGCACGGAGCTCATCCCGTTCATCATCAGACCGTGGGCGCTCAGGAAGTCGTCCTCATGGTACGGGTCGAAGTCGCCGAACCGCTCGTAGGCGGCGAAGGTGTTCCTGACCTCCCGGACCTCCGGGTCGTCCTGGGACACCCCTACTATCATATCCTGAATGTCGGAGAAGGTGAAGAGCTTCCCATCCATTTTCAGGGTGGAGCAGACGGACTGAATCGCGGCGGCCCGGCGGAGGTGAGGCCTCGCTTCCAGGTTCCGTCTGCAGCAGTCCTGACCGATTTTTTCTGAGATCGACGACACAAGCCAGAGCATCCGGTCCGTGAGGCGATAAGGGGGCGAATAGCTCAAAATCTGCTCCTTTTCTTGCCTTTTTTCAGAAGTGTTATCTTGCTTATTATCTTACAACTTTCCCGTATTTTCAAGGGTTTTCGGCATCCCGGATTTTTCGCCCGGAGAGCCGCGGAAAATCCCCCTCAGGCCGCCCTCCGGCCCGCGGCCCTCCCCGGCCCGCCGTTTTTGGGCATTTTGTACACTTTACGCTCCTTACTATATCGTTTACTTACCCGTTATCTTAGCATTTTACTGTTTTATATGGTATATTTGCCCAATTCCGGCTGTTCTCCCGTCGCCGTCCGCGGCGCCGGAGCCGCTCCCCGGGACTCCCGGAATTTCTTCGCGAAGATTTCCCCTCTCCATGGTCCCAAACGGCGGTTCTGAGGCCGTTTGGGGGCAGATACGGGCCTCCCGGAGCTTTCCGGGAAGATTCTCCCGGCATTCTCTCAGCATCCTCCGCGCAGCCCCTTATGAGCCCTTTTCCGACGCCTCCGGAGCGGTCCGGCAGGTCTTTCCGCCCCCGGATCGGTCCGCCGGAGATTATTTCGGAGCTCTCCCGGAACATCTGGGAAAGAAGGGGCGTTTCTTCCCCCGGGACGTCTTCCGCAGGGCGTCTCGGGGACGTTTCTTCTTTCTCCCTCTCGCACAGGACCGCGTGCGGGAGATTCTTCTGACTGCTCTCCGCATATGGGACGATACACGCCGGATGATTCCCGCCCGGACTCCTCATATGGGACGATGTACGCCGGATGTCTCCCGCCCGGAATCTTCTGCCGGACCCCTCATACGGGATTTCTCGCGCCGGATTTCGCCTCCGGAAGGAAACTCCGCGGCGGGCTCCGGCGCCCGGGAAAAGCCCGCCGGGATCCCCCTGAACCCCCGCTTCAAAACCGGGTCATTTCCGGTGGATTTTGCCGATTTTGAATCAGGCCTCTTCCGGCCCCCTCTCCGGGGGGGCTCCGGCGGCCCTCTCCGGCGGCGTGCCCGGGGCCACCCGGGGAGGGACCTCCCGGGTAACCGGAGCGGCCGTTTTGTTGTCAATAATAATCTTATGTCTACCAACGGGATTTTTCGTGGATTATCTCTCTCCATTGGCTTATAATGCCTGTAAAACGGTGGAAAAATCATGATAAGACTGTCCGACGCCCTGAGATCACAGTTTGGCGAAAAAGTATACCGTCTCTCCCTGTCCTCAGGCTGTACCTGCCCCAATCGGGACGGAACCCTGGGGTACGGCGGCTGTACCTTCTGTTCGGAGGGCGGATCGGGAGATTTTTCTCCGGCGGCCGTTCTTCCGCTGGAGCAGCAGATCCGGGACGCCAGATCGAGGATCGCGGCGAAAACGGACGCGAAAAAATTCATCGCGTACTTCCAGTCCTTCACCAACACCTACGGCGACGCCGGACGGCTGGAGAATCTCTACAGGGAAGCGCTCTCCTTCGACGAGATCGCCGCCCTGTCCCTCGGGACGCGTCCGGACGCCCTCCCGCCTCGGATCATGGCGATGCTTCGGCGTCTCAACGCGGTCAAGCCCGTCTGGATCGAGCTGGGCCTCCAGACCATCCACGAAAGGACCGCAGAATCATTTCACAGAGGGTATTCCCTCTCCGTCTTCGAGGACGCGTACCGCCGTCTGAAATCCGAGGGGATCACGGTCGTCGTCCACGTCATCTTCGGCATTCCCGGGGAGAGCCGGGAGGATATGCTGGAGACCGTGCGTTATCTCGCGTCTCTTTCGCCTCCGCCCGACGGCATCAAGATCCAGATGCTGCAGGTTCTCCGCGGGACGGAGCTCGGACAGGACTACGAGCGCCATCCGTTCCCGCTTCTTTCTCTCGAGGAGTACGGATCGCTCGTGGTGGAAAGCTTTCGGATTCTCCCGGAGGACACGGTGCTGCACCGCATGACCGGAGACGGGCCGCGCCGCCTTCTGATCGCGCCGCTGTGGTGCCTCGACAAGAAGCGCGTGCTGAACACGCTGAACCGGATGATCGCGGACGGACACCCGTTCCGGAGGATCGTTCCGTGCGAATGATTACTGACAAAATAATCCGCGTGGGATACATTTAAAACAGTGTTGCGCAACACTGTTGCTATTGGGCCGGAGAGGAAGATTCATGGCAAACCGAGTCGAGGGAATGACAGAAAAACTGCAGGAGTCGGCCATGCAGGAATTCTGCCGGCACGGCTACATGGGAGCGTCCCTGAGAACCATTTCCGAGAATGCCGGAACCACTCCCCGATCCATCTATACGAGGTACGGCGATAAGGAGGGCCTGTTTTCCGCGCTTGTTTCCGCGTGTGCCGGGACGCTGAAGGACCTGATCGGGAACTATATGGAGGGCTATGCCGCCAGGCCGGCCGACGAACAGAAAATGCTGTTCCATGACGAGAAGTTTGACGCCGAGTACCAGGGATACATCCGGGCTATCATGGACTATATCTATGATAACCGGGACGTGGTGAAGCTGCTCGTCTGCGGGAGCGAAGGCTCCAAGTACGCCGGCTTTGTGGACGAGAGAGCGGCGACCAGGGCGAGGAAGCCGAGGCGGACGCGGCCGAAGGGGAATCAGCCGAGACCGAGGCAGTCGAAGCCGTGGCAGACGCAGCGGAATCAGCCGAGACCGAGGCAGTCGAAACCGTGGCAGACGCAGCGGAATCAGCCGAAGCCGAGACGGACGCAGCCGCGTAAAGACGCCCCCGCTGTATTTTCAACGCATTGATACAGATGAATCGCGGCTTCAGAAAGTGACGCCGCTTCGAAAAGAGACGTCATTTCGAAAAGAAAAGAGGCGCCGCCTCGAAAAGAAGCGTCATTTCGAAAAGAGGCGTCACATCAAAAGAGGCACCGCTTCCACGCGGCGCCTCTTTTCCTTTGTTCCGTTTTCAGTTCTTCGGCTTCCTGGCCGCCTCCGGGGAGATCAGGATGTTCGGGCAGTCGAAGCTCTCACGCCTGATTTCCGGCGCCGCCCAGTAGACGCCGTTCTCGATGATCTTCAGCACGTAGGGGTTGTGGTAGGACGGGCTCGTCTCATGCCCCGGCTGGAAATAGAAGATCCTGCCGTAGCCCCGCGTCCAGGTACATCCGGAGCGGAACACCTCTCCGCCGCTGTACCAGCTGATGAAGACCGTCTCGTCCGGTTTGGGGATGTCGAAGGGCTCCCCGTACATCTCCTCCTCGACGAGCTCCACCGACTCGGGGATTCCCCGCGCGATCGGATGGGACGGCGCCGCAGTCCAGATGCGGCAGAAATCGCCCTCGCGCCAGCGCAGGGTTCCGCTCGAGCCCAGAAGGTAGACAAAGGGCTTCGACTGATGAGCCGAGTGAAGCGGGATGAAGCCCATGCCCGCCTGGACGTGTCTGGCGATCTTCAGGGCGAGGCTGTCGGGAACGATGTCGTGCATGATGTGCGCCCAGTAGATCAGGACGTCGGTGTTGTCCAGAAGCTCGTCGGGCAGGCCGTATTCCGGCATGTGCAGATTGACCGACGTGACCTGGAAATCCGGGTTCTTGCGGAGGTAGGCCGCCAGCGTCTCCATGAGGCCGTTGGGATACTGCCTGCGAATTTCCTTAGACCTCTCGGGGAGCCAGTTCATAAGGCTTTCCATGCGGTCCGCCGGAATCTTCTCCTTCATCTCCGGCGTGAATTCGCCGGACTCCTGTGTGTATTCGTACCAGACTGTTACTCGAATCATGAAACCTCCCTGTGGGGCAAAAAGCCGCCGCGCCTTCCTTCCGGCGCAATCCTGCCGGCCGTTCCCCGCGCCCCGGATTCTGTGCTCCGCGGCGGTACCCATCCTGTACCGACGGGAAACGGTCATTGTGTCGATGGGTATATTAAGACCGGCTCCATTTCCTGTCAAGATGGTTTTTCATCTTATTTTGGAAAGGGAGCCGGTCCTGTCCGGGAAGCCCGGGCCGCTGCCGCCGCCCGGACTTATACGCTCTTTAACTGCCTCACGCGGCCGCCTTGAACACCGCCTTCGGCGATCCGCCGCTGATCTTGAAAATGTACTTGTAGACCTTGAGTTTCGACGCGGGAACGGTGACCACCGCGGAGGCTCCGACGCCGTAGAAGGCGTCCTCCGCCACGAGGCTCTGCTTGATGCCGGTGCTCCGGATGGTCATGGCCGTGACCGCCTTGCAGTTGTAGAAGGCGTGCTTTCCGATGGTCGAAACGCCGGTCCCGATGACCACCTTCTTCAGCTTCGGGCAGTTCTTAAACGCGTAGGCGCCGATCTTCTTCACGCCGTTTCCGATGACGACCGTGGAGAGCTTCGGGCAGCCCATGAACGTGTACGCCCCGATGGTGACCGCCCTGCTGCCGATGGAGACGGACGTCAGCGTCTTGTTGCCCTTGAACGCGTTGGAGGCGACGCCCGTCACGTAGTAGGATACGCCGTCCCAGGTGACCTTGGCGGGAATGGAGACGCTCGAGGGCGCTCCCGACGTTTTGACGTAGCTCACCTCCGCCGTGCCGGTCGGTCCCGCCTTGGTGATCTTGTAGACGCCTCCGGAGACGGTCATCGTCGTGCCGGCCTTGCGGTACTGAATCTTAAAGGTCGAGGTGAGGGTATCCTTGTAATCCCCGATACCCGTGACCGTGACGGAGCCCGTCCCGACCTCCACGTTGTTCCTGCAGCTGACCTTGTAATCCGTGCCCTGGACCGTCGGGGCCGCGCTGCCGTCGGAGGCCGCCAGATTGACCGCCGGTTTGACCGCGCTGCCCGTGTAGTACTGGACGGGGATCGGCGCGACGGAAAATCCCGCGTTTTTCAGACTCCGCGGGAGGATCGTGAAGCTGCCCGAAGCGGTGCCTGTGTAATTGCCGGTGCCCTTGACCGTGACCGTCGCCGTGCCGGCGTGCACGTTGCCGCTCCAGGAGGTGGTGTAGTCGGTGCCCTTGACCAGCGTCTTTCCTTTGAGCACGACCGTGGCCGCCGGCTTCTTCGCCACGCCGGTGAAGGTGACCGATCCGGCTGTCACGTCCGCCGCGGCCAGGCTGGCCGGCGTGACCGTGACGGGAACGTTAAGAGACGCCCCGTGCCACGAGGCCCTGACCGACGTGCTGCCCACTTTCTTTCCGCTGACATAGCCGCCGCTTACGGACGCCATGGCCGTATTGGCCGACGACCAGGACGGAGATACGATGACCGGGGCCGATCCGAGCCAGGTCCTGCCGCCGTCGAGTTCCAGCGAAATCCGTCCCGTCACGGAAGGGAGCGCCTTCTTCCCGCCGAACGCCACGCTGATTTTGCTGACGGAGGCGGAATCAAGGGCGTATTCCGTGATGGCGGAGGACTCCACGTCGACCTTCACCACGGTCTTGCCGTTGTTGGGGGAGGTGCTGCCCTGATGGACCTTGTTGCCGAATTCCTGTACCCAGAAATGGGTGCCGTTGAAGCAGGCGTGCCCGATTCCGATGGTTTTGTAGTAGGAGGACAGCATGTTTCTCCTGTGTCCCTGTCCCTCGTAATTACAATTCTCCTCGCACCAGATGGTGAAGGCCGACTCAGCGGTACTCATTCCCGCGGCGATATTCTCCCCGCAGGCGGTGCCGTAGATGCTGTCGGAAGAGTAAAATCCGCCGACGGTGAAGCAGTCGCTGCCGTCCGGCCTCGTATGAGAGAAGAGAAGGCAGATCTCCGCCGCCCTCTTCATGGCGGCCTTTTCCAGCTCGTAGTCATAGGTGAGCGGCTGGAGGTCCGTGTGGACGATCTTCTCCGTCGATCCGGGAGCCCATTCCCAGGCGTCGGATCCGGTGCGGAACTTGTTCACCATCGCCAGCATCGACCTCGCGTCGGTCTGCCCGTACGTCACCTCGACGTCATAGCTCTCGACGTCCGCCGCCGCGGATACAGCGCCGGTTATCATCAGGAACGACAGCACCGCTGCTGCTATAAACGCATGCATGATTTTCCGTCTGCTCATCGTGTTTTCTCCCTGAAGGAAACAGGACATTTCCCGCCTTCGGAAAATGTCCTTGACCTGTTATCTGCTGCTTATCGTGCGATCCCGAGAAATTCTCTCAGCCCTTGAGCACCGACACGTTCTCGCCGACCAGTCCGATGTGGGCGCCCGGATCCGGGTTTCCTTCCGGATGCATCAGGAGCCACTTGTTCTTGGCGGCAAGCATCGGGGACTGTCCCTTCTCGGCCTCGTCGAGAGCCCAGTTGGTTCCTGCCGGGAGAATGACTCCCACGTTGAAGCCCTCCACGCCGTCGGCGCCGCAAGGCGCGTAGTGAAGCGTCGTCGCGTAGAGCTCGACCGCGGTTCCGGCGGGCACGAAGAAGATCTCGGTGAGGGCGGTGTCATAGGTCAGGTCGTCGGTGATGTCCTGGCGCTTTCCGAGGATCAGGATCGCGTCGGTGGCGGCGACGTTGATCTCGGAGGAGTAGTGATACTCAAGGCCGTTCAGCAGATGGTTGTGACCGGCGCAGTAGCCGATCTCCATCGGAAGGCCTCCGAAGAGCTTCGTTTTGATGTCCTCAAAATTGCTCACCGCCTCCAGCGCCTCGACGGAGGGCTCATACGCCACGGCGTCCGTCACCTCGACGTTCTTCAGAAGTCTCTCGCAGAGCTCCGTGAAGTCGACGTTTTCCACTACTTTTCCGTATGCGCGGAACGAAGGGTCTTTCACTGATTTGATTTCCATAGATTGTCACCTCGTCATATGGTCTATTGGGGTTGCCTTGTGATTCTGATTATACAACGAATCGGCCCGCTCCGAAAGGTCTAACAGACCGACGGACGCAGCGGCGCGCAGGCATCCCGGATGCAGCGCCGCCTCGCCCGTCCCGGTCAGGGAGAGGCGGTTTCTCCCGGATTCACCCGCATTTCACGCGTCTTTGCCGCACATGCAGCTCATGATCCGGAAATACCCGTCCTCGGCGGCCGCGAGGTCGGACAGCTCCACGTACTCGTCGATCGTGTGCGCCAGGCTCTCCTTCGACGGGCCGAAGCCCACGGTGGGGATGCCCGCCTCGCCCGCGTAGTGGCTTCCGTTGGTGCAGAAGCTGTAATGGGTGAGCTGCGGCGAGAGCCGTTCGCTCTCCCCAAGCGCCGCGAAAATCCGGCGGACAAAGGGCTCGTCCGGACTGTACTCCCAGGCCGGGAAGAACCGCCGGTCCGCGATCTCCATGCCCGTGTAGCAGGTCTCCCGTCCCTCCGCCACGGATGCGCGGGCCTTCAGGGAGGGATCCTTCCGGGAGAGCTCTTCGATGGCCTCCCGGATCGGCGCCAGTACGCTCTCCGCGGTCTCGCCCGTCAGAAGGCGCCGGTCGTACGTCACGGCGCAGTGCTCGGGCACCACCGAGGCGCCCGGGTAGGGATCCGAGCGGATGTCCGTGAGCTCCATGATGCCCCTTCCCAGAAAACCGCTCTCCGGCACGGGAATGGCGCGGAGCGCCTCGATCACCCGGCACATGCCGTACACCGCGTTGAGCCCCTTCTCCGGATTCGAGGAGTGGGCGGGGATCCCGAAGGTCTCCACCCTGATCTCCATCCTGCCGCGCTGCCCGATCTTGAGATTGAGCTCCGAGGCCTCTCCGATCACCACCAGGTCCGGCCGGAACCGCCGGCTGATCTCCCGGGCCGCGACGCCCTCGAAGCACTCCTCGTGCACCACGCCGGAGACACAGATTCTTCCGGCGAAATCTCCTCCGGTCTCCCGGCGGAACCGCGCGGCGGCGCAGGCCGCCGCGGCGACCGCCCCCTTCATGTCGGAGGTGCCGCGGCCGTACATGCGGCCCCCGTCGATCTCCGCCCCAAAGGGATCATGCGTCCAGTCCGCGGGGTTCTGCACCGGCACCGTGTCGATGTGGCCGTCGAAGAGGACGGTCTTTCCCGGGCGGTTTCCTTCGATCACGCCGATGACGTTCCCCGCCGCGTCGACGACCACGTCGTCAAAGCCGTTCTCCTCAAAAAATGCCTTCAGCACCGCGACGACGCCGCTCTCCTCGCCCGAATAGCTGCGCTCCCTGATCAGCTTCGTCAGAAGCTCTTCCGTGGGCGTCCCTCTGCTCTCACTCATTGTCTCTTCTGCGGGCGTCCTTCTGTTCTCACTCATTGTCTCTTCTGCGGGCGTCCTTCCGTTATCACTCATTGTCTCCTGCCCTTTCTTTTTATAATGGTTCCGGCGCCGGCCGCCTCCGGCTGCCACACGTCGTCCTTCACGACGATCTGTCCTCCGTTGATCACATACCGGAAGCCCCCGCACATCTGGTCCGGCTTCCCGTAGGTCGCCGGCGCGCGGAGCTCGTCCGGATCGAACACGCACAGATCCGCCGGCGCTCCCTCCTTGATCACGCCGCGGTCTATCCCGAGCACCGCCGCCGGGCCCGCCGTCATCTTGTGGACCGCCTCCTCGATGGTAAGGAGTCCCAGTTCCCGCACAAACCGGATGAGGAAATACGGAAACGCGCCATATACCCTCGGATGCAGGCGGCCGCCCTCGGGATAAATGGCGTCGGAAATGACGCTCGAGAGCGGATCCCGGTAGAACGCGCAGAGATCCTCGTCGCAGGCGATGGTGTCCAGCATCGTCACCTCGCACCGCTCCGCCGCGAGAATGTCGTAGAGCGTCTCGTAGGGATCCGCGCGGAGCGCCCCGGCGATCTCCTCGATGGACCGGCCGGAGTACGCCCGGTATTTCTCCGAGACCATGGCGCAGGCCGTGATGTGGTCGAAGCCCGCCAGCTCGACGATGTTTTCGAACTCATGGGACGGCGTCCTCAGGGTCCGGGTCATCGCCTCCCGGAAGCTTCTGTCCTTCAGATGTTCGAGGAAGCGCTCCTCGCCTCCGGCCTGGAACGCGGGCGGAATCACGTGGAACAGCTGGGTCGACCCGGTCTTGTAGGGATAGAGATCGTAGTCCACCCGCAGCCCCTCCTCCCGCTTTCTGTGGAGAAGGGCGAGGGTCCGCTCGGGCCCGGTGTGCCAGTTGCGCCGGCCGATGCATTTCATATGGCTTATATGAAGCGGTATCCCGAGGCCTTCCGCGACCCGGATCACCTCACAGACGGACTCGTAGGATCCGTCCCCTTCGCTCCGGATATGTGTGGTGATAGGCACGTCCGTGCCCCGCAGCGGCTCGAGAACCTCGATGAGGCCCTCCGCGTCGTACTCAAATTCGGGGGCGTAGCCGAGTCCCAGGCTGACGCCCAGGGCGCCGTCCCCGAGGGACCTCTCGACGGAGCGACGCACCTTCCTCACCTCCTCCGGGGTGAGGGGGCCCGGGTGATACCCCGCAGCGTGGGCGCGGATCGTGCCGTTTCCCGCCAGCATGCCGGTGTTCACCGTGCGGGCTGTCCGGGCAAGGGCTTCGAAGTAGGCTCTGAGATCCAGGTCCGCGTCCTCCGCCCCCGGAATCAGGGGCTTCTCGCCGGCCACCGGCTGCAGGAACCGGCCGATCTCCTCCCGCCAGGGGCCTTCCGCCGGCGCGACCGAGAGGCCGCAGTTGCCGTTTACGACGGTGGTGATCCCCTGCCGGTTGAGCAGCTCGTCGTCCCCGCCCCGGACGCCCCGGAGGGCCTTCCAGTCCCCGTGGCGGTGAATGTCGATGAAGCCCGGCGTGACGCAGGCGCCCCGGGCGTCGATCACCGCCAGGTTTTCGGGGATGCCCGGCAGGTCCGCCGGATCCCGGAACCGCAGGATCCTCTGTATGCGTCCGTCCCCGATCACAAGCGCCCCCGCGAAGGAGGGACGGTTCCGGCCGTCGATGATCCTTTCGCTTATGATGATGTATGGTTCGTTCTTCATGTCATGACAGGAAGGTCCGAAGACCTTCCCCCTCCCATTGTCAGTCAGATTCTGTTTAAACCACCGTGAGTCCGAGGACCCAGCGGCGGCACAGAGACAAGTCTGCGGCCGTCCTGATCCATCACGAGGCGTCCGCGGCTTTCCCGGGGAAATGGCCGATTAGCTCCTGGTTTCCATATGGTTCTCCTTTCCGCCGGTCTCCGGCTGTTTGTCCGACTAAACGAACAAAGGGCATCGCCTCACGCGAAAGGCGTCGTGCTGAAAAAGAACCGGCTGATCTCCTCCGGCGTGTATTCCTCGTGCTTCATCCACCACCGCACCGTCTCGGCGAAATCGCAGACCATATGGTTCAGCAGGTAGTCCCCGGGCACGTCCGTCTCCACCTTCTCCAGCTCTCCGCGGAAGACCTTCTCCAGATGCTCCTTGAAAAAACTCATGAACATCTCGCCGCTCTCACAGGACAGAATCCGGTTTATGTACCGGCCGCTGTCCCGCAGGTGATAGAGGATATGGGTGATCTCCCCTCTGACGTCCTTCTCCCCGGCGGAAAAATCGTGGGTCCGCTCCTTCGACAGGTTTCCGGCAAACACGTGATCGAAAATGTCGGAGCACAGGGCCTTCAGCAGGTCGTCCTTCGTCTCGAAATGGGCGTAGAAGGTACTTCTGCCGATATCCGCCTCGTCGATGATTTCCTGTACCGTTATATTGGAATAGGACTTTTCCTCCAGCAGGGCGATAAACGCGTCGTACACCGCCTTCCTGGTCTTCTTCTGTCTGCGGTCCATCTGCCTCTCCTCCCGGACATTTTCAAGGAAATGTTCCGTAACGGACTTTTCGGGTCATCTGATTATTGTCCCGGAAGATGCGGAACATTATAATCGCAATCGGACAATATGTTCGGCATTTCCTTTAGTTTAGAGTTTCAAGCCCCGGATGTCAAGCGGCGTCAGCCGAACTCCGCCGGCATCCGCCGGCGTCCGCGCGTATCACGCCGGCATCCTCGGGAGGATTCACGGGAGAATTCTTTATGATTAAGAAGATCAATGACTTTCTGGCCGGATGGCCGATGACGCTGGTCGGCGGCGCGTTTCTGCTCGCGTCCTTCCTTCTTCCCCGCGCCGGATATCCGGCCGGCGAGGCGCTGGCCTGGGTATGCGTCGTCATCTGCGGGCTGCCGCTTCTGTATCTGGCGGTGCACAGGTTCATCGTAAACAAGGGCATCAGCAAAATATCCTCCGCCCTCCTCATCTCAATGGCGATGATCGCGGCGCTGATGATCGGCGACGGGCGCCCTGATCCACAACGCGGGATCCTGCTTTGTCGTCCTGCTCGCCGCCCTGCTCTACGACAGAAAATACAAATAGAAACGGATGTGAAACAGCAGCGGGTTCACAGACGAAACTACGAACGACTGTACAGACAACAGTATAAACGGCTGTACAAATAAAAAATGCCGGATAAGACGTCCGCGGACATCTTATCCGGCAAAACTTTACTGGTTGAACAACTCGCCTAGGGTCTCCGCGTTCTCCTCCAGAACCTCGAGAAGATAGGGATTCCAGTGCCTGGCGTCCTTCTCGGCGCTTCCGAATACGTAGCACTCCTGCCCGTAGTCGATGACGTCGAAGCCGGGGATCGCCTTCGCCGCGCCGGCCGTGCGGTACGCCGCCGCGTCCGCCAGGCTGAAGGACACGCGGCCGGTATCCGAGACGTCCACCCAGGAGGTGAGATCCGTCCCGGACGGCTCGGTGGCCGAACCGTTCTCCGTCTGAGGCTCTGCCTCAGCTTTTGTCACCTCGGCGGCTCCGTCGACGTACTTTGCGTACATTTCATCGACCCGGAGGGCAAGGGATTCTCCGAAGATTTCGGAGGGAACGTGGCCTCCGTCCCACTGCCACTCGATCGACGCGTCCGTGCCGGCTGCAAGCCAGGCAATCTGCAGATTGAGGGAGGCGAACATCGACATGTCGCCCTCCGCGGCGCCCATGACGATCACCGACCAGACCGGATCCTCGGTGTCCTCTTCTCCGATGTAGTTCAGCGGATTGTAGAGATCGACCTGGCTGTTGCCGTAGCGGTCGCCCGCCTCGGCCTCGGCGACGTCCTCCTCATAGGCCTGCAGTAGCTCCTCGAAAGAGGCGTAATCGGAAGAATCCTTTCGGCTGCCGGCCGCCTGGGTAGTTCCTGCGTCCGGGGTCCCGGCCTTCTCCGTCTCCGCTCCGTCCGGTGTTTCTCCCCCGGGCATCTCTCCCCCGGGCATACCGCTTTCCGGCATCTCTCCTGCAGGCATTTCTCCCTCGGACAGACCGCCTTCCGGCATCTCTCCTGCAGGCATTTCTCCTTCGGACAGACCGCCTTCCGGCATCTCTCCTGCAGGTATTTCTCCTTCGGGCATACCGCCTTCCGGCATCTCTCCTGCAGGTATTTCTCCTTCGGGCATACCGTCTTCCGGCAGATTCTCCGGACCGCTGCCGCCGTCAAATCCGTCCTTCATCCCGTCGTGACCGCTGCCGCCGGGGCCGCCGAAACCATCCTTCATGCCGTCGGGGCCATTGCCGCCGTTACCGCCGAAGCCGCCCTTCATCCCGTCCGGGCCATTGCCGCCTCGGCCGCCAAATCCGCCTTGCATGCCGTCAGGGCCGTTGCCGCCGGGGCCGCCCGTCATGCCCATGCCGCCGTGACCGCCGGTCGAGCCTTTGGCGTACCACCCGTTGAGGAAGGCCTCCGCCCTGTCCTCCGACGTCATCGCCGCGGCCTCCTCGTCGCTCAGGGCGTTTCCGTCCGCGTCGAACCAGGTCCATCCCTCGGCGTAATCCAGATGATCGAGATACCACTGCAGGTTCTGCGTGAACTCCGCGAGATAGAAATCAAGGTAGGTTCCGCCGTACCCGTTCGTGTCGGCGTACCGCTCCTCGTCATACTCGATGGTCAGCGCGATTTCGTCCTCCGTGTCGCCGTCGCCGTTGAGATCAAAGCCCACCTGGCTTTCCTTTACCGAGAGCTCCTGCGCGTTGATGTATTCCATGTATTCCGCGGAGAGATACTCCGCGAGCTGCGCCTGGAACGGCGTGTTGAAATCGTAGTCCGTATCCAGATAATACTCAAACGCCATGGCCATGTCGCCCTCGGCGAGGGAAGTGATCGCGCTGTAGGCCACCGTTCCCCACACGCCGTCGGAGAGCTCCGTCTCCTCCCCGTCGATCGTGACGGAGGTGGAATAGGTGCCGTCCTCATTCCGGTAGACGCCGACGGCGCCCGATTCGATCTCATAGTCGTAGAAGTCGGGATTGTCTGAGGTCGCCGCCGCCATCACCGCGTGGGCGCCGCCGCCGCTGCCTCCGGTGGTGACGAAATAGTCCACGCTTCCGGGAAGATTGCCGAGGAGCATGTTGTACTTCACGAAGCGGATCGCGTTCTTCTGGTCCACGAGACAGGACGGAGCGTCCCCCGTGTAATAGACGTTTCCTTCCTCGTCCTCCGCCTGGGACTGCTTGCCTCGGTTTCCGCAGGATACGGAGATATAGCCCTCCGCGGCGTATTCCGCGGAGGCGGTCCGGCTGGTCTGCTCGCTGTAGCCCGCGGCCCCCGTCGTCACGATGCAGGGCGCGGTGAGGGCGGTATAGACCTGTCCGCTGGTGCTGGTGATTTCCGCCTCCTCGTCGATGACCGGCAGGCCGTGCACGGCGCCGTCCGCCTCCCCGGCGGTCACGTCCTCCGCGCCGTCGCCGTCGGTGTCGATGCCGCGGACATAGGCGCCGGGCACGCACACGGACACGCCCTGCTCCTCCTCGATCTCGGGATAGAGAACCGCGGTCACCACCGACATGACCCACGCGTCCGAGGCGCTGTCATAGGTCCAGGTGACGTCCTCGTTGTTGGCGAGATTGAGGGCATACTCGATCGCCTCTTTCTCCTCCGGCGTCGTCGCCGCCGTCCAGGCGGTGCGCGTCGAGGCGCGGGAGGCGGCGCTTTCCGCCGCTGTCTCCGTGGTATCTTCCGCAGCGCTTTCGTCCGCTGTCATCGCCGTGTCTTCCGGGATGCTTTCCGCTGCCGTCTCCGCCGCTGTCTCCGCCGTGTCTTCCGTCATACTCTCTGTCATCGCCGTTTCTTCCGCAAGGCTCTCCGCGAAGACGCAGGCCGTCGGGCTGACGGCCATCAGTCCGGAGAGCAGGATCGCTGCTGCTTTTCTTTTCATGAGGGCTCCTTTCCTGATCCCGGGAAATACAGGCCCGGCCGGCGCCTTATTCCGGATCTTCTTCCCGCAGAGCGGACGTACGCGCCCCGCTCTGCGGCTTATTTCTGTGAACTGTGACATGCCGAACATTATAGCCCCTGCTTTGTGACAAAAAAATGAACCCCTCGCGGGGTTCAGTGACATTTCTGTGTTTTGACCGTGTTTTTTCTCTGACGCCGCCCATCGGGACGCCCGCGGCGAACGCCTTCCGGAAGATCCCCCGGACCGGCTGACAGGCCCCGGTTTCTCCGGTTTCATACAAGCGCTGCCTACCGGCTCTCCTTCACGTAGGGCTTCGACAGCGCCTCCGGCCGGACGTTCTTTCCGATCGATCCCAGCATCGCCACCAGCGTGATGAGATACGGCAGCATTCCGAGAATATACGGCGAGACGCCGATTCCCATCGTCTGAAGCCGGATCTGCAGCGCGTTGGCCGCCCCGAAAAGCAGCGCCGCCCCGAACATGCCGATCGGCGTGTACCGGCCGAGGATCACGGTCGCAAGGGCGATATAGCCTCTTCCGGAGATCATGTTCTCCGTGAAGACGCCGAGCTGTGAGAGCACGAGGGACGCGCCGCCGATTCCTCCGAGCGCGCCGTTGACGATGAGCGCCGCCCAGCGGTATTTCCTGACGCTGATTCCCGCGGACTCCGCCGCCATCGGGTGCTCGCCGACCGCCGCGAAGGACAGCCCGAGGTTCGTCTTTTTGTAGAAGAACCAGGTCAGGAGCACGAACCCGTAAAGCGCGTAGGTCAGGACGTCGCAGTTGAAAAACGCACTTCCGATCAGAGGGATTCTGCTTAAAACCGGAAGCTCGACCGTCGAAAGCATCGGAACGCTCTGATGGGACTGCCCCGCCGACATCAGCTTATAGAGAAAGCTCGTCACGCCGAGTATCACCATGTTGAGGGAAAGCCCGCTGACCGACTGGTCCTGGGCCAGCTCGATACTCAAAAAGCCGTGAACCGCGCTGACCGCGATCCCGCCGAGAATGCCGCAGAGGAGTCCCGCCGGAATGCCGCCGAAATACCACGCGCCGGCAAAGGAGAAAAACGCGCCGGAGAGCATGACGCCCTCCATGCCGATATTCAGGATGCCGGATTTCTCCGCGATGGTCTCTCCGAGCCCCCCGTACATCAGGGGAACCGCGAGACGGACCGCCGCGGACAGAAAGGCCGTCAGAAAACCGATGGTGAAAATGCTGCTGATCATCCCGTCTGCTCCTCCCTCTTTTTAAGCTTTTTCGGAACAAAGATCTTTCTCGCGAGAATCAGTATCACGACCGCGCCGATCAGGATATCGACAATCGCCGACGGGACGCCGAGCTTTCTCTGCATGGAGCCCGCGCCGACCTGCATGGCCGCGTAGAAAACGGAGACGAGGAGCACGCCGGCCGGATTGTTGAACGCGATCAGCGCGACCAGCACCGCCGTATAACCGCAGCCGCCGGAGATGCCCTCGAGAAGCTTCTTCTGCGTCGCGAGAATCTCGATCACTCCCGCGAGACCCGCGAATCCGCCGCTTAAGACCGCCGAAAGAACGATGTTTTTCATGACGGGGATGCCGACGCACTCGCTCGCCCGCTTGTTGTAACCGACCGCCTTCAGCGCGAAGCCGACCGTCGTTTTCTTCATGAGGAACCAGGTGACGATGACGCAGACCACGGCGATCACGATTCCCGCGTGGAATCTCGTCGCCGGGATCAGGCTTTTCAGCTGGACCCCGCTTACGACCTTCGCCGACTGCGGCACATGCCCCTCCGGATCCTGAAGGTAGCCCCTGACCGAATAGCCGAGGAAATTGATCGCGATATAGTTGAGCATGATCGTCACGATGATCTCGGAAATGTTGAACCGCGCCTTAAAGAACGCGGCGATGAACGCCCAGACGCCGCCTGTCACAAACGCGGCAGCCATCGCCAGAAGGATGACGACCGGCCCGGGAAGCCGCTCCTGGAATTTCAGGACCACTATCGTCGCCGACAGCGCGCCGACGTAAAACTGCCCCTCCGCTCCGATCGTAAAGAAACCGGTCTGATAGGCGACCGCGCAGCCGAGGCCCGTCAGGATCAGCGGGCACGCCTTCACAAAAATCTCCGCGAAGCTCTGTCCCGATCCGAAGATGCCCTTCGCGAACAGCCGGTACGCCTCCCGCGGATCCGCCCCGCACGCGGCGATCAGCACCGTCGCCAGGAGCACCGTGACCGCCGCGATGCACAGAAACTGTATCAGTATCCGGATCGTTTTTGCCTTTTGTCCGGTCATGTCTCTTCCTCCGTGACGCCTCCCATGAGAAGCCCCAGTTTCTGAACCGTCGCCTCACCGTGGGTGAGGATTCCGACAATCCTGCCGCCAAACAGCACCGCGATCCTGTCGGACAGCGACAGGATTTCCTCGAGATCCGCCGAGATGAGAATCACGCTCTTCCCCGCGTTTCGCTCCTCCGCGAGCATGGTGCGGACAAACTCCGTGGCGCCGATATCCAGTCCCCGCGTCGGCTGGCTCGCCACGATCAGCTTCGCGTCGTCCGCCAGCTCCCGCGCGATGATCAGCTTCTGCTGGTTTCCCCCGGAGAGCAGCCTGACCGGCGTCGCCGGGCCGGTTCTTCCCGAGGCGCGGATCTGGTACTTCTCCATTTTCCCGGAAGCGTTCCTGAGAAGCTCGCTTCTTCTGATGATGCCGCCTTTTGAAAACGGCTCTGCCCCGAAATCCCGGAGAACCAGGTTGTCCGTGATGCTCATGTCCGTCACGAGGCTGTCATTCAGGCGGTCGTCCGAGATATAGCAGATGCCCTTCCTGTAGCGGTCCCGCACCGACAGATGCGAAATGTCCTCGCCGTCGAACAGAATGCTCCCCGAAGAGAGCTTCCGGATGCCGGTGATCAGCTCCGCCAGATCCTTCTGGCCGTTGCCTTCGACGCCGGCAATCCCGAGAATCTCTCCCTTCATGACGGAAAGGCGCGTCGGGGCGAGGGATTTTCCGTGTCGGTGGCGGACGGACGCGTCCCTGAGTTCAAGCACCGGCTCCGTTCCCGGCTCGTCCCCGATCAGCCGCTCCTCGGAAAGCCTGCGTCCGATCATGTAGTCCGAGAGCTCCGCCGCGTTTGTCTCGGAGGTCACGAGATCCGCCGCCTTCTTCCCGTCGCGGAGAATCGTGACCCGGTCGCTGATGGCGAGAATCTCACTCATCCGGTGCGTAATGATGATGATCCCGTAGCCCTCGTTTTTCAGGTTCCGGAGAACCTCGAAGAAATGCGTCGTTTCCTGCGGCGTGAGCACGCCCGTGGGCTCGTCGAGAATCAGCAGCTCCGCGTTCCGGTAGAGCGCCTTGATGATCTCCACCCTCTGCCGCTCGCCGACCGTCAGGTCGGAGACCAGCGCGTCCGGGTCCACCTTAAGGCCGTACCGGCCGGCAAGCTCAAGGAGGCGCGCCTTCGACGCCGCGCGGTTCAGCACAAAGGAGTTGCCGTCGAGATTGAGAATCACATTGTCGAGGACGGTCATGCGGTTCACGAGCGAAAAATGCTGCTGCACCATGCCGATGCCCGACGCGATCGCCTCCTTCGGCGACCGGAAATGCACGCGCTTCCCTCTCAGGAGAATCTCGCCGCTGTCCGCCGCGTACAGTCCGAACAGGATGTTCATCAGGGTGGTCTTGCCCGCGCCGTTCTCTCCGAGCAGCGCGTGGATTTCACCCTTGTCGACGCTGAGGCTGACGTCCTCGTTTGCGTAAACGCCGTTAAACGCCTTGCTGATGTTTCTCATTTCCAGAAGGGGCATATCGTCCTCCGAACTCTGTGTGCTTCTGACGGTCCTTACGCCGAAAGCCGCGCATAGGCGGCTGAACCCATCATAACCTATAAATGGCACCTCGCGTGAGGTGCCATTCGTTTATCTTTTGTATTTCCTTACTGTCTCATCGTGTAGTCGCGCTCCACGACGAGCTCGCCGGAGATGATCTTGTCGATCGCGTCCTGCGCGACGGCCTTCACGTCGTCCGGAAGCGTGTCATACATGAGGACCGCGACGGCGCCGTCCGCCATGCCGAGGTTGTACACGTCTCCCTTGAAGGAGCCGTCGTCGACGGAGCCGAGAGCGATGTCAAGGACGACGTCGAGATTGTAGAGGGCGGAATCAAGCATGTTCTCCGGGCAGAGGAAGCTCTGGTCATAGGAGTCGCCCATGCACCAGATTCCGGCATCAGCCGCGGCCAGCATGGCGCCGTCGCCGCAGGCGTTCGCGCAGTGCTTGATCACGTCGGCGCCCGCTTCGATCATGGCGTTCGCCGCTTCCTTGGCAAGCTGTGTGTCGACAAAGTCATTCGTCCAGGCACCCATGTAGGTGATGTCCGGGTTGACGGACTTCGCGCCGTCCTCGAATCCGTTCAGGATCTTGACGAGGGAGTCGCCGGCGATGGGGCCGATCGCTCCGACCACATTGGACTTCGTCATGTTCGCGGCGATGATGCCCTCGACGTACGCGGTCTGCTCGCAGGCCATGACGTAGGACGCGACGTTTTCAGCGGAGGCGTCCGCCTCGGTGCAGATGAACTTGACGTCCGGATAGGTCTCCGCGACTTCGAGAGCCGGATCGCCGAACTCATAGCCGTGGCCGATGATGATGTCGTAACCGTCGCTCGCGAAATCCGCAAAAGCCTGCGTGATGTCCGCCGCGGAGAGGTTCTCGGCGTAGGAAAGCTCATAGCCGTACTTCTCGCAGGCCTTCTGGGCGCCTTCGTACGCGGTCTGGTTCCAGCCGCCGTCATTGACCGCGCCGGAAGCGCAGAGAGCGACGCGGACGGTCCCTTCGTCAGCGGAAACCGTAGCTGCCATGGCGAGCGCCGCAAGCGCGGCAAGTGCGATACCGATCTGTTTTTTCATAACTCCTCCTCTTAAAAGAAATGGGTTGATATATGTAACCGCGGGCGGACAGCGGCCGCCCGCAGGCTGCATGCGGCTTTGCTTACGAATAGAAATACTCCCGGCAAGGTCCCCTGAGAACCCGCTCGCAGACCTCTTCTCCTTCTTTTGCCAGCCGTCTTTCGTCGACGCCGGTGAGAACCCCGTCCCTGAAAATGACTCTGCCGCCGGCCATCGTCATTTTCACATACCCGGTCACGCCGCAGTGCGCGATCACGTTCTGGGGTTCATGATGCGTCCCGGAGAGCTCGAGCGTACCCGCGTCGATCATGAAAAGATCCGCCGCCTTTCCCTCCTCCAGCGATCCGATGTCGTCCCGGCCGAGCGTCTTCGCGCCGCCGGCCGTCGCCATTTTCAGGATGTCATAGGGCGTCACGCTTCCGCCCCGCTCCTTCGCGTACCAGCACTGCATCATCCAGGCAAGCCGGATCGCGTCGAGGAGGCTCGACCCGTCGTTCGTCGCGGAGCCGTCGCAGCCGAGGGAGACGTTGACGCCCCACTCCTTCAGCTTCCCAAGCGGAAGGATCGGGAATCCCCCGAGCACCGCGGGCGTCGGGCAGTGCGAGATGCCGGTTCCGGTCTCGCCGAGGCGCCGGTACTCGTCGTCCGTAAGCTCCCACGCGTGGGCGAGCCAGACGTCCGGCCCGATAAAGCCGATGTCCTCGCACCACGCCAGCGTCCGTTCGCCCCAGCGCTCCTGCATGATCGGGTTCTCGCCCTCGCCGAGGTGCGTGTGCATGCGGACGCCCTTCTCGCGGGCCATTTTCACGGTTTCCGTAAAGGTGTCGGTATAGCAGTTCATCGGCTGGCACGGCGCCATCACGATCTGTGACATGGAAAACGGCGCCGGGTCGTGATAAAGCCCGATCAGCCGGTCGCAGTCGGACAGGAATTCATCGGTTGTCTCGACCATTTCCTCCGGCATCGTGCTGCCCTTCTCCCGCGGAAGCGTGTTCGTGCCGCGCCCCGCGTGATAGCGGATGCCGAGCAGCTTCGCCGCCTCCATCTGGCGGTCGACGGGCGTTTTTCCCGTGGCGCGCGTGAAGCAGTACTGATGGTCAAACGCCGTCGTGCAACCGTGCTTCACGAGGTCCGCCATGGCCGTAAGCGAAGAGTAGAAAATCACGTCGCTGTCGACCAGGCGGAAGATCCGGTAGATCTTGTCCAGCCAGACCGGCACCGTCATGTTCGGATAATCGACCGACGTCAGATTGCGGATAAATGTCTGGAAAAAATGATGATGCGTGTTGACAAGTCCCGGATAGACGAACATATCCGTACCGTCAATTTCTTCATCGAAAGAATCCGGAAGCCGGCGCCCGATCCTGAGGATGCGCTGTCCTTCCGTCAGGATGTCCGCTCCGTAATAAATATGGTCTTCGGCGTCACAGGTAACGATGGCTCTGGCATTGCGAATCAGAATCCGTTTTTCCAAGCTGTAATCCCCCGTTATTGGCGGCATGTTGAAATGCCGGCGCCCCGGCCGCGGAGTCCTCATCTTCCTATCAAGCGGCGGCCTCATTTTCCTATAATAGAGAAGTAAGTATAGCCTGCCATCAATTCCGCTTCGATGTCAAGCAGAAAAAAAGGCAGGCTGTCAATTCATCTGTATGTTACGGGGATGGCGCCGTGGTTCGCCGGGCGTCCTGATGGTTCCCTTTTCTTCCCGGCCGCCCCTTCCGGAAGGGACGGCGGGACGCCGGCGCCCGGTCTTTACAGCTCACGGTAATAGGGACAGATGTCCTCATAGCGGCCGTCCTTCATCCGGAATCCGCCGGGAATCGTCCCGAGCTGCGTGAATCCCAGACGCTCATAGAGATGCCGCGCGTGCAGGTTTGAGGCGACGACGGCGTTGAACTGAAGCACGGCAAAGCCGTGCTTCCGCCCCTCCTCCAGGCAGTCCGACACCAGCTTCTCGCCGATGTGCAGCCCCCGGCAGCCCTTCTTCACCGCGTAGCTGGCGTTGCAGATATGCCCGCAGCGGCCCACGTTGTTGGGGTGAAGGATATAGAGGCCGAGCACGCGGCCCGTGTCCTCGTCCTCCGCGACCCCGCAGTGGGTCTGCCCCGCGAAGAACGCGGCGCCCGTCTCCTCCGTGAGAAGCTCCTCCTGCGGAAACGCGATCCCCTCCTCCACGACCTCGTTCCAGATGGCATTCATGGCAGGCACGTCCGTCTCCCTGTAAGCCCTTATGCTGATTTTCATGATGAATCTCCTTTCCCTGCCGTCCGTGCCGGGCCATCTGTTCTCTTCCTGCCCGGCCGGACCATCCCCTTTCCTCCCGGCCATCCGGGCGGAACCGTTCCTCTCACTCCCAGAAAAGCTCGTCCAGCGTGCGGTCCAGCGCCTTGCAGATGGCGATGCACAGCTTGACGGTGGGGTTGTAATCCCCTTTTTCGATCGCGTTGATCGTCTGCCTCGAGACGCCCACCAGGTCCGCCAGCTGCTGCTGGGAATAGTCCTTGGCCGCCCGGGCGGATTTCAGTCTCAGATTCTTCAAGGCTCCTACCTCCTGTCTGATCCGGTCTTTCTCCGCGGATTCCGTCCCCCTGCGCAGGTTCCGTCCTCTTCCGCGGATTCGGTCCCTCTCCGCGGGTTCCGTCCTCCTGCGCAGGTTCCGTCCTCTTCCGCGGATTCGGTCCCCTGCGTGGATTTCATCTTCTTCCGCGGGTTCAGTCCTCTTCCTCGTCCTGATTTCTGCGGCTCTTCAGAAGCAGCACGATCAGGACGACCAGGAACGCGAGGCCGCAGATCATACCTGTCGCGTCCATCGTCAGCCTGCCGTCGGCGATCAGGCTTCCCTCTTTCCATTTGCGCCAGGTTGTGAAAAACTGGAGGACGACCATCGCCGCGTAGAAAATGAAGACCCGCCGTCTCTCCGTGTGCCCGAAGAAGGCGTCGTCCAGGATCGTCCTGCAGGCGAAAACCACCACCCCGATCATGATGGCCGTAAGCTCGCCGAGAGGCTGTTCGCACCAGACGACGCCGGCCATCTGCAGAAACATATCGACCGCGACGGCGCAGAGCAATGCGAAGAACCCGCCCTTGTACGCCTTGTTCCTGGCGATGAGCTGACGCTCGTCGTACTCATCTTCCGGGCCGATGCCGTTGGATCTCTTGTAAAGAACGATCACTGCCAGAATCATAATCCCCGTCAGAACGCCTGCCAGCAGGCCTGAATTATATGCACTCATGTTTGCTCCTTCTTTCTTCCAAACGGATGAAACCTTGTTTTTTCACTTCCTGAACGAAGTATACTGCTTCCCTCTGGGGATGTCAAGTATATATTACAATTAAAATGATATAAATTACTTATTGCTTTCATGAGTGTCATTTTGTCCACCCGAGGGCTGAGTTGGGTAAATAGCAACCCGAGAGTCCCGTTTGTACTCCAAGAATCCCGTTTTGTAAATGAAATTCCTGTTTTGTAAACGAGATTCCCTAT
>JBGUKX010000009.1:0-21628 GCA_045114695.1 Lachnospiraceae bacterium | reverse complement strand
GATGTCGATAGCGTTGAAGCTGTAAGTCTTGTCGCTTCCGAGCGCGGTCACGACTTTCAGCAGTTCTTCCGGATCCACGCTCTGCAGAACCATCGTCGTGCCGGGCTCGAACGCTCCCTCCGGAGCCTTGACATGGACGGTGGCGCCGCCGATGGCCATCTCGAAATCGAGGGCGCTGGAAGCGGCAATTTCCACAACTGTTGCAGCTACGATCGGTACGGGCGCGGGGCGGCAGGGGAGGAGGAGGATTTGTGATCTGAAGTTGTAATGATGTGAGACAGCTGTTTGACAAAGCAAGACAACTGATCTAAGATGAAAGACACAAAGATCTATCGGGGAAGGAAGGGGAAGCCAAGGGGAAGCCAAGGCAGATATAAAAGATATAAAAAGCTTGGTTGGCTGCGTTGTAATCCAGGTATTGAAAAAGATGACAAAGGGGCAGTTTTAAAAGGAGAGTGATTATGGCTACTTCATCTTATACACATCGTATTGATCCGGAACTGAGATCGCAGAGTGAGGCAATATACTCAGCTCTTGGGATGTCTCTTGGAACGGCAATTAATGTATTTCTTAAAAAATCTGTGGCTGTGGGTGGCTTCCCGTTTGATGTGCGCCTCGATGTTCCCGCCAGAGAGACGATTGAGGCGATGCTTGAGGCTGAGAGAATTGCAAAGGATTCCAAGGTGAAAGCGCTTAGCGTCGAGGATGCACTTGAGGAACTGAAACGATGAACAGATCATACCGGTACAAAATCAAATGGTCCGCCAGATTTAAAAAAGATTATAAGCTTGCGATGAAGCGAGGATATAATACGGATCTTTTGGATGATGTAATCCGGCTTATTGCCAGAGGAGATCAGCAGCAAAGGCTGATTGACGATTACGATGATCATGAGCTGAGTGGAGATTGGAAAGGTCACAGAGAATTGCATGTATCATCCGATTGGCTGTTAATTTATTATCTGGAGGAGGACGTGCTGGTTCTGACACTTTCCAGGACAGGAACCCACAGTGACTTGTTCAAAAAATGAGAGCGATACGGAAAAGCGCGGGGCGGCCGCAATCATATTTTGAGTATATACCCACCCGGGCGGAGAAGTGTGCTATAATGGGTTAAGCACTGCGGCCGGCAGTGACGTAACACGTAAATAAAGCACAAATACAAGAAAACAGCAGGGTAGAGATGAACAACAAAGAACTGACAAACAGCAATTTCGGCAAATGGGGCTGGAGCATGATTCTGTATACGGCCCTCCTGTACTATTTCTGGTCCGGCATCGGATCCGACGGCCTGAACCTGTATCCGACGGCCTTCGCGGCAATGCACGGCTGGGATTCAAATCAGCTGCTCGGATTTGCCACTCCGGCGGGAATCATCGCGGTTTTCGGAGGCATCCTGTTCGGCCGTCTGGTCATGAAGACGGGAATCAAGGCCATGAGCGGCTTCGCTCTGATCGTGACCGGTATCCTCTATGCGGTCTTCGGCTTTGTCAAAAGCCCGGTGATGTACCTGGTCTGCCTGACGGCGTTCGTCTTCGTGTCCATGGCCTTCGGTCTGATCTGCACGGCGGCGCTGATGGGGAACTGGTTTCCGAGAAAGAAGGGCATCGCGCTTGGCTGGGCGACGATGGGCGCGCCGCTCTGCACGGCGACGTTCGTCGCGATCATGAGCGCGCTCTACGGGATGCTCGGCATTTCCAGGGCGCACGTCGTGATGGGCGCGGTTATGGCGGTGCTCGGCGTCGTCTCCTTCTTCTGGGTGAAAAATGATCCCTCCGAGGTCGGCGCGTATCCGGACAACCTTCCGGACGGCGCGGAGGCCTATAAGAAGCAGATGCAGGAAATGCAGTCCTACAAGAGCCCCTTCACGGTTTCGCGTCTTCTGCGCGACAAGGACATGTGGCTGATCTCCATCGGGTTCGGCATGCTCTGGATGGTGACCGTGGGCGTGGTCTCGCAGTTTGTTCCCCGCATGATCAGCGTCATGGCGCCGGTCATCGGTCCGGAAGCGGCACAGAAAAAGGCGCTTCTGATGCTCACGATTGCCGCCCTGGTAGGCATCGCGGGATCCTATTTCTGGGGCTGGCTGGATCAGAAGATCGGGACGAAGCTTGCCTCCGCGGTTTACAGCCTGAGCTACGTCGCGGCGCTGCTTCTTCTGATCTTCGCAAAGGTGGAGATCCTGACCTATGTGGCGATCGTCTTTGTCGGTCTTGGCATCGGCGGCCTTCTCAACCTGATGCCGTCTCTGGTCATTTCCGTATACGGGCGCAAGGACTTTGCCGCGGCAAACGCCCTCGTCTCCCCGATCGCCTCCCTGATTCAGAAAGGCGCGTTCATCATCATGGCGGTGGCCCTGGCGGCGAGCGGCGGCGACTACACGATGCCGTATCTGATCTTTATCGGAATCGATGTGATCGGACTGGTTCTGCTGCTGATGGTGACGAACCAGTGCAAAGGGTCGAAATAAGGCCCGGCAGGTTTCAAGAGGATCATGCAGCCCGTTTCTGTGAGGCTTCCGCCTTTACAGAAGCGGGCGTTTTGATTGACATGAAGACGGACGGAGGTGTGGTACGTGGATCAGCAGGAGTATCTGGAGCGCGTCGGCAGGGAGTGCGAGAAAAAACTGCGCGGGATCGGAATTCCCGTCGGCGAGATCGACAGGTGGGAGGTAGACAGAAAACGCCGCAGCCGGTGGGGCAACGCGAGGAAATTCGGGTTCGAAAGGGGATTTGTGATCAGCATCAACCAGCGGCTCCTGGAGGGCCATACGCAGGCGGGCCTTGAGGAAACCGTCATGCATGAGCTCCTGCATACCTGCCCGGGGTGTATGAATCACAAGGCGAAATGGAAACACTACGCCGCCCTTGTAAACGCCGCGTTCCATCTGAACATCACGACGTTCTCCCCGCCGGAGAAGAAGGGGCTGCCGGAGGATCCGGCGAAATACGTGGTCCGCTGTACAGAGTGCGGGATGGAATTTCCCAGAAAGAGGATGTGTAAGATCGTCCGCCATCCGGAGGCATATGTCTGCAGCAGATGCGGCGGCAGGCTGACTGTTCAGACACTCGTATCTTAAAAGCGCCATAAAGGCAAGGTACGCTCGCTTCGTCCATAATACGGAAGCAAACACTTTCGTATAAGAGACGTGGATACGCAATCTCAGGAATGGCATAACGCGCCTTCCCTATGGGAGCTGTTCCGGCCGCAGCATAAAGAATACCGTCAGCCGATTTCTCAGCTGACGGTATTCGTTCACTTACGATTCTTCACACAGCTTTCAGCCGAAGTATCTCTTCAGCAGGCCGGCGAATGCCTTGCCGTGTCTCGCCTCGTCGCGGGCCATCTCATGCACGGTGTCGTGGATCGCGTCGAGGTTGAGAGCCTTCGCGCGCTTGGCGAGATCCGTCTTTCCGGCCGTGGCGCCGTTCTCGGCTTCCACTCTCATCTCAAGGTTCTTCTTGGTGCTGTCCGTGAGGACTTCGCCGAGAAGCTCGGCGAACTTCGCGGCGTGCTCGGCTTCCTCAAACGCCGCCGTCTTCCAGTACTCGCCGATCTCCGGATAGCCTTCTCTGAAGGCGACGCGGCTCATCGCGAGATACATGCCGACCTCGGAGCACTCGCCGGTGAAGTTGGCGCGGAGATCCTCGATGATATCCTCCGGAGCGCCCTGGGCGACGCCCACGACGTGCTCCGCGGCCCAGACCATATCCTCACCCTGCTTCTGGAACTTGGAGGCCGGAGCTTTGCAGACCGGACATGCTTCCGGAGCCTGGTCTCCCTCATAGACATAACCGCATACAGTACATACCCATTTTGCCATAATTTTTCTCCTTTTCAGCCGGCAAAGCGCCGGAAGTTGTATGATTATGCTTCTCTTTTTACGGAGCCTGCCGCAGGCAGATTCCGTATCATGAAGATACCATGAAACCGCCTAAAAAGCAACAAACGAAGTCATCTCCTTTTGGAAGCCTGCTTCGCGCCGAGACGGTCCAGAAGCTCATTCCTCCGTTTGCTTTCCGCCACGTCCTTCCGGAGCTCCCCGAGGGCGTTTTCCCGCGAAAAAGCGATCCTGGCGTACCGGATTCCCTGGTAGATCCACGCCGCGCCCTTCAGCCACGGGTACTTCTTCAGCGCCGTCCAGTTCGCCTCTCCCCGCTGCTGCAGATTGCGGAAAAATCCGGTGAAGCCCCTGCCGTGGCTCAGCACCGCGGCGGCGGTATTGTTCATGCCCTGGCGCGTCCCGAAATTCCCGCACGCGAAGAGATACTCCATCAGCGCTTCGCAGAGGGATTCGTCTGTTTTCCCGCCGGAAATGTCCGGAAGCCCGAGATAGCGGGAGCACATATCCGTGACCGGGACCGCGAGGGTATCGAGTCCGATCTTCGCCGACTCCTTCAGGAAATCCGGCCAGTTTTCCTTTGTCAGGCAGCGGCCCGCGTACATCATCCAGTCGAGGATCTGCCTCATGCCCAGGCCGTCCTCCAGGTGCTGGCTGATGTGGGCGAGGAGCACCAGCCCGTTCAGCGGCTCCCCGAGCATGGAGAAGGGCTCCCCGAGCATACTTCCGGCGGACAGGGACGCCTCCCCGAGCGCGTCGCGGATCCATCCGTCCAGGGTATCCTCCGCCTCTTTGGTGGTGAGGATCGCGAACCGGCTGTGGAGCTCGAGCAGGACGTTTTCCTTACGCAGCGGACAGACCCGGGAGCCTTCTGACGAGCTTTCCCGCGTGAAGCCCCCGCGGACCAGCCTGTCACAGGCCTCTTCGACGTTCTCCGGGCGCACGATGAGGTCGATGTCCCCCATGGTGCGGAGAAGGGGCCGGGGGTAGCTGACCGCCGCCGCGCTTCCCTTCAGTACGGCGTGGGGAAGCCCCTCCAGGAGCTCCTCCAGCTCCGCCTGCACGGACAGGAGGCGGCAGTTGAAGGAGAACTGGCGGAGGGCTTTCTCCTTCCATCGCGTCCGCAGCTCCTCCGGAAGCGGGAGCGTGGGGATCAGGTCGGAAAAAAGCAGAAAGATCCGCTGGGAAGAGACCTCCTCGAAGACCGCTTCCCAGTCCGTGTCCGCGGCCGGCCGGACGGTTTCCCCCCACAGGGCGGCGCGTATGAGACTGCAGAACGTTTGCTGTGCTTCCGTCATGGATGCATCCGATCCTTCTCTGCTCCCGGGGCGGAGGGGGTGGTTTTCCCCCGTCGTCATCCTGCCCCTGACCGTTGTCTGACGACAGACGCGTTTTTCTTATGAGATCATAGCACCGCTGTCCTGCGCCGTCAAACCGCGCGGCCTGAATCCGGGGGGTTATCACCGGCTCTTCGGAGGAGTTCAGGGGCACCGGCTTTCCGGAGGGATTTCGGGAGTCTCTCAGAAGCCTCCCGGCGGGAATCCGGGGAAATCCGGCGAGGAAAGAATCCGTTGTTGAGGCGGCGGAGCCGTGATAGAATACAGAAAAGCATCTGCAAAAAGCGGCGTCGGGCAATGCCGGAAAGCGGCGCGGGAGATGCCGGAGAGAGGGCGTCTCGTGACGCTTAAAAAGAGGGAGATTCGATCATGACAGTTTACCATACCAGGCCGGGCGTCCTGCTGACGCAGGTATGCGGGGAATATATGCTGGTTGCGACCCGGGAGGCCAGAAAACACTGTACCTACGTGCAGCAGATCAACGGCAGCGCGGCGGTTCTGTGGGAGCGACTCGAGCAGGGCGCCACAGTGGCGGATCTCAGGAAGGCGCTGGAGGAGAAGTACCGGATGCCGGGCAGGGATATCGGGCCGGATATCCTGAACCTGCTCCGGATAATGGAGGAGGCGGGGTATCTGCTGACCGAGGAGGTGCCGGACGGGGGGACCGGGAAGGAGGAAAGCGCCCATGCCTGAGCTGTGGATCGCCGATTCCGTCAGACAGTACCGGAACGTCCTGGTCATAAGGTCGTCCGTCAAAGAGAGGACCGTTCTCGGGGACGACGCGTACATCCAGGACTCCGAGATCGGCGCGGACTGCATCATCGAGCGCAGGTCCATGGTTTTTTCCTCTGAGCTGGGGGATCATTCCTACACGGGATATCAGACAGTGGTCCGGTACGCCCATATCGGGAAGTACACCTCCATCTCGTGGAACGTCAGCCTGGGAGGAGAGAACCACCGCTACCGGAGCGCCACCACCCATCCGTTTCCCTACAATCCCCGATACGGCCTGTGCCCCGCCGATGACGCCGATCTGAACATTCCTTCGGAGACGCTCCGGATCGGAAGCGACGTCTGGATCGCCGGGAACGTAAGCATCCTCCGCGGCGCGCATATCGGTCACGGGGCGGTGATTGGCGCGGGGAGCGTCGTCACAAAGGAAATTCCGCCGTACGCCGTTGCTTACGGCGTTCCGGCGGAAGTACACGGATTCCGCTTCGAGGCGCCGGTGGTCGAGCGGCTTCTCGCATGGCAATGGTGGGACTGGCCGGAGGAGGTGCTCCGTGACAGCCGCGCCCTGTTCCGGGGAGACCTCACGGAAGAAAAGCTCCGGGGCCTGGAGGATCTGTACCGGTCCCTCCGGGAGAGGGGCGCCATATCCGGATAACGCTTTTCAGGAAGATAAACGCGGGACCGTCCCGTGCCCTCCTTCGGGGAGGCACAGCAGGACGGTCCCGCGTTTTTTCAAAAAAGAATCACAGCGGGATATTCCCGTGCTTTTTCTTCGGGATCCCGGCCTCTTTTCTGCGCAGCGCCTCGAAGGACCGCCGGAGGATCTCCGCCGTCTCGTCCGGATGGATGACGTCGTCGATGCAGCCGTTTTCCGCGCCGATGTAGGGGTTGAGAAAGGTCTCCTGATAGGCCTCCGTCAGCGCTTTCCGTTCTTCCTCCGGGTGACCGGACTCAGCCAGACGCCGGCGGTGCAGAATGTCCACGGCGCCTTCGGGTCCCATGACGGCGATCTGCGCGATAGGCCAGGCGTATACATAGTCCGCCCCGGTGTATTTGCTGTTCATGGCGATATAGGCGCCCCCGAAGGCCTTGCGCAGGATCAGCGTCACCTTGGGAACGGTCGCCTCGCAGTAGGCGTACAGAAGCTTGGCGCCGTGGCGGATGATGCCGCCGTGCTCCTGTTTTTTTCCCGGCATGAAGCCGGGGGAGTCGACCAGCGTGAGGAGGGGGATGTTGAAACAGTCGCAGAAGCGGATAAAGCGGGCGGCCTTGTCCGACGCGTCGATGTCCAGTGTGCCCGCCGCGACGCAGGGCTGGCTGGCGATGATTCCGATGGGCGAGCCGTCCATCCGCGCGAAACCGGCCGCCAGGCTGCCCGCGAAGCGCTCCTGTATCTCCAGGAAGGAGTCTTCGTCGGCGATGCACCGGATCACGTCCCGCACGTCATAGGAAAGCCGCATATTCTCGGGAACGATTTCCTGAAGAAGGCCGGAGCGGTCGTTTCGCGCGGGCTCTGCCAAAGGAAGGGACGCTTCGCGGTTCTGCGGCAGGTAGGAGAGCAGCTTCCGCACGCCCAGAAGACACGTCCGGTCATCCGGATACACAAAGTGGGCGACGCCCGAGCGCTCCGCGTGTACCTGCGCCCCGCCGAGCTCCTCCGACGAAATTTCTTCGTGAATGGCGGATCGGACCACCGTGGGCCCCGTGATGAACATTCTGGCGGTGTGCTCTGTCATGAAAATGAAGTCGCAGATGGCGGGGGAGTAGCAGGCTCCGCCCGCGCACGGTCCGAGCATGACCGCGATCTGCGGGATGACGCCGGAGGCCAGGGTATTTCTCCGGAAGATGCCGCTGTAGCCGGCGATGGAGCGGATTCCCTCCTGGATCCGGGCGCCGCCGCTGTCGCAGACAGCCACGATGGGGCACCCGTTCTGCAGCGCCAGATCCTGGATCCGGCAGATTTTCAGGGAGTGGGTCTCGCCGAGCGTTCCGCCCAGAACGGTGAAATCCTCGGAGTAGGCGTAAACCATCCTTCCGTTGATCTTTCCGCATCCGGTCACGACGCCGTCCCCGGGGACGGCGCGGGTCCTGTCGTTCGCATTCCCGGGGACGGCGCGAGATCCGTCCTTTTCGTCTTCCGGGATGCCGCCGGCACCGGCGCTCTCCGCTCCGGGGCGGGCCATCCACAGCGTGTCAGTCTCAAGGAAGGTTCCAGGATCAAAAAGGATCTCCAGGCGCTCCCTCGCCGTGAGCTTGCCCGCGGCGTGCTGCTTTTCCGCGCGCTCCGCGCCGCCGCCCCGTGAGGCGGCCTCTTTTTTCTGTCGAAGCTCTTCCAGAATATCCGGATTCCACATGGTTTCTCCTCCGGCTGTCAGCCCTGCCGGGCCATCTCCGTCCGTTCTGTTTTCATTGATCCCTCGCCATGGCGGGAAGGGCGTTTTCCGTCTGTTCTGCCTTCATGGTTCCTTTGTCATGGCGCAAAGGGCGCTGTAGCGGATCTTGCCCGACTCTGTCATGGGCAGGCGCCGCAGGACGTGTCCGCGGAAGACGCGCACGGGGATGCCTGTTTTCTGCGCGAGGAAGGCGCGGGCTTTCTGCGACGTCTCTTCGTCCCCGCAGAAGATATCCACCCGTTCGTCCGTTCCCGTACACGCGAAGCGTCCCGGAAAATGCGACTCCAGCAGACGCTCGCACTGGTCCAGGCTGACCCTGAGTCCGTACAGCTTGAGAAAGCGGCTTTTTCTTCCTGTGACGTAGTAGAAGCCGTCCTCGTCCCGGCGGGCGAGGTCGCCCGTGCGGAAGAATCCCTTCCATTCGTCGCCCAGAAGCAGGTCTTCCCGGCATTCCGCGTATCCCATCGCGACGTTCGGCCCGCGGTAAGCGAGTTCTCCCTCCGCGGCGGGCTCCGTCAGCTCCCTGCCGGCATCGTCCAGGAGCAGGAGTTCTCCGCCCGGGATGGCCTTTCCGATGCTGAGGATCCGCTCCGACGCCTTGTCGGGATCCAGCAGCGCCATGCGCGCGTTGGTCTCCGTCGTTCCGAAGGTGGCGACGAAACGCCGGCCGGTCTGCGCGGCGTAGTCCGCGAGGGCGCGGAACTGTTCCTCCTTCAGCTTTCCGCCGCCGGAGGCCAGGGTCCTGAGGTCGGGCAGATCCATCCGCTGGATCCGCAGGCGGAGAAATACCTCGTAGTTGAAGGGCACGCCGCAGACGTCGGTGCAGCGTTCCTTTTTCAGAATCTCCCAGTATTTCGCGGACGTGGGGCGGTGCTTTGTCAGAACGGCCAGGGCGCCGGCGGCCAGATGGCTCAGGAGGTGGTTGAGCCCCATGGTGTACTGGACCGGGAGGTGGCACATGGCGACGTCCGTTTCCTTCCAGCCGAAGGCAGCGGCCACGTTGCGCGCGTTTGCCTCCAGGCCTCCGAGGGCGCAGCGCACCAGACGGGGACTTCCGGTCGAGCCGGAGGTCGTCATGAGCAGCGCCAGCCCGGGATGGACGGGGCAGGAGGGCGCGCCCGAAAGGACGGCCAGGTACCCGTACGCCGAAAGGAGGACGCGGCCCGGATAAGAAGCCGCCCTGTCCTTCGGCAGGACCCACAGCCCCGGCGCGTAGCGCTCCGCAAGAGAGTCGAGCAGAAGGGGATCGATGTCCGCCGACAGAAGCAGCGGGACGACGCCCGCCGACAGGCAGCCAAGGATCATCGCCGCGCAGCCGTTTCCGTTTTCGCAGAGACAGAAGGCGACGGAGCGGGGCGGCAGCGCACCGCGGGCTTCCTCGCAGAAGGCCGCCAGGGCGCCGTAGGTGACGGTCCGGCCGCTGTCGTCCCGAAGGGCCGGAGCGGAGAGATTTTTCTTGTCTATATCCAGGATCATCCGTCTCACCCTCTCAAAGAACCGCGCAGCCGTCGACGCCCAGGATCTGGCCGGAGACGTAACCGGACAGGCCGGACGCGAAATAGAGGCAGGCGCGGGCGATATCCTCCGGCCCGGCGATCCTGCCGGCGGGGATATTCCGGATTCGTTCTTCGAGCTTCGCCGGGTCCGTCCCCCGGAGCATGTCCGTGTCGGTGAGACCCGGGGCGACCGCGTTGACCCGGATCTTATGGGGCATGAGCTCCTTGGCCGCGGTCCTTGTGAGCGCGAGCACCGCCCCTTTGGTGGCGGTGTAGGCGAGCTGGCCGGGATTTCCGTATACGGCGGTCATGGAGGCGATATTGACGATACTGCCTCCCTCCTCCTGCTTTCTCATCACGCGGGCGGCGAGCTGGAGCATATGGATCGTGCCGAAGACGTTGACCCGGAACATTTCCTCCGTCCGGGCGCCCGAAATCATGCCGATGGGAGCGTTGTACTCCACGCCGGCGCTGTTTACGAGCACGTCCAGCCGCCGGCAGCGGTCCAGGAGCTCCCGGACGGCCCGGGTCGCGGCGGCCTCGTCCGAGACGTCAAAATAGGAGGGAATCAGCCGTTCGCGGTACGGGTTTTCGGCGATCCACGCATCCGCTCCTCCCGCGTGCAGGCCGTTGACAAAGACCAGCGCGCCGCTGGCGGCGAACAGCTCCGAGACCGCCCTGCCGATTCCCCTCGATCCGCCGGTCACGAGGCAGACCTTGTCCTTCAGCATCGGATTTGTTTCAAATGTACTGTTATCCATTTTCAAATGAGACGCCGCAGCGCTCCAGAATCTTCATGCCGTTTTCGTAGGAACCGAAATTCAGGATGTCGTCCGTTTCAAACAGGACCCCGAAGGCGTCCTCCAGCTCGGAGATCAGGCTCATGTGCAGGATGGAATCCCAATCCTCCTGGGTCCGGAAGGCGAAGCCCTTCTCCAGCTCTTCGGGCGTCACGGAGAAGACCCTGACGAATACGTCTCTGTACTTTTCGTAATTGTTCATGCTTGCTCCGTTTCCGTATGTCTGTGCAGGCGCAAAACCCCGCGCGGCGCGGCTCACTCCGCCTCCATGCGGGCAAGGATGTCGCCGACGGTCCGGAAGGCGCGGATCTCGTCTCCCGTGAGCTTCAGGCCGAACTCGTCCTCCATCAGCACCATCAGGCTGAGTCTGGCCAGGGAGTCATATTCCCCCAGCTCCTCCAGGACGACGTCCGCAGAGAGCGTGTCCGGTTCGAGCTCCATCATTTCCTCGAGCATCCCGAGCTTTTTCTTTTCAGTCATGCGAAACCTCCTTTTTCAGGCATTTCAGAATCACTGCATCCCGGCGGATCCTCCGGTGACGGGACCGCGTCCGGGTATCCGTCGTCATAGGCTTCCTCCGTCTCAATGAGGGGCAGGACGCGGCGGACGTCGATTTCAAAGGCGGCGGTCGCCAGGCTGAGCCCCACGCCGAAGCCGCAGCACAGGATCCGCAGGCGGCGCTCCTCGTCCAGGTCCCCGTACCCGCTGACGAGGGTCAGGGGGATGCTGGCGGAGGAGGTGTTGGCGAAGCGGCCGAGGGAGACCGGAACCTTTTCCTCGGGGAACCCCGTCTTCCGGGCGATTCTCCGAAGAATCATCCCGTTGGCCTGGTGAAGCGCCAGGACGTCGTAGTCCGCGGGCGAGGTGCCCGTCTCCGCCATATAGGCGAGGATCTGTTCCGGGACTTCGCCGGTGGCGAAGCGGAAGACCTCGAGATCATCCATCTGCGAGCGGTTTCCCGTCTCCTCCGGCATGGCGGGGTGCCGCCAGAACCCGTAGGGGGCGGCGATGGCCTTGTACCTCGTCCCGTCGGAACGGGAGGAGAAGCGGAGCGCGCCGTCTCCCGTCCGCTCCAGGAGCGTCGCCGCGCCGGCATCTCCGAATAGGAGGGCGGAGCCGCTGCCGGGTCTGACCTTTTCTTCCCGGCCAAATCCCCTCGCCGGCGTGTCGCCCGTGAGCAGAAGCCCGAAGCGCGCGCCGGAGGAATGCATGAGAGAGGAGACGATGCTGAGGCCGTTTACGTACCCCGAACACCCGAGATTGACGTCGAACACGAGGCAGTCCGGGCCGAGCGCCAGCCGCTTCTGAAGCACGAAGGCGGTGGAGGGCACCCGGTAATCCGTCGTCTGGGACACGAAGACCAGCACGCCGACGTCGTTCCGGCCGGTCCCGTTTTCCCGGAGAAGTCTCTCCGCTGCGCAGAAGCAAAGGTCCGAGGCGGTCTGCCGGACGCCCGCCACGAAGCGGCCGCGGATTCCCGTCTGCTGCGTGAAGCGCCTGAGCGCGGCGGCGTCCTCCCCGGAGACGGAGGCCAGATCCTCCCATTTTTCGGGCACGCAGGCGGCGACGCCGCGGATTTCAATTCCCGATATGACACTGTCCATGGCAGATACCTCACGATGTGGTCAGTCCTCCGTCCACCGGGATGGAGGCGCCGGTGATAAAACCGGAGGCGGGACTCAGCAGAAACGCGATCATCGACGCCACGTCCGACGGCCGGGCGACGCCCAGATACTGCCGCTCGAGAAGCTGTCGGTTTCCCGGGCTGTCCTCGCCGTACGGATCCGTGAAGCGCCGGTAAAAGTCCGTGTCGGTCACGCCGGGGCAGACGGTGTTGACGCAGATGCCCCGGCCGGCCAGCTCCTTGGCCATGCAGCGGACGGAGGCGTCCATGGCTGCTTTTGATCCGGCGTACGCGAGTCTTGCCTTGTCCCCGCGCACCGCGGCGGCGGACGAGACGCCCACGATCCTCATGCCTTCGCGGAAGCGTCCCCGGCGGCAGGCCTGGCGCACGCATTCCACGAAGCCGAAACAGTTGACCCGGAACGTCTCCTCAAGCACGGCGGGCTTACAGGCGGAGAGGGGCACGGCCCTTCCCGTGCCGGCGCAGTAGACCAGGCCGTCCAGCGCGCCGCGCTCGCCGCAGACGGTGCGAAACAGCGCGTCCAGCGTCTCCGTCCGGCTCACGTCCGCCGGATAGAGGGCGTGATTTTCGCCCTCCAGCAGGCCGAGAGTCTCCCTGAGGGCATCCTCCCTCCGGGCGGTCAGGATCAGCTCCGCCCCCAGAGAGGCGCAGACAAGGGCCGTCTCCCGGCCGATTCCCGAGGAAGCCCCGACGATCATGATTCGTTTTCCGGTCAGCAGAAATGGCTGCTCCATACGATTTGCTCCCTGGATGCGTTCATCCCTCAGATACGGTTCGTTCCTTCAGTATTCTCCCGGCCTCAGCTTTCCTTCGGCGTAGATTTCCCGCGTGCGGACGACGGGAAAGACGGCGTCGGTGCGGATTTCCGCCGCGGCGGCGCCCCAGGACAGGCCGACGCCGAAGCCGCTCATCAGGACGCGGAGCACGTCCGCGCCGCCGTCTGCCCCGTACCGGTCGCAGAGCGTGAGCGGGATGGACACGCCGCCGGTGTTCCCGTAGCGGTCCAGGGAGACGGGCATCTTCTCCCGGGGAATGTTCAGTCTTCGCGCCAGCTGCTTCAGGATGAAGACGTTGGCCTGATGCAGCACGACGGCGTCGTAATCCTCCATGGCGGAGGAGGACGCCTCCAGATATTCCCGGATCGTCTCGGGGACGTCCGTGATGGTAAAGGAAAATACGGCAGGCCCGTCCATAAAGAGGTCGTACAGCGTCCGGCGGTTCCCGTCGCTGCAGAGGAACTCTTCCCGGTCCGGGTTCATGTCCCTGAAGCCTCCCGCGGGGAGGATGATGGAACGATAGCGGCTTCCGTCGCTTCGAAGGAGCGTCCGGACCGAGCCGCGCCCGGTTTTTCTCAGAAGGACCGCCGATCCCGCGTCGCCGAACATCATGGCGGTCGACTTGTCCGTGGGCGCGGTCAGCACCGACGCGGTCTCGCCGATCAGCAGAAGGCCGTCTTCCTCCCCGGAGGACGCCATGAGGGAGAGCAGGGTCTGGAGCCCGTAGAGGAAGCCGGAGCATCCGAGGGACAGCTCCAGGCAGGCGCAGTCCGTGGGAAGCTTCAGCCGGTGCTGGAGGACGCACGCCGTGGAGGGGCGGCGGTAATCCGGCGACTGGGTGACGAAGACCATGACGCCGACGCGCCGGCGGTCATTTCCGAGCCGCGAAAAGAGCTCCTCCGCCGCGGCGTACGCCAGGTCGCCCGCGGTCTGGCCGGGCAGCGCGCGGCAGACGGACCGGATGCCCGTGCCGGCGGAAAACCGTCGGACCGCCTCGGCGCCGAAACGCTCCCCGAAGGCGCTGACCGGAAGAAAACAATCGGGGACCGCGCAGGCGATGCCCGCCGGTTCGATCCCCCCGGTTTCAAAGAATGCCATTTTGATCCCCCCGTGTCGTCCGGTTCAAAAGACCGCATGTCTCCCGTGTCTTCTCAAGGGTGGCCGTATCCGTCACGCGGCACAGGCTCACGTCTTTCAGCGTCTTCCGGGCCAGCCCGTACAGCGCCTTTCCCACGCCGCATTCCACCATGCACCGGACGCCGTCCGCCCGCATGGCCAGCATCGTGTCCGTCCACCGCACCGGCGACATGGCCTGGCGCACCAGCAGCTCCGGGATCTCGCCGGGACTTTCGTAGACGCTGCCGGTCACGTTGGAGTAGACGGGGATGCGGGGCTTCCGGAACGTCACGTCCCGGAGCGCCTCTCTGAGCTTCCCGGCCGCCGGCTCCATGAACCGGCAGTGGAAGGGCGCGCTGACGGACAGACGCACGGCGCGGATTCCGTTTTCCTCCGCGTACCGGAGAACCGCGTCGATGGCGGCCGCCGTGCCGGAGACAGCGGTCTGCCCGGGACAGTTGAGGTTGGAGGGCATCACGTCCGGCAGACCGGAGGCGCCCGGAGCGGCGGCCCGGCAGATCTCTTCCGCCTCCGCCTCGTTTACCCCGACGAGGGCGGCCATTCCGCCGAAGCCGGGGGGCGCCGCCGCCTGCATGGCGTCAGCGCGAAGCCGCACGATCCGGAACGCGGTTCCCAGATCCAGCGATCCGGAAAAGACGAGGGCGGCGTATTCTCCCAGGGAGAAGCCCGCCGCGCAGTCGACGGGCACGCCCGTCTCCCGCAGGGCCGCCCCGGCGGCCAGATCCGCCGCCAGCATGCAGACCTGCGTGTGACGTGTCTCGTCCAGCTGCTGCTGCGTTCCGCTGAAACAAAGCGAAGCGAGGTCCATGCCGAGGACTTCACCCGCTTCGCGAAAAATGTCCTTTACACATTCGAACCGGTCAAAGAGCTCCTTCCCCATGCCGGGGCGCTGGGGTCCCTGACCGGAAAACAACACGGCCGTTTTTGGTGTCATAGATTGATTCTCTTTGCAGGATTTCCCAAAACATGCGTTCCTGCCCTGACTTTTGTGAATACCATGCTTCCCGCGGCGATCACGGCGTCGTCGCCCACCTTCATTCCGGGCGCGATGAAGGCCTTGGTTCCGATCGTCACCCGGTTTCCGACGACGACGCCCCCGGTGATGGAGACGTTTCCGAAGACGGTGCAGTAATCGCCCACGACCGCGTCGTGGCCGAGTCCGGTCTTTTCGTTGATGACGGTGCCTTTTCCGATCCGTATGTCGACCGTGTAGGTGGAGTTTCTGCAGAGGATGCTTCCGGCGCCGACCTGAACGGAGGAGTGGAGCTCCACGTCGGGGGAGACGAGCGTCTCGAAGCGGACTCCCCGGGCCTCACAGGTCTCCTGGATCCGCTCCCTCGCCGATGTCGGACGGCCCACGACGCAGGTGCAGTACACTTCGTCCCTGTGGGCGAAGAGCCAGTCGGCGGTTCCGAGAACCGGGAAGCCGAAGACGGTCTGTCCCGGCCTGTAATACGGCTCGTCCACCACCATGCCGAGAAAATCATAGGCGGGACGTATCCGGTTGATTCGTTCGAGCATGAAGATCATCTCCCGGGCAAATCCGCCTGCACCGTAAAACACCAGCTTTTTCATGGCCTGGTCTCCTTCGTTTCTTTCGTACTATTATAGCCTTTCCGCGGGGCTGCCGCAATTCCTATTAAGGGGGCGGCGCGGTCCCCGAAGATCCCACGTCACCGCTCCAGAAATCCCAGATATTCGTCAAAGAGATTGAACAGCATATCTCCCGAGCAGACCGGGATCTGGGCCGTGCTGCCCGGCAGTATCTCCCAGGTGTACAGATCCTCCGCCCTCGTCAGCACCAGGGCGGGGATCACGTCGAAGCCGTCGCCGAAGATGACGTCGAGGTAGCGGGCGTATTTCGCCGCCTGCTTCTCCTCCTCGGGATCGATCCGGTCCTTCATCTTGAATTCCAGGGAGAAGACCTTGTCCTCCGTGATCACCAGGACGTCCGCATAGATGCGGACGTAGCGCGACCGGTTGATCCTCAGCTCAAAGCAGATCTCCCAGCTCCCGAAGTCCTGTCCGGCCAGGTCCCGGAAGAGGTCCAGCATGACCTCTCTGGAGTCGCGGAAGGAATGAAGGAGCCCTCTCGTGTCGTTCAGGTTCCGCCCGACGGAGCGGCAGCCCTTCGTCAGCTCCTCCATCCATTCCTCCTCCGTCTGGCTCAGAAAGCGCTCCACCGAGGCGTAATAGCCGCAGAAGTCCTCCAGCCCCCGGTGAGGCCTCATCTGGCGGATCAGCCCGTGCCAGCGGTAGTCGTCGTCCCTGTAGCAAAGCCCGCGGATAAAGGGGGCCCCGTACAGCAGGCGGTTGATCTCGCTCCGCGCCACGCCGGACTCCCTGGCGATGTCCTTTGCCTTAATGCCGTCGTTCCTGCAGATGACGGCGTATATTTTCCTCTCGGTCTCATCCATCGGCTGCTTCTGCCTCCATGGAATCAGTATAACACCGGCGCGGGAAAACCGCCAAAGAAGCCGCGGTACGTATAGGAATTTCGGAAAAACCGTGGTATAATCCTGAGGATATACGGACGGACCGCGTCCGCCGAAGAAGCGGAGGGACGGCCCGGCGTATCCGACAGCGCACGGCGCCGCCGGCCGAAAAAGTAAGCAGCGCGCAAGGAGAGAGTGAAGATGAGAAGAAGGAAATGGATGGCACTGACGGCCGTGGTGACGGCGCTCATGACATGCTCCGGCATGGCAGGATACGCGGCCGCGGAGGAGCTCGCCGTGATCGAAGAGGAGGCCTCCGTCGTCGAGCTTCCGGCCGAGGACGTGGAGGAGGAGCTCCCCGTGGTCACCGAGGAAGAGACGGAGGAACTCACGGATGAGGAGCAGACGGAGTCCGTTCCCGTCGTGACAGGCGAAGAGACAGCCGACGAAGCGCAGGAGGAGACCGGCGAGAATCAGGAAGAGACCGGCGACGCGCAGGAAGAAGCGGCTCCGACGGAGAACGGAGAGGAGAACGCCGCGGCGGAAGAGACGGAGTCCGTCCCCGCTGAGGCGGCGGAGTCCGAAGACGGCGAGTACGAGTACGAGGAGATGTTCCCCTCCTGGAATGAGGACGCTCCGGCGCTTCAGACGCTGATCGGGTATGTGGAGGACGTCACGGACGAGGCGTCCCCGGATTACATTCCGCCCGTGGACAGAATCGCGACCTTCGATATGGACGGGACGGTCTACGCGGAGCTCTTCCCCACCTATCTCGAGTATTATATGATGGCCTGGCGCATTCTCGCGGATCCGACCTTTGAGCCGGACGAGGAGATGCTCGAGGTCGCGCGGACGATCAGGGACTGCTCCATGGACCGCGTCTATCCCGAGGATATGCCGATGCAGCACGCCATCCAGGCGGCCCGCGCCTATGCCGGCATGACGCTGACAGAGTTCGCCGACTACGTCACGACGTTCCTTCTCCGCGACGCGGACGGCTTTGAGGGGATGAACCTCGGGGAGGCGTTCTACCTTCCCATCGTCGAGGTGGTGGAATACCTGCAGGAGAATGATTTCAAGGTCTACATCTGCAGCGGCAGCGACCGCTTCCTCTGCCGGACGCTGATCGAGGGAATGATGGATATCCCGTATGAGAACATCATCGGAATGGACGTGGCCGTGGAGGCCACCGGCCAGGGCGAGACGGACGGTCTCGACTATGTGTATTCCCGGGGCGACGCCGTGGTCCGCACCGACAGGCTCCTGATCAAGAACCTGAAGATGAACAAGGTGGCCCAGATCGTCCGGGACATCGGCCGCCAGCCGGTTCTTTCCTTCGGCAACACCAGCGGCGACGTCAGTATGCACAATTACACGCTGTTCGATAACCCCTACCGAAGCGCCGCCTTCATGCTGATCGCGGACGACGACGTGCGCGACTACGGAAATCCGGAGAAGGGCCAGGAGCTTCGCGAGAAATGGGAAGCGAGCGGCTACAACGTCATCTCCATGAGAGACGATTTCCGGACGATCTACGGCGACGACGTGGTGAAGACCGGATCCTTCCGCTGGATGGAGGAGCTCTCCGAGAAGAGCGCGGATTCCGCGGAAGCCTCTGTCGCGGAAGAGGCGCCGGCTGAGGCGGAAGCCGATCCTGCGGCCTGAGAAGCGGCCGCGGCAGCTGCAGTTATCCGGAATAATTGCCTTCGGTGATTATCAGGTGTAACCAGTATATCTGAAGACTGATCACATGTCCCGGGGACTGCCGCCGGAAACGGCGGCGGTCCCCGGGTTTTGTACAGCGAGGTGATTTCGTGCTTTCAGCGTTGATGTGGTGGCTCCTCCTTCTGGCGGTGGGGCTGGGATTCTTTCCTCTGACGAGCTATTTGTTCGGGAAGTCCGGGGACGGCGGCTGGCTGTTCTCGAAGGCCGTCGGCCTGCTGGTTTCCGCCTGGGCGCTCTGGGCGCTCACGGTCGCCGGCGTCACGCCGTTCCGGCAGATGACGGCTCTGGCGTCCATAGCGGTCCTTGCGGCGGCGAACTACGCGGTCCCGCTGATCAGGAGGCGCCGGACGGGAGAAACGGCTGTTCCTGCCTTTAACACGAAGCTGATCCTCCTGGAGGAGGCTCTGTTTCTCGGAGTCATGCTGCTGGCGGTCTATGTCTTCGGCTTCAGGCCGGAGGCCTACGGGACCGAGAAATTCATGGACTACGGGTTCATGACCTCCATGGCGAGGAGCACGAAGCTTCCCTTTGAGGATATCTGGCTCTCCGGCAAAACGGTCAATTACTATTACGGAGGCCAGTATCTGGCGGCCTTTCTCATGAAGGCGTCCGGCGTGGGGGCCGGCGTCTCCTACACCCTGATGCGGGCGCTGGTGACGTCGATGTCCTTCGTTCTTCCCTTCTCCCTGGTGTACAGGATGGTCGAGGACCGGGTGACAGCGGAGAGACGCGTGAGCGCCGGGAACCGGGAGCCGGCGGCGGAGGATGCGGTGACAGCCGGGGATTCGGAGGCTGCGGATGATCCGGAGCCGGCCGTTGAGGAACCGGCGGCGGCCGGGGAAAGAGCGGCGGAAGATACGGAGACGGCCGATGATGCGGAGCCGGCGGCGGAAACGCCCGCGCCGGTGGCGCCCGGGCCTTCCGTCGGAAGGCTGCCCCTCGCGGGCGGGCTTCTGGGAGGCGCCGCGGTCGCCTTCGCCGGGAACATGCACTACGTCATCTTCGGCGTGCTCGCGCCGATCGCCGCGCGGCTTAAGGGGAGCACGTACAAATACTGGTTCCCCAACTCGACGCGCTATATCGGCTACGATCCGAATCTCCCGGACAAGACGATCCATGAATTCCCGGCCTATTCCTCGCTTCTGGGGGATCTGCACGCTCATTATGTCAACCTGATCTTCGTCGTGACCGTGATCGCCGTCGCCTACGCCTGGGCGCGGAGGAGAGAGGAGAAGGGCCCCGGAAAAATACCCTGGATCGATCCCTGGATTCTGCTGATGGGCCTGTTTATCGGGATTTTCCAGTGGACGAACGCGGCGGATTTCGCGATCTATTACGTCGTATGCGGGTCGATCCTGTTTTTTGAAAACCTGAGGCTGTACCGGGGGCGTTTCTTCCGGTTTCTGGCGGTGATGGCCGGCCAGGCCGCAGTCGTCTTCGGCGCCGCCTGGGCCGCGGCCCTGCCGTTCACGATGACCTTCGTCCCGTTTACGTCGGGCGTTCATCTGACCCACAGCCACACGCTGCTGTGGCAGCTTCTGATCCTCTGGGGCTTCCCGGTCCTGGTGCTGGTTGGGTACGCGGTGAAGCTGTTTCTGCGGAGGAAGGATGGCTCCATGCCGCTGCCGGATCTGGCGGCCCTGCTGTTCGGGCTGTGCGCGGCGGGACTGGTGCTTCTCCCGGAGCTGGTCTATGTGAAGGACATCTACGGGGACGATCACTACCGCGCGAACACAATGTTCAAGCTCACCTACGCCGCCTTCGTGCTGTTCGGGATCATGATGGGCTACGTGCTGACGACGGCCTTCGCGGGGCGGAGAAAGTCCGGGCGCGCCGGCCGGGCCGCGGCGGCAGCGGGCGTTTTCCTGCTGATCCTCAGCTGCGGCTACACGGTCACCGGCATCCGGGACTGGTACGGAAACGTCCTGAACCCCTTCCTGCGGGAGGGCACGGACGCCTCCGTGTTTCTGTATGACAGGTATCCCGGCGATTTCGGGGCGGTGACCTGGCTGAATACGAACGTCTCGGGGCAGCCGGTGATCCTGGAGGCCCCGGGGGACAGCTACTCCGATTATGAGCGGGTATCCGCCGCCACCGGTCTTCCCACCGTCGCCGGGTGGTACGTCCACGAGTGGCTGTGGCGCGGAAGCCATGAGCTTATGGACGAGAGACTTCCGGATATCGAGGCGGTCTATACGTCGGGGGACGAGGAGCTGGTCCGGAGCGTGATCCGGAAGTACGGGATCCGCTACGTCTACGTGGGCGAGATGGAGCGCGGGAAATATCCGAATCTCAGGGAGGACGTGCTGCGCCGGATCGGAGAGACCGTCTACGAGGACGAAGGAGCCTGGATCGTGAAGATGTCGGAGTCGTGATGTTCCGGAAAAGCCGGAAAGAAAAGGAGAAAGAGATGGACGAAAATGTCAGAAAGAGGAACGAACTGCTGGCGCAGAAGGTGATCAAGGGACTGAAGTCGCGCAACATGACCGGCTATTACGCCGGGGACGCGGAGGAGGCGCTTCGGACCGCGCTGTCGCTGATTCCCGAGGGAAGCTCCGTGACGATGGGCGGATGTATGAGCGCCCGGGAGATCGGTCTTGTCAAGGCGCTGAAGGAAGGAAACTATCGGTTTATCGACCGGGACGAGTACCCCGACAAGAGGGCGGCGATGCTCGCGGCCTACGACGCGGACGTATTTCTCTCCAGCGCCAACGCCATGACGGAGGACGGCGTCCTGGTGAACATCGACGGGAATTCCAACCGCGTGTCCGCCATCGCCCAGGGGCCGAAGAAGGTCCTTTTCATCGTGGGCATGAACAAGGTCTGCGGCGACGTGGACGGGGCGGTCAGGAGAGCGAGGGAGGTGGCGGCCACCACCAACGCCCAGCGCTTCGGCCTGTCCACGCCCTGCGCCTCGACGGGATCCTGCATGAACTGCAAGTCCCCCGACACGATCTGCTGCCAGTTCCTGATCACCCGGTTCTCAAGACATCCCGGACGCATACAGGTGATCCTGGTCAACGAAAACTTGGGCTTCTGACACGGGCCGCCCGGGTCTCCGGCGCGAATTGTCCGGGCTTCCGGCACGGGTCCTCCGGATCGCCCGCGCGGATCGCCGGGCCCGGAAAGTCTTGTTCTCATGCGCCGTTTATGGTAAATTTACAGACAAAGACGCGGCGCGCGCCGGAATACGGAATCCGGCTGCCGGAAACATGGCGCCGCGGCGGATAGTGTCAAGTAACGTATGAAAAAAGATTAAAAAGGAAGCCCGTCTCCGCCGGCCTCTGAATGTACTTTGAAAACTGCAGATGT
>JBGUKX010000008.1:0-37237 GCA_045114695.1 Lachnospiraceae bacterium | reverse complement strand
ATCTGCAGTTTTCAAAGTACATTCAGAGGCCGGCGGAGACGGGCTTCCTTTTTAATCTTTTTTCATACGTTACTTGACACTATCTGTCTCCCGGCTTCTGTCATGATTCCCTGTATAAATCATTCTTCTGCAGAATCCGTTCCCTGCAGAATCATCGCCTGCAATATTCTTTTCCTGCAGAATCATCCTCCTGCAGAATTTTCGCCCGCAGTATTTTTACCTGCAGAACCATCCTTCTGCAGAATCATCGCCCGCGGCATTCTTTTCCGGCAGAACATTCCTTCTGCACAATCGGTTTTCCGGAGAATCTTTCTCTTTCCGCATCATTTCCCCATACAGAATCTGGAGAAGATTGTGTCGACCAGATCGTCGCTCACTTCTTCACCGACGATCTCGCTCAGGGCGCGGTAGGCGTCCATGAGATCGATGGAATAAAAATCCTCGGGAAGGCCGGACCGGACGCTTTCCTCCACCAGTGACAGGCTTGCCGACGCCCGCTTCAGGGCCTCGTAATGGCGGGCGTTGGTGATGACCGTCTCCTCGCCGAAGCTCAGCCTGCCGGAGAAGAACATCTCGCGTATCGTTTTCTCCAGCTCCGGGATGCCGGTCATTTCCTTCGCGGAAATCCTGATCACGGGAATTTCTTCCGATTCCCCTGCAGCCTCTTCCCCCGCGGCGTCCTTCGCCCGGTTCTCCTGTCCGGGCTGTTCCGCACTGGTGGATTCTTCCCCCGCGGCGTCTTTTGCCAAGTTCTCCTGCCCGGGCTGCTCCGCGGAGGCGATTTTTCTCATCGCCTCGGCCAGGTCCTCCTCCGTCACGGCGGCCGTAAGATCCGACTTGTTCAGCAGGATGATCGCCCTGCGGCCCCGGATCAGGCTCAGGATCTCATAGTCGTCCTCGTCCAGGGGACGGCCGGCATCTATCAGGGCCAGCAGCAGATCCGCCTGCTGCGCGTAGAACCTGGCGCGCTCCACGCCGATCTGTTCGATCCGGTCCTTCGCCTCCCGGATTCCCGCCGTGTCGATGACTCTCAGGGTTATGCCGCCCAGCTGGACCTTTTCCTCCAGGATATCCCGGGTCGTCCCCTCGATGTCGGTAACGATCGCGCGGTCCTCGCCGGTCAGGGCGTTGAGGAGGGTGGACTTTCCCGCGTTGGGCCTTCCGATGATGACCGTCAGGATTCCTTCCCGGATGATCCTTCCCTCGCCGAAGGTCCGCATAAGGCGGGCTATTTCTTCCCTCACGGGCCGGAGATTCCGCAGCATCGCCTCGGGAAATCCTGCCAGGTCCATGTGCTCGGGGTCGTCGAGCGCCGCCTCGATATAGGCGAGCTCGCCCATGATCTTCTCCCGGAGCTCCATGATCCTGTTTCTGATGGAGCCGGACAGCTGCAGGAGGGAGCTTCTGAGGGCGTCGTCGCTCCGGGCGGAGATCACGTCCATGACGGCCTCCGCCTCGCTGAGATCGATCCTGCCTCCGAGAAACGCCCTTTTCGTGAACTCGCCCGGCTCGGCGGGGCGCGCCCCGTTTTCCGTGACGGCGCGGAGAATCCGGCTCATCACGAACGGGCCGCCGTGGCAGTTGATCTCGACGGTATCCTCCGTGGTGAATGTGTGCGGCGCCCGCATCGCCATGACCAGACATTCGTCGATCACGCGTCCGTGATCCGAGGGGTCTGTTATGTGTCCGTAGTGGATGGTATTGGCCCGGTACGCCTCCGGATCGGAGGGCGTCTTCGGGCAAAAGATTCTCTTAAGGACAGCAAAAGCTTCAGGCCCCGAAATCCGGATGATTCCGATGCCCGAAGCTGTCATTCCGCTTGCGATCGCAGCAATTGTGTCGTTCACCGCTTCGGCGCCACGACGACGTGGCGGTAAGGCTCCTCGCCCTCGCTGTAGGTCTCGACGAACTTGTTGCCCTGGAGAGCGGAGTGGATGATCCTTCTCTCGTAGGGATTCATCGGCTCAAGCGAGATGGACCTGCGCGATTTCCTGACCTTGTACGCGATGTTTCTCGCGAGGTTGTTCAGCGTATCAGCGCGGCGCGAACGATAGTCCTCCGTATCCAGCTTGACACGGACGTAGTCGTCGGTCTCCTTGTTGACGACAAGGCTCGTGAGGTACTGAAGGGAGTCGAGGGTCTGGCCTCTCTTGCCGATCAGCAGGCCCATCTCCTCGCCGGAGAAGGTGCAGCTGACCGCGCCTTCCTCCTGGCTGTACTCCGTGGAGATCTCGGCCGTGATGCCCATGGATTCAAACACGCTCCTGAGGAAGTCCTCGGCGGTCTTCTTCAGCTTCTCAGCCTCCTCTTCGGTACGCGCCTTGACGACTCTTTCCGGCTTCGGCCTGGAGGGCTCGTGGTATACGGGCTCGGCTTCCGGCTCCGGGGCTCTCTCGAAGCGACTCTCGTCGCGGCCTCTTCCTCCCCGTCTTCCGTCGAAGCGGTCTCTCTTTCTGCGTCCCTCCGGGGCTCTCTCCGGGCGGGGTTCCCTGGCGGCGGGATTCTCGGTTCTCGCTCTGGCAGCCGCGGCGGCCGCCCTCTTCTCGATCTCGTCGCTGGAGATGATCCTGTCTCCGCTGCCTGTCACTTCCTCAGGCGCCGCGGCGGCCTCCCCGGCGGAGGCGAGCGGCTCCTGTTTTACGGAGAAGGAATTCTGCGCTTCCGCGGAGGCGCGCTCGATGGCCTCCGCTTCCTTCCTGAGCTCCTCCTCGGAGCGGGCGCGGGCCCTGATGACCGCCGGCTTGCTGCCGATGCCGAGGAATCCGCTGGTTGCTTCCTGTATCACGTCGTACTCAAGACGGTCCGAAGTCACGCCGAGGTCGAGGCAGGCCTGTGTGATCGCCTCGTCCGCGGTCTTCGCCGTATAATTTTTATATTCCATATCTGTCCTCATTTCTTCTTCCTGGTTCCGTTCTTCTCATCGAACGCCTTCACCATGTTGGCCTTGGAGGCGAGGGAACCTGCCTTTGCGGAATTCCTGTAATAATTGGTGGACTCTTCCATCTGCTGACGGTTCTTCTCGGCGTTTTTCTCCTTCAGGCTCTCGATGCGCCTGTTTTCCGCCTCGAAGCTGCGGGTGGAAACATGGGCCTGCTCCGTGATCTTCTGGGGCGGGAGTCCCTGCTTCGCGCGCTTTTTGTTCGCCTTCTCCTGGGCCGCCCTGATGATCTCCTCGGGCGTCTCCTTGTCCAGCTTGCGGTTGATCACGAACTGCTGGATCGAACGGATGACGGCGCTCATGATCCAGTAGATGCCGACACCGGTGGGAAGCGTGAGGCAGAAGAACGCGGACATGACGGGCATCATGTTGTTCATGGTCTTCATAGAAGAGGCCATCGCCGACTGCTGGTCGCCCGTGTCCTGCTGGGGCTGCGGCATCAGCTTGTAGTTGAGCCACTGGGTAAACCACGCGAGAATCGGGAACAGCGCCGCGCCGATAATCATGAGGACCCACATGCCCTCTTTGTCGGTCCAGGCGGAGCGGATGATCTCCATGGGCGTATCGGAAATGCTGAGACCCAGGAAGCCCGTCGCCCTGCTCACGTAATTGTGAATGCCGGAGACCGCGGTCTCAAAGGATTTTCCGGCGGAGGTCTCCAGGAGGGCCCCCCACTGCTTGGTCGAGAGGCCGTAGACCGCGTCGATGATGTTGGCGGTCTCGCCCTTGCCGAAATTTCTGGTCAGGTTCGCGGCGTTCTGGTCCTTGACGAACTGCGTGAATACGGAAACGAATTCACTGTTTCCGGCGATCGACGCGATCTTGTTTCCGATGATCGTGATATAGCCCGGAATCTTGTAGATGACCTGATAGAGCGCGAAGAGGACCGGGAGCTGGATCAGGAGCTGCACGCAGGAGCCTGCGGCCGACACGCCGTATTTCGCGTAGACGGCGTTGGTCTCATCCATCATTTTCTGCTGGGAAACCTGATCCTTCTTTCCCTTGTACTTGCTCTGGATTTTAGCCAGCTCCGGCTGCATGATGTTCTGAAGCTTTGAGAACCGCTGCTGCTTGATCTGCAGGGGCATCATCAGCATCAGAAGGATGATGGTGAAGATGATGATGGCAAGACCGACGTTCGGTATGCCGATTTTGCTGATCACGAAATAGATTCCGTTCATCAGCAGTCCGAGCACCTCTGCGACCCATTTAATGATCGGCATGCTGCTCTTGGTTAATACATATGACACGTCTTTTCCTCCTTTATCATCGCGGGACTACCCGCGCTTGTTACATATTTTCCGGCGGACGCGCCTTTTTTAAAAAGACGCGCTTATAAAGGGCAGCCGGCCGCTGCTCCGGGTCCTTCCGCCGGCTCGGCGTCACGGAACGGGGTCGTACCCTCCGCGGGAGAATGGATTGCACCGGAGAATTCTCCACAGACCAAGAAGTCCTCCTTTCAGAGGACCATGCTTTTCAACAGCCTGTATCGCGTAATTGGAACATGTCGGGATATAAGGGCATCTGTACCCTTTATAAGGGGAGACATGCTTCTGATAGTATCGGATGCCTCCGACCATGATTCTCTTAACCATTGCTTTTGTTCCGCCGTCACATGAAATTCTTCATGAGACCTGTCAGCGACTTCTGAAGCGCCGCGTAATCAGAATCCGACGCAGGCTTTCTCGCAATGATCACATAATCCTTGCCTTTCGCGAAAGACGCCTCGCCGAGCCGGCAGATCTCCTTCAGCCGTCTCTTGATTCTGTGACGAACCACGCTGTTTCCGATTTTTTTACTGACCGATATTCCGAAACGGCTGTCGGCCGTCCCGTTGTCGAGCGCGTACAGAACCAGGTTCCTGTCGGCTGTCGACCTGCCCCTTCTGTACACCGCGGCGTATTCCGCGTTTTTCTTAAGACCCGTCATGTGTCGTTGTGTGATGGCGCCGTTCCGGCGGATCCGGGACGGATTTTTTAAATAAAGTAGAAAGAAGACCACATGAGACATGTGGTCTTTCGTTCTTTTCAGGCGGAAATCACTTTTCTTCCTTTTGCTCTTCTGGCCGCTAAAACTTTCCTGCCACCGCGTGTGGACATTCTCTTACGAAATCCGTGAACTCTCTGGTGAGAAAGCTTCTTCGGCTGAAATGTCATCTTTCTGCTCATTTCTACACCTCGTCTGAAATCAGATTTGCCTGTCTATTATAAAGGTATTGACAGATTTATGTCAAGCGGTACTTTTTAAGAAATAGTTTACGTAATTTATCCACATTTTGTGGAAATCCTGTGGAAAAGTCGTGGTTTTCCTGTGCTTTCATTTTTCGGGACCGCGCCGAATCAACCTGAATTGCGGAATCCTCCCTGTTTACATCCTTTTTCGGCTTTTCGACAACTTCGGATTATCGGCGGTTTTTTATGTGAACCCGCCGCCCTATACACTTGTAAAACAGACGTTTTTCACATATAATAAGGATAATTGTTCAGCGCTCCGCAAGGGGCGCCGTAATTCACCCGAACGGATAATAAATATGGATAATTTGACCTCTATCGAGACGAGCTGGCCGGCGATTCTCGACCGAATCAAGGTGGAGAACGATCTTACGGACGTCTCTTTTTCTACGTGGATCAAACCTGTCGAGATTCACTCGGCGGACAACGAGGGCATCACCTTCATCGTGCCGACCGACAACCACATCAACATTCTGAACAAGAAGTATACGCTGGCGATCCGGAACGCGATTCTGAAGGAAACCGGAATCAACCTCCGGATCCATTATATCACCCCCTCCCAGGCGGAGAAGATCAGGGAGAACAAGAACGACGAAGCGATGGAGGATCTGATGGACAGAGCCCATCTCGATCCGAGATATACTTTCGATACGTTTGTCGTGGGATCAAACAATAAATTTGCCCACGCCGCCTCTCTGGCGGTGGCAGAGGCGCCGGGAGAGATCTACAACCCTCTCTATCTCTACGCGGGCGTAGGACTCGGCAAGACGCACCTCATGCACTCCATCGCCCATTTTGTGCTGCGTGAAAATCCCAACGCCAGGGTTCTCTACGTCACCTCCGAGGCCTTCACCAACGAGCTGATCGACGCCATCCGGAACGGAAACAACTCGGCCATGTCCCATTTCAGGGACAAGTACCGGAATATCGATGTCCTCCTGATCGACGACATACAGTTTATTATAGGAAAGGAATCGACCCAGGAGGAATTCTTCCACACCTTCGAGACCCTCTACGGGCAGAAGAAGCAGATCGTCGTATCCTCCGACAAGCCGCCGAAGGATCTCAACATTCTCGAGGAGCGCATCCGCTCCCGTCTCGAGATGGGTCTGATCGCGGACATTTCCTCCCCGGACTACGAGACCAGGATGGCCATTCTCCGCAAGAAGCAGGACCTGGAGGGCTATCACCTCGACGACGAGATCCTGGATTACATCGCGAAGAACATCAAGTCCAACATCCGGGAGCTGGAGGGCTGCCTCAACAAGGTGAACGCGAAGGCGAAGCTGGAGGAGCGGGTGGTCGACCTCAGCCTGGCCGAGCAGATCCTGCAGGACATGATCACGCCGAACAAGGAGAAGACCATCACCTGCGACTTCATCATCCGGGTGGTCGCGGATCATTTCAACATGTCCGTCGACGACCTCCGCAGCTCCCGAAGGGATCACAAGTATCTCTATCCGAGAAATATCGCGATCTACCTGTGCCGGCAGATGACGAACGACTCTCTTCAGACCATCGCGCAGAACCTCAACCGGACGGACCACACCACCGCCATCAATTCCATCAACAAGGTGGAGAAGGAGATCCGCAGCAACTCCCAGATGAGGAGCACCATCGAGGCCCTCAAAAAGAAGATCAGCCTCGACTGAGGCGGACGCCCGGCCGGAGGAGCCCGGGAACCGGAGATATCGACATAGCCACGTGGATAACCGCGGGATAGCCTGTGAATGATTTTCTTTACACGGGAACTATCCTCCCGGATCCGGCGATTTTCACAGGCTTTTCCTCACCGGAAACGCCTGTATTTGCGGGGATCGGAGGGACTAATCCCCAAATCCACAGGCCCTACTGTTTCTGCTTATTATCTTTTTACAATTGATGGACGGCCTCCCCGTCTCTTCCGTTTCCGTCAGGAAGCGTTCCGCCGGGACAGGCCTCGAAAGGAAGACGTCTATGAAATTTATCGCTGCTAAATCAGATCTTCAGTCGGCTGTCGGCATCGCGGTCAGGGCCGTTCCCGCCCACACCACGATGACCATCCTGGAGTGCATCCTGATCGAGGCGCAGGGAAACGACATCCGCCTCACTGCCAACGACATGGAGCTGGGCATCCGCACCCACCTTCAGGGAACCGTGGAGGTGCCGGGCACCGTCGCGGTCAACGCGAAGATGTTCTCCGACATCGTGCGGAAGCTTCCCCAGGAGATCGTGGAATTTGAGTCCGACGGCAGCAACATGATCCGGATCCGGAGCGGCAAGGCTCTCTTTGAAATCGCGGGGCAGAGCGGGGATGAATTTACCGAGATTCCCAGCGTCGAGCAGGACAGGAGCATCACGATCTCGCAGTTTTCTCTCAAAAACCTGATCAACCAGACGATTTTCTCCGCCGCGGTCAACGAGAACAACAAGATCATGACCGGCGAGCTGTTTGAGATCAGCGGGGATATCCTGCGGGTCGTCGCCCTGGACGGCCACAGAATCGCGATCCGCAAGATCGCCCTCAAGGAATCCTCCGAGCCGATCAAGGTCATCGTTCCGGCGAAGACTCTCAACGAGATCAGCCGCATTCTTCCGGGGGAGATGGACGACGTCGTCACGATCTTCTTCGCGAGGAATCATATCGTCTTCGAGATTCCGGGCACGAAGGTAGTGTCGAGACTGATCGACGGTGAGTACTTCAACGTCAACCAGATGATCTCGACGGATTACGAGACCCGCGTCACGGTCAGGAAAAACGAATTCCTCAGCTGTATCGACCGCGCCTCCCTTTTTGTGAGGGAGGGGGACAAGAAGCCGATCATCTTCGACATCGAGGACCAGGAGATGAAGCTTTCCATCGACTCCCCGCTGGGATCCATGAACGAGGAGATCGACACGGAGAAGGAGGGCAGGGACCTGGCCATCGGCTTCAACCCGAAGTTCCTCATGGACGCCCTCAAGGCCATCGACGACGAGAACGTGACGCTCTATTTCATGAACCCGAAGGCTCCCTGCTTCATCAGGGACGAGGGGGACAATTACGTCTATCTGATCCTCCCGGTCAATTTCATCCGCTGACGACGCGGGCGGAAGACCGGCCGGGGCACACGGGAGGTACGTCTCCCGGCAGGAACCGGGTACATTTTCACGGAAAGGCGATGCGCGATGGAAAAGCTGCATCTTAGAGAAGAATATATCACCCTCGGCCAGCTGCTGAAGGCAGCCGGCATCGCCGGGAGCGGCGTCGAGGCGAAGGTGATGATCCAGAACGGCGAGGCCGCGGTCAACGGCGAGGTCGACTTAAGACGCGGCAGGAAGCTGCGCGAGGGCGACGTCGTCCGCGTGGGCGGTACGGAGATCAAAGTTGTTCGTTAAGTCGCTGGATCTGCTGAATTTCAGAAATTACGGGACGCTCTCGGTCTCCTTCGATCCGGGAACCAATATCCTCTACGGGGCCAACGCCCAGGGAAAGACCAACATTCTCGAGGCGATCTATCTCGCGGGAACCACGAAATCCCACCGGGGCTCCAGGGACAGGGATATGATCCGGATGGGCGAGGAAGAGAGCCACATCCGGATGACGCTGGACCGGCGCGGAAGCGAGTACAGGATCGATGTCCATCTCAGGAGAAACCGCGGAAAGGGCTACGCCGTCGGCGGCGTGCCGCTGAGGAGAGCCGCGGATCTCTACGGCATCGTCAGTCTGGTGTTTTTTTCACCGGAGGACCTGAACATGATCAAAAACGGTCCCTCCGGCAGAAGGAGATTTCTTGATCAGATTCTCTGCAGCATCGACCGCGTGTATTTCTCGGACCTGTCGGGCTACGCGAAATGCCTTCTCCAGCGCAACGCCCTGCTGAAGGAGATTTCCTTCCATCCGCGCAGGATGTCCGAGCTGGATCTGTGGGACATGCAGCTGGCGGAGTACGGGAGGAAGGTCGTCGCGGCGAGGGCGGCGTTCGTCGAGTCTTTCAGAAAGACGGCGGCGGAGAAGCACCTTCTTCTCACGGAAGGCCGCGAGAGACTGAAGCTGAGGTATGAGCCGAACGTGTCCCCCGGCGAGTCCTTCGAGGAGGTCCTGCTCTCAAAGAGAGAGAACGACGTCCGGATGAAGACCACCGGCGCGGGACCGCACAGGGACGACATGGCCATTCTGGCCAACGGGATGGATCTGCGCCCCTACGGCTCGCAGGGGCAGCAGAGAACGGCCGCCCTTTCCATGAAGCTTTCGGAGATCAGTACCATTTTCGAGAAAAAGAAGGAGATGCCTGTGCTTCTTCTGGATGACGTCCTCTCGGAGCTTGACAGGGAAAGACAGAATGCACTTCTTGATACGATCAGAGATACGCAGACGCTGATCACCTGCACGGGAATGGATGAATCCGTCAGGGAGAAGCTCCGCGCGGACAGGGTGTTTCATGTCACAGAAGGCAGAATTGAAGGGAGTAGCGGATGAATATCCAGGATCATGAAGAATACGGCGCCGATCAGATTCAGATTCTGAAGGGTCTGGAGGCGGTCAGGAAGAGGCCCGGTATGTATATCGGGTCCACTTCGCTCCGGGGCCTCCATCATCTGGTGTATGAGATTGTTGACAACTCGGTCGACGAGGCGCTGGCGGGAACCTGCGACCACATCGAGGTCACGGTTCATGCGGACAATTCTGTCACGGTGTCCGACAACGGCAGGGGCATCCCCGTCGGCATCAATCATCAGGCGGGCATCCCCGCCGTCGAGGTGGTGTTTACGATTCTTCACGCCGGCGGAAAGTTCGGCGGCGGAGGCTACAAGGTGTCGGGCGGACTTCACGGGGTCGGCGCGTCGGTCGTCAACGCCCTCTCGGAGTGGCTGGAGGTGCAGATTTTCCACGAGGGAAAGGTCTACCAGCAGAGATACGAACGCGGCAAAACGATGTACAAGCTGAAGGTCGTGGGGGACTGCGAACCGGAGAAGCACGGGACGACGGTGACGTTTTTCCCGGACCGGGAGATCTTCGAGGACATCTGCTTCGATTTTGACACGCTGAAGCAGAGATTCCGCGAGATGGCGTTCCTGACGAAGGGGCTGAAGTTCACGTTTACGGACGAGAGGCCGGAGGACGGCCCGAAGCAGCGGGTCTTCCACTACGAGGGCGGCATCGTCGAATTTGTCCAGTACCTGAACCGGAGCTCCTCGCCGATCTACCCCAAGGTGATCTACTGCGAGGGAGAGAAGAACGGCGTGCTGGTCGAGGTCGCGATGCAGCACAACGACGGCTATAAAGAGAACACCTACGGATTTGTCAACAACATCGTCACCCCCGAGGGCGGCATGCACGTCGAGGGCTTCCGGATGGCGCTGACCAAGGTGTTCAACGATTACGCGAGAAAGAACAAGATCCTCAAGGACTCCGAGCCGAATCTGAGCGGCGAGGACATCAGGGAGGGTCTGACCGCGATCATCTCCGTCAAGATCGAGGATCCTCAGTTCGAGGGCCAGACGAAGATGAAGCTGGGCAACTCCGAGGCGAGGTCCGCGGTTAACTCCATCGTCACGGAGCAGCTGACGATCTTCCTGGAGCAGAATCCCAACGTCGGAAAGGCCACGGTCGAGAAATCCATCATGGCCCAGAGGGCGAGGGAGGCGGCCCGCAAGGCCAGGGACCTCTCCAGAAGAAAGAGCGCCCTGGACGGGATGTCCCTTCCGGGCAAGCTGGCGGACTGCACGGACAAGGATCCGAAGAACTGCGAGATTTTCATCGTCGAGGGAGATTCCGCCGGCGGCTCCGCCAAGACGGCCAGGTCCCGGGCAACCCAGGCGATCCTTCCGCTCCGCGGAAAGATCCTCAATGTGGAAAAAGCCAGACTCGACCGCATCTACGGAAACGCCGAGATCAAGGCGATGATCACCGCCTTCGGCACGGGAATCCACGAGGATTTCGACATCAGCAAGCTGAGATACGACAAGATCATCATCATGACGGATGCCGACGTCGACGGGGCCCACATCGCGACGCTGATGCTGACGTTTCTGTACCGGTTCATGCCGGAGCTGATCCGCCAGGGGCACGTCTATCTCGCGCAGCCGCCTCTCTACAAGATCGAGAAAAACCGCAAGGTCTGGTACGCGTACTCGGACCAGGAGCTGGAGAAGATCGTGCTCGAGATCGGGCGCGACCAGAACAACAAGATCCAGCGCTACAAGGGACTCGGCGAGATGGACGCGGACCAGCTGTGGGATACCACGATGGATCCGGAGAAGCGCGTGCTGAAGCGGGTCAATATGGACGAGGACGCGGCTTCAGAGCTGGATCTGACCTTTACGACGCTGATGGGCGACAAAGTGGAGCCCAGAAGGGAATTCATCGAGGAGAATGCGAAGTACGTGACGAATCTTGACGTATAAGAAGGATGATTTATGGACGACAAAATCTTCGACAACATACATGAGGTAGATCTGAAAAAGACGATGGAGACGTCGTACATCGACTACGCGATGTCTGTCATCGTTTCGCGCGCCCTGCCTGACGTGCGCGACGGTCTGAAGCCGGTTCAGAGACGTGTGCTGTGGTCCATGATTGAGCTGAACAACGGTCCCGACAAGCCTCACAGGAAGTGTGCCCGTATCGTCGGCGATACCATGGGCAAGTACCATCCCCACGGCGACACCTCCATCTACGGGGCTCTCGTCAACATGGCCCAGGACTGGTCGTTCCACTACCCGCTTGTAGACGGTCACGGAAATTTCGGATCGGTGGACGGCGACTCCCCGGCGGCGATGCGGTACACGGAGGCAAGGCTCTCGAAGATCTCGATGGAGATGCTTGCCGACATCAACAAAAATACGGTGGACTTCGTGCCGAACTTCGACGAGACGGAGAAGGAGCCCGCCGTGCTTCCGGCGAGAATTCCCAATCTTCTCATCAACGGCGCCACGGGCATCGCGGTGGGCATGGCCACGAATATGCCGCCCCACAATCTCGGCGAGGTGATCGACGCCTGCGTCAGGATGATCGACGACAAGGTGGGCGGGGAGCACGAGACGACGATCGACGACGTCATGCAGATCGTCAAGGGTCCCGACTTCCCCACGGGCGCCACGATTCTCGGAAGGAGAGGCATCGAGGAGGCGTACCGGACGGGCCGGGGAAAGATCACGGTCCGCGCCGTGTCGAGGATCGAGACGCTTCCCAACGGCAAGTCCGAGATTCTCGTCTCGGAGCTGCCCTATCTCGTCAACAAGGCGAGGCTGATCGAGTCCATCGCGGATCTCGTCAGGAACAAGAAGATCGACGGCATCACCGACCTCAACGATCACTCCAGCCGGGAGGGCATGGAGATCTGCATCGAGGTGAGGCGGGACGCCAACGCGAACGTCATCCTGAACCAGCTCTACAAGCACACCCAGCTGCAGGACACCTTCGGCGTCAACAACCTGGCGCTGGTGGACGGCCAGCCGAAGGTGCTGAACCTCCTCGAGATACTGAGGCATTTCCTGCTTCATCAGGAGGACGTCGTCACCAGGCGCACGAAATATGACCTCAACAAGGCGGAGGAGAGGGCCCACATCCTGAAGGGCCTGCTGATCGCCCTGGACCATATCGACGAGGTGATCCGCATCATCCGCGGATCCGAGACGGTCCAGGCCGCCAAGGAAGAGCTCATGAAGCAGTTCGGCCTCGACGACGTCCAAGCCCAGGCGATCGTGGATATGCGCCTCAGGGCCCTGACGGGTCTCGAGCGGGGCAAGATCGAAAGCGAGTACGAGGAGCTTCTTAAGACCATCGACCGCCTGAAGGCGATCCTGGCGGACAAGAACCTCCTGCTCGGCGTGATCCGGGACGAGCTCCTTGTCACAAAGGACAAATACGCGGACGAGAGGAAGACGCAGATCATCTTCGACTCCTCCGACATCTCGATCGAGGACATGATCCCCGACGAAAATATGGTCATCTCGGCGACGAGGCTCGGCTACATCAAGAGAATGACCCCGGACCATTTCCGCAGCCAGAACCGCGGAGGCAAGGGGATCAAGGGGATGCAGACCATCGAGGACGACAGCGTCGTCGACGTCGTGATGACCCAGAACCACAACAAGATCCTGTTCTTCACGAACAAGGGCCGCTGCTACTGCCTGAAGGCCTACCAGATCCCGGAGGCGGGAAGGACGGCGAGGGGAACCGCCCTCGTGAACCTTCTCATGCTGCAGCCGGAGGAGCACGTCACGACGGTGCTCCCGGTGCGGGAGTTCGGAGACGACTCTTACCTGGTGATGGCCACGAAGAACGGCGTGGTGAAGCGGACGCCGATGAAGGCCTTCGAAAACATCCGGAAGACCGGTCTCGCGGCGATCACGCTGGCGGGCGACGACGAGCTGATCGAGGTCAAGTGGGACGACCGCGGGCAGGACTTCTTCCTGATCACGCGGGCGGGAATGAGCATCCGCTTCAACGCCTCGGACGTCAGGCCCACCGGGCGCTCGTCGATGGGCGTCCGCGGCATGAAGCTTTCGGCCGGGGACCGGGTGGTCAACATGATCGCCGAGAAGCAGGGAACCCACCTTCTCTTCATCTCCGAAAACGGACTGGGCAAGCTGACCCGCGTCGAGGAGTTCAAGGCGCAGCACCGCGGCGGAAGCGGCGTCAAGTGCTACAAGGTGACGGAGAAATCCGGAAGCCTGGTGGGAGCCAGGGCCGTGGTGGAGTCGGACGACATCCTCCTGATCACGACGGAGGGCATCGTCATCCGGACGCCGTGCAGCAGCATCTCGATCAGCGGCAGGATCACGACGGGCGTCAAGATCATCGATCTGAGCGAGGGCGTGACGGTCGCCAGTTTCACGAGGGTGAAGGAGGACATGGAGCCGGAACAGGAGGAAGCCCCGGAGAATGAGACCGAAGGGGAAAATGAGAACAGCGGCGAAGCGTCCGGACAGGATGTCACCGATCAGGAGGACTCCGGGCAGGAGGATTCCGGTTCGGAGAGCTGAACAGACTGGATTTCAGGAGGGGAACGGCGCTGCGCCGTTCCCTTTTGCGCCCCGGACCGGCGGGGAAGCGGACATTCCGGCTGAACCGGTTCCGTATCGGAGCGCCCGCGGGCGGGGAAGAAGATCCTGAGGGAGGGAATTATACATGAGAGCAGCAGTCATCGGAGGCGGATTCGCCGGCAATACCCACGCGGAGGCGCTTCGCTCCTGCGGGGTGGACATCGCGGCCGTCGTCACGACGAGGGAGGAGACCGCGAGGCGTTTCGCGGCAAAATGGGATATCCCGTCCTGGGGGACCGCCCCGGAGCTGGCGTTTGCGGACGATATCGACGCGGTGCACATCTGCACGCCGCCCACGACCCACGCCCTGTACGCCTCCATGGCGCTCCGCGCCGGAAAGCACGTCTTCTGCGAGAAGCCGCTGTGCTTCGGCAGGAGGGAGGCGGCGGAAATGGAGGAGCTGGCCGGAAACAGCGGCAGAATCTGCGCGCTGACCTACAACGTGCGCTATCACATGGCGGTGCAGAAGGCCCGGGAGCTGATCCGGTCGGGCACCTTCGGGAGGCCGCTGCTCATTCACGGGAGCTATCTCCAGGAATTCCACGCCCTGCCCTCACCCTGCGGGTGGAGATACGACGCCTCCAGCGCGGGAAGCATGAGGGCGGTGACGGAGATCGGGAGCCACTGGATCGACACGGCCCAGTATATTTCCGGGAAGAGGGTGACGGCGGTCTCGGCGTTTTTCGGAAAGTTCTTCCCGGAGCGGGTGATCGTGAACGGGATGATGGAGCAGGTGAGGCCGGGATCGGACACGGATCCCTGCGCGAGAATCCGCGTGGATTCCGAGGACGCGGCCTGCGTCACCTTCCGCTATGAGGACGGGGCCATCGGAAACGTGTGCCTGTCGGAGATCTCCCCCGGGCGCGGGAACCGGCTTTTCCTCGAGATCACCTGTGAGAACGGCAACCTGTGGTGGAATGAGGAGGAGAACAACGTGCTCCACACGGCGAGGCTCGGCGAAGGGGTGAGGTCGGAGATCTTTGCCTTCGGGAACGGCTTCGGGGACACCTTCGTGACGCTGATGCGTCATTTCTACCGGGCCGTCGCGGGAGGGGAGGAAAACGCGGACGCGGAGTATCCGACCTTCCGGGAGGGCGCCCGGATCGTCAATGTGTGCGAGGCCATTTTCGAGAGCGCGGAAAACGACTCTGCCTGGGTGAAGGTGTGAGGCGTTTCGCGGAGCGGACGAAGGAGCGGCGCCGGGAAGGAGACGAGCGATGGAAAAGGAAATCAGCAGAATGTCCGCGGAGGAAGTGATCGCAAGGCTCGGCCTGACGCCGCTGTCCGGGGAGGGAGGCCTCTGCCGCCAGACCTACGTTAGCGGCGTGCGGACGGAGGGCGGAGAGGCCGCGGGGACGGCGATCTTCTACCTTCTGAGGGGAGATTCCTTCTCCCATCTTCACCGCCTGACGGGCGACGAGGTCTATCATTTCTATCTCGGCGACCCGGTGGAGCTGGTGGAGCTGCTGCCGGACGGAACCGCCCGCAGGACGGTGCTGGGAGGAGACATCGCCGCCGGACAGGAGGTGCAGCATCTCGTCCCGGCCGGCAACTGGCAGGGCTCCCGTCTCGCGGAAGGCGGGGCGTGGGCTCTTATGGGGACGACCATGTGTCCCGGCTATACGGACGAAGGCTATGAACACGGGGACGCGGAGGCGCTGCTGGCCCGTTATCCCCAGGCGGCCGGGGAGATCCGGGCGCTCACGGGACGCGTCCGCTGGTGACGGGCCGCCGGAGACGGAAAAAGAGCGCGGCAGCGGTTTTTCGCGGACGCCTGCGGAGGAAAGGAATCTAGAGGAACAAGGATGAAAAAAGCAATCAGAAAAGCGGCCGGCCTCGCGGCTGTCATCGCCGGGACCGTGACGGCGGGAACCTCGTGGGCGGCCATGGAAACCGTCATGAACGGGAAGCGCCAGACGATGGAGGAGTCCCTTGACTGGCAGAAGCAGCACATGGACCTAAGCTGGTACGAGCCGCTGGAGAAGGAGGAATACGTCACGCGGAGCTTCGACGGCTACACCCTCCATCTGACGCTCTGCCGCAATCCGGAGCCGGGCAGCCGCTACGTGATCCTGACCCACGGCTATACCGATACCCGCCTCGGATCCCTGAAATACATGAAGATCTATCTTGACGCGGGCTTTCACTGCCTCATCTACGATCTCCGGGGACACGGGGAGAACGAGAAGACCTTCTGCACTTACAGTCTCCGCGAGGCGCAGGATCTCATCACCGTGATCAACGACACCTACAGGAGATACGGAGACAACATTTCCGTCGGACTGCACGGGGAGTCCCTGGGGGCGGCGACGTCGGTCCGGGCGCTGATGTACGCTCCGAAGGTCGACTTCGTCGTGGCGGACTGCGGCTTCGCCGATATCGAAAATGTCCTCGAGGGCGGCGTCTCCTCCCTGCATCTCCCGAAGGCGGTGGTGAAGGGGGCGTCCGCCTGCGCCCGGCTCAGGTACGGGTACTCCTTTGCCGATATGCGGCCCATCGACGCGCTGGCGGACAATCAGGTCCCGATTCTCTTTCTCCACGGGGCGGAGGACCGGTTCATCCCGCCGGAGAACAGCGAGAGGATGAAGGCAGCGACGGCAGGATACGCGGAGCTGCGCCTGATCCCGGGGGCGGGGCACGCGAATTCGGTGCTGACGGATCCCGGACTCTACCGGCAGTACGTGACGGAATTCCTCGGGAGGCTTCCGGGGAACGCGTGAGAAAGGAGGCGGACAGGATGATTTCAGGGGAATCCATGTACGACGAGACCTGGGAGGTGATCCGGTGTCTGAACCAGATCGAGGCGGAGATCGCTCTGGATCTGCTGAAACAGGCGGACATTCCCGCCTATAAGCTCAACGGCATTCCCGGCATGTACCGCAAGGGAGGCAGAGACGCGAGAATCTATGTGAGGGCCTGCGACCGCGATCCGGCGGAGAGGGTCCTCAGAGTGCTGGACGGGCAGTCGGACATACCGGAGGAGGAGCTCGCCGCCGAGGCGGAGGCCGCCGGCGCCGCGGATCCGGAGGAATGAAAGGAGAAACCTGCCATGAAGGGAAGATCTTCGGTGTCAGAGGGGGCGCGGAACGTCCCCGGCAGGGCGCGAAGAGCCGCGCTGCTGGTTCTGGCCGCTTTTTTGTGTTTGGCGCTTCCGCGGACGGTTCCTGCCGGACAGACGAAGGTCCGGGAGAAAAAATGCGCCACGTATGATGAATTTTCCGACGCCGTAACCGGGATGGTCGGGACGTACAACGCCCGGGTCCTGAAGTCGTCCGCCGCGGATCAGGAGTACGGCACGGCGCGGCTGGCGCTCAAGGGCGGAAACGGCGTGGATTTCTCGCAGTACGGCCCGCTGGAGATTCTCAGCGGTCCGGAGGGCCTCCGCCTGATCCAGTTCCGGACCGCCGCCGAGGCGAAGGAGGCCTGTGAGAAGCTGAAGCGGCAGAGCCGGGTGGAGTGGGTTGAACCGGACCGGCTGGTGCGGCTCGATCCCGTGGAGCTGAAATCGGCGCCGGCGGCCGCCGCGTCCTCCGGGAGCCTGTCCTGGGGCGTGAGCCGGATCGGCGCGGACGTATTCGCGAAGAAGCTCGCCGCCACGCCCAGGACGGTGAAAGTGGCGGTGATCGATACGGGGGTCTCGAGCCACCCGTTCCTCCGGGGGAGAATCGTTCCCGGCCACGACTTCGTCGACGGCGACGCGGACGCGTCCGACGACGAGACGGGAACCGGGCACGGAACTCACGTCGCCGGTACGATCGTCGACTGCACGCCGGGTCTCCGCGTGATGATCATGCCGCTCCGCAGCCTGGACGGACAGGGCGACGGCGACGGGGCCGTGCTGGCGCAGGCGGTCCGCTACGCGGCGAGGAACGGCGCGAAGATCATCAATATGAGCCTGACGGGCTTCCACATGAAGCAGGTGGACGAGGCGGTAAAGTACGCGGTGGGAAAGGGCTACGTGGTGGTATGCGCCGCGGGCAACTTCGACAGGGACACGGCGGACTGGTGTCCCGCCCATCTCTCGGAGGCGATCGTCGTCGGGGCCGTGAACCGCGGCTTCAACCGGGTGGATTATTCCAATTACGGCTGGTCCGTCGACGTAACCGCGCCGGGATACGGCATCCGCAGCTGCGATATCCACGGGGGAACGATCTATATGAGCGGCACGTCGATGGCGACGCCCCATGTGGCCGCGGTGGCCGCGATGCTGAAGATGGCGCACCCGAGCGCGACGCCGGCGCGCATCGAAGCCCTCATCAAATCCCGCGCGAAGGACCGGGGTGCCGCGGGAAGAGACCGGTACTACGGATACGGCGTGGTCCAGGCGGGCGCCTTCAACACGGTGAAGCCCTCCGGCGTGAAGCTGTCCGCGTCGTCGCTGACGCTCGCGGCCGGAAGCGCCTCCGTTCTTTCGGCGGCGGTCACGCCCTATGACGCCTCCGAGAAGTCGCTGACGTGGACGAGCAGCGACAGCGCCGTCGCGTCCGTGAACAGCAGCGGCAAAGTCACCGCGAAGAAGGCGGGCAGAGCGGTGATCACAGCAAGAACGGTCAACGGGCACATCGCCCGCTGCAGCGTCACCGTCAGGAAGTAACCGGATTTCCGGAGAAGGAATCCGGCCGCTCGGCCGGGGATCCGTCATCCGGACCGCAGGCCCGCCCGGACCGAAAAGCCCGGCGGACACAGAAATCAGGGAGGAACAGCTCGTGAATATCGAGATCTATCACGGAAGCATGGCGACTTCGCCGGCGATGGGGGAACTGGTCTGCCGGGAGAACATCTATGTGGCGGTGGAAAACGGCGTCATCGAGGGGATCTATGAGGAATTTCCGGCCAAATTCAAGGGAATTCCGGTGACGGAGCTGGGCAGCGGGATCCTGATTCCGGCTTTTTCGGATCTCCATATCCACGCCTCCCAGTTTACGGAGCGGGGCGTCGGGATGGACTGCCTTCTCTTCGACTGGCTGAACAATTACACATTTCCCCAGGAGGCCGGCTTCGCGTCGGAGGAATACGCGGAGAAGATCTATCCGCAGGTGATCCGGGAGCTGCTGCGCCACGGGACCATGCACGCCAGTTTCTTCACGACGATCCATTACGACGCCTGCGATCTCTTCTTCCGCCTGCTGCAGAAGAGCGGCATGTACGCCTTTACGGGCAAAGTAAACATGGACATGAACGCCCCGGACTACCTGACCGAGGACACGGAGACGTCCCTCCGGGAGACGGACCGGTTCGCGGCGGAGCACAGCGGCGACTCCCATGTGAAGCCGATCCTGACCCCGCGGTTCGCGCCGACCTGCAGCGAGGCGCTTCTGAAGGGGATGGCGGAGATCGGAAAAAGACGACAGATCGGCCTGCAGACCCATCTGGTGGAATCCCGGGCGGAATCCGCCTGGACCAAGGAGCTTTTCCCGCAGTACCGCACGGACGGGGACATCTACGAGCGGCTGGGCTTCCTGGACAACGGCCCCGTGATCTTTGCCCACGTGATCTTTCCGGAGAGGACGGACATCGAGATCCTGAAGCGGCACGGATGCATGTCGGTGCACTGCCCCGACGCCACCACGAATATCACCGCCGGGATCATGCCGGTGAGCGGCCTCTGCGCCGAGGGCCTCTCCGTCTCGCTGGGCTCCGATATCGGCGGCGGTCACGGCGCCGCCGTCTACCGTCAGGCCGGCCGCGCGGTGCAGCTGTCCAAGATGAAGGAATTCTACGAGCCGGATTATCACAGGATCACCTTCGCGGACGCCTTCTACATGGCGACCGCCGCGGGAGGAAGCGTGTTCGGAAAGATGGGGCAGCTGAGGGAAGGCTACCGGTTCAACGCGCTCGTGATCGACGGCCTCGAGGACGGGGGACTTGCGGGAACGGACGCGGCCCACAGCGTTCCCGAGCTTCTGGAGCGGTTCTGCTATGTCGGCGACGACCGGAATATCGTCAGGAGATTTCTGGACGGGAAAGAGATCGACGTGGACGCGCTCTTCTGAGGACGAAGAGAAGGAGAAGCTCCGGAGGAAAAGAGTCGGGGATGCCCCGGGGGAACAGATACGGAGATGCCCCGCAGGGGAAAGAGACGGGGATATCCGGACGGTCCTGAACGGAAAAGAAGGCCCGTGGGTTTTTTGCGAACCCATGAGCCTTCTTTTTGTGCCGCGGAACAGCTTTCTTTTAATGGCGCCGCTTTTTTAATGACACGTTTTTTTTGGCGAGGCTTCTTTTAATGCCGCTGACTTTTTTCACAGCCCGCTTTTACGGCTCAGCGGGAACGGAATCTCAAAGACCGCGGCGGTCGAAACCTCTCTGACCGCCATGGCGGGTCCTGCACTGAAATCCGGCCGGGTCTCCAGAAAGACGGGCGTATCCGGAAACAGCGGGTGTACCGTCAGCTCGAACTCCGCCTTCCCGCGATCCGCGAAATGACGGACACCTGTCTCCCAGACCTGTCCGGTGTAGAAATTGTCCGCCGCCCGCCTGTCGGAGCGGAGCGGTTTTTCACAGCGGTCCGGCTGTCTGAGCTCGGCGCTCTCTCCCTCGTAGCGGATGAGGAGCAGCGCTTCCTCGAGGCCGGGCTGAATCCCGGAGACGCTGAGACGGCAGCGCAGGGGTCCGGGGGAACGGCCCTCTTTCGCGCGGCCCGGGAGATCCGGGCTCTCCGGAAGATCCCCGCGGTCTCCGGCGCCGTATCTGCCGCCGGAGGACGGAGCGTCTGCCGGCTCCTCCGGGGAGAGGCATGCCTCCAGGGGATTGACGAGGGTTCCTTCGTACTCGTAGACAGCGAAGCACCCGTCGTCGTCCCTGCGCGTGAAGCCCTCGGGGCAGCGGGGCAGCGCCGGAAAGGCGCGGACCGCCGGCCGGCATTCCGCTGTCACGACGGAGCGCAGGAACGGGAGAACACGCTCTCCCCGTCCTTCCCTTCCGTTCACGGAGGGCTCCTCCGTCAGCGAAGCGGCCTTCTCCGTGCTTCCGTCGGGCGCGGCTTCCGCCCCGATGAGATCGTCTCCCTCCCCGGTGATCAGGAGGTAGCCGCAGCCGCCGATCGTGATTTTTACCGCCCGGAGGGCGTCTTCCTCCCCCAGGGTGAGGAGGCGGATGCCGGCCTCCTCCGGCCGCCGGTCGGTTCTGTAGTCCGGAGAGGAGCCGTTTCCCTTCGTGTAGAACACGTAGGTCGTGTACTCATTCCCGGGAAGAATGCACAGAGGAACCGCCTTCGCGGTGAGGAGAAGGACGTCTCCGTCCTTTCCGGCGGGGCCGTCCGGATGAGGCGGCCTATTTTCCGTATGAAGCGGCGGTTCTTCCGCATGACGCAGTGTATCTTCTGTATGAAGCGGCGATCCGCCCGCGTGCCGAAGCTTCATTCGGAACGGATAGAAGAAGCAGGCCCCGTCGGGGACGTCCGCGGAGCCGAAGTCCGCGAGCACCTCCCGCGCGCCGGACCCGTCTCCCGCCCCTCCGCTTTTCCCGAAGGCCGTCAGGGCCGCGCCTCTGTGGTCCGCCATGGTCCTGCGGCGCTGGTAGTTGTTTACGAAGAGATAGCCCGATCCGCTGCGCCCGTCGTACCGGACGGCGGTCCGGAGCGAGACGGCGTCCTCCGCCCGGGACGGATTCCCGGGCTGGGGAATATAGTCCATGCGGCACAGGTCCTCCCCGAAGTCGCGGAGGAACATCGCCAGCCGCCGGATTCTGCGGTAGGTATCCGTCAGCTGGCCGTACTCGCGGACCGGCGCGTTGAAGTCGTAGGAGAGAACCGGCAGGTCGTTGGGATAGCCGGTCTCCCGGGACTCCTGGAGGGTCGAAAGCCGGCCCTCCGGATTGGTGCCGCCGTGGTACATGTAATAGCCGAGGAGGCTGCAGCCGCTGCCGAGCTTCGCCAGGGTCATCGCCTCGATATCCCTGCCTCCCGCGACCGGGCGCCGGTGCCTCGTGACCTGGAGGCCTCCGCCCAGCTCGGCCGTCAGATAGGGGAACTGCTCCATATCGAAGGTGAGGCTGTCGCCGATTCCGTGGTCGGAGCCGATGGCGTGATCGTTGCGCTCGGCGGTGAAGAGATAGTTCCCGCTGGGCTCGATCTCGGTGAGCCGCTGGTCCCAGGGGGCCTCGCAGTAGCCGCCCATGACGGGCAGCAGCCCTCCGGTGACGGCTCCGCCCCAGCCGGTGGCTGTCATGAGGGGAACGTCGAAGCCGGCCTCCTTCGCCATCGCCGTGAGAGTCCTCATGTGGCGCTCTCCCTCAGGTCCGGTGAGGCCGCCGCAGTGGCCGTATTCATTTTCGATCTGGACGCCGACGACCGGTCCCCCGTCTTTGAGGAGAAGTCCCTCCGTCTCCCGGAAGAGCCTTCCGTAAAAACGGCGGACCTCCGCCAGGTAGGCGGGATCGTCGGAGCGCAGAAGGACGCCGCTTCGGCCCATCTCGGTCAGCCAGTCGGGAAATCCGCCGTTCCGCACCTCGCCGTGGGCCCAGGGCCCGATCCGGAGAAAAACCAGCAGACCGCAGCGGCGGGCGGTCTCCAGAAAGCGCCGGAGATCCCTGTTTCCGGAGAAGAGGTACTCGCCGCGGATCTCCTCGTGATGAATCCAGATGCAGTAGGTGGAGACGATATCGATGCCTCCGGATCTCATCTTGAGCAGCTCGGTCTCCCAGTCGGCGGCGTTTACGCGGCTGTAGTGAAATTCTCCCATGAGAGGAAACCAGGGACGGCCGTCCCTGGTGAGATAGTTGGGCGTAAAGGAAAAGGATGGAATCATGGTATGCGTCCTGTGGTATTTTGGATGAGTTGAGGGGCAGGCTCCGGACAGGGACCTGCCCCTTATGTGGGTCACGGACCGCCTAGAGCAGTCCCGCGGTGCTTGCCCGCTTCCGGATCTCGTATTCTCCCAGCACGATGCTTCCGGCCTCCCCGCCGTCGATCAGGCTGAGAAGGCAGTCCGCCGCCGTCTTTCCGAGGGCCGGCGCGTCGAAATAGATGGCCGTTACCGGCGTGGAGAGCCTCTCCAGAAGAGGGCTGTCGTAATAGGACACCAGAGGAAGGTCCTCCGGCACGCGGATGCCCAGCGGCGCGCAGGCGGAAACCACGAGGGCGGAGAGCCTGTCGTCCAGACAGATGACGGCGTCCGCCCTTGCGGCGGCGATCGTCCGGAGCACCTGTGAAAGATGCGCCTCGCCGTTCCCTCCCGTCATGACGTCCATAAACAGCAGGGACGGGTCTTCCGCCAGATTCTCCGACGCCAGGGCGTCGCGGAAGCTTCGGATCCTGGTCCGGGTCACCATGTGGCTCCGGTCCCCGCCGATCAGGGCGGGTCTTCTGACGCCGGCCCTGATCAGGCGGCGCGTGAGGTCCAGGCAGGCGCTGTAATTGTCGTTGTCGACGCTGACCATGCCCCGGCAGGGCGCCTTGCCGATGGCGACGACGGGAAGCCCCGACGCGTCGAGGAGCTCCGCGGCGCTGTCTTCCACCAGCGTGCGCATGAGAATGAAGCCGTCCGCCTTGCGGTGGCTGATGATGCGCCGGATGTTGGCGAGCTCGCCGTCCTGCAGAAGGGAGACGAGCATGTCATAGTTCCGGGAGGCGACGGTCTCCCCGATTCCGAGGAGACATTTCTGGAAGAAGGGGAGCTCCTCCACGTCGGTCCGGGCGGCGCTGATCACCGCGATGTTGAAGGTTTTGTTCTGGGCGAGTCCCCGCGCGACCGCGCTGGGAACATAGCCGTGAAGCCGTATGTAGTCGAGGACGCGGGTCCTCGTCGGCTCCCCGATCCGCCCTTTGCCCGATATCGCCCGCGAAACCGTGGTCTTGGAGACGCCCATCTCACGGGCGATGTCGTCGATTGTCATTTTGCCCATTTCCGGAACCTCTTTCTTCCTCCGGCCATCTAAAGCGCGCCGGATCCGGCGGGAAACAGCTGCGTCAGCCCTTCACGGCTCCTCCGGTTACGCCCTCCACGTAGTATTTCTGAAGGAACATGAAAAGGATGGTGACCGGGATGGCGACCAGGATGCCGCCGGCGCAGAAACGGGTGAAATAGCCCTGGTAGTCGTTGGTCCACACCCATCGCGTCAGACCGACGGCCGCGTTGTAGCTGTTGTCGTGTCCGAACGCCACGTAGGAGGCGAAGACGTAGTCGCACCAGGGGGCCATGAACGCGATCAGCGCGGTGTAGATGATGATCGGCTTGGCCATGGGGATCGTCAGGACGAAGAAGATTCTGGCCCGGGACGCCCCGTCGATTCTCGCCGCCTCGTCCAGCGCCTTCGGGATCGTGTCGAAGAAGCCCTTGCAGACGTAATAGCCCATGCCGGAGCTGGCGACCGAGATCAGGATCAGTCCCGGCACGGCGCCGGCCTGGGTCAGACCGAACTGCTTCAGAAGGAAATAGAGGCAGATCATGGTCAGGAAGCCGGGGAACATGCCCAGTATCAGCCAGAATCTCATGAGCAGGTCGCGCCCCTTGAAGCGCATGCGGGACAGGGCGTAGCTCACGCAAAGGACGATGACCGTCTGCAGGACCGACACGAAGACCGCGATGATCATCGTATTTCCGTACCATCTCAGGAAGTTAGTCTGGCCCGAGAACAGGAAGCGGTAATTGTCCAGCGAGAAGGTCTTCGGGATCAGGTAATCCACCATTCCTCCGTACTCGACGGAGGGATCATAGGAGCGGAAGCTCTGCATGATGAGGCCGAAGAAGGGGAACAGCCAGATCACGCTCATCAGGATGAGCACGAGATAGGTCAGTATGCTGCTGATCCTCTGTTTTCTTTTGATGGAAGATTTGTTTTTCATCACTGGAAGCCCTCCTCATCCTTAACCGACGGAAGCCTGCTGTAGACGGAAAGCATGATGACGGCTGTCACGATGAAGACCATGATGCCGATGACGGCGGCCATCTTGTAGTTGGTGTTGTTGACCGTCATCTTGTAGAGCCAGGTGACGAGCAGGTCGGTGCGGCCGGCGTTTTCGGCCATGGCCATGGACTGGGGACGCCCCTGGGTCAGCAGGTAAATGACGTTGAAGTTGTTCAGGTTTCCGGTGAACTGCGTCAGCAGGAACGGGCCGGTCACAAACAGCATGTACGGCAGGGTGATGTAGCGGAACATCTGGAAGCCGGTGGCGCCGTCGAGGCTGGCGCTCTCGTAGAGATCCGACGGGATGTTCATCAGAAGGCCTGTCGCGATCAGCATCATGTACGGGATGCCGATCCAGATGTTGATGACGATGATCGTGATTCTCGCCAGCATCGGGTTGGTCCAGAAGGGGATGGCGGTCTTGATCCAGCCCCACTTCATCAGATAGCCGTTGATCAGGCCGTCGGGGTCGAACATCTTCTTGATGTAGAGCAGGGAGACGAACTGGGGGACGGCGATGGTGATGACCAGGATGGTCCGCCAGAGCTTTTTGAAGCGGATGCCCTTTTTGTTGATGAGAATGGCGACGCCCATGCCCAGGAAGTAGTCGATGAAGGTCGCGAAGAAAGCCCAGGCCAGCGTCCATCCGAGCACGGAGAAGAAGGTCGGCGCGAAGCCGGAGCCTCCGACCGAGAACAGATTCCTGAAATTCTCCAGGCCTACCCAGGTGAAGAGGTTGCTGGGCGCCTGGTGCTGCGCGTCGTAGTTGGTGAAGGCCACGCAGATCATGAAGATGATCGGCAGCACGGTGAAGACGAAGATGCCGGTCACGGGAAGCGCGAGCAGCGTCTTGTCAAAATTTTTGTCGAGGAGAGAGGCGAGGACCTCCCGGTTGGACGGAAGACGTCCGCCCTCCCTGAGCATCAGCTCCTCCCGCCGGTTTTCGCGGACGTTGAGAACCCAGACGAAGATCAGGGCGGCGACCGCGATGATGGTCAGGAGCCCGAAGAGGAGAATCAGGAAGCTGTTGTCGCCGTAGACGGTGACGCGGCCCTTCTTCGCCGTCTCCACGGTCCCGAGGGTCGGGAATTTCTTCATGTACTGCCAGCCGAAGGCGGCCATGTACCATATGAAAAGAATCTCCGTGCCGAGCAGCGCGAGACCCTTGACGATCTGCTTCCTCATCAGCGGGCCGAAGCCGAAGATGAAAAAGGAGACCCGGGTCATCCAGCTGCCCTCGCGGAATGTGGCGCCGATTTCCCGGAGGCCTTCTCCGAGAGAGGAAAAAAACGCGGCGGCCGGATTTTTCTTTGCGCCGGTCTTCGATGCCGCTGTGTCTGCCATAGTGCTGCACCTCCTTGTGCCTGTGTGCCCGGAAACAGGACGGGGGCTGTCCCGCGCGCGGGGGGCGGCGGGCTTCCCGGGGCTCTGTGCGGATTCCGGGGCTGAAGCGAGCCGGCAAAGCCATGCTCTGCCGGCTCGTCGCGGTTATGATGGTGTTGAATTCACGGGACGCCGGATCAGGACCCGGCGGGTCGTTCTTATTTCGCGTAGGAGATGCAGGAATCCTGGAAGGACTGAAGCGCGGCGTTCAGATCGTCGTCGCTGGAGTCCGGGGTCAGCTCACCGCTGATGATGGAGTCGCCGAGGGAGGTGGAAAGCGTCCAGTAGTCTCCCGGATACTGTCCCTGCGGAATCGTATAGGCAAGCTGCTCGGCCAGGGCGGAGAGAGCCACGTCGGACTTTACGAGATCGCTCTGCTGGGCGGCGAGATTGGAGGGGCCCCAGCCCACCGCTTCGTAGCGGGCGAGCTGCACTTCTTCGCTGGAGAGGAAGGCGGCGATCGCGTCGCAGACAGCCAGCTTGTTCTCATCCTCCTGCGGCTTGACGCCCAGAAGCTTGAAGCCGCCGAAGCCGCTCATCTGATAGGTTTCTCCGTCAGATCCCGTGAAGGTCGGGAGCTTCGCGCAGGCGTAATTGTCGCCGAAGACTTCCTGGATCGCGTCGGAATCCCAGGTTCCGTCGACGATGGCGCCGACGTTGGTCGCGTTGCCGATGGAGGAGCCGTTCTGGAAAGCGGAGGAGGACTCGAGCTCGATGATCTCCTTCAGAGCGACGAGACCCTCGGGGGAGGCGTAGGAGACGTTGGCGGCGGTGAAGTTGCCGTCGGAATCCGTCTCATAGGACAGCTCCGCGCCGGTCGCGAAGAAGAAGGCCGTCTGATACCAGCCGGAGTTGATCTCCATGTAGAAGTTCTTGCCGGCGGCCTCGCAGTCCGCCACGATGCCTTCCAGAGTGGAGGGATCGGAGACGACGCTCTTGTCATAGTACAGGAAGTAGCCGTTGTCCGAGGTGATCGGATAGGCGTAGAGGACGTCGCCCACGGTCGCGGCCGCGACGGCGCCGCTGTCGTTTTCGGCCTTGACGGCCTCCGCGTTCTCGGGCTCGACGTCGATCAGGGCGCCGGAGGCGACGAGACGGGCGATCTGGTCCTGGGCAAAGGCGTAGATGTCCGCGCCGGCCTTGACGTCCGTGATCATGTTGCCGGCGGCGTCGCCTTCGCCGACGGGCTCCACGGTGACGGTGTAGCCGGAGAATTCAGGATGCTCTTCCATAAAGGAAGCGATCTGGCTGTCCGTGAAGTCGACGACGTTGTCCGCGACCCACACCTTGATTTCGCCTGAGCCGTAGTCGTCGGCGCCGGCCGGGACGGCGGAGAGCGATGCGGCAAGTACGCCTGTCATAAGAATTGCGGTTAATTTCCTGTTCATAGCGGATCCTCCTTGAAAGCTATGGTTTGTCGGTTTCCTGTTTCCATCTGCCGGAAAGAACGACCGGATTATTCAGTGATTACGCGGTGAACAACCGGTTGTTCACTAATCAGAATCGTAGCATTCCGCCCGGAGTGTGTCAACTTGGCAGAATATCAAAAAATAGGGGAACAAATTTGGATAATATGCGCAACGACCTGGAGGCGCCGGCGTCCTCCGGATCGGATCCGGATGCCGGGAAGCAGTAGAACAACGACCCGGGCGGCGCCGGCGTCCTCCGCGGTCTGTTATCCGAGAGAAAGCGAAATGCCCCGCTGCCGGGCCGGCAGGTAGTCCGCCCGCCGCCGGATATGTTATAATAGCGGAAACAGCCCCGCGTCTTACAGGAAAGCGAGGCGCAGCGCCCCAAAGGAGGCCATCATGGAGTCCACACTTTCTTCCATCCTCGAAAACGTCGGCCGTGTCATCGTGGGCAAGGAGGACGTCGTGAAACTGGTGCTCGCCGCTTTCGCGGCAGGGGGCCACGTCCTTCTGGAGGATCTTCCGGGCACCGGAAAGACGGTTCTCGCCCGGTCCCTCGCGAAATCCATGCAGCTGGGCTTTTCCCGGATCCAGTTCACGCCGGACCTGCTGCCCGGCGACGTGACCGGCATTCATTACTACCATCAGGCGGAAGGCCGCTTCGTTTTCCGCGAGGGCCCGGTGTTCACCCATCTGCTCCTCGCGGACGAGATCAACCGGGCCACGCCGCGGACCCAGTCCGCCCTTCTCGAGTGCATGGGGGAGGGCCAGGTGACGGTGGACGGGGAGACGATGAAGCTGAAGGCGCCCTTCTTCGTGATCGCGACGCAGAATCCGGTCGAGACCCTCGGCTGCTTTCCGCTGCCGGAGGCCCAGCTGGACCGTTTCCTGATGAAAATCCGCATGGGAAGCCTGAGCGCGGAGGAGGAACGGCGTATGCTGGACCGCTTTATCCGGGAGGAGCCCCTCGACGCCCTGGAACCCGTCGTCACGGAGAGCGATGTGCTGGCCATCCGCGAGAACTGCAGAAAGGTGCGCGTTCACGAGGATCTGAGGGATTACATCGTGGCGCTGTCGCAGGAGACGCGGGGAAAGAGCCCGTCCTCCGAAGTCTCGGAGGGAGTGAGCCCCCGCGGGACGCTTGCCCTTCTGCGCGCCTCCCAGGGCTACGCCATGGTGATGGGGCGCGACTACGTGGTCCCCGAGGACATCAAGGCAGTGGCGGTGCCGGTGATGGCCCACCGCTGCATTTCCGAGGATGCCGGCGACGCGGCGCGCGAAAGCCGGATCCGCTCCTATCTTGACCGGGTTCCCGTCCCGACGGAGGACTGGAGCCTCCGCGGATGATCGCGGCGGTCATCGCGGCGGTTCTGGCGGTCATCGCCGCGTGGGAGCTGTATTTCCGAAAAAACTGGCTGAAGGGCGTGTCCGTGGACGTCCGTTTTCAGGAATCCGCCGTCTACCGGGGCGACGAGCTGCACCTGACGGAGATCATCGAGAACCGCAAGCGCATGCCGCTGTTCATTTTTGAGGCGGCCTTCCGGACGCAGAAGGGACTGAAATTTATCGACGCCGAGGAGGAAAACGTCACCGAGAGCGATTATATCTACAAGCGGGACGTCTTCTCTCTTCTGGGAAGGGAGCGGATCACGCGGAAATACAGGCTTCTGGGCGTGAAGCGCGGTCTCTACACCATCAGCCAGGCGGACTGCCACGCGGTCTCGCTGCCGCTGGGAAGACGCCTCGCCTGCGACCTCGACCTCCGCGACAGCGTCTACGTCTACGCCGGGAAGACGGATATCCGCGGGATTCTCTCGGAGATCACGTCGATCATGGGGGAGACGGAGTCCGCGAGAAGAGTCTTCGAGGATCCCTTCGCCTTTGCCCAGATCCGGGAGTACATGCCGTCGGATCCCCTGAAGAACGTCAACTGGAAGGCGACCGCGAAGGCGGGAGGGCTCATGGTCAACACCTTTGCCTCCGTCCGGTCGGAACGAATACGGATCTATCTCGACGTGGAGGACCGGAACATCCGCCGGCAGCAGGCCCTCATCGAGGAGGCGGTGTCCTGCGCGGCCTGTCTGTGCCGCTCCCTTCTCGGAAAGGGACATGCCGTCAGCCTCTGCGTGAACGCGGAGACCGAGGACGGACGTCCCTTCGTTCTGGAGGAGGCCCGGGGAAAGACCCGGCTGAAGACCATCGAGCAGTTTCTGACGACGGATTTCTCGAAGTGTGCCGTGACGGACTTCCCCGCTCTTCTGTCCGGCAGCGTCTCCCGGGAGGAGATACCGGTCATTCTCTCGAAAAATGACTCCGCCGCCGTGTACGAGGCGGCCTGTGAGCTCACGAAGAACGGCCTTCCGGGGATCTGGATCGTTCTGAAGGAGAGGGGCGAGCCGGCGGGCTTCGCGCCGACGGAGACGCTCCGGATCGTGAGAAGGGAAGCGTGAGGCGAGATTCGGAGAGAAATGTAAGAGGATCCGGAAGGGAAGCGCGAGGCGCTCCGGAAGAGAAGTATAAGCAGATCCGGAAGGGAAACGCGAGGCGGTTCGGAGGGAAGTGTCAGAAGATCCGGAAAAGAAGCGGGGGAACGCCGGAAGGGAAAAGAGAGGCGCTATGGAATCTGTGAGAGCCGACGAAAACAGGGGGCAGGAGGCGCGGAGCGCGCGCCTTATTTCCGCTGCCTGCGGGTTTATCCGGATCGTCTTTCCCGTGATGGCGCTGGCGCCGGTCCTTCCCTTTCTGTATATGGTGAGCGACGCGAGGGCGGACGGCATGATGCTGCCTCTCTGGCTGGCGTCCTGGGTGATTCTTCTGCCGTCGGCAGCGGCCAGGGCCGCCGCCCGCCGGTTCCGGTCCCTCGGCGCCTTTCTGGGAATCGGCGCGGCCGCCCTGGCGGGGGCGTATTTTCTGGCGACGGCCGCGTCGCGCCTTCTCCCCTGGCAGGAGGTCCGCGCCGCGGAGGCCCTGCTGGACGCCGCGGATATACGGTATGCGTCCTTCGTCCCGGGGGCGTATTTCTTCGCCGTGACGGCGGAATCGCTGGTGATCATCGTCACGGTGCTTCTCGTGAGGCTGAACCAGTCGGACCGGAATCAGGCGAAGCGGGACCGGGATCTTCAGTGGACGCCCCGGAAGTACCTCTTCGACGTGCCGTCGAGGCCTCTGCTGGTCTGGTTCGCCCTGCTCTACTTCTTCGCCCTGATGTTCGCCTGTCCGGTGAACTGCGGCATCGCCGCGGCCTGCTTTATCGCCTACGGGGCGATGTATCTCTTTTACCGCCATGCGACGCTCTCGGAAGGGTATCTGAAGAGGCTCGGCTATCTGTCCCGCATGCCCTCGCGGAGAATCAGGGCCATCGGGACGGCGGCGGCCGCCTTCGTGATCGCAAGCGCCGTCGTTCCCGCCGCGCTGTCCGCGTATCTCACGGCGGGAGCGCGCCCCTACCGGGACCTGAGAGATTTCGAGGGAAGGGTCGGCCCCGCCGTAGGCCTGGTGATGGAGGAGATGCCCGTGACCGGCGGGTTCCTTCCGGAGGACCTGGCCGGTTTTGAGGAGACCGGGGAGCCATGGAAATATGCCCCGGTACTCGACAGGGCCCTGGAGGTCCTGTTTGTCCTGGTCCTGCTGCTGGCGGCCTGGCTGTCCCTGCGGAGCGTGAAGGACGTCTTCGTCCGTTTCAGGGACCGGGAGGACGAGGACGGGGACATCGCCGAGTCCCTCCCCGACATCTCGGAGAAACTGGTCCCGGGGAGAAGAAGAGCGGCGCCGGATACGGAGCGGGAGCGCATCCGGAGGGAGTACCGCCGGGCGATTCGGAAAGCGTCGAAGGAGACCCCGGGGGCGTCGGAGACGCCGGAGGAAATCGAGAAAAACGCGGGCCTTTTCGGCAGGGAGTCGATGCGGGAGCTCCACGACCGGTATGAGAAAGCCCGGTACGACGGGTGATGCGCGGGCCCGGCGGACATGATATAATAACAGAACCACCGTATGAAGCGCCGGTTTTATGGGAGCGCATCCGGCGGGAGGCGGTTTCACGACAGACAGTAGAGGAGACGAGACCAGATGGCAATCACACAAGCCAGAGCGCTGACGGCGCTGAGAACAAAAGAGAGACTTTTCTGCGCCTATTCCGGCGCGACAAAAATGCCCTACGTGACCTGCGATCCCGAGTCCTTCAACGATCAGGTATGGATTTTTTCGACGGAGGAAGGGGTAAAGGCCTTCGGCGAGGAAAAGGCGAAGGAGAAGATCGTGATCATCGGCATGCGCGTGGAGAATAAGGATTTCATGCGGATGTACTCGACGTTTTATTCCATCGGCGCGACGACGATCCTGTACGGCGACGAGGGACAGACGGTCGAGGTGGAACTCACGTCGCTGGTGAAGCAGGCCGACTTCAGCAAGATGGAGCCGTCGAAGCGGCCCCTGTTCAACCCCGCGCTCCAGCTCTGCGGCCTCTATTTCATGCAGGAAATGAGACGACCCGTCCCTCTCGGCGAGAAGCCGGGGATCCATGACCTGGAGGAGGAGATGCTCGTCAATCTCAAGAGGGCGGAGTTCCTGGTTCCGATGGAGATCTCGTCGGAGGAGAACAAACGGGTCAGCGTTCCGCTCCTCAAGAATCAGAAGGGGGACGCGATGCAGCCGGCCTTCACGGACGTGATGGAGCTGCAGAAATTCGCCGGAAGCAAAAAGATGCGCGCCGCGAAGGTTCCCTTCGAGAAGCTTCAGGGCATGCTCGTGCAGGAGGCAAAGGTCATGATCATCAATCCGCTGGGCTTTTCTCTGCCTCTTACGCGGGAACAGATGAAGAAGATCGCGGAATCCGGTCTGTGAGAGGGGCCCTGCCCGCCGCGGACTGACGGTATCAAAGTTTTTTCACGAAAGGAGAACACGATGACCAGGAAGAGAATCACAGGAAGGCTCGTCCTTCTGGCGGCCCTTGCCGCTTTCGCCGCCGTCCCGGTGTCGGCCGGCACCATCGCCCTCGCCGAACACACCATCTACCACACGGAGTGGGGGACGGAAGCGGACCGGGAGATCTGCAGAGTCCAGTATCCCCAGCTCTCCGTCGCGGAGGAATTCAAAGAGGAGTACCCCGGGCTCGAAAAGGCCCTGAACGATTTCAGCGTCGCGTACTGCGACGAGATGGAGAGCGCCTATGAGCAGGACCTGGCCGTCGCGAAGGAAGACGAGAAGCGGGATCCGGAGGATTTCATGACGCACACGAACGAGCACCGGCTCTACATCCGGCGCGCCGATGATCACGCGGTGAGCCTTCTCGTGAAGATCTGGATGTACACCGGAGGCGTACACGGGGGGACTGCCTACAGGTCCTGGAACTACGACCCGGCGACGGGCGAAGAGCTCGCGGTCACCGACGTCGTGAAGGACACGGAGGCCTTCTCCGCGGCCGTTCTGGAGAAGCTCGCCGAAAAATATCCCTGGTCGGACTGGAGCGAGCCGCGCGAGAGCCTGAGCCCGGCCAACGCGGACAACTGGGTCTGGACGGTGGGTTACGAGGGCGTCGCCCTGTGGTTCGGCAACTATGAGCTCGTCTCCTACGCCGAGGGCTGCCAGAACGTCCTGATTCCCTTCGCCGGAAACGAGGCGCTCTTCAACGACGCCTATTTCGACGTTCCCGCGATCCGCGGGTCGGAGCTTCCCGCGAACGAGAATATCGATATCGATCTGAACGGCGACGGGACCACGGACCATCTTCAGATCGACGGCACCTTCAGCGGGTACGACTGGGAGTCGATCAACATCCGGATCAACGACAACGTGACGCTGACGCTGGACGATTTCCGGTGCTATGAATACGAGGCCGCCGTCATCCGCACGGACGACGTCACGGCGCTCTACGTGGAGGGCACCACGGACAACGACTACCGGTCGACGTACGTGTTCTCCCTGGATCGGAGCTCACCGGTCTTCCTCGGCACGGTGGTCGGCTCCGGAAGACACCTCGAGCTGAACGAAGACGATTCGAGGGCCGGCACTGTCTCGCTGACCTCTCCCACGGATTTCGTGCTCGACACGAACACCAGCATGCTGAGCACGGTCTCCGCGTCGCGGCACTACACCGTGGGGCGGGACGGCTTCCCGGAGGCGCTGGACAGCTGGTATATGTACAACTATCCGCTGGAGCTTACCGTGAAGAAGGAATTCACCGCCATACAGGTGGACGGGGACGGCAATGAACTGGAGGAATGCGCGGTTCCCGAGGGATCGGTTCTCACGCTGCTCCGGACGGACGACGAGACCTGGTCCGACGTGACCCTGGAGGACGGCAGGATTGTGAGACTCTATATCGACAGCGTCTCATGGCCGAGGACGACGGCCGGAGAGAGCATCGACGATCTGTTCGACGGGATCCGGTTCGCCGGGTGACCGCTGAACTACAAAAGGCCGCGGAGACGCGGCCTTTTGTGATCCCTGCTGTTTTCTGCTGTTTCCGGGTGCTTTCTGCTGTTTTCCGGTGTATCCCGCGGGTTTCCGCTGTCTCCTTATAACTCCACCTCGAAGGGGAGCTGCTTCAGGATGTCGCGGGTTACGTCGATGCCCGGGTAGGACTCGATGAGCTTCAGGCCGTTCGGCGTGAGGCGGAACACGCACCGCTCCGTCACGTAGAGGACCTTCTGGCCGTTTTCGACCGCCCGCTTCGCCGAGAAGCTGATGCTTCGGACTTTGTCGACAAATTTGGGAACCGAGCCTTCCTTCTCGATGGTGACGGTTCCTTTTTTGTGCGACACCTCGAGCCCCTTTGTGTTGAAGGTCATGCAGAAGACGACCGTGGGGGTCTTCGCGGTGATATTCGCGAATCCGCCGATGCCGGCGAAGGCGCCGTCGCTGCGGTGGGCGTTGACGTTGCCGTACCTGTCGACCTCCAGCGCACCCATGAAGCAGATATCCAGCCCTCCGTTGTCGTACAGATCGAACTGGTTGGCCATGTCGTAGACGGAGGCCGCGCCGATCATCGCCCCGAAGGCCTCTCCCGACACGGGGAAGCCGCCGATTCCGCCGGATTCCACCGTGAGCGTGATGGAATCGAGCATGCCGTTCTTTCTCGCGTGGCGCGAGACCATCTCAGGGAGCCCGATGCCGATGTTGACGATGTCGTCGACCCGAAGCTCGGCGGCGGCGCGCCGGCCGATGATGTTCCCGGCCGCGTCGTTTCTGGCCTGCCGGGTCGAGGAGGCGTCGATCTTCTCGCTCCAGCTGTTCCAGTCGCTGTAGGGAATCTCGAAGCTGCCGGTGAGGGCGGTGTAGGCGTCGTTTCTGGCCTCGGGCTCCGTCACGACGATGGCGTCCACGAGACAGCCCGGGATGATGGTGTTTCTGGGCCTCGTCGGCGTGTCCACCAGCTGGTCGACCTGCACGATGACCTTTCCGTGGTTGGCCTTGACCGCCTGGCAGATGGAGAGGGCGTCTCCCGACATGAACATGTTGTCAAAGGAAATGTTCCCCTTGCGGTCGGCGGCGGTGCCGCGGATCAGGGCGACGGTGAGCCTGGGAACCTTGTAATACAGGAACTCCTCGCCGTCCACCTCCACATATTTGACGAAGGAGTCGTCGATGGAGAGGCGGTTGATGCCCGGTCCCTCCAGGCGCGGATCCACGAAGATGTCGAGCCCCACCTTGGAGAGCGCGCCGGGGAGGCCGCCCGCCTGGGCGCGGATCGCGTGGGAGATGCAGCCCAGGGGGAGATTGTACGCCTCGAAGCGGTCCTCGAGAACGATCTTCTTGGTGCTGGGCATGGCGCCGAAGTGGCCGCAGATCAGCCTGTCCACCGCCCCGTCGCGGATGTAGCCCTCGGCGTTGCGGTTTTCGTCCCAGACGCCGAAGCCCGCGCTGGAGACGATGGTCAGGTGGTTCGGGGACTGCATTTTCTGGTAGCGGCGGTAGATCGCCTCGTGGAGCTCGACGGGACTTTCGATCCCGACAAAGGAATTGACGCAGATGCAGTCGCCGTCGCGGATGAGCCGGATGGCTTCGTCAGAACTCATTACTTCATACATGGGGTTTCACTCTGTGCTTTCTTATTATAAATGGAAATGGATGCCTGCGGCTGTGTGTGCGGCGGCGGCGGTTATGCGCGGCAGCGGCTTTGCGGCATGAGGCTGTGAGTATGCGGCTGTGCGCGCGCCTGCAGCGGCCCGTCCGGCCGGGGCCGACGGGCTGAAAGAAAATGCAGGACCCGAAGACGAGTCCTGCATCTGCAGCGGATAATGGGAATCGAACCCACCTTTCATGCTTGGGAAGCACGTGTTCTACCGATGAACTATATCCGCCTATTCGCTTGACATATGACAGTATAGCCCATTTCCCTCACAAAAGCAATTTAAAAGTTGTCAAATTTCAGACCCCGCGGGCGTTTCAGGCACATGTTGCGGTCCGGCCGGCACCCCTGCGCAACATCTGGTGAAAGGCCCGAAAGTCCGCGTAAAATAAGGGAAAACGAGCAAAAAAAGCGGTGAAATTCTGATTGACAATGAAAATTCCGTTCGGTATAATTACAAAGTGCTCTGATGAAGAGCTCGTTTTTTTACAGCACGAAAGGCTTCCGCGTGAAACCTTTGGTGAATGGCGTTTCGGTCTTATGGAGAAGTACTCAAGTGGCCGAAGAGGCGCCCCTGCTAAGGGTGTAGATCGCGAGAGCGATGCGGGGGTTCAAATCCCCCCTTCTCCGTTCTTCGGGTTCGGAGTGCGGTTCCTTCGGAGCCGGACAGAAGAACTCGAAAAAAGTAAAATTTGATGTTGACAGCGTCGGTCTGAGATGCTAATATATCAAATGCGCTTGCGAGAGGCAGGCATCAGCACATTGATAACTGAACAGTGGAACACATACGAAAGACTCGAAAATTCCAGAACATTTAAGCGAGAGGAATCTCGACAGTAAAGAATGGAAACGGGAAACTGAGAAAGCGAAAGCGCCGCGGAACCGGAAGCGAGAGCGGAGGGGGAAGCGGGAGTCAGTGGAATCGTGACCAGAGAGAACGAAATCATTAAGAGAGTTCGATCCTGGCTCAGGATGAACGCTGGCGGCGTGCCTAACACATGCAAGTCGAGCGGAGTACAGAATGAAGCTTGCTTCGATCTGTACTTAGCGGCGGATGGGTGAGGAACGCGTGGGCAACCTGCCCTTCACAGGGGGATAACAGATGGAAACGCCTGTTAATACCGCATATGCTCACAGCACCGCATGGTGCAGGGAGGAAAGCCGAGACGGTGAAGGATGGACCCGCGTCGGATTAGCCAGTTGGTGAGGTAACGGCCCACCAAAGCGATGATCCGTAGCCGGCCTGAGAGGGCGACCGGCCACATTGGGACTGAGACACGGCCCAAACTCCTACGGGAGGCAGCAGTGGGGGATATTGCACAATGGGGGAAACCCTGATGCAGCGACGCCGCGTGAG
>JBGUKX010000007.1:0-51824 GCA_045114695.1 Lachnospiraceae bacterium | reverse complement strand
GGCCGGTCAGAAAGCCGCGGTTGATGAAACGGTGAAACTGAAAGTACTTCAGTGTGACCTCGATGCACCAGCCAAGGAAAGCATAGGCAAAAAACAGCAATATCAAGTTTATCAGGCGGTCAGTCATCATTCTCCAAAACTCCTCTGAATTCTATATTAGGCTGCTGCATCCTGTATATCTTAGTATGATTCGCCGTGATCATATTCCCCATACTCGCAGCCAATGTGGGATGCCTCTATTTCATCTGTCAGAATGAGTTGCCCATCCTCCCGGTCATACAGCTTCACAGTGCCCCAACCGTTACCGCCATTCCAAAGGCGGTTGTGATGCCTGCTGCCGTCCGGCGCTTCATAGTTGATCAACAGCATATCCTTCTTCAGACAGTGCACCTCAGTTTCCATTGCTGCATGAATATTCTCCTGGCGCACATGCCAGACGACTTCTTCATCGTGCTCTTCAAAGGAGAATGTGGTTTTCACCATAAGGTGAAGCTTTGAAAAATTAAAATCGTATTCCTTGCCCTCATAGTAGAACACGCCCAACAGACGACGATCCAACGGAACAAAGTAGATTTTTGGTCTGCCGCCGCCAATGTCGAATACACTGTTGCGGAGCTGCTGCCCGGTCTTTTTGCTGGTCAGGCAGTTGGAGGACAGCCAGACCCAGGGAGTGGTAAAATCCCGCCCCCAGTTTTTATCCGCATAGCCATAGCAACGCTCCGGCGTAACCGTGTACTGCCGGCCATTGAAGCTAAGGGTCCCGCTGTAGGCGCTCTTCATACCCTCAGCGTGCCAGTACATGGCGAAGGCTTCGGCGTCTCGCATAGGCTTGCTGGCCCCGTATCCAACGTTAAAAGCGATCTTCTTGTCTATTGTCAGATCCCAGGTCATTGTTCCTGCGTCACACATCCACTCTGGATGGGCGGCCGCATCCTCCGCCGTAATGTTTACACTGCCTTTCAGTGCTGTCTCACAGGCCAGACAGTCCGCCGCCTCGATCCGGTACGGGGCATCCGGGTGCAAGGAGACGTCTTTCCAGGCGAAGAAACGGTGTAGCTGACAGGCATCCTCACCCCAGGCGCCAACTTTTACCATAAGGTAGGAAGGCTTCTTTCCAGCAGCCCGGTTCTCCGGAAGTTGTCCCAAGACAGGCTCCTCCTCTGCCAGTGCGGGATTGCAAACATAAAACTCAATAAAAAACGGCTTGTCTTCCCCGGTCTCAGCATCCTGGGCGGTGAAAGAGTGCCACCACCAATCATATCCGTGGTGCGCCAGGGGGCCATGCAGCATGCAGCTGTCCCGGATTATATCGTGATGATTAAACATGATTCGTTTCCTTGATGTATTGGATGCTAAGATTATACCGTACTCTGGGATCTTATGAAATGATGATCTTCTATGTCAGGATTACTCTTTTTTCCCAAGATGCGAAAACTAGTTTTTCAGCTCTTCACTTTTCTTGGAAACAGTCTCTTTGAAGGCTTCGGACCTTCCCTGACCATATTCGGATCTCCGATCACCTTATCACCCCAGACATATCCGCCGCCAGCGTGATGCCGCAGCGGTTTACAAAGGTCACCTTGCTGTGGTCGATCTTTTCGCTTTTGGGGAAAGTCTTGTCCCAATCGTTTGTGAGCACAAGTTCTTCTTTTCTGATCATGGTCTTTATCTCCTTCGTTGTGTTTTATCGATTTTTTTTGCTGTCTGCCGGATCAGATAGTCCAGGCAGTCTACTTTGCGCTGACTCTCGTGGAGCTCATCCATCCGGCTGCACCGGCATTTCCGGAAGTATCGGATCAGGGCTTCGGTGTCACCGGCTTCATAGAGCTGTTTTGCCTTTTGCAGTTCTTCGCTTCCACAGCCTGGATCCGAAAGATTGTTCAGGATCTTTTCCAGTTCTTCATTCATGTGCGGCGTCTCCCATACACTTTTACTTGGTACATTTTCATTAAAGGGGCTTTACGAACGCTTCGCTAATAGTCATAATGAATATCGTGATATTCATTTCAGGAATATCATAGACAGCCTGAGTCTGAAGGAGGCAGCACCATGGAGATACGTACTCTGAGATACTTCCTGGCGGTAGCCAGAGAAGAAAATATGACACGCGCAGCTGAGCTTCTGCATGTAACGCTTTTTTCGATAGAGCTTTAAGAAGAGGATTCTTAATCGCCCAAAAGCGGTGAATTCACAGCTTCGCTATAAGAAATAGTGAGGATTCCTGCATATTATGCCGTCATCTATCGCCCTGGGATGCAATGGGTATGAAGCATATATGCAACAATCCTCACTCTATAGGGTTTATCTTTGGACGTCTTGAATCACGATTATTGCTTACAGAAGCCATCAGAATCAAGCAAAACCGAGCGGAAAACGCAAAACCATCTCAGTTTTCTTGGATGTTTTCGGAAGTGTCTGGCGGTCTTCCAAGAGATAATTGGAATTCAGCAAGCGCTGATCGAAGCTTCAAATCATCAAAAAACCCTGGAAACATGCGGCTTCCAGGGTTTTTTCATGCTCAGAATTCGCTGACAAAATTTGACGAGATTTGGCCGAATCTGATCGATGAAAACCGGTGTATTTCCTCTGTTGTTTTATCATACCCGCTTAGTCTTTTTCCGTTTAACAATGTGATAGCCTATGACAGAACATACAAGAAGCAATAACACGGCGAAAAAATAGAACGACAGGAATCTTTGTCTCACCGGGACGGTGATTATCATCCTGCCCCGGATTGGATTCTTTTATAAAGGCTGAAACCTCATTGTCAATTTCAGTAAGCTTTTCTGAAGCGATACGCTTTACATATTCAGCATTCTCATTTGCCAGCTGATTCGCCCTGGCCGCAACCTCTTCATCAGAAGCCGATCTTGCCAAGGCAACCATCATTTCATCGTCACCGGCGGCTTTGGCATTCAGTTCATCCTGTGCCCGGTTCATAGAATCATGCAGGCCATTGATAACCTCACTGTCCGACAGGAATTGAAGAACAGCCCTGGCTGTTTCGGCATCGACTGCATCTCCGTTCCTGTCATAGTATGCACCGCTGTCATCCATTCTGTAATAGCTGCCGTTTCCTGCGTTGCCGATCTCATTGAAGAGCCAGTAAATGGATTCCGAATCGAATTTCTGCGTTGATTCGGTTGTGTACGCATCCGGAGTCTCGGTCATCGCAGCAGCGTAGAAGGGAACATATACTGAAAACTCCGACGGACCCATGGCAAGCCACTCGATCGTGCTGACAGATACCGGTATTGTACGGTCTCTTCTTATCTCAAAAATGTGCTCCTCGTTTTGACGGTAAGTTCCGATCGAACGCATGGGAACCCCGTCAGAATTCTCATTTTTTGAGGTCGTCTCATAAGCGGTCCCTTCACCGTGAGATGCCAGGACTTGTCTCAAAGTCATTAGAGAGATCCTGCCTCTGATTGCTTCAGAAGGCTGGTATTCCAGACTGAACGGACCGACCGCCGCTTCTTCCACCGACGCATTTGGAAACTGGTCCGAAATTTTTGCAATGGGCTTCGGGACGACGTCCAACCCCTCTGCCAGTTCACGGTTCAGGATATTTGCGCCGTAATAAAATCTGTAACTGGAATACTGACTGTATCCCTGTGAATAGGATTTCGCTACATTGATCTCATCGGTTCCCTCGATATCGGTAACATAGAACCCACCGTCTTTTGCGGTGGATATGAGTCCGGGCGATGCAATCACATTCCTGTCGCTGACATTGACCTGCTGCGTCATAATATCATTGGGCAGCAGTGAAACCGTATCGTGGGAAAGCCTTGTGGCGACATACTGATGCCCGGATACGATTTCAAAAACCCATGTTTCCTCGTGGTCGGCGATCAGGACCGTACTCACTTCCCGATAATCAGGATCATCGGGTTCCGTGCTGCCATGTCCGTACCTGTCTATACAGTCTGCGAGAAGGAGGACGGCATCCTCCGCAGAACCTGCTGATTGCAGAATATAAGAGGCCATCGACATTTCTGTCAGTCCTCCGGAGGTCAGCGGATCAACAGCCTGGACCTTTTCGTTAAAGTACGTGGACACCGTTGCAGAGACCGCAACGCCTTTTTCGTTGATTCCTGCTTCTCCGAAAGGAATAACCGTCCGTCCGCTGTATTCGGCCGGATCGTCCATTACAGCACTGTAACGGAGCGTATGCGCGGGATAGGGAACACAAAAGCCGTAATCATCCTCAAGCATTTCATCCGGCGCATGGTCTGCGGCAGGGACAATAACGAACTGTTTTACCCAATCCGGTCCGAAATCCTCAGATCGTCCCAGATAGATGGAACCATTTTCCGTAGTGCCGCCGCCTGCATATACACCTGTACATGCCGACGCGTTGACAGGAAACAGGGATGCCCACATCGTCAATGCCAGCAGAATGATTACTGCCCTCTTTGCAATGGGACGCAGTTTTATCGGTGCCCTTGAATCAGCCACGCACCCATATACTTGTTGAGTTTGTTTTTTCATGCAAAAAACCTCCACACAATCTGATTTATAAAAATACTGTACCACCAACCCGGCAAAAGTACAGACGACCTATTGAAAACTTATCCAATATATTAGCCAAGTTCTCAACGGACATGCCTCTTGACTTTACGCAAAACTTAGGCTAAAATATAGTACACTTCATTTTAGCCTAAGGAGGCGTACGCCATGGAATATATAAGAAGAGAACTGGAGCGCAAGTTCCTGAAGGCCAGTCAGGCATTCAAAGCCGTCATGGTCGTCGGTGCCAGGCAGGTCGGAAAATCGACGATGCTGAAGCAGCTTGCCAAAGACCAGAAGCGGACCTATGTTACGATGGACGATACCCAGCTTCGGCAATTTGCCCAGACGGATCCGAAACTATTTCTGCAGACCTATCAGCCGCCGATCCTGATCGACGAAGTACAGAAAGCTCCGGAGCTTTTTGAGCGGATCAAGATCATCTGCGACGAAAGTGAAGAAAGAGGTCTTTTCTGGCTGACTGGTTCTCAGAGCAAAAAACTCATGAAAAAAGCCGGCGATTCCCTGGCTGGCCGGCTTTGCGTTCTGAAGATGTACAGCCTGTCACAGCACGAGCTTCTTGGCATTTATCCGGATGATGAGATTGATTTTTCGTTTCCTGCCTGGTCAGCCAGGAAGCAGCTGTTTCCGGCAAACAACATCCTGGACACATTCGAGCGGATCTGGAGAGGCGGCATGCCGGATGTGCAGCCGCTGAACCAGGAAATGATGCAGGAATACTTCAACTCCTATATAGAGACCTATCTGATGCGTGATGCCGTAGATGACAACGGGATCACCGATACGGAAGGTTTCCGCAAGTTTTTCAGGGCCTGCGCGGCTTTTGCCGGACAGCTGCTGAATTATAACGATCTTGCCGTATCGGCCGGGGTCACGGGTGCCACAGCCAAAGAATGGGTCAAAGTCCTTCAGTCCATGGGGGTCATTACACTTTTGGAACCCTACGCTTCCAATGAGCTGAAGCGTCTGATCAAGACGCCGAAGCTGTACTTCTGCGATACCGGTCTGTGCGCATATCTGTCTTCCTGGACCTCCAAAGATGTTCTGATGAACGGAGCTGCATCGGGCCATTACTATGAAAACTACGTGGTCGGTGAGTTTATCAGAAACTACGCCTACGGCAAAAACAAAGTCAATCTGAACTTCTACCGGGACCGCAACATGAAGGAGATCGATCTGATCATTGAATCGGACGGTATCCTCCACCCCATCGAGATCAAGAAGGGAAGTTCCCCGGAGAGAAAGCTGATAAACGCATTCTCCGTTTTGAAGGAAACGGAGAAGCAGACCGGAAACGGCGGCATCGTCTGTATGACCGATACGCTCCTTCCGATCGATGAAAAGAACTTCTTTATTCCGTCAAATATCATTTAATGCCGTATTGACAGATCTGCAGTGTTCTGTCGGCTATGCCCTCTCGTTTGGAACCCTGGCTCCCGAGAGGGCTTTCTCTTTAAACTTTAGGCTAATCTATAGTGCACTCTATTTTTGCCTGCATTTCCTTACTGCATACATCCGAAGCCTTGCTGCTTCTTTATGCGAAAAATATTTTCGTATTGCGCTATTGCAATTCTCACAGCTATGTGCTACAATACTATCCGGAGGTGAAAAAGCATGAATACGACTCCCTCAAATATAGGTACCCGGATCAGGGATGCCCGGAAAGCAGCCGGGATGAGCCAGACGGTGCTGGGCCAGCATCTGAACAAGACGCTCCGCACGATCCAGAAATATGAAAGCGGAGAGATCGAGCCATCCATCGCTACCATAAATGAACTTGCAAAGATCTTACATGTTTCTTCCGCAGAGCTGATGGGCTATAACCGGCAGGAGATCCGGCTGGAATCCTTCGCCGATGTACTGGAAGCCCTGAACGAACTTAACAAGAAGGCCGGCATCCGATTCAATATCGATGTGAAGCGGCCTCCGAATGCGGAAGGGTGGACCTGCTCTCTCACCTTCGACGGGAACGACCGGACAGCCGAATACAATTCGGATCTGTGCCTCTTCCTGGAAAGGTTCTCGGAGGAAAGGGAACGAGTCGAGACCTACTGGACCGATCAGGCCTACTTCGACCGGTGGTTCGATCAGGAACTGGCCTACTACGCCGGCGTAAAGCTTCCGGATAAAGAACAGGAAGACCTGACCCCGGAAGAACGCCTGAAGCGCCGGAATGAGCTCATCGGGCGCAGTGCGGAAGAAACAGAGTAATTCCGCAGGATTTATCAAATGATACGGGGAAGTCCCTTATCATAAATACCTGGGAGGAAAGGAAGTATGTGAAGAATTGAGAAACCCAAACGGATATGGAAGTGTAACGAAAATGTCCGGAAAACGCAGAAGACCCTGGATGGTCCGGGTGACCACAGGCTATGAAATCGATCCGGTTTCGGGGAAGCACAAGCAGAAAACGGAGATACTGGGCTGCGCAGCCACGCGAGCCGAAGGAATGCAGATGCTTGCCTCCTACAATATGAACCCATTCGATATCAAAGCCTCCAAGATCACTTTCCGAGAGGTCTACGAACAATGGTCCGCCATCAAGTACCCAACGGTATCCAAGTCGAATATCCACGGCTATGAAGATTCCTACAAAGTCTGCGGGATGCTGTACGATCGTGTCTTCAAGGATATCCGCCTGGCAGACCTCCAGCACGTAGTAGACACCTGCGGAAAGAACTACCCCACGCTGAAGAAGCTGAAGGGCCTGTTTAACCAGCTGTACGAGTACGCGATGAAGAACGATGTCTGCAACAAGGATTACTCCGAATACGTGGATATCCAGAGGTACAAGGGCAGAAATCCCGACAAACGTGATCGCAACAAGTTCACCAGGGAAGAGGTCGACAGGCTGTGGGAGTTCAAGGACCAGCCCTATTATCAGATCGTGCTGATGCTGATCTACACTGGCTTACGCATCTCGGAGCTGCTGGAGCTGAAAAAAGAGAATGTCAATCTGAAGGAACAATACTTCGATGTGATCGCCAGCAAGACGGAAAACGGCATCCGCCGGGTCCCCATTGCAGACAAAATCCTGCCGATGTTCAAGGCCTGGTATAAGGGATCTCCTTGTGAGTACCTGCTCTACTGTCCTTCAGGAACGGGATTCGATTACCGGAACTACTACGACAGCTACTGGACGCCGGTGATGGAAAGCCTGGGCTTCGACCACAGACCTCATGACACACGTCACACCTGTATCTCGATGCTGACGGAGGCCGAAGTGAATGCAACCATGATCAAGAAGATCGTAGGCCACTCAGGTGCGATGACGCTGACGGAACGGGTATACACCCATCTGGATGTGAAGGCACTGCTGGAAGCGATCAACAAGATCTGAACAGAGAACCGGGGTCACGATCATAGTTTTGCTGCATAGGCAGCTTGGGAATTTGAAATATAAAAAACAGGAGACCGTCTCCTGAGAGAAGATCTCCTGTAATATGAGTTTTCCGAGTTGTGAGAACTTTGCTTCATACGCGCTGCATATACGCTTCATATCGTACAAAACGCAGTGCCTTGCAGAGCTTCTCACGACTACATATGGTGGATAATCGCTGTAATAGGACGCGATATATTGTATAGAGGCGTCCTGAAAAGCACCAACGATTAGCGCTTGCTGAACTGAGGTGCGCGACGTGCGGCTTTGAGGCCGTACTTCTTTCTTTCCTTCATTCTCGGATCGCGGGTCAGATAACCGGCGCTCTTGAGAGCCGGGCGGAAATCCGCGTCCGCCTTGCAGAGAGCTCTGGAGAGACCGTGGCGGATGGCGCCCGCCTGTCCCGTGTAGCCGCCGCCGTGAACGAAGACCGTGACGTCGTAGCGGTCCGCTGTGCCCGTAAGGGCGAGCGGCTGACGGACGATCATCTTCAGCGTCTCCATGCCGAAGAACTCGTCGATGTCACGCTTGTTGACCGTGATCTTGCCGGTTCCCTGAGAAAGGTACACTCTCGCGACAGAACTCTTTCTTCTTCCAGTACCATAAAACTTTTCGCTTGCCACTTTCGTACCCTCCTATCAGAATTTCAGCGTCAGCTCTTCCGGCTTCTGCGCTGCGTGCGGATGCTCCGGTCCTGCGTAAACGTGAAGCTTCTTAAACGTCTGATCGCCGAGCGCGCCGTGCGGGATCATTCCGCGGACAGCCTTCTCAACGACTCTTTCCGGCTTCTTCGCGAGCATCTCGCGGAGCGGCGTGTACTTTGCTCCGCCGACGTATTCCGAATGACGGAAATAGATTTTCTGATCGAGCTTCTTGCCGGTGACGGCAACCTTCTCCGCGTTGACAATGATCACATAATCGCCGGTGTCTACGTGCGGCGTGAATGTCGGCTTATTCTTGCCTCTTAAGATCTTGGCGGTTTCCGACGCGAGACGGCCGAGGGGCAGTCCCGCCGCGTCGATCACATACCACTTGCGCTCGACGTCTCCCGGCTTAGCCATAAATGTACCCATGAAAGTACCTCCTGAAATCAATCGTCTGTCATTTTGCCGGATCGCCTCCGGCCGTATCATCTCTTTATCCGTTCCCGCCGGACTACCACTATCCGGAAGGGATTTCGCGGAAGGGTGCAGGGGCTAATTGCACTGACGTCCGCGCAAAAATCAGGCGACTTGGGATGCCGCACTCGGATATTATAACCATTTTCGAACAGCTGTGTCAACCGCTAATCACCGCAAAAACCGGGGTATTTCTAATTTTCTTGACACCACCCGCCGACATGGTGCATACTTTGATGCAAAAAGGAGGAAACCAAGGTGGCATCCAATTTTCAAGATGACAATATTCTGGCGAGATTTTTCGGAAAGTCCTCCAATTATACAGACATACCGAACCACCTCTTCAATGAATACAACGTCAAAAAAGGTCTCCGCAACGAGGACGGGACCGGCGTGCGCATCGGTCTGACCCGCGTGGCGGACGTTATCGGTTACGAGACCGCGGAGGACGGGACGATCCGCCCCTGCGAAGGAGACCTTCTCTACAGAGGATACAGCATCCGCGACCTGATCCGCGGGCGCCAGGGCAATTTCGGCTACGAGGAGACGTGTTTTCTTCTTCTCTTCGGCTTTCTTCCCGACGCCGCCCAGTTCCGGGAATTCAAGCAGAGTCTGGCCATGCGCTACGACCTGCCGAACAACTTCCTGATCCACGAGGTTCTGACGTCCCCGTCGAAGAATCTCATGAACCGGCTTCAGACCCTGACCCTCTCCCTGTATAACTACGACGAGGATCCCGACACGACGGACGTGTACGAGACGCTGCGCAAGGGCATCAACCTGATCGCGAAGTTCCCGCTTCTGGGCTGCTACTCCTATCAGGCCAAGATGCACGACCTCTACCACAAATCCCTCGTGATCCACTACCCGCGCCCGGATTACTCCATCGCGGAGAACATCCTGCACATGCTCCGGGCGGACGGTGTGTTCAGTGACCGCGAGGCCAATCTGCTCGACGCCCTGCTTGTCATCCACGCGGATCACGGCGGCGGCAACAACTCGACCTTCACCAACGTCGTCATCGGCTCCACGGGCACGGACCTCTACTCGGCGATCTGCGGCTCCATCGGGGCGCTCAAGGGACCGAAGCACGGCGGCGCCAACGTATCCGTATCCGAAATGATGAACGAGGTGATCCAGATCACCAACTTCACCCGGGACAGGGACGCCGTCGTCAAGGTCGTAAACGATCTGCTCGACCACGCTCTCTATGACAACAGCGGACTCATCTACGGCTTCGGCCACGCGGTCTACACCCTGTCCGATCCCAGGGCCGAGCTGCTCCGCTCTCTCTGCCGCGCGCTCGCGGAGGAGAAGGACTGCACCGAGCAGTTCGAGTTCTACGAGCTGTTCGAGAAGACGGTGAAGGAAGTGGTCTATCAGCGCAAGAAGAAGATCCTTCCCACAAACGTCGACTTCTACTCCGGTCTGGCCTACAGGATGCTGGGGATCCCCGAGGATCTCTTCACGCCGCTGTTCGCGATCGCCCGGGTGGCCGGCTGGGTCGCCCACAACGTGGAAAACAAGCTCTACGACGGCAGAATCATGCGTCCCGCGACCAAGTACGTGGGAGAACACTTCGATTATACGGAAATGTCCGACAGATAACGTCTGTTCTGCCGGACTTCACCTCTCTCCGGGCATGGCGGCGCCGCCGTCATAGTCCGGATATTCTATATTCATCAGTATCAGGCCCCTGGCGACCGCCGTGGGTCCCGCCGCGCCGCGGTCCTTCGCGGCAAGGATCTCCTCCATCTTCTCCGGCGGAATTTTTCCTCCTCCGATCTCGATCAGGGTTCCCACGATGATGCGGACCATATTGTAGAGAAATCCGTTTCCGGTAATCCGGAAAATGATCCGCTCCCCGCGGCGTACGCACCCGGCGTCGTAGATGGTCCTGACCGTCGTGCGGCTCGAGAAGCCGGAGGCGCAGAAGGAGCGGAAATCATGCTCCCCGATCAGGTACTTCGCCGCCCGGTCCATTTTACCCTCGTCCAGCGGATAGTACCAGTGCATCTCGGTGCGCCTGGTCAGAGGATCCTCGTGCGCCCGGTTGAGGATCCTGTACTCGTAGGTCTTGACGGTATTCTGGAATCGCGGATGGAAGCTGTCGGGCACCCGGTCGGAACAGACGACGCGGATGTCCCTGGGCAGACGGCTGTTGAGGGCGAAGGCGATCTTCGACGGCTCGATTCTGGTGTCCCGGTCAAAGACCACGACGTTTCCCTCGGCGTGAACCCCGGTGTCCGTCCTCGAGGCCCCCATGGTCTTCACGGGTTCTCCGAAGAGACCCGCCAGGGCGTCATTGAGGACGTCCTGTACGGCGACGCCGTTTGTCTGGCTCTGAAAACCCACGTATTCCGTTCCGTCGTAGGCCACTTTCAGGCGGATTCTCATTCCCTGCGCTTCTCCTCATCATTTGATTTCCGGCTGCCTGCCGCGGATCCCTGTCCCGTCACATACCGATCACGCGAAACGCGATGCAGCCGGCCAGAAACAGCAGCAGCATCCCGTAGGCGACGCGGTCAGCGCGGGAATAGCGCAGCGGCTTCATCTGGGTCCGCCCGCTGCCGCCGTGATAGCACCTGGCCTCCATCGCCATCGCCAGGTCGTTTGCCCTGCGGAAGGCGGAGACGAAAAGCGGGACCAGCAGAGGGATCATGGCCTTCAGGCGCTGGATAAAGTTTCCGCTCTCAAAATCCGCGCCCCTGGCGATCTGGGCCTTTTTGATCTTGTCGGTCTCCTCCATCAGGATCGGGATGAACCGGAGGGCGATCGACATCATCATGGCGATCTCATGGACCGGCACCCTGAAAACCCTGAGAAAACCGAACAGCGATTCCATGCCGTCGGTCAGGGCGTTCGGAGTCGTCGTGAGCGTCATGATCGAGGAGCCCGTCACCAGGAAGACCAGGCGGATGCCCATCTTGGCCGCGGTCCTCAGGCCTTCAAGGGTGATCCGGAAGATCCACCATCTCCAGATCACGGTGCCGGGCGTAAGAAGCAGGTTGAAGGCCATGGTCACGATCAGGACGAAAAGGACCGGCTTGAGGCTCTTCAGGACAAACCGGACCGGAACGCCCGAGAGAAGGACGAGGGCGACCAGCGCGGCGCCGCAGAACGCATACCCGAAGACGCCCTTCACGAGGAAGAGCGAGACGATATAGACCAGCGTCCCGAGGAATTTCACTCTCGGGTCCAGCCGGTGCAGTATCGAATTGGTCGGATAGTATTGTCCGAGTGTCAGTTCACCCATTTTCCGGATCTCCCTGCGCCGGGCTCATTGACGCGCGGTTCGAAACCGCCATCAGGATGCTGCGCTTGGCCTCTTCCACAGTGACCGCCCCGGTGTCGACGTGAAGCCCGCGCTTCCTCAGCGCGTGCATGATATATGTGATCTGAGGCGCCGCCAGCCCCATCCGCTCCAGCTCCCTGTAGTGGGAGAAGACCTGTCTGGGCGGGGCGTCAAAGGCGATCCGGCCCTCGTCGACGACGATGAGACGGTTCGCGTACAGCGCGACGTCCTCCATGCTGTGCGAGACAAGGATGACCGTGATCCCCCGCTTGTCCCGAAGATAACGGATCTGGTTCAGGATCTCGTCCCGGCCCGCCGGATCCAGTCCGGCCGTCGGCTCGTCCAGGATCAGCACCTCTGGATCCATGGCCAGCACACCGGCGACGGCGACGCGGCGCTTCTGCCCGCCGGAGATCTCAAAGGGCGAGACGCCGTAGAGCTCCTCGGGAATGCCGACCTGCCGGAGCGCCTTTCTCGCGCGTTCCTCGCACTCTTCCTTCGTCAGGCCTTCGTTCTTCGGGCCGAACATCACGTCGGTGAGCACGTCCGTCTCAAACAGCTGGTTCTCGGGATACTGAAACACCAGTCCCACGTGGGTTCTGAGAGACCTCAGGTCATACTTATCCTCCCAGATGTCCTTTCCCTCGAACAGAACCTGCCCCGAGGTGGGGCGGATGAGACCGTTCAGGTGCTGGATCAGGGTGGATTTCCCGCTGCCGGTATGACCGATCACACCGATAAACTCGCCCTCCCGAATCCCGAGATTCACGTGGTCCAGCGCTTTGACCTCGTAGACCGTCCCGGCTCCATAGGTATAACAAACGTCCTTCAGTTCTATCAGCATGCCGCCTCCGTCTCACCCGCAAAGGGCGTCCACCAGTTCTTCGATCGTGAGAACGCCTTCCGGAAGAGAGATCCCGGCGTTCGCCAGCTCAAACGCGAGCTCCGTGACCTGGGGCACGGCGAGTCTCAGCTTCTTGAGCTCGTTCACGCGGGAGAATACCTCCCTGGGCGTTCCCGACAGGACGATTTTCCCGGAGTCCATGACGTAGACACGGTCGGCGTAGACGACCTCCTCCATGTAGTGGGTGATCAGGATCACCGTCACGTGCTCCTTCTCGTTGAGCTCCCGGATGACCTCCAGCACTTCCTTCCTGCCGTTCGGATCCAGCATGGCGGTGGGCTCGTCCATCACGATGCAGTCGGGGTGCATGGCGACCACGCCTGCGATGGCGACCCTCTGCTTCTGCCCGCCCGACAGTCTGTTCGGGGAGCGGTCGCGGAAGCCGAGCATCCCGACCTTTCCCAGCGCGTCGTCCACCCTCTTCCAGATGTCCTCCGTGGGAATCCCCAGATTCTCCGGCCCGAAGCCCACGTCCTCGTCCACCACGGTCCCGATGATCTGGTTGTCCGGGTTCTGGAACACCATGCCGGCCTTCTGCCGGACCTTCCAGAGCTCGTCCACCTCCGAGGTATTGATCCCGTCGACCCACATCGTTCCGCTGGTCGGCACGAGAAGCGCGTTGATATGCTTGGCGAGCGTCGACTTTCCCGAGCCGTTGTGTCCGAGAATCGCGATAAAATCCCCGCGCTCCGCCTCAAAGGAGAGATCGCTGATGGCGGTGATCTTCTCCTCCTCTTCGTGCTCGTCGTTGTATTTTACGTAATTGAACCCGAGCTTTGACGCTCTAATGATCGGCATCGTTCACCTCTCCCGCCCTGCGGATCAGTTCCCAGACTTCGTCTCTGCCTTCGCGGGTGACCGAGGAGAAGGGGATGATCTTTGTGCCCCCGGCGGTCCCCAGTCCCTCCCGCACCGTCTTCAGGTTCTTGTCCAGCTGGTTCTTCGTGATCTTATCCTTCTTCGTGGCGATAATCACGGGCTTCATGCCGCTGGAAAGGATCCACTGGTACATCAGGCGGTCATTCGCCGTCGGGGCATGTCTTATGTCAACCAGAAGGAAGACCTCCCTGAGCATTTCCGAATTCCGGAGATACCCCTCGATCATTTTTCCCCACGCCTCCTTCACCTTGGGCGAGGCGTTGGCGTAGCCGTAGCCGGGGAGGTCCACCAGATAGCAGTCGGGGGCGAAATCCTCCCTGGTCTCCCCGGGGTTGACCCTGTAATAGTTGACGGTCTGCGTCTTTCCGGGCTGCGAGGACGTCCGGGCGAGGGCCTTTCTCTCGATGAGGGTATTGATCAGAGAGCTCTTCCCGACGTTGGACTTTCCCGCGAATGCCACCTCGTACCGGCGGTTGACCGGCAGGCGGCTCGTGACCCCGCACACTGTCTCAAGCTCTACGCTTCGGATTTTGTTCATATCTGTCCCCGCTCCCGCGCCGGCGCTCTCCGGCGCCCTGCAGGATTTCTGCCGGCTTCGCCCCTGCCGTCAGGCGGGCGCGGAACCGCTCCTCTTCTTTCTTGCCGTCTTCTCCTTCTTGCCGTCCGTCAGGAGTCCGGCGGTGCCTCCGGTGACAAGCTCCGGCATGACGGCGCCTCCGACGTTTTCCTTCCGGATGACGCACTCGGTGATCTCGGGCCTCGACGGCACTTCGTACATCGCGCCCATCACCGTCTTCTCCATGATCGCGCGCAGGCCTCTCGCCCCGGTCTTTCTCTCGAGGGACTCCCTCGCGATCTCCCGGAGGGCGTCGTCCTCGATCGTGAGCCTGACGCCGTCCATCTCGAAGAGCTTCGTGTACTGCTTCACCAGCGAGTTCTTCGGCTCCTTCAGGATGCGGACGAGGGCCTCCTCGCCGAGCTCCTCCAGGGAGACGACCACCGGGATACGGCCGATCAGCTCGGGGATCAGGCCGAATTTGACGAAATCCTGGGGCATCACGTGTTTGAGGATCTCTCCCTCGTTCTTCTCCTCCGCCGTCTTCCGGATCTCAGCCCCGAAGCCGATGGACTTGGTGTCCATGCGCGCGTCGATGATCTTGTCCATGCCGACGAACGCGCCGCCGCAGATGAACAGGATGTTGGTGGTGTCGATCTGGATCATCTCCTGCTGGGGATGCTTTCTTCCGCCCTGGGGCGGCACCGAGGCGTTGGTTCCCTCGATGATCTTGAGCAGCGCCTGCTGCACGCCCTCGCCGGATACGTCGCGGGTGATGGAGGCGTTCTCCGATTTGCGTCCGATCTTGTCGATCTCGTCGATGTAGATGATGCCCTTCTGGGCGCGCTCGATGTCGAAATCCGCCGCCTGGATCAGGCGGAGCAGGATGTTCTCCACGTCCTCGCCCACGTAGCCCGCCTCGGTGAGGGTCGTGGCGTCCGCGATCGCGAAGGGCACGTTGAGAAGCCTCGCGAGGGTCTGGGCAAGCAGCGTCTTGCCGGAGCCGGACGGCCCGAGCATCATGATATTGGACTTCTGAAGCTCCACGCCGCCGTCGTGGGGCGCCGTCAGCCTCTTGTAGTGGTTGTAGACGGAGACGGCCAGGACCTTTTTCGCGTCCTCCTGACCGATCACGTAATCGTCGAGAAACGACTTGATCTCCATGGGCGTTCTGAGGTTGACCTCGTCCATATCGAAGCCGCCGTCCGAGAATTCCTCCTCCAGGATACTGGCGCAGATCGCGACGCAGTCGTCACAGATATAGCTGCCGTTCACGCCGGAAAAGAGCTTTCGCACCTGATCCGTGTTCTTGCCGCAGAAACTGCACCTGATTTTTCCGTTTCCTCCGGTTCTTGCCATTGCTTCCTCTCTGAAAATGTATTTTCCCGGTCTCCCCTTCGGGCCGGACCTCTATTTACCGCAACAGGACTCCTGCCTCACAGGAGTCCCGCAACGAAATCTGCGCCCGGCGCAGCATTTATCTGTTTCTGACGACACTGTCGATCAGGCCGTAGGAGACCGCCTCCTCGGCGGTCAGCCAGTGATCCCTGTCGGTGTCGCGCTCGATGACCTCGATGCTCTGCCCGGTATTCGCGGCGAGAATCTCATTGAGCTTCTTCCTGGTCTTCAGGATGTGGTCCGCGTCGATCAGCATATCGGACGCTTTTCCCGAGGTGCCTCCCGAGGGCTGATGGATCATGATCTCGGAATTGGGAAGCGCCTGTCTCTTTCCCTTGGTGCCGCCCGCGAGGAGGAAGGCTCCCATGCTGGCCGCCATGCCGATGCAGATCGTCGACACGTCGCACTTGATGTACTGCATCGTGTCGTAGATCGCCATTCCGGCCGACACCGAGCCGCCGGGGCTGTTGATGTACAGGCTGATATCCTTCGCGGGGTCTTCGGATTCAAGGAAGAGGAGCTGCGCGACGATCACGCTGGCGGAGACGTCGTTGACCTCCTCGCCGAGAAAGATGATCCTCTCCTTGAGAAGCCTGGAATAGATATCGTAGCTTCTCTCGCCCTGAGCGGTCCGCTCGATGACGTAGGGAATCAGTGTTCCGTTAATCAATTCATACCTCCTTCGCGCTGTCCGCCACGAGGGAGACGGCCTCCTGGACCGCGAGATCCTTGCGGATCTGCTCCTTCTCGGCGTCCGACATGACTTCCTTCAGCTTGTCCGTCTCCATCTGGTACATGGAGGCGATCCTGGCGATCTCTTCCTCGATCTTCTCGTCGGAGATCTCGATTCCGGCGTCCTTGGCGACCTCCTCGAGGACGAGCCTGGTCTGGATCTGCTTGAGCGCCTGCGGCTTCATATCCTCAAGCAGCTTCTCCGGCGTGGTGCCCTGATACTTCAGGTACATATCCACCGGAATGCCGGAACCCTGGAGTCTCTGGAGATAATCGCTGTACATCTGGGCGGCCTGGGAGTCGATCATCGCCTGCGGGATGTCCATCTCGGAGGCCTCGATCAGCTTGTCGACGGCCTGGTTCTCCTTCTCCGTCCTGGCCTGCCTGTTCTTGTTCTCGAGAAGTCTCTCGCGGATGCTGTCCTTCAGCTCCTCGAGGGTGTCATATTCGGAGACGTCCTGGGCAAACTCGTCGTCGAGGGCCGGAAGCTCCTTCTTCTGGATCTTCTGAACCTTGCATTCAAAGACCGCGTCCTTGCCGGCCAGATCCGTCGCGTGATATTCCTGCGGGAAGGTCACGAACACCTTGCACTCCTCGCCCGGAAGCACGCCGATCAGCTGGTCCTCGAAGCCCGGGATGAACTGGTTGGAGCCGATCACGAGGGTCTGGCCCTCCGCGGTTCCGCCTTCGAACTTCACGCCGTCGACAGAGCCGGAGTAATCCAGGGTGACCGTGTCGCCCTTCTCCACCTCGCGGTCCTCGATGTCGACGAGCCTGGAGTTCTTCTCCTGCTCGGAGGCGAGCTCCCGCTCCACTTCGTCCTCGGTGACCTCGACCGTGCTCTTCTTCACCTCGATGCCCTTATACTCTCCGATCTTAACGTCCGGACGGAGCGCGACGGTGGCCGTGTAGATGAAGTCCTTGCCCTTCTCCACCTGGGTGATGTCGAACTCGGGTCTCGAGACGATCTCCAGTCCCGCTTCGCCGGACTCGGCGCCGTAGGTGGAATTGATCAGATCATTGGCCGCGTCTTCGTAGAACACGCCGGCTCCGTACATCTTCTCGACGAGCTGCTGCGGCACGTGTCCCTTGCGGAAGCCGGGCACGGAGATGCTCTTCTTATTCTTGTTGTAGGCTCTCGCGATCGCCTTGACGAATTCCTCCGCGGCGATGGTGATAGTCAGCTTTGCCATGTTGTGTTCCAACCGTTCGATCTGTACGCTCATGTTTCCTCCCAATCAATCCGGACTTCCTTTTTCCGTCCGTTATAATACCTGATCCCGAAACGGCACAAAAAAGCCGCCGGCGCGAAAGCGCCGGAGTCTTTTCATACCGCCTCTTTCCCCGCCGCCTGGGCGGCCGGTGCATTAGTGAAGTATATCACAGGTCAATCCCTGTACACAATGCTCTTTTTTATCTCCAGGGCGGCACTTTCGTCTTTCAGTGCCTCGATCAGCTTCAGCGAGAAGGGGATCGCGGTCCCCGCGCCTCTGCTTGTGATGATGCCGCCGTCCACGACGACTTCCTCGTCGGTCACGGCCTCCGCGCCTCCGAGCCGGTCCTCCATCCCCGGATAGCAGCAGGCCCGCTTTCCGTCGAGGAGGCCCAGGCGGCCGAATACCGTCGGCGCCGCGCAGATCGCGGCGATGATCCTTTTTTCGTCATGGGCTTTGACGAGATCGGCGCACAGGCCCTTGTGAAGCATCAGATGGGTCGTTCCCGGCATGCCTCCCGGAAGAACCAGCAGGTCGGCCAGCTCCGGCTTCGCGTCCTCATACAGCATGTCCGCCGCCACCTCGATCCGGCTTCTCCCGGTCACCCGGAGGGAGCCGCTGATCGAGACCGTGCTGACTTCGATGTCCGCGCGTCTCAGAAGATCGACCACGGTGAGGGCTTCCACTTCTTCAAATCCATCCGCCAGAAATACAATGGCGCTGCTCATCTTCTTTCCACCTCCCTGAATTCAGAATCCGAATGTGACTTCCTGTTTCCGGATGCGAAGTATGTAACCCTCATACCTTCGTATTCGGGAACATACTTCAGCTCCTCCATTTTACATTCTTCTGATGCGGTCAAGCGCTTCGACGGAGTTCTCATAGGTGCCGAAGGCGGTCAGCCGGAAGAAGCCTTCTCCGTTCGGCCCGAATCCCGATCCCGGGGTTCCCACCACCGCGGCCTCGGTGAGAAGCCTGTCGAAGAATTCCCACGAGCTGAGCCCGTCCGGCGTCTTGAGCCAGATATAGGGCGAATTGACGCCGCCGTATACCGTGTAGCCCATCGAGGAGAGGCCGTCGTAGAGAGCCCGGGCGTTCTTCATGTAGTGTCCCACAAGGTCCCGGATCGCCGCCCTGCCTTCGTCGGTGTAGCAGGCTTCGCCTGCCCTCTGCACGATATAGGGGGCCCCGTTGTACTTCGTGCCGTGTCTCCTGGCCCACATGTCGCGGAGAGAGACGTCTCCGCACTTCAGGTCCTTTGGGACCACGGTATAACCGAGACGAAGTCCCGTGAAGCCGGCGTTCTTGGAGAAGCTGCGGATCTCAATCGCGCACTCCCGCGCGCCCTCGATCTCATAGACGGAGTGGGGAACGCCGTCCTCCGAGATATAGGCCTCATAGGCGGCGTCGTAGATGATGACCGAGCCGTTCTTCCGGGCGTAGGCGACCCATTCCGCCAGCGCGTCCCTGGTGATGGCGGCGCCGGTGGGGTTGTTCGGGAAGCACAGGTAGATGATGTCCGGCCGCTCCTTCGGCAGATCGGCGATGAAGCCGTTCTCCTCGGTGCAGGGCATGTAGATCACGTCGCTCCAGTACCCCGTCTCCGCGTCGTAGGTGCCGGTCCGGCCGGCCATGACGTTGGAGTCCACATAGACCGGGTACACGGGATCGCACACGGCGATCCTTGAGTCCGCGTCAAAGAGCTCCTGGATATTGCCCGAGTCGCACTTCGCGCCGTCCGAGATGAAGATCTCGTCGGCGGAGATGCGGCAGCCTCTGGCCGCGAAATCATGGGCGGCGATGGCCTCCCTGAGGAACGCGTAGCCCAGATCCGGCGCGTAGCCCCGGAAGGTCTCGAGGGCGCTCATCTCATCCACGGCGCCGTGGAGGGCGCGGATCACCGGCTCCGGAAGAGGCTGCGTCACATCTCCGATACCGAGACGGATGATCTTTTTGTCCGGGTTCGCGTCGGCGTAGGCTGCCACTTTCCGCGCGATCGTCGAGAAGAGGTAGCTGCCGGGCAGCTTCTGGTAGTTTTCATTAATCTTAAACATTGATCTCTCCTTTGTACACTTCCCTTGCCGGTCCCGTCATGATGACGCTTCCGCTTTCCTGGTCCCACTCTATCTCAAGGTCTCCGCCGAGAAGGGAGACGGTCGCCTTCCGGCCGGACAGTCCGGCGGCCGCGGCGGCGCAGAGAACCGCGCAGGCCCCGGTCCCGCAGGCGAGGGTCTCGCCCGAACCGCGCTCCCACACTCTCATTCTCAGATGATCGCGGCCAAGCACGTTGACGAACTCCGTGTTGACCCTCTCGGGAAACACGGGATCGTTCTCGAAGAAAGGTCCCGTCTTCTCCAGGTCGAGCCCCGCCACGTCCCCGTCGCAGAAGATCACGCAGTGGGGATTTCCCATCGAGACGCAGGTGATCTCATACCGGCCGCAGGCAAAATCGTGCGGGACCCGGATGATGCTCTCCCCCGTCAGAAGAACAGGCAGCGACTCCGGGAGGAAGGACGGCTTTCCCATGTCGACGGTCACCGCCTCCGCGAGACCGTCGGCGCCCGGGTGGATCTTCAGCGTCTTGATCCCCGCGGGCGTATCCACCGTCACCTCGGTTCCCCGGACCATGCCCCGGTCGAATACATATTTGCCGACACAGCGGATGCCGTTGCCGCACATCATGCCCCGGCTTCCGTCGGCGTTGTACATCTCCATTTCAAAATCCGCCCGGGAGGAGGGATTGATCAGGATCAGGCCGTCCGATCCCACGCCGAAGTGGCGGTCGCTGACCTTCCTGGCGGCCTCCGCGGGATCCGCCGGGCGGTCGGTCCTCCCGTCGACATAGACGTAATCGTTGCCGCAGCCTTCCATTTTCGTAAATCTCATACCGTGATCCCCGCTGTCCCCGGACAGCGAAGGCTGTCCCGGGAAGAAGCGCCCCGTCCCGGCCGGAGGGCCGTCCGGAGCGGACTCATTTTCTTCTGCCGCTGCACCACTCGATGAAGCCCCGGAGGACCGCCCGGTCCCCGGCGGAGAGGAACTTCATCCTTCCGATTTTTCTTCCCGCGCGCTCAAAGCACGCCTTCATGGCGGAGCGGGCGTATTCAAGGGCGCCGGACTCGTCGAAAATTCTCCTGACGGCCTCGAGGCTTTCCTCCGTCACCTCCCTGCCGTAGTACCGGAGAAGCTCCTCCTCGTATTCCGGCGCGTAGGAGCGCACGTACATATAGAGGATGGTCTGCTTGAACTCGGCGATGTCGGACCCGGCGTCCTTGCCCAGCGCCTCCGTGTCCGCGTAGACGCCGAGAATGTCGTCCATGATCTGATAGGCGACGCCGATGTCGTCCGCGGCCCTGTCGAGGGCCCGCATCTCGTCCTCCCCCGCCCCGGCGAGCATCATGCCCAGATGGAGCGGTCCCACCACCGAGTAGCCGGCGGTCTTAAGACGGTAGATGTCCTGGATGGAGGTCTCGAGGAGCTTCATCTGCTCCTCCCGGGTTCTCGATACGTCCTGCATCTCGTAGGGCAGGACGATGTCGAGGAGTTCTCCCTTGATCGTGTCGAGGAAAACCCGGTCAAAATACGAGATCAGCCGGGAGAGGTTCGGGTCGTCCGCGTAGGATTCCGCGATCTTCAGATTCGCCAGGTAGAGACCGACGTCGCCGGCGCAGACCGCCGTGGAGGCGGAAATGTGCTCCGGGCTCTCCATGTCGGAGACCATCCGTATCCCCCTGACCTCGAGCCTGTGCCCGTAGCGGCGGTGGATCGTGATTTTCCCGCGCCGCAGCGCGGCGTTGTCGATCACGTCGTCGTGTACCAGGATCGCGGTCTGAAAGATCTCATAGGCGAGGGCCAGATCGTCCGCGTACTCCTCCGCGCCGCCTCCGCCGATGCGGTATCCGAGGGCCACCAGCACGCCGCGAAGCAGCTTTCCCCCCTCGTTGAGATCCGACAGATCCTGCAGGAACATGCGGATCACCGGATTCCTGTCCTTCCTGATCCCGCGGTTGTAAGCCTTTTTCTTCGCGCCTAGCCGGTCCGCCGTGCTTCCGTAGTAGTTGAGAAATGCCTTCAGATCATCACGCATGCGCTCATCTTCCTTTGTTGATCGTAACCGAGTCGTAGTATCTCAGGGCCTTTCCGAGTTCCTCCTCGGTGAAGTCAGGCCACAGCGTATCGGTGAAGTACAGATCGGCGTAGGTCGTCTGCCAGGGAAAGAAATTGGAGAGTCTCTGCTCTCCTCCCGTCCGGATGACCAGATCCATGTCCGGGACGCCCCGGGTATCCAGATAGCTTGCGAAAAGCTCCTCGGAAATCCCGTCCCGTGAGATCTTTCCCGCCGACAGATCCTCCGCGAGCTTCCCGGCGGCCCGCACGATTTCGTCTCTTCCCCCGTAGCTGAGGGCGATCTGGAGATACAGCTTCGTGCAGTGGGCGGTCACCCGCTCCGCGTCCCGGATCACCTGCCGGTCCTCGGCCGAAAGCCGGTCGAAATTGCCGATGGCGACGACCTTGACCCCCTTCTCGATGCAGCGGCCGATCTCGTCGACGAAAAACCGGCGCATCAGCCGGAAGAGGTCGGACACCTCCTCCTGGGACCGCTTCCAGTTTTCCGTAGAGAACGCGTACACCGTCAGATAAGGGATGTCCGCGTTTTCGCACCATTCGCACAGGTCCACGAAGGTGTCGACGCCGGCCTCGTGCCCTCTCATCACCGACGCGAACATGTGCTTCTTCGCCCAGCGCCGGTTGCCGTCCATGATGACCCCCAGATGTCTTACTTTCTTTTCCGCCATAAGCTGCCCCTCTCCGATGCTCACATGTGAAAGATGCCGTAGGATATCAGGCTCATGATCGTGGCCGCGATGGCGATTCCCAGAAGAATCGCCAGGGACGCCTTTTTGAGATCCACCTTGAGAAGCGCGGCGATCAGGGCGCCGGTCCAGCCCCCGGTCCCCGGAAGGGGGATGCCCACAAAAAGGACCAGGCCCCAGAACTCCGCTTTTCTGATCTTATCGCTCTTGTTCATCGCCCGGGCCTCGAGCTTCCGGACGATGCCCCCCAGATGTCTGGTGGGACGCAGATAATCGAACACCTTCCTGATGAAGAGAAGGATGAAGGGAATCGGGATGATATTGCCGGCCACGGAGAACAGGATCGCCTCCCGGAGCGGCAGGTTCAGCACTCTGGCCAGAGGAATGCCCGCCCGAAGCTCCAGCACCGGCAGCATGGAAACCAGCATGACCGCGAGCTGGGGGGGAAATGCGGGATGATCGACAAACCACTGAAGCAGAGGATTCATTTTATGTCAACTCCTTCCGGTCCCGGGGCCGGCCGCGCCGCGCGGTTCCTTCCCCGCTGTTTTTCTGTCACACGCCCGCTTCCGCGGATAGATACTCCCTGAGCGCGCCGGCCAGGACGTCCATCTGTTCGTCGGTCCCGATCGTCACCCTGAGATAGTTGCGGATCCTCGGCCTGTCCCACCACCTCACGTAGATCTTCCTGGACTTGAGGTAGCGGAAAATGTCTTCCGCCGCCGCCCGGGGATGCGTGATGAAGAGGAAATTGGCGGACGATTCCTGAAACACGAAGCCCAGCTCCCTGAGGACGGCCGCGCTCCTTCTCCTGGTGGCGCAGATCTTCGCGCAGCATTCCCGGAAGTAGGCGTCGTCCCTGATCGCCGCTGTCCCGGCGGCGATGGAGGGGCGGTTCATCGTATAGGAATTGAAGCTGTACTTCACGTCAGACAGGAAGCCGATCAGCCTGCGGCAGCCCATGGCGTACCCGATGCGGAGCCCTGCCGCGTTTCTTGACTTGGAGAAGGTCTGCACCACCGCCACGTTGTCGTATTTCCTGACGAGGGGCAGGGCGGACTCGCCGCCGAAATCCACATAGGCCTCGTCGACGATCACGATGCTGTCCGGATTCGCGCGCACGATCTCCTCGATCCTGTCGACGGGAAGAAGGGCGCCCGTAGGGGCGTTGGGATTGGCGATCACGATGCCGCCGTTCCTTCTGCCCGTGTAATCGGAGACCCGGATCCGGAATTCGTCGTCCAGCGGAATCTGCTCGTAGGGTATCCTGAAGAGCTCCGCCCACACGTCGTAGAAGCTGTAGGTGATGTCGGGGAAAAGGACCGGCTCCCCGGAGTTGAAGAACGTCAGGAAGCACATGGCCAGCACGTCGTCGGAGCCCACCCCGACGAACACTTCCTCCTCGTCCAGGCCGTAGTAGGCGGCGATGGCGCCGGTCAGCGCGGAGGCCGCCGGGTCCGGATAGAGCCTGAGGTTCGCCGGATCCTCCGCCGCCAGCGCCTGTTCCACGAGGGGAGACGGCGGATAGGGATTCTCATTGGTATTCAGTTTGACGACCCCCGCCTCTGAGGGCTGTTCCCCCGGGGTATACGGCGTCACCTTGCGGATATTATTTTCCCAGCCCATAGCTCTCAGCGATCCTCTTAAATCCGGGAAGTGCGTTTTCAATGGTCTCATACGCCACGCAGTAGGCGATCCTCACCCAGCCCGCGCAGCCGAAGCTTCTGCCCGGCACGAACAGGATCTGCTCCTCGTCCTTTGCCTTCGCGACAAATTCCCTCTCGTCCGGCACCGGCGATTTCATCCACAGATAGAACGCGCCGTCCGGCTTCACGCAGGTATACCCGAAGGAAGCCAGGGACTCGTAGAGCAGCCGGCGGTTGCGGTCGTAATAGGCCACGTCCGTCTTCGCGCCGCAGCACCTGGCGGCGACTCTCTGCATCAGGGAAGGCGCGTTGACGAATCCGAGAATGCGGTTGGCCGTATTGGCCGCCGCCGTCACGTCCTCGAAATCGCTGAACTCCGAGGGGATGACGAGATAGCCGATCCGCTCGCCCGGAAGCGAGAGCGTCTTGCTGTAAGAGGAGCCCACCACGGTGTTCTCATAGAAATCCGGGATCCACGGCACCTCGACGCCGTCATAGGCGATCTCCCTGTAGGGCTCGTCGGAGATCAGCACGACGGGCGTGCCGTATTCGGCGGATTTATCGCGGAGAACCTCCGCCATGGAGGATATCACGCCGGCAGGATAGACCACGCCGGTGGGATTGTTCGGTGAATTGACGATGACCGCCCTGGTGCGGGGACCGATCTTTGCCCTCAGATCGTCGAGATCCGGGTAAAAGGTCTCCGGATCCGTCGCGCACTCCCTGAGAACCGCGTCAAAATTGCCCGCGTAGGAGCGGTACTCCCCGAAGTAGGGCGTCATGGTGACCACCTCGTCCCCCGGGTTGAGAAGCGTCTTGAAAATCACGTTGAGGCCGCCCGCGGCGCCCACCGTCATGATCAGGTTCTCCGCGCCGTAGGACGTGCCGTAGAGGCTGTTGAGATGCGCGGCGATGGCGCTTCTCACATCCTCGTAGCCGGAATTGTTCATATACCCGTGGACGAGGACGGGGTCCTCGCTGTTCACGATGTCGACGATGGCTTCCTTCACCGCCTCCGGGGCCGGGACGTTGGGGTTTCCGAGGCTGAAATCATAGACGTGATCCGCTCCGTACTTCGCAGCCATCTTTTTGCCTTCTTCGAACATCGCCCGGATCGCCGAGCTGTTCCTGACGAATCCCTGCATCTTTTCGGAAATCATGTCCCGATCCTCCCTTCTGTCCGGTCCCCCGGATTGCCTTTCTTCGAAATGACTTTGTTCTGCCGCCTTCGTCCGGCCGCCTTATTTCAGGACGCCTTATTTACGGACGCTTTATTGTCGCCCGCCTTTATTTCCGGCTGCCTTATTGCCGCCCGCCTTATTTCCGGACGCCTGTTTTTCGCCCGCCTTTATTCGACGGTCAGCTTCTTGTGAAGCTTCTTTCCCTTGCTGATGACGGTCTCTCCCTTCGCGAGCTCGTCGCGGGAGAGACGCTCGAAGGGATCCGTGACCTTGCGGTCGCCGATCTTCACGGAGCCGTCCTTGGTGATGGCGCGCCTCGCCTCGCTGTTGCTCGCCGCGAGACCTGCCTTTACCAGCACCGCGATGACGCCGATGCTTCCGTCTTCAAAATCGTCGTCCCGGAGCGTCGTCGTCGGGATCTCGGCGGCGGGGCCTCCGCCGAAGAGCGCCCTGGCCGCGGCCTGGGCCTTTTCGGCCTCCTCCTCGCCGTGAACCAGCTTCGTCAGCTCATACGCCAGGATTTCCTTCGCCTTGTTGAGCTCGCTGCCCTCCCATCGGTCCATCGCGTCGATTTCCTCGAGGGGAAGGAACGTGAGGAGACGGATGCAGCGGAGCACGTCGGTATCGGCGACGTTTCTCCAGTACTGGTAGAACTCGTAGGGCGTGGTCTTCGCCGGGTCGAGCCACACGGCGCCTCCGACGGTCTTTCCCATCTTCTGCCCCTCGGAGTTGAGAAGCAGCACCTGGGTCATCGCGTCCGCGTCGCCGCCGATCTTCTTGCGGATCAGCTCCGTCCCCGCGAGCATGTTGCTCCACTGGTCGTCGCCGCCGAACTGGAGATTGCAGCCGTAATCGCAGTACAGCCTGTAAAAATCATAGGCCTGCATGATCATGTAGTTAAATTCGAGGAAGCTCAGCCCCTTCTCCATCCTCTGCTTGTAGCACTCGGCGCGAAGCATGACGTTGACGTTGAAATGGGCGCCCACCTCCCGGAGGAACTCCACGTAGTTGAGGCCGAGCAGCCAGTCGGCGTTATTCACCATGAGGGCCTTGCCGTCGGAGAAGTCGATGAAGCGGCTCATCTGTACCTTGAACGAATCGATATTGTGCTGGATCTGCTCTTTTGTGAGCATCTTCCGCATATCCGTCTTGCCGGAGGGATCGCCGATCATGCCGGTGCCGCCCCCGAGAAGCGCGATGGGCCTGTTGCCCGCCATCTGGAGCCTCTTCATCAGGCAGAGCGCCATGAAATGCCCCACGTGGAGACTGTCGGCCGTCGGGTCGAATCCGATATAGAAAACCGCTTTCCCGGTATTGACAAGTTCCCTGATTCTCTCCTCATCCGTCACCTGCGCGATGAGGCCTCTTGCCTGAAGCTCTTCATAAATCTGCATAAGCTGTCACCTTTCCCTTCATTAAGACTGCAGAAATCAACTCTCTGAAACGCCCGGCTCCCGGCCGTACTCCCCCGCCTTCAGGAAGGCGAAGGGATCCGGGTCCGACAGAAAATGCATCAGCTGGAGGGACGCGTTCGCCGCCATCCTCTCCTCCCGGAGGATCCGGGCCGCTTCCGCGCGGTCCGCCAGGACCACCTCGATCTCCTCGGTGTCCTCCAGACTCTGGTCGCGGACGTCGCCGTCGGCGTAGCCGTAGACAAAGGCGCAGGCCTCGTCCGTCATCCCGTCCGTCATGTAGTACGGCCTGGTAAACATCGGATCCGCCTTGATCGGCGTGAAACGAAGCCCGGTCTCCTCCCGGACCTCCCGCACGGCGGTCTCGTAATAATCCTCGCCGGGCTCGACGAGACCGGCCGGGAATTCATAGACCGTGCTGCCGATGGGCCAGCGGAACTGGCGGATCAGCAGCACCTTGTCGTGCTTTTCGCCGCAGAGCGCGTAGATCGCGACTCCGTCCGCCCTCGTCCTGCCCCTCCTGAGCTCCAGCTCCTCCTCGCGCTCCGCCCGGGAGGCGAGATAATAGACACCGGGCTCTCCGGTCTTTTTGACCGTGTCCAGCTGAAAGAAATTCAGAAACTTTGTGTGGGTCACCTGCGTCACCCTGCTGATGATTCCCATCAGGACTCCCTCACTCCTTGTAATTCTCGTAGTAATCGACGTTGACTTCTCCGGTTCCCTTCGTAAAGACGCTGTCGTCGTACTCCATGCCGTAGACGACGACGGCTTCCCCGAGCTCCACGTTGCTGTAGACGTCGTCCATGACCCATTCCGGGACGTTGACGCAGCCGTGGGACCCGTCGTAGAGCCAGATCTTACCGCCGAAATTCTCTCTCCAGGGGGCGTCGTGGAGGCCCTCGCCTCCGTTGAACCGCACCCAGTAGCTCACCGGCTCGGCGTAGCCTTCCACCGCGACGTCGCCGAGAACGGCGTTCTCCTCCTTGAGGTTGATGGCGTAACAGCCGTAGTACGTCACCCGTCCGTACACCGGAAGTCCCGTCACGACCTCGGTGTCCACGACGATCTCTCCGTCCTTCCACACCCAGAGGTGCTGGTCCTTCACGCTGACCTCCACGTAATTGCCTCCCAGGCCGTGGTTCGTGTGGTAGGGCGGCTCGTGGTAGTAGGGAACGTCGTAGCTGCCGGAATCGCCGTTCATGATCCGGTCGTAGATCTCGCCCGGCGTCGTCTCGTCGTCGATCTCATAGCCGTAGTTCCCGTAGGGATCGATCCAGACCTCCCTTCCGGTGGCGGTCGTAAACTTGAACGAGCTGGCGTAGGTGTCGTAGTCGTACTTCCACTCGGCGACCATCTCCCGGATTTTGTCCATGCTGAGCGTGACGTGCACGCCGTCATCGACGAGAAGGCTGCCGATCTTGTTTCCGTCGAATACGACTATATTCTCGGCCACGTCATAGGTGAGCCCGGAGGCCTTCATGAAGCGGTTCCACTCGTCCCTCCTCGTCACCAGGTTTTCGTTGTCCGAGGTGATCTCGGGCAGATACTGATAGGGAGTGACGTCTATGCTCTTCCTGCAGAGCCCCACCGCGTCGGCGATGGCGGCCCGGGTCTCGGTCTCCATGAGCTTTGTCCCGATGACCTCCGGGATGATCTCGTAGGAGCCGTCCTCCGCCCGGGACAGGCCCGCGTTGACCGGCTCGACCATTTTGTCCGGGTCCATCATCTGAAGAGACGTGATCCGGTCGTGCAGAAGGTCGTTGTCGTAGTGCATGTCGAGATCGACGGTGTACTCTTTATTTCTGAAATTTTCGGTGATCCAGCTGAAGGCCTTCTGCTTCTTCAGCGCCTTCTTCGCGTCGGCGGCTCCCTCGATATAGAGCCCGAGCCCGTCTCCCGTGATGGTCTCCGACGCGCCGCCCGGGCCGGTGATCTCCAGCCGGTAGTCCTCCGCGCCGTGCTCCGTCAGCAGGGCTCTGGCGTCCTTGAGGGAGAGGCCGCTCACCTCAATACCGTTGACCCATGATTTATTCTGAAAATGGCCCACATACCACAGCGACCTGACAAGATAAAACAAGAGCAGGGCAGCGATCACGGTGATGACCGCGCGCTGTCGGAAAACAAGAGAATTTCTCTCCTCCTGCGATATGATCTTTCTGATTTTTCCCTTTCCGTATCTCATGCTCTTCCTTAGTCAGCTCCCACAGACAGGCAGGATTTTCTACAGCTTTCCGATCAGGTGGATGTAGAACCGGATCATGGTAAACAGGGTTTCAAAGGCGACGGACTCGTTCGCGCCGTGCACGGAGGACCGCTCCTCCTTCGTCATGATCATCGGGGAGAACCGATAGATATGATCGGTGAGCTCCGAATAGAACCTGGCGTCCGTGCCTCCGTTCATCTGGTAGGGGGCGACGACAGCGCCCGGCCAGGTCTCGCGCACCGTGCTTCTGAGAAGATCGTACTCCGGGCACCGGATCTCGGAGACCGGGGACGGATTGGTCCCGTTGACCACCTCGATGCGGAAGCCGGGATCTCTCACGGTTCGCAGGATCCTGTCCGCCGCGCCCGCCACGGTGTCTCCCTCCAGGAGTCTCACATTGAGCCCGAGGGAGACGGAATCCGGGAGCACATTCAGCTCGGACCCTCCTTCCATGACCGTCAGGGCAACCGTCGTCCGGACCATGGCGTCAAAGGTTCCCCCCAGAACCGACGCGGCCGCCGCCACGGCGGGCGCCGCCAGCTCCGGATGCGCGAAAACAGGCTTCTCAAAGAAGGGGACTTCGTCCGCCAGCTCGCGGAACATCAGCTTCACCGCCGTGGACAGCCTGGCGGGAAACGGATGCCGGCGGATCCTCACCGCGGCCTGCGCCGCCCGGTCCACAAGCGCGTTCTTCGCGGGGACCGAGGCGTGTCCGCCCCCGCCGCTGACCGTCAGCAGATAATTGGCCGTTCCCTTCTCGGCGATGCCGATCATCGCCGCCTGCCGCCGCAGGCCGGGAAGTCCCTCGGGGATCACGGATCCTCCTTCGTCGAGGACAAAGGAAGGCCTGACGCCGCGCGCCTTCAGCCGGCCGACGATCTCGCGGCAGCAGCTGCCGCAGATCTCCTCCTCGCCGCCGAAGGACAGCCATATGTCGTTCTCCGGCAGAAAGCCGCCGGAGAGGCGGTACTCCATCGCCTCCAGAATCGCCCAGAGCGTGCTTTTCGTGTCAAGGGTTCCCCTTCCGTAGATCCGGTCCCCGATGATCTCGGCGGCGAAAGGATCGCAGCACCAGGCCTTCTGTTCCGCCGGAACCACGTCCATATGCGCCATGAGGACGGAGGGCTTCTCCTGTCTCCTTCCGGGGATCCGGATCAGCAGACCGTACTCTCCCACCTCCTCCGTCTCGCCCAGGGACGAGACAAAAGGAAACCGCCCGGCGATGAGCTCTTTCATCCGCCGGAATGCCTCCCGGTCAGTCTTTTCCCCATCGGAATACGAGATGGTCCGAAGGCGGATCATATCCCTGAAATCATGGATCGTTTTAGACTTTTTCAGCTTCATCCGACTTCTTCCCCATTGCATACATACTCAGAATATACCCTACTCAGAATGGGCTTTTCTGTCAAGTATTTTCGTCAGGGGGCGCCGCCCCGACGTGTTTTTAAAAACCGCGTCATGCAGATCCGTTTTTGTCTCGTCGCGGTTTCCGTTTCCGTATGGAAGTCTGATTTTTCCTTATTTTCCGCGGCTCTTTTCTTTTCGCGGAGAATATGGTATGCTACCCGGTGATTTCAGATTTAAAAACCCTTCTGAAGAGGAGAACTTTCATGGATTCTTATCTGCTGTATACGGATTCCGCGGCGGATCTGCCCCAGTCGGCCTACCGGGAGTACGACATCCGGATCATCCCCATGGATTACATGCTGAACGGGGAAGCCATCACCTTCTACACAGACCGGGAGGACCACAACGAACAGTGCGACCGGCTGTATGAGGCGCAGCGCTCCGACGCCGACGTACACACCTCCCAGATCACTCCCTACCGCTATCTCGAGACCTGGACCCCGGAGCTCGAAAACGGCAGCGACATCCTTTACATCTCTTTTTCCTCCGGCATGTCCGCGACCTACACCAACGCGCTGACCGCCGCCGAGGAGCTGATGGAAAAATACCCGGGCAGGACGATCACGGTCGTCGACTCTCTCGCCGCCACCGGCGGCCAGGGCATCATCACCTACTGCGCGGCGAAGAACCGCGCGGAGGGCATGACCCTCGAGGAAAACGCGGAGTGGCTCAGGAAACGCATTCCCTACATGTGCCACCGCTTCACGGTGGGGGATCTTGATTATCTGCACAAGGGCGGACGTGTTTCCGCCGCCACCGCCATCATCGGCGGGATGCTGAATATCAAGCCCCTCCTGATCATCGACGACGAAGGAAAGCTGCAGACCGTCGGCAAGGCCCGCGGGACGAACGCCGCCCTCAAGCAGCTGGCCAGAGGTTTCCAGAGCGAGCGGGGCGTGGAGGACGTCCCGGACATCGTCTACATCACCCACTCGTCGCTCTACGACAAGGCTGAGAGCCTCGCCGAGATGGTCCGGATGATCACGGGGCCCGATACCCTGATCGAGGTGATCAGCATGACGCCGATCATCGGCGTGCACACGGGGCCGGATTTCTTCGCCCTCATCGGCTGGGGACGCCACAGAAAGATCGAAAAGTAAACAGCTGTTAAAAGAGACAAGAGGCTGCCGCGGCAGCCTCTTGCTTTTCTTTTCACACGGTTCTTACGGCACCGGTCTTCCCGGACCGTTTCCGACGCGCGGTTTTCTTTGCGCGGTTTTCTTTGCGCGTTTTTTTTCGCGGCTGATTATTTTCGCGGCGGTCTCTCCGCGCGGCTGTCTTCGCCGCCATTCTTTAATCAGCGCTCTCTTCGCGCGGACGTCCGGCGGTGCCCTGTATCTGCCGCCGTCCGCAGGCCGCGGACCGGCTCAGGCGGAGGCCCCCCGCAAAGGCTCACTGCTCAAAGGGATTGGCATTCCCGTCGTCTTCCGAAGGATCGGCTGTCCCGTCAAAGCCGGATCCGGGCTGTCCCGCCTCGCCGGCCGTCCCCGAAAGATGCTCAAAGGGCTCCTCCGTGTAGGCCGGAGACTCTTCCGAATAAACCGAAGGCTCCTCCGCAAAGGCCGAAGGCTCTTCCGCCGCCCAGCCCTCCGCTGACGGCTCTGCCGAAGGCTCCTCACCCGCATAGTCCGCCGCGGCCGGCTCCTCCGTCGCGGACGCCGCCTCTGCCGCCGGCGCGGAAGGCTCTTCCGTCTCCGCTGCGCCGTCGTCGGCGGGTGACGCCTGGAAGGTCTGCTCATAGAGCGCCCATGGCGCGTCGACCGGTCCGTCCTCCGGAGCGGCGTCCGTCTCATCCAGCGCCGTCTCTTCGGTCCCGCCGCTCTCCGCCTCTCCGGGGCCCGCGGTCCAGGAGGTATCCCACGGCGCGGGCGAGGGGCTCTTCCAGGCTTCCTCCTCCGCGGCTTCGTCAGGTCCGGCGGTTCCGGCCACCGGGTCCGTGCGGAAGACGGAGTCCGGTACCGGGGCGCCTTCGAAGACGCCGGCCGCCGCTTCAGCGCTTTCCGCCGCCCCGGCATTCTCTGCCGCCGGCTCAGCGCTCTCCGTCACGGTCTCCGCGGTTTCCGCGGGCTCCGCCGCCGTCTCCCCGGTCTTCGGGGCGGCAGACAGATCCCCCGCCGGCGTTCCCGCCGTCCCGGCGGACGCCGTGAGGGCAGCCTTGCGCTTCAGGGCGCAGTAGAGGGCGGCCGTCGTGAGCTGGTAGTAAGGCTCGACGTAGAAGACGTTCAGGACGCCCAGAGTGAGGAGGCCGAGCAGCCCCCACCCGACAAAGGAGAGGTCAAGAAGAAACGTGTTCCACTTTTCGCCGTCCATCATCGCCTTGGACCGCGCGAGGCACTCCTTCCGGTCCATCGCCGGATTCTCCGCGAGCAGATAGGGTACCAGGCGGTATTCATAGGCTTTGATGATGCCCGGGACGATGAGCAGAAGAGACCAGAGAAGGATATAGAGGATTCTCCGGAACTGGACCTTTACGATATTCCAGTAGTCCGCGCGGAATCCGGTGCCCACTCTTCTGACGTCCGTGGGCGCGTAGAGATCGGAGATGAAGAAGGCCTTGCACCCGACCTCCGCGGGCAGGAACAGCAGGATCGCCATGGCGCAGAGCAGCGCGTAGGTGACCACCATGCCCAGCAGGACGAAGAGGACGATGATCGCGCCGCGGGAGGAGAACCAGCGGAACCAGGCGATATGCTGGGCCGCCCCCGTGACGGAGTCGTATCGGATCTCCAGGTGGAAGTTCCCGCCGAACAGTCCTCCCGAGATCAGGATGACGATCAGCGACACGAAAACACATTTCCAGTATGAGCCCCTGAGAGCTGTCTTAGCCATCTCCTTGAGACGTTGTCTTGACCAGTACATAATCTCTCCTCCTTCAGGATCCCGCCGGTATCGCAGCAAACGGGTGTGCCCCCTGATTTTCAGGGCGGTTTCTTCCTCTGATAATTCATATTTTTACGCAAAACAAAACTCCTGTCAACCGTTTCGCCCCTTTGCGGCGGCTGGCGGGCCATTTCCCCCCGGCTGCTTGCCCGGGAGGCAGTTCACGATTTCTTCACTTGTGCTTTTGAGACGTCAATATTATGATAAGGAAATAAAAACTGACCGCCGCGGACGGATCGCAGCAGGCGCGGCGCGGGAATGCCCCGCCCCGGCCGGACCGCCGCCGGAAACGACGTGCCGATATACGAAAGGAACACGAGAAGAAATGAAAAGAAGAATCGCCGCAGCTATCGCGCTTTCCCTCTCTCTGTCCGGCCTGGCCGGAATACCGGTGCCGGCCGGGGAAACGGCCGCCCCGGAGACTTATGAAGCCGCGGAGGCCGGTTCGGCGGACGCGGAATCCGCGGCCGAAGAGTTCGACCTCCCCTACGACAGAGCCCCCTTCACCGACGAGGCCGCCGCCGAAGGCACCTACAGCCGGTTCATCCGGCTGGCGGATTACAAGGGCCGGGAGATTCTCGCCCCCGCGGATACCGCCCTCGAGACCGGCATGACGGCGGAAATCGACTACACGGGCAGCATCGACGGGGAACTGTTCGACGGAGGAAGCGGGGAAGGCTACGAGCTCACGATCGGATCCGGCAACTTCATCGAAGGCTTCGAGGAACAGCTGACCGGCCACAGGGCCGGCGAACAGGTCGACGTATCCGTCACCTTCCCGAAGGACTACTACGAGTCGTCCCTCGCCGGAAAAAAGGCGGATTTCAGCGTCCGGATCAACAAAATCTACAAAAACACCCCCTACGCGGTGCTCTCCCAGATCACGGATGAATCCGAGGTCCTCCGCTACTCAAAGAAGACCTACGAAGACTGGCTCGAGAGCTACAAAGCCAGCTTCACGGCCTACGGCTACAAGGAGGGGGACAATCTCAACAGCTTCCTCGAGGAAAACGGCCTCCCGAGGGAGGATCTCGACAGCATGATCTTTTCCAGCATGAAGGTCGAGCTGGTCACCGGCGCGATTCTGGACGCCGAGGGCATCTCCATGGACGACGACCGCTGCCAGGACTACATCTCGAAGCTTCTCCTGCAGTACGGCTTCGACTCCGTCGAGGATATGAAGGCCGTGGGATATACGGATCACGAGATCGAGGGCACGGTGGCCTACAACATCGCTCTCGAGATCATCCAGGAGTACAGCGCCTGATCAGCCGCGGTCCTTTCCCGTTTTTCTGATACCGCTCACGATAAATACCGGATTTCCGGGCCGGAGACGACGACCGCCGTCTCCGGTCTTTTCGTATCCTGACGTCCGGATTTCCGTCTCTTCCAGTTCAAAATGCATCGCCTCGAGCAGCTCTGTCTGCCGGACGAAGCAGGCCGGATCCTCCGTCACGACGGCGATCCTGATGCGCGGATTCCGGGAGACGAGGATCTGGATCAGGTCCCGGAACCGCTCGCCGTCCCAGCGGATCATTGCGGCGTCGGGGGCCGGCAGATGGGCCAGGGCGTCGGGAATGCCCCCTTGGATGACCTGAAGATTCCGGACGCCGAAGCGCTGGATGTTCTGCACGGAGATCCCGGCCTTCTTCTCATCCGGCTCCACCGCGCAGATGACGCCGGAGGGCGCGAGCAGCGCCGCTTCCACCGCGTACTCTCCGTAACCGCTTCCGACGCAGTAGACGACGTCGTCGGGGCAGATCTCCAGGCGCGCAAGGGCCGCCGCCCTCACTTCCCTGCCGGACACCTCTCCGGCGGGGAGGAACAGGCGGTCGGGAAGTCCGAACATGGTGCCTCTCTCCTTGCCTTTCCTGAGAAAAACAAAGACCGAATTGGCGGAGAAGCCTCTCTCCGCCGCTTCCAGCACGGTGCCGCGGAACGTCCGCTCGCTGATCTCACCGGGATTCTCGACCGCGTAGACGGCGGAGCCGCCGTATCCCGCCTGAATCATCTCCCTGAAGAACGATCTCATCCTCTCGTGGCCGTAGGCGAACACCTTTCGGTGGGAGGCGACGGCGGGAATCAGGGAGGAATAGCGCTTCCTCAGATCCACGCAGGCCGCGTCGCCGTAGGGGATTCCCGTCCTCGAGGAGATATAGGAAAGCAGGGAGATCCCCGGAATCAGGGCTGGCCGCAGATCCAGCAGGGAAGCGAAGCCTCCCGCCGCGCTGTCCATGCCGGTGTCCCCTTCCATGAGGACGGCGATCCTGGACTCCGGCGCCTCCTCGATTCTCCTTCTGATCTGGGGAATGCCCGACGCCTCGGCCCGTCTCCCGTCCCCCAGGGAATCCTCCATCAGTTTAAAAAGCTTCGGCGTCCCGATATAGAGCTCCGCCGTCCTGAGCGCCGCCGAGGCCTGTCTGGTCAGATATCTTCTGTTTCCGGTGCCGCAGCCCACCAGCATGATCTGCCTGCCCGAGCCGCTGTCGGAAGCCTGTCTGTTGTCCATATCCGTCATGATCTCTCCTCCTTAGGCCCCGTGTCTCCTGCGCAGGGAGACGCCGGGAATCTGAGATACCGCGATTGCCGAAAACATAAGCGCGCATCCGAACAGCTCCGTGGAGGAAAGACGCTCCCCCAGGATCAGCCAGCCCGCTGCCGCGCTGAAAACGCTCTCCAGGCACATGATGAGGGACGCCACCGTCGGCTCGGTGCCCTTCTGTCCCACCATCTGAAGCGTATACGCCACGCCGCTGGAGAGCACGCCGGCGTACAGAATCGAAGGCATGGCCGCCCTGAGGGCGGCCGCATCGGGCTTTTCGAAAAGGAGCATGGCCGCCGTCGCGAGCAAGGCCTCGATGAAGGTCTGCGACAGCGACAGCAGGATCCCGTCCGTGACAGGAGCAAACCGATTCACGGCCAGGATCTGGATGCTGAACAGGAACGCGCAGAGCATCAGGATGAGGTCGCCCCGGTTCAGGCCCTCCGTGTTTCCCGCCATGCAGAGAAAATAGAGGCCCGCCGTCCCGAGAACCACGCAGAACCAGATACGCGGAGAAGGAATCCTGCCGAGGAAAATCGAGAGGATCGGGACCAGTATCACGTAGAGCGCCGTGATGAAGCCGGCCTTCGCCGTCGTCGTATAGCCGATGCCGATCTGCTGGGCGGCGGACGCCAGAAAGAGCGCTGTCCCGCAGATGATTCCTCCGGTGAGATACGTCTTCCTTTTTCTGCCGAATTCGTCCCGGATCCTGTTCCGGCCGCCCGACCGCACCCGCAGGATCAGCGAGCCGGCGGGAATCAGAAACAGAACCGCGACCCAGCAGCGGAAGGTCAGAAACGTGAAGGCGCCGACATACTGCGCCCCGACGCTCTGGGATACAAAGGCCGTTCCCCATATCAGGGAACAGAGAACCAGTATCAGCGCGGATACCGGATTGTTTTTTTTCTCAGTCAAATGTTTACTCCTGTCTGTGACCGGCTGTGTCTGCTTGCTGTCTTTACTTATGCAGTGCAATATGTTACTATATATTACAAGATGTTACAAATTTATTAACCACGCTGAGTTTTCTGCCCCTCCGCCATCCATCACACAGAAAGGGAGGAAGCCTATGTTTTGCACCAAATGCGGAAAGAGAATTCCCGGCGATTCGAGACGCTGTCCCGAATGCGGCGCGGACCTGACCTATGAGAACAACGTTCTGCGGAACCGTCCGGATCCGGAACCCTCCGGAAAGAAGAAAAAACATACCGCCGCCGTCATCTTCTCCCTGGTCGCCGTCCTTGCGGCACTGGAGTGTGCATGGGTGTTCGTGCTGTCCCCCCGGAGGACCGTGAAGAACGCGCCGGATACCTACGCCCAGGCAGCAGCGAACGCGCAGAAGGCCGCGTCGGATATCGCGGGCATCGTCACCGCCGCGCCGACCTCCGATCCCGCCCAGGCCGGGGCTCCGACCTCCGTCTCCGGCGGCGGAAACGCCGTGAACGGCGTGATAACGCCGACGCCGACGGCAAAGGCCCCCACTCCCACTCCGACGGTGACGCCCGTTCCGACCGTCACGCCGACGGCGCTTCCGGACACAGCGGCCGCCGCTCCGACGAAGGCCCCGACGCCCACGCCCACAAAGGTCCCGACGCCCGAGCCCACCAGAGTTCCGACGCCTGAGCCCACGGCTCCGCCCACGCCGGTTCCCACCGCGGCGCCGACGCCCGAGCCCGAGGAGCCCGTATGGGTCGAGGAGGAGACCTGGATCCGCGAACCGGAGGAGGAAGAACCCGTCCACGAGATTGACAACGAGACGGAATTCGACATCGACGAGGCGCTGGTAACGGAGGGCATCTATTTCCTTCCCACCGACACCGAGCGGATCGGCAGCGACGATCTGCGCGGCCTCTCCGACTCCGATATCCGGATCGCGCGGAACGAGATCTACGCCCGCCACGGGCTGATCTTCCGCTCCGACGATCTCAACGAATACTTCTCCGGGCAGCCCTGGTACCATGGGACGGAGACAGACGCGGATTCCATCGTGCTGACCCCGCTGGAACAGGAAAACCTGGAGACGATTATAGCCTATGAGGAGTTAAAGGGCAATTATGAAGATGCGCCGGAAGAGGAAGAAACCTCCGCTCCGGACGTCGGAGACGCCATCGTCACCTATGAGGATGATTTCGGGGAGGACGCCGGCGACGGTCTGACGGAGGAGCTCCCGGAGGAAGAAGCCGTTTTCGACGAGGATCTGACCGAGGAGTTCCCGGAGGAAGAAGCCGTTTTCGACGAGGATCTGACCGATGAGACGGTCTCAGGCCCCCCGGAGGAGGACAGCGGCTGGATTCTCCCCGACAGCTCCGAGAAAAAGCTGCGCGCCGCGGATCTCAAAAAGCTCTCCGCGGAGGATCTCCGGCTGGCGCGCAACGAGATCTACGCCCGCCACGGGCTCCTGTTCCAATCCGAGGATCTGGTCTCCTACTTCTCCGAGAAGGAATGGTACGAAGGCACCGTCGAGGACGAGGATCAGATCACGCTGAGCGAGATTGAGCAGGACAACATCGCCCTCATCAAAAAATACGAAAAGAAGAAGGCCTCGGACTGATCGTCTGCCGCGCACCCGGCAGCGCCGGTCAGAGCGCACCGCCGGAAAAGGGACGGAAGACCCCGCAGGTCTTTCGTCCCTTTTTCTGATTCTGTATAAAACGGGCGGATCCGCCCCGGGCCCGTCACTCCCCGTCGAACGTCAGTTCGTATTTTTCCACGTCGATGATGGCGCCCCCGTCGTACTCAAAGCTGATCGCCCTCGCGGAATCCCTGGTGTAAAGAACAAAGCTCGCCGCCTGTTCTCCGTCGTTGACAAAAAGCTCCAGGCTGTGCCTGTCCATGATCAGACGCAGCTTCAGCAGGCCGCCCCGGTCCCTCACGAGAAATTCTCTCCGGTGAACAATGTCAAAGGGGAAACCGCCCCTGCTCCGGTCGACTCTCAGGATGCTGTTCTCGGGCTTGCAACGCAGGTACGTCTCAAATTCCCCGTCCTTCGCGATACGAAGCATAAAATAGCGGTAGCCTCCGCTTCCGGCCGGCCGGATCCGGACCGTCATATCCAGCACCCTGCCGTAGATCCCCGACAGGTTCATCTCGTCCCTGACATACACATGGCGGGGCGCCGGCTTCGAGGCCTGCTGCCGGCTGAAGCAGATCCCCTTTCATTCCGTCAGGGCCAATGATTCGGAGGGGCCCGGTCTCATTTTCAAATTCATAGACCGCCATATCAAAAACGGCCGGTTTGATTACGACGGCATTTTCTGCAGCACCGACCATCTCGCGGTGAACGTCCTCCGGTATCTGAACCGCCGCGGGATCCGCGTCCCGGAGGACGTCCAGATCATCGGCTTTGACGGCCTTCGGACCATTTTCGACGACAGCCCGTACTGCTCCACCATCGTGCAGCCCGTGGAAGCGCTGGCAGAAACCGCGGTGAACATACTGCTTACGGAGAACCGCTCGCAGCTCTCACCCCTGACCAGCCTCCCGGTTTCCTCCCTTCCCGGCGGCACCACCAGGGATGTGGAGTAAGGAGCGGTCATGGCGGGAGAATATATCCGATATCTCACAAAAGACGTAAAACCGGAGGAGAGCTGATCCCGGCGGATCCTGTCGCACGGTCCTCTCACCTGATCCTGCCGCCTGACCCTGTCTGCTGAAGAAGGCTGCCCCGGACGAAGCCGGCGCAGCCTTCTTTTTTAGTTCTTTAATTCTCCTTCAAAGCGGTGTACAGCTGGGCGACGGCCCGGCTGTCGGGAAGATCCGACGCCGCCTTCTCGAGAAGCGCGACGGCTCCGTCGAGATCCTTGTTCTTCAGATAGATATCCACCTGCTCCGTGACGAAGTCCTCGTACCGGCGGACGGCCGTATTTCTGAGGGTGATCAGCTCGGCGTCCTGTTCGTTGTAGACGAGCGCCTCGTTCACCAGGTCGATGGCCTCCTTGTAGAAACCCTGTTCAATATAGGACGACGCGGTCGACATCGCGCTGCTCCGGAGGCTGGCGGCGTATTTCTGCCGGATCCCCGAGAGGGCGTCGGCGATCTCCCGGTTGTCGGGGAGCGCCTCCTGCGCGTCCTCCAGGAGCGCGATGGCCGCCTCGTATTCCTCATTCGAGGCCGGCGCGGACACCTGCTCCAGAATTCCTTTCACGTAGGCCTCCTCCGAGGCGTCGGCGAGCTCCGACGCCGCCGTGAAGTTCTTATCTTCCTTCACGACCTTGCGGTAGGCCTGCATGGCCGCTCTGTAATCGCCGCTCTCCCGGGCCTTCTCTCCTGTCAGGAAGGACACCTTGGAATTGTAGAGCGTCTCCAGCTGATTGAGCTTCCTCTCCGCGGTTCCCGAGGCGTTTCCCACCTGGCCGAGAGTCCTGATTCTCCCCGCGGCGTCCTCAAAGTGGATATCGCTCCTGTTGTAGGCGTCAAAGACCGAATCGATTCCCGGAGGGGCCAGCAGCGACAGCACCGTCTTCTCGACGGGATTCGGGAACACCTCGGACCGGTAGACCTCGACGGCCCTGTCCGCATTTCCCGCATGGGCGTACATAAAGGTCCGTCTGGCCGGCGACCACACGGCGTAGGCCGCCAGAGCCGCCGCGATCAGCAGAAGGAGCACGATCCGCAGCTTTCCGCGCTTTTTCCTCCGGGCGGCCGCCTCCGGCCCTTCCTCCCCGAAGTCGTCGTAATCCCCGTCGTCTTCCTCGTCAAAGTCCGCTCCGGCGTCTTCGTCGTCAAAGTCCGCCCCGTCGTCTTCCTCATCATAAGAGTAGACCAGCGCCCGCCTTCTGCGAGGCTCCGACGGAGCGTCTTCCTCATCGAGATCCTCCGGATCCACCGCGTCGATGGCTTCATCGGTTTCGCTCTCCGTATCAGCCGCCTCCTCCGGGTCCGGTTCCTCCTCCGTATCCTCCCGAAGGAACCGTTCCGCCGCGCCGGATGCCTCCGGTGCCGCGTCCTGATCCCGTTCCGGCTCCGGCATTATCTCCGGGGTCCGGGCATCGGCCGCCTCCGGATCCGTCCCTTCCGGGAACGCCGCATCCTTCGCGGTGAATTCCTCCGGGGTCTCCCCGGTGGAATTCCCGTATGCCGGCGCGCCGGGCGCCTCCGGATCCGATCCGCCGGCATACGCCGGTTCCGGCGCGTCGGGCATCCCGTCTTCCGCGGTGAGCTCCGGCCTCTCCGGGGCGGACGCCGCCCTGTCCGCGCAGGGCTTTCCGCACCGATAGCAGAACCGGGATTCATCCCTGAGCTTCATCCCGCAGTAATTGCAGTACTTCATGCAAATCTCCCCTTTTTATATGCTCCCCTTATCAGCCAGACTCTTACGGGGTCTGTCCCGGGTATTTCATAAAGACGGATCCGTCCTCCAGCCTTTTCCAGAGGAACGTCTCCCCGTCGTAGGTCATGTAGCTCCGCGGACTGTCTTCCTTCGGTATCGCCACGGAGCCCGGATTCATATAGATGAAGCTGCCGTGATCGGCGCATTTCGGGACATGCGTGTGTCCCGCGAGAAGGATGTCGCCCCGCTTCAGGGGCGGCGGCGACTGCTCCGACGCCAGATGGCCGTGGGTCACGTAGATCATCCTCTCCCCGTCCGCGAGGAGGGCGTAATCCGCCATCACCGGAAATTCCAGCACCATCTGGTCCACCTCCGCCTCACAGTTTCCCCTGACGCACAGGAGGCGCTCCTTCACCCCGTTCAGCAGGTCGATGACCTCGCGCGGAGCGTACTCCTCCGGAAGATCGTTCCGGGGACCGTGATAGAGGAGATCCCCGAGAAGGAGCATCCGGTCGGATCCCTCCTCCCCGAGACGTCCAAGAAGCATTCGCATGTATTTCGCGGAACCATGTATGTCGGACGCAATCAGCCAGTTCATTCCTGTCTCTCCGTCATGTCCGGGGACGTCACGCCCCGTTTCCTGTCTCTCCGTCATGTCCGGGGACGTCACGCCCCGCTTTCTGTCTCCATCATCTCCGCGCCGAAGGATCCGGGAAGAAGCCCGGCGAGGGTGGAAATCCTGTAATTGTCGGGACTTACGGCCATAATGACCGGAAAATCCTCACTTCTGACGAACTCCGCGAGAACCTGACGGCAGACTCCGCAGGGCGTGCAGAAGCCGGCAGGCTCTTCTCCGGCCCGTCCTCCGGCGACGGCGATGGCCCGGAAATCCGTCTCTCCCTCGCTCACCGCCTTGAACACCGCCGTTCTCTCGGCGCAGCAGGTCGGCGAGAACGCGGCGTTTTCGATGTTGCATCCCGTGTAGATCCTGCCGCTCCCGGTCAGAAGGGCCGCTCCGACCGCGAAGCGGGAATAGGGGCAGTACGACCTTTCGCGCATCTGAAGGGCGGTCCTGATCAGCTCCCCGATCCTCTTTTCATCCATCTTACGTCCGCCTCCCTCCGCCGTTTCCGGTCACGTCTCCCTGTCCTTTGCGATCAAGACACGGATGGCCTCCACGGCCGTCCGGATCGCGGCGTCCGTGTCATGGACGACCGGATTCTCCAGGCCGGCCGCCTCTCTCTCCTGGTTGGCCATCACCAGAAAGACCGAACCGGCCCTGACCCGTCTGGCGCTGGCGACGAGAAAGAGCGCCGCGGATTCCATCTCGGAGGCGAGAGCCCCCAGACGGATCCACGCGTCCCATTTCTGCTTCAGTTCATATCCCACCGGCATCATGTCCGGATCGTGCTGCCCGTAGAACGAGTCCTTGCACTGGACGACGCCGACGTGATAGGGAAATCCGTTTCTCTTCGCGCCTTCGATGAGCGCGGTGAGCACGCCGTAGTCCGGCACGGCGGGAAATTCCATGGGCGCGTACTCCCGCCCGGTTCCCTCCATGCGGATGGCGCCGTTGGCGATCACCAGGTCCCCGCTCTTCACGTCGAGCTGCATCCCGCCGCAGGTGCCCACCCGGAGGAAGGTGTCCGCTCCGCAGCGGACCAGCTCTTCCATCGCGATGGACGCGGACGGCCCTCCGATGCCCGTGGAGGTGACGCTCACCCTGACGCCGTCGAGGGTCCCGGTGTAGGTGACGAACTCCCGGTTGTCCGCGATCAGGACCGGGTTTTCGAAATGCTCCGCGATCCTGGCGCAGCGTTTGGGATCGCCCGGAAGAATCACATATCTTCCGACCTCCCCCGACGCCACCTGAATGTGGTACTGACGGCTCTCATCCTCGGAATAATGCATAGGGCACCTCTCAGATCTTGAAAAGCGTGCTCAGGATGCCTCTTCCGAGGCTGGCTCCGATATTGCCTCCGATCGTCTTGCCGAAGGTGCCGAATTTCTTGCCGAAGGCTTTGCCGGCCTCGCGCCCGACGGTACCCACCACCGTGGAGGCGACGGACTTGGCCGCCCGCTTCTTGGCGATCTCTTCCTTTTCGGCTTCCCTCTGCGCCTCACGTTCTGCCTTCTCAGCCTCCTTCTGCGCCTCGCGCTCCGCCCTCTCGGCTTCCTTCGCCGCCTGGGCCTCCGCCATGGCCTGGGCCTCCGCCTCCTGCATCTGGATCCCCAGTCTCTCAAGGATCTCATAGGCCGAATCCGGATCGACGGCGTTGGCGTATTTGCTGTACAGCAGGCAGGACTTCACCGCGCTGTCGCGCTCCGTGTCGGAGATCGCGCCGAAACGGCTCTTGGGCGGAAGGACGCACACCTTCTCGCACACGGTCGGTATGCCCTCCTCGTCGAGGAAGGAGACGACCGCCTCGCCGGTCCCCAGCGCCATGATCGTATCGTAGGTGTTGAAGGCCGGGTTGACGCGGAAGGATTCCGCCGCCGCCTTCACCGCTCTCTGGTCCGCGGGCGTGTAGGCGTGGAGTCCGTGCTGGATCTTGTTGCCCAGCTGGGAGAGGACGCCGTCCGGGATGTCCCGCGGATTCTGCGTGCAGAAATAGACGCCGACGCCCTTGGAGCGGACGAGCTTGACCACCTGCTCGATCTTGTCGAGAAGCGTCTTGGAGGTATCCTTGAACAGAAGATGCGCCTCGTCAAAGAAGAAGACCATCTTCGGCTTTTCCAGGTCACCGACTTCGGGGAGCGTCTCGAAGAGCTCCGCGAGAAGCCAGAGAAGGAAGGTGGAATAGAGCTTTCCGCTGTTGATGAGGCTCTCGCTGTCGAGGATGTTGATCATGCCCTTTCCGCCCTCTCCCACGGTCAGCCAGTCGTAGATCGACAGGCCGGGCTCGCCGAAGAAGACGTCGCCGCCCTCGGTCTCCAGGGCCACCAGGGCCCTCATGATGACGCTGATGGTCGCGGGAGACATCTTTCCGTACTCCGCCTCAAATTCCTTCGTGTTTTCCTTCACGTAGTTCAGCATCGACTTGAGATCCTTCGTGTCGATGAGGAGAAGGTTCCGGTCGTCGGCGATCTTGTAGACGATGGAGAGAACGCCGGTCTGAAGCTCGTTGAGTCCGAGAATCCTGCTCAGAAGAAGGGGCCCGATCTCGGCGATCGTCGTGCGGAGCTGGATGCCCTTCTGTCCGTAGATGTCCCACAGCGTGACCGGATAGCCCTGATAGGAGAAGCCCGCTTCCGCGAGTCCGAAGCGCGCGATTCTCTCCTGCATGTCCTCGCTGTCGGTGCCGGGCGCCATAATGCTCGCGATATCGCCCTTGACGTCCGCCATGAATACCGGAACGCCCATCTCGCTGAACGTCTCGGCCATCACCTTGAGCGTCACGGTCTTGCCGGTACCCGTCGCCCCCGCGACGAGCCCGTGGCGGTTCGCCATCCTCGGAAGCATCGAGATCTCTCTGCCGTCCTCTGTATTCGCCAGCCAGATCTTTCCATCCTTAAACATTTTCCTGATCCTCCCTGTTTTAAATGTGCGCGGGCCCCGCCTCCGCGGCGCGCGGTTTACATAACATTACCTCATTCCTTCCGGCCGCTTAGCCGGCGAGAAACTGATCCGGTATCTCCGCATGGATCAGATCCCACAGATAATCCGTCGTCATCGTCTCCATCTCGAACTGCTTCACGCCGTTGGCGTTCGCCAGCTCCTCCGTGTAGTCTTTGAGCGGGTAGATGCACACATTCTCCCGGTCTCCCTCGTAGTGCGTCACCAGGGGAAGCGCAGACATGCCGGTCGCGGCGACCTCTCCCGTGTCGGGGTTCTTCGCGAATTCCACCGTCGTAAGGACGCTGAGCAGATGGTTTCTCTCCTTCTGTCCCGAGATGAAATTGCCTCCGCAGAACTGGACCGGGCAGAGCGCCCCGTCTCCCTCCCGCTGAAGCACGGTGATCTTCTGGACGAGATGGGTGTGGTCGCCGAAAATGACGTCGGCCCCCCAGTTCACCATCTTCCGGGACATGGAGGACATCTCGTCGGTGATGACGTTTTCGTTCTCCTCACCCCAGTGGGCGTAGACGACGACGATATCCGCGATCTCATCGGCCTTTTCGATGTAGTACTTCACGGATTCCTCGTCGCTGAGCCAGGTGAGCTGGTTCTCCGTCTCCTCCGTCGGATCCTTGTTCGTCCAGTTCACGAAGCCGAGGAAAGCGACGGTGATCCCGTTCTTCTCGAGGACCCGGATACGGCTGCGGTCCTCGCTGTCCCGGTACACGCCGAAATAGGGGATCCCCCTCTCGTCGCAGCAGTCCAGCGTCGCCTGGATGCCGCTCTCTCCCATGTCGAGGACATGGTTGTTCGCGAAATTGAAAATGTCGAAGCCCGCGTCCGACAGGGCGTCCGCCACCTGGACCGGCGAGTTGAAGCTGGGATAGCCGGACGGCTCCGCCAGGGCCGTCGCGAGGGGCGTCTCCTGATTGACGGTGGCGATGTCCGCCGCCTGGATATAGGGCTTCACGCGCTCGTACATGGGCCGGAAGTCGTACCCCCCGTCCTCCGTCCTCGCGTCGAGGAAGAGGGCCTCGTGGATCAGGTTGTCCCCGGTCCCGAGGATCGTGATCTTCTCGGAGTAGGCCGGATCATTGACGAAGGTCACCGTCCCGTCCGCTCCGATGGAGCCCTCCCTGACGATCACCGCGGGCGTCTCGGCCTCTGAGACCGCCGATGCCTCCGCCGCCGAGGAGACGGCCGTCTCCTCCTCCGGGGCCGCCGGCCGGGATTCGGCCGCGCTCTCCGTCTGCGCGGAGGGCGTCACGGCGTTCTGTGTTTCCCCGGGGCGTCTGCCCCTCCTCGACGTGATGAAGAGAATCACCAGGAAAACGGCGAGAACCACGGCAAAAATCGCGGTGAGCTGCCTTCTTACCTGCTGCTGTCTTCTCTTTTTCATTTTAACAGGATCACGTTTCGCCATCGCTGTTTCCCCCGTTGTCGAATTCGTACAGATATTCCTCCAGGCAGAGGTTCTGGCTGTGAATGATCTTCGCCGCCTGTTTTCCCACGAACCTGTAGTGCCAGGGCTCGTAGATGATCCCGGTAATCCCGCCCTTGTCCGTCGGATACCGGAGAATGAATCCGTACTCCCAGCAGTGTTCCATCAGCCACATCTGGGTGCCCGTATTCTCCTGGGCGGCGCTGAGGACGCCGTAGCGGCTGTCCACGATGTCCAGGGCCAGGCCGAGCTCGTGCTCGCTGGTGCCGGGGAGGGCGATGATGGTCGCGGCGTTCTCCTCCGCCTCCTCGCGGCTCTGCCCCTTTGCCAGGAACTCGTCGACCTTGGCTTCAAACAGCTCCTTCTGCTGGGCGGACGAGCGGTAGGCGCTCCGGATCACCGGGGAGAACCCCGCCCTCTCGCAGTCTCTGAGCATCTCGTGGACTTCGTCGTAGATGCGCCAGTCGATGCGGTCGTTGTCTCCGATGTGGTCTTCGTCTTCTTCCTCCCAGACGAGGCACGTATCCGCCTCGAAATCGGACGGCAGCCGGTGACTCGGATTGACGAGTATCAGCCTCCAGTCCCCGGACATATCCGTCTCCACGATCTGGTCCTTCGGGACCTGCCGGATCTTCGCCTCCTCCGAGGGAGGGCTGCTTCCGTCGTAGGGATCCGCCGCCGGTTCCTCCGCGGAATCCGCGCCGGCCGCCAGCTCCTCGATAAAGAGGCTCAGCGCCCCGCTCTCTTCGCTCTCCGGGGCTTCCCTCGTCTCAGCCGGCGCCGCGCCGCTGAAGGAAAGCCTGATGCGGTCCGCGTTCAGAACAAGGTAAACCGCAGCAAAAACAAGGGCTCCCGCGCCCAGGAAGTGGATTGCGATCTCCGCCTTTCTGTTTCTGATCAGTCTTCGTCTTCTTCTCTTCTTTTCCGACATACCCCAGATGCTGTTCAAAATCTCGAATGTTTTTCGTCATTATAGCACAAAATGCCCGCGCTCACACCATGCGCTTCCTCTGCACGCCCGCTCAGAAAACCATCTTCAGGATTCTCTTCAGCCTGCCGCGCATCCGGTAGGCGGCCGCCCCGAGAAGCAGCAGGTAGGCCGCGCACACACCGTATCTGACCGGCCTGTTCCGGTAGAGCAGGGTGCACAGAATCATAAACGCGCTCTCCCCTGCCAGCCAGGAGAACAGGAAGCGGTTGTCGTAGAGCTTTCCGAACCCGATCCGCCGGCAGCCGAAGTAGTGGAAGAACATGAGGCAGACGTAGGAGAACCACGTCGTATAGGCCGCCGCCACAAAGCCGAACTTCGGTATGAAAATGAAATTGAGCACGATATTGACGAGGGCCGCCGTCATGGTGCCGGCGGATACCAGCCGGCTCTTTTTCATGTAGTTCTCGACGTTTACATAATTCGTGTAGAGAAACCGCGCCCCGCAGCCGACAAAGACCGGCGGAAGCATATAGCTGGTCTGGGCGTACTTCTTCCCTCCCATGATCCTCAGGATCTCCGGCGCCGCGAGCATGATGCCGGCCAGGACCAGGCTGAAGCAGGCGACGTACCAGCGGTTGATCCGGCGGATCTTCTCGTAGGACTTCGTCTCGAGGTTGTCATAGAGCCACGGGGACATGGCCTGGTTCACGGAATCCGACAGCACCGTCACGATCATGGCGCAGCTGTAGCCGACGGTGTAGACCGCCGACTCCTCGGTGCTTCTGAGCTTTCTCACCATGATGCGGTCCGACGTACCGAGAATGTTCATGGACAGATGGTGGATGATCAGCGGCCCGGAGTAGGTCAGGGCGTACCGGATATAGTCCTTCCTGACGGTTCTCCCCTTGAGCAGCGTATAGAACCAGATGGTCGCGTTTACGGCGATCAGCGGGACGTCGTAGCCGATGATCCTGCCGAAGACCCTGTCCTCGAACACGTTCAGCATCAGCAGCGCGCCGGTGATCGACAGCAGGGAGGAGCCGATGGTGATGGTGATGGCCAGCCTGTACCTCAGGTTAACCCGGTTCATCACCTGGAAGATGTTGAGCGCGGGGGCGAAAAACAGGTACAGGAACATCACGTTCACGTAGCGGAACGGCATGTTGAAGGCGATTTCGACCTGGCTGTGGAAGATCAGCACCACGATGTAGCAGAGCATCGTGAAGGTGGAGCCGCACACGATGATGGACGAGAGATACTCGTCGATCGTCTGCCGGAATTCCAGCCTGGCCTTGTTGACGGAGGTATAGAGCTCCAGCGTCATCAGCACGACGAGAAGCGACTGCCAGTTGATGAAGTTCCCGTAGTCGCCGTATTCCGTCGTCGTCATGATCCTGGTGAAAATCGGCGTAGCGATAAAGACCAGGCCCTTGTTGATGAAGTTGCCGACCGTGTACCAGAGCCCCGCCTTCAGCGCCAGGGCGTCACGGCTTGAATTGGATCGTCTGCCTCTGAATCTTAGCATACCTGTATTTCAGCTCCCCGGCGCGCCGACGTCCCGTTTTCCCGGGATCCGCCCGCCGCGAAGCGCCTCTGCTCCTTATTTCCGTCCGGCGCGCGTCCGGAACGATCGTATGCGAAACGGGACGTGAAGAGGGTTCCTCTCACATCCCGTCGCTATTGTAACATATCATAACATCCAGGTCAAAACCTGATAAAAGGGCTCATTTCTTCGTACCGGTCACGCCTCCGTACCTGTCAGGCTTTCGTACCGGTCAGGCCTTCGTACCGGTCAGTCCTTCGTACCGGTCAGGCCTTCGTACCGGTCACGCCTGCCCGGGCCAGCGCCTTCCGAAGAACCGGCCCCAGCAGCGCGGCGCAGACAATCTTGGCGAGATCCACGCCGATGAAGGGGATCACGCCCGCGGCCAGCGCAGCCTTCAGGGACATCCCCGCGGCGTGGGCGAGCCAGAGCGTCCCGAGGACGTAGAGCACCGCCGTGCCCAGAATCATGCCCGCCACGGAAAGCAGGACGCCGAAACCGGCTCTCTCCACAAACCATCCGCCGATGAGCGCGAGCAGAAGGTAGCCGATCAGATAGCCTCCGGTGGGACCCAGCAGCTTCCCGGGGCCCCCCGAAAATCCCGAGAACACCGGGAGTCCCGCCAGGCCGATCAGCAGGTAGAGCGCGACGGCCGCGACGGACTTTTTCATCCCCAGGATGTAGAGCATCAGGCAGATGACGAACGTCGCCAGCGACACGGGAACCGGGCCGATCGGTATCGACAGCGGCCCCAGGACGCAGAGAACGGCGGCGCACACCGCCGTGAGAACCATGGATTTCAGTCTGTTGTCAGTCATTTCAATATCCTCCCTCAGATCGTTCAGACTCAGAGGGAGTATAGACCGCGGGAAGAGAATTGTCAACCTTAAAAATATTTCAGGTTGACAATTTGCCGTCCTGCTCCGCCCTTATGACGAAGCGGTCGTATTCGGCCAGAAGGTCCTCCCGTGTTTTTCCGGAAAATCCCGTCAGAAGCTCATTGATGAGACGGGCGATGATTCTGTTCCGGGAGACGGTCTCCCCGCCCTTCGGGAAGAGGGCCCCCGCCCTCTCCCGCAGCTCCTCCGTGAGGCGGGACGCGTCCAGGGTGTAATTGATCCCGACGCCCACCACGATCCACTGGAGCTCCCCGTTCTCGAAGTCGGCTCCCGATTCCGTGAGAATGCCGCAGACCTTCTTTCCCGCGATATAGATGTCGTTGACCGGCCGGATGCCTGCCTCGAGGCCGGCGGCCGAGAGGGTCCTGATGACGGACACGGCGGCGTGGGCCGTCACGGCTTTGGGATCCGCGCAGGGAAAACAGTCCGGGAGCAGGAGGGCGCTGAGGTAGATGCCGCCGCTCGGGGAATAGAAATCCCGGTTCTTTCTCCCCTTCCCTCCGGTCTGGGCGTCCGCGATCACGCATGTGCCGTGGGGCGCTCCCCGGAGGGCCATCTCCTTGGCCGTGCGGTTCGTCGACACGAGGGTCGGGTAAATGAAGATCTTCTCCGGGTCGACCCCCTCCGCCAGATAAGGCATGAGGCCCTCGACGGACAGGACGTCGCTTTCGCCGGCGAGACGGTAGCCGCGCCTCGTCACGGCCTCGATCCGGTAGCCCTCGCTCCGCAGGGCGCCGACGGCCTTCCAGACGGCGTTTCTCGATATTCCCAGCCCCCCGGCGATCTCCTCGCCGGACAGGAAGATCCCCCTGTTTGCCTCCAGCAGGGCAAGTATGGCGTGTTTTGAATTCATGGCATGTACCGGTTCGTCCTTTCCCCGGGAGGAAGAATGCCGCAGGACGCGAACAGGTCGTCCACGGCGGCCCTGTACTCTCTCTCCTTCCGGGCTTTCCGGATTTTCTTCAGATGCTTCTCCCCGTCCCGGAACAGGGGGCCCATATAGTGCCAGAGCTCCTTCATCTTTCCGATGACGCCGGAGAACTCCGGTATGTCGGAGAGCCACAGCTGAAGGATTCTGTCGTGGTAGCGCCTGAGTTCCTCCGCCCCGAAGGGATCCCCGCCCCGAAGCTCTCCCGCCAGGGAAGGATTCATGAGCAGCCCTCTTCCGATCATCACCCCGTCCAGTCCGGGATAGCGCCCGAGCAGTTCCTGCACGCCGGCCGCCGTCACCAGATCCCCGTTGTACACCAGCGGATGGGGACAGTTCTCGTAAAACAGAGAAAACACGTCCATTCGCGGACTTCCTCCGTAGTAGTCCGTCCGCAGCCTCGGGTGGACGATGACGCGGCAGAAGGGATACCTCCCCATGACGGCGGCGATTCCCGCCGCCTCCTCCTCCGACTCAAAGCCGATTCTCGTCTTGACCGACACGCGGGGCGCGGAAACCCCGCTCATTCCTTCGAACACCCTGTCGAAGAAGCGGTCCAGCCGCTCCGGATCCCTCAGGAAGCCGGCCCCTTTTCCGTGCGTCACGACAGTGGGCGAGGGACAGCCCAGGTTGAAATTGACCTCGGGATACCCCAGGGCCCCGATCTCCCCCGCCGCCCAGAGAAACGCGTCGGCGTCGTTGGTGAGGATCTGGGGCACGGCGGAGAGGCCCTCGTTGTGGGAGGGATCGATCTCCTTTTTCTCCCTGGTCTTGAAGGAATGGGTGCTGTTGGCGGCGATAAAGGGCGTGTAGTAACGGCTGATACCCGGAAAGGCTTCCGCGTGGGCGCGGCGCAGCGGCCATCCCGTGATTCCCTCCATCGGCGCGAATTCACAGGATACGGGTCGTTTTTCTTCTGTTCTCACGGCAGTTTCCGCTTTCCTCATCTTCTCCTCCGGGGCCGCGCAGCCACAAGGCCGCGGTCCTGTCTGCCCTGCATTTTATCACATGCGGCGCCCGCGCATAAACGCCGATTTCACCGCGCCGTCAAAATCGCCCAGTTGACAAGTTCTTCGTGAATTGAAAAGTTAAATTCAGTATGCAAGATTTAATTCCATGTGTACCTTGAAAACCGCATAGTTCTTTAAAGTTTTTTCGATG
>JBGUKX010000006.1:0-9070 GCA_045114695.1 Lachnospiraceae bacterium | reverse complement strand
GGACTTTTCGAAGCCCGGGTCTTTGTTTTATAAGAGAAATCCGATGAAAAAGACTGCCGCACTAATCACTTAGTGCGACAGCCTCTCTTTTCCGGACTTCTTCGGACGCCGCAAAGAATCGTTTGTGGCAGAGGTCAAAATAGAGTATAATGACCGTATATCTGCGGAGACGGTTCCGGATGCCGGCTTTCCGGCTTCCGCGGCGGACATGGATCGGAGAGAGGAGACGGATGGACCGGAGACGCGCTGCATTTCATAACGTCTGTTTTGTCCGGGGTCGGAGGGCGGCCTGCGCGGCGTTTCTCCGGGCAGCCGGGATCGCGCTGATTCTCGGACTTGCTCCGGCGCTTCTTTGCTGCCGCGCGCACGCGGGGGCGGCGGCCGCGGAGCCTCTGATGGAGGAGTATCTCATCGACGAGGACGGGAGGCCGGTCAGCGCCTCGGTCAGCAGGGGAGCCGCCGTCACCAGGAGCGTCGTGGAGAATGAAATCCAGAAATGGAAAATCGCGGCCCTCAGCGAGGAGGACGCTCTCCGGAGGAAGCGGAACGAGATGCTTCTTAAGGACTCCATGCTGGCCAGGTACCGTATTGATCACGGGGCGGATATCAGCGAGGATCTGGAGATCCATTATATCTGCGTCAACGAGATGGATTATATCGCCGCGGTGGACGGCGGCGACGTGCAGGTATATCTCGCCTGCATCACGAAAGAGGGAGAATATTTCGTATCGACGGAGAACCTCTACGATGAGGTCGTCCATACGGTCTCCCAGAACATTTCTGCGGAAAATCTGACCTCTTCCGAGGACTTCTGGAACAAAATCACTCTCATGGACAAGCCGGACGGCATCATCGACGGGAACTCTCTGAGGCCGATGGACGAAAACGGCGTCATGTGCGTCCCCTATTTCAATCAGGGCGCGGGATTCCTGGACAACGGCGAGTGGACGTTTACGGACTGGCCCTACGCCACCTTCAACGTAAACGGACATACCATGCACCAGGCCGGCTGCGGCTTTTTCTCCACGGCGATGGCCCTCTCCTACGTGAAGCAGGAGCTGATCGCCCCGGTGGATTTCAAGGAAAACGGCGAGTATATCGCGGACAACGGATCGGCCGTCACGGTGGGCGTACACTCCGCCGCCATGTACGGCGTACCGGCCTACCTGACCGGCGACTGGAAGACGGTCCTTTCCGCGCTGATCAACGGGCACCCTGTGATGGCCCACGTCGGGCCCAGCGTATTCACCTCGGGAGGGCACTACATCCTGCTGGTGGGTGTGCTGGAGGACGGCCGCATCGCGGTCAATGATCCGGGACACGCCGCGAACACCTACTGGTACTGTCACGCCGTTTTCGGTCAGGACGTCATTCAGGCGGCCGCGAAGGGCGGCAACCTGGCCTACACCGTCTTCGGATGACAGATACACAGCTGTTTCAGATTCTATATACACTTTCTATATACACAGAATAGAATACACAGAGGCCGGACCATCCGGCCGCTGCACAGGAGGACGACAGACATGGGCGGTCTTTTCAATCCGGACAACCGTTTGATGCGGGCCCTTTCCAGGCTTTTCGACCTGATGATCCTCAATCTGGTGACGCTTCTTCTCTGCCTGCCGGTCATCACGGCCGGCGCCTCCGTCACGGCCATGCACTCCGTTATGATCCAGATGTCGGAGGACAGGGAAGGGTATATCATCCGGACGTTTTTCGCGAAATTCAAGGAGAATTTCAAGCAGGCGACGATTGTCTGGGCCGTCATGCTCCTGATGCTGATCCTGATCTTCGTGGATTTCCGCGTCACGGGGGTGATGGAGGGATCCGGCGGCCAGGCCATGCGGGTGGTCCTGATCGTCCTCTCCCTCGTCTTTCTTCTGATCGGACAGTATATCTTCCCGCTGACCGCGAGGTATACCAATACGCTGACAGGCACGCTGGATACGGCGGTGCGCGTCTCGATCGGCTTTTTCCCGAAAACCGTGGCGATGGTGGTGGTCAACGCGGCGGTCCTGTATCTGGGCTACCGGTATTTTTTCTACATACTGCCCCTGATCATTCTCTTCGGCCTCACGGGACCGGGGTATCTGTGTACACAGATCTATATGACGATTTTCCATAAGATCGAAAAGAACAGCGGGATGGTACCCGACGAGGAGGATTCCGGTTTCGAAACGGGCGACGGCGGGGAGGATCCCGTCATCACGGACAGGGAGGAATAAATCGTGAGTGAGCTTCTGCGGATAAAAGGCATCAGCAAGCGTTTCGGTGATTTTTACGCGAACCGGGATATCGACCTGGAGATCGAGCAGGGCGAGATCCACACGCTGCTCGGGGAGAACGGAGCGGGAAAATCCACGCTGATGAATATCCTGATCGGACTCTATCAGCCGACGTCGGGCAGCATCTATCTCAGGGGAAAGGAAGTGCGCATCAATTCCCCGAGCCACGCGGTCGAGCTGGGGATCGGCATGGTTCATCAGCACTTCATGCTGGTGGACGCGATGACGGTATTCGAGAACATCATTCTCGGGGACCGGCGCTCCGCGGGCGTGTTTGTCGACCGCGAGGCGAGAAAAAAGGAGATTCTCGAGCTGGCGGAGCGCTACGGCTTCGACGTGGACCTCGACAAGATGATCACCGAGATCTCGGTCGGCGAGCAGCAGAGGGTCGAGATCCTGAAGGCCCTGTACAGGGGGGCGGATCTCCTGATCCTGGACGAGCCCACGGCGGCGCTGACGGACATCGAGGTCGAGGGACTGTTTGACGTCATGCACAAGCTTGTCTCCGAGGGAAAGAGCATCATTTTCATCAGCCACAAGATGAGGGAGGTGCTCCATATCTCGGACAGGATCACGATCCTGCGGGCGGGGCGGAAGGTCGCCACCGTCGGAAAGGACGAGGTGGACGGGCATAAGCTGGCCGGCATGATGATCGGCAGGGAGCTGACCGACTCTGTCTACAGCAAGGTGGTCTCCGACGGCAGAGTCATCGCGGAGCTGAACCACGTCTCCTATCACCGCGAGTCGAAGCACAACGGCCTTTCCGACGTCTCCCTCGCGATCCGCTCCGGTGAGATCGTGGGAATCGCCGGCGTGGACGGCAACGGGCAGACGCAGCTGGCCCAGCTGGTCTCCGGAGTGATCGCCCCCGAGGAAGGGTCCGTGGATCTCAAGGGGACGTCCGTCCGGGAATTTGATCCCTATCTGTTTATCGCCGGCGGCACAGCCCACATTCCGGAGGACAGGAATCTCCAGGGGCTGGTCGGAAATATGAGCATCGCGGACAACCTGGTGCTGAAGAGCACGGATTCTCCGAAATTCAGCAGGGGAAAGGGCCTGCTCCTGAAACGGGGAGAAATCGCCGCCTACGCGCAGAAGATGGTGGAAAAGTACGACATCCGGTGCCGGTCGATCGACCAGGAGGTCCGGTCCCTCTCGGGCGGAAACCAGCAGAAGGTCATTCTCGCGAGGGAGCTGGAGTCGGAGCCCGACCTGCTGATCGCGGCCCATCCCACGAGAGGCCTGGACATCGGGGCGACGAGATTCGTCCGGGACCAGATGATCGCGGCGAGGGACCGGGGGGTCGGCATTCTCCTCATCAGCGCGGATTTCGACGAGGTCCTGGAGCTTTCGGACAGGATTCTGGTCATTTTCGAGGGGCAGATCATGGGAGAGTATCCCGGAGATCAGCCGCCGATTGAGGAGATCAGTCTCGCGATGACCGGCAAATGAGAAAGGAGAGCGGGATGAAAGGAAGAGGAAATTCTCTTACAAGCATGGTGGTGCCCGTCCTGTCGATTCTGCTTGCCCTTCTGATCGGAGCGGCGATCATGGCCTGTCTGGGCGCGAATCCCCTTCTGGCCATGCAGAGTCTGGCGAAGGGCGCCTTCGGATCGAAGACCAATATCGGGACGACCCTGACAAAGGCGACGCCGCTGATCTTCACGGGCCTGTGCGCCTGCTTCGCCTACAAATGCGGCGTGTTCAATCTCGGCGGCGAGGGGCAGTTCATCGTCGGCTCCATCGCGGCCTGCTATGTGACCCTGACGCTGGGCCTCTCCGGCGTCCCCGCCATGGTCCTGGCGCTGGCCGCGGGGGCGGCCGCCGGCGGTCTCTGGGGCTTCATACCGGGCATCCTGAAGATCAGCCGGGGACAGAACGAGATGATTATCTCAATCATGTTCAACTATATCGCGACGCTGCTCATGGGCGTCGTCTACACCAACTGGCTGAGAGACGGAAGCGTACCCCAGACGCTGGCGGTCCCCAAGGAAAGCCAGCTCCCGAGGGTCATTCCCGGAATGCGGATGACCTGGGGATTCGTGATCGCGGTGGTCCTGGGCATCGTCATCTATTTCTTCCTCTACAGAACGTCGGGAGGCTTCAAGCTCCGCGCCGTCGGCATCAACCCCACGGCGAGCCGGTTCAACGGATTTCCGGTCAGGAAATTCATCCTGACGAGTTTCATTGTTTCCGGGGCGATCGCGGGGCTCGGCGGTTCCGCGGAGCTTCTCGGAACCCAGTTCCGTCTGATCAACGGGTTCGCCTCGGGATACGGCTTCGACGGCGTCGCGATGGCCCTGATCGGCCAGCTGCATCCGATCGCGACGATCTTTGTGGCCATCTTCTTCGCGGCCCTGCGGGCCGGCGCGACGACGATGCAGGCGTCGACCGGAGTGCCCACCAGCGTCTCCGACATCATTCAGGCCCTTGTCATCGTATTCACGGTGGCCGGCATGGCCCTGACGAAGCTGCCGGAGTTTGACGCCTTTTTCCACAGACATTTCGCAAAGAACGGAAAGGGGAGGTGAAGAGAAGATGAGTTTTGTTTCGAATCTGATTCTGGCCGCGGTACGTATGGCGATGCCTCTTCTGTTCATCGCTCTGGGAGAGCTCTATTCGGAGAGGGCGGGAATGGTCAACATCGGTCTCGAGGGACTGGCTGCCATCGGTTCTCTCGTGGGCTTCCTGGTATGCTTCATCTCCGGCAGCACCTGGCTGGGGATCCTGTGCGGCGCCCTGGTGGCGGTGGCGGTCAACATGATCTACGCCTTCGCGACGATCACCCTCTGCGCCAACCACACCGTCTACGGCATGGCGATGAATATCTTCGCGCCGGCCCTGGCGTCGTTTATCTACCGGGTTTATTTCGGCAAGGGAAGCGATCTGAGCCAGATCGAGCTGATGAAGGGCGTCGGGATCCCCGGTCTTCGGAACATCCCGTTCCTGGGCGAGCTGCTCTTCAACCAGACCCCGATGGTGTATATCGCGTTTCTTCTCGTGATCGTCACCGTTATTTTCTTCAGCCGGACGAGAGCGGGACTCAACTACAGGGCCGTCGGGGAGAATCCGAAGGCCGCCGCTACCCTGGGAATCAACGTGATCCGGGTGAAGTATATCGCCTGCGTGATCTGCGGCGCCCTTGCCGGAATCGGCGGGGCCTACCTGACGACGTGTTATTCCAACACCTATACGGAAGGCAACATCGCCGGACGCGGCTTCATCGCCCTGGCGGCGGTGATCTTCGGACGCTGGTCCGGCGGGGGCATCCTGGCGGCCTGCCTGTTCTTCGGATTCTGCGATGCGCTCCAGATCCGGCTTCAGGTGGCAAGCTTCGGTCTGCCGTATCAATTCTTCCAGATGATTCCCTACGTGGCGACGGTGCTGGCGCTGGCCGTCATCGGCGGAAAGAAGCTCGGCCCGAAGGCGGCGGGTAAGCCGTACCGGAAGGAAGAACGCTGAGAAAACGTGTATCCTGGTTCCGGAAGCCCCGGGAATCGCCGGGGTTTCCGCAGCCGTTAGTTTTTTCACCAAAGAAACGGAGGAATATTTTATGAAGAAATTACTTGCAACATTCCTTGCGGCAGCGATGGTCGTCTCTCTGCCGGCCTGTGTCGGGGCTGATGACGCAAAGGACTACAAGGTCGCGATGATCTGCGACTCCAGCATCAACGACGGCGGCTGGGGAGCAGCGTGCTACAACGCCATGGTCGCCGCCTGCGAGGAAAACGGCTGGACCTATGAGGTTTCCGACAACATTGGCCAGAATGAGTACTATGACTCCATAGCGGCCTACTGCGCTCTTGGCTACGACATGATCTACGCGCCCGGCAACCAGTACACAGACGCCGTCCTGCAGGCGGCCGAGGAATATCCCGACATCGCTTTCGCTCTTCTCAACGGCGGAGCGAATACGCCGGATGAGGCCGTGAACGGAAACGTCACCTCCCTTCTTCCGAACGCCCAGCAGATCGGCTGGATCGCGGGAGCTCTCGCGGGCCTCATGACGAAGTCCGGCACCATCGCCTTCATCGGCGGCATGGAGCTGGATACGACCCTCGGAAAGTACGCGGGCTATACGGAAGCGGCCCAGTACGTCGCCGCCCAGGAGGGCAGGGAAGTCACGGTTCTCGATCCCGTCTACGCCGGCTCCTTCGACGCCTCCGACAAGGGAATCGAGTTTGCCAAGGCCATGATGGACAACGGAGCGGACGTCTTCTTCGGAGACGCCTCCGCGGTTGACTCCGGCGCCCGCCAGGCCATCGACGAGGCCAACAAGGCGGCAGGCGAGATCAAGGTCTACGATATCGCCCAGCCGGCGGATATCCTCGGCCAGAATGAGTGCATCATCTGCTCCCAGGTGACGGACAACTCCGCGATGATCAGCGTCTCCATGCAGGCTGTCGAGAACGGCACCTTCGGCGGCGAGACCATTTTCGGAAGCCTCCAGAACGGCGCCCTTTCCGCCGGCGCGATCAACGAGCTGGTCCCGGAGGACATCCAGGCGAAGTACAACGAATATCTGCAGCAGATGATCGATGAGACCTTCATGCAGGAATAAGAGGCAGTTCTGAATCAGTACACATAACCTGAATCCGGGAAATGCCGCGGCAAGGCAGTCCCTGCGGATTCGGGCACACCTGAAGGAGCGCCGCGCCGAAACCGGCGCGGCGCTCTCCGGCAGCCGGAGAGTGCGGCGGCTCTCCGGAGCGGACGTCCGGGATCAGAGGAGGCGAAAGAGAATGAGAACAATCAGGGTAGGCATCATCGGCTGCGGCAGAATCGCCGAGAGAAGACACGCGCCGGAGTACCACGCTCACCGCTTCGCGGAGATCGCGGGGTACTATGACAGCCGGAGGGAACGGGCGGAAGCCCTGGCGGCCCTCTACGGCGGAGAAATATACGACTCTGTGGACAGCCTTCTCGCCGATCCGTCCATCGACGCGGTGAGCGTGTGCGTCGCGAACAACGCCCACGCGGATATCTCGATCAGGGCGCTGAGGGCGGGAAAGCACGTGCTCGTCGAGAAGCCCATGGCGATGACGGTGGGGGACTGCCTCGCGATGCTGGACGCGGCGAAGGAGACCGGGAAATTCCTGATGGTCGGCCAGAACCAGAGATTCAACACGGGGCACCAGAGGGCAAAGGAGCTGATCGGCCAGGGCATTATCGGGAAGCCGCTCACCTTCAAGACGACCTTCGGTCACGGAGGTCCGGAGAGATGGTGCGCCGAGGATGACGGCACAGGAAAGATATCCTCCGACATCTGGTTCTTTGACAAGAGCGTCGCCGCGATGGGCGCGATGGCGGATCTGGGCATCCACAAGACGGATCTCATCCAGTACCTGCTCGGAGAGAAGATCGTCTCCGTCTCCGCGAAAATCATGACGCTCGACAAAAAGAAGTCCGACGGGGAGCTGATCGACCTGGAGGACAACGCGGTGCTGATCTACACCATGGAAAGCGGCGTGGTGGGGACGATGACGGTGAGCTGGACCTACTACGGAGAAGAGGATAACTCCACCGTGATCTTCGGGACCAAGGGCGTGATGCGCCTCTATGACAATTCGCCGCACACCATTCAGATCAACACCGACAGGGGCGATCACATCTATTATGATCTCGACACCATGATGACGAACCAGAACCAGATCGAGTCGGGCGTGATGCGCGAGTTCATCGACGAGATCATTTCCGACCGGTGGACGAACGCCGCCGGGGAGATGGAGGTCAACGCGATCCGGGCCATTCTGGCGGGATTTGAGTCGAGCAGGCTGGACAGAACCGTAATCCTGGAGGATTTCGGGACAGGAGAGGCTTCCGAATGACGGAAACAAAGAGGAGCGGCCGGGCGGCGGACACCGCCCGGCCGGGATTTCCGGGGCTTCTGCCCCGGAACCACAGAGAAAACCGCACGGCGGCCGTGATCGCCGCCAATATGGCGCTGGCCGCGGTCAGCCTGTTTATCAACGGCTTCGGAGTCTATCTGACGATTCAGGCGAACATCGGGGCCGGGCCCTGGGACGTGCTGAACCTGGGGGTCTCAAGGAGCACCGGGATACTGTACGGCACGGCATCGATCGCCATCTCCTTTACGATCCTGCTGATCGACGTCCTCCTTCGGGAGCCGATCGGTATCGCGATGTTCATCGACGCCGTGGTGGTGGGGAAGTCGGTGGACTTCTTCAACAGGATCCACGCGGTCCCGAGGTGCGGCTCCCTGTGGACGGGGATACCCGTCATGACGGCGGGGCTCTTTATTCTCGCCTACACACAGTACACCTATATGGCCGCCTCGCTGGGCTGCGGCCCCCGGGATACCCTTCTCGTCGGTCTTGCCAGACGGGCGCGGCGCCTTCCCATCGGCGCCGTCAGCATCGCCCTTCTGAGCGCGGCCACGCTGATCGGCTGGAGACTGGGCGGACCGGTCGGCCCGGGAACCCTGATCTGCGCCTTCGGGACGGGACCGGTCATGCAGCTGGCCTTCAGGACGGTCCGCTTCGACGCGACCCGGATTCGTCACCAGAATCTGGCGGATTCCCTCAGGGTCATTTTTTCGCGGTGAGCGGGCTTGGCCGGACACAGAAATGCCGGACTCCTTCAGGCTTCCGCCGTCCGGGACGCCCGGCGCGCCCGTTTTTCCGTATTGCAAATCAGGGGGCGCTTTGCTATAATGATTTTCGCTGAAAATGCGCAGGGAGAGGTATCGAAGTGGTCATAACGAGGCGGTCTTGAAAACCGTTTGTCCGCAAGGGCGCATGGGTTCGAATCCCATCCTCTCCGCT
>JBGUKX010000005.1:0-23626 GCA_045114695.1 Lachnospiraceae bacterium | reverse complement strand
ATAAAGGGAAAAATCCGGCCGCGACGGCCGGATTTTCACCGATTAGAAAGAGCTGCCGCAACATCTATTGCGACAGCCCCTTTTTTTCAGGACGGCGGGCCGCCGCGGAGGTGCGGCGGAAGAGGGGAGCCGCTTCCGCGGTCCGCGTCCCGCAAAGGGGGAAACGGCAGCGGCCGTTCTCTTTCAACAATAAAAGGAGACGAATATGGAGCAGAATGTCGTCCTCAGAATGAAGGACATAACCAAGCTGTATCCGGGCGTCGTCGCTCTCGACAAGGTGAGCCTCGAGGTCTGCGCGGGGGAAGTCCACGCGCTTCTCGGGGAGAACGGAGCCGGGAAATCCACGCTGATCAAGGTGCTCTCCGGCGCCGTCAGGAACGACGGAGGAAGCATCTGGCTCGGCGGGAAGGAATTTGATCACATGACGCCCCAGCAGTCGCGCGAGAACGGAGTGGAGGTCATCTATCAGGAGTACAACCTGATTCCGGGCCTTTCCGTCGCGGAAAACGTCTGCCTCGGCAGCCAGATGCGCGGCATCATCGATATGAAGCAGCAGATCCGCACCACCCAGGCGATCTTCGACGAGTACAATATCCGGCTCAATCCGAAGGCGCTGGTGGGACAGCTGCCCCCCGCCAAGCAGCAGCTGGTGGAAATCGCCAAGGCCATTTCCAAGGATCCCCGGATCATCGTCATGGATGAGCCGACGGCCCAGCTGACGATGGCGGAGGTGGAAAACCTCTACAAGATCATCGCCGACCTCAAGTCGAGGAACAAGGCGGTCATCTACATCTCCCACCGCCTTGACGAGCTCTTCGCCGTCACGGACCGGATCACCGTCATGAGAGACGGCCAGTACGTGGATACCGTGGCGACGGCCGGAACCGACAGGGACAGGCTGATCGCCCTCATGGTCGGAAGAGAACTGAAGAGCAGCGGCCCCCGGGTGAGCTGCGCCACGGACGAGGTGGTGCTGAAGGCGGAGAACGTCTCCGGCTACTCCAACACCGGGTGCTCCTTCGAGCTCCACAAGGGGGAGATCCTCGGCGTCGCCGGCCTCGTCGGCGCGGGCAGGACGGAGCTCATGCGCGTGATCTTCGGCGCGGACAAAAAGCTCAGCGGGACCGTCAGCGTCAAGGGGAAGCCCGTGGAGATCAAGAGCCCGAAGCAGGCCATCGCCAACGGCATCGGCCTCATCCCCGAGGACCGGAAGATGCAGGGATGCTTCCTGAACCAGTCCATCGAGTGGAACATCAGCATGGGCAATATCAGGAGCCTGACCACCGGCGGCCTGGTGGATCAGAAGAAGATCCGGGAGGCGGGAGAGAGGTACCGCAGCCTCCTCAACATCAAGACGCCCTCCACGAAGCAGCTGGTGAAGAACCTCAGCGGCGGCAACCAGCAGAAGGTGGTCCTGGCCAAGGTTCTTCTCGCCGACACGGACATCGTCATCTTCGACGAGCCGACGAGAGGCATCGACGTCGGCGCCAGGGCGGAGATCTACGAGCTGATGAACAGGCTGGCGTCGGAAGGCAGGGCGATCATCATGGTCAGCTCGGACATGGAGGAGCTTCTCGCCATGTCGGACCGGATCATCGTTCTCTCCGAGGGAAAAATCACAGGCGAACTGAAGCGGGAGGAGTTCTCCCAGGAAGCCATCCTCAGCATGGCGTCCGCCGGCTGAGACACGTAAGACGCACAGGGAGATTTAATTATGGAAAATACAGGTTTTAAGGCATTTATCAAGAGCAACATGATGTGGCTGATCCTGATCCTGATCGTCGCGGTGTTCGCGATCCTTTCGCCGAACTTCCGCTCCTTCAGGAACATCATGAACATCCTGACCCAGAACGCCTACTTCATCGTCGCGACCATCGGCGTGGCGATGATCATGATCAGCGGCGGCACCGACCTCTCCGTGGGACAGGCCCTCGCCGTGATCGGCGTCAGCATCGCCCTCCTGATGGAGCGGGGCGTGCCGGTGCCTCTGGCGGTCGTTCTCGGCATTCTCGTGGGCGTGCTCCTGGGCGGCTTCAACGGCGCGATGGCAAACATCCTCCGGATCCACCCCATGATCGTCACGCTGGCGACGATGACCATGTTCAAGGGCATCTCCTACATCATGTCCCAGTCGAAATCCTTCTATAACTTTGACCAGAGCTATCTGAGCATCGGCCAGGGATATGTGGGCGCCGTGTCGGTCCCGGTGATCATCGCGATTGTGGTCGCCCTGGTGATCCACTTCATCCTCTCGAAGACCTGCTTCGGGCGCTTCATCTACGCGGTGGGCGGCAACCCGGAGACCGCGAGACTCGCTGGCGTCAACGTCGGCATGATCAAGCTGGAGACCTTCATGCTCGCGGGCGTTCTCTTCGGCATCTCCGCGGTGATCCTCACCTCCCGCGGCGGCTCCGCCAGCTCGCTGATCGGCCCGGGCGTCGAGTTTGACGCCATCACCGCGTGCGTGCTGGGCGGCGTGTCCTTCATCGGCGGCGCCGGGCGCGTGTCCGACGCGGTCGTCGGATGCCTCATCCTCGGCGTCCTGACCAACGGAATGCAGATGATCGGCCTGGACGTCTACTCGCAGTACGTCGTCAAGGGCATCATCCTGATGGCCTCCATCGGCTATGACACGCTGCAGCAGCAGGCAAAGGTAAGAAAAAAGGCGGCATGATTCCCGAGGGAAGAGAATGCCGGTACAGGGGACTGCCGCGCGGCGCGGCGGTCCTTTTTTCATCCGGAGGGAGAGGCGCGGGAGCGCGTCCGGGGCCCGGATCCCGGCACTGTTTTCCGGTGCCCGAACCCCGGCGCTGCTTCCCCGGTGTCCGTTTCCCGGGGGGCGGAAGAGCCGGCCGGGAAATTAATATTTTTTTGAAATTATTAAACTATATCGCCTGACGGGAAAGAGCAGATTAAATTTTGCGGCAAAATCGGGGCGGTATAGTTTATTTTTGAGAGACTTTTCGGACTGAATCCTTTATAATATTCACAGAAGAAGGTTCAGAGCCGCAGAATATCGGAGATGATCTATGAAGCTGTTTGACTTTGACGGGCCCTTGATGATGCTTCTCCGGAAGCTGTGGGCGATCGTGGGGACGGGGATTCTTTTTCTTCTCCTCTGCGTGCCCGTCGTCACGGCAGGCCTTTCCTTTACCGCCCTGTACACGGTGGCGGACAGAAATCTCAAGAACAACCGCGGCTATGTGTTTTCCGTTTTTTTCGGAGCCGTGAAGAGGAACTGGAGACAGGCGCTTCCCGCCGGGACGGTTCTGGCGGCCCTGCTCTTTGTCTTTGAGACCGACGTCCGGATCCTGAAAGCGTTTCTGGAGAGCGGAAACGCCGTCGGAAACATGTACGTGCTGATCCGGATCTTTCAGATCCTGCTGACGGTCTACGCGGTCTGGGTATTCGCGCAGATCGCGGTCTACGAGAACCGCCTGAAGCAGATCCTCAAAAACGCCCTGGTCCTGATGATCCGCCACCTGGGCGCCTCGCTGATCCTGCTTCTTCTGCTGGTCTTCACCGCCGCCGTCGTGTATGTCATGCCCGTCGCGGTTCTTTTCATGCCGGTTCTCGCCGTCTGGATGATGACGGCCGTGCTGGACAAGGTGTTTCAGAAGTATCAGTGATTCCCGGGCGCGCCGCCCGAAGAACAGATATGTGAAACTCAGGGCAGACACAAGCCCTGCAAAATGATAAGGAGGACACACTATGAAAAAGAAACTGCTTTCCCTGCTTCTCGCCTCGGCGCTCGCGGTTACGGCGGTTCCCGCCATGGCTTACGCCGGCGCGGTCAACGTCTACGCGGACGACGAAGAAGACGATGAGGATCTCGCCGAGATCAACATCGCCCTCATGAGCTTCGCCCCGATGGACCAGAGCCTCACGCAGCCCATCGTCGACGCCGTCAACGAGATCATCGAGGACGAGATCAACGTCCACGCCAATATCTCCTGGTATGACGCGGCGACCTACGGCACCCAGATCCCGATGCAGATCCAGGCCGGCGAGAAGCTTGACCTGATCATGTTCACGCCGGTTCCGGGCGCTTCCTACGTCTCCTACCGCGCGGCCAACCAGCTCCTCGACATCAGCGAGTATCTCGAAGAGGAAGGGCAGGACCTTCTGGAGCTCGAGGGCGACCTCATCAGGGGAACCTCCTTCGGCGACGCCATCTACGGCGTGACGAACTTCATCGTCCTGCGCGGCGGCCAGGTGGTTTTCGTCAGAAAAGACCTGGCGGATGAAGCCGGCGTGACCGAGGACATCCAGAACGCGAAGTCCTGGACCGAGCTGGGCGAAGCGGTCAAGAAGATCGTCGACAACAGCGGCATGGCCGCCTTCGTCAACACGGACGCGGAAGGCACGGTCCTCTTCCCGAGACCGTTCCGCGCGGGCGGAGACAGCTTCGACGACGCCTACTGGTATGACAGCCTCGGCGACGGCTACAACATGATCATGGCGGATCCGGAGACGGATAAGGTCGTCAGCTACTACAATACCGACGACTACAAGTACATGGCCGAACTTGCGGCCAAGTGGTATCAGGACGGCATCATCTACAAGGACGCCATGACCACGCAGGACTACTCCGACACGCTGGTGAAGGCGGGCTCCGGCTTCGCCGAAATCCGCTCCGCGGAGATCGGATCCCTCGAGGCCTCCCAGGCCGCCACGGGCTATGACCTGATCGAGAACACGATCGTCTATTCGAAGATCGCCACGTCCAGCACGACCAAGTTCGGATACGCGGTCCCCGTCACCGCCACCGAGCCGGAAGCGGCTGTCCGCTACCTCAACTACCTCTTCCTCAATGAAGACCTCAACAACCTCCTTGCCTGGGGTATCGAGGGCGTGAACTGGGTCCGCAACGAGGACGGCATGGCGACCTATCCGGAAGGCGTCACGGCGGACACGGTGGGTTACCACACCGGCGACTTCCTCTACGGCAACAGAGACCTGACCATCCCGTGGGAAGGCGACGCCGCGGACATCCGCGCGCAGCAGAGAGAGTCCTTCGAGAACGCGGAAGTTTCCAAGTACATGGGCTTCACCGTGGACAACACGGGCCTTGAGAACATCGTGACGGCCTGCCACGACGTCTGCAACCAGTATCATCCGATCCTCGACTCCGGCTCCGCCAGCGACTGGGAAGCGACCTACGCCGAGTTCCTGGACAAGCTTCAGGCCGCCGGCATCGAGCAGCTGATCGAGGCCTACCAGGGACAGCTTGACGCCTGGCTCGCCGAGAACGGCTGAAGAGCGGAACGTCTGACTGAGCTGACTTGACAACTGCCGTACGGGCGGCGGGACATCCCCGCCGCCCGGCCGGTCAAATGAAGGAGTAAATATGGAAAAGAAAAAAGGCATATCCGGTATGCCCGATCTGATCGCGGCGGGGCTCGTGATGGTTGCCGCTTTTTTCCTTCCGTTTGCAGGCTACCGTTATCAGAAGGTCAACTACAAGGTGAGCGGTCTCGGTCTCATCAGGGGCTTCGCCTCCGAGGACGGCAAAGTGGCCATGACGGGTTCCGTCCCGATGATCCTGGCCATCGTCCTGAGCGTGCTCATTCTTCTGATGGGCGTTCTTGCCGTCAGGAACGCGAAGAGCCTCTACGCGGGAATCGCGGCCCTTTCCGCACTGCTCGTGATCGCCATGAATCTGTATCTTTCGTCCGGGCTTGCGTCGACCTTGAAAAAGGCGAAAAAAGTACATATTGAGTACGGCAGCGTGATCCTGATGGTACTCGCCTTCTATGTGCTGATCCGCACGCTGATCGTCCTGTACAGAAACAAGACGGTCTCCATGCTGGACTTCATGGCGATTCCGGGAATGCTGTATTTCGTCATCAACAACTACATTCCCATGGTGGGTATCGCGATTGCCTTCAAGAAGGTGGACTACAGCAAGGGTATTCTCGGCAGTCCCTGGGTGGGCTTCGACAATTTCAAGATGCTGTTCCAGAGCAACGGCAACTTCTTCCAGAGCAACGCCTGGATCATCACGCGGAACACACTGGCCTACAACGCGGTCTTCATCGTGCTGGGCATCCTGACCGGCGTGGTCGTGGGCATCTGCCTTGCCGGCATCACCAACAAGTTTCTTCAGAAATTTTTCCAGACCTCGATCCTGCTGCCCCAGCTGATTTCCTACGTCATCGTCGCCTACATCGTCTACGCGTTCCTGAGCAACGAGACGGGTCTCGTCAACCACATCCTGGGCGAGAGCAGGGCGATCAACTTCTACGCGGAAAAAAAGTACTGGCCCTTCATCCTGGTCTTCATCTTTATCTGGAAGCAGATCGGCTACAACGGAATCATCTTCCTGAGCTCCATCGTCGGAATCGACAAGAGCGTGCTCGAGGCGGCCAAGGTGGACGGATGCTCGAAGTGGCAGCAGCTGCGCTATGTGACGCTCCCGCTTCTGAAGCCCACGATCATCACCCTGACCATGCTGCAGGTAGGGCGTATCTTCTACTCGGACTTCGGTCTGTTCTATCAGGTGCCTCTGAACTCCGGAGCCCTGTACGACGTGACCAACACCGTCGACACCTACGTGTACCGAATGCTCATGACGATGAACAACATCTCGGTATCCTCCGCGGCAAGTACCTATCAGGCCATCGTCGGGTTCATCCTTGTCTTTGTCGTCAACATGATCGTGCGGCGGCATGACAAAGAGAACGCGCTGTTCTAAAGGAAAGGAGGAGAGCAAATGGAAGATTCGAGTGTAAGAAGTTCGTCGGACAAGCGCTTTGAGGCGCTGATCATCATCATTCTTTCGATATTCGCAGCCTGCGCGATCCTGCCTTTCATCCTGCTGGTCTCTTCGTCCCTGACGGACGAAAGCGCGCTGATCCGGGAGGGCTACTCGTTTATCCCCAGGCAGTTCTCGACCTACGCCTATCAGTACCTGATGAGCTCCAACGCCGTGAAGATCTTCAAGTCCTACGGCGTGACGATCCTCATCACGGTGGTGGGCACCTGCATCTCGCTGCTCATCGGGCCGATGCTGGCCTGGGTGCTGTCGAGAAAGGACTACAAGAGAGCGAACATCCTGACGTTCCTGGTGTTCTTCACCATGCTGTTCAACGGAGGTATCGTTCCGTCCTATATCATGTGGACGCAGCTCTTCCACGTGAAAAACACGATCTGGGGCCTGATTTTCCCGACCCTGATCATGAACGGCTTCTTCATCATTCTTTACAAAAACAACTTCAGCTCCAACATCCACCCGGCCCTGGTGGAGGCGGCGAAGATCGACGGGGCGGGCGAGCTGCTGATCTATTTCCGGATCGTGCTTCCCCTCTCCCTTCCGATTCTGGCGACCATCGGCCTGATGGTGGCGCTGGGCTACTGGAATGACTGGACCAACGGTCTGTACTATATCAGCGACACGAACCTGTATTCGCTGCAGCAGCTGCTGAAGAGCATCATTGACAACATCAGCGCGCTGGCCTCCATGTCGAACACGGCGGCGGCGGGCGCGGCGGTGGCAAAGATGCCCGGCAACTCGATCCGTATGTGTATGGCGGTGATCGGCGTGATTCCGGTCATGATCGCCTACCCGTTCTTCCAGAAGGCCTTCATCGCGGGTATCGCGATGGGCGGCGTAAAAGAATGACGACAGCAAAACGCGGCCGCCGCACCACGGTGCGGCGGCTTTTTTTGTGTCCGCGCGCCCCGGGCGCGCTCTGACGGGCGAAGGCCCGGGGACGCGCAGGAGACGGCGGGGGCGTCACATCTCCATCCGGATGTCCCAGAGACATACGTTGTGGACGGCCAGCCGGATGTCGAGCGTAAGCTCGGTCCCGGCGGTGACGTAGATGGTCCTCTCCTCGGGGACGCAGGCCTTCTGCAGATACTCCCGGTCCTCCAGGCTGAGGGACCTCGTCTTGTTCAGATAGTTGTCCTCGTCCAGATTGCCGGCGCGGAAGGAGCCCAGACGGATATCAAAGACGCTGCCGTGCATCCGGTCCAGCAGATACCGGTGGATCCGGTAGACGCCGGGCCGGATCCCGGTCAGGGTGAAATCCATATCGACGGGCGCCCGGTCCTCGAAGCAGGCGTAGACGTTCCGGAAGGAGCGGTGCTCGCTGCTCTGCATGGAGGAAAAATCCGAAAATCCGGCGTAATGGAACGCGAGGACCTGGTAGTGGTCCGGCCCGCTTATGTTGATGCAGTAGTGTTCGCCCTGCCGCACCAGCCTGTCTCCGAGCTTCCGGAGCAGCGCCAGGGCGTGGAAGGCGGGCGTGGCGATGCCGGATTTGTCGAAGAGACCGACGCCGGCGGACATCCGGCCGGTGCGGTTCGGGAGGGTGAAGGCCGAATCGCTCAGCATCCAGTAGCCGATGAGCGGCGCATCCTCGTGCATGAGCAGCAGGCTGCGGCACAGGAACGGGGCCTGGAAGCAGGTGGCGCTGATATAGGTGTCCGGCAGGAGGCAGGAGTTGAACTCCGTGATGTAGAGGGGGACGGAGCCGCCCCAGATCTCCCGCAGCCTCTGCAGCGCCCATTTCAGCTGCCGCTCCAGGGAACGGGAGGCGGAAGACAGATTCATGGAGCCGCCTTTGCTTCCCGACTCGTACTGGATCGCGAAGAAGCGCATGGAGAGGAAATCCGTCAGGACGCCGGTGTTTTTCATCTCGCGAAGAAAGACAAGGAAGTCGTCGGAGGACTCGGAGAGGCTGAAGCCGGGCCCTCCGATGCTGGCGGAGGGCAGGATGCTCCGGACCAGGCTCCGGACGGCGCGGTATTCCTCCGCGTAGAGCTCCGCGGAGACGGAGGCGGGTTTGTAGAATTCAAAGAGCCACCGGTCGCACCAGTCCTGTCCGTACCGGTTCACGGCGAAACGCAGAAATTCCTCCAGCTGCCGGAGGTACGCCGGCCCGTGGCGGAGAATCTGCGGGGCGTCGCTGATGCCCATCAGGGTGTTCAGCGAGTGAAGCGAATTCCTGCTGAGCTCGATGAAGGGGACGAGGCCGTTGTGTTGAAGAAAGTCCAGGATCTCCGCCGGATACGCCATGCTGTACTGCCCCGTATCCGCGATGCGGAGAATCACGGAGCTGCTGATCATATTCTCCATCCTGACGTATTGGAAATCCAGCGCCCTGTGGGCGGTGAGAAGGCGCCTCCTGAAATCGATGTCGATGAGGTTGATGGCCTGCCCGATGTTGATGAGAGAGCACAGATTTCTTGTAAAAGGCGCATAAGTCCCGACGTCGGCGGTCACGTGCCGGCGGGGGGAGACCTCGAAAAAGGAGGAGGCGTCCTGCTGGAGGGAATAGGGCAGGAGCTCCTCGCTCGATGCGGCGCCGGCGGCGTGCTCCGCCCGGAATTCCCGGGGCGACATGCCGTAGAGCTCCCGGAAATGCCGGTTGAAGGTGGAGACGTTGGAGAATCCGTTGGAGAGAGCCGTCTCCGTGATTCCCTGTCCGGTGTGGCAAAGCTCGCGCATCGCGGATTCCGTCCGGATCCGGTTCAGATAGGCGCTGAAGGTCATGCCGAAGCGGCGCTTCATGTATTTCGAGACGTACTGGGGCGTCAGGTGGAGATGCTCCGCCAGATCTGTGAGGGAGAGCGTCCCCCTGTAGCCTCTGCTGACATAGTCCTCGATCTCCCGCATCCGGCTGTCGTATTCCTCCGGCGAGTCCGTGCCGGCGCGGCGGCTCCGGAAGTTCCCCGCCAGCTCGTCGGCGAGATGGAAGAGCCATCCCTGGATCGTGAGACGGTGATCCTGGGTGTAATCCAGGTACTCGGACGCGATCACGGTCATGAGGCGCTTGACGCGGCTGTAATCCGCGTAGGGTTCCGAGACCGAGTCGCAGAAGAGCTGCTGCTCGGGGCAGACGTACTCCTCGATGAACCGGGGCAGGATCCCCATGTGGAGAATGACGGAGGAATCGAGGGGCGTGACGGTATAGGAGACGTCGCTCCGGATCAGGAGCAGGTTGTCGCCGGGCAGGATCTCCGTCTTTCCGTCGTCCTGCGCGATCTCGATTTTTCCGGAGAGACAGAACAGGAGATTGAGGCTCCGGCTCCGGCAGGTCTCCGGCCTTTCAAGCTTTTTCTGGCTGAGGAACAGCAGGGGATAATCGTTGGGTGCCGGCATGCGGGTCTCCTTGTCAGATCTGTGTGATATGGTCGAACAGGATCAGGGCGGTCTCCAGCGGGCGGACCTCCGCGCTGACGGAGATGACGCCGCTGTCGTCGACGCTGACGGATTCTATGTTGATGTCCGGATAGGCGGCGTGCTCGAAGAACCAGAGCTCGTAGCCGTTGATGCTGTGAATGTCGGGGGCCTGCTTCTTCCACAGCGACAGGACGTTCCCCGCCTCCGGGTGGAGACGGAAGGTCTTCTTCAGGTACAGGCCGGGAATCGCCCCGCTGATGCGGAAGCTCCGTTCCTCCGGCGGACCGTTTTCGACGAGTGACTGCTCATAGGCGAGCACGTCCTCCGCCGCGGGACTCCCGCACAGCTCCGGGGAGATGTCGGCGTGCCGGAACGTCAGGATCTGAAAGCTGTAGAGGGACCGCCCCGTGACCAGGTAATCCTCCCCCCGGGCGAGAACCGTGCTGCCCAGGAGAGAGAAAAACCGGAATGCGTAGCCGGAGGGCTTGAGCAGCGAGCTGCAGTTGAAGAGGCCGCTGCCGCCGAAGAACATCTCCTCCGACCGCCCCCGGAGAAGCGAGATGTCCGAAAGCATATAGCAGCCGAGCCCGGCGAACCGGTCCATGCAGCGGTTCAGGAAGCGGCAGATGAAGGTGGACTGAAACACCGAGTCGCTGAGGAAGCTTTCGGTGTAATGGGCGAAGCCGTACTCCGTCACGTAGAGAGGAACGCCCGGGAAATGCACCTCCGTCAGGGCGAGAATCCGGTCGAGACGCCGGTCGACGAAGAGAGGGGACGACGCCAGGAAGAGCTTTTCCTCGGTTCGCGCCTTCTCGGAGGTGATGCCGTTGACGTGAAAGCTCAGGAAGTCCATGCGCACGCCGGAGGCAGCGATCATCTCATAGAGCGACGACAGCGTTTTTTCGGACACGGAGACGGTGAACCCGCATCCGCCGACGCCGGCCTCGGGAATCAGGGCGCGGATGGAGCGCTCCATTTTCCGGTACTGCTGCAGAAACTGGTGAAAGGTGAATTCCCGGTCGCTCGTAAAGCTGAAATGGAACTCGAAGAGCCACTTTCCGACATAGGCCCTGCCGTAGCGGTTGCAGACCGCCCGGATGAATTCGGGAAGGATCTCCTGCTCGCGCCGGAGATAGGTCGCGATGTCCATGTCGCTTCTCATATAGTAGTCGGCCGCGATGCCCGGAACGGGACGGTAATCGACGTGTCCCAGCTCCAGCATCGGGAGGAAGCCGACGGATCTGAGAAAGTCCAGGAGCTGGAAGCACTGCTCAAAGTCAAACAGGACCCGGCCGCCCGACTTCTGCAGCGTCACCAGGTCGAGGATCTGATAGAATCTCGCGTAGACGAAGGGGACGCGGGCCCGCATTTCCCGGAGCTGGAAGCGCAGCTTCTCGGAGGACATGGCGTGGGCCGGCCCGACGTTGATGATCATCCGCCAGGAGTCGGACAGCTCCTCCTTCGCCCCGGAGCAGTCCGCGAAAACGGGAGGCAGAAGGCGCGCGGAAGCCGGGAGAGGGCGCGCCGCGCCGTGCCCGGCGGGCAGGATCTGCCCGGTTCTCCGCGGGAGCGCCGTGTCCGGGACGACGGTTTCGGCGGGAAAATCCTCCGTGAGGCAGGGGCGTGCGGCCATCACCTCCGCCCATCCCTGTCCGGCCGCCGCCCGCACGCTTTTTTCAAAGGCGGCCACGGAGCGGAAGCCCACGGCGGCAGCGGCGTCTTCGGCCGAGAGGCCGGCGCGCGCCAGACAGCGCAGGGCGAGATCCGCCTTTCTCCGCCCCATGTACTCCAGAAGCGTGCAGCCCATGGTCTTCCTGAAAAACGAGGCGAGATACTGGGGCGTGAGGCCGCAGCGCTCCGCCGCCTCCTGCAGGCTGACCGGTCCGCGGAGGCCCTGTCTCATCCAGGAGACAAGGGCGGGGTTTTTCAGCTTCCGCCCGGCGTCTCTCAGCTCCGGGCCGCCGTCCTCCTGACCGGTAGGGAGGAGGCTCCCCAGCTGGTCGAGAAAGGAGAGGAGAAGGCTTCCTGCCCTCAGGCATCCGGGATCCGCGTCCGGGGAGGCGAATTCCGCCAGCTCCCTCAGAACGGGAAGAAGGCCGAGCAGGGAGGCGTCCCTGTCAGAACCGAAGCAGGTGGAAAGAAGCGCCTCTCCGGCCGGAGACTCGAGGACGAAGACCGGGTCCTGGCGCATAACCAGCAGGACCGCCGGCTCTTCGCCGCCGGCGGAGACGACGGCCTCCGCGCCGGGCGGCAGCCAGAAGACGCCCTCCCCGGAGGCGCTGCATTCTCTTCCGCCGGGCAGGTCCAGGCGCAGGGCGCCCTCAAAGAGGGCCAGGACCGAGCAGCTGCGGCTGCAGTATCGGTGCCGGCCTTTCAGGGAGTGAAGGCGGATGCCGTTGATCGCATTTCCGGAACAGCGGTACATGGAGATCTCCTTCGTGAGGTTTATGAACAGGCAGGGAAGCGGAAAGGGGCGGACCGCTCCGCCTTCAGTATAGCAGAAATCAGGGGGAAGAGGAGTCCGCATTTCGGGGCATCCCTGTCTTTCCGCCGGTTCGGGACAACTCCGTCTGCCCGCCGTTTCGTCTTCGGGACGTCCCACCTCTTGCCGCTTCGGGAATTTGATGTATAATAAGCAGAAACAGTTCTGCCGGAGGTGAACACAATGGGATGCTCGGGAACAGGTGAAGGAAAGCTGCCGGAAAAGAGCCGCGCCAAGGCGGCGGGGGAGGACGCCCGCGGCCGGATCATCGTTCGCACCAGCGCGGTCGGCATCATCGCCAACGTCCTGCTGTCGGCCTTCAAGGCGGTCGTGGGCTTTCTGACGGGATCCATCGCCATCGTCCTGGACGCGGTGAACAACCTGTCCGACGCCGCGTCCTCCCTGATCACGATCATCGGGACGAAGCTGGCCGCCAAGGAGCCGGACCGCAAGCACCCCTTCGGCCACGGAAGGGTCGAATACCTGAGCGCCATGATCATCGCCGTGATCGTGCTCTACGCCGGCATCACGTCTCTGACGGAGTCCGTGAAGAAGATCCTTCACCCGGAGCTTCCGGCCTACACCGTGCCCGCGCTGGTGATCGTCGCGGCGGGCGTCCTGGTCAAGATCTTTCTGGGGCGCTACGTCAAGGGCGTCGGAAAAAAGGTGAACTCCGATTCCCTGGTCAACTCCGGGGAGGACGCGGTTCTTGACTCCGTGATCTCCGCCTCGACGCTGGCCGCCGCGATGATCTATATGGCCGGAGGACCCTCGCTGGAGGCGTATCTCGCCGCGGTGATCTCCGTCATCATCATCAAATCCGGCGTCGACATGCTCAGGAATACCCTGTCGCAGATTCTGGGCGAGAGGGCGGACGCGGAGCTCGCCAGGGGGATCAAGGCGACCGTGACGTCGTTCCCCGACGTGAGCGGGGCCTACGACCTGGTCCTCAACAACTACGGTCCCAACAACTACATCGGCTCGATCCACATCGAGGTGCCGGACACGTACTCCGCCGTCGAGCTGGACGAGCTGACCCGCGAGATCACCCTCGAGGTCTACCGGAAGCACCACGTGATTCTCAGCGCCATCAGCGTCTACTCCGTGAATACGAAGCACGACAGGGCGGCGGAGATGCAGGAGCGCATCCGGGAGGTGACGGACGCCCAGGAATATGTGATCGGGACCCACGGATTTTATGTAAACGAGAAAAAGAAGACGATCCGGTTCGACATGGTGATCAGCTTCGACGCGAAGGACCGCGGCGCGATCTACCGCGAGGTCTGCGAAAAGGTCAGCGCCATGTATCCCGGCTACACGCTCCAGATCGCGATGGACACCGATTTCAGCGAGTCGTAATCCGGAAGGCCGGGCCGTGTCCGCGCCACAACGCTTCATTTCCGCTTCAGGGCGGAAATGAAGCGTTTTTTTCTGTGTCCGCCTCTGATATAAAATTGACGGTAAGAACGAAGGCGCTGTGAGGGCGGGCGGAAGGCCCACCGGAAGCGGGTCCGGACAGGGCAGGCGGCGCCGGAAAACGGATGGAAGCGGAAGGAGGAGACAGAGGATGAAACTGTGCTTCAGCACCGAGGCGGTCGACCTCGACAATCAGGCCCCCAACAGGAACAAGAGGGAGAGCCGGTACTTCTGGGATGAGCTCAACCACCTGATCGCGGCGGGCGGGTTTACGCAGATCGAGATTCCCTACGAGCCGAAGTGGGATTTCGGGGGAAGGTCCGGCATTCCGCGCACAAAGCGCTCCATGACGACGAAATTCGGAACGGTCGCCGGCTACGCGGCGTATCTGCGGGAAAACGGCATCACCGGGGGCATCGGCTGCATCCACATGAACCCGTCTCTGTTTGCCTCCTCCGGCGTCCTCCCGATGTATCTGGGCGCCGCCAGGCACTACACGGAGGAAGCGCTGGACACCGCGGCGGAGGCCGGATGCCCGGTGGTCACCCTCACGGCGACGCCTCCGTACTACGCCTCCCGGAAGCTGATCGGAGAGGGGACCGAGGAGGCCTTCCTCGGCGCGACGGCGGAGATGATCGCGGCCCTTGCGGAGTACGCCTCCGGGCGGGGCGTCACCCTCTGCCTCAAAAATGAATACTGGTCTCTGCTGCGCGGGAACCGGATCGTCGATTTCCTGGCGCAGCTCCCGGCGTCCGTCCAGCTCGACGTCGACACGGCCCATCTTCGGATCGCCGGCTGCCGCCCGGAGGATCTCATACGGAAGCAGCCGTCCGCGGTCGGGATCGTGCACGTCACGGACACAGCGTTCCGCGACGAGGAGGAGGCCTGGAAGACCGCCCTTCCCGAGTATCCCTCCCGGAACCCGACGAAGGTGTTCCGCGACCCCGGGGACGGAGACATCGACTTCGGGCCTGTCTTCCGGGCGCTCGGGGAGACGGGTTACGACGGCGCGGTCGTGATCAATCCGAGAAATTCCTTCGATATCTGCCGTTCGATTCTGAGATCCCGCTGGTTCGCGGATCACGTCATCGCATGAGGAGGGAAGCAGGGATGGAGAACAATATCAGATTATCGCATATGAGCCACTGGAAGACCGTTCCTTTCAGACAGATCGACAATTTCCGCGATTTCTACTACGAGGACCGATCCAACAGCTGCTATTTCCTGGACTGGGACCGGATCCTGCGCTACCACAGGGCCACCGGCTATGACGGAATCGAGCTGGCGCCCTGGGATCTGGCCGAGATCCTCGGGCTCTTCGGGACGCCCGCCGAGTACACGGCCTTCGTCAGGGATCACGGCATGGAGGTGAGCGGCATGTTCCACGGCTGCGACGACTCCCACATCGCCGGGAAGCACGACGAGGTCGTCGCCGCGGGAAAGCAGGCGGTGGACACGCTGGCGGCCTTCGGCGGAACGCACCTCAACACCTGCCCGGGCAACAATTACTACGGAAACGGACCTCTCGACGGCGAAGGCCTCCGGAATATCGCCTCCTGCCTCAACGAGATCGGGGAGTACGCCGAGTCGAAGGGCATCAAGGTCGGCATTCACAATGAGTTCTTCTGCGTCACGAACCGGGAGAACCACCGGCAGCTGATCGAGATCACGGATCCCCGGTACGTCCACTACTGCCTCGACACCGCCCAGGTCGTGCTGATGGGCGACGACCTGATCGACTTCTACGACACCTACAGGGAGCGGATCTGCACCTTCCACTTCAAGGACACCGCCGACCCCGGCGTGCCGGACGAGATCCGCTATGACAAGGACGTGGAGATCCGCGACGACGGGCACCGCTGGTTCTGGGAGCCGGGCGAGGGGGTTCTGCCCCTGGAGGAGCTCTGGAGGCACATGAGGGATTACGGCTTCCGCGGATGGCTCACGGTGGAGGACGACGGATCCCCGGACTATCTCGCCGCCATGGCGCTGTCCTCCTACTTTATCAATCACAGGCTGGCGCCGATCTACCGGTGAGAGACTGCGTTATGTAAACGAATCGCCAAAGCACTTTTGATTAAAACGGCCGTTTTCAGCGGCAGGAAATGATGTCAACCAGCGGGGCCGCCGGAAGAGGCCCCGAAGCCCCGGGGAAGCCCGGGAGAAAGGAAGGACCTGCCCCCACGGGGCAGCGTCGCAGGAGGAACTTTATGAGCAGCAGGACAGGAATCGGAATCATCGGATGCGGCACCATCGCCGACGTCTATCTGACCAATCTCACGCAGCATTTCGAGAACGTCGAGGTGCTGGCGGTCGCCGACATGTTTGTGGAGAAGGCCGCGCAGGCCGCGGAGAAATTCGGCGTGCCGAAGGCGTGCTCCGTGGAGGAGCTTCTTGAGATCCCGGAGATCACGATCGTGCTGGATCTCACGATCCCCGCCGCCCACTACAGCGTCAACCGCCAGATCCTGGAGGCGGGAAAGCACGTCTACTGCGAGAAGCCCCTCGCGCTGAAGTACGAGGAGGCGGCGGAGCTCGTCGCCCTCGCGGCGGAGAAGAAGCTGGTGTGCGTCAGCGCCCCGGACACCTTCCTGGGAGCCGGCATCCAGCAGAGCAGGGCGGTCATCGACAGCGGACGGATCGGCCGGCCGGTGGCGTTTACGGCCAACATGACCTGCCCAGGCCACGAGCTGTGGCATCCCAATCCCGCCTTCTACTACAGGCAGGGCGGCGGCCCGATGTTCGACATGGGGCCCTACTACATGACGGCCCTGATCTACCTGCTCGGGCCGGTGAAAAGGATCTCCTGCTTCACCGTCGCCGGCCGTCCGGTCAGAAACATCCTGGGCACGATGACGGAGACCGAGGTGCCGACCACCTACACCGGCATCATGGAGTTCGTCTGCGGCGCCGTGGGCACCGTCACGATGAGCTTCGACACCTGGAAGACCTCGCTTCCCGGCATGGAGATCTACGGGACGGAGGGAAGCGTCACCGTCCCGGATCCCAACGGCTTCAGGGGACCGGTGAGCCTGTACGACGGAAATAAGCTGCGGGGAATCGTCGAGGCCGTCGACCAGCCGCATCCCGCGAAGCTGATCACGATGGTGACGCAGCAGAGCACCTGCGAGGAGGAGGTCCCGATGGAATTCCCGGAGATCCCGGATCCGCGGGGCAACATGAGGGGACTGGGCGTCGCCGATCTGGCGCAGGCCCTGGCCGACGGGAGAGCGCCCAGGCTCAGCCCGGAGATCTCCCTCCATGTGGTCGAGGCCCTCAACGCCTTCGAGGAATCCGCGAAGAGCGGCCTTGTCTATGAGATGAAGTCCACCTGCGGGAGCACCGAGCCCATGGGCAGGGACTGGGCGCTCTGGGAAGTCAGATAACACGGAAGAAGGCTCTTGTGCTGTCCGGCACAGATGTTATAATAGGTATAAGTGCTCATAAAAACGCTGGTTCCGGCATGGCTTTTTGAGCATAAATGAAGCGCGGTCCGGCAGGAGGCCTGCCGGCGCAGACATTTCCAACACAAGGAGGAATAAAAATGGGCAGACTTTTAACGCTGATGACGTCACAGTGGGCGGATCTCGATCTCGACACGATGTGCAAAACCGCCAAGGAGATGGGCTACGACGGCATTGAGATCGCCACGCAGGGCAAGCACCTCGATGTCAAGCGCGCCGCGACGGATATGGCGTATGTTCAGGAGGTCAAGGACACCCTCGCCAAGTACGGCCTGCAGTGCTACGCCGCCGCCTCTCACATCATCGGCCAGTGCGTCGGCGATTACAACGATCCGCGTCTCAACAACTTCGCGCCGGCGGAATGCGCCAACGATCCGGACGCGATCCGCGCCTGGGCGATCGAGACCATGAAGCTCGTCCCCGTGGCCTGCAAGAACCTCGGCATCAAGGTCTCCACGGGCTTCGTCGGCTCCCCGATCTGGAAATATATCTACAGCTTCCCGCAGACGACGGAGGAGATGATCGAGGCAGGCTTCCAGGAGATCTATGACCTCTGGTGCCCGATTCTCGACGTCTTCAGGGAGTGCGGCGTCAAGTTCGCGCTCGAGGTCCATCCGACCGAGATCGCCTTCGACTATTACTCGACCAAGAGGCTTCTCGAGGTCTTCAAGGACCGCCCGGAATTCGGCCTCAACTTCGATCCGAGCCATCTGCTGTGGCAGGGCGTCACGCCGCACATCTTCCTCAACGACTTCATCGACCGCGTCTATCACGTCCACATGAAGGACGTCGCGGTGACCCTCGACGGCAGGACCGGCCTTCTCGGCTCCCACATCGACTTCGGCGATCTGAGACGCGGCTGGAATTTCCGCTCTCTCGGCCACGGCGACGTGAATTTCGAGGAGATTATCCGCGTCCTCAACGCCCACAACTATCAGGGGCCGCTCTCCGTCGAGTGGGAGGATTCCGGCATGGACCGCATCGCGGGAGCGACCGAGGCCGCCGCGTTTGTGAGAAAGGTTGATTTCGCCAAGTCCGACGTCAAGTTTGACGCTGCCATCGCGAACTGAAAGGTGTGTGAATCATATGAGAACAAATCTGACATACGGCATGGTCGGCGCGGCACTGGATTCCTTCATCGGCGCCGTTCACCGCGTCGGCGCGGGCTTTGACGGCATCGCCTTCCTGGCCGCCGGCTGCTTCAGCAGAAATCCGGAGAAGAACCGGAAGTGCGGTGAGTTCTACCATCTGGACACGGACCGCGTCTACGCCTCCTATGAGGAGATGGCGAAGGCCGAGGGAGCGAGAGAGGACCGGATCGACTACGTGATCATCTCCGCCCCGAACAACGTCCACTACGTGACCGCCAAAGCCTTCCTCGAGAACGGCATCAGCGTATTCTGCGAGAAGCCGCTGTGCTTCGAGGTCTCTGAGGCGGAGGAGCTGAAGAAGCTCGCCGAGGAGAAGGGACTTCTCTTCCTGGTGAACTATTCCTACTCCGGCAACGTCATGGTCAAGGAGGCGCGCGAGCTCGTCCGTTCGGGCTACATCGGCACGGTCATCAACGTCAACGCGGAATACCTCCAGGAGTACCTCGTCGACGACATCGGCAAGGGCGACCAGACCATGAACAAGCTCTCCTCCTGGAGAAAGAACCCCGAGATCGCCGGCATCTCCAACTGCGTCGGAGACATCGGCTCCCACATCGAGAACACCGTGGCCTATATGACGGGCCTCCGCGTGAAGAGACTGGCCGCGAAGCTCGACTACTTCGGGCAGCCGCTGGACCTCAACGCCAACATGCTCGTCGAGTTCGACAACGGCGCTCACGGCGTGTTCTGCTCGTCCCAGGTGTGCGTCGGCCACATGAACGGCCTCGTCGTGCGCATCTTCGGAACCGAGGGCGCGATCGAGTGGCATGAGGAGGAGCCGAACGTCCTCTTCGTGACGAAGAAGGGCCAGCCGATGCAGACCTACCACAGGGGCATGGCTTATATCTCCGAGAGAGCGGCCGCCATGAGCCGCCTCCCGGCGGGCCATCCGGAGGGTCTCTACGAGGCCTTCGCCAATATGTACAAGGTCTGGAACGCGGCCATCCTCAAGAAGGCCAACGGCGAGGAGCTCACCGAGGCGGAGCTGGATTTCCCGACCATCGACGACGGAATCGAGGGCGTGAAGTTTATCCACGCGGCGGTCGAGAGCAGCAAGGCCGACGCGAAGTGGGTGGAGCTGTAAAGCCCCGCGCCAGAGATTTTCAGTACTGACGGATTCCATGAAAGCCGGCCCCGACCGCGGGACCGGCTTTCCTCTATCATGAACCTGCGCCCGGGGACGCCCGCCGCTTAGGCGGCGGGCACGACGGCGGCAGACAGGTTTTCCCGCCGGGCGTGACGCGAAGTCATAAGGCGGGCGGGATCACATGCGGGATAACAGGAAGGAGGCCAAAGGGATGAAAGAAATACTCGACTGCAGGGGGCTTGCCTGCCCCGGACCGGTCATCAACGCGAAGAAGGCGGCGGAGGGCTTCCGGGAGGAAGGGACGCTGTCGGTGCTCGTCGACAACGAGACGGCGGTCCAGAATCTGACGAGGCTCGCGTCCGGCATGGGATACGCGGTGAAGTCCAAAAAAGAGGGGGAGAAGGATTACCTCGTGGAAATGGAAGTAAAGCCCGGCGCGGCGGCGGAAGCGGCCGGAGAAGGAGCGCCGTCTGAGGACGAATGCGCCGCGTGCGCGCCGGAACAGAAGAAGACGGGAACCGTGGTCGTCCTTTCCTCCGACCAGATGGGCGGCGGCGACGAGGCGCTGGGAAAGAAGCTGATGAAGGCCTTTGTGTACGCCCTTGCCAGCGGCAGCGCCGTCCCGGACAAAATCATCTGCTACAATTCCGGGGCCTTTCTTTCGACCGAGGATCCGGACACCGTGAGGGATCTTCGGACGCTGGAGGAGGCGGGCGCCTCCGTCATGACCTGCGGGACCTGCCTGGACTACTACGGCCTGAAGGAGAAGCTTCAGGTAGGCATCGTCTCGAATATGTACGACATCGTCGAGGCGCTGGTTCACGCGGGCTCTGTCATAAGGCCCTGACCGGTTCACGCGGCGACCGCAGCGGATTCCCGGGGATCGCGCCGGGCAGCCCTCTTGCTCCGGGCGGATCCGGCCCGGAGAATCCGGAGGTGACAGACAAGACTATTCGTGGTAAAATCCTTCTAATTGGCAGAAGCCGCATCATCTCCCCGGCCCGGGCAACTGGTTTTCCGGGCCCATCCGGGGAGAGAAGGCTTTTGCCGGAGGAGGATGAATTATGAAAGCGAAATTCTGGAATATCGTATCAGTGGTTCTGGCAGCGGCGCTCTGCATCGGCGTGTCCACGGTCTTCAGGGCCTGCGGCGCGAAGGAGGACGGGACGTGGATGCACTGCCATGACGTCCAGAGGACCGTCCTGGTACTCGGCCTCGCCGCCGCGGCGGCCGGCCTGGCCGGCCTTTCCGGCCGCCGCGCCGTCCCGATGGCCGCGGCCGCGGCCGGCGCGGTGATTTCCCTGATAACGGCCCTGCTGCCGGGAAGAATCATGCCCATGTGCATGATGGAGACGATGCGCTGCCAGGCGGTGATGAAGCCCTTTGTGACCGTCGTCTGCGTCGTGGCGGTCCTGGTCTTCGCGGCGGGTCTCGCCGCGGCCATCCGGGAGAAGCGCTGACGGATTCCGGGCAGAGGCCCTCACGGCCTTCCGGGAGAAGCCCTGACGTCTTCCGGGCAGAGGCCATGACGGCCTTCCGGGAGAAGCCCTGACGGATTCCCCGGGAAGAACGGGCGGATCCGCGGCGAAGCAGTACACTTTCCGCTGATCTGTCGTGGTTCGGAGAGGGTTGGCGCAGTAGAATATACTCAGGTATATCATTGTGCTTTCCCCGGACGAACCGGCGTCCTTACAGGTGGATCCATGAAAAACGGAAAAGGCATTTTCGGTCCCGTCGATATGACGCGCGGGACGCCCTGGAAACAGATCCTCATCTTCATGCTGCCGCTCCTCATCGGAAATATCGTGCAGCAGCTCTACAACACCGTCGACAGCATCGTCGTGGGAAGATATCTCGGGGACGGCGCCCTGGCGGCGGTCGGCAGCGCCGGGCCGGTCGTGAATCTTCTGATCGTCCTTTTCGTCGGGCTCTCCCTCGGGGCGAGCATCCAGGTCGCCCAGTACATCGGGGCGGGAGACCGGGAGGGCATCTCAAAATCCGTCGGCTGCTGCATCGCCATGATTGCCGTCGCGGTGCTGATCGTGACCTTCGCCGGTCTCTTCATATCCCGGCCGCTCCTCATTCTGCTCAACACCCCGGAGGAGCTTCTCGACCGGTGCACCCTGTATATCAGGATTCTATTCTCGGGCGCGGTGGGACTCGGCTTCTACAACATTCTCTGCGGCGTTCTCCGCGGAATGGGTGACTCCGTCTCCGCCCTGATCTATCTCATCGTCGCCTCTCTCGTCAATATCGTGCTCGACGTCGTGTTCGTCGCTTTCCTCGGAATGGGAGTGGAGGGCGCCGCGGTCGCGACAGTCATCGCCCAGGGGATCTCGGCGGTGCTCTGTGTGCTGAAGCTGACCCGCATGAAGGACCTCTTCGATTTCAGGATCAGCTGCATCCGGCTGGACAGGAAGTTTGCCGGAGGCATCCTGAAGCTCGGCGTTCCTTCCTCCGTCACCCAGGTGATTCTCTCCATGTCCATGCTGATGGTCCAGGCGCTGAACAACTCCTTCGGGGCGAATTTCGTGGCGGCCCATGTGATCTGCTCGAAGATCGACGGCTTCGCGATGCTCCCGGCGCAGTCCTTCGGGAACGCGATGACGACGTTTTCCGGCCAGAACATGGGCGCGGGGAATCTTAGGCGCACCGAGGAGGGGGCGAAGCAGGGCGTCGCCCTGGCCGTCCTCGTCTCCGCCGTGATGGGAGCGCTGCTCTTCCTCTTCGGGAGACCGCTCTCCGGATTTTTCACCCGGACGGACGAGATCATCGACATGTGCACCAGGCTGATCCGGATCCTGTCCCCCGGTTACATGTTCCTCGCCGGCGTGCACTGCATGGCGGGAACCATGCGCGGGGCGGGAGAGACCATCGCCCCGATGTGGCTGTCCATCGTCCAGCTGTTCGGCATACGCGTTCCCTTCGCGTATCTTCTCTGCTATCTGACCAGAAGTCCCTCCCTTCCCAACGGGATGTGCGAGATGACCTACGTGTCGCTCCTGATGTCGTTTACGATCGGCTGTCTTCTCCACTGGCTCTACTACAGGAGAGGCACCTGGAAGAAGGCGAAGCGGGTCTGAATCCCGGGAAAGCCGTGCGGGCGGAGAGGATTTTGTGTCAGTCCTTTGCCGGTGGCGGATGCCGCCGGCGCGCAAAGACAGGTATCAATAAAAGGAGGAAGTTATGAAGGAAACAGTCAATGACATCAAAATGAGAAGAAGCGTCAAGGAGTACCGGAAGGACCAGATCTCCGACGAGGAGCTCATGCAGGTCCTCGAGGCGGGCATGAACGCCCCCTCCGGCGGCAACAGACAGTCCGCGGTCTTCATCGTCGTGCAGAACCGGGAGTGGATCGACAGGCTCTGCGCCCTCAACGCCAGAATCGCCGGCGCCCCCGAGGGCTGGGACGTCTTCTACGGCGCGCCGACGGTGATCGTCGTGGCGGCCTCGGCGGACACGCCGGACGCGGTCAAGGACGGCTCCCTCGCCATCGGGAACATGCTGAACGCCGCCTACGCGCTGGGGCTGGGCGGAAGATGGATCAACCGAGCGGACGGCATGCTGGAGGACGAGCTCGGAAAGGAGCTTCTCCGGGAGGCCGGCTACGAGGGTCAGTACGTCGGCGTGGGCAACGTCATCCTCGGCTATCCCGCCAACGGGTTCCCGGAGCCCCTTGCGCACAAGGACAACTATTACCGGATCATCCGCTGACCGGCTGCGGCCGGACCGTCCGGCAGGGAAGGAGGAACCGTCCCGCGCTCTGGCCGCGAAGAGAAAAGACCGGTTCCGGATCCCCGGAATGACAAGAGGCTGTCGCACTAAGTGATTAGTGCGGCAGTCTTTTTCATCGGATTTCTCTTATAAAACAAAGACCCGGGCTTCGAAAAGTCC
>JBGUKX010000004.1:0-124321 GCA_045114695.1 Lachnospiraceae bacterium | reverse complement strand
CCTGATTTTTGGTCTTATGCTTATGTTCTCGCCGGTGCTGCAAATGTCCATTGGTGTGGTTGTAATTCTGCTGACAGGCTGGTGGATTCTGGCCCTTGGTATCATTCGTATTGTTCATGCCTTCCATTTTCTGAACATCAAGAGAGAATCTGAAGGATTTGGCTTCGGAGAAATAATCGGCTCTAATTGGTGGATCGCGCTGATTCTCGGTATCCTTCTGACCATTTTTGGCTTGATCGTTATTCTCAACCCCATGCTGGGACTGGGCGTGATCGGTGTGCTGGTCGGCTGCAGTGTGATCACAGCCGGCATTAATCTGATCTATTTAGGCTGCAGCCCGTGGTTGCTATAATTGCCTGTAGAAAAGCAAACAGCACAAAATGATATTGTCAATCTCATACCCATCAAGAGGCATGATTCCCGGATCGGCAGCCATGCCATGCCTGCTTTTGAAGGTGCCCTCGAAGGAATCGGCGACCATGTGCTTTACAAAATATGCAGCATCAGGGGCGGCTTTTCTCTTGATTTTTTTCCACGTGTGGAATATAATGAAAAACAGTTAGAGGAGTCTAACTGCCGCTTGCCGCCCTAACCCGTTATACAGACTTTCCAGGAGAAAGAGGTGCAGATTGAAAGGGTATCTATCAGTTCAACAGACAGCCGATAAATGGGGCGTTTCAGTACGTTGGGTGAATCAGTATATACTTGAAGGAAGAATACCGGGCTGCGAACGCTTTGGGCGCGTGTGGGCCGTTCCTGAGGATGCTGTAAAACCGAAGCGGCTTACACCGGGCGTGAAGGCTAAGCGGTCTTCTTCTGCTCAGAATACTGCAACAAAATCAGCAGCGTTTTTTTTAACCCAAGCGGTTAGCCTGGTCTAACGAGAAGGAGATTCCCTGTTTATCAATGAGTACGTCGAAGAAATAGAATCGTTCATCTGGAGGCGGCGGAATGTTTTGGGATAATGTGGCCGGTGTATATGACGTATTCGTCAATGTCATTAACAGGAAGACGCATCAGAAGCTGAAGAGGATCGTATCTTCGCTGATCGGGTCTGATGATACGGTACTGGAGCGTGCCTGCGGGACGGGGCTGCTGAGCGCCGTGATCGCACAAAAGTGCCGGCAGCTGACGGCAACGGACTTCTCTGAAAAGATGCTGAAGAAAGCAGAAAAGAACTGCCGCTCTTTCCGCAATATCACATACGGTCAGGCAGACATCACCGCGCTTCCCTTTGCCGACGGAAGCTTCGATAAGGTCGTGGCAGGCAACGTGATCCATCTGCTGGACAATCCGATGACGGCGCTCAGTGAACTGAACCGTGTCTGCAAAGACGGCGGAATGCTGATCATTCCCACCTATATGAATCAGGACGACAAGGGGAAAACAAACGGGTTTTCCGAAGCGGTCGGGAAGGCCGGCGCGGATTTCAAGAGGGAGTTTACCATGGAAAGCTACAGACAGTTTTTCCTTGACGCAGGGTATCCCGATGTGGAGGTCACACTGGCCGACGGACGCATTCCCTGTGCTGTGGCGGTCATGACAGGGAGGAACGATAAATGGAATTTGTGGAAAGGGGACTGCAGAGCGGAAAGACCCTGATGCTGCTGCCGGGGACAGCCTGCGACTATCAGACGAACTTTGCCGCGGTGCTGGACCGGCTGGGTGAGAAGTATCACCTGATCTGCGTGAACTACGACGGTTTTGACGGCAGCGATCTGATCTTTCCGGACATGCTTACGGTCACCGGGAAAATTGAAGCGTATATTAAAGAGTGTTTCGACGGCCGTCTGGATGGGGCCATCGGCTCCTCCCTGGGCAGCACCTTTGTGGGGCAGCTGATCCAACGGGAGAACATTCATATCGATCACGGTATTTTCGGAAGCCCGGATCTGGATCAGAGCGGAAAGTTCAGTGCCTGGCTGCAGTCAAAGCTGGTGGTGCCGCTTCTGACCAGTTTTACCGGGAGTGAGAAAAAGAAGGCTAAAACAAAAGAAAAACTCAAAAAGTTTTTTGAAATGAACGACGAGACGGCGGACCGTTTCATGGACTGCTTCTCCAGGTTCAGCCCGGAGTCCATTAAAAACGAGTATTACACGGATCTGCTCACCTGGCTTAAAGACGATATCCATGTGGAGGGTACCAGGGTCCATTTCATCTATGCCGGCAAGATGGGCGAGGAATATCTGAAGCGCTATAAAAAGTATTTCCGGAATCCGGAGATCCGGGAATTTGATATGCAGCATGAGCAATGGCTTTTCGGCGGGGAGCAATACACCGCGCCGGTGCTGAAAGCGATCGACGAGTTTATGGAATAAGCACCGGGACCCGAAGGAAAGAGGAGAGATCCGGTATGGCGCGAAAAGAACCCCGGACGTGAAAGTGTGACCCGGGCTGCCGGTTCATGAGATCACCTGTGACGGCCGGATCAGGCTTGCGCAGGGGGGGAGAACCTGTAATAATGGAATGAGCAGAAAGGAGGCAGAATATGGCACTGAAAAGCAGACTGGGGTTTGGCATGATGCGGCTTCCGGTAAAGAACGGAGACCCGACGGACTTTGATTATGAGGAACTGAACAGGATGGTGGATACGTTCATCGGGGCGGGATACACCTACTTCGACACCAGCTATGTCTACCACAACGGAAAGAGCGAGGAAGCGACACGCAAAGCGGTCGTGGAGCGCTATCCGCGCGATGCCTTCACCGTTGCCACAAAGTTCCCGACCTTCAGCCTGGAGCGCGAGGATCAGATCGAGCCCATCTTTGCCGCGCAGCTTGATAATCTCGGCGTGGACTACATCGAGTATTATCTCCTGCATAATTTCCAGACGGTCTATTATGACGGCATTGACGGCAGGGGCGGCATCGTAAAGACCGCGCATCTCTTTGACCATGCGAACCGGTGGAAGGCAGACGGAAAGATCCGGCATCTCGGCTTCTCGTTCCATTCCTCGGCAAAGCTGCTGGACCGCATTCTGACCGAGCACCCGGAGGTGGAGTTCGTGCAGATCCCGTTCAACTATATCGACGCGGAGAGCGAGCTGGTGCAGGCGATGCAGGCCTACGAAGTGATCCGGAAGCACGGGAAGCTGGCGGTATTTATGGAGCCTGTCAAGGGAGGCGGCCTTTCTATGGTTCCTGCCGCGGTGGAACAGCGCCTGAAGGAGATGAATCCGGATGCGTCCGTCGCGTCCTGGGCGATCCGCTATGCAGGAAGCTTTGACGGTGTGATCTGCAATCTGTCAGGCATGTCCACGCTGGAGCAGGTGCTTGACAACATCCACAGCGTGCAGCATCTGGAGCCGCTGAGCGCAGATGAAATGGCACAGCTTCACGAGCTCGTTAAGCTTTATAAGGACGCCGGGCCGATCGGCGCGGATCTGGAGAAATACCGGGGCCTTACTTATCACGGCGCGCCTGTGACGGCAGTCCTGGAGGCGTACAACATGTGCCAGCTTCAGCCGGATCCCGGGTTTTCGGATGACAACAACTATCTGAAAAATACCGTGGCGGAGGAAGCTCATCTGGATTTCTTCGGCGACATGCCGGAGGAGAAGGTCATCCTTTCAGACGGAACGGATGCCACAGAGCTCGTGAAAAAGGCGGAGAGATGGCTCGTTGAGCACAGCTTCTGAGGAGGCGCCGCGGAAGATCCGGACAGCTGCGGCGCGATCCATCAGACGCATCCGTGAGTCTGTCCTGAAACGAGGGGGGATCCGCAATGAACAGAGAACTTTTCATCCAGGCAGTGCGGAAGTTCTCCGGGAGAATACCTATCTGTCCCGGACGATCGAAGTGCAGAAGAACCAGCAGGTGATCGATACCGGCCTTTACGGCGTCGTGCGGCATCCGATGTACATGGCGACGCTCGTTCTGTTCCTGGCCATGCCGCTGGTACTGGGATCTGTGATCTCCTTCCTGATCATGCTCTGCTACATCCCGATCATCGCAAAACGGATCCGGAATGAGGAGCAGGTCCTCACAAAAGAACTGCAGGGGTACGAGGCGTACAGGAAAAAAGTGAAGTACAGGCTGATCCCGTTTATCTGGTAAGGAAACATGCTTTCTGACGGTCGCTTTCCGGGCGACCGTTTTTTATTGGCTGCCTGCTATACTGGCCTCACGGTAAACGAAAACAGGGAACCGCCGCGGACGCGGCAGAAAGTGAGGACAGACATGAGAAAGGGACTGACGGAGCTGGTGATGATTCTTGACCGGAGCGGATCCATGAGCGGGCTTGAGGCGGATACGATCGGCGGCTTCAACAGCATGATCGACAGGCAGAAAAAGGAAGAAGGAGAGGCGTACGTCTCGGTCGTCCTGTTCGATGACGTCTCGGAAGTCATTTACGACAGGGTGGATATCCGGAAGGTTGAGCCGATGAACGAAAACCAGTACTATGTCCGGGGGTGCACGGCCCTTCTGGATGCCGTCGGCGGGGCGATCCGCCACATCGGGAATGTCCACCGATACGCCCGCGGGGAGGATGTTCCGGAGAAGACGCTTTTCATGATCACGACGGACGGCATGGAGAACGCAAGCCGCGCCTACAGTTATGAGAAGGTGCGCCGGATGATCGAGGAGCGGAAAGAGAAGGATCACTGGGAGTTCCTGTTCCTGGGCGCCAACATCGACGCTGTCTCGGCGGCGGGGAGAATCGGGATCAATGCGAACCGCGCCGCATGCTGGGAGCATGACAGCGTGGGGACAAGGTATCACTACGAGGCGATGGAAAAAGCGGTCAGCATTGCGAGAAACGCTCCGTCGGCGGAGAGGATGAACGTGTTTCTTGACCAGGACTGCGTTCTGGAAGAGCTCCGCGAGGATTACAGAAGGCGTCACCGTGAGTGAAGGATACCGGAAGGGACTTATGTCTGCAGAGAGGGAGGATTTATACGTGAAAAACAGTTTCTGGAAAGACGGAATTCTGGGCGTCGTCACCGGCGACGCCCTGGGCTGCCCGGTTCAGTTCCTGAGCCGGGAAGAGATCGCGGCCAATCCGGTCACGACGATGACCGGACACGGAACCTATGATATGCCCGTCGGCACCTGGACCGACGACAGCAGTTTGACGCTGGCGACGCTCGTCAGTATTCAGGGAAACGGCAGCCTCAACCCGGCGGATATCATGTTCCGTTTCGCGCTCTGGCTGACGGAAGGCGAATATACGCCTTTCGGAGAGGCCTTTGACAACGGCCTGATGACGACCGAGGCGATTACCCGGTACATGAAGGAACGGGACATCGGGACGTGCGGCGGGCGCATGGAGTATGACAACGGAAACGGATCCCTCATGCGGATCCTGCCGGTGTGCCTGTACTGCTATGAGCAGCAGAATAAGGGAGAAATGACCGATGAGGAGGCGGTTTACGCCATTCATCAGGTCTCCGGGCTCACCCATAACCACATGCGGGCGAAGATCGCCTGCGGCTTATATTACTTCATGATCCGGGCGATTCTTCGCGGAAAGCAGGACGTTCGCGGAGCGGACGCGGATCTCATCGGAGCGCTGCAGCAGGGAATCGATGAAGGCGCCGCTTTCTACCGGCGGAATCTGTCCTGCGCGGCGGAGCTCTCCCACTACGGAAGACTCCTGGATCTGTATGCGTTCCGGGACGTCCCGTCCTCCGGGATCCGCAGCACCGGCTACGTGGTTGACACGCTGGAAGCCGCGGTGTGGTCCCTGCTGAAAACCAATACCTTCGGGGACGCGCTGCTGACGGCGGTGAATCTCGGAGACGATACCGACACCGTCGGAGCCGTCTGCGGCGGGCTTGCCGGACTGTTTTACGGCTGTGAAGACATTCCCGGGGAGTGGCTGCGGGTGATCCGGAGGCGCGGGTGGATCGAGCGCCTCTGTGAGATGCAGGCGGAAGGAAAAGCCGTGCAGCACCTGAGCCGTTTTGAGCGGAGAGAGAGGAATGTGCGGATTTTCAGGGACACTTCCGACGCGTGCAAAGAGAGCGCCCGTCTCAGCGAATCCATACGGGAAACCACCAGGCAGAGAAAGCTGATACCGGAAGGAGACGTGCTTCCGGAGGTGAGGAAGGATCCGTACGCGGTCCCCGCGTCGGTCATCCTGTCCGGGAAGAGATCCTTCGAAGCGGCCCGGGCGTATGCCGGAAAGAAGACCTGCGTCCTGAACTTCGCTTCCGCCGTCAATCCGGGCGGAGGCGTGAAGAACGGCTCTTCCGCCCAGGAAGAAGCGCTCTGCAGGTGCAGCACGCTGTATTTTGCGCTGGATACCCCGCGGATGATGACTCGGTTCTACCTGCCCCACCGGGAGGCCGGGAATGCGCTTAACAACGACGATATCATCTATACGCCGAAGATCACGGTGTTCAAGAGCGACACGGACGCGCCGGAGAGGCTTCCCGAAGAGGCGTGGTATGAGACGGATGTGCTGACCTGCGCGGCGCCGAACCTCCGGGATTACGAAAAGAAGGACGGCCGCGGCATTGACGGGGAGCAGCTTCGGAAGCTCCTGGAGAAACGCATCAGAAGGATCTTTGAGGTCGCCGCGCTGGAGGAGAACGAGGTCCTGATCCTCGGCGCCTTCGGGTGCGGCGCCTTCCGAAATCCGCCCGACGTCGTCGCGGAGGTGTTCCGGCAGATGACGGAGGAGTTCCGGTACGCCTTTGAAACCATCGAATACGCGGTTTACTGCGCGGACTATGAGACAGGAAACTACGAAGCCTTTGAACGGGCGCTTGCCTTTCTGACGAAGGAGGCATAAGATCTTAGGTAAATGACGGAGCAAGACCGTCAGGGCAGCCCGGGAAGGCCCGGCAGATGCCCGAAAAAAGGATCAGGGGAGGGTCGGAATGGTTCGAAAAGCAGTCATCCTTATCGGTATTGTCTTGAGCCTGTTCCTGTGCGGATTCGGCAGAGCGGAGAATCCGGTTTTCCGCTACGAGCTCAGGGAGGTCCATCCGGCGGCGGGCAGGCAGGGGATCTGTACGGAAAACGGGTATTACTGGGTAAGCGGCTCCGGTACGCTGACGAAATATGACGGCAGCTGGAATGTGATCGCGGAAAATACCGATCCTTTCGACGGCTACGACCTGGAGGTCAACCACATCGGCGACATCGACGTCTTTGAAAACGAGCTCTATCTGGGCGTGGAGTATTTCATGGACGGCGAAGGGAAGAACATACAGGTCGCCGTGTATGACGGAGATACGCTGAAGCTGAAGAGAGTCTTTCCCTTCCGCCCGGACACCGGGCAGCTGGAGTGCAGCGGCATCGCCGTGGACGCCGTCACCCGGACGGTGTATATGACCTCGTGGATCGACGACGTGTCCAGTGAGTATCTCTATCTGTACGACCTCGATACAGGGGAATACAAGGGACGCCGGCACATGCGGCCGGGGCCGAAATGGCTGCAGGGAATCGCGTGCTTTGAAGGAAATCTGTATGTGACGAGCGACGACGGGGACGCGGACGCCGACGAGCCGGACCATCTGTACAGGATAGAACCTTCGGAGGACCGTGAGACGTGGGACGTCACGCCCGAACGAGCCTTCGACGACGTGACGCGGCAGGGCGAGATCGAAGGCCTGACCTTCGACGGGGACCGGCGGCAGTTTTTGCTTCTGTACAACCGGGGAGCCAGGATCATCGCGGGAATGCCCTCCGGCTTCTATGAGGGCTACGAGGAAGAGATCCATGAAGTATTCGTGTATGATATCGCGGAAGAGAGCTGACGCCGGCGGGAGGAGGTTTCTATGAAACTGATTCATCTTTCGGATCTCCATCTGGGAAAACGCGTCAACGAGTTTTCCATGCTGGAAGATCAGAAGTATATTCTCATGAAAATACTGAACGTGATCGACGGGGAGAAGCCGGACGCCATCCTGATCGCGGGCGACGTCTATGACAAATCCGTGCCTTCCGCCGAGGCGGTCGGGCTGTTCGACGATTTTCTGGTGCGGCTCGCGAAGAAGCAGGTGCAGACCTTCGTGATCAGCGGGAACCACGACTCGCCGGAGCGGCTTGCTTTCGCGAACCGGCTGATCGACTTTTGCGGCATTCACCTGTCTCCGGTCTACAGCGGGAGGGTCGAAGCGTTGACGCTCACGGATGAGTTCGGTCCGGTGAATTTCTATATGCTGCCCTTCGTCAAGCCGGTGAACGTGCGGCGTTTTTTCCCGGAGGAGGAGATCGCTTCCTTCACGGACGCGGTGGGGACCGCCGTGCGGCAGATGAATCCGGAACTGTCCCAGCGGAACGTGCTGATCACGCATCAGTTCGTGACCGGCGCGGCGCGGTCCGAGTCGGAGGAGAAATCGGTCGGCGGCGCCGACAACGTGGACGCCTCAGTCTTCGACGGGTGGGATTATGTGGCGCTGGGCCACATCCACGGCCCGCAGAACATCGGGTCGGAGCGGATCCGCTACTGCGGAACGCCGCTCAAATACTCGTTTTCCGAGGCGTCCCACCGGAAGTCCGTGAGTGTCGTGGAGCTCCGGGAGAAAGGCTCCGTCACGGTTCGCTGCGTGCCTCTTGCGCCGATGCGGGACATGGTCGAGCTGAGGGGCACCTACGACGAGGTGACGAGGAAGAGCTTCTATGAAGGCACGACCTACCGGGAGGACTACGTCCACATTACGCTGACGGACGAGGAGGACGTCCCGGACGCCCTGGCGAAGCTCCGGGTGATCTATCCATACGTGATGAAGCTGGATTACGACAATCAGCGGACGCAGCACAGCCCGGTGTTCGCCGGCGGGGCGGACGTGGACCGCAGGACGCCCCCGGAGCTCTTCGCGGAGTTCTATGAACAGCAGAACGGCCGGCCGATGTCGGCCGGGCAGGCGGCCTATATGCGCAGCCTGATGGAAACCGTGTGGGAGGAAAACCGATGAGACCGATCAGACTGACGGTATCCGCATTCGGTCCGTATGCGGGAAGAACGGTAATAGATCTCGACAGGTTCGGCACGAGCGGCCTCTATCTGATTACGGGAAATACCGGCGCCGGGAAAACCACCATTTTCGACGCCATCACCTACGCGCTGTACGGGGAGCCGAGCGGCAGCAACCGCAGCGCCGGCATGCTGCGCTCACAATACGCGGATCCGGCTACGCCGACCGAGGCGGAGCTGGTGTTTGAATACGGGGGAAAACGCTACAAGGTGAGGCGGAACCCGGAGTACCGGCGCCCGAACAGGCGCGGCAGCGGATTCACCGACGAGAAGGCCAACGCGGAACTCACCTATCCGGACGGCCGGGTCGTGACAAAGCTGAAGGAGGTCAACAGCGCGGTCATCGGGATCCTGGGCATCGACCGCAGCCAGTTCACGCAGATCGCGATGATCGCCCAGGGCGATTTCCTGAAGCTTCTGCTGGCCACGACGGAGGAGCGGAAGAAAATTTTCCAGAAGATTTTCTCCACGCAGAATTACGCGGCGGTGCAGGAGCGGCTGCGCAGCGAGACAAAGAAGATAAAAGAAGCCTGCGAACTGCTGAAGGACCGCAGCCGGCAGGATATCGGCCGCATTCAGTGCGGCAGCGAGGACGTACTTACCCTCGAGGCGGAAAAGGCGAAGGAAGACCGTCTGACGGCCGAGGAGATCATGGAGCTTCTGGACCGGCTGGTCTCCCAGGACGAAAAGCAGGAGGCGGCGCTGAAGGAAGAGCTGGCGATGACCGACCGTCAGCTGGGCGTCGTCACCGGCGCTCTGGCAAAGGCGGAGGAACAGGCGCGGACGGAAGCCGCCCTTCGGGCGGACCGCGCGGCGCTGGCGGAGAAGACGCCGCTTCTGGCGTCGGTGAAGGAAGAGCTTGAGAGACAGAAGAGCCGGGTCCCGGAGAAGGAGAACCTTCTGAAGGAAGCGGCCGCCCTCGCGAAGGACGAGCCGCTCTACGACGAGCGGGAAACAAAAACGGCAAAGAACGCCGCTCTCGGGGAGAAGATCGAAAGACACCGGGAGACGCTTGACGCGGAGGTCCGGACGGTCGAAGCGCTGAAGAACGCCGCCGGTCAGCTGAAGGCGGAGGCGGAGAGCCTTGAGTCCGCGGGAGCGGAGAAGGAGAAGCTGGCCAGCCGGATCGAGACGGCGGAGAAGGAGCGGAGGGCTCTCTCAAAGCTGAGAGACGCGCAGCGTGAATGCCGGGAGAAGGAAGAGGCTCTCGTCGAGGCGCAGAGAAACTATCGGAACCGGCAGCTGAGGGCGGAAGAAAGCCGGACGCTTTATGAGGCGCGTCACCGCGCCTATCTCGACGAGCAGGCCGGAATTATCGCGGAGACGCTGGAGGAGGGAAAGCCCTGTCCGGTCTGCGGGTCCCTCCTGCATCCGCGCATCGCGAAGAAATCTGCGGACGCTCCGACGGAGACGGAGCTGAAGGCGCTGAAAGCGGCAGCGGAGAAGGCGGAGAAGGCGGCCGCCGAGGCGAGCAAGGCGGCCGGCGCTTGTGACGCCGCCCGGAAGGAGAGACAGGACGCGCTGAAGAGGCAGGCGGAGGAGCTGCTGGGCGAATTTGGCGCCGAGGAGCTCGACGGGCTGATTTGCGCCCGGGAGGAGGAAGTCAGCCGTCAGCTGACCGGACTTTCCTCCGCGCTGGCGCTGGCACAGAAGAGGATGGCTAGAAAAGAGGAAATCGGCCGGCTGCTCACGGAGAACGAGGAGAAGGAGAAGCGCTCCTCGAAGCGCGTCGGGGATCTGCGGGAGGAGACGGCCCGGCTGCAGACAGAGCTTCGGGAAACGGACGGACGACTCGGAGAGCTGAACCGCATCCTGAAGTACCCGTCGAAAAAAGAACTTCGCGCCGAGATCACAAGGAGAAACGACGGGGCAGGAAGCATCGAGAAGGCGCTGAACGCGGCGCGGGAGGCCTATGATGCCGGGCTGAAGGAGGTGACGGCCCTGCAGGCAAGAGCGGCGGACGCGGAGAAACGCCTGGAGGACAGGACCGCCGTTGACCCGGAGACGGAGAAGGCGAAGAAGCTGGCGCTGGAGGGAAAACGCGCGGAACTCCGGGCGGAGGAGACGGCCGTCACGTCGCGCCTCCATACCAACCTTGACATCCGCGCCATCCTCGCGCGGCGGTCAAAGGAGATCTCGGAGGCCGAGAAGCACCTGGCGTGGATGCAGTCCCTCTCCGATACCGCCAACGGAGGCGTCCCGGGCAAAGAGAAGATCATGCTGGAGACCTACATCCAGATGACCTATTTTGACCGGATCATCGCCCGGGCGAACACGCGGCTCATGATCATGTCGGGCGGCCAGTATGAGCTGAAGCGCCGGGAAACGACGGCGGACAGGAAGAGCCAGAGCGGACTGGATCTGGACGTGATCGATCACTACAACGGCAGCGAAAGAAGCGTGAAATCGCTCTCCGGCGGGGAACAGTTCAAGGCGTCCCTGTCGCTCGCCCTGGGCCTTTCGGATGAGATTCAGTCGTCCGCCGGAGGAATCCGGCTGGATACGATGTTCGTGGACGAAGGCTTCGGATCCCTCGACGAGGAATCTCTGCAGCAGGCCCTGGGCGCCCTGGCGGACCTGGCGGAGAGCCGCCGGCTGGTGGGAATCATTTCTCACGTCACAGAGCTGAAGGAAAAAATCGACAGACAGATCATCGTGACCAAGGAGCGCAGCGGCGGAAGCTCCGTCAGCATTCAGGTCTGATGACCGGCGGACCGCGCGGAGAGGATGACAGAGAAGAAGACAAAAGGATGCCCGGCGGATTGTTCCGCCGGGCATCCTTTCTATAAATATCTCATTCGGTGCGTCTGTTATGCCGGTGCGCTGCTTACGCCGCCATGTGGTATTCTCCGCTGTCGCCGAAGGTCACGGTGAGCGTGCCTGTCTCGAAGCTGTTGTCGAAGGATCCTGAGCCGTGGCTGCTCTGACGGCTGATCGTGAGCCTTGCGGAGTCGCCTTCGGAATAGTTGAGCAGGGCTGCCTTCAGCTCCTCGACGGTGGTGATGGCTGTGTCGTCGATGGCGGTGATGATGTCGCCGCTTTCGACACCCGCGTAATCGGCCGGGCTTCCTTCCTGCACCTCCACGACGTAGACGCCGTAGGGAAGAGCGTAGGATTCCTTGAATTCCTCAGTGATCGTCGTAACGGTGACGCCGAGTCTCACGGAACCGTCGTCGTTGGTATATCCTTCTTCATCCGGATTCTTGCCGTTCGCGATATCGGTCACGATGGGTTCCACCGTGTCGATCGGGATCGCGTAGCCCATGCCTTCCACCATGGTGTCGGCATACTTCGCGGAGTTGATTCCGATGAGCTCACCCTTGAGATTCAGGAGGGCGCCGCCGGAGTTGCCGGGGTTGATGGAAGCGTCCGTCTGGATCATGCCGTCTGTCTGCTCGACGGCTCCGGTCAGGGAGTTGCGGGAGACCAGGGAACGGTTGAGGGCGCTGACGATGCCGGACGAAACCGACTGGCCGTAGCCGAGGGCGTTGCCGATGGCGACAACCGACTCGCCGACCTCCAGATCAGCGGAGGAACCAAACGGGATCACGCCGATCGCTTCCTTCGTCTCGTCCGTCAGCTCGTCCATCTGGACCTTGATGACCGCGAGGTCGTGCTTCGCGTCGCTGCCGACGATCTCCGCCGGGGCGGCCGAGTCGTCGATGAAGGCGACGGAGAGGGTGGTCGCGCCGTTGACCACGTGCTCGTTGGTGGCGATCAGGATCTCATCCTCCTTGATGGAGATGATGACGCCGGATCCCATGCTGACGCTTTCCCTTGTCTGGGGCTGGCTGTTGTAATCGCGGCCGCCGTAGTAATCAAAGAATCCGTATCCGAAGAAGTCGAACGGGTCGCCGCGGAAGTAGTTCTGGACTTCCTCGACGGTGGTGTTGGTGATCGCCACCATCGCGGGCATCGCCTCCCGGCATACCTCCTGAATCGTCTTCACGGAATCGTCCTTCAGCTCTCCGCCGAGCTTTTCCACCACTTCGTTGACGTCCTCCCCGTCGGTCTCGTTTTCGACCTCAGCCTCCTGGGTTTCCGCCGCGTCCTCCGCGCTGGTGATGACTCCCGCGCCGAGAAGGCCCGTGCAGGCCGTGAGTGCTATCGCTGCTCCGATCTTTTTCCACATCTTCATGATCATTACCTCCGTCTTTCTTATTCTTTTCGCCGGATGAGGACCGATGCTTCTTCGGTCCGGCGTTTTCTGACCTGTGCTTCGGGGAGAATTCCTTGTCTTCGTTTCCCTTGCACTGAAGCCATTTTCATAAAAAATTGTGGAGAAATTGTGTTTCGAAATTGAGAAGTCTGTGACAATTTCCGAAGCGGGGCGACGGCCTCCGGAGAGCGGCGCGGACAGCCCGGAAACCGGGATTCAGCTCATCCATCCGCCGTCCATCGTGACGATCTGACCCGTCATATAGGTGTACAGGACGGCGATCCCGTAGATCAGCTCCGCGGCCTCCTCCGGCGTTCCCATTCTTCCCAGGGGGATCTCCCCGCAGAGGGCTTCCCTCTCGGCGGGCGTCAGCCGGTCGTTCATGGCGGTGTCGATCGCGCCGAACGCCGCCGCGTTCACCCTGATCCCGCTGGGGGCGAGCTCCCTGGCGGCGGCCTTCGTGAGGGCGTTGATGCCGCCTTTGCTGGAGGAGTAGGCCGCCTCCAGCGCTCCGCCGCCGTTTCCGTAGACGGAGGAGACGTTGACGATGGAACCGCCTCCCCGGCGGAGCATCTTCGGGATGACCTCGCGCATGGTCAGAAACGCCCCCGTCAGATTGACCGCGTGGATCCGCTCCCATTCCTCAAGAGACATGTCCTGGAGCAGGCCGGCGGAGGTGGTCCCCGCGTTGTTGATCAGGATATCGACGCTGCCCGCCGCGGCGATCAGACTCCGCACGCTCTCCTCCGAGGAGAGGTCCGAGACGAAGGCCTCCGCGCCGCCGGCGCCGGCGTCACGGAGAAGGGCGAGGGTCTCCTCGAGCATGGAGGCGTGTCTCCCCGCGATGACGACGCGGTAGATCCCTTCGCGGGCGAAACGGAGCGCCGCGGCGCGGCCGATGCCGCTTCCGCCGCCTGTAATAAGCACTGTTTTTTTCATCATGGGAGGTCCTTCGTATTGAGGAAACTATTTGCCGTGAGAAGAAACATGGTGTATCATAGCATGATATACCGAACTTGAAAAGGAGAGGATTTCGAAGCGATGACGAATCGAATTCTTCTGATTTATAATCCGAAGGCGGGCAAGGGACAGTTCCTGCATCATCTGCCGGGCGTGATCGACCTGTTTACGAAGGCCGGCTACGCGGTCGAGGTGTATCCGACCCAGAGCGCGGGGGACGCCACCAGAAAGGTCATGAAGCTGAGGGACGAGTACTGCATGCTCGTGCCGGCGGGCGGAGACGGAACGCTGGACGAGATCGTGACGGGCCTCGTCCGCTCGGGAAACGACATTCCCATCGGATATATTCCCGTCGGTTCGACCAATGACTTCGCGACAAGCCTGGGCATCTCCTTCAACGTCATGGAGGCGGTCGGGAGCATCCTGGGCGGGAGGCCGAAGCCGGTGGACATCGGCCTCTTCAACAAGGACGAGGTCTTCATCTACGTGGCGGCCTTCGGCGCGTTCACGGACGTGGCTTACCGCACCAACCAGGACATGAAGAACGCCCTCGGCCATGTGGCGTATCTCATCGAGGCCGCGCGCCGGCTCGGCGATCTGAAGTCCTACATGATGCGCGTGAATACGTCCCAGCGCTCGATGCAGCGGGACTATATCTACGGGATGGTCTCCAATTCCGTCTCCATCGGCGGCATGAGAATCACCGGGAAGAACGTGGAGCTGGACGACGGGGTCTTTGAGGTGACGCTGGTCCACAATCCCAGAAACATCATCGAGATGCAGGAGATCGCGGGGTGTCTGCTGACCGGAAACTACGACACGGATCTCATCGATTACATCCGCACGGACTGGATCGAGCTGCAGTGCGCGAAGGAGATCCCCTGGACCTTCGACGGGGAGTACGGAGGATCGTTTTCCGACGTGAGGATCGAGAACAAGACGAGACAGATCCGCATCATGCTGGAGCAGTGAGGCAGCGGAGGTCCGCAGGAAGCAGTTGTTCGGAGACGGGGCCGGGCGGACCGGCACCCGCGCCGGCCGGATACGGACCGGCGTACCTGGAGGAAAAACAGATGGAAGAACGCGTGGTCAGCGTACAGGAGACTTTCGGAGAAGACGTGTTCAACGACGCCGTGATGCGCCAGAGACTTCCCAAGAAGGTCTACGAGGCACTGAGGCGGAATATCGAGGACGGCACGGAGCTGTCTCCCGAGACGGCGGACACGGTCGCCCACGAGATGAAGGCGTGGGCCATCGAGAAGGGCGCCACGCATTTTACGCACTGGTTCCAGCCCCTCACGGGCGTGACGGCGGAAAAGCACGATTCCTTTATCACGGCCCCGCTGCCCAGCGGAAAGGTGCTGATGAGCCTCTCCGGCAAGGAGCTGATCAAGGGCGAACCCGACGCGTCGTCCTTCCCCTCGGGGGGCCTTCGGGCGACCTTCGAGGCGAGGGGATACACGATCTGGGACAGCGCCTCCCCGGCCTTTGTCCGCCATGACGAGGGCGGGGCCACGCTCTGCATACCGACGGCCTTCTGCTCCTACACCGGCGAGGCCCTCGACCAGAAGACGCCGCTGCTAAGATCGATGGAGGCCGTCAACCGGGAGGCCCTCCGCCTGATCCGGCTGTTCGGCAACACGACCTCCCGCCGGGTGACGCCCTATGTGGGACCCGAGCAGGAATATTTCATCATCGACCGCGACAAGTACCTGCAGCGCATGGACCTCGTCTTCACGGGGAGGACGCTGTTCGGGGCGAAGGCCCCCAAGGGCCAGGAGCTCGACGACCATTATTTCGGGACCCTCAAATCCAGGATCGCCTCCTATATGCAGGAGGTCAACCAGGAGCTCTGGAGACTGGGCGTCCCCGCCAAGACCCAGCACAACGAGGCGGCTCCGGCGCAGCACGAGCTGGCGCCGATCTACGAGAAGGTCAACGTCGCCGTCGACCACAACCAGATCATCATGCAGACGCTGAAGCGCGTCGCGACGCGGCACGGCCTGCGCTGCCTTCTCCACGAGAAGCCCTTCGACGGGGTGAACGGGTCCGGCAAGCACGACAACTGGTCCCTGATGACGGACGACGGCATCAACCTCCTGGAGCCGGGGAAGACGCCCCACGAGAATATCCAGTTCCTCCTCGTGATGACCTGTATCCTCAGGGCGGTGGACCGGCACGCGGATCTTCTCAGGGAGTCCGCCTCGGACGTCGGAAACGATCTGAGGCTCGGCGGCAACGAGGCGCCGCCCGCCATCATCTCCGTATTCCTGGGCGAGCAGCTGGAGGACGTCATCGACCAGCTTGCCTCCACCGGCCACGCGGCCAGGGCGAAGGACAGCGGAAAGCTGGAGACGGGCGTGTCGTATCTCAACAACATCAGCAAGGACGCGACGGACAGGAACCGCACCTCGCCCTTCGCTTTTACGGGAAACAAGTTTGAATTCCGCATGGTCGGCTCCAGGGATTCGGTGGCCGGCCCCAACGTGGTGCTCAACACCATCGTGGCCGAGGCGTTCCGCGACGCCTGCGACAGGCTCGAGGAGGCCGGAGAGGAAGGCTTCGATCTGGCGGTCCACGACCTCATCAAGGACTACGCTGCGCAGCACCAGCGGATCATCTTCAACGGAAACGGCTACTCGGAGTCCTGGGTCACGGAGGCGAAGCGGAGAGGCCTGCCGAACATCACCTCCTTTGTGGACGCCGTGCCTTCCCTCACGACGGAGAAATCCGTCGCTCTCTTCGAGCGGTTCGGCGTGTTCTCGGAGAAGGAGCTGATCAGCCGCAGCGAGGTCAAGTACGAGACCTATTCGAAGGACATCCTGATCGAGGCCAGGACCATGCTCGAGATGGCCGGGAAGCAGCTGCTTCCCGCGATGATGCGCTGTGCCGGCCGGATCGCGGAATCCGCCGGGGCCGTGGCGGCCCTCGGGGTGAGCGCGGACGTCCAGATGAAGCGTCTCCGCACCCTAACGGGGCTGCTGGAGGAGGCCCAGAAGGCCTGCGAGACGCTGGAGGACGTGACGAAGGAGACCGAGAAGCTTCTGCCCGGCAGGTCCCAGGCCGTCGCCTGCCGCGACAGGGTGATTCCCGCCATGGCGGCGCTCAGAAGCCCGGTCGACCGCGCCGAGATGATCACCGACAAGGATCTGTGGCCGATTCCGAGCTACGCGGACCTGCTTTTCGAGATCTGAAGGCATCGCCCGCGGACCCCGGGCCGTCCGGGACCCGCGTTGAAAAGTATGAGAGATTTTTCTTTTATTTTTGTAGAAAATGCCGTATAATTACTTGTAATATTGATAAGATTTATACAAAAATCTGTCTCATACGATCAGAATCCGGCTGTCTATTCAGCTGTCATCGGAAGGGAGTTTCTTCATGATATCGAACCTCGTGCTTCAGGATACGGTGAACGGGATCCGGGCGATCTCGAAATGTGATCTGACCATTGTCAATCTCGACGGAACGGTCGTGGCCTCGACCCGCGACGACGTTACCGTGACGAAGAGCGATATTGTCAGCTTTGCGGAATCACAGGCCGATTCGCAGGAGATCCGCGACACACGCTACTTCAAGGTCTACGATGACTACCAGCTCGAGTACGTCGTCCTCGCCACCGGCGGGGAGGATACCGTCATGATCGGAAAGCTCGCCGCGTTCCAGATCCAGAATCTGCTGATCGCTTACAAGGAGCATTTCGACAAGGATAACTTCATCAAGAACCTGCTTCTGGACAACCTTCTTCTCGTGGACGTCTACAACCGCGCCAAGCGGCTTCACATCGCCGCGGACGCCCGCCGGGTCGTCTACATCCTCGAATCCGAGCAGAGCAAGGATTACAGCACGCTGGAGACGGTGAAGAACATCTTCTCCAAGTCGAAGAACGACTTCATCACGGCGGTCGACGAGAAGAATATCATCATCATCAAGGAGCTGTCCGGCGAGGACGGCCCCGAGAAGATGGCGGAGATCGCCGACACGGTGATCCGGACCCTGGAGGAAGGGGATCACGGAAACGTCCACGTCGCCTACGGAAGCGCCGTGACGGAGATCAAGGAGGTCTCCCGCTCCTACAAGGAAGCGCGGATGGCTCTGGACGTGGGAAAGATCTTCTTCGAGGACCAGAACGTCATCGCCTACAGCCAGCTCGGCATCGGAAGACTGATCTATCAGCTTCCCATTCCGCTCTGCAAGATGTTCATCCGCGAGATCTTCACGGAGAAGTCCCCGGACGACTTCGATGAGGAGACCCTCGCGACGATCAACAAGTTCTTTGAGAACTCGCTCAACGTCTCCGAGACGTCAAGGCAGCTCTATATTCACCGCAATACGCTGGTCTACCGTCTGGACAAGCTCCAGAAGAGCACGGGCCTCGATCTCCGGGTGTTCGACGACGCGATCACCTTCAAGATCGCCCTCATGGTCGTGAAATATATGAAATATATGGAGACGCTGGAGTATTGAAACTTAACTGAAAATATGGTATATCAGATGGACAGCTGCATCGTTTCCCCGGAAGGAGAGATGCGACTGTCCATTTTTACGGATACAACCCCGCCGCGGTGTCCGCGCGGCCTGAGACAGAGGGAGGACGAACATGATCGATCTTGACCGTGTCAGCAAACAATATGAAAAAGGCCAGCCCGCCGTCGACGAGATATCCCTGCACGTGGACAAGGGGGAGTTCGTCTTCGTGGTGGGGGACAGCGGCTCCGGAAAGTCCACGCTGATCCGGCTTCTGCTGAAGGAGCTGGAGCCGACCCAGGGGATCATCACCGTGAACGGGCGGGTCCTCAACACCCTGAAGCGGAGCAGGATTCCCCAGTACCGCAGAAGGATCGGGACGGTGTTTCAGGATTTCCGTCTCCTCGAGGAGATGGACGTCTACGACAACGTCGCCCTCGCCATGCACGCGGTGGAGGCCCCCGGCCGGCTGATCCGGAAGAGGGTGCCTGAGGCGCTGAAGGAGGTGGGCCTGGCCGGAAAATACCGGAGCCTTCCCCGCCAGCTGTCCGGAGGCGAGCAGCAGAGAGTCGCCATCGCCCGGGCGATCGTCAACCATCCGGCGATCCTTCTGGCGGACGAGCCGACGGGCAATCTCGATCCCAGAAATTCCTTTGAGATCATGAGCCTGCTCGAGGAGATCAACGCCCACGGCACGACGGTCCTCGTCGTGACGCACAACCGGGAGCTGGTGAACGAATTCCGCAAGAGGGTGATCACCATGCGCCAGGGCACGATCGCGAGAGATGTGGAGGAAGGAAGCTACGCCGAGGCGTGAGACAGCGCCGCGCCGGTTCTATAACGGAGGTCAATCAACGTGAAATTACGCTCAATCGGATACCAGACGGTACAGGGATTCAGGAATATCGCGAGAAACAGAATGTTCTCGCTCGCCTCGATCGCGACCATGACGACGAGCATCTTTCTCCTGGGAGCCTTTGTATCCATCATCATGAACGTGAACGCGGTCAGGGAGGATCTTGAGCAGAAGGTCGGCGTGACGGTGTTCTTCGAGACCGGCACCGACGACGCCGGCATCATCGACATCGGCAGGAAGATCTCGAAGATCGAGCACGTCTCGGAGATCAGCTACCTCTCCGCCGACGACGCCTGGGAAGAATACAAAGCGGAGTACCTGGAGGGAAACGAATCCCTCGCGGAGGGCTTCAAGGACAACCCGCTGGCCAATTCCTCCAGCTTCACCGTCCTGGTGGATCACATCGAAAACCAGGACTACGTGGTGGAGCGGATCCAGAGGATCAACGGCGTGAGGAAGGTGAACCAGAGCTCCGGGGCCGCCAGGAACCTGAAGAGCTTCAACCGTCTCTTCACCTATTCCTGCATCGCGATCATCGGCATTCTCCTCGTCGTGGCGGTGATTCTGATCTCCAATACGGTCAGCGTCGGCATCTCGGTCAGAAAAAATGAGATCGGGATCATGAAGCTGATCGGCGCGACGGACTCCTTTGTCAGGGCGCCCTTCGTGGTCGAGGGAATTCTGCTGGGCGTGATCGGCTGCGTGATTCCCCTCGTGATACTGTGGTTCTCCTATCAGGTGCTGGTCTCCAGGCTGCTCACAAGATTCGGCTTCATGAGCTCCATGGACGGCGTGCTCCTGGACGTCTCCACGGTGTTCCGGTATCTGGTGCCCATGAGCTTCGGCATCGCGGTCGGCATCGGCCTGATCGGTTCCGTCATGATGATCAGAAAGCACCTGAAGGTGTGACGGCGCCGCCGGGACGGTTTTATGATTCAGAAGGAACAGACATCTGCGCCCGGACGTCCCGGAGGGAAGGGACGGTCCGGCGGCAGCATACGGAAAAGTGACGCAGGCGGGGAAATCCGCCTGTTTTCTCTCATCGAAGGGAAAACGGATCCGGCGGGGAGCCGGCCGAAAATCCGGCGGTGAAGAGATCCCTGGTTCAGATCGGAGATACGGCATATGGATCATTTTGAACTGGTATCGGAATACAGGCCGACCGGCGATCAGCCCGAGGCGATCGAAAAACTGACGGCGGGCTTCCTCGAGGGAAATCAGAGCGAGACGCTGCTGGGCGTCACCGGCTCCGGGAAGACCTTCACCATGGCGAATGTGATCGCGAAGCTGAACAAGCCGACCCTCATCATCGCCCACAACAAGACCCTCGCCGCCCAGCTCTACAGTGAGTTCAGGGAATTCTTTCCGAAAAACGCGGTGGAGTATTTTGTTTCCTATTATGACTACTATCAGCCCGAGGCCTACGTGCCCCAGTCCGATACCTACATCGCCAAGGACTCGTCCGTCAACGACGAGATCGACAAGCTGAGGCTCTCGGCCCTCTCTTCGCTCAGCGAGCGCAGGGACGTGATCATCGTCTCATCCGTCAGCTGCATCTACGGCATCGGCGCGCCGGAGGACTTCATGAACATGATGACCTCGGTGAGGCCGGGCATGGAGAAGGAGAGAGACGTCCTGATCCGGGAGCTCATCGAGATGCAGTACGAGCGGAACGAGATGGATTTTCACCGCGGGACCTTCCGGGTCAAGGGAGACACCGTGGAGCTGATTCCCGCGGACGTCAACGAGTACGCCCTGCGGGTGGAGTTCTTCGGGGACGAGATCGAGAGAGTCTCGAAGATCGATCTTCTGACGGGCGAGGTGCTCGCCGTCCTGAGCTACGCGCCCATCTATCCCGCTTCGTTCTACGTCGTTCCCGAGGACCGGATGAGCGCCGCCTGCGCCGCCATCGAGGCGGAGAAGGAGGAGCGGGTGCGCTTCTTCCGGGCGAACGACAAGCTGATCGAGGCGCAGAGAATCGAGGAGCGGACCGACTTCGACGTGGAGATGATGAGGGAGACGGGGGTCTGCTCAGGCATCGAGAATTACTCGAGACACCTGACGGGAAGGCAGGAGGGACAGCCCCCCTACACCCTGATCGATTACTTCAGGAATGATTTCCTGATCATCATCGACGAGTCCCACAAGACGATTCCCCAGATCGGGGCGATGTGGAGCGGGGACAGGAGCCGCAAGACGACGCTGGTCGACTACGGCTTCCGTCTGCCCAGCGCGCTGGACAACCGGCCCTTAAGCTTCGGAGAATTTGAGGAGCGGATCGACCAGATCCTGTTTGTCTCGGCGACCCCCGGCCCCTACGAGGAGACCCACGAGATGCTGCGGGCGGAGCAGGTGATCCGTCCCACCGGGCTTCTGGATCCCGAGGTCGACGTCCGCCCGGTGAAGGGACAGATCGACGACCTCATCGGGGAGGTGAACCGGGAGACGGAGCAGGGGCGGAAGGTCCTGATCACGACCCTCACGAAGCGCATGGCGGAGGACCTGACGGATTACATGAAGGACGTCGGGATCCGGGTGCGCTACCTCCACTCGGATATCGACACCCTGGAGCGCACCGAGATCATCCGGGACATGCGGCTGGACGTGTTCGACGTCCTGGTCGGCATCAACCTCCTCCGGGAGGGCCTGGATATTCCCGAGATCTCCCTGGTCGCGATCCTGGACGCGGACAAGGAGGGCTTCCTGAGATCGGAGACCTCCCTGATCCAGACCATCGGCAGGGCCGCCAGAAATTCCGAGGGCCGGGTGATCATGTACGCCGACGTGATGACGGACTCGATGAGACGCGCGATCGGGGAGACGGAGCGCAGAAGGAAGATCCAGCTCCGCTACAACGAGGAGCACGGCATCACGCCCACGACGATCCGCAAGGCGGTGCGGGACCTGATCTCCACCTCAAAGGCGGTGGCGGAGACCGAGAAGAATCTCGGAAAGGAACCCGAGGACATGAGCCGGGAGGAGCTGGAGGATCTCATCCTGAAGGTGGAGAAGCAGATGCGGGCAGCGGCGGCGGAGCTTAATTTCGAGATGGCCGCGGAGCTGAGGGACCGGATGGTCTCGCTGAAGCAGAACCTGGAGGACGCCTCGGAGACCGAGCGGCAGATCCGCGCGGCGAACCGGGCGCAGGAGAAGATCCAGCCGAAGCATACGTACAAATCCTATAATAAGAAGAGAAGATACAACCGGGGCGGAAAGGCGTGAGGTGAACGATGGCGGGAAATATCTGCGAAAGCTGCGCGAATCTGGAATACGACGAGGAGGAAGAGGACTGGTTCTGCGGCGTGGACATGGATGAGGACGAGGCGGTCCGCTTCTACACGTCCCCGGTCAACGAGTGCCCCTACTACCGCAGCGGCGACGAGTACGCGGTGGTGAGGCACCAGATGTGAGGCCGGAGGAAACTTCTGAGATTCCCGGAAAATTATGTTGACATTGGTTTTGGTCGGGTGTATATTCTCAATTAGATATTAGCACTCCAAACAACTGAGTGCTAATAACCGGAAAGGAGGCGGAAGTTTGGAGCTCGATTCAAGAAAGACGACGATATTGAACGCGATCATTCAGACGTATCTGAAGACCGGGGAACCGGTGGGATCCAGGACAATATCGAAGTACACGGATCTCAACCTGAGTTCCGCCACGATCCGGAACGAGATGTCCGATCTCGAGGAGATGGGCTACATCATCCAGCCTCACACCTCCGCCGGAAGAATTCCGACGGACAAGGCCTACAGGATGTACGTCGACCGCCTCGTCAGCGAGAAAACCGGCGAGGTCAGCGCGATGAACAGCCTGATGATCGCCAGGACCGCCCGGCTGGAGGAGATGCTGAAGAAAGTGGTCAGGCTTCTGGCCAGCAACACGAATTACACCGCGATGCTTTCGGCCCCGTCCTACAAGGGAAACAAGGTGAAATTCATCCAGCTCTCCAGGCTGGCGCCGAGACAGCTTCTCAACGTCGTCGTGATCGACGGCAATATCGTGAAGAACCACCTGATCGATCTCAACGACGACATCTCCGAGGAGCAGGTGCTGAAGCTCAACCTGCTGCTCAACACCCGGTTCAACGGCCTCACGCTGGCGGATATCAATCTGGGCCTTATCTCCAACGTCAAGGAGGAGGCGGGCATACACAGCGCCATCGTCGGAGAGGTACTGGATACCATCGCCGAGGTGATCCGCGCCGAGACCGACGAGAACATGCAGATCTATACGAGCGGGGCGAACAACATCTTCAAGTATCCCGAGCTCGCCGACAGCGAGAGCGCCAGCAGGCTGATCTCCACGCTGGAGGAGAAGGACGGCCTCGCCGGGTTTATTTCCAGTGAAACCCGGGAAGAGGGCGACGCCGGAATCCAGGTATACATCGGCGAGGAGAGTCCCATCGAGTCGATGAAGGACTGCAGCGTCGTGACCGCCACCTACGAGATGGGAGACGGCATGAAGGGAACGATCGGCATCATCGGTCCCAAGAGAATGGATTACGAGAAGGTCATGGACAACCTGAAGAACGTAAAGGAAGCTCTCGGAAAAGCCTTCGGAAGCGGGCCGGGAGATACCGCAGAACAATAGAAAGCGAGGTAAATCGTTACCGTGGAACTGGATGAGAGAGAGAAGCTGGAAAACGAAGTAGACGAGGCGGAGGCCGGGATTCCCGCGGGAGAAGAGGCGGCGACCGAAGAGGACGCGGCCGGGACGCAGCCCGAAGGTGAGGAGACGGCCGGAGCGGTGGAAGACGCCGCGGAGGACGCCGGATCCGACGCCGGGGAAGACGCCGCGGAGGAGAAGGACGGGGAAGCCCGCGAGAGCGGCGCCGGAACAAAGCCCAAGGGCCTTTTCGGAAGGAGAGACAAGAAGGAGCTGGCCAAAAAAGACGCGGAGATCGCCGAGATCCGCGACCGGTACATGAGAACCCTCGCCGAATACGAGAATTACCGGAAGCGCACGGAGAAGGAGAAGGCCGACATCTACACCTACGCGGTGAAGGACGTCATGAACAAGATTCTCCCCGTGCTGGACAACCTGGAGCGAGGCATCGCGGCGGTGCCGGAGGAGTCGAAGGACGATCCCTTCGCCCAGGGAATGGACCGGATTCTCCGGCAGTTCGAGAAAGCGCTGGACGATATCGGCGTCAAACCGATCGAAGCGGCGGGACAGCCCTTCGACCCCGTCTACCACAACGCGGTGATGCATGTGGAGGATGAGAATCTCGGGGCCGGCGTCGTCGCCGAGGATCTCCAGAAGGGCTACACATACAAGGATGCCGTCGTGCGGCACAGCATGGTGAAGGTCGCCAACTGACCGGCCGCGCGCATTTCCTATATCAGCATGATTCAGAAAACATTACCAGGAGGAGTTTATTATGAGCAAAATTATCGGCATTGACCTCGGAACAACGAACAGCTGCGTGGCAGTGATGGAGGGCGGACAGCCCACCGTCATCGCCAACGCGGAAGGCGCCAGGACGACGCCGTCGGTGGTGGCCTTCACGAAGAACGGCGACCGTCTGGTCGGCGATCTGGCGAAGCACCAGGCCGTCATCAACGCGGACAACACCATCTCCTCGATCAAGAGAAAGATGGGCACCAACGAGAAGGTCACGGCGGGCGGAAAGAGCTATACGCCCCAGGAGATCTCCGCGATGATCCTGCAGAAGCTCAAGACGGACGCGGAGGCGTATCTCGGCGAGAAGGTCACGGAGGCCGTCATCACGGTTCCGGCGTACTTCAACGACGCCCAGAGACAGGCCACCAAGGACGCCGGCAAGATCGCCGGCCTGGAAGTCAAGCGTATCATCAACGAGCCGACGGCGGCGGCCCTGGCCTACGGCCTCGACAATGAGAGCGACCAGAAGATCATGGTCTACGACCTCGGCGGCGGCACCTTCGACGTCTCCATCATCGAGATCGGCGACGGCGTCATCGAGGTTCTGGCGGTCAACGGCGACAGTTTCCTCGGCGGCGACGATTTCGACAACGTCCTGACAAACTACATGATCGAGGACTTCCGGCAGAAGGAAGGCGTCGATCTCTCGAAGGACAGCACGACGCTTCAGAGAATCAGAGAGGCCGCGGAGAAGGCCAAGAAGGATCTTTCCACCGCGACGACGACCAACATCAACCTTCCGTTCATCACCGCTGTGGACGGCAATCCGAAGCATTTCGACATGGACCTCACCAGGGCCAAGTTCAACGAACTGACCAGGAACCTGGTCGAGAGAACCGTCGCTCCGGTGCAGAAGGCTCTCTCCGACGCCGGACTTACGGCTTCGGATCTGACGAAGGTCCTTCTCGTCGGCGGATCCACCCGTATCCCGGCCGTTCAGGACCGCGTCCGCGCCCTGACCGGCAAGGAGCCCAGCAAGAACCTCAATCCGGACGAGTGCGTCGCTCTCGGCGCTTCGATCCAGGGCGGCAAGCTCGCCGGCGACAAGGGAGCGGGAGACATCCTTCTTCTTGACGTCACGCCGCTTTCGCTCTCCATCGAGACCCTCGGCGGCGTCGCGACGAAGCTGATCGAGAGAAATACCACGATCCCGACCAAGAAGAGCCAGATCTTCTCCACGGCCCAGGACAATCAGTCGGCCGTCGACATCAACGTGCTCCAGGGCGAGCGTCAGTTCGCCAGGGACAACAAGTCCCTCGGCCAGTTCCGTCTGGACGGCATCCCGCCCGCAAGGAGAGGCGTGCCCCAGATCGAGGTGACCTTTGACATCGACGCCAACGGCATCGTCAACGTCTCCGCCAAGGATCTCGGCACGGGCAAGGAGCAGCACATCACGATCACTGCGAGCTCCAATATGTCGGACGCCGACATCGACCGCGCCGTGAAGGAGGCCCAGCAGTACGAGGCCGAGGACAGAAAGCGCAAGGAAGGCATCGACGCGAGGAACGAGGCGGACAGCCTGGTCTTCCAGGTCGAGGACGCGATGAAGAACGCCGGCGACAAGCTGGATGCCGCGGACAAGAGCGAGGTCGAGACGAACCTTCAGTCGCTGAAGGACATTCTGGCGAAGCACCCGGACGCCGGCGCGGTTCTTACGGACGCGGATATCGACGAGCTGAAGTCCGCGAAGGACAGGCTCCTCGAGAGCGGCCAGAAGCTCTTCGCCAAGATGTACGAGCAGACACAGGGTGCCGGCCCGCAGGGCGGCTTTGATCCCGGCCAGGGCGGCGGCAGCGCCTCCTCGAACGGCGGAAACGACGACGACGTCGTGGACGCGGATTACAGGGAAGTCTGATCAGGGAACTCTGATCAGGGAACTCTGACAGGGAATTCCGGCAGGAAAATCTGACAGGAAAACCCGGCAGGGAATTCCGGCAGGAAAACGGTCAATCATAAACAGACAGTACAGGCTGCCGCAGCGGAAGGCAACAGAATCGCTGCGACAGCCGATTGATGTGCAGGGGCTGCGGCGCGGGCGCGGCGCTGTCCGTGACGCATTGGCAGGTGGGCTATGGCGGAAAAGAGAGATTACTATGAGGTTCTCGGTGTCTCCAGGGACGCGAGCGAGGAGGATCTGAAGAAGGCGTACAGAAAGCTGGCGAAGAAGTATCACCCGGATATGAATCCCGGGGATGCCGAGGCGGCTGAAAAGTTCAAGGAGGCATCGGAGGCGTACTCCGTCCTGAGCGATCACGAAAAGCGCGCCCAGTACGATCAGTTCGGGCACGCGGCGTTTGAGCAGGGGGGCGGCTTCGGCGGCTTCGACTTCAACGCGTCCAACATGGGCGATATCTTCGGAGACATCTTCGGCGATCTGTTCGGCGGCGGCGCCTCGTCCCGCAGGGCCTCCAACGGCCCCATGCGGGGGGCGAACGTCCGGACCGCGGTCAACGTCACCTTCGAGGAGGCGGTGTTCGGCTGCACGAAGCAGATCGACATCAACCTCAGGGAACCGTGTCCGACCTGCGGGGGCAGCGGCGCCAAGCCGGGCACCACGCCCCAGACCTGCTCCAAGTGCCGGGGAACCGGCCGCGTAGTGTCCACCCAGAGATCGATCTTCGGCATGATGCAGACCGAGACGGCCTGCCCCGACTGCCGGGGCACCGGAAAGATCATCAAGGACAAATGTCCCGACTGCCGCGGCGCCGGCTACGTCACGCGCCGGAACAAGCTGAACGTGGACATTCCCGCGGGCATCGACAACGGCATGTCCGTCAGAGTCCGCGACAAGGGTGAGCCCGGCGTAAACGGTGGCCCGAGAGGCGATCTCCTGGTCGAGGTCCGCGTATCGCGTCATCCCATCTTCCAGAGGGACGACATGAACATCTATTCCACCGTGCCCATCAGCTTCACCACGGCGGCCCTCGGCGGCAAGATCCGGATCGCCACCGTCGACGGAGAGGTGGAATACGACGTCAAGGCGGGAACGCAGACGGATTCGAGATTCAGGCTGAGGGGCAAGGGCATTCCCTCCGTGCACGACAGGAACAGACGGGGCGATCACTACGTGACGCTCGTCGTAAAGGTGCCCACGAAGCTGAACCGGGAGCAGAAGAACGCGCTGAAGAGCTACGCGAAAGCGATGGGAGAAGAGACGAAGTGAGTACAGCCTGGATCAGATATACGATTCATACCACGGCGGAGGCAGAAGAAGCTGTCTCCGCCATGCTGTCGGAGTGCGGAATCGACAGCCTTGAGATCGAGGACAGAAGGCCCGTGACCCCGGAGGAGAGCGGCGGCCTGTTCGGCGACGTCGTCCCGGAGATGCCGGAGGACGACCTGACCGCCGAGATTTCCTTCTATCTGGAGGAGGGAGAAGATTCAGAGAATCTTCTCAGGGAGATCAGAGACGGTCTGGAGAGACTGCGCTCCTGCGCGGACATCGGGGCGGGAACGGTCACGGAGTCGCGGACCGCCGAGGAGGACTGGATCAACAACTGGAAGGAATATTTCCACAGCTTCCGCGTGGACGACATCCTGATCGAGCCCACATGGGAGGCCGGCAGCGCGGACGAGGCGGATGCCGCCATGGTGCTGCACATCGATCCGGGCACCGCCTTCGGGACGGGCGCCCACGAGTCCACCCAGATCGCGATCCGGGCCCTGAGAAAATACGTCAGGCCCGGCGACAGGATGCTGGACGTCGGTACGGGAAGCGGCATTCTGGGAATCATCGCGCTGAAGAGCGGCGCGGCGCACGTCTTCGGGACGGACCTCGACGAGAACACGCTGCCCGCCATCCGCGACAACCTGGCCGCCAACGGGATCGGGGACGGAACCTTCGAGGTCGTCCTCGGCAATATCGCGGACGACAGAAGCGTTCAGGAGCGGGCGGGCTTCGGCTGTTACCGGATCGCCTGCGCCAACATCATCGCCGAGATCCTCGCGGAGATCACGCCGGAAATCCCCGCCCATCTTTCGGCCGGGGGCATCTACATCACATCCGGGATCCTGAGGGAACGGGAGCCGGTGGTGCTGGAGGCGGCGGAGAAGGCCGGCCTCGCCTACGTGGAGACCCTCCGGATGGGAGAGTGGTCCGGGATCGTGTTCCGGAAGCCGTGAAGCCGGGGCTTCCCGTACGGGCTCAGTGGTAGCGGACCTCCATCAGGGTGAGTCCCTTCGCCGGAGCCGTGGGGCCCGCGAGACTTCTTTTCCGGGCCTCCAGCAGCACGTTCATCGACTGGGGATCCCTGCGTCCCTCGCCCACCTCGATCAGGGTTCCGACGAGGATTCTCACCATATACTGGAGAAATCCATCTCCGACAAATCCGATATCGATCTCGTCGGCGGTTTCCGTGACGCGGATGGTGCGGATGGTGCGGACGGTGGATTTTTTGATGTGGGGATTTCCGCAGAAGCTGATGAAGTCATGGGTGCCGATCAGCTGGAGCGTGGCGAGCTTCATCGCGCCGACGTCGAGGGGGGCGCCGAGATATTCGTAGACGAAGCGGCGGTCGAATACATGGGCCGCCTTGTCCGTCCCGATCCGGTAGAGGTAATACTTCTCCGAGGCGTTGTAGCGGCTGTGAAATCTCGGAGCGGCCACCGCGACGGACAGGACGCCGATGTCGTCGGGGAGGTAGCGGTTGATGCCGGCGGCGATCTCGGAGGGAGAAAGCTCCGTATCCATGCGGAACTGGGCGACCTGGCCTTTTGCGTGGACCCCGGCGTCCGTTCTGCCGGCGCCGTGGACGTCCACCGCGCTGCCGCACATCCTGGCGAGGATGTTTTCCAGCTTGCTCTGGATGGTGTTGTCGGTATCTCCCTGCTTCTGCCAGCCGTTGTATCGGGTTCCGTCGTACTGAACGATCATGCGGTAATTGGTAAGCATGCGGATCTGCCTCCTGTCCTGCGCGTGGGGCCTGGGTCTGCAGGCCGGTCTTCTGCTATTATATCATCTGAAATGGATCACGCACTGTTAAAAAAAACATTTCTGTGTTAGAATATCGTGGTTATGAAAGAGATATACTTCGACAATTCCTCAACAACACAGCCCTCGCCCGGCGTCATCGACCTCGTCGTCAGGACCATGCGGGAGGACTTCGGCAACCCCTCGTCCCTTCACCGGAAGGGCGTCGACGCCGAGCACTACGTCCGGGACGCCAGGGAGAAGATCGCCGCCACCCTCAGGGCGAAGCCGGAGGAAATCTTCTTCACCTCCGGGGGCACCGAGGCGGATAACTGGGCGGTGATCGGGACGGCCCTCGCCGCGAGACGGCGCGGGAAGAGAATCGTGACGACCGCCATGGAACATCCCGCCGTAGCGGAGCCCGTCAGGTTTCTCGAAAAGATGGGCTTTGAGACCGTCGTCGTACCCGTCGACGCCAGCGGCATGCTGGATCCGGATACGCTCCGCGAGGCTCTGACGGAGGACACCATTCTCGTCTCCACCATGTACGTCAACAACGAGATCGGATCCGTCGTCCCCGTCGGGGAGATCGCCCGCGCGGTGCGGGAGAAGGCCCCGGAGGCCCTCTATCACGTGGACGCCATCCAGGCCTACGGCAAATTCAGGATCTGTCCCTCGAGGCTCGGTATCGACCTTCTCTCCGTCAGCGGACACAAGTTCCACGGACCCAAGGGGACGGGCTTCCTGTACGTGAGAAGCGGAGCCCGCATTCTTCCGATCCTCTACGGCGGCGGACAGCAGAAGGGCATGCGTTCGGGGACGGACAATGTGCCCGGCATCGCCGGCATGGGGGAGGCGGCCGCCGAGGCTTACAGGGATTTTGAGAAGAAGACGGAGCATCTTGTATCCCTCAGGGACAGGCTGGAGGCCGGCCTGAGGGAGCTGGACGGAATCGTCATCCACGGCGAGGCCGCCCGCGAGAGGGCGCCGCACATCGTAAACGCCGCCTTTACAGGGGTCGGGGCGGAGGTGCTGCTTCATTCCCTGGAGGACAGGGGCATCTACGTCTCCGCGGGATCCGCGTGCTCGATGCACCGGAAGAAAGCGAGCGCGACGCTGACCGCCATCGGGGCGCCCGCCGGGGAACTGACTTCCTCGATACGGTTCAGCTTCTGCGAGACCAATACCGCCGAAGAGGTGGACACGGCCCTGCAGGCGGTCCGGGAGCTCCTCCCGGCCCTCCGGAGATACCGCGCGCACTGAGAAGCAGACAGAGAGAAGGAGAATCCATGCATCATACATTTCTGATCAAGTACGGGGAAATCGGCATCAAGGGAAACAACCGGCACGTCTTCGAGGATGCGCTGGCCAAGCAGGTGATGAACGCCCTCCGGAGAATCCCGGGGGAGTTCAGCGTCAGGAAGGAGCGGGGCCGCGTCTACGTGAACTGCGAGGGCGCCTGGGACGAGGAAGAGACGATCCGCACGCTTCAGCACGTCTTCGGGATCGTCGGCATCTGCCCGGTGCACGAATACCCGGCGGGCGATTACGCCGCCCTCGAGGAGAACATGCTGGAATACGTGAGGACGGAGTATCCCGATTCCCACGCGACGTTCAAGGTCAAGGCGAAGAGGGTGAACAAGGAGTTCCCGAAGCCCTCGATGGAGATCGACGCGGATCTGGGCGAGGCGATTCTCGAGAATTTCCCGGACATGAAGGTCGATGTCCATCACCCGGACATCCTCTTTGACCTGGAAATCAGGGACCGCGTCTACATCTATTCCCGGGTCCTCCCGGGCCCCGGCGGCATGCCCGTCGGAACAAACGGCAGCGCGATGCTCTGCCTGTCCGGCGGTATCGACAGCCCCGTGGCCGGCTGGATGATCGCGAAGAGAGGCGTCTCCATCGACGCGGTCTATTTCCACGCCCCGCCCTATACCTCCGAGAGAGCCAAGGAGAAGGTCGTCGACCTCGCGCGGCAGGTGGCGGCGTACGCCGGGCCGATCCGCCTGCGGGTCGTCAATTTCACCGACATCCAGCTGGCGATCTACGACACCTGTCCCCACGAGGAGCTGACGATCATCATGCGGAGATACATGATGCGGATCGCGGAGCATTTTGCCCGGGAGAACGGCAATCTCGGCATTGTGACGGGGGAGAGCATCGGGCAGGTGGCGAGCCAGACGATGCAGTCCCTTGTGACGACGAATTCCGTCTGCACCATGCCGGTCTACCGGCCCCTGATCGGGTTCGACAAGAGCGAGATCGTTGAGATCGCCCGGAAAATCGGCACCTACGAGACGTCGATTCTGCCCTATGAGGACTGCTGCACGATCTTCGTGGCGAAGCATCCCGTCACCAAGCCCCTTCCCGAGATCATCGAGCGCTCGGAGAACAAGCTGAAGGGGCAGATCGAGGAACTGTATGAGAAAGCGGTCTCCACGGCGGAGCTGATCAAGGTGAGATGACCGGGACGCGTTCCGGATGGGAGAAGCCGGAGCCGGCCCGGCGGGACGGCGTAGGTTTCGTTCCCGCGCCGGCCCGCCGGGACAGCACCGGCCTCGTTCCCGCGCCGGACGGCCGCGCGGCCTCCGGGTGGAGGAAAGCATAAAAAAGCAGGCCTGCGCTGCGGGCCTGCTTAAAAGACGATCCTGACCTTTGTGCCGCCGGTTTACTCGACGACGTAGGGCTCGACGGCCTTCATGACCTCGTCGAGATCATCGCCGTCCGCGTGGATATTGAGATCGATCGGCTTGGAGAGATCCAGGCTGAAGATGCCCATGATGGATTTCGCGTCGATCACGTATCTGCCGGAGACGAGATCGAAGTCATACTCGAAGCGGCTGATGTCATTGATGAATGTCTTAACCTTGTCTATCGAATTAAGAGACACCTTGACGGTTTTCATATATCTGTTCTCCTTTCGCTTTTCCTTTTCGTCTGTATGATAGCCTGAATCGCGGAGCAAGTCAAGAAGAAACACGCATTGCCCGCAGGGGAGCCGCCCATGTCAAAAAAAGCAGCATTTCACACGCTGGGGTGCAAAGTCAACGCCTACGAGACGGAAGCCATGGCCGAGCGTCTGAGCGAGGCGGGCTACACCATCGTGCCCTTTGAGCCCGGCGCCGACGTCTATATCGTCAACACCTGCACGGTGACGGGCATCGCCGACCGCAAATCGCGCCAGATGCTCCACCGGGCGAAGGAGATGAATCCCGGCGCGGTCGTGGCCGCGGTGGGGTGCTACGCCGAGGACGCGAAAGAGAAGCTCCTGGCGGACCCCTGCGTCGATCTTGTCATCGGAAACAGCGCAAAATCCGGGATCGCGGCGTTCCTTGACGCGGCGCTGCTTAAGGAGGACGTCCCGGAACCATGCGGCGCCCCCATCGCCGGGGCTTCCGTCTACGACGAATCGGGCATCTCGGAGACGGCGGAGAGAACCCGCGCCTTCATCAAGATCCAGGACGGGTGCAACCAGTTCTGTTCCTACTGCATGATTCCCTACGTGAGGGGACGCGTCCGGAGCCGGAGCCCGGAGGCCGTGACGAAGGAATGCGCGCGGCTCACGGAAGCGGGCTTCCGCGAGATCGTTCTGACCGGGATCCACATCAGCTCCTACGGTCTTGATTTTGACCATCCGGGAGAGAACCGCCGCACCCCGCCCGCCTCGGAGGCGGAGACCAACCGGCGCCTGCTCGGGCTGATCCGCGAGGCGGCTTCCGTGCCCGGCATCTCCCGCGTGAGGCTCGGCTCCCTGGAGCCCGGGATCATGACCGGGGAATTCATCGAAGAGCTGGCGGCCATCCCCGCGATCTGTCCGCAGTTCCACCTGTCCCTGCAGAGCGGCTGCGACGGGACGCTGGAGCGGATGAAGAGACGCTACAATACGGAGGATTACCGGCGGATCTGCGCCCGGATCCGGGAGCGGTATCCCGACGCGGCGCTGACCACCGACATCATCGTCGGCTTCCCGGGCGAGACAGGGGAGGAATTTGAGACGACGCTCCGCTTCGCGGAGGAGATCCGCTTCGCCAGGATCCACGTGTTCAAGTATTCGCGGCGGGCCGGAACCGCGGCCGCGTCCATGGCCGGCCAGGTGCCGGAGACGGTCAAAAAGGAGAGAAGCGCCGCCCTGATCGCCCTGGAGGAGAAGCTGCGCCGGGAATACGCGGCGCGCTTTGTCGGCCGGAGCGTCGAGGTGCTCATCGAGGAGCCGGGAGACACGGCGGGGACATGGCGGGGGAAGACCCGCGAGGCCGTGGAGACGGTCGTTCTCTCCGGGGAACCTCTCGAGGGGAAAATCGTGACCTGCACGCCGGAGAGCGTCGCGGAGGACGCAAGCCTCCTGGCGGGGCGAGAAATTCTGATTGAATCTGTCGGCGATACGGAGTAAAATAAAATTGGTCTGTATCGAAACACAGGGCATATTTTTGACACCCGCCTGCGCTTTCCGCGGGGCGGACGGGAGAGAATTATGGCAAATAATCTTGGCAATACACAGTATTTCAGCGTCAAGTCCGAGCCCGAGATCCGGGTCAAGGACGTGATCAGCGTGGTCTACAGCGCGATGGCTGAAAAAGGCTATAATCCTGTGAACCAGATAGTCGGCTACATTATGTCCGGTGATCCGACCTATATCACGAACTACAAGGGCGCGCGCAGCATGATCATGAAGGTGGAGCGCGACGAGCTCGTGGAGGAGCTGCTCAAGGAGTACATCAGGAACAAATCCTGGGGAGACCAGTGAGCGGAGGCAGACTTCTGGGACTGGACTATGGATCAAAGACCGTCGGCGCCGCCGTGTCGGATCCCACCGGAGTCGCGGTGCGCGAGCTGGAGATCATCCGGAGAGAGGACGAATCCAGGCTCAGGAAAACATTCCGGAGAATTGAGGCGCTGACGGAGGAGCTGGGCGTATCCGCCATCGTCCTGGGGCTCCCCCTCAATATGGACGGGACAAAAGGGGAGCGGGCGCTGAAGACGGAGGCCTTCGGCGCGGCCCTTAGGAGACGGACCGGACTGCCGGTCTACTATCAGGACGAAAGGCTTACCACGGTAGAAGCGGAAGAAATAATGGAAAGCAAGGGGATCCGCAGAGAGGATTTCGGTGAGTACGTGGACATGATCGCGGCAGCGGTCATTCTCGGAGATTACCTGAATCAGCACGAGGGAGGTGCGGACGCGGACCGGTAATTCAGGATGGAAACTCTTAAATTCGTGGCCGACGACGGCCGTGAGACAGAATTCTTTATTGAGGAGCAGGCGCGTGTGAACGGAACGGACTATCTTCTTGTCGCCGACGCGGCGGAAGGCGACGCGAATGCCCTCATTTTAAAAGATGTATCCGAGGAAACCGATGAGGAGGCAAGGTACGTGCCGGTGGAAGACGGCGGTGAGCTTGAGGCCCTGCTGAAGGTTTTCGAGGAGATGATGGACGATACGGATATCCGGATGTGACGGAAGCATTCGGATAAGCACTCAGAGACTGGACCGGGGCGCCTCCGTCAGGGGACATCCCGGAACGGTCTGTTGGCATGAAAGGAGATATTTTTTGAAGAAGCAATTGAACAACGAACACCTGAGGATCATTCCGCTCGGAGGACTTGAGCAGATCGGAATGAATATCACGGCGTTTGAGTACGGGGACAGCATCGTGGTCGTCGACTGCGGTCTTGCGTTCCCTGAAGACGATATGCTCGGCATAGACTTCGTGATACCGGACGTGACCTATCTGGTGGAGAATTACAGCAAGGTAAAGGGCTTTGTCATCACCCACGGCCATGAGGACCACATCGGCGCGATCCCCTACGTCTTCAAGAAGCTGAATGTGCCGATCTACACGACCCGTCTAACGATGTCGCTGATCGAAAAGAAGCTGGAGGAGCACGACCTGCTGAATTCCGTCAAGAGAAAGATCGTGAAATTCGGCCAGTCGATCAATCTCGGGGATTTCCGGATTGAGTTCATCAAGACAAATCACAGCATTCAGGACGCCGCGGCGCTGGCCCTGTATTCCCCGGCGGGCACGATCATCCATACGGGGGACTTCAAGGTGGACTACACGCCGGTCTTCGGCGACGCCATCGATCTTCAGCGGTTTGCCGAGATCGGAAGGAAAGGCGTGCTCGCCCTCATGTGCGACAGCACGAACGCGGAGCGCCCCGGCTTTACCATGTCCGAGAAGACGGTGGGAGCCGCCTTCGAGAGGATCTTCTCGGAGCACACGAACCAGAGACTGATCATCGCCACATTCGCGTCCAATGTGGACCGCGTGCAGCAGATCATCAATACCGCCGCGAAATACGGAAGAATGGTCTGTCTTGAGGGCCGCTCCATGGTCAACGTCATCGGCACGGCGGTGGAGCTCGGCTATATCGACGACCCGGAAAACACGCTGATCGAGATGGACAGCCTGTACCATTATCCCCAGGACAAGGTGGTCCTTGTCACCACGGGGAGCCAGGGAGAGTCCATGGCGGCTCTCTCGAGAATGGCGGCCAACATCCACAAAAAGGTCAAGATCATGCCGGGCGACGCGATCGTCTTCTCCTCCCATCCGATTCCCGGAAATGAGAAGGCGGTGTCAAATGTGATCAACGAGCTGTCCGAGCTGGGGGCCGAGGTGATTTTCCAGGACACGCACGTCTCGGGACACGCATGTCAGGAGGAGATCAAGCTGATCTACTCCCTGGTCAGGCCGAAGTACGCGATCCCCGTGCACGGTGAGAGAAGACACCTCGCGGCCCAGGCCCAGGTGGCGGAGTCGATCGGGATTCCGAAGGAGAACATCTGGGTTCTCCACACGGGCGACGTGCTGGAGCTGGGTGAGGATTCCGCCCGGATTATCGGGAAGGTCCAGACCGGAGGCATCCTGGTGGACGGCCTCGGCGTCGGCGACGTCGGGAATATCGTCATACGGGACCGTCAGCGCCTGGCCGAGGACGGAATCATCATCGTCGTCATGACCCTCGACAGGAGCGGAGGACAGCTCCTGGCCGGACCGGATATCGTATCCAGAGGTTTTGTCTACGTCCGCGAGTCCGAGGATCTCCTCGAGGAGGCGAACCAGGTGGCGGCCGACGCCGTCGAGGGATGCCTGGAGCGGGGCGTCAGGGACTGGACGACCATCAAGTCCGAGGTGAAGGACGAGCTCAGCGATTTCGTCTGGAAGAGAACGCAGCGACGTCCCATGATTCTTCCGATTATCATGGAAACTTCTGTCTGAGTGAGGAAGCGGATGGAGAAAAATATCAGAGACTGTACCGGCAGGCTGATCGAATCGATCCGGGAAAGCCGCGATTACAGCGAGTACCGGAGACGCGGCCAGGAGCTTCTGGAGACATCCCCTGCCGTATTCGACCGGATCATGGACCTGCGAAGGCGGAAGATCGAGCTGGACAGCATCGACAATGAGGAAATCTACACCGAGCACTCGGAACGTCTGGAGAGACAGTTCGAGGAGCTGGAGCGGATACCGGAGGCCGAAGCCTTTCTGGAAGCGGAGGAGGCGGTGATGCGCAGCCTCCAGAATATCGTCACGGACGTCACCAGGGAGGTGGCTCTCTGGGTCCCGGAATTTTGAGGGTTTACGCGATGAGCAGCAGTGACCGACGAAATCAGAGGAATTCTTCCGGAGCGAGGGCGCTTGTCCGGCTTCTTCTGACGGTGCTGGCCGTGGTGCTGCTGGTATTTGCCGGGCGGCTGGCCTATATCTACGGCTATTCCATTTTCAGTGAGGCCGCCGCGGAGGAGCCTCCCGGCCGCGACGTCACGGTCGTCATTCCCGACGAAGCGGAACTGTGGGAGATCGCCGGCATTCTGAAGGAGGCCGGGGTGATACGGGACAGGGTCGTCTTTGTCCTGGAGGAGAGAATCTCCCCCTTCCACGGAAAGATCAGGCCCGGAAGCGCCGCCCTCAACACGTCCATGTCTCCGACGGAGATTCTCGCGGTTCTGTCCGGGGAGGAAACCGGATGACGGACGCGGAGAGACTCGCGGTGTTTCTGGACACCTTTTACCCGGGAAATACGGAATTTCTTGAAAATCTTGAGGAAAAGTGCGTGTCGGAAGGCGTCCCCGTCATCAGGAGGGGAACCCAGAGCGCGCTTCGTTTCCTGCTGGAACTGGCGAAGCCGGAGACGGTTCTGGAGATCGGGACCGCCATCGGCTTTTCTGCCGTTTTTTTCTGTACTTACAGCGAGGCGGCCGTGACGACCGTCGAGAACTACGCCCCGCGGTTCGGAGCCGCCGAGGAGACCTTCCGGCGGTCCGGCGTCGGGGACAGGGTGACGTTCCTCCGAGGGGACGCCGCGGAGATTCTTCCCCGCCTGCAGGGCACCTGGGACTTCATTTTCATGGACGCCGCCAAGGGACAGTACGCCCTGTTCTGGCCGGAGCTTCGCCGTCTTCTGGCGAAGGGCGGCGTACTGGCGGCCGACAATGTTCTTCAGGACGGCGATCTTCTGGAATCGAGATTCGCGGTGGAGCGGCGGGAGCGGACGATACACGCCAGGATGAGGGAGTATCTCCGGGCGGTATCCTCCGACGGGGACTTCGTCACGACGATTTTGCCCGTCGGAGACGGACTCGCGGTCACAGTGAGAAAATGAGATGGAAAAGACAAGGAAAAAACCGGAATTACTGATACCGGCGGGATCGCTTCCGGTCCTGAAAACCGCGGTCCGCTACGGAGCCGACGCGGTCTACATCGGAGGCGGCGCCTACGGCCTGCGGGCGAAGGCCGTCAATTTCTCCCCGGACGAGATGCGGGAGGGGATCCGCTATGCCCACGAACGCGGCGTAAAGGTTTACGTGACGGCCAACATCTTTGCCCACAACGGCGATCTCAGGGACGCCGGGCGCTATTTCGCGGAGATCGCTTCCATGGGGGCGGACGCCGTCCTCATCTCGGATCCCGGCCTGTTTGCCGTCGCGGGAAGATACGCCCCGGAGCTGGAAATCCACATCAGCACCCAGGCCAATACCACCAACTACGAATCCTGCCTGTTCTGGTACGGGCTCGGCGCGAAACGGATCGTCCTGGCGCGGGAGCTGTCTCTCGCCGAGATCGGCGAGATACGAAGGAACATCCCGGAGGATCTGGAGCTTGAGACCTTCGTCCACGGGGCGATGTGCATCTCCTACTCGGGGCGCTGCCTCCTCAGCAGTTATCTGGCCGGGAGGGACGCCAACCGGGGAGCCTGCACCCATCCCTGCCGCTGGCGCTACGCCGTCGTCGAGGAGACGAGGCCCGGGGAGTACATGCCTGTGGAGGAGAACGAGCGGGGCAGCTACATCTTCAATTCCCGGGATCTGATGATGGTCGATCATCTGCCGGACCTCTACGCGGCCGGCATCGACAGCTTCAAGATCGAGGGCCGCATGAAGACCGCGCTGTACGTCGCCACCTGTGCCAGAACCTACCGGCTGGCCATGGACGACTACGGGCGGGATCCCGCTCTCTACGAGGCCAGGCTCGACGACTACCGGAGGATGATCTCAGACTGCACCTACCGCCGGTTTACGACGGGATTCTTCTACGGCCGGCCCGGCCGGGACGACCAGATCTATGACAGCAACACCTACGTCAGGAACGCCGTATATCTCGGCTGCGTCTCCGGCTTCGACGGAGAGGGCAGGGCGGTGATCACGCAGAAGAACAAATTCCGCAGGGGGGACGTGATCGAGATCATGAAGCCCGACGGAAGGGATCTCCGGGCGGAAGTGCTCGGCATCTTCGACGAGACGGGCGCCCCGATGGAGGCGGCGCCGCACCCGAAGCAGACGCTGCACCTGAAGCTGAGCGAGACTCCCGAGGAGCAGGACATCCTCCGGATGGAGGCGCCGGAGGAAGAATGAGACACATGGAAACGGACGCCTGCCCGGGGCAGAGGAAAATGACGAGGTAAAACCATGGGTAAACGAATCTTCAGGACCGCGCTGGCGGCTCTTTTCTGCGCCGCGCTGTTGGCAGCCGGGACCGTGCGCGCCGACGCCTCGGCGCTTTCCGACGACACCATCCGGAACCTGCTGGAGGTGGCGGTCGGGGACAGCTACGAAGACTGCGACACCGAGTTCGTCGTCATGGACGGAGACGTGGTCTTCAAGATCAATCCGGGCATCACCCGGGAGCTCATGGAGCTCAGCCGGGACAACGCCGAGGTGAAAGACGCCTGGCAGGGGCTGACCGCCAACCTGACGGAGGTCTCCGAGGCCGGCCTGGACGTGCTGAATTCCCTCGGTATCGAGAATGGCACCTTCGCGGTGCTGGTGACGGACGACGTCGCCTCGGCCGGCGCCGGCATCTATCTGTGCATCATCAACGGGAACGTCTACCAGGATTACTTCGGGTGAGACCGGCGGACGGCCTCAAATCTTCCCCGCCCCGCTTCTCTGGCCGCTCCCGAAAGCACCAGCTCCATCAGCGCCGCGGAGGCGGCGGGAACCGGGATCGACAGCATCCCGGCGGCCTCGTCCGGCGTGAGCCGGCCGTGTTCGCCCAGCAGCTTCAGAAGGACGGCAGCCCCCGGAGAGAGCGCGACGCGCTCTTCCCGGGTTTTTTTGCTGCCAGGACGCCTCTCTTTTTTGGCGGGGCCGGCGTTGACGGCCTTTTCGGTATTCACATCGGGGCCGGCTTTGACGGCAGCCCCGGTATCCGCCGAGAAACCAAAGCGGACGGCGTTCCCGGTATTCGCCGCGGAGCCGGCATTGACGGCCTTTTCGCGATTTGCCACGGAAACGTTCTTTGCCGGGAAACCTGTTTTTTCCGCGGGACGTGTACTCCAGAGCGTCTCCAGTTCTTCCAGGATGGTCCCGGGAGAGCAGATGATCCCGGCTCCCTGGGCGATGAGACGGTTGCAGCCGTCCGACAGGGGATCGGTAAAACGCCCCGGCACCGCCAGCACCGTGCGGCCCTGCTCCAGGGCGAAGTCGACCGTGATGAGAGAGCCGGATCTCTCCCTGGCCTCGACGACGATCACGATGTCGGCCAGGGCGCTGATGATCCGGTTCCGCGAGGGAAAATACGGGGCGAGGGGCCGGGTGCCCGGCGGGTGCTCGGACACGACGCCGCCCTGTTTCAGAATCCCCTCGTAGACGGGATAATTCGTGATCGGATAGCACACGTCGGGGCCCGACGCCAGTACGGCGAATACGTCTCCGCCCGCGTCCAGGGCGCCCTGCTGGGCCGTTCCGTCGACGCCGACGGCGAGGCCGCTCACCACCTGGACGCCGTGCTCCGCCAGAAAGAATCCGATGCGGTAGGCCGCGTCCCTCCCGTATCCGCTGCACATCCGCGCCCCGACGACTGCCGCGGAGGGACGATCGTCGTCAGGAAGCCTCCCCATCAGGTAGAGCGTCCGGGGCATTCTCCCCAGCTCCTTCATGCGGCGCGGGTAGTCCGCGTCTTCCTTTTTTATCATGACTGTCTCAGGGATCATCGCGATCCTCCTTCCCGGCCGCGCGGTTTTTCGTACTTCTGTTTTTTGCCGAGCGGCCTTTCGTGTTCCCTATTTTTCCGCGCAGTTTTCCTTGTGTCCCTTTTTTCCGCACGGTCTCTAAAGATTCCAGTATTTTCGGTCGATCATTCTGTAAAACAGGGCTTCCCGGATGTGCTCGGCCCTGATGAGGGCGCTCTCCTCGAGATCGGCGATGGTGCGCGCCGTCTTCATGATCCGGTGACAGCTCCGCGCGCTCATCCTCATGCTGGAAAAAGCGGATTCCAGAGCTCTCTCGGCGCCGGGATCCATCCGGCAGAAGTCCCCGGAGGCGGAGGAGGGAATCTCGGAATTGAAGCGTACCGGAGTGCCGGAAAAACGGATCTCCTGGAGCTTTCGCGCGCGGCTGACCCGGTCCCGGATCTCCGAAGACGAGGGACTGACGGAGTAGCCTGAAGTCAGTTCCCCGTAGGTGATCTGGGGGCATTCCGCGCACAGGTCAATCCGGTCTAGCAGAGGCTTGGAGATGCGGTTGATATAGCGGTTCACCTCCCCGGGAGAGCAGGTACAGCGGTTCATGTCCGGGTAGTAGCCGCAGGGACAGGGATTCATGGCGGCCAGGAGAAGGAAGTTCGCCGGGAAGCGGAAGGTGCCGGCGGTCCTGGAGATGATGATCTCCCGGTCCTCGAGAGGCTGGCGGAGAATCTCAAGGGCGCCCCTGGAAAACTCCGGAAATTCATCCAGAAACAGCACGCCCCGGTGGGCCAGCGTGATTTCTCCCGGCGTGGGGATTTTCCCTCCCCCGGCCAGCGCGGGGGCTGAGACCGTGTGGTGCGGGTGGCGGAATGGACGGCGCCGCACGACGGGATCCCTGCTGTCGAGCAGGCCGGCAATGCTGTAGATCTTCGCGATCTCCAGGCTTTCCTCCTCCGTCAGCTCCGGCAGGATCGAGGGGATCCTGCGGGCCAGCATGGTCTTTCCGGAACCGGGCGGCCCGATCAGGAGCAGGTTGTGGAAGCCCGCGACGGCGATGACCGCCCCGCGCACAGCGGCGCTCTGCCCGTGAATGTCGCGCATGTCCTCGTCCTCCGCGGGGAACGAGGCGGAGGGAACGTCCGGCGGCTCCGGCTGAGGCCGCTTTGGAATCGTCCGGTTTCTGAGGTAGGAGATGACCTCCGTCAGGTTCCGGAGGCCGACGACGCGGATTCCCGGCGCCGGACGGGCTTCCAGCTCATTTTCGTAGGGAATGAGAAGCGTTCGGGCGCCCAGCTCCCCCGCCCGGTAGGCGATGGGAAGGATCCCCGTGACGCGGCGGAGATCTCCGTTGAGGGCGAGCTCCCCCGCCGCCATCAGGCCCTCGAGGGACGAGGCGGGAACGAGCTGCGCCGCGGCCAGGATGCCGATGGCGATGGGAAGATCGAACCGGGAGCCGTATTTCGGCACGTCCGCCGGGGACAGGTTGACGGTGATCCGCTTCGGCGGCAGGGCTACCCCGGTGTTGCGGAAGGACGTGCGGACCCGGTCCTCTGCCTCGCGGACCTGGGCGGAGAGATAACCCACCATGATGAACTGGGGGAGACCGTCGCTCAGATCCGCCTCCACCCGGATCGGAAGAACGTCGAGGCCGTAGACGGCCGCTGAGAGTATGCTGCTGAACATGACAAGTCCTCATCTTTCGGAGAAGGCGCCGCCTTTGCCCGGAGATAGACAGACGGCAGGTCAAGGGTGACGGAAAGAAAAGCGGAAATGACAGGGTAAGAGGGCCGCGGATCGCGGATAAACGGCGGCACACAGGGACCTTCATACTATTATGGAAGAAACTGGCGACGGTGAGCGGCCGGAGAAGCCCGGACGACAAGAGTACCCCCGCGGGAATGCGGGAAACCGGGAAAGAGTGCCTTCGCGCAGATGCGGGAAACCGGGAAAGAGTGCCCCCGCGCAGATGCGGGAAACCGGGAAAGAGTGCCCCCGCACAGATGCGGGAAACCCGGAAAGAGATGCCTCCACGGGGCCGCGGAGACGGCGGAAGGCGTCCGCCGCGCAAAAGCGGCGCGGGGAGCCGTCAGTCTGATTGTAAACCATCGCCGGACTCTCCGCAACAATTTCTCCTTGCATCCGAAAATCATTTGCTGTATAGTCAATTTTACTGTGAAAAGGAGCGGCGGAGCCCGAAAATAATCCGCCGCGGAGCGGTTCGCCGCAATAATCAGAAAATGAGGTGCACGGAAGTGGCTAAGAATCTTGTGATTGTCGAATCTCCCGCCAAGGTCAAGACAATCAGGAAGTTCCTCGGATCCGGTTATACCGTCGAGGCTTCGATGGGACATGTCAGGGATCTCCCCAAGAGTCAGATGGGAATCGACGTCGAGCATGATTTTGAACCGAAATATATCACGATCAGGGGCAAGGGCGATCTCCTGGCGAAGCTCAGAAAGGCCGCCAAAAACGCGGACCGCGTCTATCTCGCCACCGACCCGGACCGGGAAGGGGAGGCGATCTCCTGGCATCTGGTCTCGGCCCTGCGCCTTGACGAGAGCAGAATGCAGAGGATCACCTTCAACGAGATCACGAAGAACGCGGTCAAGGCCTCGATCAAATCCGCCAGGGCCATCGACATGAACCTGGTGGACGCCCAGCAGGCCCGCCGGGTGCTTGACCGGCTGGTCGGCTACGAAATCAGCCCCGTTCTCTGGAAAAAGGTCAAGCGGGGCCTGTCGGCCGGACGCGTGCAGTCCGCCGCCCTCCGGATCGTCGCGAAGCGGGAGAAGGAGATCGAGGAATTTGTCCCCGCGGAATACTGGACGCTTGAGGCCGATTTCTCCGTGCAGGGAAGAAAGAAGCCCCTGACCGCGAAGTATGCCGAGGATGAACACGGAACTTCGGTGGGCTCGGAAGAAGAGATGAACCGCATTCTGGAACGGCTGAAGGATGCGGATTTCCGCGTCGCCGAGGTGAAAAAGGGAGAGCGCCGGAGAAAACCGCCCCTTCCGTTCACCACCAGCACGCTGCAGCAGGACGCGGCGAACCTGCTCGGTTTTTCGACTTCGAAGACCATGCGGATCGCCCAGCAGCTCTACGAGGGAGTCGACGTCAGCGGAGAAGGCACGGTGGGTCTGATCTCCTACCTCAGGACGGACTCCACCCGCGTGTCCGAGGAAGCGGACGCCGCGGCGGCTGACTATATCAAAGCGGAATACGGGGAAAATTACCTCGGAAGCCGGAAGCACGACAGCCAGAACCGGAACGTCCAGGACGCCCATGAGGCGATCCGTCCGACGGACATCCGGAGAACGCCGGTCAGGATCAAGGAGTCGCTCTCCAGGGATCAGTTCCGTCTGTATCAGCTGATCTGGCGGAGATTCACCGCGAGCCGCATGTCGCCCGCGGTCTATGACACGGTGAGCGTCAGGATCCGCGCCGACCGGGACGACATTCCCGGAAGCTTCACGGCGTCCTCCTCCAGCGTCCGGTTCCCCGGTTTCCTGGACGTCTACGGCGAGTCGGAGGATCCGGAGGAGGGAGACGCGAAGAAGAGCGCCGCCCTGTCCGCCATCACGGCCGACTCGGCCGTCACGGCCGCCGAATTCCGGCCGGAGCAGCACTTCACGCAGCCGCCGGTCCACTACACGGAGGCCTCCCTGGTCCGCACGATGGAGGAGAAGGGAATCGGCAGGCCGAGTACCTACGCGCCCACCATTTCCACGATTCTGGCGAGACACTACATTTCCAAGGAAAAGAAGAATCTGTTCCTCACGGAGCTGGGGTCCGTCGTGGACGGCATCATGCAGCAGGCTTTCCCCCAGATCGTCGACGCCGATTTTACCGCGAACATGGAGACGCTCCTCGACGGGGTCGCGGAGGGAAAAATCGACTGGAAGACCATCATACGGAACTTCTATCCGGATCTCGAGGAGGAAGTGGAGAGGGCCAACGAGGAACTGAAGGAAGTCAAGGTAGGGGACGAGGAGACGGACGTCGTCTGCGAGAACTGCGGACGCAACATGGTGATCAAGTACGGCCCCCACGGAAAGTTCCTCGCGTGCCCCGGGTTCCCCGAGTGCAGAAACACGAAGCCTTATTTTGAGAAAATCGGCATCAAATGTCCGGAGTGCGGCTCGGGAGAGGTGGTTCTCCGCAGGACGAAGAAGGGAAGGCTGTATTACGGCTGCGAGAACAATCCGGACTGCGGCTTCATGTCCTGGGCCAGGCCTGTCGGGAAGAAGTGCCCGAAATGCGGGAAATACATGGTCATCAAGGGGAACCGGGAGATCTGCTCGGATGAGAAGTGCGGCTATTCAGAGAAATAAGGCGGCATTTTCGGAAATAATCAGACTACTTGAAATGACGAAAAGGTCATGTTATAATATTTAAAAATTATGGACTGTTCAGCATACATCTTCTGAATTTATTCCCGAAGGTATGAGGTACTTATCGTACACTGCGCAGCCCTAAGCGGGAGATTGGCATGTAATCAGGACGGGAGGCCGGAGGCTTCCTGACGAGGAGGTACGTGTACAGACAGTATTCCCGGAACGCGCCGGGGCTTCGCCGGAAAGGAGAAGACAATGAGTGTACAGCTGCTGGACAAAACCCGAAAGATCAACAAACTTCTGCACAACACCAACACCTCGAAAGTGGTGTTCAACGACATCTGCAACGTACTTGTGGAGACAATGTCGTCCAATATCCTTGTCATCAGCAGAAAGGGCAAGGTGCTCGGCGTCGGCGTGTGCGGCGGCGTCCGGGAGATCGACGAGATGATTACCGGGGAGATCGGCAGCTTTGTGGACCATCTCCTGAACGAGCGCTTCCTCGGGGTGCTTTCCACCAAGGAAAACGTCAATCTCGCGACACTGGGCTTCACGGGACCTGACATCGAGCGGTACACCGCCATTATCAATCCGATCGATATCGCCGGCGAGCGGCTGGGGACCGTGTTCTGCTACCGGTACGAATCCCCCTACGACATCGAGGACATCATCGTGAGCGAGTACGGCACGACGGTGGTGGGACTCGAGATGATGCGCTCGGTGGACGAGGAGAACGCGGAGGAGAGCAGGAAGCGCCAGGTGGTGAAATCCGCCTTCTCGACGCTCTCGTTCTCGGAGCTGGAGGCCATCATCCACATCTTCGACGAGCTCGACGGCAACGAGGGCATCCTGGTCGCCAGCAAGATCGCGGACCGCGTCGGGATCACCCGGTCCGTCATCGTCAACGCGCTGCGCAAATTCGAGAGCGCCGGCGTGATCGAATCGAGATCCTCGGGAATGAAGGGAACCTACATCAAGGTGCTGAACGAGTACATCTTCGACGAGCTGGAGGAGATCAAGCAGCACAGAAACAAAAAATAAGCCCGGAAACGGGCCGCTCGGGACGCCGGATCTGTCCGGCGTCCTTTTTATTTTTTCTTCTTGACATCGCGGAAAGGAGAGCGTATATTATCTGTTAGATGTTAGCACTCCGAATAATTGAGTGCTAACAGCACAGAATAAGTGAGGAACATTATAAAGGAGGCATTGCTCTATGAAGTTAGTACCGCTCAGCGACAGAGTTGTTCTGAAAGAGATGGAAGCGGAAGAGAAGACGGCATCCGGCATCATCCTTGCCGGCCAGGCGAAGGAAAAGCCGCAGCAGGCGGAAGTGATCGCAGTCGGACCGGGCGGCGTCGTTGACGGAAAGGAAGTCACGATGAACGTCAGCGTCGGCCAGAAGGTCATCTATTCCAAGTATTCCGGAACGGAAGTCAAGCTCGGCGACGACCAGTACATCGTTGTGAGACAGAACGACATTCTTGCTGTTGTTGAAGACTAAGAAGGAGGAACTACATCATGGCAAAGGATATTAAATACGGAATTGAGGCCAGGGAAGCGCTTCAGGCCGGCGTCGACAAGCTGGCGGACGTCGTCCGCGTGACGCTGGGACCGAAGGGAAGAAACGTCGTGCTCGAGAAGTCCTACGGCTCTCCGACGATCACCAACGACGGCGTCACGATCGCCAAGGAGATCGAGCTTCAGGACGGCTTTGAGAACATGGGCGCCCAGCTCATCAAGGAAGTCGCCTCCAAGACCAACGACGTCGCCGGCGACGGCACCACCACCGCGACGGTTCTGGCCCAGTCCATGGTCCACGAAGGCATGCGCAACCTCGCTGCCGGCGCCAACCCGATCATCCTGAGAAAGGGTATGCAGAAGGCCACGGACGCCGCTGTCAAGGCCCTTGTGGCGATGAGCAAGCCGGTCGACGGCAAGAAGCAGATCGCCAGAGTCGCGGCTGTCTCCTCCGGAGACGAGGAAGTCGGCGAGATGGTGGCGGACGCCATGGAGAAGGTCTCCAAGGACGGCGTGATCACCATCGAGGAGTCCAAGACCATGCAGACGGAACTCGAGCTGGTCGAAGGCATGCAGTTTGACCGCGGCTATATCTCCGCCTATATGTGCACCGACATGGAGAAGATGGAAGCCCGCCTGGACGAGCCCTACGTTCTGATCGTCGACAAGAAGATCAGCAACATCCAGGATCTTCTTCCGCTGCTTGAGCAGGTCGTCAAGACCGGCGCCCAGCTCCTTATCATCGCGGAGGACGTCGAGGGCGAGGCTCTCACGACGCTGATCGTGAACAAGCTCCGCGGCACGTTCAACGTCGTCGCCGTCAAGTCCCCGGGCTACGGCGACAGAAGAAAGGAAATGCTGAAGGACATCGCGGTCCTCACGGGCGGCACGGTTGTCTCCGACGAGCTCGGCATCGACCTCAAGGACATGACCATCGAGCAGCTCGGCCGCGCCAAGGCCGTGAAGGTCCAGAAGGAGAACACGGTGATCGTCGACGGCTACGGCGACAAGAAGGCCATCGCCGACAGAGTCGGCCAGATCAAGAATCAGATCGCCGAGACGAAGTCCGACTTCGACCGCGAGAAGCTTCAGGAACGTCTGGCCAAGCTGGCGGGCGGCGTAGCGGTCATCCGCGTCGGCGCTCCCACCGAGACCGAGATGAAGGACAAGAAGTACCGCATGGAGGACGCCCTCAACGCGACCAAGGCCGCTGTCGAGGAAGGCATCATCGCGGGCGGCGGATCTGCGTTCGTACACGCGGCTCTGAAGCTGGACGAGGTGATCGGCGGACTTACCGGCGACGAGAAGACGGGCGCCGAGATCGTCAGAAAGTCTCTTGAATCCCCGCTTTACAGAATCGCCGTCAACGCGGGCCAGGAAGGCGCCGTGATCGTCAACAACGTCAGGAACTCCAAGGAAGGCATCGGCTTCAACGCGCTGACCGACGAGTACGTCGATATGGTCGAGGCCGGCATTCTGGATCCCGTCAAGGTTACCAGATCCGCCCTTCAGAACGCGACTTCCATCGCCGCCACGCTGCTGACCACCGAGTCGGCCGTCTCCATCATCAAGGAGCCGGAACCGGCCGCGCCGGCAGGCAATCCCGGAATGGGCATGATGTAATTTCCGTGAACGGACACCGGTAACCGCGCGCTTGTGTGCGGATCCCGGCGGTTTCCGCGGGAAATGCGAAATACGAAGGATCCCGGACTTTCCGTCCGGGGTCCTTTTTTACGTTGCGCGGACCCGTCTTCGGTGTTACAATATTTTGAAACGGCCGCCCGGAAGAGGCGGCGCGGAAGGAACGGGCGGAAGACGCGGCCTCCTGCCGGAAGATCCGTCCGGGGGAAGACGGGCTCGTCCGAAGCATATCCGCAAGGAGAAAACGCCATGGATGATTTTTTTTCTGAACTGATCGTTGAGCGCAGGCCCCGGACGATCGATACGCTTCTGAAGGCGCTGATGATCGTCGTTCTTGTCATATCGGTCCTGTCGGGTTTTCTGCTCGGGCCGATTTTTATGATTGTTTTCTTTGCCGTCGCCATAGCGACGTATTTTATCTGGCCGAGATTCAAGGTGGAGTACGAGTACAGCTATGTCAACGGCCAGATCGACGTGGCGAAGGTGTTCTCCAAGCAGAGCAGGAAGGATGTCGCCAAAATCGACACCTCTGACGTGGAATGCATCGCCCCGCTCGGCTCCCACGAGCTCGACAGCTACGGCAGCACTTTCAGGACCGTCGACTATTCCTCCGGGGATCCCGACATGAAGACCTATGTGATCGTGAAGGGCGGAGAGAACAGTCAGAAGATTCTCCTTCATCTCGACGACAGGATGATCGAGGATCTGAAGAGACGGCTTCCGAGAAAGGTGTTTTTATACTGAAACAGACCAGCCCAAGGTGAAAAGCGCCAGGACGCGCGGCAGACATTCAGGAGGACAGACAGATGGCATCGATTATCGGAGACGGCATTACTTTTGACGACGTTTTACTTGTTCCCCAGTATTCGGAAGTGACACCCAATATGGTCGACGTCTCGACGAATCTGACCCCGTCCGTCCGCCTCAACATTCCCATGATGAGCGCCGGTATGGACACGGTCACGGAGCACCGGATGGCCATCGCCATGGCCCGCCAGGGCGGAATCGGCATCATTCATAAGAACATGTCGGTCGAGCAGCAGGCGGAAGAGGTGGATATGGTCAAGCGCTCCGAGAACGGGGTCATCACGGATCCGTTCTTCCTTTCACCGGAGCACACGCTGGCCGACGCCAACGCCCTCATGTCGAAGTACAGAATCTCGGGCGTACCCATCACCGAGGGAAGAAAGCTGGTGGGAATCATCACGAACCGGGATCTCCAGTTCCAGACGGATCTCACCAGGCCCATCCGGGAGCAGATGACCTCCGAGGGCCTGATCACCGCGCGGGAGGGGATCACCCTGGACGAGGCAAAGCAGATTCTGGCCCGGGCGAGGAAGGAGAAGCTCCCGATCATCGACGAGGCGGGCAACCTGAAGGGGCTGATCACGATTAAGGATATCGAAAAGGCGATAAAATACCCCAGCGCTGCCAAGGACGCCCAGGGCCGCCTTCTGTGCGGCGCCGCCGTCGGCATCACAAAGAACGTGATGGAGAGGGTGGAGGCGCTGCTCAAGGCCCACGTCGACGTGATCGTCGTGGATTCCGCCCACGGCCATTCCGCCAATATCATCGCGACCGCCAGGGAGATCAAGGGAGCCTATCCGGATCTTCAGCTGATCGTCGGCAATGTGGCGACGGAGGAGGGCGCGGCCGCCCTCTTCGAGGCAGGGGCCGACGCAGTCAAGGTGGGAATCGGACCCGGCTCCATCTGCACGACCAGAGTCGTCGCCGGAATCGGCGTGCCGCAGATTACCGCGGTGCTTGAATGCGCCAAGGCCGCCGAAAAGTACGGAAAGCCGATCATAGCGGACGGCGGAATCCAGTACTCGGGCGACATGACGAAGGCGCTTGCCGCGGGGGCGAACGTCTGCATGATGGGCAGCATGTTCGCGGGCTGCGACGAGGCGCCGGGAAGCTTCGAGCTGTTCCAGGGAAGAAAATTCAAGGTATACCGCGGGATGGGAAGCATCTCCGCCATGGAGGCCGGCAGCAAGGACCGGTACTTCCAGACGGACGCGAGAAAGCTCGTTCCCGAAGGGGTCGAAGGCCGCGTGGCCTACAAGGGCTCCGTGGAGGACACCGTGTTCCAGCTCGTGGGAGGCATCCGCTCCGGCATGGGATACTGCGGCGCGAAGGATATTCCGACGCTTCAGAGGACGGCGAAATTCGTACGGATTTCTGCGGCGGCCCTCAAGGAGTCCCACCCGCACGACATCCATATCACAAAAGAGGCGCCGAATTACTCCGTAGACAACTGATCGACATAAACCAGAAAGAACGCCGGTGTGAGAGAGCGCCGGCGCTCTCATTTGGAGAGGACAGGAGGCGGGCGCGGCGGAAGCGCCGGGCCGGGATCCCTTGCCGGGAAGAAGGAAAGAGATCTGTTGAACGAGCAGCAGAGAAGAAAAAGAAAGAGGGAGCTCCGAAGGCGAAGACGGAGGAGGAGAAACGCGGCCGTTATCCTGACGGCGGCGGTTCTTGTGCTGGCCGTATTTGCCGCGGGATCCGCGGTTCGAAGGCAGAGGAGGAGCCTCCTCGCCGGAGCGGAGGGCGATATCATCGTTCTTTCCGGCGCCGAGACCGCCCACGCTCCCGGTGAGACGGCTGCTGTCACGCCGGCCGGCGCGGAGGAAGGGACTGCATCCGTCACGGCTCCGGATGCCGCGGCCGGCGCGGAAGGAGGCGGGATGCCTGAGGGAAGCACAGCTGCGGCGGCTGCGCCTGACAATGCAGCGGCTTCTCCCTCCGGGGCGGAGGGAAGATCGGACGGCGAAGTCATGACGCTGACGGAAGATCAGAAATATACCGGCGACCTGATACTGGTGAGCAGAAGCTGGCCCTATGATTTTGAAAGGAACAGCGAGGAAATCCAGCTGGTGAGAATCCTGGACGCTCAGAGCTTTTCCTATCCCGTCGAGAAGGAAGAGTTCATGCTGGCCAAAAGGGTCATGAAGAGCCTTGACTCCATGATCCACGACTGCGATCAGTATCTCGGGACCTCCGACACCGCCATATCGAGCGCCTACCGCTCGACGGAGTACCAGCAGGAGGTCTTCGACGAGGCCGCCGACGAATACGGCAGCGATTACGCCGAGGCCTACGTCGCCTACCCGGGATACAGCGAGCACCACACGGGCCTGGCGGCGGATCTGGGCATCATCTACGACGACGGCAGCGTCGGGACGTTCACCGACAGCGCCAACGCGGAGTGGATGGCCGCGAACAGCTACAAATACGGCTTTGTACGGCGCTATGCCGAGGACAAGACGGAGATCACGGGGATCAGCAACGAGTCGTGGCATTTCAGATATGTGGGAATCCCGCACTCGGTCTTCATGTACGAGAACAACTACTGTCTGGAGGAGTATCTGGAGTACCTGAAGAACGGCACTTCGCCCTACGAACCGCTCGTGATCGAATACAACGGGGAGAGCTATTCCGTGTACTACACCTCGGAGAGCACGGTCCCCAGGCCCGGCCACCGCTTCGACGTGTCCGGAGACAACAAAGGAGGTTACATCATCACGGTTCACGGTTCCTGACCATATCCTGTGCCGGGGTCCCGCGCTAAATGATTTGGCTTGAAAAAAAACGGCTCATAGGATACCATAGACAAGGTGCATTAAGTATTTATAGAGGGGTGATAGATATGATGCCGAAAATTTCGCTGAAGGCAGCTCGGGTCAATGTAAATATGACTCAGGATGAAGTCGCGAGAATGCTTCACAAGACAAAACAGACGATCGTAAACTGGGAAAACGGTGTGACAGATATCAAATTCAACGACCTGAGGGCGCTGTCCGACCTTTACAAGATGCCGATCGAGTATCTGAATATTCCGGAGAAGCGGGAACGCGCCAGAGCCGGAAAAAGCGAAGACTGAAAAGGAGATCCATGGAAAAAAGAAAAGCGGAAGAACTGATTGGAAGCAAAACCTATCCCGGACGAGGCATTGTCATCGGGCGTTCAGACTGCGGGCGGTACGCTGTGACCGCCTATTTTATCATGGGAAGAAGCACGAATTCCAGAAACCGTGTATTCGTGACGTGCGGCGAGGGCATCCGCACACAGGCCTATGACATTTCCCTGCTTCAGGATCCCAGTCTGATCATCTACGCGCCGGTCAGGGTGCTGGACAGTTACACCATCGTGACCAACGGCGACCAGACGGATACGGTGTACGACGGTCTCGTGAAGGGGCTCTCCTTCGAGGAGGCCCTCGCCTCCCGCGTCTACGAGCCGGACGCTCCGAACTATACGCCCAGAATTTCCGGCCTGCTCGACGTCAGAGGCGGTTTTTTCCGCTACAAACTCTCGATCCTGAAGAAGGAGGAGGACACGGGAGACGGTGAGTGCTGCTGCAGGCACACCTATTCCTATACGGGGACAAATCCCGGGGAAGGCCGCTTCCTCAGCACCTATGTGGACGACGGCAGCCCGCTTCCGAGCTTCGAGGGAGAACCCGTGAGAATCGCCCTGGAGGGCGGGATCGACGAGTTTACCGAAAAGCTTTGGAATTCCCTGAACGAGGACAACAGGGTCTCCCTGTTTACCAGATACATCCGTCTCGAGGACGGAAAGACGGAAACCAGGATCGTCAACAGACATCAGTGAACGCGGCTGACCGGCAGAAAGGAGAGCAATGAAGGAACTTGAACTGAAATACGGCTGCAATCCGAACCAGAAGCCTTCCAGAATCTTTGTCGATGGTGAAAACGAGCTTCCCATAAGGGTTCTGAACGGACGCGCGGGATACATCAATCTCATGGACGCGCTGAACGGGTGGCAGCTCGTGCGCGGCCTCCGCGAGTCGACCGGACTTCCCGCCGCGGCGAGCTTCAAGCACGTCTCCCCCGCCGGAGCCGCGCTGGGGCTTCCTCTCGACGACGTGCTGAAAAAGATCTATTTCGTCGAGGACATGGGGGATCTGTCGCCCCTCGCCTGCGCCTACGTCAGGGCCAGAGGAGCGGACCGGATGAGTTCCTTCGGGGATTTCATCTCTCTCAGCGACGTTTGTGACAAGGACACCGCCTCGGTGATCCGCCGGGAGGTCTCCGACGGCGTCATCGCTCCGGGCTATACGGAGGAAGCGCTGGAGATTCTCCGCGCCAAGAAAAACGGCGCCTACACCGTGATCGAGATCGATCCGGCCTACACGCCGGGACCGGTCGAACGGCGGGACATTTTCGGCATCACGTTTGAGCAGGGCAGGAACGACCTGAAGATCGACGAAGGCCTTCTCAGCCATATCGTGACGAAAAACAGGGAGCTTCCGGATTCCGCGAAGCGCGACCTCATCGTCTCCCTGATCACGCTGAAATACACACAGTCCAATTCGGTCTGCTACGTGAAGGACGGCCAGGCGGTGGGAATCGGCGCCGGGCAGCAGTCGCGGGTACACTGCGTCAGGCTCGCCGGGAACAAGGCGGACAACTGGTATCTCCGTCAGTGCCCCAAGGTGCTGGAACTTCCGTTTGTCGACGGGATCCGGCGCGCCGACCGGGACAACGCCATCGACGTCTACATCGGGCCGGAACACGACGACGTTCTCAGGGACGGCGCGTGGCAGAGGCTCTTCAAGGTCAGGCCGGACGTGTTCTCCGAGGAGGAGAAGCGGGAATGGCTGGACGGAATGAGCGGGCTTTCGCTGGGTTCGGACGCCTTCTTCCCGTTCTCCGACAATATTGAGCGGGCCGAGAAATCGGGCGTCCGGTATATCGCCGAGCCGGGAGGCTCCGTGCGCGACGACGCCGTGATCGAATGCTGCGACCGCTTCGGCATGGTGATGGCGTTTACCGGGATCCGGCTTTTCCATCACTGAAACGGCTGAGCAGCCGCAGATTGTCTTACGAAAGGGAGAGAAGCTATGCTTGCAAATCTGAGGGATGTTCTGATCCCGGCGATGCTGGAAAAACAGTGCGTCGGACACTTCAACGTCATCAATCTCGAGATGGCGCGCGCCGTCATCGGCGCCGCCGAGGCGAATAACGCCCCGGTGGTCCTCGGAATCGAGGAGAGCCAGCTCGGCATCTGTCCGCTGGCGGACTTCGCCTCCTTCGTCGTCCCGATGGCGAGGCGGGCTTCCGTGCCCGTGGTCGTTCATTTCGATCACGGCCACACGTTTTCCTGCTGCATCGAGGCGCTCAAGCAGGGATTCACGTCGGTCAATTTCGACTGCTCGAGGGACGTCCTCGAGGTGAATACCGAGAGAGTGGCGGAGATGGTGAGGACGGCCCACGCTTTCGGCGCCGCGGTCGAGGCGGAGCTGGGCGTCACGCCCGACGTCTCCGAGCTCGGCGGCCCGGACGGCGGGACGGAGTACTTCACCGATCCCGAGCAGGTCGCGGAATATGTGCAGAAGACGAATGTGGACGCGCTGGCCGTCTCGGTCGGTACCGCCCACGGGGAATACCTGACGACGCCGAAGCTGGACTACGACCGGATCAGGGCGATTTCGGAGACGGCCAGGATCCCCCTGGTGCTTCACGGAGGCTCCGGCCTGTCGGACAGCACCGTGCGGGAGGCGATCAACAGCGGCATCTCCAAGATCGATATCTTCACCGACGTGAATATCGCGTGCTGCCAGGGAGCGATCCAGGCCTGCAATGACGGGATTCACACGGCGACGGAGATGATTCCCTACGAGGTCCACGCGGTGAGAGTCGTGGCGGAGGAGAAGATCAGGCTGTTCCTGAACCGCTGAGCCAGAAGCTCAGACAGACCGTCAGGGAACGAAAGCAGAAAGCGAACAAGTAAAAGAACCGGCGCGGCCGCCTGGAGGCGGAGCGCCGGTTCTTTTTTATCAGCGGTATGCTTCATGATCCCGCCAGGTCCTGGCCCTGGTCAGTTTCTTACAAGATCCCGCGGATCCGTCCCGCAGGAAGGTTTCTTACAAGATCCCGCGGATTCATCCCGCGGGATGATTTTTTACATGATCTCGCAGATCCGTCCCGCGGGATGATTTTTTACATGATCTCGCAGATCCAGCCCTCGGGGGCTTCGATCCGGCCCATCTGGATGCCGGTCAGCGTGTCGTAAAGCTTCTTCGTGACCGGTCCCATCTCCTCCATTCCGCTGGGGAAGCAGATCTCTTTGCCGTGGTTCGTGATCTTTCCGACGGGGGAGATGACGGCGGCCGTTCCGCAGAGACCGCACTCATCGAATTCCTCCAGCTCGGTGAGAGGAATCTCGCGTTCCTCCACTTCCATGCCGAGGTAATGCTCCGCGACGTACTCGAGGGAGCGCCTGGTGATGGAGGGAAGGATGGACGGGGAGGCCACGGTGACGAACTTGTTTCCTTTGATGAAGATGACGTTGGCGCCGCCTGTCTCCTCAACCTTGGTGCGGGTCGCCGAATCCGGATAGAGGTTCTCCGCGAAGCCCTCGGCGTGAGCCTGGACGATGGCGTGGAGGCTCATCGCGTAGTTGAGTCCCGCCTTGATGTGGCCGGTTCCGCGCGGCGCGGCGCGGTCAAAATCGGCGATCTTGATGGAGATCGGTTTGGCGCCTCCCTTGAAATAGGGGCCGACCGGAGTGGTCAGAATCCGGAACTGGTAGTCGTCCGCCGGCTTGACGCCGATGACGGCGTTGACGCCGAACATATACGGACGGATGTAGAGCGTGGCGCCCGAGCCGTAGGGAGGAACATAATCCGCGTTGGCCCTGACGACTTCCTTCACCGCCTCGACGAAACGGTCCTCCGGGAACGGGGGCATCTCGAGGCGCTCGGCGGAGTCGTGAAGTCTCTTCGCGTTGAGATCGGGGCGGAAGGTGACGATCCTGCCGTCCTCGGTGGTATACGCCTTGAGACCCTCGAAAACCGTCTGGGCATACTGAAGGACACCGGCGCACTCGGAGATCGTCACCGTGTGGTCGGATGTGAGGACGCCGCCGTCCCAGCTTCCGTTGGTATAGTTGGAAACGTAACTCTTTGCGGTCTCGATGTAGCCGAAACCAAGGCTGCCCCAGTCGATATTCTGCTTTTCCATGATTTTCCTCCGACAAGTATACATGTGTGTCCGGGGCTTCTGAAAACGGAGCTGACGCGTCCGCGGCCCGGGGACCCACGCTGGTGAAACTGTAAACTGTATCTAATTATAGACCCTGAAAAATGAATGTCAAAGAAAGTTTTATTTCTTCGCGTACTTTTTCAGGTAGAAGACGTAGCAGGCCAGGGCCGCGATCGTGATTCCCACGGAGAGAAGGCTGATCATGGGGTAACGGTCCTTCAGGACGAGCTGCAGGATCTCCATCAGAAGAAGCACGACGCAGAAGATCAGGGACGCCCGGTGCATCTTTGCCTTGTCGTAGATGTCCTCCTGCGGGCTGCCTCCGTTCCCTCCGAAGAGCCGGATCATGAGATCCCCGTTGCCCGTGAGAAACATGAGGATGCTGAGAACGAGGACGGCGATAATGAACAGATCCAGAAAATTGAGGGTAGTCATGGGAAACCTCCTTGCAGGGAACTGACTGACAGCTGCTATTTTAAATCAAATCATCCTGATGCGCAAGTTTGCAAAGAAAAGGGCTTTCCGGCCCTTTCTTTGTGCGATTCGTTGAACTTTCCGCGGGATATTTGACATTCACGAACCTGAAAGATAAGATAATGTAGTACTATTATACGCTGAAACAGTGAACGTCTGGAAGCCGCGGATGCGCCGCGGCGTGATGGAAAAGAATGAATCTTTACGAAGCGATTTTTCTGAGAAAATCGGAGAAGCATTTCCGGATGGAGGAGCTTGACGAGGGCACTCTCCGCAGCATAGTTTCCTTTTATGAGAATATCCGGCCTCTTTTTCCGGGCGTGAGGACGGAGATCGGCATCACGGCCAACACGTCCGGCCGGAGAATACTCCGTGGGCTCTTCGGGGTGCAGGCGCCCTATTATCTTTCCATCTACTCCCAGAAGAGGGACAGGAGCGATATGAACGCGGGCTTTATCGCGGAGCAGCTCTGCCTCTACATGCTGACCTGCGGTCTCGCCAGCTGCATCATCGGCTCGTCCTCCATCAGGGAGATGCCGAGGATCCGGGGAGACAAGGAGTTTGTGGTGCTGATCGCGTTCGGAAAGCCGGAGAGCGGCCTGACGAGAAGGCCGCAGGAGGCGAAGCGCCTTCCCCTCAGGGATCTCTGCGTGTTCAAGGACGAGCCGAAGAAATGGATGAACCAGGTGCTGGAGGCCGCAAGACTCGCCCCCTCCGCCATGAACAGCCAGCCCTGGCGGTTTGTCGTCGTGGGCCGGAGGATCCATATCTTCTCCAAAAACGGCAGCATGGACAAGCCGAAGCGCTGGGACGAGTTTGATTTCGGCGTCATGTTCTCCCACATTTCCGTGGCCTCCGACGAGCTGTGGCTCGACGTCGACCTGATCCGTCTGGAAAATATCAGCCAGAAGAGCTTCCGGGTCAGCCAGTACGTGCTGAGCGCCATCGTCAAAGCCCCCGAATGGCAGGGCGGCGAGGAGGAAGCCGACCGGGAGGAATCGTGAAAACCTGCGGAATTTTGCCCAGAGATTTTCGCGGAAAACGGCACATTTTTGTGGTTTTGCAAAAAAATTATACCGGATTTGCTGAAAGTGTTGACACGCCGGCCGGACCGGGGATATAATCCACACGAACCGCGGGAGAGAGCTCCTGCGGGAGACATCAGTGATGCGCGAGTGGCTCAGCGGTGGAGCACCACCTTGCCAAGGTGGGGGTCGCGGGTTCGATCCCCGTCTCGCGCTCGAGGGAGGGTTCCGGGTTGCCTGTATGGGCGGTTCGGAGCTTTTCTTTTTTTTATCCTTGACAAAAGCAGAGGTTTCCATTATCATTTATTTTGTTCTCAGGAACATGCGCGAGTGGCTCAGCGGTGGAGCACCACCTTGCCAAGGTGGGGGTCGCGGGTTCGATCCCCGTCTCGCGCTTTTTCTATGCAGCGGATGCGCCTTCGATGGCCGCAGCCGCTGTTTTTGTCTGCGCGCATGTCCGGCGGGGAGCCGCGCAAGCGGAAATTCTGAAAAAAGTCCGATTCTTAAACCGATGTTGTGGAAAATCCGCGGGAATCATATTATAATGATAAACATCCAGGGACAGGCGCCGGCGTCGGCGCGGTACCGATACCATCACGTTTAAGGAGGGTCGTATGAGTTTATTGAATCTGCTTTTACAGTCCATGTCTTCGCAGTCTTCCGTTTCTTCCCTTTCGCATAAGACGGGCGTCTCCGACGCCGCCGTGAAAGCGCTGGTAGCCGCGGCGATTCCGCTTCTTCTCAAGTCCCTGACAAAGAACGCGTCTTCCCAGTCGGGAGCGACGTCTCTTCTTCAGGCGCTTTCCCAGCACAAGAATACAAAGACTCTCTCCGAGCAGATCAGCGGCGCGGACGAAGAGGACGGCGCGAAGATCATCGGCCATATCTTCGGCGACAACACCTCTGCGGTCATGAACCAGCTGGCGGGACAGACCGGGATGAACGCCTCCCAGGTTTCTTCTGTTCTCGGCAATATGGCTCCGGCGCTCCTTTCCAGCCTTTCCGCGGCGGCCGTGGAGAGTAAGCAGCAGCAGAGCGCTTCGGCGCAGGCCGGCGGCCTCGGCGGTCTTCTCGGCGGCCTCCTGGGCGGCGGCCAGGCGCAGCAGGCGTCCGCTCCTGCCGGCGGCCTTCTCGGCAGCCTTTTCGGCGGCGGCCAGACCCAGCAGGCGTCCGCTCCTGCCGGCGGCCTTCTCGGCTCGATCCTGGGCGGCGGCGCAGGCGGCGACATCCTCGGCGGCCTTCTGGGCGGCGACGACGATGACGACAATGACAACGGCAGCGGTCTTCTGAATTCACTTCTCGGACTGATGCAGTGACAAAGCAGCGGTGAAAGCGGCGGCCTGCGGGCCGCCGCTTTTTTGTGCGGCCGCGAAGAGGCGGGAAAATATGAAAAGACCGTGAAACGGAACAATTTGAACACACTTGCCGCGATAATGTGCTATAATTGTTCAGTTGAGCCGCTCCGGCCGGTCGGAAGAGGGGAGGGCGAAGAGAGCGGCGCACAGGATCTGAGATTATTGCGGAAGTGGATTGAGAATCATGGGACAGAATCAGAAGACAAATGAAAACGGGTCACAAGCCGGCAGGATCGCCGTGGCGGTCTTCCTCGCGGCGTTTGTATTTACGGCTGTACTGGCGGCTACCAGCGCCTTCTGGGCGCTGACCCAGTGGGGCGGCCTGAGGATGGAGGAGATCGTCTACGAGCTGAACGCGCCCCTCGAGGGCACCGGAAACGATATGATCGGCGATTACATCCGGAGATGCCTGGTTCCGGCGCTGATCGCCCTCGCCGCCGCGGTTTTTTTCATCCGGAAGTATTTCCGCAGCGGGCTTTTCATGAAGCGAGGCGGTATCCTTCTGGCCGCCGCCGCGGCGTTTACGGCCGCGTGCTTTATCTATTTCGGATACAGGGTCGGATTTGTCAATTACATCAGGAACCGGACCACCACCTCGGATTTCATCGAGATGAATTACGCGGATCCGGCGAAGACGGGACTGGAGTTCCCGGAGAAAAAAAGGAACCTGATTTTCATCTACCTCGAGTCGATGGAGTCGTCGTTTACGGACAAGGAGAACGGCGGCGCCTACGACGACGACTACATCCCGGAGCTCACGGCGCTGGCGCAGGAATACGAGGATTTCTCCGGTACGGACACCGCGCTGAACGGAGGCTTTTCTCTCCCCGGGACCACCTGGACCATCGGCGCCATGTTCGGCATGACCGCCGGCCTGCCTCTCAATATTGAAATCGAGCGCAATTCCATGTCCTCTCAGACGGAGTTCTTCCCTCAGATCACGACGCTGGGGGATATCCTCGACGGCCAGGGCTACCGGCAGATGCTCCTGCTGGGCTCCGACGCGACCTTCGGCGGCAGACGCCTCTATTTCTCCCAGCACGGAAACTACGAGATGCGCGACTATCTCTACGCCAAGGAGACCGGCCTGATTCCCCAGGACTACAAGGTGTGGTGGGGCATGGAGGACGAGAAGCTCTTCGATCTGGCGAAATCCTCGCTCCTTGAGCTGGCCGCCGGGGATCAGCCCTTCAATATGACGCTGCTCACGGTGGACACGCATTTTACCGACGGCTACGTCTGCCGGCTCTGCGGCCGCGAATTCGGGGACAACCGCTACGCCAACGTCATGGCCTGCTCCAGCAGACAGGTCACCTCCTTCGTGAGATGGATCCAGCAGCAGGATTTCTACGAGAACACGACCATCGTGATCTCCGGCGACCATCCTACCATGGACGGCGATTTCTGCGCTCGCATCGATCCTGAGTACAAGAGAAGAACCTACACCTGCTACATCAACTCGGCGGAGGAGCTGAAGCAGCCGGAGCGCCGCAGAGTGTTCTCCACCTTCGACAACTTCCCCTCGACCCTGGCCGCGATGGGCGTGAAGATCGACGGGGACCGGCTGGGCCTGGGGACGAACCTGTTCTCGGACCAGGATACGCTGACGGAGAAGTTCGGCGAGGCATACGTCGAGGCGGAGGTCTCCAAGAAGACCGACTTCCTCGAAGCGCTGGAGACGCTGGACGCCGGCACGGAGGAGAAGGTCGAGAAGTACGCCGACGTCGTGGTCCGCTCGGAGGAGTGGGATCTCGTCAACGAGCTCATCACGATCCGGATCGGGCCGGTGGATCTGCCGGAGGATCTGGCCGTGAAGTACGTCCGCCTGAAGATCTGGGTCGACGCGGGGGATCAGACCATTCACCGCTGGATCAAGACCCGGCAGACGACGGAGGGCGGCTACTACACCACCTTCAGCCCCCTGAAGTACCTCGACGGATATCCCGAGATCAAGTACCAGTTCGTGCTGAAGTTTGATAACGGAGAGACCTACAACCTTGCTCCCGAGGGGACGGTGCGGAATCTGCCCGGCCATACCTGGAAGGAGAACGAATCGGAGGCGTCCGGCACGGACGCGGCGTAAAGCCCCCGGCGAAAGGAGAACTACCGGACATGAGAATTCCGCCCAGCATTGCCCCCGGCGATACCATCGGACTGGCGGCCCCTTCCTTCGGGGCGGCCGTGGAGCCGTATATCACGAGACTGGCCGCGTCGATCCGGGCCTTCGAGGCGCGCGGATACCGCGTCAGGACGGCGCCGAGCTGCTATAAAAGCGACGGACTGGGAATCAGCACGAACCCGGCGGACGCCGCGAAGGATCTGACCGACCTCTATCTGGACGACTCGGTGGACGCCGTGTTCTCGGTGGGGGGAGGCGAGCTGATGAATGAGACCATTTCCCATGTGGATTTCGCGAAGCTTGCCGCGGCGCCTCCGAAGTGGTTTCTCGGGTATTCCGACAATACCAATTTCATCTTCCCCATGGCCCTGCTGGGCAACACCGCCGGGATCTACGGACCCTGCGCGACCGGATTCGGAAAGCCCTGGGAGGAGACCGAGAAAAATGTCTTCGGCATTCTCGAAGGGACGGTCAGCGAGGTGAGGGGGCTTCCCCTCTTCGAGCTTCCCGAGGCCGGATCGTCGGTGAGGGCGGAGGATCCCCTCGCGCCCTATCAGCTGACGGAGAAGACGTCCTACGTCACGATGCTGCCCGCGAAGGACGGGTTCCGCCGGGCGGAGCCGGACGAGGAGGCAGCGTTCTCTGGGACGCTGATCGGAGGCTGTCTGGACGTGCTGGTCAATCTTTCGGGGACGCCCTACGACGGCACCTCCCTGCTGCGCGCCGGAAGGAAGGACGCTGTGTGGGTGATCGAGGCGTGCGACCTCTCTCCCATGGCGATCCGGAGATCCCTGTGGAGCCTCAGGATGCAGGGATGGTTTGACGGCGCCGCGGGCTTCCTCGTCGGAAGGCCCCTCGCCGCCCTGGGGCAGGACATGATGGGCGTCAACCAGTACAACGCGGTCACGGACGTTCTCGCCGGCATCGGCGCGCCCGTGGTGATGGACGCGGATATCGGCCATGTGCCGCCCGTGATGCCTCTTGTCATCGGGGCGGAGGCCGACGTCAAAGTCCGGGGCGACGATCTTCGCATCGCCATGAAGCTCGGGCACTGAGACGGCGCGAAGGAGACCCCGGCGGAGAGCCGGGACGGCGTCTCCGGGTCAGCGGGAGCGGCCCCGCCGGAAGCCCCGCGAGGCATGTTTTCTTGAAAGTTTACACATTATTCCTTATAATGAAAGCGGAACGGGAGAGCCCGCCCGGCAGGTCGTGTCGGGCGATCTCCGGGACGGACCGGGGATTCGGGATTTCTGCGGAACAGAAACGCGCGCATGGAGGTGGATGATGGGACTTTTCGATAAACTTTTTGACAAGAAGATCTGCGACATCTGCGGAGGAGAGATCGGACTGCTCGGCAACAGGAAGCTCGAGGACGGCAACTGCTGCAAGGACTGCGCGAAGAAGCTTTCGCCCTTCTTCAGCGACAGGAAGCACAGCACGGTGGAGGAGATCCGGGAGCAGCTGGAATACCGGAAGGAAAACGAGAAGGCGGTGGAAGCCTTCAACGTCACGAAGACGATCAGCGGGAGCATGAATATCCTGGTCGACGAGGGAGCCGGCAATTTCATCGTGACGCCGCACCGCAAGTGGCGCGAAGAAAACCCGGACGTCATTCCCCTTTCGAGCGTGACAGGCTGCGAGACCAACGTCAGGGAACTGAAGACCGAAGAGAAAAAAGAGCTGGAGGACGGAAAGAGCGAGAGCTACAATCCGCCCCGCTACACATACGACTACGATTTCTACGCCCGGATTTTCGTGAATTCCCCGTATTTTGACGAGATCACGGTGAAGCTGAACAACGGGAGCATCACCTCAAAGATCGGTCAGCCGTACAGGGAAGCCTCCGAGAAGGCGGAGGAGGTGAAGGCGCTCTTCAACGGCAGCCGCGGATCCTCCGGAAAGGCGGACGGAGCGGCGCAGGAGGAGCGGGATCCGGTGATCTGCCCCCACTGCGGCGGCAGGACGACGCCGGACGAGAAGGGCCGCTGCGAGTGGTGCGGAGACAAGATCGTCTGAAAACTTGATGAAACAGCGGATTCCGCGCCGCGGCGCGGACCGGGAGACGCCTCCCAGGCAGAGACAGGTAAGGAGACCATACGGGGAATGGAGACGGCACAGAGGACAGGCAGAAGACCAAAAAACAGAATATTGAACCTTTTCTCGATTCTGCTGGGCGTGTTTTTCTCGCTGATTCTCTTTGCGCTCTGCTTCTATGTCTTCTGGTCGGTGATCGACGGCCCGGTGGTGGTATTCGACGAGACGGAGGTCGCGGTGGAGGTCGGCGCGCAGTTCGACCCCATGTCCGTGATCGGAGAAATCCGCGGGATCCGTCCGGACCACATCAGCATGGACAGCTCCGCCCTGGATCTTTCCGTCCCGGGCAGCTACAGCGTGATCTTCCGGGTGGACACCTTCCCGGTCGCGAAGGAAACCCTGGAGAAGTATCACCTCGGGTTCCTCTCGCCGGACGTGCGGGAGGAGGTGCTCACCGTCCATGTCGTCGACAACGTCCCGCCTGTGGTGGAGGCCGTGAAGGGTCCGGTTTCCCTGAAGCAGGGGGAGAAGGTGCGGGCGGAGGACCTGATCCTCTCCGCGGAGGATGAGACAGAGACTTCTGTTTCCTTCGGCGACGGCTCGGAGGAGATAGTGTGTGACGAGGACGGCACGAAGACGGTCACTGTTATCGTGACGGACCTGGGCGGCAACGAGACGAAGTCGGAGGTCGTCCTGGAGGTGGAGAGCGTCGACATCACGCCGCCGGTCATCGCGGGGGCGGAGGACGTGATCCTCAAGGTCGGAGAGAACTTTGACCCGATGGAGGGCGTGACGGCGTCGGACGACAGGGACGGAGATACGGCGGTGGAGATCGTCTCCGGGACCGCCCCGGACATGACCCACGCCGGAAGCTCCTCGATCGTGTACAGAGCCGTCGACAGCTCCGGCAACGAGACGACTCTTACGAGAAACGTCGCCGTCTACGACCAGGTGTCGGGAGAGGGAGACCTGAGATTCGGCCTCCTCTGGAACGCGGCGGGCGTGGCGGGACAGCCCTATCTGGTGGCCGTCAACCGCGTGAGGAATATCGTGACCGTCTTCGGCACCGGAACCGACGGCAGCTACAGCGTGCCGGTCTGCTCCTTCGTCTGCAGCGTGGGGACGGCGACGCCGGACGGCGCCTACAACACACAGGAGAGATACCGCTGGCATGCGCTCTGGGAGGACTCCTTCGGGCAGTACGCCATCAGGATCACGGGCCACATCCTGTTCCATTCCGTGCCGTACACCACGTCGGAGGACCCCTCGTCCCTCGAGTACGAGGAGTACAACAAGCTGGGAACGTCGGCGTCACAGGGATGTGTGCGTCTCTGCGTCGCGGACTGCAAGTGGCTCTATGACAACTGCCCGAACGGATTTCCGTGTGTGATCTATGATGACGATCTGAGCAACGGACCCTTCGGGAAGCCGGTTCCGATTCATATCGATGAAAACGATGAGGCACGGCGCGGGTGGGATCCCACCGATCCCGATCCGAACAATCCGTGGAACAGAACATAACGCGTTAAGGAAACGGGCATTACGACCGGGGGAGGGTCTGAATGGCTTCAAATAAGGGGAAAAAGCGCAGAAAGAAGAGTATGGCCAGAACGGCGCTGAGAATTCTGCTGTTCACCGCTCTTGCCGCGCTGGCGTGCGCCTACGGCGCGGGCTGCTATCTGCTGAGGGGAAGATTCCTGCCGCATACTTATGTAAACGGCGTCGATTACAGCGAGATGACCGCCGGGGAGGCGGAGGCGCAGTTCCGCTCCGCCTACGAGGGGCGCGTGCTGACCATCGAGGAGAGAGGCGGCGGCCGCGAGACGGTGAATTACGACGACATCGGCTACCGGATCACCACGGGAGAGACCTTTCAGCAGCTGATCGACTCCCAGAATTACTACGCGTGGCCTCTCACCTATCTCGAGAAGACCCGCATCGTGACCAGGGAAGGCTTCGAGTACAGCGAATCCAGACTGGAGGAGGCGCTGAAGGACCTGGAATGCGTCAAAGGCGACCAGGTCCGGGAGCCGTCCGACGCGGAGATCATCAAGACGGAGACAGGCTTCACGATCCGGCCGGAGGATGAAGGAACCAGCCTGATTTTCGAGAAGCTTCTCGCCTCCGCGGAGGGCGCTGTCAACCGGTCGGAGACGGAGCTGGATCTCGAGGAGGCGGACTGCTACCGGAAACCGGAGATCTACGCGGACGACGAGACGCTTCTGAGCCAGATCGCCTCCATTGAGAAGGTGGAGAACACCGAGATCACCCTGGCGATGGAAGGAAACGTCTACGTCAGCCTCAGCAAGGCGGTATTCCTTCCGTGGCTGTCCTTCTCCGACGGAGTGCTCTCCATCGACGAGGCGGAGGTGGAGTCCTATACCAACGGCCTGGCGGAGCAGTACGACACCTATCTGCACAAGCGCTCCTTCGTCACCTATGAGGGCGACACCGTGGAGGTGGGCGGCGGCAACTACGACAATTACGGCTACCAGATGGACCGCGAGAAAAGCGCCGTCATCATACGCGACGCCATCATGTCGGGCGTCAGCCAGACGGTCGCCCTGGAGTGGCTCAAGTACGGCCGCACGAGGGACGAGAGCGGCACCGATTTCGGCGACACATTTATCGAGATCAGCCTTGACCAGCAGCACATGTGGTTCCATCAGAACGGAGAGATCACCGTGAGCACAAGCGTCGTCACCGGAACGGCGACGCCGACCCGCGCGACCCCCACCGGCTGCTTCCAGGTTCTCCAGGTGCTGAAGGATCACACCATGAAGGGAAGCTACGGGGAGTCCTTCGCGAACTATGTCATCGCGATCATGACCAACGGCATCGCGATCCACGACAGCTCGTGGCGCGATTCCTACGGCGGCGACATCTGGCTCTATTCCGGAAGCCACGGCTGCATCAACACGCCTTACAGCGCCGTGCAGGAGATCTTCGAGAACGTCACCTACGGGGTGCCCGTCATCATCTACGACCGCTACAACACGGTCCCGGAGGTGCACAACGAGGCCTACCAGGGAGGCGAGGTCGAGGAAGACGACGAATACGAGTATGACTACGAGGACTACGACTACGACTATGACTACGACGGCTATTACGATGAGGACGTAGACTATGAGTCTTCGTATTATTACGACGATGACTACGAGTACAATGTGTATGACGATGAAGGCGGCGACGGGAGCTACGAGTCGTATGACGATTCGGACTACTGATCGGTGACCGGAAGCCCGGGGAGGGATGGATGCGTTCATCCCTTCCCGGGGTGTTTTGTTTCTTCTGCCCGCGATCACAAATCACGTCCGTTTTCTGTTTTGTGCCGCGGCATATGGAGTGACACCGGAAATACGGCCTTCGGCCGTGATTTACATATAACCGGTATAACAGCGCATCAAAGAGGTACATCGCATGAGGAAAGCAGGGAAGATCATCGGCATCGCCGCTGCGGTCTGCGTGGCTACGTTCGCCGCGCTCCTCGTCTTTCTGACCGCGGCGGAGTACAGGCCGGCCGCGGTGGAGAGCGTCGGGATTACGGAGGGCGCCGGCGGCAGTGAGAAAAAAGACACGCCGGGACCCGGCACCGAGCTGACGGTGGTGTCCTGGAATACGGGCTACGGCGCGCTGGGAGACAACGCGGATTTCTTCATGGACGGCGGACACATGGTCGTGAGCGCCGACCGGGAACGGGTGAACGCCAATCTCGGCGGGATCGCCGACCGTCTGGGAGAGCTGGACGCCGACGTCGTCTTTCTGCAGGAGGTCGACGAGGACTCCGACAGATCCCACGGCATCGACGAGGTCTCCTTCTTCCGGTCCCGCTTCGGGGAGATGGATTCCGCCTTCGCGCCGAATTTCCGGGCGAAATTCGTGCCCTATCCGCTTCCTCCCATCGGCCGCGTGTCGAGCGGCATCCTGACATTCTCGGACTTCGGCATCCGGACCGCGGAGAGGCTGCGGCTGCCCTGTCCCTTCAAGTGGCCGGTCAGACTCGCCAATCTCAAGCGCTGCCTGCTCGTCACCAGGATTCCCGCCGGAGAGGACGGACGGGAGCTCGTCCTGGTGAACCTCCATCTGGAGGCCTACGACGACGGGGAGGGAAAGATCGAGCAGACGAGGATGCTGAAGGAATTTCTTCAGGAAGAGGCGTCGAAGGGCAGCTATGTGATCGCCGGAGGGGACTTCAACCAGAGCTTTTCTTCCGTGGATATCTCCGCCTATGAGGCGCAGGAGGGGAAATGGGCTCCCGGTCTCATCGACACCGGCGAATTCGGGGAAGACTGGCAGTTTCTGATGGATGCGGAGACCCCCAGCTGCAGATCCCTCGATCAGCCCTACGCGGGAGCGGACCGGGCGTCCTTCCAGTACTACGTCATCGACGGATTTATCGTGTCCGCCAATATCGAGGTAGAATCCTTCGGCGTTCTCGACGAGGCGTTCCGCTGCACGGACCACAATCCCGCCGTGATGAAGATCCGGCTCTTATAAAAAACACGTACTGCCGGCCAGAGGCTCAGGCAGCGATAAATACATCGGAGAGGATGGGACCAATACAATGGAGCGAAATTTCATGAACGACGTTTACAGCGACCTGTTCGGCGGCGGAGGAAACCCCTCCCGGCCTGAATCTCCTTTCCCGGAGAAACCGGCAGCGGAGAACCCTGTGCAGGAGAATCCTGTCCCCGCGCCGGCCGCTCCCGGGACGGGCGCGGCGCCTGTACCGGAGGCCGGCGGGGAGAAGAACAGCCTCTTTCCGGAAGAGCCGTCCCCCGCGGAGAGCTTCCTTGCGGGCGCGGATCAGGTGATCTCATCGCAGAACGACGCCCTCGCCCACGCCAGGGAAGCCCTGGAGGAGGCCAGAAAGCTGTTCGGCTCCATCTCGGACACGACCCGCGGCACGGAGGAGATCCTGAACCAGACCCTCGGGAACATGGATGAGATCAAAAAAGAAGTGATGAAGGATTTCCTGGGCGAGGACGCCGCCGGAGACGCGGAGGAAAACGGAGCGTCCGGGGAGACCGCATCCGGGGCGCCGGCCGTCTCCGGAGAGGCGGAGGCCGCGGAGGAGCCGGAGGAGGATCCCCTCGAGCAGCTCGACAGCCTGATCGGCCTCACGACGATCAAACAGGACGTCAGGGAGCTGACGGATTTTGCCAGCGTGCAGAAGATGAGAAAGGACGAGGGACTGAAATCCGTACCGGTCTCTCTGCATCTCGTATTTACGGGAAACCCCGGCACGGGCAAGACGACGGTCGCCAGAATCCTGGGCAGGCTTTATAAGAAAATCGGAATTCTCTCAAAGGGACAGCTGGTGGAGGTCGACCGGTCCGGCCTGGTGGCGGGCTACGTCGGCCAGACAGCCATCAAGACCCAGGAGAAAATCGCCGAGGCGAGGGGCGGCGTCCTGTTTATCGACGAAGCCTATTCTCTCTCCCAGAAGGACGACGCCTTCGGCCAGGAATCCATCGATACCATCCTCAAGGCGATGGAGGACTACCGGGACGATTTCGTCGTCGTGGTGGCCGGCTACACAAAGCCCATGGAGAAGTTCATCAACAGCAATCCGGGGCTCAAGTCCCGCTTCAACAAATACATCGAGTTCCCCGACTACACCGTCGACGAGCTGGAGCAGATCTTCTACATGAACTGCGGCAAATACGACTACCGGGTCGAGGAAGACGCCAAAAAGCACATCCGCGAGATCATCGTGCAGGCGAAGATCGAGAAGACGGAGAACTTCGCCAACGCCAGGGAGGTCAGGAATCTCTTTGAAAAGATCATCACCAACCAGGCGCAGCGCGTGCGCCAGATGGAGGATCCCTCTCCCGAGGACATGATGACGATCCGGATGGAGGACCTGCCGGTTTCCATCGACGATGAGACTGCCGATGTGTCCGGTACCGGGAAAGCCCCGGAGGAGGAGCGCATCGCCGGAGGCAAAACGGACGGAACGGCCGGCCCCGCCGGGGAAGAAGGAGAGGGACCGGCCCCGTCGGAAGGGGAGGAGAAGGAGAGCTCTTTGACCGATGAAGACAATGCCTGATTACGGAGAAGGGCGCGGCCGCGGAGACGGGGTGACGCATACCCACGGAGACGGGGTGACGCATACCCACGGAGACGGGGCGGCGCATACCCACGGAGACGGGACGGTGCATACCCACGGGGACGGGGCGGCGCATACCCACGGGGACGGGGCGGCGCATACCCACGGCCCCCACTCCCACACCCACGACCCGAAGGAGATACGAAGAATTATCAACCGGCTGTCCCGCTCGATCGGCCATCTGGAGCATGTGAAGCGCATGCTGGAGGACGGGCAGGACTGCGCGGACGTGCTGATCCAGCTGGCGGCGGTGAAGTCGGAGCTCAACGGCACCGGCAAAGCGATCCTGAAGGAGCATCTGGAGCACTGCATCGTGGAGGCGGTCGCCATGCACGATCAGGAATCCATCGACAGGATGAACAGAGCGATCGATCAGTTTATGAAATGACCGGACCCCGGAGAGCTTCTGCCGGGGTCCGCCCGCATTACAGCAAGGAAAAGGATGACAGATGAGAAGAAACGGCAGAATCCCGGCATTGATACTGACTGCGGCGCTGGTGCTGCAAAGCCTCTGCGCGCCGCTGCCGTGCGCCGGGGACATGCTTCCCGGTGAGGCCATGCTCCTTCCCGACGAGGAGGAAGCCTGCTTCTTCGAGGAGGAGGTCTTCCCTGATGCCGGCGAAGAGGAGGAGATCCGGGCGGATGAGGGAGAGGACATTCTCCCGGCGTACGGGGAGGAAGACGCTCCGTCTGACGACGGTGAGGTGTCTCCGGCGTACGGGGAGGAGGACGCTCCGTCTGACGACGGTGAGACGCCTCCGGCGTACGGGGAGGATCCGCCCGAGGAAGAAGTGGTTCTTCCGGACGGCGAGGAGGACTATTCCGGAGATCCCGTCCGGGAAGACGAAGAATCCGGGGAGGAAACCGTATCCTTCGGGGACGGCTCTTCCGATGATGAGACCGTTTTCTTCGGGGAACTGGATCTGGAAACGGAAAGCCCGGAGACGGAGGTTCCCGCGGAGGACCCTCCTGCCTGGGACGGCGCCGCGGCAGAGTACGAAGAAGAGCCGGACGGTCAGGCGGAACTGACGGACGGCGCGCCCGCCGTGGAAGAGGAGAAGCCCGACGATGACGAGGAGGACGGGACAGGTGTTTCCACCGAATCCGTCCCGGAGCCTGAGGAAGAGAACTTCTCCGAAGGCGGCGGGGAGGCGGTTTTCCTGCCGGAGCTTCCGGCAAGGCTGCGTATCTCCGGGACCTGGACCGGTTCCCTGGAGGCGGGGACGGACGACGATCTGCCGACCTTTACCGGGGACGAGTACATGCTGACGACGGAGGCCCGAAAGGACGCCGTCGAAGAGGCGGCTGCCGCGGAAGCGGCCTTCCTTCAGGAAACCATCGACGGAATGCAGAACGGGGAGGAAGTCTTCCCGGATGTGTCCCGGGAGACGGGGGATCCTGATGAAACAGGACCGGCCGGAAGTCCGGATGAGCCGTCTGCGGAAAAGACGGAAGCCGCCGCCTCGCGTGCCGGAGACGGCCGGGAGGAAGTGCTCCCGGAAGGGATTCTTCCGGCGGATGAGCCTCTTCTCGAAGAGGATGGACTGTTCCTGGAGGACGAGGATGGAATCGTGACATCGGAGGGGACGCTGACCGCGGAGGATCTGGCGGACAACGTCGTCCTGAGGACGGACTTCCTGCTGGAAAGCCTCGTGGGGGAGGCGGATTCGGCGCTTCCCGCGTCCTACAGGAATCCCTCGCTGACCTCGGTGGCCAGCCAGGGCTCCGCCAACGCCTGCTGGGCCTACGCCGCGCTGGATGCGGGACAGATCGGCCTTCTCGGAAGAGGCGTGGGGGACGGAAGCTTCCTGTTCTCTCCGGGGCACCTGGCTTACGCCGCGTTTCACGGAGCGGGAGAGAGCTGGGGAACGACGGGGGCGAACTGGCTCGCCATAGGCGGCTCGCCGACGATCTCCTCCGGCACGCTTCTTCGCTGGTACGGAGCGGCCTCTTCCTCGCAGTTCTCCACGCCCAGAACCGCTTCGGGAGGAAACTACTCCCTGACGGAGGAGCAGATGTCCTCTTCCGTCAGCCATCTGACGAGCGTTTTCCGGCTCAGCTACCCCAACGCCAGCTCCTCGGTCTCCGCGCGAATGGAGGCGGTGGAGGAGATCAAGCAGGCCGTCTGCGACTACGGAGCCGTCGCGATCGACTTCAACACGGCGGGCTACGATGCCTCCACGGCCAGTGTCTTCAACGCGACGTCCGGCATAAACCACGAGGCGGTGATCGTCGGCTGGGACGACAGCCGCGTCACGGCGGCCAGGGAGACGGACGCAGGCGGGGAAGAAGTATCCCTGCCCGGGGCTTTTCTGGTCAAGAATACCTACGGTACCGCCTACGGGGAGAACGGATATCTCTGGCTTTCCTATTACGACTGTTCGATGACGCGGCCCTATGTGTTTGTCTTCGAGGACACGGTGACGGGAGAGCACGGGGACGAGGATCTCTTCTCCTATGACGGGACCGGGTACCGGAACTGGATCGCCTCCAATACGCAGTCCCTGGTCTGCGCCAACGTCTTCGAGGCGGACGACTACGAGAGAATCCGCGCGGCGGGCTTCTATCTGCCCGCCGGCGCCTCCTATACCGTCACGCTCCGAACGGAGCTGGAGAACGGCGACCCCAACACGGGCGTCGTCTCGGCCGCCGTCTCCGGCCATGAGCGCTATATGGGCTTCTACACGGCGGCGTTTGATGTTCCCGTGACGGTCAGGAAGGGCAGCTCCTTCGCCGTGCTCGTGGAGGCGACCGCCGACGGAACGGATTACGCCTATTTCGAGGGGGAGACCAACACCTACACGAACGGCCTGGTCAAGAAAACGGTCTGCGGGGAAGGCGAGACCTGGATCAGCATGGGAGGCGGCGCCTTCACGGACATCCTGAAGAAGACCTTCTCCGTCACGAAGACCGATTCCTCCGGGACGGGACAGAAGACGACCGTGTCGGGCGCCGCCTACGGAAACGCCTGCATCAAGGCCTACGGCTCTCCGGCAGAGGAGTACCGGATCTACAACGGCACCGACTATTCCGAGGTCTATGATTTCAACTATTTTATCGCCTCGGATCCGGCCCTCGCGGCGAAATATGAGCATGATCCCGCCGGAGCGCTGGCGTATTTCGTGAAGACCGGCATGGGAAAGATGCTTCAGGCCTGCGCCGAATTCGACGTGAAATCCTATGTGCTGGAATACGCCTCTCTCAGGCGCCTCTACGGGACGGACTGGAAGAAATACTACGCCGACTACATGGAGAGCGGCAGGGCGGCGGGAAGAAACGGCACGGGATGCAGCGTGATGAAGGATCCCCTCACGGTCTACGGAGGCCTTGACTACGCGGACGTCTACGATTACGCCTATTACGTGAAGCGCTACGGCCTGTCGGAAAAATACCGCTACGACGATTACGGCGCCCTGAAGTATTTTGTGGTCAGCGGGACGGCCGCGCTGGAGCGGGGAAACCTCGCGTTCAACGTGAGGTCCTACATCAAGGAATATCCGGAGTGCCGGAGATCCTACGGCACAAACTGGGGCGGCTACTACAGGAGCTACATCAAATACGGCAAGGCGAAGGGCCGCCACGGCACCGGCTGCACGAAGATGGTGGCTCCCGTTACCGTGTACAACGGTCTGGATTACGCGGCGGTCTACGACTATGAGTACTACATCGCCCGATACGGGCTGAAGGAACGCTTTCAGTACGACGACTACGGGGCGCTGGAGTACTTTGTAACGGTCGGCACCGCGGAGCTCGCGAGGGGGAACCTGGCGTTCAACGTGAGGTCCTACATCAAGGAATACCCGGAGTGCCGGAAGTCCTACGGGAGGAACTGGGGCGGCTACTACAGGAGCTACATCAAGTACGGCAAGGCGAAGGGCCGCCACGGCACCGGCTGCTCCTCGATGGTCAGTCCCGTCACGGTGTACGAGGGGAAGAATTACGCCTCGGAATACAGCTTCTTCTACTATACCGGCACCTATCCGGCCATCCGGGAGGAGTACCAGTACGACGACTACGGAGCCCTGGCCCACTATGTGACGGTCGACAGGAAGAAGGGCGTAAAGGCGAAAAACGGATGACGCGCCTGAAGAAACGACGTACATAAAGGGATGTCATGCCTGAAAGAGCAACGCGCCCGAAAGAACGACGCGCCTGAAAGAATGACATGTGTTTAAAAAAACGTGCGGCATAGGATGACGCACAGAAACGGATGACGCACAGAAAAGATGACCTGCACAGAGGAAGCCCCGCCGGAGATGAGATCCGGCGGGGCTTTCCCCTTTCAGACGCTTCAGGCCGTCCGGCTAAGAGAGACGGCGTCAGGCGCTCTTGATTTCCTTCCAGTAATTGTAGTACATCCTCTCCGTTTCCTCTCCCAGATACCGGTAGGCCTCCATGTGCTCGTATTTGCTCAGATCCGGGAAGAGCACCTCGTTTTCAAGCTCTTCCTCGTCCATATACTCCCGGGCCGCCGTATTGGGCGAGGAGTAGTAGATGTACTCGAAGTTCTGATAGGCGATGTCGCCGCGGCACATGTAGTCGATCCACGCGGCGGCCGCCTTTTTGTGCCTGGAGTCCTTCGTCATGACCCAGGAGTCGAGCCACACGTTGGTTCCTTCCTTCGGGATGCAGTAGGTGAGATCCGGGTTCTCCTCGCGGGTGAATTCCGCCTCGCCCGAGTAGATGACGCCGATCTTGGCTTCCCCGGCGATCATCTTGTCCCTGACCTCGTCCACGACGTAGGCCTGTACCAGAGGCTTCTCCTCGATCAGCAGGTCCCTGGCCTCCTCCAGTTCCTTCGGGTCCGACGTGTTCATGGAGTATCCCAGCTTCTTGAGGGCGACCATGAACAGATCCCTGACGCTGTCCTGCATGAGAATCTCGTCGTTGTAGGCGGGATCCCAGAGAATGTCCCAGCTGTCCACCGGCTCCTCGATCAGGGCGCTGTTGTACAGGATGCCCACCGTGCCCCACATATAGGGAACGGAATACTTGTTTTCGGGATCGAAGTCCTGCGACATCTTCCAGTATTCCTCTCCGATGTTGGCTCTGACGTTGGGCATCGCGTCGAAATCCAGCTCCCCGAGGAGACCGACCTCCGACATCTTGGCGATCATATAATCCGAGGGGCAGATCACGTCGTACTGGGAGGGATCGGCGGCGATCTTGGGATACATGATCTCGTTGGTCTCGAAGACGTCGTAGATCACGTCGTAGCCGGTCTCTTCCTCAAAGCTGGTGATGACGTCCGGGTCCAGGTATTCTCCCCAGTTGTAGACGTAGAGCTTGTTGCTGTCGTCGTCCGGCTGGACCTTGTGTCCGTTGCCGCATCCCGTCAGCAGGGCGGCGGAGAGAACGACGGCGGCAGCCTTTCGTGAAACGGTCCTGATTTTCTTCATGTCTTCACACCTCCGCTTCTTCAGCCCGGGACGGGCCGCCCGCTCTCTGGACGAGGATCAGCAGAACCAGGACCGAGACGAAGATCATCGCCGACAGGGCGTACATCTCGGGCTTGATGCCCAGCTTTACCTCGGAGTAGATCTTGGTCGACAGCGTGTGAACGCCGGCGCCGGCGGTAAAGTGCGTGATGATGAAATCGTCGATGGACATCGTAAACGCCATCAGGCCTCCCGACAGGATCGAGGGCATGATTTCCGGCAGCACGGTCTTGAAAAACGCGTACACGGGACTCGCACCCAGATCGAGAGCCGCCTCGTAGATATGGGGGTTGAGCTCCCGGTAGCGCGGCATGACGCTGAGGATCACATAGGGGATGTTGAAGGTGATGTGGGCCATCAGGATCGTGCCGAACCCGAACTGTATGCGCAGCGTCAGGAACAGAAGCATAAAGGAGACGCCGGTGACGATGTCGGCGTTCAGCATCGGGATGTTGGTGATGCCTGTCATGACGGTTCTTCCGGTCTTGCTCATCTTGGACATGCAGATGCAGGCCGCTGTGCCCAGTATGACCGCGACGACGGACGAGATGAGGGCCAGCAGGATCGTGTTGATGAAGGCCTGCCCGATCTCCGCGTCCGTAAAGAGGGAGCGGTACCAGTTCAGCGTGAAGCCGCCCCAGTGGCCCCGGCTCTTGCTCCTGTTGAAGGACTGCACGATCAGGAGGGCGATGGGCGCGTACATGAAGATGAAAATGAGCGCGATATAGAGCTTTTTAATTCCCGAAAATCTGGCTTTCTTTTTCATTTCGACTCCTCCTTACTCTCCGTGACCATGGAGACCACCACGCTGATGATGATGAAAACAAGGAGGACGAGGGACAGCCCGGAGCCGAGATTCCAGTCGTAGGCGACCATGAATTCCTGCTCGATGACGTTGCCGATGAGCAGGATCTTTCCGCCTCCCAGGAGGGAGGACACGACGAAGGTCGTGAGCGCCGGGATGAAAACCATCGTGATTCCCGAGATCACCCCGGGAAGGGAGAGCGGGAAAATCACCCTGGTGAAGGTCTGCCTCGTGCCCGCCCCGAGATCGTGGGCGGCGTTGATGACGTTGGCGTCGATCTTCTCCAGCGAATTGTAGATCGGCAGGATCATGAACGGCAGGAAATTGTAGACCATGCCCAGTATGATCGCCCCCGGCGTGTTGATCAGGCGCAGAGGGGAGAGCCCCAGCGACTGAAGAAACGTGTTGATGATGCCTGTCTTTTCCAGAATGGACTGCCAGGCGTAGGTGCGGAGCAGGAAGTTCATCCACATCGGCACGATGAGGAGCATCGTGAGAAAGGAATTCGAGTCCTTCTGGGTCTCCACAAGAAAAACGCACAGAGGATAGGCGAGCACGAGGCACACGCAGGTGGCCGCGAAGGACAGAAGGAGCGCGTAGAGCAGCGCCTTGCTGTGGGCCGGATGGGCGATGGCCGCGATATTCGCGAGGGTGAAGTGTCCGGACGCGTCCGTGAGACCGTACCAGACGACCATGATCAGAGGCACGACGATAAAGAGCGCGCCCCAGATCATATAGGGAACGCCGAGGAAACCGGCGATGTGCTTCGTTCTATTCATTTGTCAGCGCCGCCTCCCCGTACTCAGAGTCAGGCTTCTTCATGACCTGAATGTTGAAGGGATCGATGCGGAGCCCCACTTCGGAGCCGACCTCGCAGTGGCGTGTGGAGTGGGCGACCCATTCCCTGCCCTTCACGTCGACGCACATCTCGTAGTGGACGCCCTTGAAGATCAGATCTGTCACGACGCCCTTCACGCTGCCGCTGCCGTCCGTGACCAGCTCCAGGTCCTCCGGGCGGATGACCACGTCCACCGGCTGATCGGTTCCGAATCCGGTATCCACGCATTCGAACGGGTTTCCGTCGATGGTGACGAGGCCGTCTCTGACAAAAACAGCCGGGAAGAGGTTGCTGTCCCCGATAAAATCCGCCACGAAGGCGTTCTCGGGCTCGTTGTAGATCTGCTCCGGCGTGCCCATCTGCTGGATGTAGCCCTGGTTCATGACGACGATCGTATCGGACATCGTCAGGGCCTCCTGCTGGTCGTGGGTGACGTAGATGAAGGTGATGCTGAGCTCGTTCTTCATCCGGATCAGCTCGTACTGCATATCCTGCCGGAGCTTGAGATCCAGGGCGCCGAGGGGCTCGTCGAGAAGGAGAACCTCGGGCTCGTTGACGATCGCCCTGGCGATGGCGACGCGCTGCTGCTGCCCGCCGGAGAGGTTGGTGACGGAGCGCTTCTCAAAGCCCTCGAGGCCGACCAGCTTCAGGGCGTAGGCGATCTTGTCGTCGATGTAGGATTTGGGCTGTTTGCTGATTTTGAGACCGAACGCGATATTATCCGCAACGTTCATGTGTGTAAACAGAGCGTAGTTCTGAAACACGGTATTTAGTTTTCGTTTATTGGGCGGAAGATTCGTGATGTCCCTGCCCTCGAAGATGACGGATCCGGAATCGGGGGAATCGAAGCCCGCGATCAGACGGAGCGTCGTGGTCTTTCCGCAGCCGGAAGGACCGAGCAGAGTCACAAACTCGTTTTTGTGAATGACAAGGTCAAGATTGTCGAGTACAACCTTGCCGCCGAAGGATTTGGATACGTGATTCAGATGGATAAGCTCGTTGTTCAACTCATAAACCCTCCTTACAAATGATCCGCTGAGCCGGAAAGGAAATCCCTCTTCCGCGCCGGAGGAAGCGGCGTGGCTGCCGCGTGTGCCGGCCGCGGATGCGGTGAGGAGCCCGGATCCGGGGCGGAGAATACAAATCGATTAATTATATCAGAAACATTTCTTTTAGCAAATGAAAAAAAGAAAGAAATCGGCTGTTATGAAAAAATGGAGGAAACCCGGCTGTTCTACCGGGCATGGCATAAAATGGCTTGACAATTTTCCAGGAAGTGATATGATGGCATAGAGTGTTAGCACTCGGTTAGGATTAGTGCTAACAACGACGGAGGGAAGCGTTTTCCCGGAATTTCCATTCGCTGTCCGTGAAAGGCAGCATGAACAGTCTGAACAAGGAGGGTACAGAATGAGTCAGTATATTGCCATAGCGTTCTGCAATACCGTGCTCCTCCCTGATGTTGAATATCGTCTCGCCATAGATGGAATCACGGAAGAGGAGAAGAGCAGGATCAAGATCGACGGAGGGAAGGCCGTCCTTCTTTCCCTGAAGGAACAGAAGGCCCGCAATGAGATCACGGAGGAGGATTTCTATCCGCTGGGCGTGGCCGCCGAGATCCTGGAGATCGGAGACGCCCCGATGGGCATGTTTATCCACGCGCGGACCCGCGAGAAGGTGAGGGTGACGGATCTCTCCGTCGGCTCGCCCGTCATCGAGGCGGAGTGCGAGCCCGTGGACGAGGTGATGGACGTGACCTTTGCCGGGGAGCAGAAGCTCCTCGAGCATCTGAAGAAGACGACCGTGGAGCTGGCCTCCCAGATCCGGGGCGGCGATTACGCCATCGAATACATCCGCAAGCTGAAGACGGTCAACGAATTCGCGGCGGTTTTCTGCCAGTTCTTTGACATGACGCTGGAGGAGAAGTACGCCCTTCTCGACACGGATTCCTTCAAGGAGAGAGGCCTTCGGATCAACGAGGCCCTGATGCGCTTCAAGGGGGCCGTCGACCTCCAGGTGGATCTGGCGAATGCCGACGATCCCGAGGCCAACGCCTACAAGAAGGCCGCGATCCACAAGCAGATGAAGCTTCTGGAAAACGAGCTCCGCGAGATGGAGCCGGAGGAGAACGACGACGAGGACAGCTTCGAGAAGCGCATCGAGGCGGCCGGGATGCCGGACGACGTCCGGAAGGAAGTCGAGCGGGTCCTGAGACGCTTCAACCAGGAGCCCTCCAACGGGGCAGAGTACAATTCGCTGTACGACTACCTGGATTTCGTCACGTCCCTGAAGTGGCAGGTGGGCGAGCAGAAGCCCGTCGACATCGCCAGGGCCAGACGGATCATGGACCGCGACCACTACGGCCTGAAGAAGGTCAAGGAGAGAATCCTGCAGCATCTCGCCGTCATGTCCCTCGTCGAGAAGAGGGACGGGACGAAGCAGAAGGGGTCGATCCTGCTGCTGGTCGGCGCCCCCGGCACCGGCAAGACGAGCATGGGGAAATCCATCGCCGAGGCTCTCGGCCGGGAGTACGTCCGGATTTCCCTGGGCGGAATCCGGGACGAGGCGGAGATCCGCGGACACCGGCGCACCTACATCGGCGCCATGGCGGGAAGAATCATGGAGGGCATCAAGAGGTCCGGCGTCATGGATCCCGTCGTTGTCCTCGACGAGGTGGACAAGATCATGGCGAGCTTCAACGGCGACCCGTCGGCGGCGCTGCTGGAGGTGCTGGATCCGGAGCAGAATTCGACGTTTGAGGATCACTACGTCGATCTGCCCTACGATCTGTCCCACGTCTTCTTCATCTGTACCGCGAACACGTGGGATACGATCCCGCAGCCGCTGCTCGACAGGATGGAGGTCATCGAGCTGCAGGGCTACACGCCCACGGAGCATTTCCATATCGCGAAGAAGCATCTGGTGGAGCAGGCGCTGAAGGAGACCGGCCTGACCCGCTCGGACATCCGCTTTACCGACGGGGCGCTGAGGAAGATCATCTCCGAGTACACGATGGAGGCCGGCGTGCGCGGGCTGAAGAAGCAGATCCTCGCGGTCTGCAGAAAAGCCGCCGTCGGCATCGTGGAGGGAAAGGCCTCCGGCGGAAAGGGAGACGGATCTCCCATCGTCATCCGGGAGAACAATGTCGCCGAGTACCTCGGCAAGAAGAAGATCAATCACGACAAGGTGCTCAAGGACAATCCCGCGGGCGTCGTCACAGGGCTCGCCTGGACACAGGCCGGCGGGGAAATCCTGTTCATCGAGTCCGTCGCGATGAACGGCGGGGGACGCATCCACCTGACCGGTCAGATCGGCGACGTGATGAAGGAATCCGCGGAGACGGCGGTGAGTCTGGTCAAGAGCACCTTTATCGACAGCGGCCTCAACTTTGAGGACCGCGACATCCACATCCACATTCCGGAGGGAGCCGTCCCGAAGGACGGACCCAGCGCCGGAATCACGATGTTCACCGCGGTGACCTCTCTGGTGACGGGAATCGCCGTGAGTCCCTACATTGCCATGACGGGCGAGATCTCTCTCCGCGGCGCCGTGCTTCCCATCGGCGGGCTCCCGGAGAAGCTGATGGCCGCGGAGCGGGCGGGGATCAGGACGGTCCTCATTCCGAAGGACAACGTCCGGGATCTCGAGGACGTGCCGGAGGAGATCCGCGAAAAGCTGGAGATCATCCCGGTGCAGACGGTGAAGGAAGTGATCAGCCACACCCTCCACATCCGGCTGCCGGAGAGAAACGGCAAGCCCTTCGAAAAGAAGAGCGCGCCCTCCGGCGACGTCCCTGCCAGAGGGAGGCAGGAGTCCGTTCCTTCCGTCTGAGGCGGGAAGGGAGAAAAGCAGGGCGGCGGCCCCGGACGGGACGCTCTGTCCCGGTCTCCGGGGAGACCGCCGCCAAAGGAAAAACAGGCCGGCGCCGTCCGGCGCACGGAAGACCGCTTCCGGGGGTCCTTTGAGGGCCTCCCCGAAGCGGTTTCTTTCATCTGGCATAGATATAGATTCGGTGATATAATGATGTGGCACATCTGGTGCCCGGCCGCGGAGAAGTCCCGCGGCGGAACATCTATGAAAAGAGGAATGCTTTATGATGAGAGCCAGCGGAATCCTGTATCCGATCTCGTCCCTGCCGTCCCGCTACGGCATCGGCTGCTTCTCGAAGGAAGCCTATGAATTCGTCGATTTTCTCAAGGAGGCGGGCCAGAGCTACTGGCAGGTGCTTCCCTTCGGACCGACGGGCTACGGAGACTCGCCCTATCAGTCGTTTTCCACCTTCGCGGGCAACCCCTATTTTATCAGCCTCGAGGACCTGATCGAGGACGGCCTGCTCACGGAGGAGGAGTGCGGCGCCCTCTACTGGGGCACCAATCCCGAGTACGTGGATTACGGCGCGCTCTACGGGAGCCGCTTCAAGGCCCTCAGAACCGCCTTCGAGAGATTCCGCGGCACCGAGAAGGAGAACGAGGCGTATCAGGCCTTTATCCGCCGGGAAAGATACTGGCTCGACGACTACTGCCTGTTCATGGCGATCAAGCAGGAGAACGACAGCAAATCCTGGTCGGACTGGAAGGAGATCTACCGGAACAGGGACAAGAAGGCGATGGATATCATCTCCGACGTTCTGGAGGATACCGTCGATTTCTTCCGCTTCCAGCAGTACGAGTTCATGCGCCAGTGGGAGAAGCTTCACGCCTACGCCAATAAAAAGGGAATCCGGATCATCGGGGACATCCCCTTCTACGTGGCGTTTGACAGCGCGGATACCTGGGCGCACCCCGAGCAGTACGATTTTGACGAGAAGAACGTGCCGAAGAGAGTGGCCGGCTGCCCGCCGGACGCGTTTTCCGCCACCGGACAGCTCTGGGGCAATCCTCTCTATAACTGGGCCTACATGAAGAAGAGCGGGTACCAGTGGTGGATCCGGCGGATCGCGAGATCCCTGGAATTCTACGACGTGATCCGCGTGGACCATTTCCGCGGATTCGACGAGTACTACGCGATCCCCTACGGGGACGAGACGGCGGAGAACGGCAAGTGGATGAAGGGACCCGGGATGGATCTCTTCGACGCGGTCAGGAAAGAGCTCGGAGACGTGTCGATCATCGCCGAGGACCTCGGCTATATCACGCCCAGCGTGAGGGAACTGCTGGAAAAGTCGGGCTATCCGGGCATGAAGGTGCTCCAGTTCGCCTTCGACGGGTCCGAGGCGAGCCTCTATCTTCCCTACCGGCACGTCACCAACTGCGTGGTCTACACCGGCACCCACGACAACATGACGACCAGGGGCTGGATCGAGTCGATCAATGACCACGACCGGGATTTCGCGAGACGCTACATCAATTCGATCTATACGGATTACGGCCAGTTCACGTGGGATTTCATCCGCGAGGCCTTCCGCTCCATCTCGGATCTGTGCATCGTCCCGATCCAGGATTTCCTTGTCAGGGGGAACGAGGCCCGTATGAACTGTCCCGCCTCCCTGGGCACGAACTGGCAGTGGCGGGTCACGCCCCACCTTCTCTCGCAGGAGCTGGCGGCCAGCATCCGTGAGCTGACGAGGCTCTACGGCAGACTCCCGGCAGCGGTGCCCGAAGAAGAAGAGACGGAGGACGAAGCACCTGAGGAAGGCGCGGTCCCGGAGGAGCAGGAAGCATGAGCAGAGCGGACGAGATTTTTATCGCGATGTGCCGGGACATCCTGGAAAACGGCACGGACACGCGGGGCGAGAAGGTGAGGCCCCGCTGGGAGGACGGCACGCCCGCCTACACCATCAAGCAGTTCGGCGTCTGCAGCCGGTACGACCTGCGGGAGGAATTCCCGGCCCTCACCCTGCGCCGCACCGCCCTGAAGAGCTGCATGGATGAAATTCTCTGGATCTGGCAGAAGAAATCCAGCAATATCCGCGATCTGAAGCCCCACATCTGGGACGCGTGGGCGGATGAGGACGGTTCCATCGGAAAGGCCTACGGCTACCAGCTGGGCGTGAAGCACCGCTATAAGGAAGGCATGTTCGACCAGGTGGACCGGGTTCTCTATGACCTGAAGAACAACCCCTTCAGCCGGAGGATCCTCACGTCCCTCTACAATCACCACGACCTCTCGGAGATGGCGCTCTATCCCTGCGCCTGGTCCATGACCTTCAACGTCACCCAGCATCCGGGGGACGACCGGCTCACGCTGAACGCCGTGCTCTCCCAGCGCTCGCAGGACATACTCGCCGCGAACAACTGGAACGTCTGCCAGTACGCGATCCTCCTGATGATGTTCGCCCAGGTCTCGGATATGATCCCGGGGCAGCTGGTGCATATGATCGCCGACGCCCATATCTACGACCGGCACGTGCCGGTCATCGAGGAGCTGATCCGGCGCCCGGCCTATCCGGCGCCGAAGGTGCGGCTCAACCCGGAGGTGAGGGACTTCTACGCCTTTACCACCGACGACCTGATCGTGGAGGACTATCAGTACGGCCCCCAGATCAGGAACATCCCCATCGCGGTCTGAGGCGCCGCGCGGGCGGAAGGAAACGGCCTGCACGGAAGGAGCGGAAGGATGTACCCGAATACGAAAGCAGGAGGGTTACACACTTCGCAGCCGGAAACAGCAGGTCACATTCGAAATCTGTATTCCAGGAGGAGCGCATGAACACAATCGCGGCTGTGGACAGAAACTGGGCGATAGGACGGGACGGAAAGCTCCTCGTCTCCATTCCGGCGGACATGGCGTTTTTCCGGCGGATGACGACGGGGAAGACGGTCATCATGGGAAGAAGGACGCTGGAGTCCTTCCCCGGCGGGAAACCCCTGAAGGGCAGAAAGAATATCGTGCTCACCCGGGATCCGGACTACGCGGCGGAGGGCGCTGTCGTGGTGCATTCCCCGGAGGAGGCCCTTGCGGCGGTCTCCGGGTGCGGCCCCGACGACGTGTTTGTCATCGGCGGGGGCGCCGTCTACCGCGCGATGCTTCCGTATGTGGACACCGCCTACATCACCAGGATCGACTACGCCTACGACGCGGACTGCTCCTTCCCCGACCTCGACGCGGACCCGGAGTGGGAGCTCGCCGAAGAGGGGGAGGAGCAGACCTATTTCAATCTGGTCTACGAATTCGACGTGTACCGTAGAAAGGGCTCTTGAGATGCGGAGAGAGGAAACGAAAGAGATTCAGATCGGCTCGCGGGTGATCGGGGGCGGGCATCCCATCGCGATCCAGTCCATGACGAACACCAGGACCGAGGACGCGGATGCCACGGTCCGGCAGATCCTACAGCTGGAGGAGGCCGGGTGCGACATCATCCGGTGCACGGTGCCGACCCACGAGGCGGCGGAGTCGCTGAGAGAGATCCGGAGGCGGATCCACATCCCCCTCGTCGCCGACATCCATTTCAACTACCGGATGGCCATCGAGGCGATCGAGAACGGGGCCGACAAGATACGCATCAATCCCGGAAACATCGGCGGCCCGGAGAAGATCCGGGAGGTGGTGGCGGCAGCGCGGATGAGAAACATTCCGATCCGCGTGGGCGTCAATTCGGGCTCCCTCGAGAAGGAGATCATCGCGAAATACGGCAGGGTGACGGCCGAAGGCCTCGTGGAGAGCGCCCTCGACAAGGTCCGGATGATCGAGGATTTCAACTACGACAACATCGTCATCAGCATCAAATCCTCCGACGTCATGATGTGCGTGAAGGCCCACGAGCTGATCGCCGCCCAGACGGACTACCCCCTGCACGTGGGGATCACGGAGGCCGGGACGGTCTTTTCGGGGGCGGTCAAGTCCTCCATCGGTCTCGGACTCATCCTGAACCAGGGGATCGGCGATACCATCCGGGTCTCGCTGACGGGGGATCCCGTCGAGGAGGTGAGGGCCGCGAAGCTGATCCTGAGGACGCTGGGGCTTCGGAGGGGCGGCATCGAGGTCGTCTCATGTCCCACCTGCGGGCGGACGGAGATCGATCTGATCACGCTGGCCGGACAGGTGGAGGAGATGGTACAGGACATCCCCCTTGACCTGAAGGTCGCCGTCATGGGCTGCGTGGTAAACGGCCCGGGCGAGGCGGTGGAGGCGGATATCGGGATCGCCGGCGGAAGACACGAGGGCCTTCTGATCCGGCACGGGGAGATCATCCGGAAGGTCCCGGAGGATCAGCTGCTCGAGACGCTCAGGACAGAGCTGATGAACTGGACGGAATAAACACAACGGAGGAGCAAGATGGCAGGACTTTCCAGACCGTTTCTGGAAATCTTTCCGGAGCTGAATCTGGAACCGAAGATCGAAGAGCTGATGAAATATGTGACAGTGGAGCGCGTGGCCGTCAATTCCGGCAGGACGCGGGTCCGCATCTATATTCAGTCAGACAACTGGATCAGGAAATCCCATATCAGAAAGATTGAAAGCTCGATCGCGGGAAAGATGTTCCGGGGCGCGCCTGTGGACGTCCGCCTGATCGAGCGCTTTCGTCTGTCCTCCTCCTACAATCCCGCCAACTTTTACGCGGCCTACCGTCCCAGCATGACGATGGAGCTCCGCGAGGTGAGCCCGGTCCTGAATCAGGCGTTTCTTCACTCCGAGGTGCTGTTCGAGAGCCCGGAGGACATCGTGATCCAGGTGCCGGATACGCTGATTTACCGGCGCGAGGAGCCCCGCCTGCTGGAGTACTTTGAAAAGATATTCTGCGAGAGAGCCGGCTTCGCCTCGGTCCACGTCCGCACGGAGCTGGTCCCCGCGAAGGAAGCCTCCCGGATCGAGAAGGACGAGGAGCTGATCAGGGAGAAGGTCCGGAAGATCATCGAGCGCAACACGGGCACCCGCGGGGAGAGCGTCCCCGAGAAGAAGTTGCCGAAGAAGGAGGAGGGCGTCTACCGGAGGGCGGCCGCCCCCGCCTCGGATCCGTCGGTGATCTACGGGAGAAACTTCGACGACGAGCCCGTGGAGATCGCGTCCCTCGGCGAGGACCCGAGGGAGGTCACCATACGCGGCGAAGTGTTCGGCAGCGAGTCCCGGGAGACCCGAAGCGGCCGGATCATCCTCACGGTCGCCGTCACGGACTATACGGACAGCCTGCGCTTCAAGCTCTGGTTCGAGAAGAAGGACGAGGCCGAATTCCTCGGCACCTTCGGGAACGGGAGCACCTTCGTCATCAAGGGCTTCATGGATCTCGATCCCTACGACAAGGAGATGATGCTGAAGAGCGTCTACGGGATCAAGAGGATCCCCTCCTTCCGGCCTGTCAGAAACGACAACGCCCCGGAGAAACGGGTGGAGCTCCACTGCCACACCCAGATGTCCGACATGGACGCCGTCTCCTCCGCGAAGGATATCGTGAAGCAGGCGTACCGCTTCGGCATGAAGGCCATCGCCATCACGGACCACGGCGTCGTGCAGGCCTTCCCCGAGGCCTGGAAGACCATCGGCGGGAAGGGCGGCATCCCGAAGGACGCGGACATGAAGATCATCTACGGCATGGAGGCCTACCTGGTCGATGACATGAAAAACCTCGTGAGCGGCAGCCTGACGGGAGAGGTCAGGGACGCCGCCGTCGTCTTCCAGACCGTGACAACGGGGCAGAGCCCGAACGCCCACGACATCATCGAGATCGCCGCCCTGAAGATCGAGGACGGCAGGATGACGGAGGAATTCTCCACCCTCGTCCGTCCCGGACGCCCCATTCCCTTCTCCATACAGACGGAGACGGGCATCACCGACAATATGACGGTCTCTTCGCCGGACCCGGAGACCGCGGTGCGGGAGTTCCTCGCCTTCGCCGGGGATCTGCCCCTGGTCTCCTACGAGTCGGACCAGGAGATGAATTTCATCCTGGCGGTCTGCGGAAAGTACGGCCTGAAAAGTCCCGGAAACACCTGCGTGGACATCGCCGCGGCGGCGCGCTTTCTTGTGCCCGAGCTCGGCCGCATCCGATTCCGTTCCCTCGTGAAGGCGATGAAGGTCACCTGCACGGATGAGATGAGGGCCTTCCCCAGGGCGCAGAGCATGGCGCACGTCTGGCTGAAGTTCCTGGACATCATGGACAAGAGCGGCATCCGGACCTTCGCGGATCTGAACGAGAAGGGCAAGGTTTCCGAGGAGCGCATCCGGAACCTGAAGTATTATCACGCCATTCTGCTCGCGAAAAACGAGACAGGCAGAAGAAATCTGTATACGCTGGTCTCGGAGTCCCATCTCCGCTACTTCAGGAGAAGGCCGAGAATTCCCAGAAGCCTTCTCAACCGCCACAGGGAGGGCCTGATCCTGGGGAGCGCCTGCTCCGCGGGAGAGCTCTACAGCGCCATCCTGGGGGGCGCCTCCGACGCCGAGATCGCCAGGATCGTCAACTACTACGATTACCTGGAGATCCAGCCCGCCGCCAACAACTACTACCTGATGGACGACCCGAAGAGCGGCATCAGGAGCGTGGAGGACCTGGAGGCGGTCAACAGGAAAATCGTCGGGCTCGGCGACGAGTTCGGCAAGATGGTCTGCGCGACCTGCGACGTGCATTTCCTGAACCCGGAGGACTGGATTTACCGGGCCATCATCCAGGCCGGCCACGGCTACAAGGAGGAGGGCGGAGGACAGCCCCCGCTGTTCCTGCGGACGACGGAGGAGATGCTGGAGGAATTCCGCTACCTCGGGGAGAAGAAGTGCCGCGAAGTCGTCATCACGAATACCTGCAGGGTCGCGGATATGATCGAGAAGATCTCTCCGATCTATCCCGACAAGTGTCCCCCCTCCATCCCGCACTCGGAGGAGGACCTCCAGCAGATGTGCTACGAGACGGCCCACCGCTGGTACGGGGACCCGCTCCCGGAGATCGTGAGCGGGCGCCTCGAGAAGGAGCTGGGATCGATCATCCGGAACGGCTACGCCGTCATGTACATCATCGCCCAGAGGCTCGTGGACAAATCCAACGAGGACGGATACCTCGTGGGCTCCAGGGGCTCCGTCGGCAGCTCCTTCGCCGCGACCATGTCGCGGATCACGGAGGTCAATCCGCTGCCGCCCCATTACCGCTGCCCCGCGTGCCGGCACAGCATTTTTGACTCCGAGGAGACGAGGAGCGCCCACGCGGAGGGCAGGAGCGGGTGCGACATGCCGGACATGAACTGCCCGAAGTGCGGCGCGAAAATGATCAAGGACGGCTTCGACATCCCCTTTGAGACCTTTCTCGGCTTCAAGGGAGACAAGGAGCCCGATATCGACCTCAACTTCTCCGGGGACGAGCAGGGAGTCGCCCAGGCCTACACGGAGGTGATTTTCGGCAAGGGCCAGACCTTCAAGGCGGGGACCATCGGCACGGTCGCCGACAAGACGGCCTACGGCTACGCCCTTCATTATTTCGAGGACCAGGGCGTCACGAAGAAGCGGTGCGAGCTCGAGAGACTGGCCGCCGGATGCGTCGGAGTCCGCAGGACGACGGGGCAGCATCCGGGGGGCGTCATCGTGCTGCCGAAGGGGATGGACATCAACTGGTTCACGCCGGTCCAGCATCCCGCCAACGACGTAAACTCGCCCTTCATCACCACGCATTTTGACTATCACTCCATCGACACGAACCTGCTGAAGCTCGACATACTGGGGCACGACGATCCCACCATCATCCGCATGCTGCAGGACCTGACGGGCACGGACCCGCATCTCGTTCCCCTGGACGACAAGGGCGTCCTGTCCCTGTTCACGGGGACGGAAGCGCTGGGCGTCGACCCGGAGGACATCGACGGCTGCACCCTGGGAACGCTGGGCGTCCCCGAATTCGGGACCAATTTTGTCATGGGCATGCTGCGCGACACGAAGCCCCGGACCTTCTCGGAGCTGATCCGCATCTCGGGCCTGTCCCACGGCACCAACGTGTGGCTGGACAACGCGCAGTATTTTATCCAGAGGGGGGACTGCACGCTGGCCACGGCGATCTGCACCCGCGACGACATCATGCTGAACCTGATCCAGTGGGGCGTCGAGCCGGAGCACTCCTTCAAGATCATGGAGGCGGTGCGGAAGGGAAGAGGCCTCACCCCGGACCAGGAGAGCGAGATGCGGGAGCACGGCGTGCCGGAATGGTACATCGAGTCCTGCAAGCGGATCAAGTACATGTTCCCGAAGGCGCACGCGGCGGCCTACGTGATGAACGCGTTCCGGATCGCCTACTACAAGATCAACTATCCGCTGGCCTACTACGCCGCCTTCTTCTCGATCCGGGCCAAGACCTTCGACTATCAGAGGATGTGCCAGGGAAGGGAGACGCTGGAGTACTACGCCTCCGAAATCAGGAAAAATCCCAATCCGACCGCGAAGGAGCAGGAGGAGTTTGACGACATGAAGCTCGTCCGGGAGATGTACGCCCGGGGCTTCCGGTTCTGCAAAATGGACCTGTACAGGGCCCATGCGACGAGATGCAGGATCATCGACGGGGAGATCATGCCTCCCCTCAACTCGATCAGCGGCATGGGAGATACCCAGGCCTGCGCGGTCGAGGCGGAGGCGGCCAGGGGCCCCTTCCTCTCGAAGGACGATTTCAGGGAGAGGACCAAGGTCTCCAAGACGATCATCGACCTTCTGGAGGAGCTCGGAATCCTCACGGATATTCCGGAGAGCAACCAGATTTCACTATTTGACCTCGCGTGACGGCGGAGCGCCGGACGAATCCTCCGCGCTGAATGAGGAAGACCGTTATGATCATCAGAGAGCAGCAGTTTCATATGGTGACGAAGCCCGGGGAGAACGTGCAGAACGTGCTCCACGTCGAGAGCACGGGCGGAAAGAAGATCCGCGGCGAGCTGTATACCGACCACGTCCGGATTGTGACGGAGCTGGACCGGTTTTCGGGCAGCAGGCTCCGCCTGAGATTCGGGGTCGATACGACGGGCCTTGGCGAGGGGGACGAAGTCAGCGGCTCCCTGCTCCTCGCGACGGACGAGGGGGAATTCCGCATTCCGGTCCAGGTACGGGTCACGGACTTCCGGAGCGCGGAGGAGGTGCCGGCCGTCAGCAGCCTTTCGGCCTTTACCTCCCTTGCCCGGGAGGACCCGGAGGGAGCGCTCCGGCTTTTCCGGAGCTCCCTGTTTACCGGCCTGATCCCGGAGGAAGACGCGCGGCTCCGCGCGCTGGCAGCGGCCTGCCGCCGGCAGCCGGTCACGGAGGCCTCCGTGGAGGAGTTCCTCGTGGGGGCCGGACTCAAGACGCAGGTGCGGATCCGCGCCGACATCCTCAGGGCGGATTTCCGCTCCGTCGCCGGGTCGACCGAGGAGACGATCACCCTGAGGAGGAGCACGTGGGGCAGTTTCCGCATCGAGGCGGAGTGCGGCGCCGATTTTATCGAGCTTCCGAAGCGCGCGGTGACGCCGGATGATTTCATAGGACTGATCTACAAATTCCCCTACAGGATTCTCAGGGAACGGCTCGGCACGGGCATCCGGCGGGCGGTGATCACCCTCCGCTGCGGCTTCGACGTGATCGAATTCCGGGTCTCGGCCTCAGCCGCCCCCGCGGGCATCCGCCCGGCCGCGCTGGAGGCGGCACGGCTCCGGATCCGGATCCACGAGCTCTATCTCGACTACCTGATGAAGCTGAAGGACGGCCCCCGTTTTTCGACCGAGGCGCTGTCCCTCATGACACAGCTTCACAACCTCACGGGGGAGGACTCCGCGGTCTTCCGCCTGACCGAGGCTTACCTGCTGACGGCGGGGGGCAGAAACGGGGAGGCCCGGGAGATTCTGACGTCCCTCAAGGCGCGGGGGATGCAGTCCGAGTCGGGGACCTGCAGGCTGGCCTGGCGGTTCCTGGAGGAGGCGTCCCGGGGAGAACTGACGTACGGAGGCGACCTCTCCCAGAGGACGAGAAACGAATTCCGCAGAAGTCCTTACGACTACACGCTTCTGGCGCTCATGCTTCTCACCAATCCCGACATCGCCGCCTCGCCGGTGCGCCTCCTGCGCGCGCTGGAGACGGCCTACGACGCGGGACAGCGCAGTCCCTGCCTCTACGCCTGGATCCTGCCGCACATGATCCGGGACGACTCCCTCGTGTCCCGGCTGACCCCGCTGATGAAGGACGCGCTTCTCTTTGCCGCCAGGGGGGATCATCTGACGGAAGAGCTGGCCCTTCGGACCGCCTATCTCTCCGCCAATGAGAAGGAGTATTCCGACACCCTCTGCCGGATTCTCACGGAAGCCTACACGAAATGGCCGGGAGACGGCATACTGGAGGCGATCGTGCGTCTCCTCATGAAGGGGCGCGCGGGCGATCCGGCCTGCTTCCCCTGGTACGAGCTGGCGGTTGAGCGGGATATCCGGATCATCCGGCTGTACGAATACTACATCGAGACGATGCCCGAGAGCCGGAAGGACGTGCTCCCTCTGCCCCTGCGGAAATATTTCGCGATGAGCGACACCCTCTCGGACGTCATGCGGGCGAGACTCTACGCGAATATCGTCAGGAACAGGCAGGAGGACCCCGATTCCTACGGCGCCTACCGGGAGAGGATGGAAGCCTTCGCCGGAAAGGCGCTGCGCGAGGGCCGCATCAGCGAGGACTACGCCGTCCTCTACCAGAAGTTCACCGGAAGGATCAAGGACGCCGAGACCGCCGGCCGTCTCCTTGACGCGGTCTTCACCGTCAGGGTGTTCACCGACGAGCCGGACCTCCGCTTCGCCGTCATATTCCACGACGGGCTCAGGGCGGAGGAGAGGGTTCCCCTGATCAAGGGAACCGCCTATCTGAGAAGATATACGAAAGAGGCCGTGATCCTCTTTGAGAACGCCAGGGGCAGGCTCTGCGCGGGATGCGTGTACAGCGAGGAGCCCGTCATGGAGAAGGAGCCCTTCCTAGAGATGTGCCGGAAGTACCCCTCCGGCAGCGCGGGCCTCCTTCTGGCGGACTGCGCCAGGGCCGCGGCCGCCGGCGAAAACAGCGAACGTTCCTTCGATCTGTGGCTCCGGGCGGCGGAGGAGGAGCGCTTCACGGATGAATTCCGCGGCGAGGCGCGCAGGAAGATCCTTCAGTACACGCTGGAGCATCCGGGAACCTGGCCCTTCAGCCGCCTGAGCGAGCAGACGTCGCGGGACTATATCGCCGCGGACAAGGCCGCGTTCATCCGCGTGCTGCTTGGCGAGGGGGAATTCCGCAAGGCCTACGTCCTTGCGTCCCGGTACGGCTTCGACGGGATCAGCCCCGACCTGATGGTGAGGCTGGCGAGCCGGATGATCGACGAGTACGACGAGGAATACGACGAGGAGCTCGGAACCTTCTGCGAGCACGTCTTCCGGTCCGGAAAATACGATGAGAGGATGCTTTCCTATCTGACCCGTCATTTCAGGGGCAGCATGGAGGAAATGCTGAGACTGAGAAAAGCCGCCTCGGATTTCTATATCGACACCTTCCCGCTGGACGAGAGAATCCTGACCAGGGCCTGCTTCACGGGGACGAGGATCCCCCAGGGACCGGAGATCCTCAGGGCCTACGCCTCGAACGGGGGCAGGAACCGTCTCGTGCGGACGTGCCTCGAGGACCTCTGCGCCGCCAACACGGGGACGCCCCTTGTGATCAGCGCTTTTGAGGCGTCGCTGATACGGGAGATGATGGATGACGGGGAAAACGTGAGCTTCCCGATGAAGCTGGAATTCCTCAAGTACTGCTCCGAGGCGGAGAGCCTCACGGTCCACGAGGAGGTGCTGGCGGACAGGATCCTGGAGGAATGCGACAGGAGGAACATCCGTTTCCGCTTTTTCCAGAAGCTTCCCGCCTCCCTCATCAGCGGGTACCGCCTGATGGACAAGGTGTTTATCGAGCAGAAGGCGGATCCGTCGGACACCGTGACGCTGAATTACTCGATGAGCGCGGAGGGAGAGGAGAACGCCGGCAGCGGCGCGCGGCGCAGCGAGCCGATGAGAAGGATGTACGGCGGCGTTTTCTCGAGGGAATTTACCCTCTTCTACGGAGAGGTTCTCACCTATACCGTGACGGTGGAGCACCGGGGAGAGGAGACGACCGGCGCGGAGAGGTCCGTGACCTCCCCCTACGCGGACATGACCGGCCGGAGCGCCTATCAGAGGATCAACGGCATGATGAAGGCGCTGAAGGACGGAGACGAGGGAGAAGCCCGCGAGATGCTCAGGGATTATCTCAGGGCGAGAAATGTAGCTGAGAGTGTCTTCAGATTGGAGGATCATCAGGATTGAACGAAGTAAGAAATCTCCTTGTCGGACTGGAGATCGGGCGCGGCGCTTCCCGGCTGAGCTACTTCGACCGGGGCATCGGCGAGCCCGTGCCCCTCGCCGTCAAGACGGGGACGAATCTCTATGAGTACCCGACCGTGCTGGTCAAGGTGCGGGGAAGGGACGAATGGCACATCGGCTACGAGGCCGAGTACTTCGCCGGACAGAGCGGCGCCGAGCGCGTGCCCCGCGTCCTTCCGGAGGACGGAGAGGAGGAGGAGACCGTGATCGACGGGAAGAGCCTGTCTCCGGCCGACGTCCTCTCCGTCTTCATCAGCGAATCCCTCCGCATGCTGGGCGTGCCCGACTATCTGCGGAGCATCAAAGGCATCTGCGTCACGACGGAGCACCTCACGCCCCGCCTGGCCGTCAGCCTCAGACAGGCCCTGCTGCGGACCGGCTTTGACAGGGAGGCCTGCTTCGTGCAGGATTTTGACGAAAGCTTCTACTATTTCGGCTTCAGCCAGAAGCCGGAGCTCTGCATACGGAATATGGGCCTTCTGCAGTTTGAGGAGACCGGGGCGGTCTTCTCCGGGATGACGGAGATACGCGGGACAAAGCCCTTTACCGTGACGGTGGGCCGGAAGGGTTCCGTCTCCCTGCCGAAGGCGCCGGAGGACAGGGACGCGGCGCTGGCGGACGCGGCCGATGAGTGGGTGCCCGCGGGGAGCTATTCCGGCATCTTTCTGACGGGCCACGGCTTCAGCACGGAATGGGCCGACGCCTCCGTGAAGGCCCTCAGCAAAGGCGGCGCGCGAGTCTTCGAGGACGAGAACCTCTTCGCGAAGGGCGCCTGCTGGGCCGTCTTTGAGAAGCTGGAGCGCCATTCCCTGAGGAACCGCGTCTACCTCGGCCCGAATCTCGTGACGACCTCCGTGGGGACGGACGTCAGCGACGCAGGCAGGCCGGCGAGGTATCCTCTGATACGGGCCGGGATCAACTGGTACGAAAATGAAGCCACCTGCGAGGTCATCCTGGACGACAGGGCGGAGATCCTTCTGACCTCCGTGTTCCGGGACGGGAAAGCGGGAAAGAACCACAGGCTGATGCTGGAGGGACTCCCCGCCAGGCCCCGTCTCGCCTCCCGAATCCGCCTCAGCGCCTTCTGCCCCGACGCGGAACGCTGCGTCGTCAGGGCGGAGGACCTGGGCTTCGGCGAGCTCTATCCCTCCGGCGGACTTACGTGGGAACTGGAGATACCGCTGCGGCCGGACGACGGGGACGGCTTCTGACCGCACGGCGTTCAAAGTCCGCAGGGGTTCCTAAATCCGGACAGGTTTTTAAGTCCGCAGGGATTTCTTAAATCCGGACAGATTATTAAGTCCGCAGGGATTCTCAGGCCCGTCCCGGGCCCGGACGGGTCCGCCGCGGGACGGCGCGAAACAACCATCATGCGCGGCCTCTGTGCCGCCGGAATACCGGAGATGCGATCATGTCACTGAACAGGCTTTCCAGAACGGGGACGGCGAACCGTCCGTTTTACATCGCCTGCGCCGGCGTAAATATCTGGTCGACGGAGGAGCTGTGCTTCTTTCTGTCGCGGAATCTGGCGCTGATCGACGAGGAGATCGCCGGCACCCGCCTCACGAGATGGCTCACGGAGGAGTTCCGGCTCACATCCCTGTCGATCAGGATGGAGCAGGCGCTGCGGAGCGGCCGCCTCGCGGATTTTCTGCTGCCCCTCTTTCAGGAGACGGGCTATCTGACCGCCCCCGAGATGCGGGATCTCTCCGCGCGGCTGGGCGCCCTTGAGTCGGCCCCCGCGCCGGCCCGCTTTCTGATGAAGGCGGACGCGCTGTGCGAAAACCACATGTACGGCGAGGCCATCGCTTTCTACCACAGGGCGGAGGAAAACGGCGGCACCGGGGAAGAGGAGCGGTCCTTCCGTTCCCGCTGCGCCGCGGGCTGCGGCGTGGCCGCCGCCAGGATGCTGGAGTACGGCGAGGCCCTGAAGGAATTCCGGCGGGCGCTGGAGCTGGAGGAGACCCGGAGCAATCTCAGGAACTACCTGACGGCCCTGAGACTCGTGAAGCCGGCGGAGAGCTTCGCCAAAGAGGCGGAAGAGGCCGGGGCGGACGACGAAATGCTCCGCGGGATCGACGAGGCGATCTTCCGGGCCATGGAGAAGGAGACGGAGGAGCCGGCGGATCTGCGAAGGGCCGTCGCCGGACTCAGGGAGCGCTACCACGCCGAGTCTGGCTCTTGACCCTGCCGCTGTCGTATGATATGATGCTAATGCTTTAGTGTTTTAACATGGCAGAGCAACGCAATGCAATATTCGGAGGGACTTTATGATGAAGAAAAAGATGTTGAGTGTTCTGATCGCTTTAGCCTGTGTTTCGTCGCTTGCGGCGTCCGCTCTCAGCGTGTCGGCGGCGGAATCCGTCGCGGAGCCCGCGGCCGTCGAGGTTCCGACGGACGGCGACGTGGCGGACATCGTCGCGAAGGGCAAGCTGGTGATCGGCATCACGGATTTTGAGCCGATGGATTACAAGGACGACGGGGGCGAGTGGATCGGATTTGACGCCGATCTCGGCAGACTGGTCGCGGCGGATCTCGGCGTGGACGTCGAATTTATCGAAATCGACTGGGACAACAAGATCCTTGAGCTCAACAACAAGAGCATCGACTGCGTCTGGAACGGCATGACGCTGACCGACGAGGTCCTCAAGTCCATGGAGTGCACGAATCCCTACTGCAGCAACGCGCAGGTGGTCGTCCTTCCGGCCGATAAGGCGGAGAACTTCGCGGAAGTGGCCGACCTCTCGGATCTTCAGTTCGCGGTTGAGGCGGGTTCCGCCGGAGAGGCCGCGGCGGAGGAGAACGGATTCACCTTCACGGCGGTCACGGCCCAGTCGGATACGCTGATGGAAATCCAGGCCGGCACGTCCGACGCCGCCATCATCGACCTTCTCATGGCGAGCGCCATGACGGGCGAAGGCACGAGCTATCCCGAACTCGTACACAAATTCGAGCTTACGACGGAAGAGTACGGCATCGGCTGCAGACAGGGCTCCAATCTCGCTGAGTTCATCAACCAGGAGCTGGTGAAGTTCTATCAGGACGGCACGCTTCAGGCGGTGGCGGATACCTACGGACTCGCCGACGCCGTGATCGAGCAGAAGTAATCCGTCAGCAGACTGTCTGAAAAGGACCGGAGGAACCGGCGCCCCTTAGGCGGGCGGAATCAGTACTTTGATCGCGCGGTACGCATGTGCCGCGCGATTTAGGTGCGGGGGACGCTGCGCCGGCGGGCGCGAATCATCGTATCGACAGGAGATCATTATGTTCTGGACCGTTACGCTCTCCCTTCTGGAGGGCTTCCTGACAACCGTCAGGCTGTTTGCCCTGACGCTTCTTTTCGCTCTGCCGCTGGGCCTCATCATCAGCTTCGGCTCCATGAGCAAATTCAGCGTGCTCAGAGTCCCGATCCGGTTTCTGATCTGGATCATCCGGGGAACGCCCCTCCTTCTCCAGCTTCTGGTATTCTACTACGGCCCCGGCATTCTTTTCGGCAGGAATATCTGGGGCACGGGAACCGCCGGCCGCTTCATCGCGGCGCTGATGGCCTTCGTCATCAACTACGCCTGCTATTTCTCCGAGATCTACCGGGGAGGGATTCAGTCCATCCCGGTGGGCCAGTATGAGGCGGGACAGGTTCTGGGCATGACGAAGGGGCAGATCTTCCGCAGGATCATTCTTCTCCAGGTCATCAAGCGCATCGTGCCGCCGATCTCCAACGAGATCATCACGCTGGTCAAGGATACCTCCCTCGCGAGGGTGATCGCCGTCTACGAGATCATCTGGAACGGCCAGTCCTTCATCAAGAGCGCGGGAATCATCTGGCCCCTGTTCTATACCGGCGCGTTTTATCTGATTTTCAGCGGACTTCTCACGATACTGTTCCATCATATCGAGAGACGTCTCGATTATTTCAGGTGAGGAGGAGAAACATGGCTCTGCTTGAGGTCAGAAATATCAGCAAGAGCTTCGGCAGCATCGAAGTTCTCAGAGACATCAATTTTTCGCTGGAGGAAGGGCAGGCGATCTCCATCATCGGCTCTTCCGGCAGCGGCAAGACGACGCTGCTCCGGTGCCTGAACTTTCTGGAGACGCCCGACGCCGGGACTATCGACGTCCGGGGCGAGCGGCTTTTCGACGGCTCCCTGCCGAGGAGGCACAACGAGAGCGACATCCGGCGCAAGCGCCTGCATTTCGGAATGGTGTTCCAGTCCTTCAACCTGTTCCCCCAGTTTACGGCGCTGGAGAACGTCACCCTGGCCCCCACCCTTGCGGCGAAGGAGAAAGGGGAGTATGATGAAACGGCGATCCGCAGAAACGCGGAGGCGCTTCTCGATCAGATGGGGCTCATGAACCGCGCGAACAACTATCCCCACCAGCTTTCGGGAGGGCAGCAGCAGCGAGTCGCCATCGCGCGGGCGCTGGCCCTGCATCCCGATATTCTCTGCTTCGACGAGCCGACGTCCGCGCTGGATCCCGAGCTCACGGGAGAGGTCCTGAAGGTCATCCGGGATCTCGCGGAGCACCGGACGACGATGATTATCGTGACCCATGAGATGTCCTTCGCCCGCGACGTCGCGGATACCGCCATTTTCATGGACGGCGGCGTCATCGTGGAGCAGGGGGACGCGAAGACCGTGATCGACCACCCCAGGGAGGAACGCACGCGGAAGTTCCTCGCCAACTACAGAAGCGGACAGTCTTGATAAGAGGAGAGCTTATGGCCGGAACAGACAGATACAGCAGCCCCCTCTCGGAACGCTACGCGGGACGGGAGATGCAGGAGATTTTTTCACAGGACAGAAAATTCCGCACCTGGAGACGTCTCTGGATCGCTCTGGCGGAGTCGGAGAAGGAACTGGGACTCCCCATCACGGACGAACAGATCGAGGAGCTCCGGGCTCACGCGGACGATATCAATTACGAGGACGCCCTCAGGCGGGAAAAGGAAGTCAGGCACGACGTCATGTCCCATGTGTACGCCTACGGGCTTCAGTGCCCCCTGGCGAAGGGCATCATCCACCTCGGGGCGACCTCCTGCTACGTGGGGGACAACACCGACCTCATCCTGATGCGGGACGCTCTGGATCTCGTCCGGAAGCGTCTGATCGCGGTGATCCGGCATCTCGCCGATTTCGCCCTGAAATACAAGGATCTCCCCACGCTGGCGTTCACGCATTTTCAGCCGGCCCAGCCCACGACGGTGGGGAAGAGAGCCACGCTGTGGATCAACGAATTCATGATCGACCTCGAGGATCTCGACTATGTGCGCGGGAGTCTCCGGCTCCTCGGCTCCAAGGGGACCACGGGCACGCAGGCCTCCTTCCTCGAGCTTTTCGAGGGAGACCGGGAGAAATGCTTCCGCCTCGACCGGATGATCGCGGAGAAGATGGGCTTCGAGGGCTGCTATCCCGTCTCGGGCCAGACCTACTCGAGAAAGATCGACACCCGGGTCCTCGGCGTGCTGGCGGGAATCGCGGCCAGCGCGACAAAATTCTCCAACGACATCCGTCTCCTCCAGCATCTCAAGGAGGTGGAGGAGCCCTTTGAGAAGAGCCAGATCGGTTCCTCCGCCATGGCCTACAAGCGGAATCCGATGCGTTCGGAGAGGATCGCCTCCCTGTCCCGCTATGTTCTGGCCGACGCCCTCAACCCGGCGGTCACATCCTCCGTCCAGTGGTTTGAGAGAACGCTGGACGACTCGGCCAACAAGCGGCTCTCCATACCGGAGGGCTTCCTCGCGGTCGACGGCATTCTGACCCTCGCGGCCAACGTGGCCGACGGCCTGGTGGTCTATCCCGGGGTGATCCGCCGGCACCTGATGGCGGAATTGCCTTTTATGGCCACAGAGAATATAATGATGGATGCGGTGAAAGCGGGCGGCGACCGGCAGGAGCTCCACGAGCGCATCCGCGAGCTTTCCATGGAAGCGGGCAGACGCGTGAAGGAGGAAGGCGGGGACAACGACCTTCTGGACCGCATCGCGGCGGATCCGGCCTTTGGGCTTACGAGAGAGGAGCTCGAGGAGCGGATGGATCCGGCGAAATACGTCGGGATGGCGCCGTATCAGACGGAGTGCTATCTGAGGGACGTCGTCGGTCCGCTGCTGGAACAGAACAAAGACGCCGCGGAATGGAAGGCGGAAGTAAACGTCTGACGGAGAAGCCGGTCCGGGACCGGATCCGCGCAGAGGCGGTTCGCGTGCCGGACAGGCGGAAAAGAACGCGGGCGGCAGATCGGATTACATACCTGAGGAGGTACACAGATGGTTACAGCAGTTGTCGGAGCAAACTGGGGAGACGAGGGAAAAGGCAAGATCACGGATATGCTGGCGGACAAGGCCGATCTCGTGATCCGCTTTCAGGGAGGCGCGAACGCGGGCCATACGATCAGGAATCAGTACGGCAAATTTGCCCTCCACACGCTGCCGTCGGGGGTTTTTCATCAGGACGTGATGAACATCATCGGCAACGGCGTCGCCCTCAGCGTGCCGAAGGTGGCCGCTGAGCTCGACGAGATTATCCGTCAGGGCGTCCCCGCTCCGCAGCTTATGATCTCCGACAGAGCCCAGATCGTGATGTCCTACCACGTTCTGTTCGACACGCTGGAGGAGGCGAGACTGGGCGGCAGGTCCTTCGGATCCACAAAGTCGGGCATCGCGCCGTTCTATTCCGACAAATTCGCGAAGATCGGCATCCAGGTGAGCGAGCTGGAGGACATGGACGCCCTCCGGGAGAAGGTCGCCGGCATCCTGGAGAAGAAGAATATTCTGCTGAAATACCTGTACGGGGCGCCGGAGCTGTCCGTCGACGACGTCATGGACGAGCTGAAATCCTACCGGGAAATCCTCAGCCCTCTGACCGGCGACACGGCGGCCGTCATTCAGAAGGCTCTCTCGGAGGGAAAGACGGCCCTTCTGGAGGGGCAGCTCGGCACCATGAAGGATCCGGATCACGGCATCTACCCCATGGTGACCTCGAGCTCGACGCTCGCCGGCTACGGCACCATCGGCGCCGGTATTCCGCCCCGGGCGCTCGGCCGGATCGTGGCTGTGACCAAGGCCTATTCCAGCGCGGTGGGCGCGGGCGAGTTCGTGTCCGAGATCTTCGGAGAGGAAGCGGAGGAGCTTAGAAGACGCGGCGGCGACGGCGGAGAATACGGTGCCACGACGGGACGTCCCAGAAGGGTCGGCTTCTACGACACGGTCGCGTCAAAATACGGATGCCGCATGCAGGGAGCCACCGAGGCGGCCCTCACGGTTCTCGACGTGCTGGGATATCTGGACGAGATCCCCGTGTGCGTCGGCTACGAGATCGACGGGACCGTCACGGAGGAATTCCCGACGACGGTGAAGCTGAAGAAGGCGAAGCCGGTGTGGGAGGTTCTTCCGGGCTGGAAGAGCGACATCAGCGGCATCAGGAATTACGGCGATCTTCCGCTGAACTGCCGCCGCTATGTGGAATTCATCGAGGAAAAGATCGAATGCCCGATCCGGATGGTTTCCAACGGACCGGCCAGAGAGGACATCATTTTCCGCTGATCGGACGGAGGAGAAAATGACAGGAAGGATGAAACGAATGACGGCGGCGGTTCTCGCCGCCTTCCTGCTGACCGGCCCTGTGTACGCGGACGAGGTGATATCCAGCGGGGACCTGAGATTTCAGATCACCGTGCCGGACGGCTGGGAGGACATGGCGGGGACGCTGACGGCGGGAGACGCCGACAAGGCGTTTCTGATCCGCTGCGGCAGCGCCGCCGACGCCTCTTATCTTGTCTTCGGCTGCGAGGAAAAGGACGCGGGAGCGCTGGAGTCCTTTGAGGATTACCAGAGCCTTCTCGTCGAGGGCGTCACCGGAAACGGGCTTTTTTCGGACGTCGAGATCTCGCCTTCCCTTGACATCACGCTCCGGGGAACGGGTCTTCGGGGAAAGCTGACGACGTTTTCCGCCCTGTTTCACAGGGAAAAGGGGGCGGACCTGCGGGTGGCGGGCCGTCTCTACGCCCTGGAGGGCGTGAGAGAGTACTACCAGTTTTTCGCCTGGACAAAGGAAGAGAACGCGCCGGCCCAGAACATGGTGGCGGACCGCATCGTAAACTCGCTCCGGATCCTGATCTGAGGTTCTGACCGGAGGTTTCCGGGACGATGAAAACGCCTGAAACGCCCGGGATACCGGATGCGCTTCAGACGCCGGGTGCGCTTCAGAATTCTTGATACGCTTCAGATGCGGAAGTCCGCCGGTCAGATTCTGACGCCGACGGACTCCAGCTTTTCGATCATGTCATTGTATTCTGTGAAGTGAATGGCCGCGAAGCCTGCCGCTCTCGCCGCGCGGACGTTTTCCTCCGAGTCGTCGATGAAGACGCATCGGGAAGGGGTCAGGTGAAAGCGGGACGCGAGGGCGTCATACATCTCCCGGTCGGGCTTTGCCGCATGGATCTCGTGGGACCAAAGGCCTCCGTCCGTCAGCTTCAGGAAGTCGAAGGTGCCGTTTTCCGTGAGAATGCGGACCGACCGCCGGGACCAGTTGGACAGATAGAAGACCTTGTAGCCCCGCCGGCGAAGAGCCCGGATGAGACTTTCCGTGTACCAGAAGGGGGAAATGCATTCGTCGAGGGTCTCGACGAACCGGCGGATCTCGCTTTCATACGCCGGGGCGATGCGGACGAAATCCTCCGTCACCTCCTCGTAAGGACGGATCCCGATGTCGCAGTCTCTCCAGAGGGGAGAAGGAATGATCTTCTCCCGGATCACGGCGGTGCATTCCGGCGTAAGGCCCAGGCTCTCCGCGTGCTCCTCCCACGGACAGTCGGCGAGCACTCTGCCCACGTCGAAGACGACGCAGTCGATCAGGGACGACTTGTCCGGCCGCACCGCTTTGGCGACCAGGAAGAACAGATAGAGCAGCACCGGGACGAGGATGGTGCATCCCAGGCTTGCCCGGAAGAGGGCCTGGCCCAGATCGCTCCTGAAAAGCGAGAATACCAGTGACAGAACATACATAAGAACCAGAAGAACGATACCCGCCCAGGCGAGTATCCGTTTTATTTTATCCATGCGCACCTCCGGGTTCATTATATCGGATCGGCGGAGGAATGTCGATCGCGATTCTGCGGCGGAGGAATGTCGGCCGCGATTCTTGTCAAAAACAGGTGCCTGTGATATATTATGCCTTGCAGGTTCCGGGGAAACGGCGGACGGATCCCGCCCCTGGCGGAACGGGATCCGGGAGGCATCCGCGGCGGCCTGCGCATCACAGAAAGGCCCGAAGAGGCCCGGAATAACGGAGAATGATAATATGGCTGATGTGAACAAAACAGACGAAGTACTGGAAGAAGAGCTGAGCGTCGACAAGGACTCCCTCCTCGGCAGGTGGAGAGCGAAGGCGTACGATCAGAACGCGGACAAGAAGTGGCTGAAAAAGCTCTGGGACGACTATTTCGCGGAGGAGAAGGCCATCTATGCCAGCCTTCTTTCCAATCCCGACGAAGAGGTAAAGGGCACCGTGAAGGAGCTGGCCGAACGGTACGGCGTGTCCGTCGACACCATGGTGGGCTTCCTCGACGGCATCAACGAGTCCCTGAAGACGGCCAATCCGATCGAGACGATGACGGAGGACACGGAGGTAAGTCTCGCCTTTGACAAGGAGAGGCTCTACAAGAACATGGTCGACGCCAAGGCGGACTGGCTCTACGGTCTGCCCCAGTGGAACGACATCTACTCCGAGGAGGAGCAGCACGCCCTCTACATGGAGCAGAAGAAGTCGGGAACCATCGTGAAGCCGAAGAAGATCGGGAGAAACGATCCCTGTCCCTGCGGCTCCGGCAAGAAATACAAGTACTGCTGCGGCAGAAACAACTGAGAACGACGATCTTACGGGATGTCCGGAGGACGGGATGGAAGAACTGATCTTCAGGGACAGAAGAGGAACCAACTGTCTGAAATGGAACCACCTCACGGAGAACGGCTTCCGCCGCGAGGGCCTTCTGGGAATGTGGGTGGCCGATATGGATATCGCCTCTCCCCGGTCCGTGCGGGAGGTTCTCCGGGAAATGGCGGAATTCGGCGTCTTCGGGTACGACCGGGTGCCGGAGAGCTACACGGACGCCTTCCTGTGGTGGGAGAAGACGCGCCACGGCCTGGATTGTCCCCGGGAGTGGATCCGGTATTCTCCCGGTGTCGTCGCGGGATTCAACTGGCTTGTCAGGATCCTGACGGAGCCCGGGGAAGCCGTCATCATACAGACGCCGGTCTACTATCCCTTCAGCAGGGCCGTCACGGATAACGGCAGGAAGCTCGTCACCAGCGGGCTGGTCCGGAAGGACGGAAGGTACGTCGTCGACTTTGAGGACTTTGAGAGGAAGATCCGGGATAACGGCGTGAAGGCCTTCATCCTGTGCTCCCCCCACAATCCCGTGGGGCGGGTGTGGACGGAGGAAGAGCTTCTCCGGATGCTGGAGATCTGCCGGAAATACGGCGTCCACGTAATTTCCGACGAGATTCATCAGGATATCGTCATCGGGGATCACCGACAGATCCCGACACTCTCCCTGGCCGGCCCGGGGGACCGGGTCACGGCCCTGACGGCCGCGTCCAAGACCTTCAATCTGGCCGGATTCCGGAATTCCTTCGTGATCCTTCCGGACGAGGAGATCCGCGGGAAATATGACAGCTTCACCTCGCTCCTTCACATCGGGAGCGGCAGCGCGGCCGGCTATGCCGCGGTGGAGGCCGCCTACAGGGGAGGCGGGGAATGGCTCGAATCCCTTCTGGAGCTGGTGCGGGGCAACTACGCCGCCGTCAGGGACTGCCTGGCGGAGCGGGCGCCGGAGGCGGTCGTCTATCCGCTGGAGGGAACCTATCTGGCGTGGATCGACCTGAGCGCCTATACGGACCAGGAGCATCTGCCGGATCTCATGGAGAACCGCTGCGGCATCGCCGCGGATTACGGCGTCTGGTTCGGCGGCTCTTCGGAGGGCTTCGTGCGGCTCAACCTGGCCACGTCCCCCGCGGTCGCGGCGCAGGCGGCGTCGGCGGTGGCGGACGCGGTCTCCCCGGAATAATCCGAAGATTTTCCTTCTTTTTCTATTGACGGCGCGGATCCGCTGTGATAGATTAGTCAAGGTATAAACAAGCAGAGTGTCCACTCTCACCCCCGAGCGACTGAGCGAAGGGCGTTGATAAAGACCGGAATCCGATGCGGCGTGCTTCGGATCACATGATTTCGGTATTATTGCGGACAGTCTCTGACTGTCCGCTTTTTTATCATCCGAGAGGAACACCGGAAGGAACGAAGGCATCAGGCCTTAAATCTGAGGAGGGTACCAAGATTAGCGATTTAATGATTAACGAGCAGATCCGCGATCGCGAGATCCGGCTGATCGGACAAAACGGCGAACAGCTGGGCATCATGTCTGCCCGCGAAGCACAGATGAAAGCGGATGAGGCGGGACTTGACCTCGTCAAGATCGCGCCGAAGGCCCAGCCTCCTGTCTGCAAGATTATCGATTACAGCAAGTATCGCTATGAGCAGTCCAGGAAGGAGAAGGAGGCCCGCAGAAAGCAGAAGATCGTCGAGATCAAGGAGATCAGGATGTCTCCCAACATCGATACCAACGATCTGAACACGAAGGTCGCCGCTGCCAGGAAATTCCTGCAGAAGGGCAACAAGGTCAAGGTCAGCATCCGTTTCCGCGGGCGCGAGATGGCGCACACGGCGGCCAGCAGACCGATGATGGACGACTTCGCCGCGCAGCTTTCCGACATCGCAGTCGTCGAAAAACCCCCCAAGATGGAAGGCCGGTTCATGACCATGTTCCTGTCCGAGAAAAAGTAACAGAGAGGAGATATTATTATGCCGAAAATGAAGACCAAGAGAGCTGCTGCGAAGCGTTTTCACGTCACCGGAAGCGGAAAGCTCAAGAGAATGAAAGCCTATAAGAGCCATATCTTAACCAAGAAGGATCGCAAGATGAAGAGAAATCTCAGACATGCGACGATGACCGATCCCAGCAACGTGAAGGTCATGAAGAAGATTTTACCGTATCTGTAAAGAATATTGGAGGGATAAGAGATGGCAAGAATTAAAGGCGGCTTAAATGCCAGAAAAAAGCATAATCGTACACTGAAGCTCGCAAAGGGTTATTACGGCGCCAGGTCAAAGCAGTACAGGATCGCGAAGCAGTCCGTCATGCGCGCACTCGCCAGCGCCTACGCCGGCCGCAAGCAGCGCAAGAGGGACTTCCGCAGACTCTGGATCGCCCGCATCAACGCGGCGGCCAGAATCAACGGCATGAATTACAGCTCCTTCATGCACGGCCTCAAGCTTGCGAATATCGATATCAACCGCAAGGTTCTCGCTGACATCGCGGTCAATGATCCCGATGGATTCAGGACTCTTGTCGAAACGGCGAAGAACGCCTGATGAATTCAGATACCCCGGGACTGTCCCGGGGTGTTTTCCTGTCCGGAGGTTTTTATGGACCTGTTTGAGTACATGTCACAGAAGAACAAAGAGCAGGAATCCCCGCTTGCCATGAGGATGCGGCCCGTCTCCCTGGAGGAGGTCGTCGGCCAGGAGCACATCCTCGGCAGGGGAAAGCTCCTCAACCGCGCGATCCGGGCCGACAAGCTGACCTCCGTCATTTTCTACGGCCCTCCGGGGACGGGCAAGACGACGCTGGCCAGGGTCATTGCCGGCACCACGAACGCCAATTTCCGCCAGATCAACGCGACGACCTCGGGGAAGAAGGAGATGGAGGAGATCACGGCCTTCGCCAAAGAGCAGCTGGGCGGGTACGGCAGAAGGACGATCCTCTTCGTGGACGAGATTCACAGGTTCAACAAGTCCCAGCAGGATTACCTGCTCCCCTTCGTGGAGGACGGAACGGTGATTCTCATCGGGGCGACGACCGAAAATCCCTACTTCGAGGTCAATTCCGCGCTGCTGTCCCGGTCGACGGTGTTCGAGCTGAAGCCGCTTTCGTCCGGGGACATCGCGAAGCTGCTGGACCGCGCCATGACCGACGCGGACCGCGGGCTCGGCAGCTATCACGCGGTTCTGACCGACGAGGCCAGGGACTTCCTGGCCGACGTGGCCGGAGGGGACGCGAGAGCCGCGCTCAACGCGCTGGAGCTGGCTGCCATGACGACGGAGAGAGGGCCGGACGGGACGCTGCGGATCGACCTTTCCGTCGCCGAGGACTGCATCCAGAAGAGGGCGGTGCGCTACGACAAATCCGGCGACCAGCACTACGACACAATCTCCGCCTTCATCAAGAGCATGAGAGGGTCGGATCCCGACGCGGCCGTCTTCTACCTCGCGAAGATGCTGGCCGCCGGCGAGGATATCAAATTCATCGCCAGAAGGATCATGATCTGCGCGGCGGAGGACGTGGGATGCGCGGATCCTCACGCGCTGCCGCTTGCGGTGGCCGCCTCCCTCGCCTGCGAGAGGATCGGACTGCCCGAGTCCCAGCTGATCCTGTCGGAGGCGGCGATCTACGTCGCCTGCGCGCCGAAGAGCAACGCCTGCACGAACGCCGTCAGCGCGGCCGCCGAGTGCGTGAGAAGCGTCAGGACCACGGTGCCGCCCCATCTGCAGGACGCCCATTACGGAGGTCATGAGAAGCTCGGCCGCGGGATCGGCTACCTCTACGCCCACGATTTCCCGAATCACTACGTGAAACAGCAGTATCTCCCGGACGAGATCCGGGACCGGACCTTCTATGAGCCCACCGAAAACGGCTATGAAAACACCATCAGGGCGTATTTCGGGAAGATCAGGCCGGAGGGCCGGGGCGCTCATAACAATAAATAAGCTTGAAAAACAATTGGTTTTGAATAAAATATTAATGGTATGCCCAGAATATTGACCTATCGCGCAAAACCGGAAGACGGGGACGTCATGGTCAGGGACGTGATCAAGAGGGAGTTCCGCCTGGTCGCCCACGACATGGCGCGGGCCAAGTACAGCGAGGACGGCGGGATCACCGTCGACGGAGAGCGGGTCATGGTGAACCGCCGGCTCCGCCCAGGCGAGACGCTGCGGGTGATTCTCCCCGGGGAGGAGCCCGGAAAGATCGTCCCCGCCGAAGGCCCGCTGGAAATTCTCTACGAGGACGAGGACGTGCTGTGCGTCAACAAGCCGGCCGGCGTCGTCGTGCATCCTGCCCACGGCCACTTCGACGATACGATCGCGAACCGCGTCGCCCTGCACTACATCCGCTCGGGGGAGCCCCACGAGGTGAGGACCGCCGGACGGCTGGACAAGGACACCTCGGGCGTCCTCCTCTTCGGAAAGAGCAGGACCGCCTGCGCGCATCTGGCGGGACAGACGGGGCCGGGCCCGGCGGAGAAGCTGTACGTCGCCTGTGCCTCGGGGATCTTTTCGAAGCCTTCCGGGACGATCGAACGGCCGATCAGCCGGGAATACGAGGAGAAGATACGACGGGTCGTAAGAGAGGACGGCGACTACGCGGTCACCCGCTACGAAGTGCTCCGCCAGTTCCCCGCCCACGCTGTGCTCCTGGTGTCGATCGGCACCGGAAGAACGCACCAGATCCGCGTCCATATGGAGGCGGAGGGGCATCCCCTGATCGGAGATCCCATCTATAACAGGCCGGGATCCTTCGGATCAGAGCTGGGAAGGGCTGCCCTCCACGCCTGGAGGGTCAGGTTCCGGCAGCCGTTCTCCGGCAGAGAGACGGAGGCCGTCGCGCCTGTGCCGCGGGACATGGCCCCGTATGTCGGGATTCTTCCCGAAGAAGCAACATCACTATTTCATCTACAGAGGAGGTAGGAATGAGCAGCAAACACACGGAAATGGGAACCCAGGCGATCTATGATGCCCGCTCGCTCGGCACGGGCAGGATGCTGGTGCTCGGTCTTCAGCATATGTTCGCGATGTTCGGGGCGACTGTGGTGGTCCCTCTGATCACGGGACTTAACGTCTCGACGACGCTTCTTTTCGCCGGACTGGGAACCCTTCTGTTTCATCTGATCTCCAAGCGCAAGGTGCCCGCCTTCCTGGGCTCGTCCTTCGCGTTCCTGGGCGGCTACGCGGCGATCGCGCCCCTCGGCGCGGACGGGACCCCGAGCGAGCTTCTTCCCTACGCGTGCTTCGGCGTCACCTGCGCGGGACTTCTCTACCTGGTTCTGGCCGGCCTCTTCAAGGCCTACGGCCCGTCCAGAGTCATGAAGTATTTCCCGCCGGTGGTGACAGGACCGATCATCATCGCCATCGGCCTCAACCTGGCGCCGTCGGCCCTCAACAACATCTTCGTCCAGAAGGTGGACGAGACGGGGGCGCCGGTCTTTAACGCGGCGGGAGCGCCCGTCCTCCAGAATACCTGGTGGATCGCCGTCGTCGCCATCCTGGTCGTCGTGATCTGCAATATCTGGGGCAAGGGCATGATCAAGATCATTCCGATCCTGCTCGGCGTCGTCGTATCCTATGTCTGCGCCGCGCTGGCCGGCGTCATCGACTTCACGCCCGTGAAGGAGGCGGCCTGGATCGGCTTCCCCGTGCACTATAAAAACACCGTCTTCTCGATCTTCGGAGGGAAGATGAATACCGCGCTTCTGGTCAGCGCGGTCGTGACGATCGTTCCGATCTCTCTCGCGACGATGATGGAGCACATCGGCGATATCAGCGCCATCTCCTCGACGGTGGGAAAGAACTTCATCAAGGATCCCGGTCTGCACAGAACGCTCACGGGCGACGGTCTCGCCACAGCCCTCGCGTCTCTCTTCGGCGCGCCGGCCAACACGACCTACGGCGAGAATACCGGCGTCCTGACGCTGACGAAGGTCTATGATCCGGCTGTGATCCGCATCGCCGCCTTCTTCGCGATCGTGATGTCCTTCTGCCCGAAATTCGCCGCGATCATCGAGGTGATGCCCTCGGCGACCATCGGAGGCATTTCCCTGGTCCTCTACGGCATGATCTCGGCGGTGGGCGTCCGCAACCTGGTGGACACGCACGTGGATTTCGCGAAGAGCAGAAATGTCCTGGTGGCGGCCCTGATCCTCGTGCTGTCCATCGGCATCAGCTACTGCTCCGTCGGGTCCGTCAACATCACCCTCGGCACGATGAACATCAGCCTCTCCGGCCTCGCGGTGGGCTCCCTCGTGGGAATCATCCTCAACGCGGTTCTTCCGGGCAAGGATTTCCTGTTCCCGGACGCCGGCCCGGGCAGGACAGGCGTGGATCTTCAGATTCAGCAGGGCGAGACGATCACCGAGGTCAGCGAGCGCGTGAAGGCCTCCAGACGCAGGGCAGAGGACTACGCCGACACCTCCATCGAGCGCGACAGGGAGGAGTAAGACGCCCGTCCGCGGAACGCCGGGAGCGGAACCGGGCGGTTTCCCGCCGGGAGAGGCTCCGGCAGATTCCCGTACTTGACAGATCTTAAAGAGGATGCTATTTTTTATAACCATGATGAAACTTAATTCGGACAACAGAAACTTCTTCGGCTTTTTCGGCTTTACCTTCTTCAGAGGTAAGGTGTTGTCGTCGTGACCGAAAGCGGAGAAGAGCTGCAGCCGGAAGGGAGCCCGCGGTCATTGCGACCGCGGGCTCTTTTTTGGGGAAAGGGGTGTAAAGATGATCGTTGTACTGAAACCGAATCCGGACCGCGTCCAGCTGGATGGGCTGCTCAGATGGCTTGCCTCCCAGGAGATCGAGGTGCGTCCCACCGTCGGCGCCAACAGGACCATCCTGGGACTCATCGGCGATACCTCGGGGATCGACACGGACCTGATCTCCGCGCTGGAGATCGTCGAAGACGTCAAGCGGGTGCAGGAGCCCTATAAAAACGCGAACCGCAAATTCCATCCGGAGGACACGGTGATCCGCGTGGGTGACGCCGTCATCGGCGGCGGAGCGCTGACGGTGATCGCCGGGCCCTGTTCCGTGGAATCCGAGGAACAGATCGTCGGGATCGCCCGCGCCGTCAAGGCCGCCGGGGCGGCGATCCTGCGGGGCGGCGCCTTTAAGCCGAGAACCTCGCCCTACGCGTTCCAGGGAATGAAGCTGGAAGGAATCCGGCTGCTTCTCAAGGCGAAGGAGAGGACGGGACTTCCCATCTGCACGGAGATCATGGACGCCAGCCAGCTTCCGCTTTTCGAGGACATCGATATCCTGCAGGTGGGCGCGAGAAATATGCAGAACTTCTCCCTGCTCCGCGCCCTGGGGAAGACCGGAAAGCCGGTCCTGCTCAAGAGGGGAATGGCCTGTACCTACCAGGATCTCCTCATGAGCGCGGAGTACATTCTCGCCGAGGGAAACCCCAACGTGATCCTGTGCGAGAGGGGAATCCGGACCTTCGAGACCTACACCAGGAACACGCTGGATCTTTCCTGCATCCCGTCGCTTAAGACCCTCAGCCACCTGCCCGTCGTGATCGATCCGAGCCACGCCACGGGAAGATCCGCCCTTGTCCCCTCGATGGCCTGCGCCGCCGTCGCGGCGGGCGCCGACGGCCTGATCATCGAAGTCCACAACGATCCGCCCCACGCGAAATGCGACGGGCCCCAGTCCATAACCCCCGAGGCGTTTGAGGCGCTGTGCGGGAAGCTCGACCTGATTCACAGGGTGACGAAAGGAGAAAGCGATGGCGTTCAGTGAGGAGAAGACGATGGTCGCGGTTCAGGGAATCAGGGGAGCCTACTCCCAGCTGGCCGCGGAGAAGATGTTCCCCGGCGGCTCCGTGATGTATTTCCGTAACTTCTACGCCGTCACCCTGGCCGTGAAGGAGGGGCTGTGCCGCTACGGGGTGCTTCCGATCGAAAACAACACCTACGGCTCCGTAAAGGTGGTCTACCGGATCCTCCGGGACGGAGACGTCTCCGTCGTCCACGCCCTGAAGCTCAGGGTGGACCACGTGCTGCTGGGGAAGCCGGGGATGAAGCTGTCCGACGTGAAGAAGATCGTCTCCCATGAACAGGCCCTCGGGCAGTGCGGACGGTTTCTGCACAGCCTGGGGGACCGGGTGGAGACGGCCGCCTGTCTCAACACGGCGGTCGCGGCGCGGATGGTCGCTGCGTCGGAGGAGGACGGCATCGCCGCGATCTCCTCGCCGGAATGCGCGTCCCTCTACGGGCTGTCGGTCCTGAAAAGAAAGATCTCGGACAGTGAAGCCAACTACACGAGATTCCTGTGCGTGTCGGCGAAGCCGGAGATTCACGACGGCCAGGACCGGATGTCGCTGATCCTTTCCGTTTCCCACCGTCCGGGTTCCCTCGCCTCCGTTCTCAGCCGCTTCGCGGACGCCGGCATCAACCTCCTCAAGATAGAGAGCGACCCGATACCGGGGAAAGATTTCGAATTCCTGTTCTATATCGATATCGAAGCCACTCCAGGAGAGGCCGGGACGGAGCGGGTTCTCCGGGAGATGGAGGACGCGTGCCCCTCTTTCCGGATACTCGGCTGTTACCGGGAGGAGGCCTTCTAAGATTTCTTTCGCCTTAACCGCGAACTAATGCTATAATGGAGAACAGCAGTGATGGCATTGAAAGGACGCGGTAACGATGCATAGAACGCTTATACTATTCGACGGCAGGATGAGCTCTCCGGAACGCATGGCGGGAAAGCTGGCCTGTCTGATCGGAAACTCTCTGACGATCGGAATCGAAGAGGCGCCTGAGGACCTGACGCCCTACGACGGCTTCTGCTTCATCTTCAATTTCTACGGGGCCGTGACCGCCGGCAGGACGAAAAGCTTCCTGATCGGCCACAGGGACGAGCTGGCCGGAAAGAGGATCGTCTTCGTCGGCGTAGGCTTCTCCGACGCCGGCTACGCCGGTTTCGTGACGGATGCCGAGCGCGCGTCCGGCGTCACCGGAATCAGCGGGGTATTCATCTCATCGGAGGAGGAGACGGTCAGGGTCGGCTACGAGATCGGAAAAATGATGAAGACCCCCTTCGCCCCGATGGATCCGCAGGAACTTCTCGAGAGGATCGAGACGTTCATCGCCTGTCACAACACGCTGGCGCTGGCGACAAGCGGGGAAGGCTATGTGAGAAGCACGCCGGCCGAATACCATTACATCGACGGAGCGTTCTACCTGATCACCGAGGGCGGACTCAAGTTCAGGGGCATCTTCGAGACCGGAAATGTGGCGGCTTCTGTCTTCGACGCCTATATGTCCTTCGACAATATCCACTCCCTGCAGTTCCAGGGAAAGGCGGAGGTCATCCCCGCGGGAAGCGCGGAGTACGCGAGAATCATGGATCTGAACGGGATCTCGGACGATACGATCTCGTCGCTTCCGGTCTCCATGTTTCTGGTGAAGATCTCTCCGATGCGCTATGAGTATTTCGACTCGGACTTCGAGGAGGAGGGCTGCGACGTCTGCCAGATCCTCGAGACCGAGTTCATGAGGGAACTGAGGGAGAGCGGCGCGGAGTACGCCAGCGCGGTCAGCCGGTCGGAGATGACCAACGAAGAGGCGGCGCGCCTGCTGAAGGAGAAACTGGAGGCCCGGGAGGCCGGGAATCCTGACGACGCGGAGCACCGGGATTCCGAAGAGACGGCGCCGGCGGCGGAACCGGAGGAGACGCCGGCAGGCGGAGGAGAAGTCCTCCCGGAGGAAGAGCCCCGGTACGCCGCGGAGTCGGTACCGGACGGCTTCGGGCTCCCGGAACATGAGGAGGAGACAAACCTTCCGGAGGAGGATCTGCTTCCCGGGACGGCAGAGGCCGCCGCGGCCGCTGCGGGGCGTGAAGACACCGGTCTGATTCCGCCGGAGGGCGAAGACGACGGTCTGGTCAATCCGGAGAGCGGGGACGCCTTCCGGGCGGAGAGAGGTCCGGCCGCGGAAGAGGAGGGCCTGCTCCCGGAAGCGTACGCTGACGAGGAGGCCGGGACGGAGGACGTGTCCGCCGCGGTACAGGAGGAGGGTCCGTCCGGCCGGGTGGACCGGACGCCGGAGGATGCCGGGGGGAATACGGTGACCGCGGAGGAAGGCAGCTTTAAAATGCCGTCCTTCATGAAGCCCTACATCGAGATGAACGGTCAGATGTCCGCGGATTCATCGGAGAGAAACTCCATCCCGCTGCCGAAGATCGACATGAGCGTCCTGGACGGTATCGACGGAGGGGGCCGGCACCGCTTCGACGAAGAGGAACCCGGCCGCGGTCTGAAGCCGAGGCAGAAGGCCGTGACTTTCCTGGAGCCTGACGACGGGCCCGCCGATCTGGAGGAGGAATTCGAGGAGGAGGACAGTCCTGTCCTCGAAGCCCCTCTGACGGACAGCGAGGGAGAGAACGCTCCGGGCGCGGGGCGGAGAAAGAAAAGGAATAAGAAACGCGCCTCCCGCGGGAAGGAAGACCGCGCGGCCTCTTCGGAACCCGGAAAGAAACGCCGGGCCGGAAAGGGAGGCGCGGCAGGTCTTCTGTCAAGAATCGGCAGGGCGGTCAACAGGATGCTCCTGATCGACGATCTCGAGGACGAGGACGCCGGGGAGGACGACGCGGACGAAGACGAGGCGTAATCCGGACGGCGGCGCGATAAGGACACAAAAAAAGGGAACCGGGCAGGTTCCCTTTTTTGCGCGGAGGATTCCCGGCGCTGTTCTTTCTGATGCGGATCAGAGAAGCTGGGTCATGATTTCCAGGTACAGGGGCTGCGCCTTCTCAGGCCAGCGCTCGCACACTCTTTCGGCTTCCTCCTCAGAAGTGACGTGAATCGTCAGATTGATGATGGTCTCTTTTCCTTCATTCACACGGCAGTTGACGGCGTAGGCCCCGTCCTCCGTCAGGACCCAGTCGGCGATGGTGCAGCTCTCGCTGCGAAGCTCAAAGGCGTTATCCCTGAGATACTGGTCGATCTCCTTCTTGATGGAGTAGGGAATCTCGCTGGAGAAATACTCCAGGGTCTTTTCCCCGTCGGGCGTGGCGGTGTACTGGGATGTATTGCGGATCTTCTCCAGGCTGACCAGACCGGCCTCCGCCAGGCCGCTCAGTGCCTCCTGGACATGAAAATAGTCGGTATATTCCTTGCCGATGATCAGTTCGGTGATCTGTGTATTCGAAAGCGGGAAATTGACTTTCCGGAGCATGTAGAGAATGATCAGCTTGTATAGAGTGAGTCCCTCTGCCATTGTGTCTCCTTTCTCAGCCGCGGCGGTTTCCGTGCGGTCTGACGCTATCTTTTATTATGATAACATTCCCGCCTGACCGCATCAAGAAGGAAACCGCGGGCACATTCTCAGATTCTTTATTTCAGACATTGAATTTACTACTGTGAAATGATAAAATCATAAACTGTAGAGTTTTGAGAATGCAGCGGGCGTAAAGAGAATCCCGATGCGAAAAAGAATATCATTGAGGAGGCAACAGTATGAAAAAGAGAATCGCAGCGATAGTGCTGGCTGGTCTTACCGCCCTGTCTATGGCGGGCTGCGGAAAGTCGCCGAAAAACACGGCTTCCAGCGTGGCCAGCGCGGTGGAAAGCACGGCGGATGCCGCTGTTTCTGAGGCGGCTGATGCTGCGGCGGATGCTGCGGCGGACGTCGTGAGCGAGGCGGAGAACGCCGTGGACGAAGCGGTCAGCGCGGCTGCCGAGGCCGTCGGTGATGTCGTGAGCGAAGCGGCCGGCGCGGCGGAAGACGTCGTGAGCGCCGTGGACGAAGCGGCGGATGAGACCGCGAGCACCGTCGGTGACGTGGTCGAAAATGCCGCCAGTGCCGCGGAAGAGGTCCTCGGATCGGCAGAAAGCGTCGCGGAAGATGCCGCGGACGCTGCTGCTGCGGCCGGTGCGGCTCTTGGCGAGGCTCTTGCCGTCAGCACCGTGGAAGAAGCCGCCGCGGACGCCGTGAGCGCCGTGGACGAAGCGGCTGACGCCGCCGATGTGGTCGACAGCGCCGTGGACGAAGCCGCTGACGCCGCTGCCGATGTGGTTGACAGCGCCGTGGATGAGGCCGCCGACGTCGTCGCGGACGCGGAGAGCGCCGTGGACGAGGCCGCTGACGCCGCCGCCGATGTGGTCGACAGCGCCGTGGATGAGGCTGCCGATGTTGTCGCGGACGCGGAGAGCGCCGTGGACGAGGCCATCGCGGGCGTCGAGAGTGTCGCGGAAGAAGCCGAAGCAGGTCTTGGCGGTCTGCTGTCAGGTGTCGGCGACGCCGTTACCGAGGCCGGAAACAAGGTCGAGAACGCCATCGCCGAAGCCGGCGTCGACAGCATGGTCGACGAGCTCGCCGGCAAGGCCCAGGGCCTGATCGACGACGCGTCCGCCAAGGTGGGAGAAGTGAAGGAGCAGGCCGGAGCGAAGGTCGGTGAAGCTGCGGCAGCCGCGGCCGGAGCCGTCACGTCCATCTTCGGAGCGGCGGGCGACGAGGCTCAGGAAGCCCTCGACGAGGGCGAAGCCGCTGTCGAGAGCGTCCTTGAGGATGCCGCGGACGCCGTGGAGAGTGCCGCGGAAGACGCTGCCGGACTGGCAGAGGAAGCCTCCGCGGAAGCGGAGAGCGTCGCGGAAGAGGCCGCCGACGTCGTGGAAAGCGCCGTGGAAGAGGCTGCCGAGGCGGCGGACGCCGTGGAGAGCACCGTGGAAGAAGCAGCCGAAGCGGCTCCGATGGACGGAGAGGTCGTCTCCAGAATTCTCAGCGACGGAAAGGTCATCATGACGACGAACGCCGAGTTTGAGCCCTTCGAATACAAGGATGGCAGCGAGATCGTCGGTATCGACGTCGACATCGCCAAGGAAATCGCGGCGAAGCTTGGTGTGGAACTTGAGATCTCCGATATCGCCTTCAACTCGCTCATTCCGAGCCTTAACGCCGGAAAGGCCGACTTCATCGCCGCCGGCATGACCGCCACGGACGAGCGCAGAAAGAACGTCGACTTCACGCAGCCGTACTTTAACGCCAGCCAGGTCATCATCGTCAAGACGGACAGCGACATCACCTGCAAGGATGATCTGAACGGAAAGACCGTCGGCGTGCAGGAAGGTACGACAGGCGACTATTACTGCACGAACGAGGACGGAACCAGCGACGTCGACGTTGAAGTCAGACGTTATCCCAAGGGCATGGACGCCGTGTCCGATCTTCTGGTGGGACGCGTTGACGCCGTCGTCATCGACAACTTCCCGGCCGACAAGCTCGTCGAGAAGAATCCGGATAAGATCGTGAAGCTCGATGAGGCGATGACGGAGGAAGAGTACTCGATCGCCCTTCCGCAGGGAAGCGATCTCGGCCCCGTGATCGACGAAGTGATCACCGAGCTCAAGGACAGCGGAAAGCTGGATGAGATCATCTCCGCCTATATCACGGAGTAACAGCGCAGTTACCGCAAACTGAACAGAGGGAGGCGCCGCCCGGGGCATTCCGCGAGGCGCTTCCCGCGCAATGAATGATGATGCACTGCAGGGACCTGTGTCCCTGCAGTCGTAACGGGAGAGAACTATATGGGCGCTCTTGCCACGAGACTGTACGATGATTTTATTGCGAAGCAGCGTTACAGGTACCTGGTCGAAGGTCTCGGCAATACAATCATTATCACACTTTTCGCTCTGCTGATCGGTGTCCTGATCGGCGTTCTGATCGCTCTTGTGCGCGTCAGCTACCAGCAGTCGGACAGAAAGGGGCCGGTGCTTCGCATCCTCAACCTTTTCTGCGGCCTGTATCTGACGATCATCCGCGGAACCCCGATGGTGGTCCAGCTGATGATCATGTACTTCGTCATCCTGACAGGGGGCATCTCCCCCGTCATGATCGCGATCATCTCCTTCGGAATCAATTCCGGAGCCTACGTCGCCGAGGTCATCCGGAGCGGGATCCAGTCGGTGGACAGGGGACAGACGGAGGCGGGAAGATCCCTGGGCCTGAGCGCTTCACAGACAATGATTCATATCATTCTGCCCCAGGCTTTCAAGAACGTGGCCCCCGCGATCTTCAATGAATTCATCGCCCTTCTGAAGGAGACCTCCGTCGCCGGATACGTCGGCATCCAGGATCTGACCAAGGGCGGCGATATCATCCGATCGATTACCTATGACGCGTTTCCTCCGCTGATCGCGGTTGCGCTGATCTATCTGCTGATCGTGATCGGGCTTACGCAGATCCTGCATGTCATCGAAAGGAGGCTGGCCAAGAGTGATCTCCGTTAAGAATCTCCGCAAGACATTTCATAATACCGCCGGGGCCCACGAGGTGCTCTGCGGCATCGACCTGGAGATTGACAAGGGCGAAAAGATAGTGATCATCGGTCCTTCCGGTTCCGGAAAGAGCACCTTTCTGAGATGCCTGAACATGCTGGAGGTCCCCACGGCGGGAGAGATCTGGTTTGAAGGCAGGCAGATCAACGCCCCCGGCGTGAACCTGGATCAGATCCGGGCCCAGATGGGTATGGTCTTCCAGCATTTCAATCTTTTCCCGCATCTCACCGTGAGGAAGAATATCACCCTGGCGCCTGTCATGCTCAAGCTGCAGACGCAGGAAGAGGCGGATGAAAACGCCATGAAACTTCTCCGGAGAATCGGTCTGGAGGAGAAGGCGGAATCCTATCCCAACCAGCTGTCCGGAGGCCAGAAGCAGCGAATCGCGATCGTGCGCTCGCTCGCCATGAATCCGAAGGTGATGCTGTTTGACGAGCCCACGAGCGCGCTGGATCCCGAGATGGTCGGGGAAGTTCTCGAGGTAATGAGGGAGCTGGCGGCCGAGGGAATGACGATGGCTGTGGTGACCCATGAGATGAATTTCGCGAAGGAAGTTGCCACCAGAGTCCTGTTCATCGACGAGGGCGTGATTCTCGAGGAGAACGGGCCGCAGGAGTTTTTCGCCAATCCGAAAAATCCGAGAACGCAGGATTTCCTGTCAAAAGTACTTGTTTGAGTTTCATTCTTCAGCAGCAGACCTGTAAAAGACTCCCGCTTCGCGGGAAATAAAACAAAGGAGTGCTGAATCCATGAGCAGCAAAGTGCACAATGAATCCGTCGACAATCTCTTTGACGCGATTCTTACCCTGAGAGACCGAAGTGAGTGCTACGCGTTCTTTACGGACGTGTGTACGATGAATGAGATCTCCTCGCTGGCGCAGAGATTTGAAGTGGCCGGGATGCTCCGTGACAAGAGGACATACCTCGATATTTCGGAGAAGACGGGGGCGTCCACGGCGACCATCAGCCGCGTGAACCGGTCCCTCAACTACGGGGCGGACGGCTATCAGATCGTATGGGAACACCTGGGAATCATCAAGAAAGGCAAATGATCCGCCGGATCATTTGCCTTTCACATTATAATGCTCTTTTTCTTTCTCTTTCTCTTTTTCCTTCCCTTTTTCTTTGCCTTTTTCCTTTTCTTTCTCTTTCTTTTTCTCCCCGAGCGCGTCAACAGCGGCCTCGATCATCTTTTTCTTGACGTAGACGTCAAAGCTGAGCAGGCAGGTGAAGGCAAAGAGATGAAGCGTCTCCGCCTGCTCCCCTTCGACGTCTCCGAAGGTCTTCTCCGACAGCTTCCAGCGCCGGAGCAGATCGCGGGTGATACTGCCGGTCTGGTCCTTGATGAGGGAGAAAACCTCCGAGTAGATCTCCGACATGGTCAGGCCGTCCTCCGTCTGGAAATGATTCTCCTCGATGGGACGGAGGATGGCGTCGATATCGCTGATCGAAAGAAAATCCTTGAAATAGTAGATAAAAAGAAGAAGGATCAGATGGTCCTTGGAGTATTTTTTCTTATCCGGCGGAGGAATGAGCCTGTTTTTCGTGTAGTTGTTGATCATGGTCTTGGTCAGGATCTTCTCGTCCGGATAGCGCTTGCAGGCGTCAAGCTTCGTCTCCATGAAGGTGGTGATCTGATCCATGTAGAGAGGAATGTCCGGGATTTCGTCCGGCTTGATATAGGTCAGCCTCGAGAACAGTTCCATCATTTCTCTCAGAATATCGCGTGTGCTGTCAGTCATTCGTTTTCCCCCATTTCTGCACCGTCAGACGGCGGTGATGAAAACCCGATGTCGAACCCTGAATGCCCTGTGCTGCGGATGAATCCATGAAATGTACTATTCTTACATATATCATATAGTTTTCATGACGATATGACAAGCGGGTTTTTGCACCGGGGCGGAAGGCGGTCTTCTGCGCCGGGGAACAGACGCGGTGTTCATGACGGGCGGAAGGCGGTTTTCTGTGCCGGGGCGAATGCTTGTTCGATCCGGTGTGTTCTGCTATAATGGACGGGTCCGTATCCGCGCGGGAAAGAAGCGCGGCGGGAAGATTCGCGAATCGGAGTGGGAAGAATGAACGAGAAGGAAATACTGGACCAGCTGAACAGTGAGCAGAGAAAGGCGGTCCTGGCGACGGAAGGACCGGTCCTCATCCTGGCGGGCGCCGGATCCGGCAAAACCAGGGTGATCGTCCACCGCATCGCGTATCTGATCGACGTCCTTGGCGTCAGTCCGGGAAACATTCTCGCCATCACCTTTACCAACAAGGCGGCCGATGAGATGCGCTCGAGAGTCGACGGGATGATCGGGTTCGGATCGGATCAGATCACGGTCAGCACCTTCCACTCCCTCTGTGTCAGAATTCTCCGCCGCAACGCGGAGTACCTCGGCTTCACCAGGTATTTTTCCATCTATGACGCCGACGACCAGCTCTCCCTGATGAAGCTGATCTTCCGGGAGAAGGGGATCGACCCGAAGCGGATGAAGGAGAAGGCGGTCCTGTCCCGCATCTCCTCGGCGAAGGACGAGCTGATCGGGCCTGAGCGCTACAGGGAGCTCAACACCGACTATTACGGGTCGCAGGTCGCCGGTCTCTATGAAAACTATCAGGAACGCCTGCGCGAGAACAACGCGATGGATTTCGACGACCTGATCGCCCAGACCGTCCGGCTCTTTGAGGAGCAGCCCGGGATTCTGGAGCTCTACCGGGACCGGTTCCTGTACCTGATGATCGACGAGTACCAGGACACCAATACCGCCCAGTTCCGCCTCGTCAGCCTTCTCGCCGGGAAGAACCGGAACCTCTGCGTGGTGGGCGACGACGACCAGAGCATCTACCGCTTCAGAGGCGCCAATATCGGCAATATCCTCGGGTTTGAGAGGGTTTTCAAGGGGGCGCAGGTGGTCAGGCTGGAGCAGAACTACCGCTCGACGCAGGCTATACTCGACGCCGCGAACGACGTGATCGCCCATAATCACGGCAGAAAGGCCAAGAAGCTGTGGACCGAGAATCCGAAGGGGGAGAAGGTGGCCCTCAGGAGGTTTGAGAACGCGTTCCTGGAGGCGGCCTACGCCGCGGACAGAATCCGGGAGGACGTGGAGGACCGGAGATGCCGGTACGGGGACTGCGCCGTTCTCTACCGCACCAACGCCCAGTCCCGTCTTTTCGAGGAAAAATTCCTGATGTCCAACATCCCGTACCGGATCGTCGGGGGCATCAACTTCTATTCCAGAAAAGAAATCAAGGATATCCTCGCCTATCTGAGAACCGTGGACAACGCGTCCGACGATCTTTCCGTCCGGAGAATCATCAATATTCCTAAGCGAGGCATCGGGGCGACCACCATCGCGAAGGTGGAGGCCTACGCCGCGGCGGGCGGCATCTCGTTCTTCGAGAGCGCCTGTGAGGCCGGGAGAATACCGGGCCTGTCGCCGGCCACCGTCAAAAAGCTGGATTCCTTTACCGACTTCATCGCGGTTCTCAGGGCGAAGGCGGAGAACACCGGCGTCAGCGGCGTACTGAAGGAGATACTGGAGGGCACGGGATACGTCCGTGATCTCCGGGCGGAGGAGACGGAAGAGGCGGAGGCCAGGATAGAAAACCTCGACGAGCTGATCTCCAAGGCGGCCCAGTACGAAGACAGCGCGGAGGAGCCGTCGATCTCGGGCTTCCTTGAGGAAGTGGCCCTGATCGCGGATATCGACGAGACGGACGGGGACGAAGACCGCGTCCTGCTGATGACCCTCCATTCCGCGAAGGGACTCGAATTTCCTTACGTCTACATGGCGGGGATGGACGAGGGGCTGTTCCCCAGCCAGATGTCCCTCGACGCGGAGGATTCGGCCGGAGAGATCGAAGAGGAGAGGAGACTCGCCTATGTGGGAATGACCAGGGCGAAGAAGAAGCTGACGCTTCTTTCGGCCAGGACCCGCATGGTGAGGGGGGATGTGGTCAGCTGCACCCTTTCCCGCTTCGTCAGGGAGATCTCCAGAGAGGCGGTCGATCTCGGGGGCGAATCCGTCCCCCGAAAGCCGGCGCCGTCCTTCGGGAAGGATTTCGGAAAGGAATTCGGACGCGGGGCCGCGCTCCGCAAGGCGGTCAATTCCTCCTGCGCCTCCTACGGCGCGTCGGCGCCTTCCGCCGGAAAAAGCCTCGTCAAGTCAGAGCCGGATTACCGCGCGGGGGATTCCGTCAGACATGTGAAATTCGGCGTGGGGAAGGTGCTCAGCGTCGAGGACGGAGGCAGGGACTATCTCGTGACGGCGGACTTCCCGGGCTGGGGCGTCAAGAAGATGTACGCCGGATTCGCGAAGCTGGTCAGGGTATAAGAGAGAATGGAAAAACCGATGGGACACAGGCGAAGAGCCTGCGCTCCATCGGTTTTTGAATTCCGGCGAAAAGGCCGGGGCGTTTCGTCCCGGCGGGACATTCAGCTCCTTCCGTTCCAGCAGTAGGTGCAGAGGCTGCAGGGCTCAAGGCCCACCGCCTCGATCATATCGTCCAGCCGGTGGAAGTGCAGGGTCGTGAAGTTGAGCTCCCTGCGGATCTCCTCCAGCATGGCGGCGTACTCGTCTGTGTCGGGGTCCACATATTTTTCGAGGACGGAGTCGGACGGACGGGAGGTCCCCTCCAGCTTCTCGATCATCCGGCGGGTGATCAGCTCCCGCTCGGAATCGGACCGGGAGAAATTGAGGTAGGGACAGCCGAATACCAGAGGCGGGCAGGCGGGGCGGATGTGGACCTCCCTGGCGCCGCTTTCCAGCAGATATTCCGTCGTCTCCCGGAGCTGGGTTCCCCGGACGATGGAGTCGTCGATGAGCAGAAGGCTCCGTCCGTTGATCAGCTCATGATTGGGGATCAGCTTCATCTTCGCGATGAGATTGCGCCGCGCCTGATGGGTGGGCATGAAGGATCTCGGCCAGGTCGGCGTGTATTTCACGAAAGGCCTGGAATAGGGGATTTTAGCCTCGCCGGCGTAGCCGATGGCGTGGGCGACCCCGGAGTCCGGCACGCCGGCCGCGCAGTCGGGCAGGATGCCCCGCTTCTGGTCTCTCTTCGCCAGGGCGCCTCCGCAGCGGTAGCGGAATTCCTCGACGTTGACTCCCTCGTAATCGGTGGCCGCGAAGCCGTAATAGATCCAGAGGAAGGTACAGACCTTCCTGTCGCGGAAGGGCTCCATCAGTGTCTCGACCCCGTCGGGCGAGATAAAGACGATCTCTCCGGGGCCCAACTCCCGTTCATGCGTATAGCCGAGATTCAGAAAGGAGAAGGACTCAAAGCAGACGCAGAAGGAGCCTTCCTTCCGGCCGATCTCGACGGGCGTTCTTCCCCAGCGGTCTCTGGCGGCGTACAGCCCGTCCTTCGTCATGATCAGAATGGTCATGGAACCGCGGATCGTCTCCTGGGCGAAGCGGATCCCCTCCGCGAGGGAATCCTTGCGGTTGATCAGCGAGGCCACCATTTCCGTCGGATTGATCCCTCCGCCGCTCATCTCCAGGAAGTGCTGCCTTCCCTCGGAGAAAAGGAAACCGGCGATTTCATCGTAGTTATTGATCCTCCCCACGGTGGTGATGGCGAAGGTGCCCAGGTGGGAACGGATGATCAGGGGCTGGGACTCGAAATCGGAGATGCATCCGATGCCCAGATTTCCCTCCATTTTCTGAATATCCCCTTCAAACTTGGGGCGGAAATAGGAGCTCTCGATATTATGGATCGCTCTGTCGAAGCCTTTGGCGGGACTGTAGACGGCCATGCCGGCGCGTCTGGTGCCGAGGTGGGAGTGATAGTCAGTGCCGTAGAACAAGTCGAATACACAGTCGTCATGAGAGGCGACGCCGAAAAATCCACCCAATGGAAACCTCCTTTGCGAGAGCCGCCCGCGGAACGGCATAAGCCGTGGAATGCGGCGGGCGGAAGGGCTTGCTGTTGTTTCCGGTGCAGGATTTATGATAACATGAATTGAATTTGTGAGAAAAGGGTGTTCCCGATAAAAAAAGAAATCTGTTAAAATCGCCCCGATCTCTGTCCCTGTCCACGTACACTTTCGTTCGCATTGCTTAAAAAGGAGAACCATGATCATCGATATTTCACAGGAAGTATTTTCGTGCCGCGTTTTTCCGGGAGATCCCGCTCCGGAGCGCCGCACGCCGGCGTCTGTCGCAAAGGGCGACATCTGCAATCTGACCGCGTTTTCCATGTGCGCCCACAACGGCACCCATGTGGACGCTCCCTATCATTTTATCGAAGACGGGAAAACGATTGACCGTCTCCCGCTGGAGACCTTCGTCGGTCCCTGCTGGGTCGCGCGGCATGAGGGAGAGATCGGCGCCGCCGACGCGGAGGCCATGCTCCGCGAGGCGGAAGGCTGCGGCGCGGACCGCCGCCTTCTGATCGCCGGCAGAGCCGTCGTCACGGAGGCGGCGGCCCGGGTCTTCGCAGACAGAGGCGTTCTTCTTCTGGGAAATGAGAGCCAGACGGTGGGGCCTGAGGACGCGCCGATGCAGGTGCATCGGATCCTGCTGGGCGCCGGCTGCGTTCTTCTGGAGGGGATTGTGCTCACCGGCGTCGAAGAGGGCCGCTATGAGCTGCACGCAGCCCCCCTGAACCTGGGAGGCTGCGACGGGGCGCCCTGTCGGGCTTATCTGATGAAATAAGGCAGAGGCCGCCCGCGATTCCGTTTGCCGCGTCGATGATGAGCAGCAGGATCTGGCAGGGCAAAAAGCCTGAAAAACAGGTCTGACCAGAGTCAGGGCGCAATCCTGTCGGATGTGCGGTTGCTCTGAATCCCGGCTTTGATACAATCAGGGTTTGTTCGTCTTGTCTGATGTGCTCTTCTCCCGCGCCAGGAGGCACCCGGAGGGTGGGATACAGGCGTCTGAAGCCACGGCCGGAAAGATCGGTCAATTCTTAACGAGGTAAACCTTTTTGTTGAGACTGTCCCAGCGGAGGTAGAAAGACTTCACGCAGGCATCGCATATGAATGCTACTTCGAAGGAACTCGCCCCGATCCTCTTTACGACATCCGCGCTTGTGTTCCCGCAATACGGGCATTTGATTTCATACCCGTCGAGCCATGTGTGGTATTTTCCATTGGAATGAAACGTCCAGCCGCCGGCCACCTGGCCCATTTCTT
>JBGUKX010000003.1:0-16871 GCA_045114695.1 Lachnospiraceae bacterium | reverse complement strand
CATCGAAAAAACTTTAAAGAACTATGCGGTTTTCAAGGTACACATGGAATTAAATCTTGCATACTGAATTTAACTTTTCAATTCACGCTCCGACGCAGATCTTCCCGCTTCGCCGGCCGCATGTGCTGTCAGCGTCAGGACCGGGACGCCGGCCGCCTGCCCCGCGCGAGTCGGATAATGCCCGCGGAAGCAATCTATGGTACAATCATATCGCCGGCGCATTCCTTTATCGTCACTCCGGCAGAAAGACTGAGGCATGTTATGTACAGCATTCTGGAAGAGGCCATCATCTATTCCACCGTCATGCACCAGGGAGGACTCAGAAAGATCGTGAACACTCCCAGTATTCTGCATTCCCTGGAGGTGGCGCAAATCCTCTCCTCTATGACCGACGATCAGGAGCTGATCGCGGCCGGCGTCCTCCACGACGTGGTGGAGGACACGCCGGGAACCCCGGAGGAGATCCGGCGCCGCTTCGGCGACAGAGTCGCCTCTCTGGTCGCCTCCGAGACGGAAGAGAACCACGGGGATGAAGAAAGAACCGGCTCCTGGAAAAAACGCAAGGAAGAAAGCCTGAAGGCGCTGAAAAACAACCACGACATCGACGTCCGCAGGCTCTGGCTCGCGGACAAGCTCTCCAATCTGCGTTCCCTGGCCGCCATCTTCGGCGAAATGGGAGATAAGACGTGGGAATACCTGAACCAGAAGGATTCCGATGAGCAGCTCTGGTATTACAGGACGATCGCGGAGTACCTCGAGATGGATCTCAACCGGACCGGGGCCTACAAGGAACTGATCGGGCACATCAATGATATCTGGCCGGGAACCTTTGACTCGCGGAAGACAAAATACAGGAAATACCGCGAGGTCTCCCTCGACGGCTGCAAAAGGATCGGGATCGGCGCCAAGGGCAGCGTCTACCGCTACGACGACGAGGTGGTCGTAAAGGTTTACGCCCCGGAGATCACCTACAAGGATCTGGAGCGCGAGACGACGCTCGCGAGGAAGGCCTTCGTCCTCGGGCTTCCCACGGCGATCCCCTTCGGCATCGTCTCCGTGGGTTCCGGCTACGGCTCGATGTTCGAGCTGGTGGACGCCGAGACCATCTCCGAACTGATCCGCCGAAATCCCTGGCACCTGGAGTACTACGCGCAGGCCATGGCGGATCTCGCCGGAACGCTCCACGGCACGGAGGTGAAGGACGAGGACGCGATACCCGACGCGCGGGACCTGATTCAGGAATGGATCGACCGGGGCGTGCGCCCCGACAATGAACCGCTGGCCGGCAGGCTTTCTGAAATGGTTCGGGCCATGCCGCCCACGAATCACCTCGTCCACGGGGATTTTCACATGGGAAACGTCTTCATCCAGAACAACGAGCCGCTGTTTATCGACGTGGACGATCTGGCGGTGGGTTCGCCCATCGTCGATCTCGGCTCCCTCTGTCTGGCCTGCGTGGTGTTCGGGGAGAGAAATCCGAAGGTCGTCGAACAATACATGGGCTTCCCCTATGAGACCGCGAAGGCCTTCTATGACTGCTTCCTCAGGCACTACTTCCGGACAGACGACGAGGACCGGCTCCGGAAGCGGAAGGAAAGGATCTCGGTTATCTCCTATCTCCGGATCGCCTCCCGCCTGCGGAAGAAGGAAGTTCTCTCCGAAGAGGAAGGACAGGCGCTTCACGCCGCGCTGGGGAAACTCGAAAGCCTGGTGAAAACCGTGGGGAGCCTCGACCTAGACATCCGCTGACACGCGGCGTCCTGTCTCCCGCAAAGACGGACAGCGGCGTCCCGGCGCCCGCAAAGACGGACACGCGGCGCCCTGTCTCCCGCAAAGACAGACACGCGGCGTCCTGCCTCCCGTAAAGACGGACGGCGGCGTCCCGGCAAAAGAACGGGCAGGGCCCTGCCGTCCTTACGTATGGACGGGCAGAGCCCTGCCTCCTTTATAGACCTGCTTCGTGCAAAGCGCCTGATCCAGCACGAGCAGGTCCGCTTTTCTTCCCGGAAGAATCCTTCCGCAGCGGTCCTCCGCCCCGATGACCTTCGCCGGATTGTACGCGGCGCAGCGGACCGCGCTCTCAAGGGGAATCCCCATCTCCTTCACGACCGTTCTCAGACAGTCCGTCAGCGAGGAGACGCTGCCCGCCAGACGGCCGTCCCCGGCGAGAACCGCCCGGCTTCCCTTCACGACGACCCTGCGGCCCCCCAGCAGGATCTCCCCGTCTCCCATTCCCGCCGCCCGCAGGGAATCGCTCACCAGCACGATTCTCTCCTCGCCGAACAGGGCGAAGGCCGCGCGCGCCGCCGCGGGATGGACGTGATTTCCGTCGCAGATCAGCTCCGCCGTCACGCCCGGCGAATCCATGGCGGCTCCCACGACGCCCGGCTCCCGGTGAGCCATCTCCGGCATCGCGTTGAACAGGTGGACCACGTGGGAGGCCCCCGCCCGGAAGGCCCGCGCCGCGGTGTCATAGTCCGCGTCCGTGTGGGCCAGGGAGACCCTGACCTCCTCCTTCACCGCGCGGATATAGCTCTCAAAGTCCGGGTTCGCCTCCGGGGCCAGTCCGATGATCTTCACCAGGCCCTCCGAGGCCTCGAGGAAGATCCGGCACAGCGACTCGCTGCAGGGAAGGATGTAGTCCCCGTTCTGGGCGCCCTTTCTGGCGCGGCTGATGAACGGGCCCTCCATGTTGAGGCCGACGAGGTCCGCGCCGGTCTCCGCCGTTTCTTCCCCGGTCTCCGGCCGGTCTTTCTCTCCGGCTTTCTCTCCGTTTTCCTCTTCCGTCTGCCCCTGCTCCTGTGCCGTCTCCTGCTCCTTCGCGAACGCCGCCGCCGCGGAGAGGATCCCGACGAGCTCCTCCGGCGGCAGCGTCAGCGTCGCCGGGCAGATGGACGTCACCCCCTGCCGGGCCTCCCAGGCCGCGATCGTCCGCAGGGCCTCAAGGGTGCCGTCGCAGGAGTCCGCCCCCATGCAGCCGTGGAAATGGATGTCCACAAGCCCCGGGAGGATGTAGCAGGCGTCGTCCGGGGCGGCTTCGTCAGAAAAAAGGACCTCCCGGATCCGCCCCGCCTCCATCCGGATTGTTCCCGGGTGAAAGCGGAAATCCGCTCCGTAGACAAGCCCCGTCAGCTCCTTCATCAGCCGTCTCCTCCCCTCTGCCGGTATTCCCTGGGCGAGCAGCCCACGCTGCTCTTGAAGATTCTCGAAAAATGCGCGACGTCCAGGAAGCCTACCGCGTCCGACACCTCCTGCACTTTCGCGCCGGAGGCCGACAGCATTTCCTTCGCCCTGTCGATGCGGATCCTGTTGATGATCTCGAAGAAGCCCCTTCCCGTGTACTGGTTGAGCAGCTTGCTCAGGTGCCAGCTGCTGACGTAGCAGTGCTCCGAGACGTCCCCCAGACTCAGCTTCTCCGTGTAATGCTCCAGGATGTAGGCCAGCGCCGTCCGCAGGACGTAGTGGTTCGCCTCGGAGTCCCGGATTCTGCCCTCCGTCTTCTGTCCCCCGGAGCCGCCCTCTCCCTCGTCCGCCTCCGGCCGGTTCCGGATGAAGGTCTCGTACAGATACCGGTCGCCGCTGTCCTGCATGTTCCAGAGATTGTCGATGATCTGGGCGCCCATATTGCCGATGCTCCGCAGGTTTGCCGTCATCGCCGTGATGGCCTCCTCGATCTCGTCCATCCGGGAGGGCTTGAGCAGGAACCGCGTCACACCGAGCTTGATGGCGCGCTGGGCGTACTCGAAGTTGCGGTAGCCCGTCAGAAGCGTCACCTCCATGTCGGGACACTCCGATTTGACCGCCGCCACCATGGCGAGGCCGTCCATGTTGTTCATGGAAATGTCCGAGATCAGGATATCCGGCCGGAGTTCCTTCACCTTCTCCAGGCCCTCCAGCCCGTTGGAGGCGGTCCCCGCCACCTCGCAGTTGAAATCCGCCCAGCGGACGCTCTTCCGGAGGCCTTCGCATATGATCGGTTCGTCGTCTACGATCAGCACCCTGTACATCTTCTCTCTCCTTCGTTCCGGGATTCCCCTGCTCCGGCAGGTCTCCCGCTCCGCCGCGGCGCGGCCGCTTTCCTTCCTTACGGATCCATTATAGCATCCCGCGGGACAAAAATCCCCCGCGGCGGAAGAACCGCGCGGGGAGGCCGGCCGCTTATCCCTTGACGGCTCCCACCGTCATGCCCTTGATGATGTACTTGTTGAGGAACATATACACGATCAGGACCGGAATGACGATCAGCGTGACGGAGGCGAACAGCGCCCCGTAATTGACGCCCTCCTTCGAGGCGATGTTGTTGAGCAGGATGGTGATGGCCCAGTTCTCCTTGGTGCGCAGGAAAAACATCTGCGTGAACAGGTCGTTGTAGCTCCAGAGGAAGCTGAAGATTCCCACGGTCACCATGGAGGGCTTGCACAGAGGGAAGACGATCCGGAAATACGTCCGGAACATGTTGCAGCCCTCGAGGAAGGCGGACTCCTCCAGCTCCACCGGCAGCGTCCGGATATAGCCCATGAGGACGATGATGGCGAAGGACAGGTTCCCCGCGATCTGGGGCAGAATGACCGACAGCAGGTTCTTCCACACATAGGGCGTGTTCACGATGCCCCACTTCGTCTGCATCCGCAGGACGGGAATGATGGTGGAATAGATGGGGAACATCATCCCGGCGTAGAGCAGCGTGAGCAGCAGCCCCTTGCCGCGGAAGCGGTAGCGGCACAGGATGTACGCGGCCATGCCGGAGAACAGGATGACCGCCGCCGCCACCGTGCCGGAGATGATAAAGCTGTTCCGGTAGGCCCTCAGGATATCGTAGCCCTCGAAGATGCTTTTGTAATTCTGGAGGGAAAAGGTCGCCGCCGTCGGCAGGGAGAAGGAATTGCGGTAGATCGTCTTTTTGTCCTTGAACGAGTTCACCAGCGTCCAGACAAGGGGGAAGACGGTGGTCAGCGCCCAGGCGGTGAGAAACAGGTAGACCGCGGCGTAACCCGCGCTGAATTTTTTCTTCATGAAGCCGTCTCTCCTTTCTACGCCTGATAGTCGTCGTTCTGCCGGAAGATGCGGTTGACCGCCGCCGACAGGATCACGCCGAGAAGGACGATAAAGACCGCGATGGCGGAGGCATAGTCCACGTCGGAGTATACCTTGGAATACATGTAGGTGCCCGTCAGCCACGTGTTGGACATGCCGTTCACGAACATGGTCCAGGGAAGATCGAAGACCTTCAGCGCGCCGGTCACCGCCAGGATGACGCAGGTCCCCACGCTGTTCCGCAGCAGCGGAAGGGTGATGTACCTCACCTGCTGCCTCCGGTCCGCGCCGTCGATGGTGGCGGCCTCATACAGCTCCGAGGGGATGCCGGACAGGCCGGTCAGCAGGATGACGAAGTAAAATCCCACGTACTGCCAGATGACGGGCGTCAGCATCGTAAAAATGGCGTGCTTCGATTTCCAGTCGATGAGCTCGTTGCTCCCGCGGTCCAGATAGCCCGTGAACTGGAGCAGCTGGTTGATCATGCCCTTGTCGTAGAGAAAGACCAGGTTGAACAGAAGACCGAGGGCCGTGGCCGAGATCACGATGGGGAAGAAATACACCGTCCGGAAAAAGCCCGCCCCGGCCTTGATGTTGCTCACCAGCAGCGCCAGCACGAGGGCGATGCCCACCTGTCCGAAGATCGTGGCGGCGATGGTGACCGCGGTATTTTTCAGGGCGGTCTTCATCTTCGGGTCGGACAGCAGCTTCACGTAATTGACGTACCACGGGGCGTTCCACTCCCCTCCCGCGGTTCCCATGTATTTGATGTGCTGAAAACTGTTCAGGATGTTCTGAACAAACGGATAGTAGAGATAAACCAGCATAAAGAGAAATGCCGGAAGCAGGAACACCCAGATCAGCTTCCTGTGTTTGTAAATATTCGCGTCCATCCCCGTTCTCCCGTGTTTCTTAAGTCAAAAGGGGAGGACCGTCCTTCCCGTGTCAGGCGGGCTGACACAAGAGAGCGGTCCCCCCTGTAAGAATCGTTGTCCGAAGAGTATTTTCTCTTCTGCCTTACCGTCGTCCGTAGAGCGCTGTCCTTCCGCCCCGCGGCAGCCGGAAGCCTCCGGGCGCCTTTCGTTATTCGGCGTTCGCCTCAAGCACGGCGGCGACGGCGTCGGCCGCGTCCACATCGCCGTTGACGATGGAGGCCATGTCCGCGAAAATGGGCTCGCGGGCCGCGGCGGAGAGCTGATCCTGGACCGCCGGAGAGATGCCGGTGAAGGAAGCCGTGTAGTCGATGGCGTCGATCTGAAGAGCGTTGAAATCGGAGGTATCCGGGGACGCGCCTTCCTTGAGGGCCGTGGCGGAAACGCCGGCGAACTTCGAGACGACTTCGTCGGAGGTCATGAAGGAGACGAAGGAAACCGCCGCGTCTCTCTTCTCCTCATCGTCCCAGGCCTTCCTGGTGATGAAATAGCCCATGGAAAGGCCGCCGATCTCATCCGTCGTCTTGCGGCTGCCCTTGCCGGGAACGTTGACGACCGTGAAGTTCCCGATGTCGTCCACCGCTTCCGCGATGCCGCCGATCTTCCAGGAGCCGTCGATCAGGAACGCCGCCTTGTCGCCCGTGAAGAGCTGGAAGGTCTCGGCGTCCGTCGCCGTCAGTGTGTTTTCCGGGAAATAGCCGGCCTCGTAGAGGGCCTTGATGTCGTTGAGTCCGTCCACCCAGGCGGTGCCGTACTCGTCATCAACGCTGCCGGGAACCGTGTTGTGGGTCTCAGGGCTCTGGAAGTTGTAGATCGCGTACTCGAACCAGTAGTGCGGGATCTCCTGAAGAGAAGCGGCGATGGGGGTGTAGCCGGCCGCCTTGACCGCCTCGCACGTCTCCAGGAACTCGTCCCAGGTCGTCTCCGCCGTCGGGACCTCGACGCCCGCGGCCTCCAGCACTTCCTTGTTGACAAACATGCCCTCCCAGTAGCCGTTGACCGGCACGGAGTAGTTCACGCCGTCCACGGGGGACGCGCCGAGAAGGTCGTCCTTCATGTTGCCGGCGAAATCCGGATAGACTTCACGGATCTCATCGACGGATACCACCTTGCCCTGCTCCACGAACTGGTTGGAGTCGACGCCGTTGAAGAAGAAGAGGACGTCCGGTTCGGAGCCCGCCTCAAAGTCCATGATGATCCGGGACTTGAACGCCTCGTCGGAGGTCGCGGAGCTGTCCTCCACCTTGTTGCCGCTCTCCGCTTCCCAGGCCGCCACGCTGTCCTTGTAGTTCTGCGCGTTGCTGTCCTCGCCCGCGTAGGTCGTCGTCACGTTGAGGGTCACGCCGTCGGCCATGACCGGGGCCGCGAAGGCCGCGGAAAGGGCGGTGATTCCTGCCAGTACAAGCACCATATTCTTTCTCATTTACAAAAACCTCCTGTTCCTGAACTGCAGTTCCCCCGGAGGGACTGCCTGACTTGATAACCAAAGCATATCCTTTCCGGGGGCAAAAGTGAATGAACGCCGTTGTGGGGCCCTTGTCTCTTTTTGTATATTTTGACGCCTGTTTTTGTCTTCCGTTGCCCGGTCTTGTCCGGCCTTGTTCCGGGAATCGGCAGCCCGTCTCCCCGGCCCGGAAGATCCGCCGTCCGCGAAGGGAGGCGTTCCCGGCGCCTCCGGCGCCCCCGCGTCCCGGCGCGGCCGTCACGCCCTCCCGCCGGCGCCCCGGCAGATGAGGATCTCGCTGACCGTCGTTCCGTCTCCGCCGTCCCGGATGGTCAGCCCGCTCTCCCCGCCGTAGATCAGCCGGAGGCGTCTGTGCACGTTCCGGATCCCGATGCTGCCGCTGTCCATCCTCTCCCCGTCGGAAATCTGCTCCACGTCGGAGAGGAGCGCATCGATCTTCTCCCTGTCCGCCCCGGACAGCGTCCCGTTGTTCTCGACCAGGATGTGCAGCTCCTCCCGCGAGCCGAAGATCCGCATGGTGCCCTCCCGCCGGCCGGCGGCGTCGCCCCCGTGCTCCACCGCGTTCTCCACGATGGGCTGGATGATCAGCTTCGGCACGCTGCAGCCGAGAAGGGCGGGGTCGACCTCGCGGGAGAAGGAGAAATGATCGCCGAAGCGCTCCTGGATGATGTAGAGGTAGGCGTCCACATAGGTCAGCTCCTCCTGCAGGCTGACGAACATCTCGTTGTTCCGGTTGAGGGCCGCGTTCATCATGACGCTCAGGGCGGAGATCATCTCGCTCACGTCCTCGTTGCCGTTCATGATGGCCTTCCAGTTGATGATCTCCAGCGTATTGTTCAGGAAATGGGGATTGATCTGGGACTGCAGCGCCTTCAGGGCCGCGTCCCGCCCGGCGACCTCCTCCGCGTAGATCCGGTTGAAGGATTCCTCCAGGCTCCGGGACATGTGGTTGAAGTTGTCCACCAGCTGGCTGATCTCCTTGTTCTTCCGGAACGGCTCGACCTGGTATCCGTACTGCCCGGCCCGGATTTTCTCGGAGCCCTCCACCAGGGTGCCGATGGGCCTGTTGATGTTGGTGTAGAAGAAGTAGAAGGTGGCGATCAGCAGCGGGATCAGGGTGATGAAGACCGCGGAGTAGACCGCCAGGAAGGCGGTCCGGTCGCTGAGCATCGCGCCGCGGTCCAGCCCGAGGGCGAAGGCATACCGCTGGGCGTTCACCTTCATGTCCAGACACGCCGTGTCCTTTGCCGCCTCATAGACGAAATTCATGGAACGGTCCGCGGGGGCGTCCAGCTTCTCCGCCGCCCCGGCCAGAACGGCGCGCAGCGCCTCCTCCCGCTCCCTGTCCTCCGTCCAGCGGCAGACGACGTCGCCGTCCAGGAGGGCGATGCCGTCCGTCCTCCAGATCACGTTGTCCATGGCGTCGAAGAGCCGGTCCATGTTGAGCTCCATGACGAAGGTGGCGAAGGGCTCGTAGTTGCTGAGAACGATATTCCTCACCACATACATATGGCCCGAAAGGCAGATCAGCCGCGTCTTCGTGTCCAGGTCCTTCGCCGTCAGACGGACCGCCTCCGCCGTCTCCCGCTTGAATTCGTCGATGCTCGCGTAGGTGGCCCCGGCCACGTTGCTGTAGGTGTAATATTCCATGCGGATTTCGTCGCCGTAGAGCAGGATGGTGTTGGAAATGGTCCGGGAGAACTTGTAGGTCTTGTTGAGGTAATCCGTCACGACGCGGTGCATCACGCCCTCGTCGCCGTCCTTCAGAAACTGCTCGTAGGCCTTCTTGATGACGCCGTCGTAGGACGCCTGCCTCGAATCCTCGATGGCGCCCTCGATTCCCTCCATCACGATCCGCCCCGCGCTCTCCACGGAGGAGCGGAGCGTATTTCTCACCTGGATGGCATTGCGCACGACGGATACCCGGATCAGAACCGCGGACAGCACGATATAGGGTATGATCCAGCAGATCAGAATGACCTTGACCATCCCCGCGGTGAGTCTCTCCGGACTTTTGTCCCTCCAGTTTCCCGTCCTGTTTTTCCGAAATCCGGGCATCTGTCCCTCCGGCCGTTTCCTGAGAATCCGCGCTGTTTCACAATCGCCCTGCTTTACTGCGGATCCCTGTCGTTTCACTGAGAATCCGCGCCGTCTCACTGAGGACCCCCGCCGTTTCACCGGGGATCCGCGCCGTTGACCGGCGGCCCGCGCGGTTCACAATCGCCCTGCTTTACTGCGGATCACCGCCGGCTCCGAGGAAATCCCCGAGGAGAGCGCAGATCTCCTCCGCCTCCTTCCGCTCCGGCATCTCGCAGAACACCCGCAGAAGCGGCTCCGTCCCCGAGAACCGGGCGGCGGCCCAGCCTCCGTTTCTGAAATAGACCTTCACGCCGTCCGCGTAGGAGACGTGATCCGTCTCCTCAGGGAAGGCGGGCAGTTCCTTCCTCTCGAAGAGGAGCTCCGAGGCGGCGCGCTTCAGCCCTCCGTCGAGCCGGAAGCCCCGCTCCGCCATATAGGCCTCTCCGCACTCCTCCCGGATCTCCCGGATCATTTCGGAGAGCTTTCTCCCCGTCACGGCGATCATCTCCACCAGGAGCATGGCCGCGTAGATGCCGTCCTTGCCGTTGATGTGCCCCCGCAGGGTCAGGCCGCCGGAGGACTCCCCGCCGATGAGAGCGTCCGTCTCCCGCATTTTCGCGGAAATGTACTTGAAGCCCACGGGAACCTCGTGGCATTTCTGTCCGAAGCGCTCCGCCACCCTGTCCAGCAGATGGGTTGTGGCCACATTTCTCACCACGTCGCCCTTCTCCCCCCTGTATTTCAGGAAATAGTAGTACAGCAGCACCAGGATGTCGTTGGCGTGCAGGAAACGGCCGGTGTCGTCGATGACGCCCAGCCGGTCGGCGTCCCCGTCCGTGGCCACCCCGAGATGAAAGCGGTAGTCCATGACCCGGGCCCCCAGCTGGCGCATGGTCTCCTCGCCGGGCGCCGGCATGCGTCCCCCGAACAGCGTGTCGTGGAAGTTGTGTATCATTTCCAGGTCGCACCGGGCGGTGAGAAGCAGCGTCTGGAGAGGGACCTCCGACACGCCGTACATCGGATCGAAGGCCACCCGCAGGTTCGCGGCGCGGATAGCGCCGACGTCAATCTTGCCGAGAATGTCGTCCAGGTACTCGTTGAGGGGGTAGATCTCCCGGATGAGCCCCTTCGCCAGGGCCTCGCCGTACTCCATCTCCGGCACCGCGTCCGGATCGATGCCCGCCGCGATCTCCTCGATCTCGTCGGTGACGGCCTTGTCGGCGTCCCGTCCCTCCCGGGTGAAGACCTTGATGCCGTTGTAGACGGCGGGATTGTGGCTGGCGGTGATCATCAGGCCGTAGGGCAGACGGTGGCGCATCACATAGAACATGCACAGCGGGGTGGGCGACGACTTGTTGATCAGGCTCGCGGTGATGCCCTCCGCCGCGAACACCTGCCCGCACCAGCGCATGCTCTCCTTCGAGAGAAAGCGCCGGTCGTAGCCGATCACGATCCCCTCGCCGGCGAGCCCCTCCCGCTTCATCCTGACGCACATGGCGGCCGCCAGCAGCTGGATGTTCCTCTTCGTAAATTCATCCCCGATGACGGCTCTCCAGCCGCCGGTCCCAAACCTGATCATCTCTGCTCCTCCTGTCCCATGACGACCCTGACGTCCGCGGTGCTCCCGGCGGGGAGCGCCGGGATCCGGTCCGTCTCCCTGCCGTCGACCGTTATCCTCCTCACGCCCCTGGAGACGTGCTCCGGGTTGCTCACCTCGATCTCGTAGACGGCGCCGCGCCAGACTCTCCGTACGTGGAATCCGTCCCACGCCTTCGGGACGCAGGGATCCACCAGAAGTTCGTCGAAATCCGGCCGGATTCCCAGCATAAACCGCGTGGCGGCGAAGTACGCCCACCCGCCGGAGCCGGTCATGAAGGGGTGTCTCGCCCGGCCGAAGGCGCTGTGGTCCGGCCCCATGATAAACTGGCAGTAGGAATAGGGCTCGGACTGGCGGATCTCGATCATGTCGTTCTGGAGGCAGGGGCAGAGGGCCTCGTAGTACTCCATGGCCCGGTCTCCCCGGCCCAGCACGCACTCGGCCGCCCAGGCCCACGGATTCGGATGGGAGAAAATCGCGCCGTTCTCCTTCACGCCCGGATAGACCCTCGTGACAAAGCCGATCTCGTCGTCCGGCTTCGTGTAGGAAGGAGCGTTGAGCCGGATGCCGTAGGGAGTGAACAGGTTCTCATAGACGCTGTCCATGGCCCTTTCGCCCATCTCCTGCCCGGCGGCCCCGCAGAGCACGCCCCAGGCGTTGCTCTCCAGGTGGACGCGCCCCTCCTCGTCCGTCCTCGTCCCGATCCGCCTTCCGCTCGCGGTGATGCCCCGGATGAACCAGTCCCCGTCCCACAGCGTATCGGTGACGACGCGGCTCACCTTCCGCCGCAGGGCGGTATAACGCTCCGCGTCCTCCCCGCGTCCCAGACGCTCCGCGAGGCTGATGAAATGGCCCAGGGCCCAGCAGTGAAGCTCGGAGACCAGGGCGCTCTCTCCTCCGCCGAGATTGAGGCAGTCGTTCCAGTCCGCCCGAAGACCCCTGCACACGCCGTTCGGCCCCGTCTCCTCCGCGGAAAAATCCAGAATCCGTTTCAGATGCTCATAGACGGTGCCGGGCTCCGCGTCCTTCCGGCCGGAGACGGAGGTGTCCGCGTAGGGGAGCCTCAGATCCGCGAAGGCCAGATCGCCCGTCTCCCGGATATACTCCACGACGGCCGGCACCAGCCAGAGGGCGTCGTCGGCGCAGGCGTCCTCCACCCCGTGAAGGATATCCCTCCGGTTGACGCCGGGAATCACCGTGGGCGAACGGAAGGGCTTCTTCTCCCCTTCCTTCTCCGGCTCAAACCAGCGGGGCTCGAAGAGATGCAGCCCGTAGCCGCGGGAGGTCAGCCCCTTCAGCAGCTGGACGATGCGCCCGCGGCATTTTTCGGGATTGGAGTGAGGCACCGTCATGGAATCCTGGGCGGTATCCCGGTACCCGAGTCCCGTCCTCCCGCCCACCTCGATGAAGGAGGCGAACCTCGAGAACATCACGTTGATCTCCGACTGGTAGAGATTCCACGTATTGATCATGGTGTTCATGGCCGCGGAGGGCGTGCGGATCTGCAGGGCCATAAGCTTCCTGTCCCAGAAGCGGGCCAGCTCCGCGAACGCCCGGTCCACCTCGGCGTGATCGCCGTACCGGGCCCGGATCTTCCGCCCCTGCTCCCGGTCCCCGTCGCCCAGCAGGAAGATGAGCCGCGCCTCTTCTCCGGGCGCCAGGACCAGATTCTTCTGAAGACTCCCGCAGTGGTTTCCGCCCTTCTCAAAGGAGCCGCCGCAGCGGCCCGCCGCCACGGCCCGGGGATCCGTCTCGGTGTGATAGGTTCCCAGGAAGGCGTCCCTCAGGCAGTCGAATCCGTCGGGATCAAAGTCCGCCGTGAAGAACTGATAGCCGGACTCCTCGTAGAAGAGATCGTGCTCGATGATCCCGTCCTCGCAGGAGGACCCCGAGCAGTAGAGGCTCATCTGGTAATTCTGATTGTCGATGGCGATGTGATGCCAGGAAAATTCCAGATAGGAGAAGACAGAGAGGCTCCGCTCCCGGGCGCCGTCGTTCCGGACCGTCACGTCCCAGATCATCGCGTCGTCGTCGAGGGGAATGAACATCCGCTGGGACGCCCGGAGTTCCCTGCAGGCGCACTCGTAGACCGAGTAGGACAGCCCGTGGCGGCAGCTGTAAGACGCCTCGTCCGGATTTTTTCCCACCGGCTGCCAGGAAATGCTGAAATAATCGCCGTCCTCATTGTCGCGGAGATACACGTAGAAGCCCGGCCTGTCCATGGGGACGCCGTTTCCCCGGAATCTCGTCACCCGGTGGTACTCCGGGGAGCCCCGGAAAAGGTAGCCTCCCGCGGTGTGATTGACCACCGCGCACATCTCTCCTACGCCGAGATAATTGGTCCAGGAGACCGGCAGGTCCACGCGCTCGATCACATATTCCCTGTTTTCGTCGTCAAAACGTCCGTATCGCATAAGAGCCCTCCCGCGGGTTTTCGCATTCTAATGGCGATTATACCCGCGGAAAGGGCCGTTTCCCATGAACGGACTTGGCGGCTGCTTGAACGGAATTGGCAGATTCGCGGCGTCAGAAGCCGAAGCGGCGCCCGAGATCCACGCCGTCAGAGGCCGGAACGGCGCCCGGGATACACGTCCTCAGATGCCGGAACGGCGCCCGGGATACACGTCCTCAGAGGCCGAAGCGGCGCCCGGGATCCGCACTCTCAGAAGCCGAAATACCGCTCGGCGTTGCGGAAGCACACGCCCTCGACGATCTCCCTCAGGGTCTCGTCGTCGTCCGGGTAGAGGCCCTCCTCGACCCAGGTGCCGATCAGGTCGCAGAAAATCCGCCGGAAATACTCGTGCCTCGTGTAGCTCAAGGGGCTGCGGGAGTCGGTCAGCATGCCCACGAAGGTCCCCAGCACGCCCTGCGACGCGAGGCCGGCCAGCTGGTTCCGGATCCCCTGCCGGTGATCGTTGAACCACCAGGCGCTCCCGTGCTGAAGCTTTCCGAAGCTCCCGTCCTGGAAGCAGCCCATGACGGTCTCGATGGCCGTCCCGTCGCCGGGATTGAGGGAATAGAAAATCGTCTTCGGGAGGCGTCCCCTCCCGTCCAGCGCGTTGAGGAGGGCGCCCAGATCCGCGACGGACACCGCCTCCCCGATGCTGTCCGCCCCCGCGTTCTTCCCGAGGGTCCGGAAGAGGCGGTCCGAGAGGTCGCGGGCCGCTCCCATGTGGAGCTGCATGGCCCAGTCCAGGGCGTGATATTCTTCCGCGAAAAACAGGAGCAGCGCCGTCCGGAACTGAAGGATCTCCTTCTCCGACAGCGTCTCCCCGGCGAGCCGCCTGCGGAAGATCCGGTCCGCCTCCTCCCCGGACGCGGGGACAAAGCGGAGAGCGTTCATCCCGTGATCCGCCAGCCGGCAGCCGTTTTCGTGAAAGAAGCGGATTCTTCCCCGGAGAATGTCGAGAAGCCCGGCGAAATCCTCCGCCCTCGCCCCTTGCGCCCGCTCCAGCGCCCCGAGGTACCCGCGCCAGTCCGGGCTTTCGATCTCAAAGACCCGGTCCGGCCGGAAGGCGGGAAGCACCCTGACCTCATAGCCGTCCGAGGCGATTTTCCTGTGATATTCGAGGGAATCCGCCGGGTCGTCGGTGGTGCAGAGCACCTTCACGCGGGAATCCCGGATGATCCTTCTCAGGGAAAACCCTTCCTCCCGGAGCTTCGCGCCGCACAGCTCCCAGACCTCCCCGGCGGTGTTTCCGTTCAGGATGCCGCGGTACCCGAAATACTGCCGCAGCTCCATGTGGCTCCAGTGATACAGCGGGCTTCCGATGGCGAGGGGCAGGGTCTCCGCCCATTTCTGAAATTTCTCCCGGTCCGGGGCGTCTCCCGTGGCGAACCGCTCCTCCACCCCCGCGGCGCGCATGATCCGCCACTTGTAGTGGTCCCCGCTCAGCCACAGCTGCGTGATGTTTTCGTAGCGCCGGTCCTCGCAGATCTCTTTGGCGTCCAGATGGCAGTGATAGTCAATGATGGGCAGGGGCGCGGCGAAGTCGTGGTACAGGCGGGCCGCCGTGCCGCTGGACAGAAGAAAGTCCTTGTCCATGAAGGGTTTCATTTCCGCATTACCTCTTTTTCAGTCCCGCAGCGGCCGCATCTTCGCGGCGGCCGCCGCGTCATAATCACCTGCCGGCCGCGAACCGGTGAAGGGTTCTCCGGACGGCGCCGGGCCCCTCGGTGAGCTCCCGGAAATACGAAAGCACCTGATCCGCCAGACCGGCCTCCTCGAGGTTCACGCCGAAGATGGCGTCGTTTCTCAGCAGTTCCCGGATCCGCTCCTCGTCTGGAGCGTCTCCCAGGGTGCAGTTCTCCACATACGGCCGGACCTCGTCCAGCAGAGGATCCGGGCTCAGCGCAAAGGGCCTCCCCTCGTCGTCGACGGCCGTCAGGTATCTCAGCCAGCCGGCGAAGACCAACGGAATCGCCCGAAGATCCGCCGGATTCAGGGTGTCGGAGGCCAGATAGGCCCGGATGGTCTCCCCGAAGCGGATCGGAAGCTTCTGGGAGGTGTCGGTGGCGATGCGCTGCGGCGTGTCCGGCAGGAAGGGATTGGAAAAGCGGGTCTTCAGCACCTCGTCGAGGAAGTCCCCCGGGCGGATGATTCCCGGGTCGGCCGCCGCGGGCAGGCCTTCCCGGTATCCCACGTTCTCCGCGAGGATCCTCAGATCGTCGTCCCGCAGCTCCTGCCAGATGCGCTCAAAGCCCAGCAGACAGCCGAAGACGGCCAGGGCGGTGTGCAGAGGATTGAGGCAGGTGCAGACCTTCATCCGCTCCGCCTTCTCCACGGTGTCCCGGTCGGTGAAGCAGAATCCCGCCTTCTCCAGGCAGGGGCGCCCGTTGGGAAAGCGGTCCTCGAGGATCAGGTAGCCCGGCTCCTCGGCGTTGACGAAGGGCGTCCCCTCCGGCAGACCGTCCTCCGCCAGCAGGGCCGCCACGGACGGCGCCGGGGCCGGCGTGATTTTGTCGATCATCGTCCAGGGAAATGTCACCCGCTCGCCGAGCCAGCGGACAAAGCCCCCGTCTCCCCACGCCTCCGCGAAGCATCCGACGGCCTCCTTCAGCCGGTCGCCGTTCCGGGAGCAGTTGTCCATGCTGACCATGGCCAGCGGGGCGCCGTTCCGAAGATATCTCGCCCGGAGGAGGGCGGTGATCCGCCCCATATAGGAGCGGGCGTCCTCCGGCCCCGCCTCAAGATCCCGGGCGGCGTCGGGCAGCAGATGCCCGGAGGCATCCCTGAGGGCGTAGCCCTTCTCGGTGATGGTAAAGGTGACCATCTGGAGGGAGGGCTTCTCAAAGATCTCCCTCAGCCTCTCTTCGTCCTCATACAGAAAAACCGTCTCCGCGACGGAGGCGGTCACGGCCTTTTCCACGCTGCCGTCGGACCGGAGGGTGACGCCGACGAACAGGCCGTCGTTCTTTTCCGGCGCCTTCCGGCGCCTCCCGGCGGCGATGATGCCGGCCTTTGCCTGCCCGGCGTCCAGCAGACGCTGGCACGCGTCCGCCTGAAAAGCCCTGAAGAGGTTCCCGGGCCCGAAATGAAGCCACACCGGCTCCGCCTGCGTCGCCGCGGTCATGGCCGCCCTGTCGAAGGCCGGGAGCCGGTAGCCGCGTCTCTCCCAGGCCCTGCGGTCCCGAAGTCCTTCCTCCGTGAGAATCATGCCTTCTCTCCTCCCTGTTCTTCCGTAGTGTCAACTTATTCGCGGCTGCCGCCGCGAGAAAACCTTTGTTTACTGGGGGTTCAGACTCTTTTGCATAAAAAATGAGC
>JBGUKX010000002.1:0-16060 GCA_045114695.1 Lachnospiraceae bacterium | reverse complement strand
TGCATGGAGCTGACTGTTACTAATCGGACGAGGGCTTGACCGAGAGGTTATTGCCGATCTTTGTATATGCGGTTTTGAGGGTATGTCGGGTACATACTTATGGCCCAGTGGCGAAGTTGGTTATCGCGCCGCCCTGTCACGGCGGAGGTCACGGGTTCGAGTCCCGTTTGGGTCGCTTATATGGGATCTTAGCTCAGCTGGGAGAGCATCTGCCTTACAAGCAGGGGGTCACAGGTTCGAGCCCTGTAGGTCCCAGCCTTAGTTGAATAAAGACGACGTGTTCAGTGCGCCGATGTGGCTCAATTGGCAGAGCAGCTGATTTGTAATCAGCAGGTTAACGGTTCGAGTCCGCTCATCGGCTTTGGATCCTTAAAGGATCTGTTTTGTGGATGGATTCCCGAGTGGCCAAAGGGGACAGACTGTAAATCTGCTGGCGATGCCTTCGAAGGTTCGAATCCTTCTCCATCCATTTAATTTAATACCGCGGGGTGGAGCAGTCTGGAAGCTCGTCGGGCTCATAACCCGAAGGTCACAGGTTCAAATCCTGTCCCCGCTACGCACATGCCCAGTTAGCTCAGTTGGTAGAGCAGCGGACTGAAAATCCGCGTGTCTCTGGTTCGATTCCGGAACTGGGCATTTTTTGTACCCTGAAATCGTAAGAAGTTAATATTACTGCAAATAAACCTTATTTTTTTCACAACAATATTGTGATTTCAGCGGGCGCTATGATATACTTATGTTACCTGACCGGCGCTGTTCCGGTCTTCATATTCGAGTGATTCCAGGACAACCCGTGGTCTCTGCGCCGTCCCCTGTAAGCGGACGCACATGCCGTGGGGTGTATTTTTCCGGGGGAGTATCCAGTACGGCAGTTCTCTGTTCAGGCTGTCACGTTTCACGTTTAACGATCTGAAGGGGAAAGGATTTATCATGAGAGAGCAGACGAGATCCGGTATGATGAGAAAGCTTTGTATCCTGATCACGGCGGCGCTGATCGCGATGACGGCGGTTGTTTCCGTTTCGGCCGCCCAGAAGCACTCGACGACCCTCTACGGGCAGAGCTACAGCTACGTCTACGATTACAACTACTACACGACGAAGGTTCATCCGGAGCTGGCGGGCAAGTCGGATTTCGTCGTGCTCAAGTATTTCGTGAGCAACGGCATGCCGAAGCAGGAGAAGGGCATCGCGTCCTTCGATCCCAAGTCCTACCGCCTCGGCAACCAGGATCTCCGCGTCGCCTTCGGCATGGATTATCCTTCCTATTATCTTCACTATCAGAACTACGGCCACGGCGAGCTCTCCCGCAGGGGCACGACCACGGGCGTCACGAAGCTTCAGAATCCCGTGACGGTCTATGAAGGCTTCGACTACAGCAAGGTCTACGACTACAATTATTACATCAAGAAGCATCCTTCCGTCGGCAAGATGTACCCGAACGACGACGTCTCCGTCCTCCGGCATTTCGTGACCATCGGAAGCGACCGACAGTACCAGGCCATCGAGAACTTCGACGTAAAGTCCTACCGCTACGGCAACGCCGACCTGCGCGTCAAGTTCCGCCTGAACTATCTCAAGTATTACAGACATTACTGCAAGTACGGCTGGAAGTACGCGGCCCGCAGAAGAACCGCGACGGGCATCAGGACCTTTAAGAACATCATCACCACGTACAAAGGCGTCGATTACAGCGAAATCTACGATTTCAAGTACTATGTGTCGCACAACGCCATCGCGTCCCAGTTCAAGGACGACGACGCCGGCGCGATCCAGAACTTCATCAAGAGAGGCCTGCTGATGGGACTCACCGCCAAGTCGGGCATCACCTCCGGCAACCCGAAGTACATCAAGGTGCTCCTCTCCCTGTATCCCAACGCGCTGAAGAACGAGTACATCAAGGCGAACCAGTACGCCAGCGCGACGAAGTACCTCATCCTTCTGAACCAGGGCGAGCACACGGTCTATATCTTTAAGGGAAAGCAGTACAACTGGGAGAAGATCGCGACCTATCCGTGCTGTGTCGGCGCGGTCAGCACCCCGACCCCGGTCGGCGTGTTCTCGATCGGATCCAGGGGAACCTACTTCGTCACCCACTCGGGCAACGCGAAGTGCTGGTATTTCACCCAGATCTACTACAGCATCCTCTTCCACTCGCAGATCTATGACCTGCAGAACGCGCCGGTCCGTCTGCTGGACGGCAGAATGGGCGTCAGCTGCTCCCTTGGCTGCGTGCGTCTGCACCTGAGCAACGCGCTCTGGATCTACAACAACATTCCGAGAGGAACCAAGGTCGTCGTTTACAACCGTCCCTGGTAAACCGTCCGCATCGGAGCCTATCGGAGAGATACGGAGAGAATACGGAGAGGAGGCACGCCCGCGGGCATGCCTCCTCTTTTGACGTGCAAAAAGCAGAAAAAGACCGGCAGACCATCCGCGACGGATTTATCTGCCGGTTTCTTTCAGAATCAAAGCTCTACCTTGTAGTCGTCGGAGCCTTCGCCGTTCACGACATAGTAGGCGACGTTCTCCTGCGGCTTGACATAGATCTCGAAGGTCTTGACAGCGCCGCCCTTGCCGGACTCCGCATAGGCCTTCATAGCCTTGTCCAGAACCGTCTTGGCTGCGAACTGATAGCCGTTGAACTCGATGTAGACGTTGGTCTCCGGAGCGGCAGCCTTCTTGGCGGCGGTCTTCTTGACGGCCTTCTTGGCGTCTTCCTTCACGGCCTCAACAGCCTTCTCGATGGTCTTGGCGGCCTGCTTCGCGGTCTTCTTCGCGGCGGCTTTCTTCGGAGCAGCCTTCTTGGGAGCGGCCTTCTCCTCGGTCTTCTTCTCTTCAGCCGGAGCAGCCTTCACTTCCTCTTTGACTTCTTCCACAACTTTGACGTCATCTTTCTTGACAGTCTTTTTTACCGGTGTCATGATATCCTCCTTATAATATATAGCTGAACGGGGTTCCTGTCTGTCCTCCGCTGATGCCACCCCTTAATATCGGAGGCATTATATAACGAAAAAAAAGTTTTGTCAATTTTTTACAAAATTAATGTTTACAATTTGCACAAATCATCTAAACAGGATTTCGGAGGACCGGACCCGGGACCGAGGAGGGACTTCCCCCGGCCGGGAGAGCGGTTCCTGTCTGTCGTCCGGTCCGGGGCGGGAAAGCGCTCCTTCGCGGCGGAGCAGGCCGAGCCCTGCCGGAAAAGCGCCACTTCGCGGCGGAGCGGCCCTGTGCCCTGCCGGGAAAGAGGCCTAAGTGTGGTTGCATCCGCCGGGATTCGGCATTAAAATAATGAAAGAAACGCGACGGCAGGCGGCAAAGCCCGCCGGACGCCGCGTGAACCGGATTCCCCGGACGACGGAAAAGAAGGGGCTCCGGGAGAAAGAAGGACAGCATCAAAGGACGGAGAAGAACGGAATGGACGGAACGGAGAACGGCAGGACGCCCGGATTAAGGGAGAGACAGACGGTGGCGGCGACGCCCGGATTAAAGGTGAGACGGGCGGAGACAAAGGACATACCGAGGATCATGGAGCTTCTGGTCCAGGTCTGCAACGTGCACCACGACGGGCGCCCGGATATTTTCAGAAGAGACGCGACGAAATATACGCCCGCGGAGCTGGAGATCCTGATCGCCGACGACACGCGGCCGATCTTCGTCGGCGTCGACGGCGGAGACCGGGTCCTCGGCTACGGGTTCTGCGTCGTGACGGAGACGGAGGGCACCCACGCCCTGCAGGCCATGCGGTCGCTGTACATCGACGACCTGTGCGTGGACGAGAATCTCCGGGGCGGCGGCATCGGCCGCAGGATCTACGAGTACATCGTCGACTACGCCCGCGGCATCGGCTGCTATCACCTGACCCTCAACGTGTGGGCCTGCAATCCCTCCGCGATGGCGTTCTATGAGGCGAGGGGCCTGAAAATGCTGAAGAAGGAGATGGAGGTCATACTGTGAAATTTATTTCCTGGAATGTCAACGGCCTCAGGGCGGTCCTGAAAAAGGACTTCATGACGTTTTTCAAGGAAGCGGACGCGGACATCTTCTGCCTGCAGGAGACCAAGATGCAGGAGGGACAGGTGGCGCTCGAGCTTCCCGGGTACGAGCAGTACTACAATTACGCCGAGAAAAAGGGCTACTCCGGCACCGCGGTCTTCACGAAGCGGCATCCCCTGGCGGTGACATACGGCATCGGGATCGAGGAGCACGACCGGGAAGGGCGCGTCATCACCCTGGAGTATGAGGATTTCTACTTAATCACCGTGTACACACCGAATTCCCAGGACGGCCTGAAGAGGCTCGCCTACCGGATGAAATGGGAGGACGATTTCCTCGCCTACTGCCGGAAGCTGGACAGCGTCAAGCCCGTGATCTGGTGCGGCGACCTCAACGTCGCGCATCGTGAGATCGACCTGAAAAATCCCAGGACCAACCGCCAGAACGCCGGCTTCACGGACGAGGAGCGGGCGAAGATGACGACAGTGCTCTCGAGCGGTTTCATCGACACCTTCCGTTACTTCTATCCCGACGCTGAGGGGGTCTACTCCTGGTGGTCCTACCGCTTCCGGGCGCGGGAGAAGAACGCCGGATGGCGCATCGACTATTTCATCGTTTCCGAGCGGCTGAAGGACCGCCTCGAGGACGCGAAGATCCTCACGGAGGTCACGGGCTCGGATCACTGCCCTGTTGAGTTGGACATCCATCTGCCCGGGGAGGGAGAAGCATGCTGAAAGAAGAAAAGATCTATGTGCTCGGCCACAAGAATCCTGACACCGATTCCATCTGCTCCGCCATCGCCTGCGCCTATCTCAAGAACCGGATTTACGGGGGACAGAAGTACGTCGCCTGCAGGGCGGGCCAGATCAATGAGGAGACGGAGTACGTCCTTCGGACGTTCCGCCACGATCCTCCCTTCTACCTGCCGAACGTCGGCCTGCAGGTCTCCGACCTGGAGATCGACGACGCCGAGGGGGCGCCGGACGACATCACCGTGAGAATCGCCTGGGAATACATGAAGGAGAGCGAAACGGTCACCCTGCCCGTGATGAGTCCCGAGGGAGATCTCGAGGGACTGCTGACGGTGGGGGACATCGCGAATTATTACATCGACGCCTACACGAAGACGATCATGTCGGAGGCCAGGACGAAATTCTACGATATCGCCGAGACCATCAACGGGACCGTGATCATCGGAAATGACCACTCCTACTTTATTAAAGGAAAGGTTCTCGTCGGCGCGGCGACGCCGGAACGTATCGCGGAGGTCGTGGAGAAGGACGATCTCGTGATCGTCAGCAACCGGGAGGACGCCCAGAGACAGGCCGTGGAATCCGGAGCGTGCTGCATCGTCGTGACCCTCACCGAGGACGTGTCCGAGGAGATCCGGGCCCTCGCGCAGGAGCGCGACTGCGTGGTGATCTGCACCCCCTTCGACACCTATACGACGGCGCGCCTCATCAACCAGAGCGTCCCGGCGAAGTTCCTGATGCGCAGGAATAATCTCGTCACCTTCCGGACGGACGATTTCATCGACGACGTCCGCGTGACCATGGGAAAGAACCGCCACCGGGATTTCCCGGTGATCGACCACAGCGGGAAGTTCATCGGCATGATCTCCCGCCGGAGCGTGATCAACGCCAGGAAGAAGAAGGTGGTGCTCGTCGATCACACGGAGAAGAGCCAGGCCGCCGACAACCTCGACGAGGCGGAGATCCTCGAGATCATCGACCATCACAGGATCGGCACGGTGGAGACCCTCCAGCCGGTCTATTTCCGGGGCGAGCCGGTGGGCTGCACCGCCACGATCCTCTACGCCATGTACCTGGAGGCGGGCGTCGAGATACCCGCAGACATCGCCGGCCTCATGTGCTCCGCCATCATCTCGGACACATTGATGTTCCGCTCGCCGACCTGCACGCCGCGGGACGAGAGAGCCTGCCGGGCCCTGGCGGAGATCGCGGGCATCAGGATCGAGGAGCACGCCAAGGCCATGTTCCGCGCGGGGAGCAACCTCAAGGGAAAGACCCCGGAGGAGATCCTGCACCAGGACTACAAGAAGTTCATTTTCGGGGAGACCGTGTTCGGCGTCGGCCAGATCAGCTCCATGGATTCCGAGGAGCTGAAGGACATCGCCCGGGTACTGGTTCCCCAGCTCGAGGAGGAGTGCGGGAGAGGCGGCGCGCAGATGGTCTTCTTCATGCTGACCGACATTCTCACCGAGGACACCACGCTGCTCTGCTGCGGAAAGGGAAGCTCCGACCTGGTCAAAGATGCGTTCGGAGCGGAGGTCGAGGACGGCATGTGCGTCCTTCCCGGCGTCGTCTCGAGAAAGAAGCAGCTCATTCCTTCCTTTATGTCCGCCCTGCAGAACGCGTAAGAAGCGGAAATACGGACGCGGCGGCGATCATCACGGAACCGGAAGCGCAAAGGGAGCGGATACGAAGAAAGGAGCGGCCGCTTGAAGGAGATCTGGAGACCCGGAAATATGCTTTACCCGCTGCCCGCCGTCCTGGTGACGACGAGAAGCGCGGAGGGAAAAAACAATATCTGCACGGTCGCGTGGGCGGGAACCATCTGCTCGGATCCCGCCATGGTCAGCATTTCGCTCCGCCCGTCCCGTCTCAGCTGGACCTACCTGAAGGAGACGGGGGTGTTCGGGATCAATCTGACGACGGAGGACCTGGCGCGCGCCTGCGACTACTGCGGCGTGAAGAGCGGCAGGGATACGGACAAGTTCGCCGCCTGCCGTCTCACCGTCGAGGAGGCGGAGAAGATCAGCTGCCCGCTGGTGGCGGAGTCGCCGGTCTCGATCGAGTGCCGGGTGAAGGACGAGATTCCCTGCGGCTCCCACACGATGTTCACGGCCGAGGTTCTCGCGGTCCACGCGGACCAGAGCTGTCTGGATGAGAAGGGGGCGTTCCGTCTGGAGCGGGCGCATCCCATCGTCTATTCCCACGGCGCGTACTTCGGACTGGGGAAAAAGCTCGGCACCTTCGGTTTCAGTGTCAAAAAGAATAAATGCGGAAAAACTGTCAGAAGAAAAAATAATAAGACTGAAAACTGATTATGTTAATCTGCAAGTGAACGAATAGTCTATCCGTCTTTTTTAACGAAAACCACTTTCACGCCGCGAAAATGTTTACAAATTATTAAAACTACGTTAAGATAAACCATGTACAGCGTGGGGACGCTGTATTTCGGCGCTTTTCTGGGGAGAGCGGCGCCGGAGAGAAGGGAAACCCCGGTGCCTTGAAGGGGAACAGCAGGCGTCGGGCAGATTCCCGAACAAAAAAATAATAAGGGGAAAGAGGCAGACGAATGGAACAGTATGTCATCAAGGGCGGAATTCCGCTTGTGGGAGAAGTGGAGATAGCCGGTGCCAAGAACGCGGCACTGCCGATTCTGTCCGCAGCAATCATGTCGGATGAAACAGTGACGCTCGAGAATCTTCCCGACGTCAACGATATCAATGTTCTGATCGAAGCTGTAGAGAAGATTGGAGCCAGAGTGCAGAGGGTCGACCGCCACACGGTGAAGATCAACGGATCCACGATCCGCAACTGCGCTGTTGACTATGACAGTATAAAGAAGATCCGGGCCTCCTACTATCTGCTCGGAGCTCTGCTTGGAAAATACAACGAGGCCGAAGTACCTCTTCCCGGCGGCTGCAACATCGGAAGCCGTCCCATCGATCAGCATCTGAAGGGCTTCCGCGCGATCGGCGCGGACGTCAGCATTTCCCACGGCACCATCATCGCGAAATGTGACAATATGCACGGCGCTCATGTTTTCCTTGACGTCGTGTCTGTCGGCGCGACCATCAACATCATGATGGCCGCCTCGAGAGCGCCCGGCAGGACGATCATCGAGAATGCCGCCAAGGAGCCCCACGTCGTCGACGCGGCCAACTTCCTGAACAGCATGGGAGCCGACATCAAAGGCGCCGGCACGGACGTGATCCGCATCCACGGCGTCCAGAGATTCCACGGATGTACCTACAGCATCGTGCCGGACATGATCGAGGCCGGGACCTATATGCTGGCGGCGGCCGCCACCAGAGGCGACGTCGTGGTGAAGAACGTCATCCCGAAGCATCTTGAGGCCATCACGGCGAAGCTGTCGGAGATCGGCTGCGAGGTCGAGGAGGGCGAGGATTCCCTGAGAGTCGTCGCGTCCAAGCCGCTTCAGCGGACGCAGGTCAAGACCCTTCCCTATCCGGGCTTCCCGACGGATATGCAGCCGCAGATCGGCGCGGTCCTGTCCCTCGCGAACGGGACGTCGATCGTCACGGAGAGTATCTTCGAGAGCCGCTTCAAATACGTCGACGAGCTCTCCAGGATGGGAGCCAACATCAAGGTCGAAGGCAACACGGCGATCATCGTCGGCACCGGACAGCTGACGGGAGCGAGAGTCTCCTCCCCGGACCTGAGAGCCGGAGCGGCCCTCGTGATCGCGGGACTGGCGGCGGAAGGCTTCACGATCGTGGACGATATCGTCTATATCCAGAGAGGCTACGAGGATTTCGACGGCAAGCTGAAGGCCCTCGGAGCGGAGATCGAGAAGGTTAATTCGGAGCTCGAGATCAGGAAATTCGAGCTGAGCGCCGGGTGAAGGCGGGCTGAGACACAGGCCCATCCCTCCGGATGAGCGCAAATGAAACGGAAACGGACCGGGACGTAGATGCTACGTCCCGGCTTTTATGTCTCCCCGCGGGGGAGACCGCGGGGAAGGGACGGAATGAGGGAGACCGGAAGCGGAACCGAAACGGCGCGGAAGCACACGGCAGCCGGGAGCGGGAGCGAAAAGACGCGGGAGCACACGGCAGCCGGGAGCGGGAGCGAAAAGACGCAGGCACGCCCGGAGACCGGGAGCGGAACCGTACCGTATGATGCGGAGAACCTGAAATCCTGCGGGCTCTGCGCGCGCCGCTGCGGCGCGGACCGGACCGCCGTTCCGGGCCGGTGCGGGGAGACCGCGGTCGTCCGGGCGGCGAGGGCGGCTCTCCATATGTGGGAGGAGCCGTGCATCTCCGGGAAAGAGGGCAGCGGCGCGGTGTTTTTCTCGGGCTGTCCCCTGGGGTGCGTGTTCTGCCAGAACCGGAGCATCGCGCTGGGAGACGCGGGATTTCCGGTCACCGTCCCGCGCCTCGCGGAGATCTTTCTCGAGCTGGAGGCCCAGGGCGCGAACAATATCAACCTGGTGACGCCGACGCACTTTGTCCCGCAGATCGCGGCGGCGGTGCGCGCCGCGAGGGAGGAAGGCCCGAAGAAGCTCGGCATTCCCGTGGTCTACAACACCGGGTCCTACGAGAGGCCGGAGACCGTCAGAATGCTCCGGGGCGTCGTCGACGTCTTCCTGCCGGACCTCAAATACTTCGATCCGGCGCTCTCCGCCCGTTACTCCGACGCCCCGGATTACTTCGACACGGCGTCCGCCGCCATCGGGGAGATGGTGAAGATCAGCGGCCCGCCATGCTTCGACGGACGGGGCATGATGACCTCGGGGACGATCGTCCGGCACATGCTTCTGCCGGGGCACACGAGGGATTCCATGCGCGTCATCGAATACCTTCACCGCACCTACGGAGACGACATTTACATCAGCATCATGAACCAGTACACGCCGATGCCCGGAATCGGGGAACGATACCCCGAGCTCGCCCGCAGGGTGACGCGCCGGGAATACCGCAAGGTGACGGACTACGCCCTTGAAATCGGGGTGGTGCAGGCGTATATTCAGGAAGGCGGAGCCGCGCGGGAGAGCTTTATCCCCGAATTTGAGGGAAAAGGGATTCTGCGCTGAGGAACGCGCGGGCCGGGAAAGGAACCATACCATGTCAGATTATCTTGTAAGAGCGACCGCCGCGAATGATTATGTCAGGGCCTTTGCCGTCACGACGAAGGAACTGACGGAGGAGGCGAGGAGGCGCCACGGCCTCAGCCCCGTCGCGTGCGCGGCTCTCGGGCGCTCGATGGCGGCGGCCCTGATGATGGGCGTCGATATGAAGGGCGAAAAGGACGTCATGACCCTGCAGTTTGTCTGCGACGGGCCGATCGGAGGCATCACGGTGACGGCGGACTCCCGCGGGGACGTCAAGGGCTTCGTGGAAAACCCGTCCGTCATGCTTCCCCCCAATGCGGCGGGCAAGCTGGACGTCGGCGGCGCCGTGGGAGGCGGAAGGCTGCGCATCCTCAAGGACATCGGGCTCAAGGAGCCCTACACGGGCGAGGTGGAGATTCAGAACGGCGAGATCGCCCAGGACCTGACCTACTACTTCGCGGTCAGCGAGCAGGTGCCCTCGGTGGTCGCCCTCGGCGTGCTCGTCAACACGTCCGACGGTTCCGTCCGGGAGGCGGGCGGCTATATCATCCAGCTGATGCCGGACTGCCCCGAGGAGGTGATCACGGCGCTCGAGAAGGCCTGCGTCACGTCGGAGCCCGTCACGACGCTCCTCGACCGGGGCGGCACGCCGGAGAGCATCCTCACGGGCCTGCTGGAGGAGCTGGACATGCACCTCACGGACAGGCAGGACGTCCGGTTCCGATGCGACTGCAGCCGGGCCCGCGTCACGAAGGCGCTGATCGCCATGGGGGAGGGAGAGCTTCAGTCCATGGCGGAGGAAGGAAAGCCGGTCACGCTGAACTGCCATTTCTGCAACACGGACTATGAGTTCACGCCGGAGGAGATCCGGGAAATCCTGTCGCAGCTCCGGCGGCGTTAAATGCCTCTAACGGCAACAAAACAAACCATTTGTATCTTGAAACAAGGGAACGCAGGTGATAACCTTAGAAACTGCTACGGAGTCGTTTTCGCGGGTTTTCCGGGGCTCCGGAATTTCATATCGGTTTATGCTTACTCTTATTAAGAACGGTGGAGACATGAGAGGTTCTGTGAAGCCGTGACAACCTCCCGGGGGGGAAGGTGCCAACCTCGAGCGAGTGATCGAACAATAAGGGCTGAAAGATGATTCCGGTCCGCATCCGCGGGCCGTTTCTTTTTCGATAAGGGGAAGCATTCCACATCATTTCCAGGAAAGGTATAAGACAATGGGAGAGAAGAGACTGTTCACATCCGAATCCGTGACGGAAGGACATCCGGACAAGGTCTGCGACGCGATTTCCGACGCCATCCTTGACGCCTGCATGGAGCAGGACCCGATGAGCCGCGTCGCCTGCGAGACAGCGACCTGCACGGGATTCGTGCTGGTCACCGGCGAGATCACGACGAAGGCCCAGCTCGACTATCAGAAGATCGTGCGCGACACGGTCAATGAGATCGGCTACAACGACGCGAAGACGGGATTCGACGGCAATACCTGCGCCGTGTTTGTGGCGATGGATCAGCAGTCCGCCGACATCGCGATGGGCGTCGACAACGCCCTCGAGACCAAGGAGGACCTTAAGGCCCTCGAGGCCAACATGAGCGACGAGGAGCTCGGCGCCATCGGCGCCGGCGACCAGGGCATGATGTTCGGCTACGCCACCAACGAGACGGCGGAGTACATGCCCTATCCGATCTCGCTTGCCCACAGGCTCTGCAAGAGACTGACCGACGTCCGCAAGGACGGAACGCTCCCGTATCTCCGCCCGGACGGAAAGTCCCAGGTCTCCGTGGAGTACGATGAGAGCGGCAGACCGAGCCGTCTCGAGGCGGTCGTCATTTCCACCCAGCACGACCCGGAGGTGAGCCAGGAGCAGATCCACAAGGATATCCGCGAATACGTCTTCGATCCGATTCTCCCGAAGGAGCTGGTCGACGAAAAGACGAAATTCTTCGTCAACCCGACCGGCCGCTTCGTCATCGGAGGACCTCACGGGGACGCCGGCCTCACGGGCCGCAAGATCATCGTCGACACCTACGGCGGATACGCACGCCACGGCGGCGGAGCCTTCTCCGGCAAGGACTGCACCAAGGTCGACCGCTCCGCGGCCTACGCCGCGAGATACGTCGCCAAGAACATCGTCGCCGCCGGTCTGGCCGACCAGGCTGAGATCCAGCTTTCCTACGCCATCGGCGTCGCGCAGCCGACCTCCGTCATGATCGATACCTACGGCACCGGAAAGCTCTCCGACGAGAAGCTGACGGAGATCATCCGCGAGAACTTCGATCTCCGCCCGGCGGGAATCATCCGTATGCTCGACCTGAGACGCCCGATCTACAAGGCGACCGCCGCCTACGGCCACTTCGGCCGCACCGACGTGGACCTGCCCTGGGAGAGGCTCGACAAGGTCGAGGACCTGAAGAAGTATCTGTAAATAACGTATCTGTAAACGATACGGAAAAAGACCGGGACTCAGGATCCGGCGGGACGTAAGCGGCTGCCGCTTTCGTCCGCGGCCTCCCGGCTGCATCAGTCAATTACTGCGGGATACTTCCGGAGAAGACGCCGGAGGTATCCTGCTTTCGGATTACGGGAGAAGAGGGGAAACGCCATGGCGACAACTCTCTGCGGCGCCAGCCGCATTTCGCGAAAGTACTATTTCAATCCCGCGTTCTCAAAGCTCCCCGAGGACGTCCGCGAGCATCTCCGGGAGATCTGCGTCACCTTTGCCGAGGACGCCGGGGGGATCTTCACCATTGATTTCAACGACGAGGGGAATCCCGTCTTTACGGTCCGCTCCGGGGAGACGGACACCGATATCGACGAGATCGGCGCGGAGATACGGATCCGCCGGCTTCAGGAGAGCGAGGCGGAGCTCATGAACCAGCTGAAGCTTTTCTACCGGATCTTCATTCTGAACAGGGCGGAAGAGGAATGACCGCGCCAAAGCTGCCGGTTCTCTCCGGCGACATGATACTGGGACCCATGGCCGGCGTCACGGACCGCCCCTTCCGCACGCTCTGCCGGGAAATGGGCGCCGCGCTGACCGTCACGGAGATGGTGAGCGCCAACGCGGTCAAGTACGGCAGCGTCAGAACGTTGGAGTTTGCCGGGATCGGCCCGGACGAGCATCCCGTGGCGATGCAGATCTTCGGCCCGGATCCGGAGACGATGGTCATCGCGGTGGAGCGCCTCCGGGAGATCCCCTATGATATCCTGGACATCAATATGGGCTGTCCCATGCCGAAGATCGTGAAAAACGGCGAGGGGGCGGCGCTGATGAGAAATCCGGCGCTCGCCGGGGAAATCGTGCGCGCCTGCGTCCGCGTCTCGGACCGCCCGGTCACCGTCAAGATGCGCTCCGGCTGGAGCGCGGAGGAGATCAACGCCGTCGAGGTCGCCCGGCGCTGTGAGGACGCCGGGGCAGCGGCCGTCGCGGTTCACGGACGGACCCGGGACCAGCTCTACAGCGGCAGGGCCGACTGGGACGTTATCCGCCGGGTCAGGGAAGCGGTGAGCATCCCCGTCATCGGGAACGGCGACGTCCATTCCCGGGAGGACGCCGACCGGATGAGGCGGGAGACCGGCTGCCGGTACGTCATGACGGCCCGCGGCGCCAGGGGAAATCCCTGGATCTTCAGCGGAAGGCGGCCTTCGGTCCGCGAGGCGCACGACGTCATGCTGCGGCACGCCGCGATGGAGCTGGAGTACATCGGGGACGTCCGTATGGCGGTGTGCCGGATGAGGAAGCACATCTCCTGGTACACGGCCGGCTGGCCGAATTCGGCCAGGGTCCGCGCCGCGGTCAACGCGGCGGACAGCTTCGGGGAGCTGCGGGAAATCCTGGACGAGTGGGCGGAGAGCGCCGGGACGGATCCGCGCGCGTACCGGCCGGAGACGCCTGCGGAGGGCGGCGTCGAGGAGGCTTACGCGGGCGGCGGAAGCGGCGACAATAAGGCTTGACAACGCCATTTGCCGTCAATATAATATTGAAAGCATCGCGTGACGGCAGGAATCACCGTCACGCATTTTGATATATGTGGGATTGCGGCCCCAAAGAGAGGATAAAAGCCGGCAGATTTTCCGGAAAATCCGTCTCGCGGCCGGGATGGCCCGCAGCAAGGAGGAGCGAACGATGGCAGAAGAAAACGGACAGGTCAAAAAGAATATTCTTACGGTCTCCGGTCTGAAAAAGCTCGAGGACGAACTGAACGACCTGAAGGTCAACAAGAGAAAGGAAATCTCTCTGAAGATCGGAGAAGCGAGAGAGCAGGGCGACCTTTCCGAAAACGCGGAATATGACGCCGCCAAGGACGAGCAGCGCGATATCGAGGCGAGGATCGAAGAGATTGAGGGGATCCTGAAGCACGCCGAGGTCGTCGACGAGGACGAGGCGGATATCACCAAGGTAAACATCGGCTGCAAGGTGAAGCTTCACGACATCAGGTATGACGAGGATCTGGAATTCAGCATCGTCGGCTCTATGGAGGCGAATTCGCTGAACGGAAAGATCTCCAACGAATCCCCCCTCGGGCTCGCCCTGATCGGAACCAAGGTGGGCGACGTGGTCACCGTGGAGATGCCGGATGAGGAAAACAAATTCCAGATTCTGGAGATCAGCCGGAGCGTATAAGGACCTTATAAAGCAGCATCAGTCAGACGCGACATCACAGGAGAAGAGGAGTATTATGCCGGGAAGAATGCAGGAGAGCGGTCCTTCGGACCTCAACCAGCTCAGAAAGGTGAGACGGGAGAAGCTTCAAAACCTGGTCGAGGCGGGCGAGAATCCCTACGAGATCGTCACCTATGACCAGACGGAGCACAGCGCGCAGATTGTCAACCATTACGCCGAATATGAAGGCAAAGAGGTTTCCATCGCCGGCCGGCTGATGTCGAAACGCGTGATGGGCAAGGCCAGCTTCGGCCACGTCCAGGACAGGGACGGCAGCATCCAGATCTACGTGTCGCGCGACGACCTGGGAGAAGAGGAATACAAGAAGTTCAAGAAGCTCGACGTCGGCGACATCGTCGGCGTGAAGGGCGCCGTCTTCACGACGAAGATGGGCGAGATCTCGGTCCACTCAAAGAGCGTGACGCTTCTCTCCAAGTCCCTCCAGATCCTTCCGGAGAAATTCCACGGCCTGACGGACACGGACATCCGCTACCGCCAGCGCTACGTCGACCTGATCATGAACCCGGAGGTCAGGGACACCTTTATCAAGCGCTCAAAGATCATCAGCGCGATCCGCCGCTACCTCGACGCGAAGGATTTCCTCGAGGTCGAGACGCCGATGCTCGTCGAGAACGCGGGCGGCGCCTCCGCCAGACCCTTCGTCACGCATTTCAACGCCCTCGACGAGGACAAGAAGCTCCGCATCTCCCTTGAGCTCTATCTCAAGAGACTGATTGTCGGCGGCCTCGAGCGCGTCTATGAGATCGGCAGGGTCTTCCGGAACGAGGGGCTGGATATCAAGCACAACCCGGAGTTCACCCTGATGGAGCTCTATCAGGCGTATACCGATTACAACGGAATGATGGATCTGACCGAGGATATGTACCGCCACGTCGCGCAGGAGGTGCTCGGCACGACGAAAATCACCTACAACGGCGTCGAGATGGACCTCGGCAGACCCTTTGAGCGTCTCACGATGACGGAGGCGGTGAAGCGTTACAGCGGCGTCGATTTCGACGAAATCGGCACCCTCGAGGAAGCGCGCGCCATCGCCCGCGAGAAGCATGTGGAATTTGAGGAGCGCCATCAGATCGGCGACATCCTCAACCTGTTCTTCGACGAATTCGTCGAGGACAAGCTGATCCAGCCGACCTTCATCATGGGACATCCGATCGAGATTTCCCCGCTGACCAAGAAGGATCCGGAGCATCCGGGCAAGGTTCTCCGCTTTGAGATGTTCATGAACGGCTGGGAGATGTGCAACGCCTACTCGGAGCTGAACGACCCCATCGACCAGAGGGAGCGGTTCCGCGCGCAGGAGGCGCAGCTGGCCCAGGGCGACGAAGAGGCCCAGACGACGGACGAGGACTTCCTCAACGCCCTCGAGGTGGGCATGCCCCCGACCGGCGGCATCGGCTACGGCATCGACCGAATGGTCATGCTGATGACCGGCGCCGAGGCCATCCGTGACGTGCTGCTCTTCCCGACAATGAAGTCCATCAAGGAATGACCACAGCATATTGTATGATAAGGATACATTGAGCACCATATGGTGCGCGTCCAGAAGA
>JBGUKX010000001.1:0-141870 GCA_045114695.1 Lachnospiraceae bacterium | reverse complement strand
CCGGCAGGCGGTTATGCCTCCTGGAAAAGGGGCGTCGAATAGTAGCGGTCGCCGGAGTCAGGAAGGACCGCGACGATCACCTTTCCTTTGTTTTCCGGGCGTTTCGCCAGAGTGACCGCTCCGAAGAAGGCCGCCCCGGAGGAGATGCCCACCAGAACGCCTTCCTTCCGGGCAATCAGCCTGGCCGTCTCAAAGGCGTCCTCGTTGGAGACCGTGACGACGCCGTTGTAGAGGCCGGTGTCCAGCACCTTCGGGACGAATCCCGCCCCGATTCCCTGAATCTTGTGCGGTCCCCCGTGTCCCTCGGACAGGACCGGGGAGGAGGCGGGCTCGAGAGCGTAGATTTCAACCCCCGGCTTCTTCTCCCGGAGATACTTTCCGGTACCCGTCAGCGTTCCCCCCGTGCCGACGCCGGCGATCAGAATATCCACGGCTCCATCTGTCGCCTCCCAGATCTCCGGACCTGTGGTCTTGTAGTGGGCGGTGGGATTGGCCGGATTGTCAAACTGTCCGGGGATGAAGGCTCCCGGAATGCTCTCCGCCAGCTCCGCCGCTTTCTCGATCGCGCCCTTCATGCCCTTCGAGCCGTCCGTGAGAACGATCTCCGCCCCGTAGGCCTTCAGGATATTTCTCCGCTCAACGCTCATGGTCTCGGGCATGGTCAGGATGATGCGGTAGCCCTTGGCCGCGGAAATCGCGGCAAGGCCGATGCCCGTGTTGCCGGAGGTCGGCTCGATGATGACGGAGCCCTCCTTCAGCCGGCCCTCCGCCTCGGCGGTCTCGATCATCTCCCTCGCGATCCTGTCCTTGACGGAGCCGGCCGGATTGAAATACTCCAGCTTGGCCAGAACCGTCGCCTCAAGGCCCAGCTCCCTGTGAATATTCCGAAACTCCACCAGCGGTGTTCCCCCGATCAGCTGTGTCGCGCTCTGATAAAGCTGTGCCATAATCCTCTTCCTCCTCTCAAAGATATCCGCGTGCGGAATTGTAAACCTATTTTTCCTAGTTGGTTTATATGAATTATAGCAGAAGTCTCCTGTTTGTCAACCGTAAATTTTGCCGCGGGCACAAAAAAACCGCGCCGTCTCCGGCACGGTTTCCCCGGCAGAGCGGATTTTCGCCTCCCGCTTCTGCCGCAGGCTCATATCACGTAGTCGCCCACGGACTCCATTTCCTTCTCCATCAGGTCCTCCAGCGTCACGCTGTCCACATAGTTCTCGATCACCTGATAGAGCCCCTTCCAGAACGAGACGGTCGGGCAGATCTCCGCCCTGGGACAGTCCACCGTTCCCGACTGGCTGAGGCACGCCGTCGGCGTCAGAGGGCCCTCCACCACTCTCAGGATGTCGCCGCAGGTGTACTGGGACGGCTTTCTGGCCAGACGGTAGCCCCCGCTTGAGCCCCGCAGGCTCACCACCAGGCCCGCCTTGGAGAGGGGGGAGATGATCTGCTCCATATATTTCAGGGTGATCTCCTGTCGTTTCGCAATATCCTTCAGAGGAACCAGCTCTCCCGTGTTGTGTACCGCAAGATCCAGCATAATCCGAAGCGCGTAGCGGCCTTTTGTCGAAACCTTCATGTAGAAAGCCTCCAATTCCTATTTATTCGATATGAATATTATAATCCCTGCCCGCCCAAAACGCAAGAAGTCCGTCCGAATCCGGCTCAGCCGAAATCGGACGGACACGAATACCACTGTCGGAGCGCATCTCCCGCTGCCCGGCGGCCGCCGGATCATGAAGCAGCTTCACCCATAGAGCCGCCGGAGCACGGTGCGGTTTTACCCGAAGAGCAGCTGGATCACGATGCCGGCGCAGACCGCCACCAGCAGCAGAAGGCCTGTGATCATCAGGTTTTCTTTCCTGTGCCGGTTGATGCGGAAGAGGACCGCCAGGCCCAGGCCGGCCGCCGAGCAGAGGCCGGCCACCGCCGAGCCGAAGCTGATCACGCCGTCGATGTAGAGCTGCGTCAGCATCACCGAGGCCGCGCAGTTGGGGATCAGGCCGATGAGCGAGGCCAGCACCGGCTGGAAAAACGTGTTGCCCAGCAGGAGGCGGGACACATTTTCGATCCCGATCAGCTCCAGCAGCAGGTTCAGCGCGAAGGTGAACAGGAAGAGAAACAGCAGCACTTCCCCGGTGTGATGGAGCGCGGGCTTCAGGATTCCTCCCTCCTCATCGTGGCAGCCGCAGTTCCGGCACAGATCCTCGATCTCCTTCTCCTGCACCCTGTGCCGTCTCTTCCACAGCTTCTCACAGAAAAGAATGAGATAGCCCGCCGTCACGCCGATCACGATCTTTACGGCGATCAGCCTCCCGATGTCCCCGAAGTGCTGCGGGTTCGACATCAGAATGACCAGGGCCTCGTCGGAGGTCGACAGGTAGACGGAGATCAGCGTTCCCAGCGTGATCACGCCCCCGGCGTAGAAATCCGACGCCATGATGGAAAAGCCGCACTGAGGGACGCAGCCGAGGACGGCTCCCACAGCGGGTCCGAAGTTTCCCGCCCTCTTCAGCGACCGGTTCATCCAGTCGGAGGTGTGGTGCTCCAGCGCCTCCAGGACCAGAAACGCCACGAAAAGAAACGGCAGATCCTTCAGGCAGTCCAGAGCCGCATCCAGTAAAACATCCAAAATCATTGATTCTTCCTTCTGTCCGTCAGACCGCAGGGCTTCTCCTCGGGGAGGGCTGCGCCCCGCCGGGTTCCGCTTCGCGGCGCTTAAGTTCCGCGCTTTCTAAAAGACTGCCATGCTCATGCGGCATGACAGTCTTTTCTGATACAGATATGATATTAACACAACGCCCGGAAATGGGCAACCTCTCTCATTTCCTCCCGCGGATGACGTTTTTTCTCATCTCGTCCCGCGGGGGAATTCCCGGTCCGCGCCGTCTCAGTCCATGTCGCGGATGATCTTTCTGACGGGAAGGATGGAGGACGGGCTCATGGACAGCTCGTCGATGCCCCACTCCACAAAGCGCTCCGTCAGCTCCGGATCCGCGCCCAGCTCTCCGCAGATGCCGACCCAGGTGTTGTGCCTGTGGCCCGCCTCGATGGTCATCTGGATCTCGCGGAGCACCGCCGGATGATGGGCGTTGAAGAAGCGGTCGAGCTTCTGGTTCTGACGGTCGATGGCCAGCGTGTACTGGGTCAGATCGTTGGTTCCGATACTGAAGAAGTCCACCAGCTCCGCCAGCTCGTCCGCGATCATGACGGCCGCGGGGGTCTCGATCATGATGCCGAGGGACACGTCCTTGAACGGGATCTTCTGGGCGGTCAGTTCCGCCTTGACTTCCTCGCAGATGGCCTTGGCGCGCTCGACTTCCCAGACCGACGTGATCATCGGGAACATGATGTCGATATTGCCGTAGGCCGAGGCGCGGTAGAGGGCGCGCAGCTGGGTCCTGAAGATCTCCTCCTGGGTCAGGCAGATGCGGATCGCCCGGTAGCCCAGGGCGGGGTTGTCTTCCTTGTCGAGATTGAAGTAGTCGATCTGCTTGTCCGCGCCGATATCGAGGGTTCTGACGACCACTTCCTTGCCGGCCATCATCTCCACGACCTGCTTGTAGGCCTTGAACTGCTCCTCCTCGGTCGGGAAGTCCTCACTCTGCAGGTACAGGAACTCGCTGCGGAAGAGGCCGACGCCGGCGGCGTCGTTCTCCAGCACGAAGTTGATGTCGCCGATGCCGCCGATATTGGCGTAGAGCTTGACCTTCCTGCCGGACTTCGTGACGGTGTCCTTGCCCTTCAGCTCCGCCAGCAGCTTCTGCTTCTCGGCTTCCTTGAGCAGGAGGCTCTGATATTTCTCCATGGTCTCGGCGTCCGGATCGATGATGATCTGTCCGGTGTAGCCGTCCACGATGCCGGGCTTGCCGTCCGCGTCCCTGGGGACCGGCGTCTGGCAGAGGGCCGGGATGTTCATCGTCCTGGCGAGGATCGCCGTGTGGGAGTTGGTGGAGCCTTCTCTCGTGACGAAGGCCAGGACCATGGACTTGTCGAGCTGCACCGTCTCGCTCGGCGCGAGATCGTCGGCCACGAGGATGACGTGCTCGGTGAAATGGTTGGTCTCGCCGTCGCCGCCCTCGAGGGCGCGGATGACGCGGTCCGCCACGTCCCTGATGTCCGTGGTGCGGGCCTGCATGTACGGGTTGTCGTCCATCGCGGCGAACATGGCCGCCGTGTTCTCGCCCGTGGATGAGACGGCGTATTCCGCGTTGATGTTCTGCTCCCTGATGATGTTCTCAACAGAGTCGTCGAATTCATCGAGGAAGGCCGCGTGCACTTCGAAGATCTCGGCCTGAGCCTCGCCGACTTCCTTCATGGCCTTGTCGTAGAGAGCCATGATCTCATCATGCGCCTGCTGCTTCGCCGCCTGATAGCGCGCCAGCTCCGCCTCGATGTCCTCGATGTGGGTCCTGCGCACGACGGTGGACGCCTTCTTCATTTCTGCGATCTTTCCGATCGCGATTCCCTTAAACGAAGTACTGCCCTTGTAAACTTCCATTCGCCTTCTCCTAGTATAGTTGTATTGTAATGGCCGGAGACGGATGTGCCGTCCGCCCTGACAGGTGCCGCATGGAACGCGTCCCCGGAGATCAATGGTACCCGTTTCCGTAGATGAGCATCGGACGATGTCCGCGGAAAAAGGAAAAAGACAGCTGCCGGCGCGTAAAAACCGTCCGCGCCGGCGCCGCAGGCTCTGCTTACAGGTTGACCTTCAGGTCCTCATAGTCGTCGGAATTGGTGAGAAGCGTCACGACGCAGTCCGGATGTCCGGCGGCGGCGATCTTCTTCCTGTCGAACGTCATCAGCTTCTGTCCGGCCTTCACGGAGTCTCCCTCCTTCACGAAGACCTGGAAGCCGTCGCCGTTCATGGCGACCGTGTCGACGCCGACGTGGATCAGCAGCTCCATGTCGCCCACGCCGGTGATGCCGACGGCGTGCTTCGACTCAGCGACCGAGGAGATCGTGCCGTCGAAGGGGGCGTAGACATTTTCGGAAGTCGGCTCGATGGCGACGCCGTCTCCGAGAACGCCGGAGGCGAAGGTCTCGTCCGGGATCTGCTCGCGGCTGATCACGCGGCCCGCCGTCGGGGCAAGAATCTCGCCCGCGGAGCAGGACATGACGACGTTCTTCGGAGCGTTCTCGGCGGAGATGGAAGCGGCGGGCGCTGCGGAGGCCGTCGCCGAGGCCGCAGCCGGCTTCTCCTCTTCCTTCCAGATGAAGTTGGTGACCGCGAAGGCAATTCCGCCGGAGACCAGGAGGAGCACGGTATAAACCGGGATGTTGTTGATCGTGAGGAAGCCCGGGATGCCGGTGACGCCGTAGGAGGTCGCGCCGATTCCCGTGAGGGCGCCGAAGATCGCGCCGACCGCGCCGCCGATCATGCCGCCGATAAACGGCTTGAAGAAGCGCATGTTGACACCGAAGATGGCCGGCTCAGTGATGCCGAGGGCCGCGGAAAGCGAAGACGGGATCGCGACGGCCTTGGTCTTGGCGTTCCTGGTCTTGATACCGACGGCAAGGCAGGCGCCGAACTGGGCGAAGTTTGCCGCGGAGGCGATGGGCATCCACGTGTTGAGGCCGGTCTCGGCGAGCATGCCCGCCTCGATGACGTTGTACATATGGTGGAGACCCATGACGACGGTCCAGGGATAGATCGCGCCCATGACGCAGGCGCCGATCGGATTCCTGACCAGGACTCTGGCGCCGGCGAGAACCGCCGTCTCAAGGGCCGAGAAGATCGGGCCGATGACGACGAAGGTAAGAAGGGCCGTCACGAAGACCGTGGTCAGCGGGGTGACGAAGAGGTCGATCATTTCCGGTACGTGTTCATGCAGCCATTTTTCCAGCTTACTCATAAACAGTACGGCAATCATGACAGGTATGACGTGTCCCTGATAGCCGAGCTGGTTGATCTGGCCGAGCGTATAATTTCCGATCTTGATGTGTCCGAAGAGATACCAGACATCGTAGCCGTTCGCGGCGTTCCAGCCGTTGGTCAGACTGGAGTGGATCATCAGAAGACCGATGACGGCGCCGAGGAAGATGTTGCCGCCGAATACCCTGGCAGCGGAGATCGCGACGATGACCGGCAGATAGGCAAAGGCCGTATTCGCCACCATGTCGAGGAACTGATACCAGTCGGTTCCCGCGAATCCGGGAATCGCCTTGCCGAGCGCCTCGACGAGACCCATCATGAGGCCGGAGGCAACGATCGCGGGAAGAATCGGAACAAAGACGTCGCCGATGGGCTTCAGAAGCTGCTTCCAGAGCGGCTGCTTCGCGGCGGCCGCCGCCTTGACGTCGTCCTTCGTCGCGGCCGTCATGCCGGTGATGTCGAGGAACTCGTCGTAGACCTTGTTGACCGTTCCGGTTCCGATGATCAGCTGGAGCTGTCCGTTGGACTCGAACATGCCCTTGACGCCGTCCACATTGTCGAGATAATCCTTGTCGACCTTGCTGTTGTCCTTGATGACAAGACGGAGCCTCGTCGCGCAGTGCGCCGCCTGGGCCACGTTGTCGCGCCCGCCGATATGATCGACGATCTCCTGAGCGCATTTGCGATAATCTAATGCCATGTTTTCCCCTCCTCATTTTTGGGATATTGCAGAAAAGAATCACAGCGGTATGCTGTAATCGTTTTCACAAAGCTATTATAGTGTGCTTTCGGGCTTTTGTAAACGAATCCAAAGGTAAAGTTTCGGCCCCGTATCTCACAGAAGTCCGAGCTCCGTGAAGGCCTTCAGGAGGCCGTCGTCGGTGACGGATGGGCAGACCATGTCGCTCACCTCCTTCAGCGCCGCGCTTCCGTTCTCCATGCACACGCTGGTTCCCACGGTCCGGATCATCTCCAGGTCGTTCATGCTGTCGCCGAAGCCGTAGGTATCCGACACGGGGATCCCCAGATGCTCCGCGACCCTCAGGACGCCGCGGCCCTTGTCGAATTTGCGGTTGATGAGCTCCCCGTTGATGCAGCCGTGGGCCGGCACCTCCTGGAGGCAGAACTGGAAGTCCTTCTCGAGCGCCGCCCTGGCCTCGTCCAGCTGGCTCATCTCCCTGCACATGATCACGATCTTGTAGGCCGGGGCGCCGTCATACTCGCTCATCGGATGGATGTCCAGCTCCTCCGAGAGGGCCTTCCTCCACCGCTCGATCTCGCTGTTTCCCTCCGCCTGCCCCGCCAGGAAGTCCCCCAGGTTCTCGTCCCCGTAGGTCACGTCCCTGGTCTCAAGGGTGCAGAACACGCCGTTTCTGTGGAGAAGCTCCAGCGACTTCTCCGTCGCCTCCCGGGACATGGGGCAGTCGAAGATCACTTCATCCCCGCAGACCACGTACCCGCCGGCCCCGGCGACCATCCCGTCGAAGCCGTAGCGGAGGAGGGGCTTGAGCATCGCGTAGTTCCTGCCGGTGCACAGATAGACGAGGTTGCCCCGCGCCTGCGTCTCCCTGACCGCCCTGAGGGCGCTCTCAGGAGGAACGTTCTCACCCGCGACCGTCAGGGTCCCGTCGATGTCGAGAAAGATCAGCTTTCTTCCCTCCATGTCATTTCACCTCTTCTTCCGTCTTCTTCCCGGAGGCGTCTCCCTCCGCTGCCGCTTTTCCGGCGGACTTCTTCGGGGCGGCCTTTTTGGCCGGCGCCTTCTTCGCGGGCGCTTTTTTCGCCGCCGGCTTCGCGGTCTTGTCCTCCGCCTTCTTCACGGTCTTTTTCTTCGCCGGCTTTTCCGCCTTGTCCTCCGCCTTTTTTTCTGTCTTTTTCTCTGCCTTCTCCGCCTTTTCTTCCGCCTTCTTCTCCTCCGGCTTCTCCGCCTTCTTCTCCTCCGGCTTCGCGGCGGGCGCGTCCTCCAGCACCGGGAGCTTTCTCGGTTCCTCGTCTCCCTTCCGGAAGGACGTCATCAGCCACGCGAATCCGTAGGCGGGGATTCCCACCGCCCTGGCGGCCCTCGGCTCGCCCGTCAGAAGATCCACGTAGTCCTCCACCTCGTTGATCCAGGCGGTCTCGTCATACTCGCTGAAGTTGAAGAGGGCGATCAGCTTCTCCCCGTCGTAGTACCGGCCGATGCCCAGGATGTGGTCGTTGTAGGGCTCGACGATCCACGTGTCCGCGGCGCTGTCGAAGACCCTGTACTGAGCCCGCAGCTTCTCCAGATGCATGATCGCGGAGTAGAGCCTCCCTTCCCTCGTCTCCGGGGCGTTTCTCTTCGCGACGTCCTCCCAGTTCAGGTTCCCTCTGTGGAGATAGCGGCTGTCGTCAAACCGGAGAGGATTCTCGTGGTAGGTGTAGTCGTTGAGCTGGCCGATCTCGTCCCCGCTGTAGAGAACCGGAATGCCGCTCTGGGTGAACAGGAACGCGTGGAGCATGATGTCAAACCGGACCGCCCGGTCGAGCTTCTCGCTGTTCTTCTCGTATTCCGCCGCCTCGATGCCGCACAGGGAGGCCGTCGTCCCGGTGAGCCGGGCGTCCCCGAGGGTGGGATCGTCGTTGTAGAGCTCGCCTCTGGCGTCGCTTCCGTACCATTTCCCCGTCAGGTAGTCGTTCAGGTATTTCTTGTGGGGAACCTGCTCGATGCCATACTGCTTCAGGAAATCGTAGTCGAGGCCCCAGCCGATGTCGTCGTGGCAGCGCAGATAGTTGAGGAAGGTGTACTCCTTGGGCAGCGCGAACACCGTCTCCAGCTGGTGCCGGAGGAGCCTGACGTCCCTCGTGGCGACCGTGTGCCATGTGCTCGCCATCGTCGTCACGTTGTAGAGCATGTGGCACTCCGGCTTGTCGAGGGTGCCGAAGTACGGGACCACCTTGGAGGGCTCCATGACCACCTCGCCCAGGAGAAGCGTTCCGGGACATACGATATCCGCCGCCATGTGCATCAGGCGGACCAGCGTGTGCACCTGGGGAAGATTCCGGCAGTTGGTGCCGAGGGTCTTCCAGATGTAAGGCGTGGCGTCGAGACGGACGATGTCCACCCCGTTGTTGCACAGATACAGCATATCCGCGGTCATGTCGTTGAAGACCGTCGGGTTCGCGTAATTGAGATCCCACTGATAGGGATAGAAGGTCGTCATGACGACCTTTCCGGCCTCCTCGCACCAGGTGAAGTTGCCGGGGGCGGTCTGCGGGAATACCTGGGGCACGGTCTTCTCGAACTGATTCGGAATGTCCCAGTTGTCAAAGAAGAAGTAGCGGTCCTGATATTCCTTCTCCCCTGCCTTCGCCCTCTTCGCCCAGGCGTGGTCCTCGCTGGTGTGGTTCATCACGAAATCGAGGCAGATGCTGATGCCCGAGCGGTGGCACTGATCCGAGAGCTCCGCGAGATCCTCCATGGTGCCGAGCTCCGGCTGGACCTTGCGGAAATCGGAGACCGCGTAGCCGCCGTCGCTTCTCCCCTCCGGGCTCTCCAGCAGCGGCATGAGATGGAGGTAATTGACGCCCGTCTCCTTCAGATAGTCCAGATGCTCCCGGACGCCCTTGAGGTTGCCTGCGAAGGCGTTGACATACATCTGCATGCCGAGCAGCCCGTTGCTCTTGTACCAGCCGGGAATCGAGGTCCGGATGCGGTCCCACGCGCGGAGAGATTCCGGTCTCGCCTGATAGGAGTCGTGAAGCATCGTGCAGAAGTAGTCAAAGGCCTGCTCGTCGCTGTGGTACAGCTCGAAATACAGCCACTTGAGCTCATCGTAGTGAACCTCCATCCTCTCGCGGAATTCCGCTTCCCAGGTTTTGTCAATCATACAAATCCTCCCTCTCGTTATATATGAATTATGTTGATACTCACACAATCAGCGGCCGCCGGGGAAGTCCTCTCTCACGCCGCCGGCGTCCCCGGCCGGCGCCCCGGCCGTCTCCACGCTCAGACGCCAGGTTCTGTCTCCCCGCTCAGACGCCGGGTTCAGACGCCCCGCTCAGATGCCGCGCTCAGACTTCAGGTTCAGACCGAGCCTCTCCGCAGAAGCTCGAAGCCCAGGCGGATATCCTCCGGAGCGCTCTTTTCCGGCGCGGCGGCGATCTCCTCCAGAATCTTCCTCCCGGCGATGAGCCCGCTGTCCCTGTAGCGGAAGCGGACCGTGGTGATCGGCGGGCTGGTGAAGCCGGAGACGAAGTTGTCCCCGAAGCCCGCGACCGATACGTCGCCGGGAATGCTCCGCCCCGCCTCCCGCAGGAAGTTCATGGCGCCCAGGGCGATCCGGTCCGTGGCGCAGATGACCGCGTCAATCTCCGGGTCGGCCCGCCAGATCTCCCCCATCCTCTCGTATCCCGATTCCGTCGAAAAATCCGCCGTGGCGATCCGCTCCTTCCGCAGGGGAAGGCCGGCCCCTCCGAGGGCCTCGGCGTATCCCCGGAAGCGGTTCTCCCCGACGGCCGTGTCGTCGCGCCGCACGCCGATATAGGCGATCCGGCGGCGCCCCTTCGAGATGACGTATTCCGTGAGTTCCTTTCCCGCCCGGAAATCTTCGTGATACACGCACGAAAAGCCGGAAAAGGACTGTCCGGCGATCACTACGGGAATTCTGTAGTTTTTCAGTATGGAGCTGTGCTCCCCGGTGAAAACGGTGGCGATCAGAATGACGCCGTCGACGCGGTTGGCGGAAAAAATCCGCAGGAAATCAAGTTCCCGCTCCGGACTGTTGTCCGTCGTCGCGAGAAGCATGTCATAGCCCGTGCTCTGGATGGATGTCTCGATTCCGGCTATGATGCTGGAAATGGAATCGGAGTCGATCCTGGGTATGATCACTCCGATGAGTTTTGTCTTTTTGGTGCGGAGCGTCTGGGCCATCACGGAGGGCTTGTAGCCGGTCTCCTCGATCACCTTGCGGATCCGCTCCTTTTTTTCCGCGCTGATATAGCCGTTGTTGAGGTAACGGGATACGGCGGCTCTGGAGACACCGGCCATCTCAGCGATATCACCGATATTCATGGATCTTCCTCCGCGCGGAATGTGACATCGGTTTCATAGAAAGATCGTATCATGGCCGCCGGTGAGAGTCAATCGGAAATGCTTGTTCCGGGCGGCCGCGGAGGGCCTGTTCTGTATGGTACAGAAGCGTCTGTTCCGAGCGGTGCCGGAGCGCCTGTTCCGGACCGGCGGCGTCCCGACCGGCCGTCTCAGCAGGACCGGCGGAAGCGGCGGAAGTCCCGGAGAGCCCTAAGCCCCGTCTTCACGATTTTCTTCGCGTTAAGGGAGTTCCTTCCCCCTCTTCTGGCCCCGAAGGTGATGGGGATGAAGCAGATCCTCCTGCGGTCCCGGGCGCCGAAAATCGTCAGCATGACGTTCGGCAGCTCGTAGTCGTCCGACATCCTGGGAAGGTACTCCCGGAGATAGGCGAAGCTCATCAGTCGGTAGGGGGCGTTGGCGTCGGGAACCATGACGCCGAAATACAGCCTGAGGATCATGCACAGGACCTTCTCGACGAACGCCCGGGCGGCCCCGTCGCCCCGCTGCTGCCGGGAGCCGAAGACCGCGTCGTAACGGCGGCGCCTCTTCCAGAAGGCCTCGAACTCCGCCGGATCCGTCTGCCCGTCGGAATCCGTCTGGAAGACGTAGTCCGCCCCGTGCTCCAGCGCGAAGCGGTATCCGAAGATCACGGCGGAGCCGTGCCCGCCGTTCGGCTTTGTGACGGGCACGAGCAGGGGATGCCCGGGGACGAGGGCGTTCAGCCTGTCCCATGTGGAATCCGTGCTCCCGTCGTTGACGACCACCAGTCTCGAGAGGCCCCCACCGTCATGGGCGAGGACGACCGGATACCAGTCCCGCACCAGTCTCTCGATATTCATCTCCTCATTATACGCCGGAACGACGATATAAAGGATATCCATATAGCGCTCCTTTCCCGCGTTCTTCCTTGCGTGGCTCCTCCGGGACCCGTCTGTCTCCGCGCTTCCCTCAGAAGGTGTCTTTCCTTGCGTGGCTCCCTCCGGGACCCGTCTGTCTCCGCGCTTCCGTCAGGAAGATGTCTTTCCCTGCGCGCCTCCGCCCGGAAGCCTCAGTCCAGCCAGCGGTTGATCACGCTCCACTCTTCCGTGAGATCCTCCAGGCGGCGGGAGGCGTTGGCCGGGCTCGTCGAGGGCAGCGCGACGCAGCCGGAGGGCCACATATCCGCCTGATATTTCCGGAACAGCTTTTCCGCGAGACGCCCGTTGACGAAGATCTGCCGGATTTCGGCGGACGCCAGAATCAGCGAAAGATCATTCGGGACGACGTTCCGGATGCTGCTGTCGGAGGACCCGGAGATGTCGCACTCGGCGATCACGTCCCACAGGGCGATGCCGTTCCGCCGCAGGAACGCCTTCTTCTCCTCCACGCTCCCGGGACAGTCCTCTCCCCGGAGCGCCGCCAGCACCCTCCAGAAGCGGTTCATCGGATGCCCGTAGTAGAACCCGGTCTCCCTGGATTTCACCGAGGGAAACGATCCCAGTATCAGTATTCTGGACGATGCGTCGAAGACGGGCGGCAGCTCGTGCTTCTGACGCGCTACACTCATTTTCATCGGGTGGGAATCCTCACATTTCCCGCGGACAGGGCGCGGCGTCTTCTCCGGCACGGGGTGCCTTTTTCTCCGTTACGGGACGGCGTTTTCTCCGCTGCGGCGCGACGTTTCCGGGCGCTCCTCCTGCGGAAAAACCACGGCCTGCCGTGTACGGAAAAGGCCGCCGCACTAACGGATTAGCGCGGCGGCCTCCTGAAACTGCCGGTGGCCGGACTCGAACCGGCACGAAGTTGCCCCCGAGGGATTTTAAGTCCCTTGCGTCTGCCAATTCCGCCACACCGGCGCGCACTTCGTTCTTTCGGGCGAAAGCCCTGCTTCAGTCCGCGGCGGCGCGGACTTTCCGCTGAGAAAACAATACCGCATCCGTTCATCGGAATGATAACGGATGCGGCAGGTACGACCCAAACGGGACTCGAACCCGTGACCTCCGCCGTGACAGGGCGGCGCGATAACCAACTTCGCCACTGGGCCTTTTTACTCTGTCCTGTGACAGAACATGGATCTTCGGGGACTCGAACCCAGGACCGATCGGTTATGAGCCGACTGCTCTGACCAACTGAGCTAAAGATCCACGAAAATCAAAGCACACAAGCGCTTCATGACCCCAAGCAGATTCGAACTGCTGTTACCGCCGTGAAAGGGCGATGTCTTAACCGCTTGACCATGGGGCCTTAGAACTCCCCGAGTAGGGCTCGAACCTACAACCCCTCGGTTAACAGCCGAGTGCTCTACCATTGAGCTATCGAGGAATATCTGAAATACCATGGGCTTAAGTGGACTCGAACCACCGACCTCACGCTTATCAGGCGTGCGCTCTAACCAGCTGAGCTATAAGCCCGTGTGTACCGCAGGCACGTTAGTAATAATAGCAGAAAAATCCGCTCTCCGCAAGGTATTTTTTTATTACGGCGCCCTCTCCGCGGCGCCTTCCGCAAAGTGGCGGAGGAGGCGCTTGCGCGCCTCCCCGGAATCAGCGTCTCTTCATCACCGAGATGTATGCCGGCCGCATGATCTTTCCGGCGCCGACGATCTCCTCCATGCGGTGGGCGCTCCAGCCGGCGATCCTCGCCACCGCGAAGATCGGCGTGTAGAGCTCCACCGGGATTCCCAGCATGTGATAGACGAACCCGCTGTAGAAATCGACGTTGGGGCTGACACCCTTGTAGATGCGGCGCCTCCCCGCGATGACCTGCGGCGCGATCTCCTCCACCTTGCTGTAGAGGGCCAGGTCCTCCTGGCAGCCCTTCTCCTCGGCCAGCTTCTCGACGAAGGCCTTGAAGATGCGCTCTCTCGGATCGGAGACCGAGTAGACCGCGTGGCCCATGCCGTAGATGAGGCCCTTGTGATCAAACACGGCGCCCGCCAGCATGCGCTCCAGGTAGGACCGGAGCGCCTCGTCGTCGGCGGGATCCGGGACGTTCTCCCGGATGTTCTCCATCATCTCCATGACCTTGATGTTCGCTCCGCCGTGGCGGGGTCCCTTGAGGGAGGACATGGCCGCGGCGATGGTGGCGTAGGTGTCGGTGCCGGAGGACGTGACGACGCGGGTGGTGAAGGTCGAGTTGTTGCCTCCGCCGTGCTCCATGTGCAGCATGAGGGAGGCGTCCAGCACCCTGGCCTCCATTTCCGTGAACTGCCGGTCGGGGCGCAGCATCATCAGGATGTTCTCGGCCGTGGATTTCTCCGGGTCGGGCCGGTGGATGTACATGCTCCCGAGATTCTCGTAGTGATTGTAGGCGTGGTAGGCGTAGATCGCCAGCATCGGAAACACGGCGATGAGGTTGAGGCTCTGGCTGATGACGTTGTCGATCTCCGTGCTCTGAAGGTTTCTGTCGTAGGACGCCAGCGTGAGGATGCTCCTCGTCATGGAATTCATGATGTCCTTCGTCGGCGCCTTCATGATGACGTCCCGGGTGAAATTGGTCGGAAGATCCCTGCCTCCCGAGAGAATCTCCAGAAACTCCTTCAGCTCGTCCTCTCCCGGGAGCTCCCCGAACAGAAGAAGGTACGCAAGATTCTCGTACCCGTATCGGCCTCTGCTGTATTTCGCGACCAGGTCCCTGACATTGTAGCCCCTGTACCAGAGCTGTCCGTCGCAGGGGATCCTCGCGCCGTTCTCCTCCCGGAAGGAGATGACCTCCGAGATATTCGTGAGGCCGGCCACGACGCCCTTGCCGTTCAGGTCGCGCAGCCCCCTCTTCACATCGCAGCGCGCGTACAGATCGTCCGGGATCTGCCCTTCCGCGATCACATTTTTCCTCATTTTTCCGGCGTAAGTTCTGATTTCCTCGTAGTAACCCATATTCTCTGGACCTCCTTTCCGGAAATAATAATGGAATGGAGTATACTTCACTCCGCCGGATGACGTCAAGCATTTTGTATTGATATTAATACAATCTTATCAAATGCAACAGATGAGCAGCAACCCTCCCGAAGGGAGGGCCGCATGCCGGCATGCGCGCCTTCTCAGGCCTTATCGCGCAAAAAAGGACGGCCGCCGCGGCAGCCGTCCGATGTAATTCCTTTTGCCGGATCCTTCCGGAATACTCACCAGTCCATGGAGCGGATCGAAGCCTTCTCGATCTCGATGCCGTCCCGGTAGCGCTTTGTGAAGATCTCGAAGCCCTCGATCTCCTCGCGGGTCGGCACAAGGGCCTCGCCCTCCTGTCCGGCGAATACCCGCCTGCTGAGGTAGTCCTCGAGCTTGCCTTCCTGCTTTCCGTCGATCAGATAGGCGGCGAGGAGCGCCATGCCCCAGGGGCCGCCCTCTCCCGCGGTCGCCATGACGTACACCGGGGTGCCGGAGGCCGCGGCCAGATAGCGCTGGCCGACGCCCTTGGTCTTGAAGAATCCGCCGTGTCCGTACAGCTTATCGAGCTTGACCTTTTCCTCCTTGAGAAGGATGTCAAGGCCGAGCTTGACCGCCCCGAGGGAGGTGTAGAGATGGGATCTCATGAAATTCGCCAGCGTGAAGGAGGCGTCGGGCGTTCTCGCGAAGAGCGGCCTGCCCTCGTTGAGATGGGTGATGCCTTCGCCGGAGAGATAGCCGTAGGCGAGGAGGCCGCCGCAGTCCGGATCGCCCTTCAGGGAGTTCCTGTAGAGCAGTCCGAAGAGGTCGCCCGTGTCGATCTTCAGCCCCGCCAGCTCCGCGAATTCGCCGAAGAGGCCGACCCATGCGTTGAGGTCGGACGTCCCGTTGTTCGCGTGAGCCATCGCCACCGGATGTCCGGTGGGCGTCGTCACCATGTCGATCTCGCGGTAGACCTTCGAGAGCTTGTGGTCGAGGACGACCATGGCGAAGGTGCTGGTTCCCGCGGAGACGTTTCCGGTCCTCGGCGCGACGGAATTCGTCGCCACCATGCCGGTGCCCGCGTCGCCCTCGGGCGGGCAGAGCGGAATTCCCGCCTGGAGATTTCCGGATTCATCGAGGAAGGCGGCGCCCTCCTCCGTCAGCTTTCCGGCCTCCTCTCCCGCCGCCAGGACCCTGGGGAAGATCTCCCGGAGCTTCCAGGGGAAGCCCTTCGGAGACACCAGCTCGTCGAATTTCTCGACCATCCCGGCGTCGTAGTCGACTTTTTCGGAGTCGATGGGGAACATGCCGGCGGCGTCGCCGACGCCCAGGACTCTCTCGCCCGTCAGCCTTCTGTGAATGTAGGCGGAGAGCGTCGCGACGTAGTCGATCTTCCCCACGTGCTCCTCGCCGTCGAGGATGCACTGATAGAGATGCGCGATGGACCAGCGGAGCGGGATATTGAAATCAAAGAGCTCCGTCAGCTCGTCCGCCGCCTGCTGGGTGTTGGAATTTCTCCACGTCCGGAACGGAATCAGAAGCGTTCCCTCTTTGTCAAAGGCGAGGTAGCCGTGCATCATCGCGCTGATGCCGATGGCGCCGAAGGTCTTCGGCGTGAGGCCGTATTTCTCCTCCACCGCCTTGCGCAGAGACGTGTAGCACCCGCGGCAGCCGGCGTGAATCTCCTCCAGGCTGTAGGTCCAAAGTCCGTTTACCAGCGAGTTCTCCCAGTCGTGGAAGCCGACCGCCAGCACCTGGCCGTCCAGATCCGTGAGAACCGCCTTGATCCTCGTCGATCCGAATTCGATGCCCAGCGCGGTTTTTCCGCTTTCAATCAATGTCCTTGCGTCCATATTCTCACCCGCGGCCCGGCCGATGCCGCCGGGCGCTTCCTTTCTCCCGGTTCCGACCGGGCGCTTTTTTCAGTGATTTCCCTGTCCGTAATACGCGTTCGGACCGTGCTTCCTCATGAAATGCTTGTCCTGGATGGCCTGAGGCGCCTGCTTCACCTCCGGATCCACGATCCTGGTGAGAATGTTCATCTCGGCGACCTTCTCGAGCACGACGGCGTGATAGACCGCCTGGAAGCAGTCCTTGCCCCACGCGAAGGGCCCATGGTTCTTGCAGACGACGCCGGGCACGTACATCGGGTTCTTTCCCTCGAAGGCCTCGATGATGACCTTGCCCGTGTTCTTCTCATAGGCCTCCTCGATTTCCTCGGGGGTCAGATTTCTCGCGCAGGGAATGTCTCCGTAGAAATAATCCGCGTGGGTCGTCCCGTAGCACGGAATGTCCTTTCCCGCCTGCGCCCACGCGACCGCGTAGGTGGAGTGGGTGTGCACGATACCGCCCACTTCGGGGAAGGCCTTGTAGAGCTCAAGATGGGTCTCGGTATCCGTCGAGGGGTTGTAGTCTCCCTCCACCTTGTTGCCCTCAAGATCCATGACGACCATGTCCGACGGCTTGAGCTCCTCGTACTCCACGCCGCTCGGCTTGATGACAAAGAGGCCCTTCTCCCGGTCGATGCCGCTGACGTTGCCCCATGTGAACGTCACAAGCCCGTACTCCGGAAGCTGCATGTTCGCGCGGTATACCTTTTCCTTCAGTTCTTCAAGCATGATATTCCTCCCTGTTCGGTATTTGAGGTGCGTTGTTTTCCGGTTCCTGTTTCCTTACTGTCATGATACCGCTTTGCGGCCCGGAAGTACAAGAGAGAAAACGGGACATCCGCCGTTTCCGCCCGCCGCCTGAGAGTTTTCGCTCAGGGAGCGTCCGGTCCGCCGCCCGGCGGAGGCGCGACGGAATCCCGGATCACGGGCTCGCTGTCGAAGAGCCAGCTTCCGTCAAAATCGGGATCCTCGATCATGCGGACCATGTTTTCCCCGACCTTGCGCCCGAGGAGCTCCTTCGGGTGGGGGAAGGACGTGAGGCCGATCCGGCTCACCCCCGCCAGATAGGAATCGTCGACACCCACGACGGAGAGCTCCTCCGGGACGCGGATGCCTCTCTTCAGCGCCAGCTCTATGATCTGGTAGGCGATCTCATCGTTGTAGCACACGACCCCGGTACAGCCCTCGATCCGGCTGAACAGATAGTCCGCGATCTCCCCGATGTTGAGATACATCGTGGTGTCGAGCCAGAGCACTCTTCTCTGGTCGAGCCCGAGGCCGGCCTCGAGAAGGGCGTCCAGGTATCCGGCGTACCGGTACCGGCCCTGCCCGTCGTCGGGCTTGAAAATTCCGGCGATCTTCCTGTGGCCGGCGTCGATCAGGAGCTTCGCGGCCTTCCGGGCGATTCCCTGGTCGTCGATCCTGACGCAGGGGGCGTCGATCTCGGGATAGAAGGCGTTGAAAAAGATGATCGGGATCCCCAGATCCATGATTTCCCTGTAGTACTTCAGATTGGGATTCGGCAGGGCGCTCTTGGCCGGCTCGACGATCAGGCCGTCGATGTTGTCCTTCGCCGCGATCGCCCTGAGGATCTCCTCTTCCCGGGAGATCCGGTTGTCCGTGAAGGAGACCTGCATGGAATAGCCCGCCTTCGCGAGAACCCCCTCGATGCCCTTGAGCGTCGGGGGAAAGATGTAGCTCTCGTAAAACGTGCTGACCACCGCGACGCTCATGAAAGCGGCGCTGCGGCGGGGAGCCTTCTTCGCCCCGCCGCCCCGGCCGATATAGGTCCCGCTGCCTCTGACCCTGGTGACCAGTCCCAGATGCTCCAGCTCCCCGGTGGCGTGGCGGATGGTCTGCCTGCTGAGGCCGAACTTCTCGCCCAGCTCCGTCTCCGACATCAGACGGTCGCCGGACCGGAAAGAGCCGTTCTCGATATTCTCTTTTACCCAGTCCACTACCTTCCGGTATTTCGGCATGCGTTCCCTCATGGTTCGTTCTCTGTCTTATTTCACTGGCTGATTTTCGGGGTGTCGTCACCGATCAGGATCAGCTCTGTCCCGGTCATCCGGGCGAACATCGCGATATCCTCCCTCGTCAGGGCCGTGGAGACGACCGAGTGATGGGCTCCGCCGGCATTGCACCAGGCGGCGGTGCCGGTCTCGAAATCCGGCTTGTGGCGGTACATGATTCTCGCCACCGGCAGCTTGGGCATGGGCTCGGGCTGGCGGACCAGCTCGATATCCGCGCAGATGAGGCGGAAATGATCCCCCATGTCCACGAGGGTCACCTGGACGCCGTCTCCCGTCACGCCGTCGAACACCAGCCTCGCGGGGTCCTCCTTGCCTCCGATGCCCAGGGGATGCACCTGGATCTCCGGTTTCGTCGCGGCGAAGGACACCGGCACCTCCAGCATGTGGGAGGCGAGCTCCAGCTCCGCCCCCGGCGTGAGGTCGTAGGTGTAGTCCTCGATGAACCCGGTGGCGCCTTCCCTGCCCTCGGCCATCTTCATGAGCACCGTGCTGAGGGCCGCGATCTTGTAGTCTCCCTCGGGGCCGAAGCCGATGCCTCTGCCCATCAGGATCTGGACCGCCATGCCCGGCAGCTGCTTCAGGCCGTGAAGATCCTGGAAGTTGTCGGTGAAGGAGGTGATCCCGTTGGCCTCGAAGAACTTCTCGAAGGCGATCTCATACCTGGCCTGCTCCCGGACGGCTTCGATCTTGTCCGTGGCCATGGCATACTGCCCGGCGTAGATTTCCATTTTGGCGTCGATCTCCTCCTCCGTGGCGGCCGCCGCCAGATCGGCGATCTCGCCGATGCCCCAGTACTTCACTTCCCAGCCGTACCGGATCTGGCACTCGAGACGGTCTCCGTCCGTGACGGCGACGTCGCGCATGTTGTTGCCGAAGGTGGCGATGCGGATGTGCTGCGAGCAGTCGACGGCCTTCGCGACCTGGGCGAAGCGGCGGATCCGGGCGATCACCTTCTCGCTGCGGTAGAACCCCGCGGCCGTCTCGTGGACGATCCCGAGTCTGGCGAGAATGAAGCCGAACTCGCGGTCGCCGTGGGCCGCCTGGTTGAGATTCATGAAATCCATGTCGATGGTGTCGTAGGGGAGCCGCTCGTTGGCCTGCGTGTGCAGGTGGAGCATCGGCTTGCGCATCATCTGAAGCCCGCGGATCCACATCTTGGCGGGCGAAAACGTGTGCATCCACATGATGGTGCCGACGCACTCGTCGTCATATTCCGCCGCCCGGATGTTCTCGACGCAGATCTCCGCGTTCTCGACGACGGGCAGAAGCTCGATCCTGGCGACGTCTCCGATCTTCCCGTTCAGGAAATCGACCATGTCCGCCGCGTCGGCGGCCACCTGCCTCAGGCACTCCTCGCCGTAGAGATCCTGGCTTCCCACGATAAAGTACAGTTTGCTCATATTATTCCCGTTCCTCTCTGAAAAGAAGGCAAAAAATGTCTGAAATACGCCCGGCAGCATGACGGCCGCCGGGCGGAAATCCGCTTACTTGATGATCTGCAGGGACTGCCGGTCGGCGAACACCGCCACGAATACCAGGAAGACGACGCCCTGGATGAGCTGCATCGCCTGGGTCGTAAGTCCCATCATGTTGAGGCCGGAATTCAGCACGATATAGAGCAGCGATCCGATGATCACGTTGGAGAATCTCGCCTTCGCGCCGCCGGAGATCGGCATTCCGCCCAGAACGAGGGCGATGAGAATCTGCGTCTCCAGCTGGTTGCCGCCCGAGGAGGTGACCGATCCGACCTTGATCGCGTTGACGAAGGCGGCGAATCCGGTGATGGCCCCCGCGAGGATATAGATGAGGAACTTCATCCGGTCGGTGCGGATGCCGGCGAACTTCGCGGCCTTCTCGCCCGCGCCGATGGCCTTCAGATAGATGCCGAATTTGGTGAAGCGGAACGCGATAAATCCGATCACCACGACGATGAGGGTGCAGATCAGCTTGATCCGGTCGTTCATGCCGTACATGATCAGCTTCATGTTGCCCGCCACCGGCGCGTTCGCGGTCATGTACTTGATGAAGCCGCGGAAAAGGAACATCGTGCAGATGGTGACGATGAAGGACTTGATCTTCCGGTTCACGTAGAAGAAGCCGTTGATCGCGCCGATGGCCGCTCCGGCCGCGATGCCCGCGACGACGGAGAGCGGAATGTTTACCTTGGATACCACGCACACCACGATGGAGGCGATGCCGAGGATCGAGCCCTGGGAGAAATCAAGGCCTCCCATGGTCATGATGAAAAACACGCCCGTCGCCGCGATCATGGTCACGTAGACCTGGGACATGACCAGCGACAGGTTTTTCATCATCCTGCCCTTGGTCAGGATGTTGAAAATGACAAAGACGACGACGAGACCGACGACAGGCAGCAGGGAGCGGACCAGCGACATCCTCTTCGCCTTCACCAGCGCCACTTCTCTTGATGCGGTTGTTGAATTTGCGCCCATGACTTCCCTCCTTATACCATCTTCGCGATCAGGCTGTTCTCGTCCATCCCGGGATCACGCAGAAGCTCGCCGTTGATGCGTCCGTCCTTCATGATGAGGATGCGGTCGCACATGCCGATGAGCTCCATCAGCTCCTCGGAGATCATGATGATCGATTTTCCGGCCTTCCTCATCCGGTCCATCAGCTGGTAGATGTCCTGCTTGACCTTGATGTCGATGCCTCGCGTCGGGCTGTCGAGCACCAGGATGTCCGAATCCTTTCCGATCCAGCGGGCCAGAACGACCTTCTGCTTGTTGCCGCCGGACAGATCGGACACGAACTGGTCCGTGTTGACCATCTTGACCGACATCTCCCGCGCGAACTCGCCGGCGAATTCCTTCATCCTCCGGTCGCTCAGCAGATGAGCGCCGTTGGCGAGGCTGTCCAGCGAGGGCAGGCAGATATTGTCCCCGATGCTCTGGTTCATCACGACGGATTCGTTGTCGCGGTCCTTGGAGGTGTAGGCGATACTCTTGCTGATGGCGGTGGGGATGTCGTTGATCGGCGTCCCGTCCGCCAGGGTCACGCTGCCCTCCCGGTCGAAGGAGGCCCCGAAGCAGGCCTTTCCCACCTCGTGCATGCCGGACTCGGACAGACCGCCGAAGCCCAGGATCTCTCCCCTGTGAAGATCGAAGGTGACGTCGTGAATGACGCCCGGAACCGTGACGTTCCGCACCGACATGACGACCTCGTCCGATACTTTCTCGCCGTAGTCCGCCCTGTAGTAATTGCCCGTGACCTCGCGGCCGACCATCAGCTTCTTGAGGTCGTCCTCCGTCACGTCGGCGCTCCTGACGGTGCTGATGTAGACGCCGTCGCGCAGGATCGTGATGGTGTCGGACATGGTGAGGACCTCCTGCAGGTCGTGGGAGATGAAGATCACCGTGTTCCCCTCGTCGCGGATCCGGTTCATGTGCTTGTAGAGCTCCTCGCGGCCCTCCTGGGAGAGCGCGGTGGTGGTCTCGTCGATGACGACGATCTTCGGATTGAAGTAGGTCGCCTTCACGATCTCCACCAGCTTGCGGTCCTCGAAGTTGTAGTTGTCGACCATGTCCGAGGCCTTGATGCGGTTGAAGCCGTACCGGTTGAGCAGCTCCTGGGCCTGGCGGTTCATGGCGCCGGTGTTCTTGATCCCGAACCGGACGAAGCGGTCCTCGTGGCCGAGGAAGATGTTCTCCGCGACGGTGAGGCCGGAGAGCGTGCCGAGCTCCTGGACGATGATGGCGATGCCTTCATTGTTGGCCTCGACCTGGTTTCTGGGATGGACCTCGGTTCCGTCGAGAATGAAATGGCCGCTGTCGATGCTGTAGATGCCCGTGAGCATGTTGGTCAGCGTCGATTTGCCGGAGCCGTTCTCGCCGATCAGGGCGTGGACCTCCCCCTTGTTGATATTGAACGAAACGTCCTGCACCGCCTTCGTAACGCCGAAGGTCTTGCAGAGATTCTGAACCTGTAACCTGATTTCACTCATCTCTCCTACCTCCGTTTACTTGACGATCTCGCCCTTGCCGACCTTGGTGGTGAGCGTGACGACGATCAGAAGCGCCAGTCCCGTGATGACGTCCTGAATCGCGGTCGGCGCGCCGAGGGCGACGAAGCCGAAATAGATGATGTTGATGACGAACTCGCCGATCACGATGGCGGGGATCGGAATGCCGTATTTCTTGAAGGCGAGGCCGAAGAAGCATCCCATCGTGGGAAGGAAGTTTCTCTTCATCGACGCCATGCCCGTCTCGGCGACCATCGAGGAGCCGTAGCTGATGGTCAGGATCGCCTCGATCCCGAAGAACGCGCCGGAGATGATGAAGGCCAGCACCTTGTAGCGGTTGACGCTGATACCCATGTTCCTGGCGACGAATTCGTTGGAGCCGATGGCGTAGGTGTAGGTTCCGATCTTGGTGTAGTTCAGAAGAATGTAGGAAATCGCGAAGGCTGCCAGGGCCAGAAGAAGGTTGCCCGGGATCGCGCCGAATCCGCGGAGATCCGACGGAAGGGTCGGCGCCGTGGGGCCGGCGATGTAATTTGCAATCGATTCGTAAATCAGGGCGAGACCCGTCGTGACGATCATGGACGGAATCCGAAGCGCGACATAGAAAAGTCCGTTCAGCGTGCCGACAATCGCGCCGGTGAGCACGCATCCGATCACGAGACCGGGATAGCCGAGACCGTATCTCTCGGCGAACACGCATCCGACGATGGCGGAAAGCATGATGTTGGCGCCGATGGAGAAGTCGAACATCCCCATGACCATGACGAAGTAGAAGCCGACCGCTCCGGTGGCCACCATGAGGGACGCCTCAAAATAATCCAGCAGGTTTTTGGGAGAACCGAAGTTGCCCGGAGTGATGATCTTGAAGACCGCCCAGGACAGAATGACCAGAAAGATCAGAACCAGAAAGCCTTTCAGCGAACCAGAGAGCTTTCCGGATGCAGCTTTGTCTGAAGAACCCATATCATATACCTCAATTGAGTCAGTTGATGTCTGCCGGTTCATGAAGACGGGCCGGTATCGCCGCGCGATACCGGCCCGAAAGTTATTGCAGTGACATGTCCCCGGGACCGCGCCTGTCAGGCCGCGGAACGGGCTGCCGCGTCTTCGATGGAGAGCGAAGCCGCTGTCGCCTTGAGATCCTCGAGGGACTGCTCGGACATGGCAACCAGCTCTTCATCCGTGTACGGAAGCTGATCGACGAAGTACTTCTCATAGTCGGCGTAGTCTTCGGAGGAAGCGACGAACAGATACGGGAAGTTCACATCTTCAAATTTGCCCGCGAAGTCGGTGTAGTTGCCCTTGATCGCGTTGTAGACAAGCATGAACGCGAACAGCGGATCGCAGTAATGTCCGCCGGACTCGCCTGCCATGGATCCGTTCGCAAGTCTCTCGCCGAGGTCCGGAAGGAAGTCTGTGGAGACGATCGCGATGGAGTCGGTCTTGCCCGCGCGCTCAACCGCCGCGATGGCGCCCTGAAGCGGGTCTCCGCCGCCGCCGGCCGGGATCAGCGCGTCAAGGTTCGGGTCGGCGCTCATAAGAGCCTCGGCCGCCTTGGAGCCGCCTTCGGAGGAAGTGCCGGCGTACTGCGGCTCGGAAAGAACCGCCTGATCATCCGGGTTGGCCGCGTTCCAGGCTTCGACGCCGGCCTTGTAGCCTTCCCATCTGCCGAGCCATGTGGCGTCGCCCTGCTCCCATCCGATGAGGCCGATGTCTCTGCAGCCCTTCTCGAGAAGGATGTTGACCAGCTTCTCGCCGTTCTCCGGCTCATTCTCATGAACCGCGCCGACGTAATAATCGGAGGCCTTTGCCATCTCATAGATCTCGGCGCTGTTCTGCTCGCTGATGATGCGGAAGAACTGCGCGAGGTAAACGCCGTACTGGTTGCAGGTAGCGATCGCGGAAGCCATCTCCGTGTCGGCGGAGTTGCAGATGATGATGCCCTGGCATCCGGCGGAGCAGAGCTGCTCGACGGAAGCGGTGACCTTCTCGGAAACATGGCCCTGGTCCACGTACTGAACCTGGACGCCGAGAGCCTTGGCGGCCTCGTCGAGGATCAGCTTGCACTGGGAGCCGAGAACGTCTGTGGAGCTCCAGATGGAGACACCGATCTTGATGTCTTCGTTCGCGATTTCATCCGCGGATGTCGTGACTGCCGCGCCTGTGAGCAGGGAAGCAACCATCGACGCGCAAAGAGCTGCGCTGATAAGTCTGCGTTTCATAGTACCCTCCTGTTTTGAGAATTATGATGATAAGTTGTATTTACAGGTTGTCTCTCAATGCCTCCCCGTAAATAAGATCCGCGGGCCGTCCCTCTCCGGTCGTCTCCGGCGGCGGCGCTGCCTCCGCTCCCCGGAATATGCCCGAAAACGAAGGGCCCCCGATCTGTACTTAACTATACTCTCCGACCGTTTTCCGCGTCAATACGGAAGTACATCTTTGGAAGAGTTGTACATTTTCAACATATACATTTTGTGGATTATTCAGGGTTGATTTTTTCAATTTAGAACATTTTTACAGTTATTAAGGGCGGTTTTTGTGAATTATTGCGGCAACCGCCGCCGGAAAAAGAAAAGCGGGAGGCAAGTTGTACTGTACAACTTGCCTCCCGCCGCAGGGCGGACACGCGTCTTCCGCCTTGTGATGTGTTCATGGGCCGCAGCCGCTTTCCTCCCGCGTCAGGCCCCGGCCGGTCCGGAAAAGGTCGGGATGGTCCGGAGCTTGTGAAGGTTAAGCCTGTGGAGACGGTCGATCCTCTCCTTCAGGGCGGCGTCCGGGCACTCCCCGGTCAGGATGTACCGGTCGAGGACCTCATAGGTGAAGCCCAGCTTGTCCTCGTCGCTCATGCCCGAGAGGCCGTCGGAGGGCGTCTTGTGGACCAGCTCCCGCGGCAGCTCCGGCAGGGCGTCGCCGATCTTCATCATCTCCGACACCGTGAAGGAGGCGCAGGGGCTGAAATCGCCGGCGGCGTCGCCGTACTTCGTCGAGTAGCCGATGTAGTCCTCGGAGCGGTTGCAGGTGTTTGCCACTCTCCCGCCCTCCGGGAGGGACTGGGCCACCGCGTAGAGGGTCGCCATGCGGATCCGGGGCGGCGTGTTGATGCGGGTGTCCTTCCCCACCGTCAGATCCGTGTCCCTCGCCAGGGAGTCCAGGACGCCCTGCACCCCCGCGTGGACGTTGACCGTGTAGGCCCTCATGCCGAGGGACTTCACCAGAAGCTCCGAATCCGCGATATCCGCCTGTTCGCCGTCGGGCATCAGGACGCCGACGACCCGGTCCCGTCCCAGCGCCCGGAGAAGAAGGGCGGACACGATCGAGGAATCCTTTCCCCCGGAGACGCCCACCACCGCGCTGGCGCGGGGGCCGTTTTCGGAGAACCATTCCCGGATCCATTTCACGATGGCGTCGATGCGTTCCTCTGCGTTAAAACTGCTGAGCATAGCCTGCCTCCTCTCTCATCCCGCGCCGGCACCGTTCCGCCGCGGAGCAATCCGCCGCCTTCTGCGCCCCGGTCCCTTAATGCCGGACGCCGCGCCGCAAAAAGCCGTCAGCCGTTGATGTCGATATGGGTCATTCTCCAGTCGATGCACCTCATCAGATACTTCTCGTAAGCCGGATTTCTGCACATCCCCTTGCCCGGGGTGTCCGAGATCTTCGCCACATCCTGGCCGTTGCAGGCGGTGGTCTTCATGACGATGTTGAGGGGCGGGACGTCCGTGTCGTTGGAGATATAGGTCCCGATGCCGAAGGCGGTTTTGATCCTCCCCTCGAAATAGGCCGCCAGCTCAGAGGCCCTCTCAAAGTTGAGGCTGTCGCTGAACAGGAGGGTCTTGGCGGAAGGATCGATCCCGAGCTTTCGGTAGTGGCCGATCATCTTGTCGCCCCACTCCTTCGGGTCGCCGCTGTCGTGCCTGACGCCGCTGAAGAGCGTCGCGTAGGTCAGCTGGAAGTCCTTGAGGAAGCAGTCCGTGGTGATGGTGTCGGTCAGGGCGATGCCGTTCAGCACGCCGTACTCCTTCACCCACGCGTCCAGGGCGTACCAGTTGGAGTAGGCGGGATTGTGCTTGTGGTTGCCCTGTCCGGCGCACATGATGAACTCGTGGGCCATCGTGCCCACGGGCATGATCCCGTACTTCCGGGCGAGGAAGACGTTGGAGGTGCCCACGAACTCCGAGCCCTGGCAGGACGCCTCCGTGAGCCTTCGCACCGCGAGGTCCTGGGCCTCCGCGGACAGACGCCTCCGCAGGCCGAACTCGCTGAAGGAGCGCAGTCTGAAGCGGCCGCTCTCCAGGTCGGCGATCTTCGCCTCCAGGCGCCGCTCAAAGCTCCTGAGCAGCTCCCCGTAGTCGTACCGCATCCGGAAATAGACCTCGTTGACGATGGCGAGCACCGGGATCTCGTACATGGAGGTGTTGAGCCAGGTGCCGTTGGTGTCGATGGACAGGCCGCTCGGGCCCTCCGTCGTGATCGTAAATTCCTCGTACCGCGGCTTCCAGAGCCGCAGGAAATCGATGTAGGGCGATTTCAGCCATTTGATGCTCTTCAGGTAGTCCAGCTCGTCCTCGGTGAACTGCAGGTCGCAGTACAGGCGGATCTGTCTCCTGATCTCCTCCACCATCTCCGGGGTAAAGACCACGTCCTCGTTGCGGCACTTGAACGTCCAGGTCGTGACGTACCCGGGGAACTGATGGTAGATGGCCATCCCCATCGAAAACTTGTAAAGATCGGTTTCCAGAAGACTCGTGATGATTCTTTCCATAACAGCACCTCCTGTCCGCGGGCGTCCGCCCGCGTCCTTCAGATCACGTAGAACCAGTTCTTCTCCTGGTCCAGCTCCCTCATCTCCGGCGCCGGCTCCCCCTCGAACCGCACGCTGTACTCCTGGTTCCGGATCGACACCTTGGCGCCGGCCGGAATCGACGAGGTGATGAAGGCGTTCGCCCCGATCACGGCGCCGCGCCCGATCCGGGTCTCTCCCCCGAGAATCGAAGCCCCGGAGTAGATGGTCACGTTGTCCTCGATGGTGGGATGCCGCTTCACGCCGTGGAGCAGCTGCCCCTTCCGGGTGGAGAGGGCGCCCAGGGTCACGCCCTGGTAGATCTTGACGTTCTCCCCGATCTCCGTGGTCTCGCCGATGACGATGCCCGTCCCGTGGTCGATGAAGAAGTATTTCCCGATCTCCGCGCCGGGGTTGATGTCGATGCCCGTTCTCGAATGGGCCAGCTCGGTCATCATTCTCGGGATCATCGGGACCCCGAGCCGGAGCAGCTCGTGGGCGATGCGGTAGACCAGGATGGCGTAGAGGCCGGGATAGGAGTAGATGATCTCGTCCTTGTTGGTCGCGGCGGGATCGCCGTCGTACTCGGCCTGAAGATCCGTCGCGATGTATTCGCGGATATGGGGAATCCTCGAGAGGAACTCCAGGGAGAGCTCCCGCGCCTCCGACTCCAGATCCTCGTCGGACAGATGGCTCTCTCCGCAGTAGCGCAGCACCATGCCGATCTGTCTCGACAGATTGAACAGCACGTCCTCCACCAGGGTGCTGGTGCTGTTTTCCCTCGTGTAGTACCGGTAGGTCTGGGCGCGGAAAAATCCCGGGAAAATCAGGCGCTGGACGTTGTCCAGTATTTCCCGGACCGATTCCTTGTCCGGCTGGTTGAACTGGTTCTTCTTGTCGATAAATCTTCCCTGCCCGTAGTCCGCGAGAATCGCGTCCGTCACCTGCCTGATCCTGTCAATCATGGCCTCTCACCTCCGCTTCTGCCGCAGGGCTTCCGGGCGCCGCGCTTTCCCGCGGGACCGCGCGCCCGTTGCCGCCCGTATTTCTTCAGTCCTCGATCTCCTCCACGCCGGAGACAGCGGAATCCGTATCCTCCCCGCTCTCCCACTCTCTCATGGTCAGCGTGCTCTTCTTCGCCCTGACGCTGTAATGGAACTCCACGTCGTCCACGATCTCACCGCTGTCCGGATCCAGCACCGTGATGCGGATCCAGCACTTGTCGGGGTTGAGCGGGGCGCTCACCGTCGCCTCATGGCCGTTGAGGTACCGTGCGCAGGTCCCGTCCCCGACAGGCTCGACGCGGAGCGTCCCGGCCGCGGATTCCCAGGTTCCCTCCGTGCGGTCCTCCGCCCGGAGAACCGAGGCCGCGCCACGGCCCAGCAGGATGAAGCTGCCTTGGGAGGCCTCCTCCGCGTCGACGCCGATGTTTCCGAGGAGGGACGTCATCCTCTTCGTCGTGAAGTAGGGTCCCTTGCCGATCTCCATGAGGACGTCGAATTCCTCGTCGTGAAGAAGCATCAGATAGGTAAAGAGGTCCGACACCTTGCGGAGCTCCTCCCCGCGGAACGCTCTGTAGGCCAGGTATTCCTCGTCCCAGCGGGCGTATTCCTTCTCGCCCCGGTGGTCCTTCACCCCGTACTTCTCCGTGAGGAGCGTTCCGAGGTAATCGGTCACCTTCCGCGCCCCGGAGGGATTGAGGTGGGACGTGCTGTCGAACAGGTCGGTGGAGAAATCCACCACGTCCATGTCGAGGAAATTGAGATACTCCACGCCCTCTTCTTCGGCGATCCGGGCGCCGGTGTGCGCCTCCTTCTGCTGGGTCTCCGTCGTGGGCGAGGGGAGGTACGTCAGGAGGATGCCGATATTCCTGCTCCGGCACTCCGCGATGATCCGGCGGAGATACTCCGGCCCGGGTCCCTCCGCGGAGAGGGCCCTCGAGGCGGGGATCTTCTCGTTCTCCGCGGGGACGGCGAGTCCCACGTCGTAGTCCGCGCCCTTCTGGATGTTGGCCGAGGGCGCCAGATCGGATTTCCCCAGCTCCTTCCATCTCGAGTGGTAGAGAGGAAGCGTCCAGAGATACGTCAGAATATTCCTCTGCGCCTTGTTCTGCCGGGACGAGCCTTTCTTTCCCGCCTTGTTGTAGAAGGTCGGGTCGTCCAGCATATCCAGGCCGCCGCGCAGCTTCGTCTCTGAGACCGGGAAGCCGTCAAACGCCTTGTGAACCATGGAGAACTGCTGCGGCGTCTTCATGGCGATCCGGAGCCGGCTCAGGTCCAGGACGACCACCGAGGGCTCCGTGTAGCGCAGCGCCTCCTGCAGCTCCCAGTAGGCCATCGCCATCGTGTTCTGAGCCTCCGAGAGATTGTAGGAGGAGATCCCGTAGTCGCGCCAGAGCTGCATCGGATAGACGCCCTCCATGACGTGGCTCGTCCCGAGGAAAAGAACGTCGATATTGGCCTTCTCGGAGATAAACGGGCTCTTCCTCTCCCAGCTGTCCTTCCGCTCCAGGAGGAACCCCGCCCCCGCGGTCACCGCCGTCAGAAGGGCGCAGAAAACGACGGCCTTCACGAAATTCGCGAACGCCCTGCCTGTGTTCCGGTTTTTCCCGCGTCTCTTCTTCAATCTCCTTTTCTCCTTGTGAGGGAGCGGCTCTCCCCCCTGCTTTCTTTACGAGCCAAACGCCCTGCTTCTATGGTATACTCTGATGCATGGAAGAATCCGCTGTGATATACTCGGAAGCAGGATAGAATCCACCGGCATATACCCGGCAGCACGGAAGATGCCGCCGTCATATACTCGGAATCATGGAAATATCCGCCGGCACATACCCGGAAGCATGGAAGTATCCGCCGGCATATACCCGAAAGCATGGAAGAATCCGCCGTCAGAGCGGCTCTTCCGGAAAGGCTCAGGCAATGGCTGAAAAAAAGAGAAGCTCCAATATCGAACTGTTCCGGATCGTCCTGATGCTGCTGATCGTTCTGCATCACTACTACGCCAACTCCGGTCTCAGAAACGTCATCATGGAGAATCCCAGGTCCTTCAACGCGATGTTCGTCCTGGCAATCGGCGCGTGGGGAAAGGTCTGCATCAACTGCTTCGTCCTGATCACCGGCTACTTCATGTGCCGTTCCGAGGCTACCGTGCGGAAATTCCTCAAGCTGCTGCTTCAGATCGAGTTCTATCAGATTCTCTGGTTCGTCGTCTTCGCGGCGGCAGGATACACCCCGTTCTCTCTCTCCGGCTTTCTTTACGCGCTGCTTCCGGGGAGGAGCGTCGACAAGGGCTTCGTGGTCTGCTTCCTGTTATTCTATCTTCTGATCCCGCTTCTCAACGCGGCGGTCCGGAATATCTCCCGGCGGATGCATCTTGCCGCCGTTGCCGTCCTTCTCCTGATCTATACCGTGATGGGGACCATCCCCTTCACCTCCGTCAACTTCAATTACGTGACGTGGTTCTGCGTCGTCTACATCATCGGCGCCTATATCCGGTTTTACGGCGGCAGCTTCCGGTTCCTGAACCGCCGGACGGGACTCCGGCTGGCCTTCTGGACGGCCCTCTCGGCGGCGACGGTGCTCGTCACCGCCTGGAGATCCCCCGTCACAGGGAATACCGCTTTCCTCTACTTCATCAATGATTCCAACAAGATCCTGGCGGTGATCACTTCCGTGTGCGCCCTGCTCTTTTTCAGGGGCCTGCGCATCCCTTACAGCAGGATCATCAACACCGTCGCCAAAGGCTCTTTCGGCGTGCTCCTGATCCACGCCCACAACGGCCGGGTCAGAAGCTTCCTCTGGAAAAAGCTCCTGCGCAACGTCCGGGTGTTCCGGAACCACCCGTCCTGGGTCGTCCCCCACATGATCCTCGGCTCGCTGGCCGTCTATCTCGTCTGCACGGCCGCGGACCTGCTCCGGATCCGCTTCGCGGAGGCCCCGTTCTTCCGTTTCTACGACAGGCACGCCGCATCGTTCGAAGGGAGGCTCGGCCGCATCGGCGACAGAATCCTCGCCCTGCTGCACGTCCCGGAGTGATCCCCGTTCCCCGGACCGGTTTTTCCCGCCGGGGACGGATTTCCTTCTATGCGGACGCACCCGCTCCGCCGGTACGGCCGGCGGGGTTTTTTATGCCCTCTCTTCCCACATCGCCCTGAGGGCGCGGCGGTCGAGCTTCTGCATCCGGTTCCGGGGGAGCGCCCCGACGCGCACATAGTGGACGGGAACCTTGTACTTCTCCGCATTCGCGGCGATGTAGGCCTTGATCTCCGACGGATCGAGGGTCTCGTCGTCCGTGGCGTAAAACAGCACGGGCACCTCCCCCAGGTGGGTCTCTGTGTCGGGCACGCCGATGCAGGCGCACTCCCTGAGCTTCGTAAACTCACAGGCGACGTTTTCCACGTCCAGCGGGGAGACCTTCTCTCCGCCCACGTTGATGATGTCGTCGGAACGGCCGAGCATATGGACATAGCCGTCCTCATCCACGTAGACGACGTCGTTCGTGAGCAGCATCCCGCGCACGAGCGCCTTCTCCGTGAGCTCCGGGGCGTGCCAGTAGCCGGACATCAGCATGCTGCCGGACAGGGCCAGCCGTCCCGTGTGCTCCTCGTCGCTGTCGATCGGCTCGTCGTTTTCATCCAGGACAAAGACCCGGATGTCGTCCAGCGGCCTGCCGAGCGCCGTCACGTGAAGCGGGTTTCCGGCGGCCTCCGTGACGTTGAGGAAGATGGCGCCTCCCGTCTCCGAGGAGCCCCAGGTGTTTCTTATGACCGTGTCGGGCAGGTTGGCGGTGAGACGCTTGCGCTGCTCGACCGTCAGGGATCCCGCCCCGATCTCGATGTAGCGGAAACGCCCCATGATCTCGTAGAAATGCTCCTGCATCTGGGCGCGCAGAAGCTCCATCGACACGGGCACAAGGGCCACGCCGGTGCAGCCGTGGGCGTCCAGGTTCTGCTCGATGTCCCTCGCGAAGGTCAGGCCGTTCTGGAGAACGACCGTCGAGCCGCCGAACATCGCCGCCCGGAGGACGCGCAGGGAGTAGGAGTGGTGGAGCGGCAGGGGGATCAGGATCCGGTCGCTCTCCAGGATGCCGACGCCGTCCTTCGTGTGCTGAAGAATGGAGCGCACGGCGCGGTGGCTCAGCATGACGCCCTTGGGCTTCCCCGTCGTTCCCGTGGTAAACAGGATCTCCGAGACCGCCTCCGGATCGGGGCTTTCATGCCTCGCTGCCGCCTCCGCCGGGGAGGCGGGATAATCCTCCGGAAGACCGCCGCAGGCCGCCGCTGCCGCCTCGGCCGCCGCGTCCCATCCGGCGCAGACCTTCTTCAGGGAATCCTTCCGGATGTGGTCCGGCAGTTCCTCCGTGATCTTCATGTCCGTCAGGAACAGCACCGCCTCCGCGTCGTCGTAGATCGCCAGGGCGTTCCTGAGGGTGCTGTTCTTGTCAATAAAAACAGAGACGGCCCCGGCGTACTGAACGCCGAGGTAGGCGGCGACGGCGTCCGGTTTGGAGACGGCGGTAAAAAGAACCCGGTCCCCCGGCTTCACGCCCCTCGCCGCCAGATACGCGGCGACGCCCAGCGCGCGCTCCGCCACGTCCCGGTAGGTCAGGATCTCCCTGCGGAAAATCACGGCCTCCTTGTCCGGGATCCGTTCTGCCAGCGCCATGACTCTCTCGGAAAAGGTCTCCATGGCGAACCTCACGAATACTTCTCGATCAGCTCGGCGATGGCGTCGAGTGAGTTGAAGTTCTCGGGAATGATCTCCTCATAGGGGAACTCCACCCCGAATTCCTCGGAGAGGGAGGAAATGACGTTGACGATGGTCAGGGAATCGATGGTCCCGTCGTCCACGAGCTCGTCCGAACTCTCAAAGTCGATTTCGGGGAAATTCTCCTCAAGAAATGCTTTTACCTTTTCACGCATACTTTTTTCCTTTCTTTTCTTTGCTTAAAAACCTGTGATGATGATCCGGCGCCGGCCGGTACGGCCCGGCAGGGGCGGCGCGCGGGATTCCCTGAAACAAAGGCCGGCTCAGAAAGCCCCGTAGGCGAAGGAGGACGCGGAATAGCCGGGTCCGTAGACGCCGAAGATCAGGACCGCCAGGATGCCGGCGATATAGACCGCCCAGCGCACCGGCAGAGGCTGCTTCGCGAGCCTGTCCCGGATGTTCATCTTCGTCTGCAGGAGGCCCGCCGCCCACACCACGGCCAGAGAGACGACCAGGACGTTGACGTCCCCGGCGTCGAGCCCGTGGGTGAAGATCGAGCCGTCGATGAGCGTCCAGAGGCGGTTCTCCGCGGTGATTCTCCCGAGAATCACGCCGAAGCCGGCGTCGCTCCCCAGCGCGGTGATCATACGCCCGATGCTGAAATAGAGCAGGGTGCGGATCATCTGGAAGAGCCGGTGGCCGAAGGACGCCGGATTGATCCTGAGAAGCTCCGTCACTTTTCTGAATTCCGGGGCGAAGGTCGTCTCCACGATGATCAGCACGCCCCAGTACAGACCCCAGATCAGGTAGTCCGCCCCGGTGCCGTGCCACAGCCCGGTGAGAATCCAGACGACGATCAGCGGGAAGGCCGTCTGGACGAAAGAAGCTGTCCGCTTCTTCTTCGCCTTGCGCAGGGCGGCGGTCCGCTTCATCATTCCCTTCGAGGTGGCGATGGGCATGTAGACGTAGTCCTTGAACCACGAGCCGAGGGTGATGTGCCACCTTCTCCAGAATTCGGCCGCCCCCTTTGAGAAGAAGGGCTGCTCGAAGTTCTCGTCCAGCACGACGCCCATGGTCTCCGCGGCGCCGATCACAATGTCCATGCAGCCGGAGAAATCCATATAGAGATGAATGACGTTGGCCAGCACCGCCAGGATCACCTCGATTCCGGCGAAGGAGCCGATGTCGGCGAAGACGGCCGAGGGATAGGCGGAAATGCGGTCCGCGATCACCAGCTTCTTGAAGAAGCCCCAGACCATGCGCTGCAGACCGCGGGTGACGCGGTCATAGGAGAAGCCCGGCAGCTCCCGGAACTGCTTCATCAGCCTGTCATACCGGGAGATGGGCCCCTGGACGATGATGGGGAAATAGGTCATGGACGCCAGCAGGAGAAAGAAGTTCTTCTCCGGCTTAGCTTTCTTCCAGTAGACGTCGAGCAGATAGCCCGCCGCGGAGAAGGTGTAGTAGGAAATGCCCAGAGGGACGATCACGGCCCGGAAGCCGAGGCTCGGGAGCCGGCGGAAATCGGTGATTTCCCGGAGGCCCAGGAGCCGGCCCGTCTTGGCGAAGACGAGAAAGCCGATGAGAAGGATGACGCCGGCCAGCATCGGAAGCTTCGCGCGTTTTTTGTATTTCGTCAGGAGCTTCGCCTTTTCCTTCGGGGTAAAACCGTCCGCGGCCCGCTCGAACTGTCCGTAGATCCTCCCGATGACCAGGGAGACGAGATAGACCAGAAAAGCCGCGGCAGCCAGAATAAGCAGGAGGCTTCTGCCCCCTGCCAGAGAATAAAATATGACGTTTCCCGCGATAATGACCGCGACCCGCATCGCAGGCACGGGCATCAGGGAATAAACCACCAGAAAAGCCGCGAAAAACAGAATGAAGCTCTGGCTTACGTAAGACATCCGATCATGCCTCGTCAAAGAGCGGAGCGGGAACGCCCCGCAGCCGTCATCCGATACGTCTCATACCATAACACATCTGTTAACAATTTTGCAATATATAACGGCTATTTCCGGGTTGAATCCGCCGGTCAGAGCGCATCGATATACCGGCAGGCGGCGAGGGCCGCCACCGCCCCGTCCGAGGCCGCCGTCGTGAGCTGCCGGACTTCCTTGGTGCGGCAGTCTCCCGCCGCGAATACGCCCGGCGTCTCCGTCAGGCAGTCCTCGCCGGCGTCAAAGTAGCCCTTCCCGTCGAGCTTCGCCAGAGAGGCGAAGGCCTCGTTGGCGGGCATCTGCCCGATCGCCACGAAGAGGCCGCTGACGTCCAGGACCCGCTTCTCACCGGTAACCTTGTCCGTCACCTCGACTCCCTCCACGCGGTCTTCGCCGAGAATGGCGCTGACGGTGGCGTTCAGGACGAACTCGACGTTCTCCCTGGATCTCAGGAGCTCCACCGACTTCCTGTCGCCGCGGAACTCGTCTCTTCTGTGGATCACGTAGACCTTGCTGCAGTAGTTCGAAAGAAACGCGGCGTCCTCAAGGGCCGTATTGCCCCCGCCGTTCACCGCCACCGCCTTGCCGCGGAAAAACATACCGTCGCAGGTGGCGCAGTAGGAGACGCCCTTTCCCGTGAGCTCCTGCTCCCTGTCAATGCCCAGCTGCCGGTTCTTCGCCCCGGTGGCGAGCACGACGGCCTTCGACTCATACTCGCCGGAGCCGGTCTTCACACGGAAGACCGCCCCGTCCTTCTCCACCGAGAGGACGTTCTCGTAGACGATCTTCGCGCCGAGATCCTGCGCCTGCGCGGCGAGGCCGAGGGCAAAGTCGAAGCCGGAGATGTGGGCGATCCCCGGGTAATTCTCGATATCGGGCGTGTTGACGATCTGCCCTCCGACGTTCTGCGCCTCGAAGACGAGGGCGCTCTTTCCGGCGCGGAGCGCGTAGATCGCCGCCGTGAGACCGGCCGTGCCGGCGCCTGTGATGATGATATCCGTCATTGTCATGTCCTCTTTCTTTCGGGAGATGCCCCGGCTTCAGGGCCAGGATTTGGCGGCCTGCGATCCGGGGGATTTTACATTTTACAAAATATAATTTTATAATATGTTATCTCCCGCCCCCTGTCAAGAGAAATCAGGACCTCCCGGCGCCGCCGGTGGAAGCTCCGCCTGCGTCACCGTAAAAACCGCGGCGGCGAAACCGTTCGCTCCGTCGCCGCCGTCCGCTCATTTCCGCGCCTGTGCGCTCCTCTCCGCGCCTGTCTTTTCCTCTCCGCGCCGCGTCTGTTTATGTCAGCACGAAGGAATCCATGACGATATAGTGGCACAGGGTCCCCAGCATGATCAGGACATGGAAGATCTCATGGGACCCGAAATAGATATGGCGGGCGTCGAATTCCTTCGGATGAAGGGCGTAGATCACGGCTCCCGCCGTGTACAGGAGCCCGCCCGCCAGCAGCCACAGGAACGCGGCAGGCGGGAACGCGCCCAGGATCGGTCCGATGGCGAACACGCACACCCATCCCATGGCGACGTACACCAGGGAAGAGAGCCACTTCGGGCAGGTCACCCAGAACAGCTTCAGCAGGACCCCCACGGCCGCCAGGGTCCAGACTGCCGCGAGGAGGGCGGGGCCGCCGCTCCGGCGGAGCGTGACGACGCACACCGGCGTGTAGGTGCCGGCGATCATGAGGGAGATGGACGCGTGATCCAGCTTCCGGAAAACCGTTGTGAGGCGCCGGCCGGCCACAATTGTGTGGTAGGCGGTGCTGGCGGCGTAGAGAAGACAGGTGCAGAAGACGTAGACCGCCGCCGCGGCGGCAGCGCCCGGTTTCCCGCTCATCCCCGCCTTCACCAGGAGAGGTCCCGCGGCGACGGAGAAGAGAATGAGCCCGATAAAGTGCGTCAGCGCGGAACCGGGCTCGCGGATCCGGAACGTGACGGTGGCGGGAAGAATGCCGAAGCGGGTCACTTCCGCGCGCATGACGGTCGTCGATTCAAGGTGTGCCATAGCGTTCCTCCTTTGTACAGAAGTTTCTCCGAAAACGTGTCATGTAGTTTTAATTACTACATCATAAAATGATCATATCACGTTTTGTGTAATTGTCAATCCCGTTTTGTCTCTCTTCGGTCTTCCCGGTTCCGCTTTTTCCCGGCTTTCTCTGCCCTGCCTGTTCTTCTTCCCTTTCTGTTCTGCCTGTTCCTCTGCTTTCTCCGTCCTGCCCTTTCTGTCCTGCCCTCTCTGTTCTGCCGTTCCTCTGCCCTCTCTGTTCTGCCGTTCCTCATCCCTCTTCGTCTGTGCCGGGGCCGCCTCGCCGGAGCCTGCCGCCCCTCCCGCACGAAAAAGAGCGCCGGCCCGTGCGGCCGACGCTCCTGATGCTGGCGTTCTTCCAGCAATCCCTCTATTTTCCGTTGTTCCCTGTCGGTATCCGCCCCTCTTCCGGGCAGGCACGGCGGGATTTCAGTCCGGATCCGCCTCTTCACCGGAAGATCCGGCGGTCTCTTCGTCCACAGCTGCCGGATCAGCGCCACCGGCCTCCGCCGGGGCTTCGTCCGACGGTCCCTCGTCCACTGAGGCTTCCTCCGCCGGGATTTCCTCCGCTGAAGCTTCTTCCGCCGGGGGCGTCTCCTCCCCCGCGGCCTGCAGCTTTCTGTACTCCAGCAGCGCCCAGACGAGATAGGCCCCGCCGGCGCCGATGAAGAGACATCCGAACAGGAGCGCCGCCCAGCCGGGAATTCCTTCCTCATGGCCGATGAACGCCTTCACCAGCCCGTAGCCGAGATAGATCAGATAGGCAGAGACCAGGCCGCCCAGACCGAGGCGCATGGTCGGGTTTACGTCATTCTTCTCTTCCGGGTTTCTTCTGAAAAAGCCCATTTCTTACTCTCCTCCGGTCAATTCGTCGATATTGTCCGCGTTCACCACCACCGGGGCGGCCAGGTAAGCCTCAAGAACGCCTCTGCCGTTGTCGTAGGACTCGGTGTCGTACCGGAAGACGTCTCCCCGGGGCGTCCTCTGCAGCAGGGTCGCGTCCGGCGATTCCCCCTGAAGGAGGGACACGCACAGACTGACGGTGAGTTCCCTCAGATATTCCGCCTGCTCGAGAACGGTCATGCTCTGTCTGCCGTCGCGGATGAGCGCCAGATTTTCCTCCTCCGCTCCCATCCCGGTGACGATCACGTCATTCTTCCCGGAGTAGCCGGAGCCCAGCGCCTTCGCGACACCTCTGGCCGCCCCGTCGTCGGTGCACAGAACCGCGTCCAGCGGCCGCTCGCCAGAGTAGGTCTCCGAGAGAATCCGCTTCATTCTTGCCTCGGCCTCCCCCTCCGCCGTCTTCGGTTCGGGTTCCTTTCCCTCCACCGGCTCGACGGTGAGATCGCAGACGGCCTGGCTGAAGGTCTCCTCCCCGGACAGGACCTCGAGGGCCCCGCTGTCGAGATAGGGCCTCAGCGTGTCGTAGGCCCCGTTGTAGTAGTAGCCCTGTCTCAGATCCGCTTTGTCGCCGGCGGCGAACTCGATGCAGTGGATCTTCGACGAATCCACGTCCCGCAGCCCCAGGCTGTCTAGCACATACTGCGCCATCAGATGGCCGGCGAGATAGTCGTCGAAGGCGACGTACTCGGTCACGGCGGAGGTGCCCCGGATCAGACGGTCGTAGGCGATCACGGGAATGGCCGCCTCTCCCGCCCTGTCCGTCACGGACGCCAGCGCGTTTTCATCCACGGCCGCCACGATCAGGATATCGTATCCGCCGGAAATAAAGCCGGAAATGTCCTGCGCCTGCTTTTCCGCGCTTCCCTCCGCGTAGGAGACGGAGGCCTCGATTCCGTGCTGGCGGAAGAGCTGCTGCAGGCTTTTTCCGTCCTCCGCCCACCGGCTGACCGTCTCATCCGGCAGGGAGATGCCCGCCTTCTGCCCCGTCATGGCGACGATATTCTCGGCGGATTCCGCCGTGCTGACGGCCTCGGCCTGATTCTTCTTTTTCGAACCGCAGCCCGGCAGCGAGAGCGCCAGCGCGGACACGATCACAACTGAAAGAATTTTCTTACTGATTTTCATTCCGTTTTGTCCCGGCATCCGTAGTTTCCTGCTTTTATCCGCGGACAGACGTCCGCATCTTCAACTATAGACAAAACAGGCGGAAAAGTCAATCGCGCGCCCGGCGGGAGCGGGTCCGCGGCGCGCGGATCCCGGCGCGAGCCGCGCCGCCCGGTGAATTATTACCATTTTGTTACTTTTTGCGGTTGCGGTTCACGGGAACCGCTTCATATGATATGATACTTGTGCCGCTTTTTTACGCGGCTTTTCTGACAGAATGCGGCCCTGCAGGGGCTGCGGAAAGGCACCGGCCTGATAATGAAAAAGAACCTATCCCGCAGAGTCGTGATCGCAGGCGCAGCAGCGGCTCTGCTTCTTGTTTTGCTCTGCATTGTCATCGCGGGCTCCCGGGGCCGCCGTTCGCGGGACGACTCCAATCCCGAGATTCAGAACAGTCTCGCCTACCTGGAGGCCCTCGAGGCCACGGGTCCTTCGGGCGTCATGGACGCGGTCCGCACCGCGAAGCAGGAGAAGCTGCGTCAGGAAGTGGACGACATACTGGCCGCCCTGGATTCCGGAGAGGCGGACCTCTGGTCCTACTTCTCGGACGCCGTGATCGTCGGGGACTCCCGCGCCGATGACTTTGAGTACAACGGCTTTCTCCCGCGGTCGCGGATCCTCGCCAAGATGGGCGCCATGTGCACCGACGCGGAGGAATTTCTGGACGACGCGCTGGACGTCTATCCGTCCCAGGTCTACTTCACCTTCGGGATGAACGACGTCGACGGCAGCTGGGACACGCTCGATGAATTCATCGAAGCCTACCGGCGGATGATCCGCATGTATATGGACGAGCTGCCCTACGCCAGCTTCTTTGTCTCCTCGATCATCCCGGTGAACCAGCACGCCATCGACAACGACGCCAACTACCTCAAGATTCCGGAATACAACGAGGCGATGAAGCAGATGACGGCCGAGCTGGGTCTCGGCTGGATCGACTGCGACCACATGCTGGACGGGCACGAGGACCTCTACGACGACGACGGCCAGCACTTCTTCCCCGAGGCCTATCCTCTCTGGGCGGAGCTCATGCTGAAGGAGCGCTTCGAGTACGAGGCGGGCCTGACCGGGGAAAAGCCTCAAACAGAGACAGAGACAGAAGACGACACGACATTTTCCGATGATGAATGGTAATCCAGGGGGAGCTTTGTAATCATGGATCAGAATCCCAACACCGCCAGAAGGACCCGGACTTCCCAGTCCGCGAGGGCCTCCCAGGCGGCAAGAGCCGCCCGCACCTCTTCCGCGTCCGTTAGGGCATCCCGGACGGCGAGGACGGGACGCGCCTCTTCCGCACCCGCCGGAAAGAGGCGGTCTCCGGCAGAGACCGCGGGAAAAAGCAGGCGTTCCGCGGCGGGGCGGGCTTCCTACCCGGCCGGCAGAGACCGCGGAGGCGCGTCCGCCCGCAGGAGCGGATCCGCCGGAGCCTCCCGCGTCCGGACAGACGCGGACGCGGCGAGAAGAAGCGCGGAGCGGCAGAGGAAACAAGCGGACTACAGGCGTAACGCGTCAGGCGCGCGGTCCGGCGGAGCCTCCCGCGTCCGGACAGACGCGGACGCGGCGAGAAGAAGCGCGGAGCGTCAGAGGAAACAAGCGGGCTACAGGCGTAACGCGTCAGGCGCGCGATCCGGCGGCCGAAATGTTCAGACCGGCGGCTCCTCCGCAGGCGGCGCGGCCGCGCTTCAGTCCGTCGCCGACGGCTTCCGCATCGCGGGGAAGGCGCTGGTCTTCTTCGCCGGCGAAGCCCTGCGGCTTCTCAGGACCGCCGCGGTTGGAATCGCGGCCTTCTTCGCCTCGCTGAAGACCCGGCTGAGACCTCTGCTCGTGCCGGGCGTGCTGATCCCGGGCGTCCTCAAATGGGCCGCCTTCGCGGGCCTGGCCCTGCTTCTCTTCCGGAGCGTCCGGAAGGTGCCCGTCAGCGACACGCCCTTCGACGTGATGTCAGGAACCGTGACGGAGGCGGCGGAGCTGTCCAACACGGTGCAGGGAGACAATCAGATCATCAAGAGGCTCTACGGCCTCACCCCCTCCGATTACGACGGCGTCCTGCTCTACTGCCCCGTAACGAATATGGGGGCGGAGGAGCTTCTCCTCGTGCGGCTCCGCGACAGCTCCCAGGAGCAGCAGGTCATGGACGCCATCGGGAGAAGGCTGGAGACCCAGCTTACGAATTTCAACGGCTACGGCGTCGATCAGACGGAGACGCTGGAGAACAGCGTATCGCTCTCGGAGGGCGGCTACTGTCTCTTCTACTCCGGCGACGATCCCCAGAACGTCCGGAGCGCGCTGAAGAGCGCGCTGTGACCCTCCGCGGCCGCCCGGCGGCCTGAAAAAGCGCGCCGCGCGTCCGTGCGGAAAAGCAGGCAGCGGTCTGCGTTCGCGGCCGGGGCGGATCGCCCCGCCAGCCTGATCAATACAGTTCCGAAAGGAGGCCTTCCCTTGGTCTTCAGCAGCATCTTTTTTGTGTTCGCATTCCTCCCGGCCGTCCTCGCGGTCTTCCTTCTGGTTCCCCGGAAGGGAAAAAATATCGTGCTCTGCGCGGCCGGACTTCTGTTCTACGCCTGGGGAAAGCCGGAGAACCTGATCTTTCTCCTCTTTTCCGTGCTCTTCAATTATCTGACGGGAATCGAGGCCGGCATCCTCAAAAGAAACGGCTCCCTCCGCGCCATGAAGGGCGTGCTGGCGGCCGCCGCCGCGGCGGACATCGCCGTGCTCGCGTTCTTTAAATACTTCAGCGGCACCATGCCCCTGGGAATCTCCTTCTACACGTTTACCGTCCTCTCCTATCTCTTCGATCTTTATCAGGGCACCTCGGAGGCGCAGACGAACCCGCTGCACTTCCTGCTGTACGTGACCTTCTTCCCGAAGGTGACCTCCGGCCCCATCGTCCGCTACGCGGAGATGGAATCCGCCCTCGCGGACCGGGAGGTGACGAAGAGCGGGCTCTTCGGCGGAGGACGCCTGTTCCTCATCGGCCTCTTCAAAAAGGCCCTGATCGCCGACAGCCTCGGCGCCGCCTTCAGCGCGGTGTCCCAGGGCTCCCCGACCGTGCTGGGCGCCTGGCTGGCCATGATCTTCTACAGTCTGCAGCTCTACTTCGACTTCGGCGGATACTCCGACATGGCCATCGGCCTGGCGGAAATGTTCGGCTTCCGTTTCGAAAAGAACTTCGACTATCCCTACATGTCCTCCTCCGTGGCGGAATTCTGGAGGAGATGGCACATTTCCCTCGGAAACTGGTTCAAGCAGTACGTCTACTTCCCGATGGGAGGAAGCCGCGTCCCGACGGGGAGGCTCATCCTCAACACCGCCGTGGTCTGGGCCCTCACCGGGATCTGGCACGGAAACACGCTGAACTTCCTCGTGTGGGGTCTGTACCACGGGGTCTTCGTCATCCTGGACCGCTATGTCCTGGGCCGTCTGACCGGGAAGCTCCCCGGCGTGGTCCGGATCCTGCTCACGGATCTGGCGGTCTTCGTCGGATGGGTCTTCTTCTTCTCTCCGTCACTCGGATCGGCGGTCTCCCATCTGTACCGGCTCGTCGGCGGGGGCGCCCTCTCCTTCGCGGACAACGTCTCCCTCTTCGCCCTGAGGGGCAATCTCGTCCTCCTGGCGGCCGCCGTCGTGGGGAGCACGCCGCTCCCGGCGAAGCTGTGGGAGAAATATATCACGAAGAACGATCTGCGTCTCGGCGAGAAGGCCCTGACCGCCCTGTCCTGCGCCGTCTGCCTGTTTCTGATGATCAGCAGCACGGCGGCCATGCTGGCGGGGACCTATTCGTCGTTCCTGTATTTTAAGTTCTGACTATCGAGGTATCCATTTTGCAGAAGCACAGCAGACAGATAAAAAACGCGGGACAGGAAAAGCGGAAGGAAAAAGCCGGCCTCGGAAGGCCGGCGGTCGCCGCGGTCGCGGCGGCGGGACTCTTTGTCGTTTTCTTTCTCCTGGCGGAGATCCTTCTGCCGGACAGAAGCTTCTCTCCCAACGAGAACCGCAATCTGGCGGAGCGTCCCGGGATCTCGGGCAATTCCCTGAAGGACGGCAGCTTCTTCTCGGAGCTCTCCTCCTATTTCAGCGACCAGTTCTTCCTCCGCGACGCCTTCGTCGGCCTCAGCGCCTCCGAGGAGTTCCTTCTCGGCCGGCGGGAGTCCCACGGCGTCTATATCGGAAAGGATCACTATCTGTTCGCCGCTCCCGAGACCCCGGTCCCGGAGAAAATCCGCGCCCTGACGGACGCCGTCGGCGGCTTCGCGGCCAGCTATCCCGACCGCAGCATCCGTATGATGGTCGTCCCCTGCGCCGCTTCCGTGATTCCGGAGAAGCTGCCCGCCAACGCGCCCGTCAGGAATCAGCTGCAGGATATCTCTGATTTCGCCTCCGGCCTGCCCGCGTCGGTGACCTTCATCGACACGGCGCAGATCCTCCGGGAGCACGCCGCGGACCAGCTCTATTACAGGACGGACCACCACTGGACAAGCCTCGGGGCAAAGACGGTCTTCGAGGGGACGGCCGCCCAGCTCGGGATAGAGGCTCCGATGACGGAGTACGACCACCTGCTGCTCTCGACACAGTTTCTGGGGACCCTCGGATCCCAGAGCGGCCACTACGGGACCCGGGACCGGATCGATCTCTACATCCCGAAGCCCGGCGCGCTCTACTACGTCTCGGTTCCCGACGAAAACGTGGTCCGCTCCTCCCTCTACGACAGAGAAAAACTCTCCGGGAAAGACCAGTACCAGGTCTTCCTCGGAGGCAATCATCCGGTGGTCGAGATCCGGACGGCGGCCGGAACGGATAAGAATCTGCTTCTGTTCAAGGATTCCTATGCCAACAGCTTCGTCCAGTTCCTGATCCCGTATTATGACAAGATCGTCATGATCGATCCGCGCTACTACTACGACAGCCTTGAGACCGTGATCCGGTCGAACGGCATCACGGACATTCTCTTCCTCTACAGCGCCAATACGCTGTTCACGGACAACTCCCTGACGGACTGCCTGAACAACGCCTCCTCCGGGGAGGCGGCGCAGGAGCCGGCCTCAGAGGCATCTCAGGAGGAGGCCTCTGAGGAGGCTCAGGAGGAGATCTCAGAGGAGGCTCAGGAGGAGACCTAAGAGGAGATTCAGGAGGAGACGCAGGCGTGACTCAGTAGGTGAGGACCTCGCAGCCGTCCTCGGTGACGAGCACCTGGACCTCCCACTGGGCGGAGGGTTTTCCGTCCTCCGTGTAAATGGTCCAGCCGTTGTCCTTGTCCTCATAGATCCCGTCCATTCCCATATTGACCATGGGTTCGATGGTAAAGCACATCCCCGGCACCATCATCATCTCCGTGCCGGGCGTGCTCACGTAGCTGACCCAGGGATCCTCGTGGAATTCCAGTCCGCAGCCGTGCCCGCCGATCTGGCGCACGACGGAGTACCCGCTGTCGAGGGCGTGCTGGTGCACCGCGCTGCCCATGTCCCCGAGAAACGTCCAGGGAACGACGTGGCGTATTCCGACCTCGACGCACTCCTTCGCGACCTGGACCAGGCGCCTGGTCTCCTCGGGGACGTCTCCCAGCAGAAACATCCGGGAGGAATCCGAGAAATAGCCGTTGAGGATCGTCGAGCAGTCGACGTTGATGATGTCCCCGTCCTTGAGAATGACGTCCTCCGAGGGGATCCCGTGGCACACCTCGTCGTTGAGGGAGGTGCAGACGCTCTTCGGGAAGCCCTGATAATTGAGGGGCGCGGGGACCGCGCCGGACTTCGTGGTGACGTCGTAGACGATCCGGTCGATGTCCGCCGTGCTCATCCCGATCCGGATCTTGTCCGCGACCTCGTCGAGAACCGCGATATTGACCTTCGCGCTCTTCCGGATTCCCTCCACGTCCGCGGGGGACTTGAGGAGGCTGTGCGGAGGCACGATGTGGCCGAGCATCTCCGCCTTGCGCAGGCGGTCGTCGAACTTCTCGTGGCACTGCTTGTACTTCCTTCCGCTCCCGCACCAGCAGGGCGCGTTTCTCTCCAGTTTCGGTGTCGTAAATTTCAGAAATGCCATAACTGTCTCTCCCGGATCGTATAATCTTTGTCCTTCTTCGCGCCATCCGGCGCGTTTTTCTTTTTGCGCGTCTGCCGGCGCGCTTTTTGTCTGGGCGCTTCTCTTTGCCGGCGCTCACGGCCTCCCGGCAGGTATTCCGCTCTTTTTCCCGCCGGGGCTCACGGCCTCCCGGCAGGTGTTCCGCTCTTTTTCCCTCCGGCGCTCACGGCTTCTCCGCGAGGGTCTCGTTCATGCTCCCCGTCCGGTAACCCGTAAGATCCGCGGCCACATAGGAAAAACCGATCTCCCGGAGCGCCGGAACGATTGTCCCTCTCTCTGCCGCCAGGCGCTCGATCGCGTCCCCGGATACCTCGATCCTCGCCACCGTGTCCCCGTGCATGCGCACCCGGACCTGGCGGAAGCCCGCCTCCCTCAGGACCTGCTCCGCCTCTCCGACCATCCGGAGCTTCTGTTCCGTGATGGTCTCCCCGTAGACGAATCTCGTCGCCAGGCAGGCGTAGGAGGGCTTGTTCCAGGTGGGCAGTCCGAGCCTTTCGGACAGCGCGCGGATATCGGCCTTCGACAGGCCCGCGGCGGCCAGAGGACTTCGGACGCCCAGCTCGCCCACCGCCTTCATGCCCGGCCGGTAGTCGCCCCCGTCGTCCGTATTCGACCCCTCCGCGACGCAGGACAGGCCTGCTTCCCGGGCGGTGCGAAGGATGACGGAAAACAGCGCCTTCTTGCAGATATAGCACCGGTCCGGCGGATTCTGGGCGAACCCCTCGATCTTCAGCTGGCTGACGTCGCAGAAGATCTGGCGGACGCCTTCCTTCTCACAGAAGCCGGCGGCCTCTTCCGTCTCCGACGCGGGGACCGATTCGCAGCGCACCGTGACGGCCGCCGTCCGGTCGCCCAGGACGTCGTGGGCGGCCTTCAGGAGAAACGTCGAATCGACGCCTCCGGAGAAGGCCACGGCGACGCTGCCCCATTCCCGAAGCTGCGCCTTCAGCGCCTCATATTTCCCGGAAAGAATTTTCTCCTCCGACTCTGTCATCTCATTTCCCCCTCGTTCACGCGTCTTTGATCCGTCCTTTCGCGACCTGCTTCATCATAAACTGATTCTCCGGAAAAAGCAACGGCGGCGAAGAGGCGGAATAAACCGCTCCTTCAGCGCGGCGGAACAGACCGCTCTTTCAGCACGACGGAAATCAACGCCGCAGAAGCGGAGGAACAGACCGCTCTTTCAGCGCGGCGGGAAAACACCGCTGCCGGCCCTGCGCGCAAAAAAGCGCGCTTTACGGGACGGCGTGTCCTGTGAGATAATAAAGCAGGGAAAATCCGCGGAACCGGAGCGCCCGCGCGTCCGGCACCCCGCGCATTTTCTCATTCATTTTTTATGGGAGGCAGCACATGATTCAGGACATAGCGCCAAAAAAGCTGATCAATGCCTACAACCCGTCGGCCACCCCCGACGACGCCAGCTATGTATTTTACTTCCGGGGACAGGAGGCGGCCTTTCTCATCGAAGAGGGCCGCGTGACGCTGCCCCGGTTCCGCGGCGCAGACGGGAAAGGATACACCTACCTCTTCTCCATCGACTCCGACCGGTTCTTCCTCGCCCCGCCTGAGGCGGAAGCGCCCGCGGCGTGTGTATTCACCGGCCTCCGCGGCCTCAAAAACGACCTGTCCGCGCAGAGGGACGTCGTCTTTGCCGCCTACACGGCGGTCCAGCTGGCGGGCTGGTACAGGGACAACCGCTACTGCGGAACCTGCGGCGCGAAGACAGAGCACGACGCCGTCGAGAGGGCGGTCCGCTGTCCTGCCTGCGGGAGGGTCATCTATCCCAGGATCATTCCCGCCGTCATCGTCGGCGTCCTGAACGGGGACCGGATCCTTCTGACGAAATACAACCGCAGCCGGGGCGTCTCCTTCTACGCCCTGATCGCCGGCTTCACGGAGATCGGCGAGACGCTGGAGCAGACCGTGGAGCGGGAGGTCATGGAGGAGGTGGGCCTCCGCGTCAAAAACATCCGCTACTACAAGTCGCAGCCCTGGGGCATCGCGGACGACATCCTGGCGGGCTTCTACTGCGACGTGGACGGGAGCACGGAGATCCGCCTCGACAGGAGCGAGCTCCGCGAGGGGCTGTGGGTGCCCCGCGGCGAGGTGACGCCCCAGCCCAACGACTACTCCCTGACCAACGAAATGATGATGCGCTTCAACGACGGCAGGGAGAACGAGCCGGTGTAAAGCGCCGGAATTCCGGGGCTGCCCCTTCTTCGGACATGCCCGTTTTGCCGGCAGTATATGCCCGTTTTACCGGCAGCGTCTGCCCCTTCTTCCGGCAGTGTCTGCCCGTTTTTTCCGGCAGCATCTTCCCCTTCTTCCGGCAGCGCGAAGGCCGCCACACGTTCGTCCGTGCGGCGGCCTCTTTCACGGCGCTTCGGCCTTTTCCGGGATCCGCGTCATCCGCGGGATCGGTTCTGGCCTTCGTGTCCTCACATCTTTTCCGGTTCCGGATACTCCACCCCGAAGGTGTCGACCGTCACGCTCTTCATCTTCTGCTCCTCCAGCGGCCTGTCGCTGTAGTCCGTCCGCGTCTTCGCGATCCGGTCGACGACGTCCATTCCCTCGGTGACCTTGCCGAAGGCGGCGTACTGTCCGTCGAGATGGGGCGCATCCTCGTGCATGATGAAGAACTGGCTTCCCGCCGAGTCGGGATCCATGGCCCGCGCCATGGAGAGCACGCCTCTGCTGTGCTTCAGGTCATTTTTGAAGCCGTTCCGGGAGAATTCCCCTTTGATGTCGTAGCCCGGGCCGCCCATGCCGGTGCTGGTGGGGTCGCCGCCCTGGATCATGAAGCCGGGAATCACGCGGTGGAAGATCACCCCGTCGTAGAAGCCCTTCTTCACGAGGCAGACAAAGTTTCTGACCGTATTCGGTGCGATGTCCGGATAGAGTTCGGCTTTGATGACGCCGCCGTCCTCCATGGTAATGGTTACTGCCGGATTTGCCATAATCTGTTTCCTCCTCACACGCCGCCGGTGCGGCGGCATCCGTTATTTAGATTCGCTTCAGCCGAGAACCAGCTTCGCGGAGCCGTAGATGCCCGCGTCGTTGCCGAGCTTCGCCAGCACGAGGGGCGTGTTCTTGCTCGACGTGAACGCGCTCTCCCTGTAATATCTCGTCACGATGTCGATCAGCGGCTGGCCGGCGTTGGAGACGCCGCCGCCGATGACGAAGACGTCCGGATCCACGACGCAGGCGTAGCCCGCGAGGGCCTTGCCAAGATAGGAGGCGAATCTCTTGACGATTCTCTCCGCGGCCTTGTCGCCCTTCTTGTAGGCGTCGAAGATACTTCTGGAGGAAAGGGTGTTCACGTCGAGATCCGTCTCCTCCTCCGGATCCATCGCCGCGAGCTCTTCTTTGGCGAGCCGGACGACGCCGGTCGCCGAGGCGACCTGCTCGAGGCAGCCGCAGTTTCCGCAGTTGCAGGGATCCGTGATATCGTCGTCGACATGGGTGTGGCCGATCTCGCCGCCGGCTCCGTGGGCGCCCTCGACGATCTTTCCGTCGACGATGATGCCGCCGCCGACGCCGGTGCCCAGGGTCACGACGATGACGTTGCTGTAGCCCTTGGCGCCGCCCATCCACATCTCACCGAGGGCGGCCACGTTGGCGTCATTGCCCGCGCGGACGGGAAGGCCCGTGAGCTCTCCGAGGGTTCCCTCGACGTCGGTCTCGCCCCAGTGGAGATTGACCGCCACGGGCACCTTGCCGTCCCTCACCGGTCCCGGAATGCCGACGCCGATGCCGGCTACGTCCGACTTCTCAAGCCCGGCCGTCTGAATCTTTCCGAGAACAGTCTGCGCAATATCCGGAAGAATGTTCTTGCCCGCTTCTTCGGACCTGGTCGGAATCTCCCACTTCTCGACGAGCGTGCCGTCCGTCTTGAAGAGACCGCACTTGACCGTTGTTCCTCCTACGTCGATACCAAAACAGTAGCTGCTCATTTTTTCTCCTCCCTGTGCGTTGACATATTTTCCTGAACGCGGCGGTAGAGCTCCTGGGCCGCGTTGTATCCCATTTTTTTCTGGCGGTGGTTGACCGCGGCCGTCTCGACGATGACGGCGAGATTCCTGCCCGGACGGATCGGCAGCGAGTGGGACACGACTTTGTTTCCGAGGAATTCCGTGAACTCCTCCTCCAGTCCCAGCCGGTCGTACTCCCTCTCCTTGCTCCAGTCCTCCAGCTTGATGACGAGGTCGATGGCCTGGGTGTCCTTGACGTGCTCCACGCCGTAGAGCGTCTTGACGTCGATGATCCCGATGCCGCGCAGCTCGATGAAGTGCCTCGTCAGGTCGGGGGCGGATCCCACGAGCGTGACGTCGGACACCTTGCGGATGATGACGACGTCGTCGCTCACCAGGCGGTGGCCGCGCCTGACCAGCTCGAGAGCCGCCTCGCTCTTGCCGATGCCGCTCTCACCCATGATGAGCACGCCCTCGCCGTAGACGTCCACCAGGACGCCGTGAACCGAGATGCTCGGGGCCAGCTCCACGCCGAGCCAGCGGATGATCTCCGCCATGAAGCCGCTGGTGGTGCGCTCGGTGACAAGGGTGGGCACCCCGTATTTCCTGGCGATATCCAGCATGTGCACGGACGGCTCCGTCAGAGTCGTGAAGATCACGCAGGGGATGCCGCTGGCGACGAATCTCTCGTAGATCTGCGTTCTTTCCTCCTCCTCCAGCTGCATGATATAGGAGTACTCGACGTAACCGATGATCTGGACCCTCTCCTTCACGAAATGCTCGTAGTAGCCGGTCAGCTGCAGCGCGGGCCTGTTGATATCCGGCGTCGTGAGCCGGATCTCAGACATGTCGATGTCGGGCGTCAGATTGACGAGCCCGAGCGCCTCCGCCAGCCGGGAGAGCCGGACGAATGTCTTCATGGGAACTGTCCTCCTTTCGGCCCGGATTCCTCGGGCTGTAATCTCTGTGTGTCTCCGCGGTCTGCGCTTCCGTCTTCCGCGGTCCCGGCGTCCTCCGCCGTCTCTGCGGCGCCTGTGGCCTCTGCCGCCTCTGCGTCCCTGACGCTCTCTGCCGTCTCGGCCGTCTCTGCGGCATCGGCGGTCTCTGCCGTCTCCGCCGTCTCCGCGACTTCCCCGGCGTCAGGCTTCTCATCCGGATGGAAAAACCACCGGACCTGCTCCGCCGCCCTGCGGTTCATGGACGGCGACGCCGCCAGCTCCTCCAGCGAGGCGTCCCGGATCGCTTCCAGCGACCCGAAGGACCGGAGCAGCGCCTTGCGTCTTTTGTCGCCGATGCCCCCGATGTCGTCCAGCACGGATCTCACCTGCCCCTTGCTCCGGAGAAGGCGGTGGTACTCGATGGCGAACCGGTGCGCCTCGTCCTGTATTCTCGTGACCAGCTTGAAGCCCTCCGACGCGGGGTCTATGGGGAGCTCGCGCCCGTGGTACCAGATCCCCCTCGTCCGGTGGAAATCGTCCTTGACCATGCCGGCCACCGGGATCTCCAGCCCCAGGTCCGCCAGGACCTTCTCCGCGACGTGGACCTGCCCTTTCCCTCCGTCCATCAGCAGGACGTCCGGCAGCACCGAAAAGCCGGCCGAGCCGTCCCTGGCGCGGAGAAAGCGTCTCGTCAGCACCTCCTCCATCGAGGCGTAGTCGTTGGGACCTGTCACGGTCCTGATCCTGAATTTTCTGTAGTCGGTTCTCTTCGGCTTTCCGCGGTCGAACACGACCATGGAGCCCACCGATTCGAATCCGCTGATATTGGAAATATCGAAGGCCTCCATCCTGTCGGCGCAGGGGACGCCGAGCAGCTCCCGGATCTCCCGCACCGCCCCCGTCGTCCGCATCTCCTCCCTCTGGAGCCTCTCGCGGTCCCGCGAGAGGGTGTTGGCGGCGTTCTCGGCGGCCATCTCCACCAGCTTCTCCTTCATGCCCCTCCGGGGAACCCGGATGGCGACCCTGGAGCCGCGGCGATTGGACAGCCATTCCTCCAGCAGCTCCCGGTCGGGAATCTCCCTCTCGATCATGAGCTCCTTCGGGATGAAGGGCGTGCCGGCGTAGTACTGTGAAATGAAGCTCGAGAGAATCTGCCCGGGCTCCTCGTCCTCGGAGGTGAGGAAGAAATGCTCCCTGCCGATGAGGCGTCCTCCTCTCACGAAGAACACCTGGGCGACGGCCTCCGTGCGCCCCATGGAGCTGTTGTCCTCCTTCGCGGTGTCCACGGCGACGGCGATGACGTCCCTGTCGTCACCGTCCGCCGAGGTGATCTTCTGCCGCTCGCCGATGATCCGGATGCTCTCGATCAGATCCCTGTAGCCCGCGGCGTCCTCGAACCGCATGTCGGCGGACGCCTCCTGCATCTTCTCCGTGAGGCGCCGGATCTCCTCCCCGGTGTCCCCGTCCAGGAACCGCACCGCCCGCATCACGTTCGCGCGGTATTCCTCCTCGGAGACCCAGCCCTGGCACGGCGCGCCGCAGCGGCCGATGTGGTAGTTGAGGCAGGGTCTTCCCTTTCCCTGCGTCTCCGGCAGGCGCCTCGCGCAGGACCGTATACGGTAGAGCCTCGTCAGAAGCTCGATGGTGTCGTGGACGGCCCCCGCCGTCGGGTAGGGCCCGTAGTACTTCGAGCTGTCCTTCTTCATCCCCCTGGCGAGGAGGATCCGGGGATAGGCTTCGCCGAGCGTCACCTGGATATACGGATAGGTCTTGTCGTCCTTCAGCATCGTGTTATACTTCGGACGGTTCTCCTTGATCAGGTTTGACTCCAGCACCAGCGCTTCCAGCTCGGAATCCGTGACGATGTACTCGAACCGGTCGATCTCGGACACCATGCGGACGATCTTCGGGGACTTGTTTCTCGTGCTCTGAAAATACTGCCGCACCCGGTTTCTGAGGGAGACCGCCTTTCCGACGTAGATGATCTCGTCGTGGACGTTGTGCATGATATAGACGCCGGGCTGCCTCGGCAGCTTCGCCAGCTCGTCCTCTATCACGAACCGGCCGCTCATGAGAAGCTTCCCGGGAGCGTTCCCTCAGGGCGGGACGGCTGATCCGGGCCGCCGCCCGGCGGCTGTTCCGTCTCCGGTCCGGGCGTCCTTTCCGGCAGCTGCCCCGCAGGGCTTCCGGCGGCGCTGCTCCCGGGATCCGCGCCCGCCGCGCTTTCCGCGGCCGTGACCGGGGAACCTGCCGCGGGAGCGGCCGTCTCAGGAACGGGCCGGTCCGGCCTGCCGGTGATTTCCGTCTCCCCGGCCTCCTCGGGCAGTCCCTCGCAGCGGCGGAAAATGTCCATGAATTCCTTGCCGGTGATCGTCTCCTTCTGAATCAGGAACTCGGCGATCCGGTCCATCGTCTCCCTGTGGCCGCGGAGCATCTCCAGCGCCGTCTCATAGGCCTTCCGGAGCATCAGCATGACCTCCCGGTCGACCTCGGTGGCGGTCTGGTCGCCGCAGTTGAGAACCGTCCGCCCGTCGAGATACTTGTTCTCCTGGGTGGCGAGGCCCATGAGTCCGAACTTCTCGGACATACCGTACTGGGTGATCATCGCCCTGGCGATGGCCGTCGCCTGCTCGATGTCATTGGCGGCCCCGGTGGTGACCGTGTCGAATACGATCTCCTCCGCCGCGCGGCCGCCCAGGGAGACCACCAGCCTCGCCTCCAGCTCCTTCTTCGTGTTGAGGAACTTCTCCTCCTCGGGCACCTGCATCACGTAGCCCAGGGCGCCCATCGTCCTGGGGATGATGGTGATCTTCTGGACCGGCTCCGTATTCTTCTGGAGGGCCGTGAGCAGGGCGTGGCCCACCTCGTGGTAGGAGACGATCCTCCGCTCCTCCTGTCCCAGGATGCGGTCCTTCTTCTCCTTGCCGACGAGAACCACCTCCACCGCGTCGAGAAGATCCTTCTGGCAGACCGCCTTTCGGCCTCTCTTGACGGCGAGGATCGCGGCCTCGTTGATCATATTGGCGAGATCCGAGCCCACGGCTCCGCCGGTGGCCAGGGCCACGGCGTCGAGATCCACGGTGTCGTCCATCGCCACGTCCTTGGAATGGACCTTCAGGATCGCCACGCGTCCCTTGAGATCCGGGCGCTCCACGATGATTCTCCGGTCGAAGCGGCCGGGGCGGAGCAGCGCGGGATCGAGGACCTCGGGGCGGTTGGTCGCGGCGAGGATCAGGATTCCCTTGGAGGAATCAAAGCCGTCCATCTCGGCGAGGAGCTGGTTGAGGGTCTGCTCGCGCTCGTCGTTTCCGCCGAAGCGGCCGCTCTCGCGGGTCTTTCCGATGGCGTCGATCTCGTCGATGAAGATGATGCAGGGGGCGTTTTTCTTTGCCTCCTCAAAGAGGTCGCGGACGCGGCTCGCGCCGACGCCGACGAACATCTCGACAAATTCCGAGCCCGACAGCGAGAAGAAGGGCACGTTGGCCTCGCCTGCCACCGCCTTGGCCAGCAGGGTCTTGCCGGTTCCCGGAGGGCCCACGAGCAGGGCGCCCTTCGGCAGCTTCGCGCCGATCTCGACGTATTTCCCGGGATTGTGCAGGAAATCCACGACTTCCTGCAGGCTCTCCTTCGCCTCGTCCTCCCCGGCGACGTCCCGGAAGGTCACGCCGGTATTCTTCTGGACGTAGCTTCTGGCGCGGCTCCGTCCGACGGACATGACGCCGCCGCCCTTGTTCATCCGGTTCATGAAGATGCTCAGCACGACCATGAAGAGAACAAAGGGAATCAGGAAGCTCAGGATCGTCGACACGATCTCGCTCGCCATGCTGGCTTCCTTCTTGGAGAAGGTGACGCCGGCCGCGATCAGCCTCTCCGTCAGCGCCGTGATGTCCTCCGTCCTGGTGGTGTAGTAGCGGATCGGCGCGGCCTGGCCCAGCAGGGGGAACGGCGTGATATCGATCGAGTCCGCTCCGATCTCCACCGACTTCACCTGCTTCTTCTCCAGCATCTCCACAAATTCGTCGTAGCTGATCTTTCTGGACGACGAATCGCTCATGAGCCCGGAAAACAGGCCCATGCAGAGCATGCTGACCAGGATCAGCACCAGGAGAAGCAGCAGCGACTGCCTGTTTCTGTTATTGTTTCCGCGGGGATCCTGTCCGCCTCGGTTGTTATCCATTCAGTTCCTCCCAAATCCTGTCTGTTATCCCGCCGGAGATCCGGCCCGGCACAGGCCCGCTCCGGCGGCCTTCCTCCGTCTCCTCAGTCGGCGAGGAAGGGATATCGTTCCAGCACGCTCTCATAGAAGGCGTCCAGCGCCTCCTCTTCGGCGGTCTCTCCCCGGAAGTACGGCAGATACGCCTCCAGGAACAGATCCGCGAGAATGCTGTCGTAGTAAGAAATCTCGTTCACGGCGCAGGCCGCCGCGGAATCCGCGTAGACGGCGAGGTCGTTTCCGGCTCCGAAGGCGGGATTGCCGCCTTCCGCCCGCCGCGCGGCCTCCTCCATCGCGTCCCGGTGGTTGACCGCCAGGCCCGTCTCCGCCGCCAGGGCGGTCAGGGTCTCCGCGTCGCAGGCGAGGCCGGCCAGGAATTCCCCTGCCGTCTTCAGATTGTCCGATCCGGCCGCGGCACACAGCCAGAAGCCGCCGGAGACGTAGCTGCCGGGACCTCCGCAGATGCCCCACGCGCCCCGGTTCTCTTCTCCGGCCAGGTACTCCGCCGCCTCCCTCGAGGTCATGAAGAAGGCAAAGACGCCGGAATCGGGCCCGAGGGCCTCCCGCCAGGCGTCGGAACCCCGGCTGCAGTCGCCGACCCAGCCCGACGCGGCGTACTCCGTCATCAGGCGGATCCAGGCCTCCGTGTTCTCGTCAATGGTGATCATGCCGCCCTCGTCCACCCACTGGCCGGAGCGGCTGAGATAGGGATAATAGGTCTCGTCGGGACCGGCGAACAGGAGAAAGCCTCCTGCCCGGAGCTCCTCCGCCGTCTCCCGGAGGCTGTCCCAGGTGGACACCCTCTCTCCGATCACGGAGGGATCGTCCGTGCCGAATATCTCCCCGGCGATGGAACGCCGGTAGACGAACGCGCCGCAGGGAGCTTCCCACGCGACGCCCCTCTGTACGCCTTCGGCGTCCGAGGCCAGCGCCCCGGTAAAGCCGTACTGGCTCCCGACGGCGTCCCCGAGACCGAGCTCCTTCACCGGGACGGCCACGTCCGCCTCCTCGCTGCAGTATTTTGACGCGTCGGTCTCGTCCGTCATGAACAGGTCCACGCGCTGATCCGCGTCCAGCTCCCCGCTGTTCACGAGGAGTCCGTCCAGGCGCTCGTGGTAGAGCTCTCTGTCGCGGATCAGCGTCCACTCGATCCGGACGTCCCCGAAGATACCGGAGGCGGTCTCAACGCCCGGCTCCGTCTCCCGGAAGCCTTCTCCGCGGACGTACCCGTCCACGAATCGGTCCGCCGTCTCCTCAGCGGAGGGATCGCAGCAGTAAATTCTGCAGACGTCCCCTTCTCCCCTCAGGGCGGCGGCGAGATCCATGCCGGCGGCTCCCTGAGCCGCCGACAGCGCTGCCGCGGCGGCCAGAAGCATTCCGGCCAGCCTTCCGGCGAAAACCGCTCCACTCATTCCTTTGAACAAATCTTCCCTCCCGAAGCCCGGCAGAGCCCCCCGGAGAGGGCGCTGTTAAGGCGCGCACCCGGCTCCGGCGCCGGACGCGCGGACGGCAGTTACCTGATTATTATAAATCAAAAAGAGGGCAAATGAAATACGCGCATGAAAAAAGAGAACCGTTTCCGGCTCTCTTTTATCACACATTTTCCGCGTGTCCTTATACCAGCTCGAGAAGAACCTTCATCGCTCCGTCGCCCGGTCTCTGGGCGATCTTGACGATACGGGTGTAGCCGCCGTTGCGGTTGACGTACTTCGGAGCGATCTCGTCGAACATCTTCTGCGGCATGTCGATCTTCTTCGTGCCCTTCTTGCGGCCCTTGCCGGCCTTCGGGACCTCGACCACCGGATAGAAGACGCGGAGCATCTTTCTCCTGGCGTGAAGCCTGGAGGGAAGATCCTTCTTGATCTCCTTCTGCGTCTCGTCAAAGACAGCCACCTTCTTGCCGTCCTTCACTTCCTTCACACGCTTGCCGTCGGCGTCCTTGCGCGGAACCTTGCAGGTAACGGTGACGTTCTCGAAATTGTCCTTCTCGCGGACGGCGAGAGCGATCAGGCCCTCGGCGATCCTGGCGACTTCCTTCGCCTTGGACTCGGTCGTGACGATACGGCCGTGATACAGGAAGCTGGTGACCTGGCTTCTGAGAAGTGCTTTTCTCTGTGCGGCGTTTCTGCTGAGTTTTCTGTAACCTGACATATTAAGTTTTCCTCCTTTTCACGGCGCGCTGCCGCCACGCTCTTCGGTCTTACTGACGACGCGTAAAAAGCCGCGGGGTACTGTGTCCGCGGAGCGGTATCTTTTTAAACCGGCCGCTCTCCGCTCCGCTGCGCGCGGCCGGCGTATTTCGCTGTTATTCCTCGCTCGGCTTGAGAGCCAGACCGAGTTCCTTGAGCTTCGCGAGAACCTCCTCAAGGGACTTCCTTCCGAGATTGCGAACCTTCATCATATCCTCGGAGGTCTTGTTGCACAGCTCCTCGACCGTATTGATGCCCGCCCTCTTCAGGCAGTTGTAGGAGCGGACCGAAAGCTCGAGCTCGTCGATATTCATCTGAAGAGCCGTATCGATGCGGTCCTCTTCCTTGTCGATCATGATCTCGGCGGACTTGGCCGTCTCGGTCAGATCGACGAAAAGCTTCAGATGCTCATTGAGCACCTTGGCGGCAAGACTTACCGCTTCCTCCGGACTCACGGTGCCGCGGGTCCAGACGTCGAGCGTCAGCTTGTCGTAGTCGGTCTGCTGGCCGACACGGGTGTTCTCCACCGACATATTGACGCGGTCGACCGGCGTGTAGATCGCGTCCACCGCGATGACGCCGATGGGCTGATCGTCCGACTTGCCCTTGTCGGCGCTGACGTAGCCGCGTCCCTTGGTGATGGTGATCTCCATGTTCAGCTTGCAGTCCGTGCCGCCGTCGAGCGTCGCGATCACCTGATCCGGATTCTTGATCTCGATGTCGGAATCCACCTGGATATCCGACGCGCGGACCACGCCTTCTCCCTCGTACTCGATGTAGGCCGTCTTCGGCTCATCGGTGGCGGCGTTGTTCCGGATGGCGAGGTTCTTAAGATTCATGATGATGTCGGACACGTCCTCCTTGACGCCCGGGATGGGGTCGAATTCGTGGAGAACTCCGTCGATCTTCACCTGGCTCACTGCGGCGCCCGGGAGCGATGAAAGCATAATTCTGCGAAGCGAGTTGCCCAGCGTAGTACCATAGCCTCTTTCGAGCGGTTCGACGACGAACCTGCCGAATCTCTTGTCCTGAGAGAGCTCTTCTATCGTGATCTTCGGCTTGTTAAAATCAAACACGTAAATATCCTCCTGAAAAGTTTAGCTATGACCAATGCCCGCCATGGTTTCGCGAGATTACGGATTACTTGCTGTACAACTCGACGATGAGCATCTCGTTGACCGGAACATCGATGACTTCCCTTGTCGGCACTTCCCTGACGGCGCCTTCAAGCTTCTCTCTGTCGCAGTCAAGCCATTCCGGAACGGCTCTGCCTTCCGTCGCGGCAAGGATTCCGTTCTCTGCCTTGTATCTGGCGGAGGACTTCTTCTTCTCCTTGATCTCGATCCTGTCGCCGGCCTTCGTCTGGTAGGACGGGATGTTGACGCACTTGCCGTTGACCAGCACATGCTTGTGGTCGACGATCTGGCGCGCTTCACGCCTGGTTCTGGCGAATCCGAGGCGGAAAATCACGTTGTCGAGACGGAGCTCGAGCATACGCATCAGGTTCTCGCCCGTCATGCCGGCCATGCGGTCAGCCTTCTCGTAGTAATTGCGGAACGGCTTCTCAAGAACGCCGTAGATGAACTTGGCCTTCTGCTTCTCGCGGAGCTGCTGTCCGTACTCGGAAACCTTGCGTCCCGATCTTCTGAGCTCTCTTCTGGACTTCTTGTCGATTCCGAGATACTGCGGCTCGATTCCGAGCGATCTGCATCTTTTGAGGACAGGTACTCTGTTTACTGCCATAATATAAAACCTCCTGAATGATACCAATGTACTTTACACAGGCTGAATCAGGCCTGCTCCGTCGTACACCGCACGCTGCGGCCTATCTGTTGCGCGTGCTGTCTGTGAGATACCGCGGCGCGGGCGCAGGCCCGGCGCCGCAAAAAGCCGCCGTTTCTGACGGTTCCTTTTATAAGAACCGACGACGGCTGTCACACGTCGTAAGACGTGAAATCATACGCGCCTTCTCTTGGGCGGACGGCATCCGTTGTGCGGGACGGGCGTGCAGTCCTTGATGCTGAGAACGGTAAGTCCCGCCGCGTTCAGAGCGCGGATCGCGGCTTCTCTTCCGGATCCCGGGCCCTTGACGAAGACGTCGACCGTCTTCAGTCCGTGAACGAGAGCAGCCTTCGTCGCTGTCTCTGCCGCCATCTGAGCTGCATAGGGAGTAGATTTCCTTGAACCGCGGAATCCCAGGCCGCCTGCGGACGCCCATGAAAGAGCATTGCCCTGCGCATCCGTCAGAGTCACGATCGTGTTATTGAAGGATGACTGAATGTGTGCCTGTCCATGTTCAACGTTTTTCCTGACACGGCGCTTGGACGCCGTCTTTTTATTTGCCTTCTGAGCTGCCATAAAAACTAACCTACTTTTCCTTTCTTATATCTATTACAATGGGCGAATGATTACTTCTTCTTGTTCGCGACGGTACGTCTCGGTCCCTTGCGGGTTCTCGCGTTGTTCTTCGTGTTCTGGCCGCGGACCGGGAGGCCCTTCCTGTGACGGATTCCTCTGTAGCATCCGATCTCCTGAAGCCTCTTGATATCCATCGCCACCTGTCTGCGAAGATCACCTTCCACCATGCAGGTCCTGTCCATGACGTCCTTGATCCTGCTGACTTCGTCGTCCGTCAGATCGCGGACGCGCGTATCCGGGCTCACGCCCGCTTCCGTGAGAATGCGGTTGGATGTTGTCCTGCCGATGCCGTAGATATAGGTAAGCCCGATCTCGACACGCTTATCTCTCGGTAAATCTACTCCAGCTAAACGAGCCATTCAAGTTTCCTCCTGAATAAACAAATGAATATGTAGTGATACCCCTGCGTGAGGGTGTCCTAAATGGGGTCCCGTAAGGTCCGGAACCCAGCCGCAGCCATACGTTTCGTCATTTGTCTGCCGCTGCAGCCTTTCCGGTGAAATGACGCACCGGTATTAAGCACTATATATCGGCCCCGGAGTCGTCTGTGAACCCGTGCTGGCGGATCTATAGTAAACGTTCCGGCTTTCTCCGGATCGTTATTTTGCTTAATGTTTGGTATTCCTGACGTCCGTCAGCCCTGTCTCTGCTTGTGCTTCGGGTTCTCACAGATAATGCGGATGGATCCTTTTCTCTTGATGACCTTGCACTTCTCACACATCGGTTTCACCGAAGATCTTACCTTCATGATCGTCCTCCTTTCTTATTTTTGGGCGCACTTACAGCCAAAAAGCGTAATACCAATAGTATCACGCTTTTTCCAGTAATGCAAGTATAATCTGTAAAAACTTTCCGGACGTCATTTGTCGCGCCAGATGATCCTTCCCTTGCTGAGATCGTAGGGTGAGAGCTCGATGGTGACCTTGTCGCCGGGAAGGATGCGGATGAAGTTCATCCGGAGCCTTCCGCTGATGTGCCCGAGAACGATGTGCTTGTTCTCGAGCTGGACCTTGAACATGGCGTTCGGCAGCTTCTCAAGTACAGTGCCTTCGACTTCGATGGAGTCGGCTTTGGACATAATCTTATTTCCTCCTGGTTATTATCCTCCGGTCTGCCCGGCATTCAGAATCTGTCTTCCGTATCCGTAAGAAGTTCCGGATCACCCTCGGTGATCAGAACCGTATTCTCGTAGTGGGCCGAGGGCTTTCGGTCCGCCGTCACCACGGTCCACCCGTCGCCCATCCAGTCGACGCGCTTCGTGCCCAGGTTGATCATCGGTTCGACCGCGATGGTCATGCCCGGCACCAGCAGCAGGCCTCTGCCCTTCTGCCTGAAATTCGGAACCTGCGGATCCTCGTGGAGATGGGTGCCGATCCCGTGGCCGCAGAGCTCCTCCACGACCCCGTATCCGAACGACCCGGCGTAGTCGCCGATCGCCCGGGAGATCTCGTAGAGATGACAGCCCGCCCTGGCGAAGCGGATCCCTTCGAAGAAGCACTGCTTCGTCACCTCGACCAGCTTCCGGATCTCCGGGGAGGGTTCCCCCACGAACCAGGTCCTGGCGGCGTCGGAGTGGTATCCCTTCCAGATCAGGCCGGCGTCCAGGGAGACGATGTCCCCCTCCCGGAGTATCCTGTCCGGAGACGGGATGCCGTGCACGACCTCCTCGTTGACCGAGACGCAGATGGACGCGGGATAGCCGTCGTAATCGAGAAAATTCGGAATACCTCCCAGCTCACGGATGAGCCGGTCACCGCGTTCGTTGATCTCCGCGGTGGAAATGCCCGGCCGGATCATATCCCTGAGGGCGTTGTGCACCTGCTCAAGCTTATGTCCGGATTCCCGCATGAGACGAATCTCCTGCGGAGATTTCACTGTTACCGGCATGATTTACTCACCGAGTTTCCCGACGATGGCCGCGAACACGTCATCCATGCCGAGGGTTCCGTCCACTTCGACGAGGATGCCTTTGTTCTTATAATAGTCGATCAGCGGCTGGGTCTGCTCGTGATAGACGTTGAGCCTCTTCTGAACCGTCTCGGGCTTGTCGTCGTCCCTGAGAATGAGTTCGCCGCCGCAGACGTCGCAGATCCCCTCGGTCTTCGTGGGATTGAAGGTGATGTGATAGGTCGCCCCGCAGCCCACGCAGGCGCGTCTTCCGCCCATGCGGGACACGATGTTCTCATCGGGAACCTCGATGTCCACCGCATAGTCGACGGGAGCTCCCAGCCTGTCCGCCGCCCGGTCGAGGGCCTCCGCCTGGGGAATCGTGCGGGGGAAGCCGTCGAGGATATAGCCCTTCGCGCAGTCCTCCTGAGCGATTCTGTCGGCGACGAGGTCGCACACCAGCTCATCCGGAACCAGCGCGCCGGCGTCCATGTAGCTCTTCGCCTTCATGCCGAGCTCCGTTCCGTTCTTGATATTGGCCCTGAAGATGTCGCCGGTGGAGATATGCGGAATGCCGTATTTCTCCGCGACGCGCTTCGCCTGGGTTCCCTTGCCCGCCCCGGGCGCTCCGAGCATGATCAGTCTCATGGCCGTCCTCCTTTCAGAAAATGACGCAGTTGATGAAAACCTTCCATACGCATGAAGGGAATGCCCGGCCCGCGCACCGGCGCGGCCCGGACCTTCCCCTGTATGCCTGTACTCTCTTTTACTCGCTGAGGAATCCCTTGTAATTGCGGACTACCATCATGGATTCGATCTGCTTCACGGTCTCGAGAAGGACGCCGACGATGATGATGATCGAGGTGCCTCCGAAGGACACGCTGGCGTGGAACACGCCGTTGAAGAAGAACGGGATGACCGCAATGATGACGAGACCGACAGCTCCGATGAAGATAACGTAATTCAGTATCTTCGTGAGGTACTCGGAGGTGGGCTTGCCCGGACGGATGCCCGGAATGAAGCCGCCCTGCTTCTTCATGTTGTCCGCGACTTCCAGCGGATTGAACGTGATGGAAGTGTAGAAATACGCGAAGAAGATGACGAGTACGATGTAGATGATCACGCCGATGCTGTAGACCGGGTGCGTGAAATCAAACCAGTTGTTCTGGCTCAGGATTCCGAGGAAGGTTCCCAGCGCTCCGCCGGCGTTGGACTTTCCGGCAAAGGTCGCGATGATTCCCGGGAAAGAGAGAATCGAGGACGCGAAGATGACCGGGATGACGCCCGCGGTGTTGATCTTGAGCGGGATGTGCGTCGACTGTCCGCCGATCATTCTCCTGCCCGCGGTCTTCTTGGAATACTGCACCGGAATGTGGCGCTGAGCGCTGTCAAGGATGACGACCAGGACGATCACGCCGATGATGATGGCGGCGATGATCAGCGCGGCGAGCGCGCCCCTTGCGATGGTCTTGCCCTTGATAAAGCTCTGGTAAAGCATGGACAGATCCTGCGGGAGACGGGAAACGATGTTGATCAGAAGGACCATGGAAATACCGTTTCCGACGCCCTTCTCCGTGATTCTCTCACCGATCCACATCAGGAAGCAGGAACCGCAGGTAAGGCTCACCGCGACGGTCATAGCCTTGCCGAAATTCATGTTGGGAATCAGACCCTGATTGCCGAAGCCGATGGCCATCGCGATGGACTCAAACAGCGAAAGACCCACCGTGAGATAACGGGTGATGGCAATCATCTTCTTTCTGCCGTCTTCGCCGTCGCGCTGCATTTCCTCAAGAGCGGGAATCGCGATTGTCAGCAGCTCGATGATGATGGACGCCGTGATGTACGGAGTGATCGACAGCGCAAGGATGGACATACTGGAGAAGGATCCTCCGGTGAACGCGTCAAAGAAGTTGAACGCGTCCCCGGCGTGCTCCTGGAACCATTCCTTGAAGAAGCTTGAGTTCACTCCCGGAACAGGGATCTGAGAGCCGATTCGGATGATGACAAGGCATAAGAAAACGAAGAAAAGCCTTTTTCTTATATCCTTTACCCGAAATGCGTCAATCAATTTTCTAAACATCAGATCACCTCGACTGTACCGCCTGCAGCTTCAATCTTAGCTTTTGCACTTTCACTGACCGCGTTGACCTTCACGCTGAGCTTCTTTGTGAGCTCGCCGCCGCCCAGGATCTTGACTCCGTCAACGATCTTGGAGACGACGCGTCTCTCGAGAAGGATCTCAGGCGTGACTTCCTCGCCGTCCTCGAAGCGGTTCAGCGCGTCGACGTTGATCGCCGTGATCACCTTGGAATTTCTGTCTGTGAAGCCTCTCTTCGGAAGACGTCTGTAGAGAGGCATCTGGCCGCCTTCAAAACCCGGTCTGGGTGCGCCGGAACGGGCCTTCTGACCCTTGTGTCCCTTGCCTGCGGTCTTTCCGTTGCCGGATCCGTGTCCGCGCCCGCGGCGGAAGTTGTTGCTCGTCTTGGAACCTTCGGCCGGGGATAAATTCGATAAATCCATACTGGCACCTCCCTTATTCGACTTCGACTTCTTCGACGTTGACCAGATAGCCGATCTTCGCGAGCTGGCCGCGCGTCGAGGCATTGTCCGGAAGGATGACGCTGGAGCCGAGCTTGTGGAAGCCCATGGAGTCAACGACCTTCTTGTTCTTCGGGACAACGCCGATCGTAGATTTTACAAGCGTGATTTTTAACTTTTTCTCTGCCATATTCTCTGCCTCCTTACTTCAGGATCTCTGCGACGGTCTTGCCGCGAAGACGGGCGATTTCCTCGGGAGTTTTGATCTCCTTAAGACCCGCAAGCGTAGCGAACACGACATTCTGCTTATTGTTGGAGCCAAGAGACTTCGTACGGATGTTCCTGATGCCGGCAAGCTCGATGACGGCACGGGCGGGACCTCCGGCGATAACGCCGGTACCTTCCGGAGCTCTCTTGAGGAGAACGGACGCGCCGCCGTATTTGCCGAGGTTGTCATACGTGATGCTGCCGAAGTCTGTCCTGGCGACGGTGATCATGTTCTTCTGAGCGTCTTCCTTGCCCTTGCGGATGGCTTCCGGAATTTCAGCAGCCTTTCCGAGTCCGGCGCCCACATGGCCGTTGCCGTCTCCGACTACCACCAGAGCCGAGAACCGCATGTTTCGACCGCCCTTGACGACCTTCGTAACACGCTTGATCGCAACGACTCTGTCTTCCATGCCGTTATCTTCTTTATCTCTTCTTCTATCCTCGTTTGCTCTCATGTGCTTTTCCTTTCCCCTTAGAATTCAAGGCCTGCTTCTCTGGCCGCGTCCGCAAGTGCCTGGACCTTTCCATGATAGATAAATCCTCCGCGGTCAAAGACGACGTTCTTGATTCCGGCCTGGACAGCCTTTTCGGCGATCGCCTTGCCCACCTTCGCGGCGGCCTCGACGTTGTCCGTATACTGCAGACCTTCCTTAACGTCAGCCTGGAGAGTCGATGCAGAGACGAGGGTCTTTCCTGCAATATCATCCACGATCTGTGCGTACATATGCTTGTTGCTGCGGAACACGCAGAGCCTCGGGCATTCTGCCGTGCCCTTCAGATGATTGCGCATCCTGCGATGTTTCTTCTGGCGAACTTCGCTTCTAGATGGTTTTGTTATCATGATTCACGCTCTCCTTTCTTTATTTTTTACCGGTCTTACCGACCTTACGGCGAATAATCTCATCCGAATACTTGATTCCCTTGCCCTTATACGGTTCCGGAGCTCTCTTGCCGCGGATTTCAGCCGCATACTGGCCAACCTTCTCCTTGCTGATGCCGGAGACGACGATCTTATTGCCGTCAACCTTGGACTCAACGCCCTCCGGATCTTCCATTTCCACCGGATGGCTGTAGCCAAGCGAAAGGACGAGCTTGCTGCCCTGCTTCTGGGCCTTGTAACCGACGCCATTGACTTCGAGCGTCTTCGTAAAGCCTTCGCTGACGCCGACGACCATGTTGTGGATCAGCGCGCGTGTAAGGCCGTGGAATGCCTTGTTCTCTTTCTTGTCATCAGGTCTCGTGACAACGATCTCGCTGCCCTCGAGCTTGATGCCGATCTGGGGAGCGAACGTTCTCTCGAGAGAGCCCTTCGGTCCCTTCACCGATACTTTGTTTCCTTCACTGATGTCGACCGTTACGCCCGCAGGTACCTGCACGGGCAGTCTGCCGATTCTTGACATGCTGCTTTTTCCTCCTGACTTAGATTGTCGGAAGAGCCATTAAGCGGCTCCTCTGTTTTCAGCCCTTTATCTTCTCCGGGCGCGGCGCCTGCGGATCCCTTTCGGATCCCGTCCGTCCCGGTTTCCCGCCGTCCTTACCAGATGTACGCGAGAACTTCGCCGCCGATCTGAAGCTTTCTGGCGGCCTTGTCGGTCATGACGCCCTGGCTCGTGGAAATAATCGCTACGCCCAGTCCTCCGAGAACCTTGGGAAGGTTTGCGCTGTCGGCATAAATACGGAGACCCGGCTTGGAGATTCTTTTAAGACCTGAGATGATCTTCTCGTTTTTGTCAGCGCCGTACTTCAGCGTGATACGGATGGCCTTCTCAACGCCTTCGCCCACGACGTCATATTTCGCGATGTAGCCCTCGTCGAGAAGAATGTTTGCGATGGCGATCTTCATCTTCGAAAGCGGAACGTCGACTGTATCATGCTTTGCAGTATTGGCATTACGGATTCTCGTAAGCATATCTGCGATAGGATCGTTCGTCGTAGTCATTTTTATGACTCTCCTTTCTTAAATTCTTTACCAGGATGCCTTCTTCACGCCGGGGATCTCGCCCTTGTAAGCGAGCTCGCGGAAGCAGACACGGCAGATACCATATTTCTTCAGGACGGAATGAGGACGTCCGCAGATCCTGCAGCGGGTATATGCTCTGGTAGAGAATTTCGGCTTCTTGGCCTGCTTTAATTTCATCGATTTCTTAGCCATACTTTTTCTCCTTACTTGGCAAACGGCATGTTGAACAACCGAAGAAGTTCACGGGCTTCCTCATCCGTCTTCGCGGTAGTAACGAAGATGATGTCCATTCCGCGGACCTTGTCAACCTTATCGTACTCAATTTCCGGGAAAATGAGCTGTTCCTTGACGGCGAGGGCGAAGTTTCCTCTTCCGTCGAAGGCGTTGGGGTTGACGCCGTGGAAGTCACGGACGCGGGGAAGTGCGAGGTTGATGAGCCTGTCGGCGAATTCATACATTCTCTCGCCGCGAAGCGTAACCTTGCATCCGATCGGCATTCCCTCGCGAAGCTTGAAGTTCGCGATCGACTTCTTTGCCTTGGTACGTATGGCTTTCTGACCGGTGATAATCTCCATGTCCGTGACGGCCGCGTCAAGGAGCTTGATGTTTTCCTTGGCCTCGCCGACGCCCATATTGACGACGATCTTCACCAGCTTCGGGATTTCCATGGGATTCTTGTACTCAAATTTTTTCTGCATTGCGGCAGCGATTTCGCTGTCATACAGTTCTTTCAGTCTGCTCAATCTCCTGTCCTCCCTTCTTATTCGATTGTCTCGCCCGTAGCCTTCGCCACGCGGACTTTCTTGCCGTTCTCGACCTTAAAGCCGATTCTCGTCGCCTTGCCTTTGTGGAGATACATGACATTCGAAACATTGATCGGAGCTTCCATGCTGACGATGCCGCCCTGCTGGTTCCTGGCGCTGGGCTTCTGGTGCTTTGTCACCATGTTGACGCCTTCGACGACCACTGTGTTGTCCTTGACATTGACCACAAGGACCTTGCCTTCCTTGTCCTTATCTTTGCCGGTAATCACCTTGACGGTGTCACCCTTCTTTATCTTTAACGATGCCATCTTATCTGGATTCCTCCTTATAATACTTCCGGAGCAAGAGAAACGATCTTCATGAACTGCTTCTCGCGGAGCTCACGGGCGACCGGTCCGAAGATACGGGTGCCTCTCGGCGTATTGTCGTCCTTGATGATGACGGCCGCATTCTCGTCAAATTTGATGTAAGATCCGTCTTTTCTGCGCGCGCCGTGCTTCGTTCTCACGACGACGGCCCTGACGACGTCACCCTTCTTCACAACGCCTCCGGGTGTTGCATCTTTGACCGTAGCAACAATGACATCGCCGATAAAGGCATATCTTCTGGTGGAACCGCCGCTGACACGGATGCACAGGATTTCCTTCGCACCGGTATTATCGGCGACTTTCAGTCTGCTTTCCTGTTGAATCATACCTGTATCCTCCCGTTATTACTTAACCTTCTCGACGATCTGGACGAGTCTCCATCTCTTATCCTTGGAGAGCGGTCTGGTTTCCATGACTTTCACTGTGTCGCCGATGCTGCATTCGTTGTTCTCATCGTGCGCCTTCAGCTTATATGTCTTCTTGACGATCTTCTTATAAAGAGGATGCTGTACGTGATCTTCGATCGCGACCACGATGGTCTTGTCCATCTTGTTGCTGACGACTTTGCCGACACGTGTCTTTCTGAGGTTTCTTTCTTCCATCGATTAGGCCTCCTTTGCGGCATGCGACTGCTGGGCAATGACCGTCTGAATTCTTGCGATATTCTTGCGTACGTCCTTAATCCGGCTTGTGTTGTCAAGCTGATTGGTTGCGTTCTGGAATCTGAGATTGAAAAGCTCCTTCTTGGCAGCAACCAGTTCTTCCTGCAGTTCGCTTGCGGATTTCGTTCTTAAATTCTCCAAATACTTTCCGTTCTTTGTCATGCCTCTTCACCGCCTTCCGCAGCCTCACCGGCCTCCGCCTGAGCAGGTTCCTGATACTTGCTGTCGAGCTGTTCCTTGGACACGATCTTGCATGTGCAGGGAAGCTTGTGCATCGCGAGACGAAGCGCTTCTCTCGCGTCTTCTTCCGCAACGCCGGCAACCTCAAACAGCACACGGCCCGGCTTGACAACCGCGACCCAGTACTCGACCGAGCCCTTGCCGGAGCCCATTCGGGTCTCGGCCGGCTTCGCCGTGACCGGCTTGTCCGGGAAAATGTCGATCCAGACTTTTCCGCCGCGCTTCAGGTAACGTGTAAGAGCGACACGGGCCGCTTCAATCTGATTGGACTTGATCCAGCAGGGTTCCGACGCGACAAGGCCGAACTCACCGTAGGTGATACGGAGTCCCTTGGTCGGCTTGCCCCTCATGGAGCCGCGCATCTGTTTCCTGTGCTTTACTCTCTTCGGCATTAACATAATTACTGTTCACTCCCTTCCTTGTTTTCCTTAGTCGGAAGTACTTCACCGTTGTAGACCCATGCCTTGACGCCGACCTTGCCGTACTGCGTATCAGCTTCCGCGAAGCCGTAGTCGATATCAGCGCGAAGTGTCTGAAGCGGAATTGTCCCTTCACTGTAGGTTTCCTTGCGTGCCATATCCGCACCGCCGAGACGGCCGGCCACGGATGTCTTGACTCCCTTGGCGCCGGCTCTCATCGTCCTCTGCATGACGGACTTCATGGCGCGGCGGAAGGAAACACGGTTTTCAAGCTGAAGAGCGATGTTCTCAGCGATCAGCTGCGCATCGCGGTCCGGGCGCTTGACTTCCTTGATGTCGACGATGACGTTCCTGACGTCCTTGCCGGTCATTTTGGCCAGCTCAGCCTTGAGCTTCTCGATCTCAGCTCCGCCCCTGCCGATGACGACGCCCGGCTTGGCGGTGTGGATCACGACCTTGACGCGCTCGGAAGTGCGCTCGATCTCTGTCTTGGAGATACTGCTGGTATATAATCTCTTCTTCAGGAATTCCCTGATCTTATGATCCTCGACGAGATAGTCTGCAAATTCCTTCTCCGCATACCATCTTGAACCCCACTCCTTGATGATACCCACACGGAGTCCGTTCGGATTAACTTTCTGGCCCATTGTATCCTCCTTTATTTCTCGTCCAGAATGACAGTGATGTGGCTTGTGCGCTTCAGAATGCGATACGCTCTGCCCTGCGCGCGCGGCTGAATTCTCTTCATCGTCGTCGCTCTGCCGGCATAGCACTCCGCCACATAGAGATTGCTGCGGCTCATGCCGTTGTTGTTCTCAGCATTGGCTGCTGCGGACTCAACGAGCTTCTTGATCACCGCGGAGGCATATCTCGGGCTGTATGTCAGAATACCAATCGCTGTATTGAGGTCTTTCCCGCGAATCGCGTCCAGCACGAAGCATGCCTTCTGAACGGAAATTCTGGCGTAGGAAAGACGTGCGGACGGCCTTGTCTCTTTCTTTGATTCGTTTCTCTCCCGCTTAATCTGGGATCTGTGTCCTTTTGCCATGATAAATCTCCTTTCGAATTAGCCTTAGCGGACCGATGATTTGGACTCGGACTTTGTATGACCTCTGTAAGTCCTCGTGGCGACGAATTCGCCGAGCTTATGTCCGACCATATCCTCGGTCACGTAGACCGGAACATGCTTTCTGCCGTCGTGAACCGCAAATGTATGACCCAGGAACTCCGGGAAAATGGTGGAACGGCGGGACCACGTCTTGATGACCGCCTTCTCTCCGGAAGCGTTCAGGGCTTCAACTTTCTTCAGCAGACTTGCATCCGCGAAAGGACCTTTCTTTAATGAACGTGACATCTCTTATCCTCCTTATCTGCCCGAAGAGGCGGCGCCCTTGCCGTTTCTTCTTCTCACGATCAACTTGTCGGACTGCTTCTTGTGCGCCCTGGTCTTGTAGCCGAGAGCCGGCTTGCCCCACGGTGTGCTCGGGCCCGGGCGTCCGATCGGAGCTCTGCCCTCGCCGCCGCCGTGCGGATGGTCGTTCGGGTTCATGACGGAACCGCGGACCGTCGGACGGAAGCCCATGTGCCTCGTGCGGCCGGCCTTGCCGATATTGATCAGGTTGTGGTCGCCGTTGCCGACCGTGCCGATCGTGGCGCGGCAGGTGATCGGAACCATTCTCATCTCGCCGGAGGGAAGACGCAGCGTGGCGTACTTGCCTTCCTTTGCCATGAGCTGCGCGCCGTTGCCCGCTGCGCGGACCATCTGGCCGCCGCGTCCCGGCTGAAGCTCCACATTGTGAACCACCGCGCCGACGGGGATCCTGTCGAACGGGAGGCAGTTGCCCACGCGGACTTCCGCTTCGGCGCCGCTCATGACGGTCATGCCGACCTTAAGTCCTTCGGGGGCGAGGATGTAACTCTTCACTCCGTCTTCATAGCAGATCAGGGCGATGTTGGCGGTGCGGTTCGGATCGTACTCGATGCTCTTGACAACGGCGGGCATTCCGTCCCTGCTGTTGCGCTTGAAATCGATGATCCTGTACCTTCTTCTGCTTCCGCCTCCGCGGTGGCGGCAGGTGATCTTGCCCTGGTTGTTGCGGCCGGAATTCTTCTTGAGAGCGACGGTCAGGGATTTCTCCGGGGTCGACTTGGTGATCTCCGAGAAGTCGGAACCCGTCATGGCTCTTCTCGACGGCGTATACGGCTTATATGTCTTGATGCCCATTCTGTATTATCTCCTTATCATTTATTATCGCGCTTTTCTGCGCATAGGAATAGGAAGAGCACTTAATGAGTTACCCGCAAAGCGGGGAACGAATTTAGTGCGATGCATCCGACGCACTTGGCGAAGCCAGCTGAGCCTTAGTGCTATTGGATAGCTATGAGCACTTAAGATTCAATGTGCTCATTCCGCGGTCTCAATCAAAGTCCGCTGATAACCTCGATCTCCTTGCTCTCTTCCGTGAGCGTGACGATCGCTTTCTTTCTCTTCGCAGTCTTTCCGAAGGTCATTCCCCTTCTCTTCGTCTTGCCGTCGAGGTTCATCGTGTTGACCTTGGCGACCTTTGTTCCCTCGAACATCTTCTCGACTGCTTCCTTGATCTGGGCCTTGTTTGCTTCCGGATGCACGTAGAACGTGTATCTCTTGTCCGCAAGGTCTTCCATCGTCTTCTCGGTAACGACCGGTCTTAAGATGACGTCGTAATATTTCAGATCTGCCATTATGCAAATACCTCCTCGATCACCTTCACCGCATCCTGCGTGAGGATGAGCTTCTCATACTTCAGGATATCGTAAACGCTGAGCGTTCCGGCGGAGGAAAGTCTCACGTCCTGAAGGTTTCTTGTGGAGAGGAACACGTTCCTGTCAGCGCCCTCGAGGACCACATAGGCCTTCTTCGCGCCGAGGCTGTTCATGACCCTGACCATGTTCTTGGTCTTCACTTCGTCGAAGGTCAGCCTGTCCACGACGATCAGGTTGTTGTCCTGAAGCTTGGAGGTCAGAACCGACTTGAGGGCAGCCTTCTTTTCCTTCTTGTTGATCTTGAAGTCATAGCTTCTGGGAACGGGAGCGAACACGACGCCGCCGTGTCTCCACTGCGGAGCCCTGATGGAGCCCTGTCTCGCGTGGCCGGTGCCCTTCTGTCTCCAGGGCTTGATTCCGCCGCCGGAAACCTCCGAGCGGGTCTTGGCCTTCTGTGTTCCCTGTCTCATATTGGCGAGGTGCTGCACCACCGCCTGATGCACCAGGTTTCCCTTGATCGGAGCGGCGAAGATCTCATCGCTGAGCTCCATCGTGCCGACCACCTGGCCATCCATATTATATACAGATACGTTAGCCATCTCGATTTGTCCTCCTTATCACTTACTTGTTTTCACGGTCTCCCTGACTGTCACAAGGCATTTCTTAGCGCCCGGAACGGCACCCTTGACAAGGAGAAGATTGTTTTCGGCGTCAACGCGGACAATCTCAAGGTTCTGGATCGTGATCTGCTTGCTTCCCATGTGGCCGGGCATTCCTTTGCCCTTGTAGACGCGGCTGGGATCAGAGGACGTACCGTTGGAACCCTGATGTCTGTGGAACTTGGAGCCGTGCTTCATCGGGCCCCTGTGCTGTCCCAGACGATGGATCGTGCCCTGATATCCTTTACCTTTGGAAATAGCCGTCGCGTCGATGTGATCGCCGGCCGCGAAGATGTCGGCCTTGATCTCGTCGCCGGGCTTCATTTCTTCGGCGTTGTCGAGCTTCAGCTCGCGGACAAAACGTCTGACGGAGACGCCGGCTTTATCAAAAACGCCCTTTTCAGGCTTGTTGGCAAGGCTCTCTCTCTTCTCTTCAAATCCGACCTGGACAGCCGAATATCCGTCGTTTTCCACGGTCTTGACCTGTGTGACCACGCAGGGGCCGGCCTCGAGAACCGTTACCGGGGTAAGTGTCCCGTCCTCGTTGAAGATCTGGGTCATGCCGATCTTCTTTGCGAGAATTGCTTTCTTCATGTCGTTTCCTCCTTACAGCGGATTACGCGCGGGGCGCAATCATTCTATTGAGTTTACCTGTTCTTCATTTTGATGTCGATATAGACACCAGCCGGCATGGCCAGATGTGACAGCGCGTCGACTGTCTTCTGAGTCGGGGAAAGAATATCAATCAGTCTCTTGTGCGTTCTCTGCTCGAACTGCTCGCGGCTGTCCTTGTACTTGTGGACCGCGCGGAGGATCGTGACGATCTCCTTCTTCGTCGGAAGGGGAACCGGACCGCTCACCGTCTCGCCGTTCCTCTTGACCGTTTCGATGATCTTGGCCGCGGAAGCGTCCACGAGCGTGTGATCATACGCCTTGAGTGTGATTCTCATAACCTGACTTGCCATAAAAAAAGTCGCCTCCTTTTCGCACTTTTTACGAGTACGACAAGCGGTGACTGTACACATACCCGGGTGTGTCCTTTCTCATGAGGGACAACAGACCGGTTCCTCCCCCTGCGGACAGGGGTTAAAAGAGCACAGTGACTTGTCGCCAGTATCATTACATGACATTCGCTCCACGGAAAACCTGCATCAGACGTGCAGCAACCTCACGCTTCATCGCTATCATGTCACAGCGTAGTCTAGTATAGCAAAAAACCTCCTGCATCCGCAAGAGGTTTTTTAAAAACTTTTTTCAGTTCCCGGAGCGCGTCCGGCGCGGCCTTCCGCCGCGGTTCACGTCACAGCAGGTCGCTGTAGTCGAGAACCTTCATTCCCAGCTGATCGTCGTCGGTGATCCTGGGGGATTCTCCCGCCGCCTTCGCCTGGTCGATCATCTCGGAGAGGCTGGGGCGTCTGACCGGGGTGAAGCGGTTTACGTCTTCTTCCGGCTCACTGTAGGACGCCGTTCCGGCGGCCGTCTCCCCGAAGGGCGTCTCCGAAGACTCCCTCGCCGGCTCGTCCTCCATCTTCAGGAAGACCTCCGGCTCAATGATCCGGATGTCGTCGGCCGCATTCTCCGCGCTCTCCCCGGCGGAGAATACGTCCGCGGACGGATCGGGACGGCCCGTCCCGTAGACCGGATCCGCGCCGGCGGGCCCGTCGTACATCTGCTGCGCCGCCGGAACGCTCTCGCCGGCGTATTCCTCCGCGGGGGCGGCGGAAACCGTCTCTTCCGCGGCACTCGCCGCCTCCGGCGCCTCTTCGGCCGTCCGGCTGAGGACCTCCTCGAAGACCTGGTTGAGGTCGCGTGTCTTGCCGTTCATGACGTCGACGTCCGGCTCGGCGCGGAAGCTCTGCTCCCGGAGAAGCTCCTCCGTCCCCGAGGCCCTGTCGAAGGCGCCCCGGATCACCTCCGGCGCGTTCTCTTCTCCGGTCTCCGGAGCCGAATCAAATCCATGGATCACGCCGCCCGCGGCGCCTATCGCGGCTCCGGCGGCTTCCTCGGCGCGCCCGGCCGAGAAGGGCTCGACGCCGGAATCCTCCGCCGCCTGCGCCGCCCTGGCGGCCGCCTTTGCCTCTTTTTCAGCCTGCTTTCTGGCCTTCTTCAGCGCGCGTCTCTCGGCGCGGGTCAGCGTCTCCTCGCCGCCCTCCTCCTCGGGCTGTCCGCCCTCGGCCGGAACCTCGCTCTCGCTGTTCTCTCTCATCGCCGCGCGGATGGCCGCCGTGTCGATGCCGTTCTCATTGTCCCCGGAAAGACCCGCGCTGACGACGGCTTCCTGGTCCTCGTCGTCGTCATCCTCTTGCGGCTTCCAGAGCTCGGAGAGGATGAAGAGGATGATCATCAGTATGACCACCAGGGCGATGATGATGATGCCCTCCACGCTGTGCATGGCGATCATGATGTAGCCGATGTAGGGAACGACGACCGCCACCTTGGGGACGGTGTTTCTGAGAACCACGTCCTCCTCCACGCCGTCCGGATCCGCCGCGCTGACCACGCGGTACTGGCCCGTCGTCTCATCACCGCTTCGGATGATGTAGGCGTAGGTGGAGATGTCGTTGTCCTTCAGGATCTCATCCCCGACGCCGAGCCGGGAGACGTCGACGTTGGTCGAATACGTGACCGATCCCAGCGGAAGGTTGGTGTCCATCGAGGCCGAGTCGACGATGGTGGTCGAGACCCCGGCGAGCGGGGGAATCAGAATGGCGGCGGCGATCAGAATCGCCGTGACCAGAAATATATTGACCAATACTTTCAGAAATTTAGACATGTCAGATCCCTTCTTGTAGGTTCATCCCATAATTATAAGTATTCTACCATTTTTCGTTAAATCTGTACATATATTTTCTGAACGGTTTGCTCCCCGAAGCGGACCTGCCTGCCCTGCGAGCGGGAGGGGCCGCTTCCGGGGCGGCGCGCTTGCCACCGGTGGGCAAATCATCTATAATGAACCCATCCGCGGTATGGCGCGGGAGAAGAATTTTCATTCCAACACTATGAGAGATTTGTCCACGGAAATCAAAAAAATCGAAGATCTTTCCCTGAACGCCTGGCCTTCCCACCAGATTCAGGTCTACGACGGATGGATTCTTCGCTTTTCCTATTTTTATACCCACCGCACGAACTGCGTCGAGCAGATCGGCATCTCCTGCCTTCCTCTGGAGGAAAAAATCAGCGAGTGCGAGAGAGTCTACCGGCGCTGGGGGACCCCCTGCATTTTTAAGATTTCGCCCCTGGGCGATCCCGACCTGGACGGGCGGCTCGCGGCCCGGGGCTACAGGATCGAGCATCCCGTCAACGTCATGACGAGGGATCTCACAGAGGCGCCGGCCCCGGGGGACGTCCCGGAGGGGCTCCGCGTCGGTGACCGGGTGTCGGAGGACTGGATCAGCGCCCTCTTCCGGATGAAGCAGGTCACCGATCCCGACCACCTGCGGGTCGTTCCCCAGATGTACGCGGCGATTCCGAAGGACGAGATCGCCGTCTCCCTGACGGACGAGGACTCCGTCATCCGCGCCACCGGGCTGGGAATTCTCGACCGCAACGTGGTGGGTATCTATGCCATTCACGTCGATCCGCCGCTCCGCAGAAGAGGGATCGCCTCAGCCATCGTCGGCACGATTCTGGACGAGGCCTTCCGCGGCGGCGCCCGCAGCGCGTATCTCCAGGCGGTCTCCGACAATATGCCCGCGCGGACGCTGTACCGCAGGCTCGGTTTTTCCGATCTCTACCGCTGCTGGTTCCGGGTAAAGGAGGTCTGAATGCAGTTTCTACGTCTTCTGGCCGGACTTCGGTCGCCGGTGCTCAGCACGCTGATGCTCTGGATCAGCCGCCTCGGGACGCCCTTCGCGGCTGCGGCCGTCATCTCCTGGATCCACCTGTGCGTCAGCAAGGAAGCCGCCTACGGAATCGGCTTTTCCGCCTGCTTCTCGTCGCTTCTCGCCCAGAGCGCCCGCATCGTCTTCCGCCGGCCCCGCCCGTGGATCCTGGACACCGGCTTCATCCCCGAGGCCCGGGCGATGGCGGACGCCGCCGGCGGTTCGCTCCCCGGCATTCACGCGGTGTATTCCTCGGTGTTCTGTACGGCGGCCGTATATTATAAGAAGAAACAGCTTATCACGCTGTCCTTTCTTCTGACGCTGCTCCTCCTGTTCGCCCGCATGTATCTCGGCTGCGAGACGCCCCTCGACCTCGGGGCGGGCTGTCTGACCGGCATCCCCTGCGCCGTCGTCATCCTCATGTCCTGGGACAAAAACAGGCACTCCCTGAAAAACGACAGCACCTTTGTGTTCTTTCTGACGGCGTTCTCTCTCGTGCTGCTGGCTCTCACCGCCGCCCTGATCCGCAACGCCGCCATCGAGGCCTCGGAAGGGTCGGACTGCTTCGGGGCCTTCGGGGCCTGCGCGGGCTTCTCGGCGGGTTTCCTGCTGGAGAGAGTCCGGATCCGGTTCCTCGTCCGGGGAAAGCTCCGGGAGAAGCTGCTCCGCTTCGCGGTCTCCGCGGCGGGATCCGCCGGCATTTTCCTCCTCACAGGCGCCGGAAGCTCCGTCACGCCCGCCGTCCATCTGCTCCGGAACGCCCTGACGGGCTTCTGGATGACAGGACTGACGCCCCTGATCTGCCTGAAGCTGGGGCTCTGCCGAAGGGCCGCCTGACAAGACCCCAAAATGACAGGCTTCGGCGCAGGAACGCCAGACGAGCCCCCAACATGACAGGCTTCGGCACAGGGCTGCCTGACGGAGCTCTGAATGACAGGCTTCTACGCAAGGCCGCCTGACGAGGCCCCCGGAAAACAGAAATAGTTCAACCATCGAGAGAAAAAGGGCCCGGGACGTCTGTCCCGGGCCCTCTTCTGTCACAGGTGATGATTATGCGTCTTTCGTGAGATACGCCTCGATGTAGCTGACCGCCTCGGCCTCATCGGAACCGTTCGCCGAAACCGCCACTTCCACTCCCGTGTCGATTCCGAGCGTCATCATTCCCATGATGCTCTTCGCGTTGACGCGCCGGTTCTCCGATTCGATGTAAACATCGCTCTCAAACTGGCTCGCCATCTGAACCAGAATTGCGACCGGGCGCGTCTCAAGACCGCTGTCCAGCCGGATGGTCATCTCCTTCTTGATCATAATAACCTGTCCTCCTCTTTGACGCTGTTTATGGGATAAATAGCCTTCGGCCTGTCAGGTGTGCCTTCTTTCTTCCCTGATCTCTTCCGCCATGGCTGACAGCTTTCGCAGTCTGTGATTGACGCCCGATTTTCCGATTCTCGGATCCAGATAATTCCCCAGCTCCTGCAGGGGCGTCTCCGGATACGCGAGCCTCACCTCCGCCATCTGGCGGAGCGCGGGCTTGAGCTCCTCAAAGCCCACGGTATCCCGGATATAGCGGATATCCTCGATCTGGCGGAGCGCGGAGACGACCGTCTTGTTCAGGTTCGCGGTCTCGCAGTTCACCTGGCGGTTGATACTCCCGCGCATCTCCTTCAGCACGCGGATATTCTCAATATTGAGGAACGAGATGCTGGCCCCCATGCTGCCCAGGACGTCCAGTATCTGGCCGCTCTCCTTCAGATATACGATGTGATCCTTCTTGCGGGGCACCGTCTTCGCGTCCGTCCCGATGCCGGCCATCACGCTTCTGACCAGCTCCGCGGTGTCCCTGTCCGGACATACGATCTCCAGATGATAGTACTTCTCCGGCGCGCTGAGGGATCCCGCCGCCAGAAACGCCCCTCTCAGAAAAGACTTCCTGCAGCAGTCCGCGTTCAGGATGGACGGGTGCCCGACGGCCTTCAGGACCGACGCGCAGCGCTCCGGATCCGGTATGGATACCGTGTATTCCGGCCTTCTTGATTCCTTTCGGTCAACAATCACATCTATATTAAACGCTCTCTTCAATAAAGTAAAGAGCTTTCTGGCCGCCGCCTCATTCTCGGTGCGGAGGAGTATGCCCTGCTCCCCGTCGCCCGGGCGCCCGCCCGACAGCCGGAGAATCGCCGAGATCTCCGCGATGCGGCAGTGCCTGGCGGAGGGAAGGACTCCCTCGAGCTCTCTTTTTACGTCTCCCGAAAAAGACATTTTCTCACCTCCGGGCCGCGTCCCGGTCTATATCGCGGTGCTCCACTCTCACGCCGCAGTCCGTGTCCTCCCGCAGACGCCGCTCGATCTCGTCGGCGAGAACCACCGACCGATGCCGGCCGCCGGTGCAGCCGATGGAGACGACCAGCTGGTTCTTCCCCTCGGCGATATAATTGGGAATCAGGAATTTCAGCAGGTCCGTGTAGCGGCTGATGAACTGCCCGCTTCCGGGACACGACATGACGAAGTCAATGATCGGCTGATCCTTTCCGGTCAGGCCGCGGATCGACTCGACGTAGAACGGATTCGGCAGGAACCGGACGTCCACCACGAGATCCGAGTCGGCCGGTATGCCGTACTTGAAGCCGAAGGACTGGACCGTGATGTAGAGGTTCCGGTATTCCCTGTCCTGGACGAAAATGCGGATCAGCTCCTGCCTGAGATCCCTCACGAGAAGCTTGCTGGTATCGATGATGAAGTCCGCCCGCGCCTTCATGAAGTCCAGCTTCTTCCGCTCCGCCGCGATGCCGTCCTCCACGCTTCCCGTTTTTCCCGCCAGGGGATGGGTCCTTCTGGTCTCCTTGTAGCGCCTCAGCAGCGCGTCGTCCGAGGATTCCAGGAACAGGATCTCGTACTGGATCCCCGCCTCCTCCAGGGCGGCGAGGGCTTCGGGAAAGTCCTGCTTCTCATCCACACTCCTGATGTCGATCCCCACCGCGATCTTGGTGTACTCGGAGGAGGCGCCGTCGACGGCAAGCTGGGCGAAGGGCCTGATCAGACGGACCGGCAGATTGTCGACGCAGTAGAATTCCGCGTCCTCAAGGGCGTGAAGAGCGGTGCTCTTCCCCGCGCCGGACATACCGGTCACGATCACAAATTTCATAGAGTTCCTCCCTGTCCGGCCACGCGGCGCGGGACGGTCCCGGCGGATCCGCGCGGCGGAAGTCCCCGTGTCACAGCATCCTGACCTCCGGCTCCAGCCGGACGCCGAATTTCTCAAAAACCCGGTCCTGCACGTCGCGGATCAGCGTCTTCACGTCCGCGGCGGTGGCGCCGCCCCGGTTGACGACGAAGCCGCAGTGCTTCTCGGAGACCTGGGCGCCTCCGACGCGGTAGCCCCGGAGGCCGGCGTCCATGATCAGCTTTCCGGCGAAGTAGCCCTCCGGCCTCTTGAACGTGCTTCCGGCGCTGGGAAGATCGAGGGGCTGCTTTGACTGGCGCCGCTCCCTGAGGTCGTCGGAGATGGCGCGGATCTCCGCGGGATCCCCCGGCTTCAGCCGGATCACGGCGGAGAGAACGATCATTCCCTCCCTCTGGAACGCGCTGGTCCTGTAGCCGAGTCCCATGTCGGCGCCGCTGAGGGTACAGACCTCCCCGTCCCTGATGACGGTGACGTTCTCCAGGATCTGCTTCATCTCTCCCCCGTAGGCGCCGGCGTTCATCATGCACGCCCCGCCGAGGGTGCCCGGAATACCGCCCGCGAATTCCATTCCCGTGAGGGAATGCTCCGCCGCGGCGGCCGCCGCCGCGGACAGCAGGGCTCCCGCCTCGACGGTCATCTCGTCTCCGGAGACGGCGATGCCGCCGAACTCCTTTCCCAGGCGCACCACGATGCCGCGCACGCCCTCGTCGGAGACGAGGAGGTTGCTCCCGTTGCCGATCACGGCGCAGGGAATCCCGGCTTCCTCCGCGAAGCGGAGAATCCCGCGTATCTCCTCCGGCGAGTGGGGAAGGACCATGTAGTCGGCCGGTCCCCCGATCCGGAAGGTCGTGTGGCGGGACATGGGCTCGTCCCTGAGGACCGAGTCCTCTCCCGCGATCTGACTGAGTTTTTCCGTTATGGCCGAAGCGCTGTCATGCATCATTGTCACAGTCACCCGTCTCAATAGTCGTCATAGTCCTCATCGTAGTTGTCGTAATCTTCGTCGTAATCCTCGTCATAGTCGTCGTCGTAGTCTTCGTCGTAGTTGTCGTAGTCCTCGTCGTAGTTGTCGTAGTCCTCGTCGTAATCCCGGTCGTAGTCCTCGTCGTTGTCGTCGTAGTCCCCGCCGTCATCCTCCTCGTCCTCCTCGGGGGACGGCGTGGGCGTGATCTCGGCGTCGGGGCTCGAGAGGAATTCCCGCGCGTTTTCGGCGCGCTGGGTGTCGGGATACTGGGCGATGATTAGGTTCAGCACCCTGTCGGAATTCTCCTTGTCCCCGCTCATGCTGTAGGCGTGGGCGAGGTAGTTCATGACGTCATAGTCGACGACGCCGGTGGCCATGGCGGCTTCCAGCTTCTTCGCGGCCTCCTCGTAGTTCTTGCTGTTGAAGGCGGCGATGCCGAGCTGCTTGAAGGCCGCGGCCAGCGCCGAGGGAAAATCGGCGGCAATCTTGTCGTAGACGGCCCGTCCCTCCGTCGAGAGGGATTCCGGATCCAGCGACGCCAGGGCGTTGGCCGCCGCGTCGGCGGCGCCGTTGTTGCCCGCGTTGACCGCCGTGATCAGCGCGTCGTAATTCGTCGCCGTCATGCCGGCGGTATCGATCTGATCCTGCGCGGCCGTCACGGTCTCCTCCGACTCCTTGATCTGCTCGGTGAGCGTCTCGATCTGGGCGGAGTAGACGGCCAGATCCGAGGAATACCGCGTGATCTTCTCGTTGGCCCGACGGTTGACGTTTCTCGTATAGGCCGGGACGAAGAGAAGCCAGATCGCCGCCGCCCCGATGAGGGTGCCCACCAGGATGTTCAGGAAGGACGCCCGGGCGTTGCCGCCCTTGATGACCGTCGGCTGGAGCAGCGTCCGGTCCGTCTCGTCCTCGTAGGAGGCCGGCGCCTCCTCGGCCGCCCGGCGCCCGCCGAGCAGGGAGAAATGCGGCTCCAGGGCGGTGGCCGTCCCGGTCTGCTCGTCCACCTCCCGGAGGAAGCGGAGCGTCGTGGTGTTGGTCTTGTCTATGCGGATCGCCTTCTTCAGGAGCTTCCGCGCCTTCTCGTACTCCCCGCTGTGGATGTAGAGAAGCGCGAGCAGATGGTAGCCCTTGATCAGCTTGGGATTCTGCGCGAGAATCTTTTTCAGCTGGATGAGGGCCACGTCCTCGTTGCCCTCGAAGCAGTTCTGAAGGGCGAGATTGTACTTTTTGATGGTCTGGTTGATGATATCGAGCCGGTTCGCGTCCTGCTGCAGATTTCGGATGTACTCGGCCGCGATGTTGTCCTCCGGCTGGATGTTCTTGGAAATGACCCACTCCGAGAGGGCGGACACGACCTCGCCGGTCTCGAAATAGACAAGTCCGAGGAGGTTTCTTGCCGGGACGTTCAGCTTATTGAATTTCAGGCTTCGCTTCAGCTGGTCGATCGCGCCGGAAAGGTCGCGGACCTGCGCCTTCTCCAGCCCCTGGTTGTAGTACAGCCCGGAGAGCACGATCGCCTGCTTCTGCACCGACACGTCGCAGCCGCACTTCGGACAGTACGCCGACTCGGTGAGCTCAGCGCCGCAGTTCATGCATTTCATATCTTATCTGTCCTTTTCGCTTCCCGAGGTTTCCTTCAGCATCTCCTTCAGGATGTCGATGACGTCCGTCAGGTCTCTCGAATAGATCGCGCCCTCCGCCTCGTCCACGTCGAGCGACGGCGTAAATTTCTTCAGTTCCTCGTCATAATTGATCATGAATATATTCCTCCGCCGTTCCGGCCAGATAAAGACTGCCGCAGATAAAGAGACAGCCGCTGCCCTGCAGTTTCCGCGCGGCCCGGTACGCTTCCCCGAAGTCCGCCAGGACTTCCGCGTCCGGTCTCCCGTATTTCGCGAACAGCTCCCTCAGCGTCGCGCTGAGGGTCTTTCTCGCGCCGTCGATCTCCGTCACGATGACCGCGCTCCAGGGCACTTCCTCCGCGAGAATGCGGATCATCTCCGAGTAATCCTTGTCGTTCACGGCGGAGAAAATCAGCACCGCTCTCCCGCCGTCCCGGATCAGCTCCGCCGCCTCGACGAACCTCCGGATCCCGTCCTGATTGTGCGCCCCGTCGAGGAACACGCGGGGAGCGATCTGCTCCATCCGCGCCGGCCACTTCATGCCGGCAAGCCCCTCCGCCGCCTGCGCGGCGGTGACCCTTCCGTAAAAGGCCGGTTCTCTCTCCGCCAGGACCTTAAGGGCCAGCAGGGAGAGGGCCGCGTTCTGAACCTGATAGGGCGCGTAGGTCCTCAGTGTATAGCGCGCACGTCCATCATAGCGGAACGCGGTGCAAAAATCAATCTTCCCGGGAGAAGACGTTTCAATTTCATAGTCCGACGGCAGAAGGGAAAAGGCGTCGGAGCCCAGGCGTCCGGCGTTCTCCCGGATCACCCGGGCCGCGTCGGGACAGGCCGCGTCGTATACCACGGGCACGCCGGGCCGGATGATGCCCGCCTTCTCCGCGGCGATCTCGGGAATCGTGTCCCCGAGATATTTCATGTGATCGAATCCGATCTGGGTGATCACGCAGAGGTCGGGGCGCCCGATGCTGGAGGTCGCGTCGAGCCGCCCTCCCAGGCCGGTCTCCATGACCGCGATCTCCGCCCCCTGCTCCCGGAACCACACGCAGGCCATGAGGAACAGGAACTCAAAATACGAGGGATGGGCCTCCCCCGCGGCCGTCAGCCTCTCCACCGCTTCCCGCACCTCCCGGAAGACCCGGACAAAGTCCTCGTCCGGGACCGGCCTCATCCCGATCCGCATGCGCTCGTTGACGCGCACGAGATGGGGGGAGGTAAAGAGCGCCGTCTTCATCCCGGCCCCGGTGAGCACCGACGTCAGGTAGGAGCACACGCTCCCCTTGCCGTTGGTGCCGGCCACGTGGATCACGCGGAAGCTCCGGTCCGGCGCTCCGAGGGCGTCCAGGCACATTCTCGTGTGCGCGTTGGAATTCTTCACGGAGAACCTGGCGATATTGTCGATATAATCACATGCCTCGCGAACTGCTTCCATTTCACCCGCCGCGCGGAGGCGGTGCCGTACCGCCCTTCGCCGCGCGTCCCTGAGATTCGTTTTTATGCGTCTTTTCCGGCCGCGCCGTTTCTCAGCCGCTCTCCGCGCCGTCCGTTTCCGCCAGCCGCCCGGATCCGTAGACCAGGGTGTTGGAGGTTCCCAGAACCGTCCCGTCTCCGGAGTTGCTCACCACGGCGACGCCGACCCAGTCCCCCTTCTCCAGCTGCAGGCCGTCGACGAGGAGCTTTTCGTCGGACAGGTAGGTCGTGTCGACGAGGTCTCCGTTGACCTGGAACCGGCAGGACTGCGTGAAGTTCTGTCCGAGCACGTAGTACACGCCGCCCAGGGACATCTTCTGGATCTTATCCACCCGCACCGGCTTCTCGCCCATCGCCAGAACCGTCTCGTTCCACGGGTTCGTCATCCCGCAGGCGTAGCGCTCCCCGTAGAGGAGGTCGTACTGAAGGATCTGCATGTTGTAGTAGTAGTCGCCCTTGTTCCTCATGGCCTGCTGATACCGGAACATGACGCCCTCGTGGATCCCGATCCGGCCGAGAAGGTCGGCCACCGCCTGATAGGCCCGGACCTTTCTCTCCTTCCGCTCCAGATCGAAATTGCTCCAGATCAGGTAGTCCGTGTCGAACACCGTGGCCCTGCCGCGGAGATCCCGGTCGGTGAGCCCCATGGTGGGAAGATGGTCCCCGTAGAACAGCACGACGGTCTTCTCATCCCTCGCCTCCAGATCGGCGATCAGATCCGCGACGAACTGATCCTCCTCGTGAATCTGACTGACGTAGTACTCCCAGGCGTACTTTTTTCCCTGGGAGCCCGCGCCGGAGACGGTGATCTCCGGATCGTAGAGCACCTGATCCTCCGGATAGGCGCCGTGGGGCTGAACGGTCACGACGTACACAAAGTCCCGGTTTTCCGTGGAGTCCAGCGCCTCCCCGATGTACGGGAGCAGGCAGCGGTCCCGCATCCAGCCGTTCTCGTTGACGTCGTTCTGGGTATTCATGTATTCCCCCGGCGTAAACGAGTTGAAGCCCAGGTGCGGGTACACCTCGTTCCGCCCGTAGAACTCCGCCTCGTTGTTGTGAATCACATGGGAGGTATAGCCCAGGTCGGAAAGAACGTAGGCGGCGCTCTCGCAGGTATCCTTCCGGAGCACCCCCTTGTAGGGGTATTCCCCGGCCCCGAAGAAGCGGAGGCTCATGCCCGTCAGCGTCTCAAACTCGGAGTTCACGGTGCCCGCCCCCACGGTGGAGACGGTGTAGAGGCCCGAGGAATACTGTTCGGAGAGCGCGTGCCAGTTGGGAAGAGGATCCTCGCTGAAGTGCAGCCATTTCACGCGGGTGGGATCAAAGAAGGACTCCAGCTGCACCACGACGATGTTGGGGAAGCCGCCGTCCTCCGCCGCGGTCTCGGGAAGCTCCCCTTCCTCGTCCAGCACCTTCTGCACCAGCTCCTCCGAGTAGCCGTGGGGCTGGGAGATGCCCGTGTCGAAGATAGTCACCGCGAGACTGTAGGGGAAGCCGTAGTCGAGATAGGCGTAGGCGATATTGCTGAAATAATCCGTGAGGATTTTGTGCTCCATGCCGTACCGGGTCAGGCCGGCCAGGGCCAGAACCGCGCAGGTGATCCCCGGGATGTAGATCTTCCACCTCATCTTCCCTTTGTACTTCGGGGAGACAAACAGGAAGACGACGAGAAAGACTGCCGCGATGCCAAGGGACACGACGACGGCTCCCAGCTCGAAGGCACTCATGTATTTTCCCGCGACGCGGAAGGCGTCGCCGATCATCCCGAAATCGGGGCCGGTGAGGGGCGTCACGCGGTTGGCGAGAATGATCCCGTTGGCGATGCCCAGCGTCAGCCAGAACAGCGCGGCGAAAACCCGGTAGAACGCCCTCTTCCGGACGAGGTAGGCCGGCAGGGTCGTCACGAACAGAATCAGGACATTATAAAAGAAGACCGGCGTCCGCTCGTCAAGAAAAACGAAGGCCTGCCTCAGTGAATGGCGGGCCATCGCCTCGATCAGAAAGTATCCCGCGAAGCAGGCGGCAAAATGAAGCAGGAGAGAAAAGCGGTTCAGCCCCCTGACCTTTCTCTCCGCCGCTGCCTCCCTCTCAGGATCCGCCGGACGCGGAGTCTTCCTGTGAAATAGCTTACCTGTACCTTTCAAGCTGCTCCTCGATCTGCTGCTTCATTGCGATGTACTTCGCGAGCTTCGCCTTCTCCTCCTCCACCTTCGCGGCGGGAGCCTTGCTGACGAATCGGGGATTGCCGAGCATCCCGTTGGAGCGGGCGATCTCCTTGTCCATTCTGGCGTTCTCGGCCGTGAGGCGGGCGATCTCCTTCTCCCGGTCGACCAGCTCGCTCAGCGGGATGTAGGCCGTCGCGCGGCTCATCACGACGGACACCGCGTCGCTGCCGGCCGCCGCGTGGTCTCCGCCCAGCCCGATGTGCTTCGCGAACACCATCCTGCCCATGTCGCCGATGGAGGCGATGAGGCTCCGGAACATCTTCTCCGCGGCCTCGTCCTTGCAGACGATGAAAAGATCCGTCTTCGTCTTCGCGGGGACGTTCATTTCGGTCCGGATGTTCCTGACGCCCCTGACCAGTTCCTGGAAGGAGGCAATCATCTCCTCGTCCTCCGGGAAGCTGAGGGAAGGATCGTACTCCGGCCATCTGGTGGTCATGATCGTAAACTCGTCCGGATTGAGGGTGCAGTAGATCTCCTCCGTGATGAAGGGCATGTACGGATGAAGCAGCTTCATCGACTGCCCGAGCACATACTTCAGAGTCCACAGCGTCGCGTTCTTCGCTTTGGCTCCCTCCTCCGAGTCGTCGCCGAAGGTGAGCTTCGCCATCTCGATGTACCAGTCGCAGAACTCGTCCCAGAGGAAGTCATGGATCTTCTGAACCGCGATGCCGAGCTCGTACCGGTCCATATTTTCCGTCACCTCCCGGGCCACCGTGTTCACGCGGCTCAGGATCCAGCGGTCGGCGGGCCGGAGAGACGCAAGCTCCGGTCTCTCCAGCTCCCCGTCGGGCAGATTCATCATGATGAAGCGGCTGGCGTTCCAGATCTTGTTGGCGAAATTGCGGCTGGCCTCCACCTGCTCCCAGTAGAATCTCAGGTCGTTGCCGGGGGCGTTGCCCGTGACGAGGGTGAGACGGAGCGCGTCGGCGCCGTATTTGTCGATCACCTCGAGGGGGTCGATGCCGTTCCCGAGGGACTTGCTCATCTTCCTGCCCTGGGAATCCCGCACCAGGCCGTGAATCAGCACGTGGTGGAACGGGCACTTCCCGGTATGCTCGTAGCCCGAGAAGACCATCCGGATGACCCAGAAGAAGATGATGTCATATCCCGTGACGAGGACGTCCGTGGGATAGAAATACTTGTATTCCGGCGTCTCCTCCGGCCAGCCCAGCGTCGAGAAGGGCCAGAGGGCGGAGGAAAACCAGGTGTCCAGCGTGTCCGGATCCTGAGTCAGGTCCGTGCTTCCGCAGTCCGGGCAGACCTCCGGGGCCTCGCCGGCCACGATCATCTTCCCGCACTTCCCGCAGTACCACGCGGGAATCCTGTGGCCCCACCACAGCTGTCTCGAGATGCACCAGTCGTGGATGTTCTCAAGCCAGTTGAGATAGATCTTGGTAAATCTCTCCGGCACGAAGGTCAGGTCGCCGTTCTTCACGGCCTGGATCGCCGGGCGGGCCAGCTCCTCCATGCGGACGAACCACTGCTGCTTGATCATCGGCTCGATCGTCGTGCCGCAGCGGTCGTGGGTGCCGACGGCGTGGGAGTGGGGCACCACCTTCACCAGAAGTCCCAGCTCCTTCAGGTCGTCGACGATCCTTCTGCGCGCCTCGTAGCGGTCAAGCCCCTCGTATTTTCCTCCGAGGCTGTTGATGGTGGCGTCGTCGTTCAGAATGCAGATCTCCGGGAGGGAGTGGCGTTTGCCGACCTCGAAGTCGTTGGGGTCGTGGGCCGGCGTGATCTTCACGCAGCCGGTCCCGAACTCCTTGTCCACATAGGAATCCGCGATCACCGGAATCGTCCGCCCCGTGAGCGGAAGCTCCAGCATCTTTCCCACCAGGTCCCCGTACCGCTCGTCGTCCGGGTTGACGGCGACCGCCGTATCACCCAGAAGGGTCTCGGGGCGGGTCGTGGCGATCTCCACGAATTTCCCCTCTTCTCCCACGACGGGGTAGTTGATGTGCCAGAAGAAGCCGTCCTGATCCTCGTGCTCGACCTCGGCGTCCGAGATGGTCGTCTGGCACTTCGGGCACCAGTTGACGATCTTCGAGCCCTTGTAGATATATCCCTTGTCATAGAGCTTCAGGAAGACGTTCAGCACCGCGTCGGAGCAGCCCTCGTCCATCGTGAAGCGCTCCTTGTCCCAGTCGGCGGAGGAGCCCAGCTTGTGGAGCTGGTTGATGATGCGGCCGCCGTACTCCTTTCGCCACTCCCAGCAGTACTTCAGGAATTCCTCGCGCCCGATCTTCTCCTTGTCGATGCCCTTCTCCCTGAGGGCTTCCGTCACCTTTACCTCCGTGGCGATGGCCGCGTGGTCCGTGCCGGGCTGCCAGAGAGCCTCGTATCCCTGCATTCTCTTCCACCGTGTCAGGATGTCCTGCAGCGTGTTGTCGAGGGCGTGGCCCATGTGAAGCTGGCCCGTGATATTCGGCGGGGGCATCACGATCGTAAACGGCTTTTTGTCGGGATTCACCTTCGCGCTGAAGCAGCCGCTGCTGAGCCATTTTTCGTAGAGGCGGTCTTCGAGACCGCTCGGGTCGTATGTTTTCGCGAGTTCCTTTTTCATGTCTCCTGTAAACCTTTCCTGATTATCATATGCTGCCGGAGAAAAGCGCCGGCAGGGGCGGCGGAAAACCGTTTCCACGCCCCTGTCCGAGTCTCTCCTTATGTCTCCGCTGCCGCGGAGGCGGTCATTTCAGTTCGTCAAATCCGAAGGGATTCGCCGGGTCGATCGTCGGAACGGGCTCCTCCGGCTGCTCAAACTTCGGGATCTCCACCTGCGGCGCGAACGCCGGCTCCGCGGGAACCGCGACGTCCGGCTCCCCGGCGGCGACGCTGTTGAGGGAGAGCAGGCGGTTCTTCATCTGCTCCTCCATCTGCTGCAGCTCCACCTCGGCCTTCGCCCGGGCGCTGCGTCCCTCGGTCTGGATCCTGGCGACCTCGTCCAGCGTCTCGATGAGGGATTCGTTGGTCTTCTTGAGGGTCTCCATGTCGACGATGCCTCTCTCGGAGGCCTTGGCGCTCTCGATCGTGGTCTGCTTGAGCTTCTCGGCGTTGGACATCAGGAGCTGGTTCGTCATGTTCGTGACGTCGCTCTCCGCCTTGGCGGCCTGCAGGGAATCGTTGAGGCCGAGTGTGAGCACCATCTGGTTCTTCCAGAGGGGGATCGTGTTGACGATGGTGGACTGGATCTTCTCCACCATGATCGTGTCGTTGTTCTGGATCATGCGGATCTGGGGCGCCGTCTGAAGCGCCACGGCGCGGGTCAGCTCCAGGTCGTAGATCTTCTTCTCGAAGCGGACGATCTGGTCCTCAAGATCCTTCGCGGCCTGGGCGTCCTCCGCGAGTCCCGTCCTCATGGCCTTCTCCTTGGCGGCCTTGAGGTCGTTCTCCCTCGCGTCGGCGATCTTCTCCTTGCCGGCGGCGATGTACATGCTGAGATGCTTGTAATACTGAAGGTTGGAGGCGTACATCTGGTCGAGCATGTCGACGTCCTTGAGGAGCTTGATCTGATGCTGCTGAAGCGTCTGGGCGACCTTGTCGATATTGTCGGAGGCCTTGTCGTAGTTCGCCTTGAGCTCGGTCAGCTTGTCCCCCTGCTTCTTGAAGAGATTGCTGAAGAAGCCGCCCTTTTCCTTCTCATCCGGATCGAAATCCTTGAGGTCGCTGATCACGCCGGAGAGCATGTCGCCGACCTCGCCGAGATCGTGGGTGCGGACGTTGTCGAGAACGGATTCCGAGAAATCCGCCATCTGCTTCTGCAGCCCGCTGCCGAACTCGATGATGGTCTTGGTGTCCGTGATGTCGAGGGTCTTGGCGTAATCGCTGATCTGCTTCTGCTCCTCCTCGGAGAAGTTCCCGGTCTGGATCTCCGCTATGCTCTGCTGGGCCTGCGGCTTGGCGAGAACCTCGGCGGCGGTGGCGGCGATCTGCTCAGTCATCCCGCTCTCCTGCGCGGCCTGTCCGTTGACGGATGCGTTGTTCTGATCAACAGTTTCTCCCATGTTCTGCCTCCTTTATACTCATGAATCCTGTGTATCTCCCGGGGCGCCGCGGCGTCCTTCGTCTACCTCTTCCTGCTTCCGCTTACTGCCGCTCCTCCGCCGCCTGCATCTGCTGCGCCATGGCGCCGGCCGACGCCGCGAAGGCGCTTCCCTGCGCCGCGGAGGCAGATACCGCCTGGGCTCCCGCGGCTGCCTGGGTTCCCGCCGCGGTTCGCACGTCTGCCGCGGTCCTGGTTCCTGCCGCGGTCTTGGCTCCTGCTGCCTGGGCCGCCGCGCTCTGCGGCGCCGGCGCGGAAGCCGCGGCCGCCTGCTTCTTCTTCATCGCGGTGAGATCGTCGGCGGTGAGTCCCTCCTGCTTCATCATCATCTTCATGACGTTGAGGTCGCTCTTGACGTCCATGGCCTGGGCCGTGAAGAAGCTGTCATGAAGCTTCTCAAAGGCGTCGTTGATCGTGTCGAGGGAGTCCGCGATCTCCTTTTTGGCCTTGCGGATGCTCTCCCCCTGGAGCGGCTGGCTGTCCATCTCCCGGTACGCCTCGACGAGCTTGGTCGTCGTGGGCAGATAGTAGTTCATGAACATGTTGAGCTTCGAGGCGTTGGCCGGCTCCTCCCGGACCTCCTCGAAAATCCTCCGTACGATCATCTCCATCCGGTTCAGCTTCTCCGTGATCTCCTCGTCGGGGATCTCGTCGTTGGCCCGGTGGATCATGTCGATGTACTCATTGCCCTTCTGAAGGATCTCCCGCACCTCCGGCGACAGGGAGGCGTCCCTGGCCTGGGCCTTTGAGCTGTTCCGCTTCTGCATCTCGGCCATCTCCATCGTCGCCCGGTACTGCTCGTAGAGCTCGTCGGAGGCGATGAAGGTCTGCTTCTTGTCGTCGAAATGGCCCTGCCGGATCTTTCCCTCCCGGGTGTAGCCCTCCAGATCGGAGACGACCGTGCTCTCGGGCAGGTTCATCTGCTTCGAGAGGGTGCCGACGTCCGCGTAGAGCTTCGGCATGATGAGATTGCGGTAGGACTTGAACCGCTTCGTCTTTACGTTTCTTCTTCTTCCGAGCACCGCCATGGCGATGCTGCAGGCCGTCAGAATGCCGGCGATCACCGCCAGCGGCACCGTGAGGCCGCGGACCGCCTCAAAGGAAAACGTGCTGAACACCCCGAGGATCATCGTCGCGAGCCCGAAGAGCACCGCGCCGATGGTGCCGAAGGTCTGCATGAGCGAGCCGCCCATATCCTCCTCCGGCTTCGCGAAATATTTCGTCTCCTCCCGCTCCTTCGCGGCGCGCTCCTCGGCTTCCTTCTTTTTGGCCGCCTTGCGGGCGGCGACCCTGCGGGAGGCCTCCTCCGCGGACTTCTGGCCCTGCGAGCGGGTGTCCCCGAATTCCAGCGCGGATTTCGCGGCGTCGCCGACGGAATCGACGACGTCCCGCATGAGACTGCCTATCTCACGGCTCAGATCAGTATAATCGTTGCTGCTGATGGCCTCGTCGATGACGTCGGCCACTTTGTCAACTGTACTTTTCAGAAAATCATCCGCCATAGCTGTTCTCCTGACGTGATATGTCCCGTGCGTCCGCACGTAGCTTTACTATACCACATTTCAGAATGTGTTTGAATATAGAAAAAATAGTGCTAATCTCACCGAAAATATGGTACACTTGTAAAAGCGGTACTCCGCGACGAATTATCCTTTGGGTCTGAGACAGAATAGCACGCGCCGCAAGCTCGGAATATTCAGGTACGGATCCGCAGATGTAAGCAGGGAGGAGAAACACAGGTCATGGCAGAAGAAATGGAAGTCAATGTAACTGAAACAGTCGAAGAGGCAGCGCCGGCGGAGTCGATGGACGATTTCAGCAGGGAGCTCGACAATTCGATGCGCGAGATCAACGTGGGCGACATCGTCGACTGCACGGTCACCGGCGTATCGGAGACGGAAGTCACGGTCGATCTCAACTACTACGCCCCCGGTCTGATCCGTGCTCTTGATTACTCTTCCGATCCGTCATTCTCCATCAAGAATGACGTCAAGGTCGGCGACGAGGTCAAGGCCGCGGTTCTTCGCACGGACGACGGAAGAGGCAACGTCCTCCTTTCGCGCCGCAGCGCCGTCGAGACACTTGCGTGGGAGAACTTCCGCAAGATGCTCGAGGAGAAGACCGACACGGAGATCAAGGTCGTCGACGCGGTCAAGGGCGGCGTGGTCGGTTATCTGAACGGCGTCCGCGCGTTCATCCCGGCGTCTCATCTCGCACTCGGTTTCGTTGAGGACCTCACGACCTTCAAGGGAAAGACCATTCCGGTGCGTGTCATCACCGCCGAGCAGGAGAACAAGCGCCTTGTCCTCTCCTCCCGCGATATACTCAAGGAGCGCCGCGACGCCGAGAAGGCGGAGCGCATCTCCAACATCCAGCCCGGTCTCGTGACGGAGGGCGTCGTCCAGTCCATCAAGCCCTACGGCGCGTTCGTGTCCCTGGGCGACGGCATCGACGGCCTGGTCCACATCTCCCAGATCTCTTCCGAGAAGAGACTGAAGACGCCGGACGAGGTGCTCTCCGAGGGCCAGAAGGTCAAGGTAAAGGTCATCGCGGTCAAGGACGGCAGGATCTCTCTTTCCATGAGAGCCGTCGACGACAAGGCCGAGGTGAAGGCGGTCGAGGAGGAGAAGGTCGTCATCCCGAAGTCGGAGAAGCTGACGACGAGTCTCGGCTCTCTTCTGAAGAACATCAAGCTCTGATTTCGAAGAAAGCCTGTTTCATCATTTTATCGCAAAGCAGAGGGACGGTTCCGCGGAACCGTCCCTCTTTTTTGAGCGTCGAAGCAGAGACACAGCTTTTCACCGGTCGAAGTAAAGACGCGGCTTTTTCACCAGCCGTAGTAAAGACGCGGCTATTTAAACGGACAAAGTAAAGACGCGGCTTTTTCACCAGCGAAGTAAAGGCGCGGCTTTCCATCGGCCGTAGTAAAGACGCGCTTTTTTACCGGACGAAGCCATGAGGCGGCTGTCCGTTTTCGGCGTCCGTATCGTCCGTATCCTGCGCCGGGCGCGCTTACATCCGCCCCCGCCGCTTCAGGATCGCGTCCCGGAGGGGCGGCGCGTTGACAAAACCGCTCTCCTTCAGTTCGCGGGCCGCGTCGTCCAGCGCCGCCTCGAAGCGGTCGCGCATCCGGTCGAAATGGGCCATGGCGGGCCTTTTGCCGAGGTGGACCTCCTCCGCCTGCTCCGCGAAGGATTCCCGGGTGATCTCGTCGATGGAGAACCGTCCGCCGACGGACAGGGACATGTCCCTGGTGCTGCTGTCATAGACCACGGTACTCAGCACGTCGTAGAGGGGCGCCAGCTTCATCCGCCGGAGATCCTCCGAGTAGAGCATCGAGATGTTCTTCACGTGGTCGTCGGTATTTCCGATGAGATAGTCGAAAATCAGATAGTCCCACATCTTCAGCATGTCCTGCAGGGGGTTTTCCGATCGGGCGCGGATCACGTCGAAGACCCGCCTCAGGTAGCCGTCGCCGCTCTTCTCGTACTTCTCCGCGGAGGGAATGCCGAGAATCTGCGCGAAGTCCTCCTGGTGAAGCCGGTGCGGGCACCTGAGGCCCCCGAGCGTCCCGCTCCCCGGCGCGATCAGCCGGTCGTACCGGCGCGTCGCGAACAGAACCTCCCCGTCGCTCCCGTCCCCGAGATTGATGATGAAGCTCTCCGGCACGTCGATGCCGAGCCTGTGCGCCGTCCGCAGGGCAAGCTGCTCGTTGACGACGATATTCCTGAGCCGGACGTGGCTCTGCTTCACGATGTGGGTGCTCGGCGCGGTGCCGGTGGGAAGATACCACTGCTTCGCGGCGTCGTCATAGTAGAGACCGACCTTGCCCGACGCCCCGGCGAGGGACAGGTGGGACTTCACGACGATGCTGGCGGCCTCCGTGGCACCCTCGCCGGCCAGCTCCATGACCATATTGCTGCTGAGGGGCTCGTAGGCCGGCGCCGGGGCGGGAAATTCCTCGTCCCGGATCTGCAGGGCGCCGAGGCACTCGTTTCCGAGGGCGGCGAGGATCGAGATATAGTCGTTCTCGTGCACCCGGAGTCCCGCGGCGACGGATCGCCGGGTGAAGCCCTCCGGCAGCAGTCCCTCGAAGAAAATCTTGGTTCTCTCCTCGTCGAAGGTGTGCCTCCCGAGGGGCAGGCTCACCGAGATCGGGACCGCCCCCTCGGACTCCAGATACACGTCGGAATAGCGGAACCGCGCCCGGCCGCCCCCCGTCCGGACCAGCCGGCCCACGTGCACCGGCACGCCGTTTCTCTCGACGGATACGTCAAGGTCGCCCATGCCTTCACCCCCTCACCCTGATCTCGAGATCAAGGCCGAGAACATTGGCCAGCATGATGGCCTTGTCGAGCTCCGTCGTCTTCTTCCCGTTCTCAAGATTGGAAATAAAGCTGGCAGAAAGTCCCGTCACCTCGGAGATGTAGCCCTGGGTGTACTTCAGCTCTTTTCTTCTTTTCTGAACCGCCTTGCCGAATGAAGCCGATCCCGTCACGATCATCGCGGATTCTCCCTTTCCTGCCGGTCCGCGGACCGCTGCCGCCCGGAAAAGACGGCGCGGAGGTCCCGGCCCATGATATAGTCGTACTGCTATAATATGACAGAATTATGAAATTTTAGCCGTTCTGCTATATTTTTCACGAAAACATCATAATATAGCCGTTCGGCGATGTCAAGCGTTTCCCCCGCGCCTCCCCCGGAAACCCGGACCGGCGGATTTGTGCATTCCTCCGGTCTGTGCTATGGTAAGACGTGGAAAAGGAGGAGAACGCTTTGATCTATATCGGCTGCCATCTCTCCGTGACGGAGGGCTTTGAGGCGATGGGAAGAAAAATGCTCGGATTCGGCGGAGACACCTTCGCCTTCTTTACGAGAAATCCGAGGGGCGGCAGGACGAAGGAGACGGACCCGGCGGACGCGGCCGCCCTCGGCTCTCTTCTGCGGGAGCACGCCTTCGGCCCCCTCGTCGCCCACGGAAGCTACACGATGAATCTCAGCGCCGCGAACCCCGAGACGAGGGCCAACGGGATCGACATGATCCGGAAGGATCTGGAGAAAATGGAGCTTCTACCGGGTCAGCTCTACAATTTCCATCCCGGGTGCCACGTGGGACAGGGAAAGGAGCGCGGCATCGCCCTGATCGCGGAAGCGCTGAACGAGGTGATGCGGCCGGACATGCGCACCGTGGTCCTGCTGGAGACCATGGCCGGCAAGGGAACGGAGATCGGCGGATGCTTCGAGGAGCTCCGGGAGATCATCGACCGGGTGGAATGCCGGGACAGGATCGGCGTCTGCCTGGATACCTGCCACGTGTGGGACGCGGGATACGACCTCGCGGAAAAGCCCGATGAGGTGCTGAACCGGTTTGACCAGATCGTCGGGCTCAGTAGGCTGCGGGCGGTGCATCTCAACGACAGCCGGAACGGACTCGGAAGCCGCAAAGACCGGCATGAAAAGCTCGGGAAGGGAGCCATCGGCGAAGACGCCCTCCGGCGGATCGTCCGGCATCCGGCGCTGCAGGGCCTTCCCTTCGTGCTGGAGACGCCCAACAACGACGAAGGCTACATCCGCGAGATCCGCACCGTCAGGGAGTGGATGTGAACCCTCCGCCCCCGGGCGGGCCCGCGTTTATGTCCGTACGGCTATAATTTTCACATTTTGTTCTCAGTATAGCCGAACGGCTATTTTTTGACCGGCGGGACGTTCCTCCATTTGCCGGAGAGAAAGAACACCAGGCCGATCATGAAGGGCATGAAGCCGGCCAGCGCGTCTCCGTACCAGAAGCCCCTGCAGCCCATGCCGAAGGCGAAGCCGAAGAGGGCCGCCAGGCCGATCCGCGAGACCATCCCGTCCAGGAGGGCCACCAGCAGATTGAGGCCGGCGTTGCCTGAGCCGTTGATGATGGAAAACGCTCCGGACCGCGTCGCGGCGCCGTAGAAATTCAGGATGACCGGGAGGGTCAGGATCGCCGACTCGGCCAGCACCGCCCGGTCCCCGGTGAAAATCTCGAAGAAGGAGCCCGGAAACAGCAGCATCAGGGCGGAGGCGGCGGTGGAGAAGCCGAGGCCCGTGAGAAGAACCACGCGGAGAATCTTCGGCACCCGCCCGTACTTCCCCGCCCCCAGGTTCTGTCCGATCATGGAGGAGCCCGCCGTGGTGAAGGAGTTGGAGACGATGCCCATCATCATGCCCGTCTTGTTGTAGATGCCGGAAAGGGCGGAATAGATCACGCCCTCGGCGTTGATCCAGGCGGTGAGGATGATCTTGGAGATACTGATGGCGGCGGACTGGATCGCCATCGGAATCCCCAGCTGAAGCAGCGGCTTCAGGACCCTTCCGTCGATGCGGAAGCTCTCCGGCCGGAAGTCAAAGCCGAACTGCTCGCGGCGCCGGTAGAGATAGACGAGGGAGGCGATGAAGCTGACCGCCTGGCCGATCACCGTCGCCAGCGCCGCGCCGAAGACCTCCAGGCCGAAAAAGCCCACGAAGAGGATGTCCAGGACCGTGTTCAGCACCGCCGCCACGGCGATGAAGAGGAACGGCCTCCTGGAATCCCCCATCCCCCTCAGAATGGCGGACACGATGTTGTAGCCGTAGATGAAGACGAGGCCGGCGATGCAGGTCACCGTGTAATCCATGGTGTAGGCGAAGGATTCCGGCGGCGTGTTCAGGGCGCTGAGGATCCGGCCGCGCACGAGGAAGCACACGACGGAGATCACCAGGGCGGTCAGAAGCAGAAACGAGAACATGGTTCCGATCAGCCGCCGCATCTCATCCCTCCGCCCGGCGCCCACGTACTGGGCGATCAGGACCTGGCCGGCCGCCGAGAAACCCATCGCGAGAAACGTCAGCAGGTGGAGAATGTCGCCGCCGATGGACACCGCGGACATGCCCGCGCCGCCGATCATCCGGCCGACGACCACCATATCCACGAGATTGTAGGCCGCCTGGAGGGCGTTCGCCGCGAAGAGCGGCATCGCAAAGAGAAACAGCAGCTTCGTCACGCTGCCTTCCGTCAGGTCCCTGATCATGGAGCCGCTCTCTTTTCCGTGCTTCATTCGTCCACTCCTCTTCTCATCCCGCCGTCACGCCGTCCGTACCGGCCCCCGTCCTGTCCGTCTCCCGCTGTCACACCGTCCGGCCCGGACCCCGTCCTGGCCGTCTCCCCGCCGTCACACCGTCCGTACCGGCCCCCGTCCTGTCCGTCTCCCCTCCGTCACGCAGCTCGTACCGGATACTGCCCTCCGGATGCCGCCCTCCGGATGCCGCCCCGCCCGGAGACAGCCAAAAAGCTCCGGACGTCTGCGCCTGCAGACGCCGGAGCCGTTCCGTCTCATAGATCAGACCGCTTCTTATGACCACGTGGGCTTGTAAGCCATGTATTCTTTCTTCTTCTCATCGAGGAACTCCTTCTTCTCCTGAAGAAGGGGGATGCAGATCCGCATCATCTCGCCGATCTCGTTGTGATGCTCATACAGTCCCGGAATCGTGTTGCGGGCGCGTTTGATCTGTTCCGGCGGGAAGTTCACCTTCAGGGCGTCTCCGTCCAGCTCGAGGGTGCCGTGGATGCCGCAGACCGGGCAGGTCACGTTCTTCGTGCCGTCGACCATCAGCATGTTGAGGTGGCAGACGGGACATGTGCCCTCTTTGCCGAACCAGGTCGTCTCCTCATAGGGAACGCCGAGGTTGTTGGCGAGATTCTCGCCCATCTTGAACACGTCCTCCATCATCGGCGGATCCAGGAAGGGGCTCGTCTTGCGGCCCTGGTCGTTGGCGTTGATCTGTCCGACGACCTTCATGGCCTGGGAGCAGCTGAAAAGATGCATCATCGGAAGGCCGAGGCAGGTCCAGTCCTCCGTCCACGCGCCGCCGACGGCGACATAGCTGCAGTAGCGGTCCTTGAAATATCTCTCGTCGAGGAGCGGGCGTCCCTCTTCCCTGCGCTTCTTCTGCTCCTCGAGCATGGAGGCACGGTCATGAGCCGCGCCGAAGCGGTCCAGGAAGTTCTTGAGCTGGCCGACGATGCCGACGGAGTAGACCGGCGCGGAAATGATGATGCCGTCCGCGTCGAGGACCTTCTCCTCCAGCTTCAGATAGTCGTCCGGAAGGATGCACTTGATGATTCCGTCCGGAGCCTTGCTGCACGCGCCGCAGCCGCGGCACTGGCCGATGTTCATGGTAACCGTATTGATGAATTCAACCTCAATGTCCTTGCCGGACGCCTTCGCGGCAGCTTCTACGCCCATCAGCGCCTGCTTGCAGTAGATGTCGCTGCGCTCGTTCTTCCGGCCCATGGAAATGCCGAGTACCTTCATTTGTTTTCCTCCTGAGTGATGAATCGGATCTTTCATTCCGCCTCTATCATACCACCGGAGGAAGCGGATTACCATGACACTCCGTTTCAAAATGATCATTTTTCAGGGAACGAAACCGGGAGAGCTTCCGCTCTCCCGGCTGTTTTCTTACGTATTTGATTCCCATCGATCCGGCGCAGGTGATTCCCGTCGTTCCGGCCCGGATGATTCCCGCCGGTCCGGCCCGGGTAATTCCCGCCGATCCGTCGCGGATGATTCCCGCCGATCCGTCGCAGGCGGCGCTCAGTCATCCAGCGGCGGCGAGCCCGGTCTGCCGTGGCAGGCCTTGTACTTCTTTCCGCTTCCGCAGGGGCAGGGATCGTTCGGATAGATCTTCTTCGCCTTGCGCTTCACTGGCTGCTTGGCCAGGGATTCATCCTGCTTGTTGGTGCTGATGTTCTTGGCCTGCTGCTCGCGCTCCACCTTCTGCTGCAGCTTGACGTGGTAGAGAACCCGGAGCGTCTCGTCCTGGATCTGGTTCGTCATCTCCTCGAACATCTCGAAGCCGTACATGCGGTACTCGACCTTCGGGTCGTGCTGGGCGAAGGCCGTCAGGCCGATGCCCTGGCGCAGCTGCTCCATGTCGTCGATGTGGTTCATCCACCGGGCGTCGATGACCTTCAGCAGGACCACGCGCTCCAGCTCGCGCATTCTCTCTTCGCCGGGGAAGACCTCCTCGAATTCGGCCTCCTTGGCCTCGTACAGCCTGTGGGCCTTCTCCTTGAGGAACTCCTTCAGCTTCTTCCGGCCCATATCCCGGACGTCGGAAGCCTTCACCGGTTCCATCGGGATGATAGGAAGAAGGGCCTGGTTGAGGGAAGCAAGATCGATGTCGTCTCCCTCCTGGTCCTCGCCCACCGTGGTGTCGACGATCCTCGAGGTGACGGCGTCCACGAAGCCCATGATCACGCCGCGCATGTTCTCGCCGTCGAGTACCTTTCTTCTCTGCTCGTAGATAATCTCTCTCTGGTCGTTGTTGACCTGGTCGTACTCCAGCAGGCTCTTTCTGGTGCTGAAGTTGTTGCCCTCGATCTTCTGCTGCGCGCGCTCGATGGCGGAGCTCAGCATCTTGTGCTCGATCTGCTCTCCCTCCGGCACGCCCAGGGATTCGAAGGTCTTGATCAGCCTCTCGGAGCCGAAGAGCCTCATCAGGTCGTCCTCGAGGGAGATGTAGAATCTCGACTCGCCCGGATCTCCCTGACGGCCGGAACGACCGCGGAGCTGATTGTCGATACGTCTCGACTCATGGCGCTCGGTGCCGACGATCTTGAGGCCGCCCGCGGCTCTCGCCTCGTCGTCCAGCTTGATGTCGGTGCCTCGGCCGGCCATGTTGGTCGCGATGGTGACGGCGCCGGCCTGTCCGGCCTGGGCGATGATCTCGGCTTCCAGCTCATGGAACTTCGCGTTCAGCACGTTGTGGGGAATCCCCTCGCGCTTGAGAAGCCGGGAGATCAGCTCGGAGACGTCGATGGTGATGGTGCCGACGAGGACGGGCTGTCCCTTCTCGTGGGCCTCCTTGACCGCCTCGACCACCGCCTGGTATTTCTCCTTCTTGGTCTTGAAGACCGCGTCGTTGAGGTCCTTGCGGATCACCGGCATATTGGTCGGGATCGACACGACGTCCATGCCGTAGATATCGCGGAATTCCTGCTCTTCCGTCGCGGCGGTACCCGTCATGCCGCACTTTTTCTTGAATTTATTGAAGAAGTTCTGGAACGTGATGGTGGCGAGGGTCTTGGACTCCTGCTTGACCTTGACGTGCTCCTTCGCCTCGATGGCCTGGTGCAGGCCGTCCGAGTAGCGGCGCCCGGGCATGATGCGGCCGGTGAAGTCGTCGACGATCAGGATCTGGTCGTCCTTGACGACGTAGTCCTGGTCCCTGTGCATCAGGTAGTTGGCGCGGAGGGCCAGATCGACGCAGTGCTGGATCTCCAGGTTGTTGGCGTCGGACAGGTTATCGATGTGGAAGAAATTCTCCGCCTTCTCGACGCCCCGCTCCGTCAGCGTGACGATCTTGTCCTTCTCATTGACGATGAAGTCGCCGGTCTCGGTGATCTCCTCGCCCATGATCGCCGTCATCTTGGTCATCTCGCCGGAGGCTTCGCCCCGCTCCAGCTGCTTGGCGAGAACGTCGCAGATCTCGTAGATCTTCGTGGACTTGCCGCTCTGGCCGGAGATGATCAGAGGCGTCCTGGCCTCGTCGATGAGGACCGAGTCGACCTCGTCGATGATGCAGTAGTGAAGCTCTCTCTGGACCAGCTGCTCCTTGTAGATGACCATGTTGTCGCGCAGGTAGTCGAATCCGAGCTCGTTGTTGGTGATGTAGGTGATGTCGCAGTTGTACTGCTCGCGTCTCTCGTCCGGCTTCATCGACTGCAGGACGCAGCCCACGCTCAGTCCGAGGAAGCGGTGTACCTCTCCCATCCAGTTGGCGTCGCGGTTGGCGAGGTAGTCGTTGACGGTGACGACGTCGACGCCCTTGCCCTCCAGCGCGTTGAGGTAGGCGGGAAGCGTACAGACGAGCGTCTTTCCTTCACCTGTCTTCATCTCGGCGATGCGGCCCTGGTGGAGGATGACGCCGCCGATCAGCTGTACCCGGAAATGCTCCATTCCCAGCACGCGCCTGGCCGCCTCGCGGTTCACGGCGTATGCCTCCGGGAGAATGTCGTCCAGGGTCTCGCCGCTGGCGAGCCGCTGTTTGAACTCGCCGGTCTTGGCCCTCAGCGCTTCGTCGCTCAGCTCCAGCATCTGGGGCCGGAGCGCCTCGATCTTATCGACCACCGGCATGATGCGCTTCAGCTCATGATCGCTGTGCGTGCCGAATATCTTCGTAAAAATGCTCATGGTGAATCAACTTCTCCGATCTTTAATTTCGCGGATCCGTCCGCGTGTGCACTCGTGCCCTATATCATAACACTTCCTCACCCGCAAAACAAGAACCCCGCTGAAAAACGGCCCTCCCCGGCGACGCCGCCGCGGACCTCCCGCACAGCAGGGGACGGTCCTCCGTCATCGCGGAAAACCGTCCCCCTCGTTCACGGCGGCTTCCGCCGCCCCTGTCATTTTATCTATGTCCGAAAGCGTCTTCCCCCTCCGGGAGGGGACGCGTCATTCCTCCGGTTCAATGAGGCCGTAGGCTCCGCCCTTCCGCTTGTAGACCACGTTGGTCTGGTCCGTCTCGGCGTTTACAAAAACGAAGAAGCTGTGGCCCAGAAGCTCCATCTGCACGCAGGCGTCCTCGGGATACATCGGCTTGATGTCGAATTTCTTGGAGCGGATGATCTTGACCTCGTCCTCCTCCCCCGCATCGTATTCCTGCTCGAAATACTCGGGCTGGAAGCCTCCGCCGGACTGGTACTTGTCGACCAGCTTGTTCTTGTAGCGGCGAAGCTGTCTCTCGATGACTTCCTCGACCAGGTCGATCGACACATACATGTCGTTGCTGACCTGCTCGGAGCGGATGATGGTTCCCTTGACAGGTATGGTGACCTCGATCTTCTGACGTTCCTTCTCCACGGAAAGGGTGACATTGACATTGGTATCAGGTGTGAAATAACGTTCCAGCTTACCCAGTTTGGATTCGATCGATGATCTGAGCCCGTCTGTGACTTCCATATTCTTGCCGCTGATCGTAAAATTCATACTGTCACTTCCTTTTCTCTATTTTTAGAAAATAACCCTCAGATAAAGCTCATTTTCTATAAATTCATTATACTCAGCATCCAATGCGTTTGCAAGATAAAATTGCGCGAATGAGCGGCTTCTCACAAATTCCGGAGCCCCCCGCGGGCGCCTTCCGGGCGAACTAAAACATTGACTTTTCGACTCTGATACTTTAACATTAGAAAGTGGTGCGGCATTGCCTTTCTGAAGTCTGTCCGCACCGGTTCGTCAAATAAATTTACGGAGGTAAGAGTATGAAAAAGAGACTTCTGGCAACCGCGCTCGTTTGCAGCATGACACTTGCCGGCCTGACAACCGTCGGAGCCGCCGAGAATCTTACGCTTGGCACGGGCGGAACGACGGGTACCTACTACGCGGTCGGCGGCGTCATGGCCACGGTTCTCAATCCGCTTCTCGAGGACGTAAACCTCACGGTCACGTCGACGGGCGCTTCCAAGGCCAACATCCAGCTGATCGACGCCGGAGAGGCCCAGCTCGCGATCGTTCAGAACGACGTTATGTACTATGCCTACACCGGAACGGATCTCTTCGAGGGCGAAGGCGCCTACGAGACATTCTCGACCGTGGCCGGCCTCTATGACGAGACCGTCCAGATCGTCACCTGCAACAGCGCCATCAAGACCGTGGCCGACCTCAAGGGCAAGACCGTCTCCGTCGGCGACGCGGGCTCCGGCACCGAGTTCAACGCCAAGCAGATCCTCGAAGCCTACGACATGACGTTCGATGACATCAAGGTCGTCAACCTTTCCTTCGGCGATTCCGCGGACAGCCTGAAGGACGGCAAGATTGACGCGGCCTTCATCGTCGCCGGCGCTCCGACCACGGCGGTCGTCGACCTCGCCACGACGAAGGACATCAGCCTCGTCCAGCTCGACGCCGAGCACATCGAGAAGCTGCAGTCCAAGTATGATTTCTACACAGAGACCACGATCCCGGCCGACACCTACGCGGGCGTCGCCGACGACGCGACCACCGTCTCCGTCAGGGCTACCCTGATCGCCTCCAACGACGTCAGCGAAGACGCTGTCTACAACGTCCTCAAGGCCATGTTCGACAACAAGGACGCCCTTGTCGCCGGACACGCGAAGTTCGAATTCCTGAATCTGGAAGACGCCGTCAAGGGAATCAGCGTTCCGTTCCACGCAGGCGCGAAGAAGTATTTCGAGGAGCAGGGCATCACCGTTGAGTGAGCGCTGCACCGGTAAAAAAGCAATCATTGCGGCAGCCCTGATTCTGTTTCTTGCGGTCCTGGCTGCCGCATTTCTGTATCCCGGGAGAAGGAGCTTCCTCGTTCTGAGGGACGCGAAGACCGGCGAAGAATACCTCCGCCGTTCCGTCCGCACCGGCGATGAATTCAGCATCGGCTTCGTCCACTCGGTGAACAGGACGCCCGTGACAGATTTCTACGAGATCCGCCGGGACGGGATCTATGTCGTGAGAACCGTCTACTACGGCTTCGGCGCAGGCGTCCAGACCGAGCTTGAAGGAAATGAGACGCTGGAATACGGCGAGGACGGAAGTATGATCGTCTCGGGATTTGACCGGAAAATGGAGGATCTGATCTATTTTGTCGGGACAGTCTCCGACCACACGCTGACGGTCGGCGGAGAGGAGATCAGCCTTCGCGGTCTGTGCGGCAGAAACGCGATGGTGCAGTTCACCATCGAGACCGGCGGCGTATTCCGGGGAAAGGATAAACAATGAAAGACAGCAGAATGGATGAGAATATGAACGGCGTCCCCGCCGCCGCAGAAAACGGCACCGCGGCAGACGTCGAGGAAATTATGAAGAAATACGACCGGGAATCCAACGTCCGGCCGTGGGAAGGCGTTCCTTCCGTTATTATCAAGGTGCTCCTGGCCGGGTTCTCCCTGTTCATGGTCTACATGAACCTGTTTTCGGTCTGGGACGAGCGGGTCAGACGTTCCCTGTTTCTCGGGATGGTGATCATCTTTGTCTTCCTTCTCTTCCCGGCGAAAAAATTCAGCGGGAAGCCCCAGAGGGTCAACTTCGTCCCGGTCTACGACATCCTTCTTGCCGCGGCCGGCGCGGGGAGCTTCTTCTACTTCGTCGCCAACTACCGCGTCATCATCAACCGGGGCATCCGCATCTCGACCCTTGAGGTCTGGCTCGGCGTCATCGGCATCCTGGTCCTCGCCGAGTGCTGCCGGCGCGTCACCGGCATCCCGATCCTGATCGTGGCGGCCTGCTTCATCATCTACTCGTTCGCGGTAGGCAAGTCTCTGAAAATCATCGTCTACAACCTCTTCTACACCACCGGCGGCGTCATCGGCACCCCGATCGGCGTCTGCAGCACCTACATCGTCCTGTTCATCATATTCGGGGCGTTCCTCGAGACGACGGGCATCGCGGATTTCTTCATCCAGTGCGCCAACTGCCTCGCGGGAGCGGCCTCCGGCGGTCCCGCCAAGGTCGCGGTCATCTCCTCCGCCCTCTGCGGAATGGTCTCCGGCTCCAGCGTCGGCAACACCGTGACCACCGGCTCCGTCACGATCCCGATGATGAAGAAGACGGGCTATCCCGGTGAATTCGCCGGAGCCGTCGAGGCGGCGGCGTCCACCGGAGGACAGATCATGCCCCCGATCATGGGCGCGGCGGCGTTCCTGATGGCGGAAATGGTCGGCGTCCCCTACTCCAACATCGTCGTCCGGGCCATCCTCCCGGCGGTACTGTACTTCACCGGCATCTTTCTCATGGTCCATCTGCGCGCGAAGCGCCTCGGCCTCAAGGGCATCCCGAAAGAAGACCTGCCCCAGGTGAAGAAGATCCTGCCGAAGATCTATCTTCTGATCCCGCTGATCGCGCTGGTCTACCTGATCATCGCCGGCTACACGATGAGCCGCGCGGCCATCATCGCGACGGTCCTGTGTATCGTCGTCAGCCTCTTTGACAAAGAACACCGGATGACGCCCTCCAAGTTCCTCGACGCCCTCGTCACCGGCGCCCGCAACACCTTAAGCATCGCGGTCGCCTGCGGCATCGCCGGCATCATCGCCGGCGTCGTCACGATGACGGGTCTCGGCCAGGTCTTCATCTCGGCCATCGTCGGCGTCTCCCACGGACACCTGATGATCGCCCTCGTGCTGACCATGCTCTGCTGCATCGTCCTGGGAATGGGCGTTCCCACCACGGCGACCTACATCATCATGGCCACCACCTGCGCGCCGATCCTGACGACGGGCATGGGGCTCAACTCGATCTGCGCGAGCATGTTCGTCTTCTACTTCGGCATCGTCGCGGACATCACGCCCCCGGTGGCCCTGGCCGCCTACGCGGGTTCCGCCATCGCGAAGTCCGATCCGATGAGGACCGCGCTCAACGCGTCGAAGCTGGCCATCGCGGCGTTCCTGATTCCCTACATGTTCTGCCTGAATCCCGCCATGCTTCTCATCGACACGAATCCGGGCGAATTCATCATGATCATCATCACCAGTGTCATCGGCATGTACGCGATCTCCGCGGCGCTGGAATCCTACATGCTGACCGTACTGAATATACCGATGCGCATCATCCTGGCGGTGGCGGGACTCATGCTGATCTACCCGGGAACCGTCACGGATATCATCGGAATCGCGGTCACGGCTCTGATTTTCGTCCTGGAGCTTCAGAGGAAGAAAGCCGCGGCGGCCTGAGAAACTCCGCCCCGGACCTTTTCAAAACCACACCTAAGAGGATAGGAGAGATAATACTATGATTATCACCATCAGCAGGGAATACGGTGCCGGAGGACGCACGGTGGCGCGCGGCCTCTCCGAGAAGCTCGGCCTCGAGTTCTATGACATCGACTTCGTCAGGATGACCGCGAAGCTCAGCGGCTACTCGGAGGAAGACGTGAAGCGCGAAGGCGAGGACATGAGCGACGGCAGAAAATTCATCAACCAGTTCCTCAGCACCAACATCTACAACAGCTCCTACGACGCCATCTTCGAGGCGCAGCGGGAGGTCATTCTCGACCTGGCCAAAAAGCCCGGCATCATCGTCGGACGCTGCTCCAACATCATTCTCCGCGAGGAAGGCATTCCGTCCTTCAGCGTATTTCTTTACGCGGACATCGAGCACCGCAGGAAGCGCGCGCTGGAGCTGAACGAAAACGGAAAGACCGACATCGACAAGTACATCGAGAAAAGAGACCGCTGGAGAAACACCTACTACCACGCCTACACGGGACACGAGATGGGCGACGCCCGGGACTACAACATCTGTCTCGACACCGGCTCCATCGGCGTCCAGCGCTGCATCGACATTCTCGCGGATCTGCTGGCGGACAAGGTCTGACCCGGCTGCCGCTTCGGCCGCCGTCTGTCAGGCGGATCGCGGCCGCGCAGGCAAGGGCCGGCCGCTCAGGCGGATAACACGCGCAGGCAAAGGCCGGCCGCGCACGCGGATAACACCCGCACAGGCAAAGGCTGGTCGGCCGCGCACGCGGACAACACCCGCACAGGCAAAGGCTGACCGGCCGCGCACGCAAGGCACACGGAAGACGGCGCAGGCACCTCCTCCGGGAGCTTTCACAACAAAAAAGGCGAGCTGTAACACCGCCCGTTCCGGGCAGGTCTTACAGCTCGTTTTTTCATGGCGGATCCCCTGTGACCGTTCCTGCGCGGATCCGCTCTGATCCTCACGGATCGTTTCAGATCCGCGCAGGCTCCCGCCCTGTCTTTGCCGCAGCTTCACGGTTTCTCACAAATCCAGCTCCGGCGGCTCGTCCAGATGCTCGGAGACATACTTGCCGTTCTTCTTTCTCTGTCTCACGCATTCCGTCAGAAGATACTCGATCTGGCCGTTGACGGAGCGGAAATCGTCCTCCGCCCAGGCGGCCAGCGCGTTGTACAGCTTCTCGGACAGCCGCAGCGGAACCTGTTTTTTCTTATCAGACATCCTGACTCCTCCCTGCAGCTTCTAAGCTCCGGCCGCGCCGGGAACCCCGCGCGGCTTATCCGGCAGAATCAAAAGACCGCGGGGCGCGGAAGCGCCCCGCGCGTCATCCGGTTCAGTACAGACTTCCGGTGTTGACGATGGGCTGCGAGTCATGGTTGCCGCACAGGACGACGAGCAGGTTGGAGACCATGGCCGCCTTTCTCTCCTCGTCGAGCTCCACGACCTGGTTCTCGCTCAGTCTGTCCAGCGCCATCTCGACCATGCCCACGGCGCCGTCCACGATCATCTTCCGGGCGTCGATGATGGCGGAAGCCTGCTGTCTCTGCAGCATGACGGCCGCAATCTCCGGCGCGTAGGCCAGATATGTGATCCGCGCCTCCACGATCTCAAGTCCGGCCTCCTCCACCTTGCTCTGGATCTCGTCGCGGATGCGTCCGGCCACGATCTCGCTGGAGCCGCGGAGGCTGCCTTCGTCGGCGATGCCGTCTCCCGTCGTGTCGACGTTGGGCGCCACGTCATAGGGATACAGACGGACGATGTTTCTGAGGGCGCTGTCGCACTGCAGGGACAGATATTCCTTGTAGTTGTCCACGTTGAACACCGCCTTGGCCGTGTCCGTCACCCTCCACGTGACCGCGATGCCGATCTCCACGGGATTTCCGAGGCAGTCGTTGATCTTCTGGCGGTTGTTGTTCAGCGTCATGATCTTCAGGGAGATCTTCTTGCTGATGATCTCCAGGGCGGCGCTGTCCTGGTGGCTGAGAAGCCTGGATAAATTCGCGTGCTGTCCTCCGTCCACGTCGCCGCTCTGGTTCAGCCTGGTCTTCGCGGCGGGATTGACGCTGCTGCAGAAGGGGTTGACATAATAAAATCCTTCCTCCTTGAGCGTTCCCACATAGTTTCCGAAGAGCGTCAGCACCAGCGCCTCCTGGGGCTTCAGGATCTTGAAACCCAGAAACAGAAGCCAGGACAGCGACAGCCACACAATGCAGAGAATCATCACGGTGAGCGCGCCGCCGTTGAATCTCCTGTCCAGAGAGACCCCGGCGAAAACGACCCCGGCCGTGGCCGCCACTTCAGAAAGAATCAGAAGCATGAGGATCATCATCCCGTTTTTCCTGCCGCTCAGAACCTTTTCTTTCATACCGTTCTCTTTCATCGGATAAACCTCCTGTATCACTCTGTGATCGAGAATCTGTCTTGTGTATCCGGATGATATCACAATGATATCATTCTGTAAATACCCTTTTTGAAAAAGTTCGCAGGCTCGTCATGCAAACCGGAAGAAGAGGCTCTCAACAAAACACCCGGGCATGGATTGAAGGAATCCATGCCCGGGATCTCTCTCCTCTGTTGATTTTCTGTCGTCCGCAGACGTTCCGCGGGTCTTCCCGCAGATAATCCTCGGGTCTTCCCACAGATGTTCCCCGGGTGCTCCCCGGACATGCCGCGGGTTGTCCGCCGCCGGCCTCCGGTCACTCGCTCCGGAGGGCGTCCACCGGATCCTGTCTCGCCGCTTTCCCCGCGGGAATGATCCCGCCGATCAGCGTCAGGGCGATGCACAGGAGGATCAGGATGATGCCCGATCTGGGAGGCAGCGCGGCGGCGATGCCCCGCTCGTCCGTATACATCTTGATCAGGTGATTGATGGGGATCTGCAGCAGCAGCGTCGCCCCGATTCCGAAGGCGCCGGCGAGAAGTCCGATGATGAAGGTCTCCGCGTTGAACACCTGGCGGACGTTCCGCCTGGAGGCGCCGACGGCCCGCAGGATGCCGATCTCCTTCCGCCTCTCGAGAACGGAGATATAGGTGATAATCCCGATCATGATGGACGAGACCACAAGGGAGACGGCGACGAAGGCGATGAGCACGTAGGTTATCACGTCAATGATGGTGGTGACGGAGGACATCAGGCTGCCCACATAGTCCGTGTAGCTGATTACCCGCTCCTCGTGCCCCGACTCCTCCATCGCGCTGTTGTAGGCGTCCAGCATCGCGATGACGCCCTCCTTGCTCTCGAAGTCCTTCGGATAGATCGTGACGACGCTGGGCACGTCGGCGTCCGCGTAGCCGAACTTGATCAGGTTGCCCTGGCAGGTGGCGCTCTCCGCCGCCGCCCTGGCCATGTACATCTCCTGCATGTGGGTTTCGTCCATATCCATCGAGACAACTTCCCCCAGCCGGCTCTCGTCCACCTCGATGAGGCTCATGAGAAGAGGCAGGATCTCGTCAAGCATTCCCCGCAGCGTGGGGGACTCTCCCGTGCGCCGCAGCTCCCGGATGATCTTCACGGTCCGGCTCGCGGTGAGCCTGGTCTTGTCCGTCTCAAGATCTTTCAGCCGGCTCAGGTCGACGGACACCACCTCCGGGATCTTCTCCGGGTGGACCGTGATCATATCGCTGAACAGATCCTCCTCCCCGGCGGTCTCCCCGAACTTCATGCCCGTCAGGACGTCCACGTCGGGCGATTCCAGCTGCGCCTTTACGATCCCGCTCTCCCCCGCGTCCGCGATCAGGCGGTCCAGCAGGGCGGCGGGATAATCGATGCCCAGCTGAAGAATGCCGTAGGAGCCCCCCGTCAGGGGCTGAACCACGCCGACGATCTCCAGCTCCTCGGCCTTGTCGAGAATCTTCTTCATCGCCGCCGCGTCCGAGGAGATATCCACCCAGACGCCCAGCTTCTCATCGTACTGGAAGCGGCTGAAGGCCGGGATCACCCGGAACCGGATTCCCAGGAAATCGCCGGGATCGTAGACGCCGGATTCCTCCATGCCGGTGTCGACGTTCTCTCCCGCCAGAACGCCGGAGATCATCTCGTCGAGCTTTCCGGCGTCCTTCAGGCCCATGGTATAGAGCAGCATGTCGGGCACGCCTCCGCCGGAGGTCAGCACGAGGACGCAATCCGTGTCCTTCTCAGGCCACCGCCCCGCGCGGAGCGCGTAGGATTCCTTGTACAGCGCCTCGTTGTCCGGCATGGGAAGGAAGGCGTCGTTGGTCTGCCAGGTTGACATAAGGCCGGTCAGGCTGTCGTCCGTGGTCACGCCCATGGCCGCCCAGGTCTGGTCCGGGTTGACCTGCCGGTAGCCGTCCTTCTCCTCGATATAGACCTGGGGGCTGATGCCGTACCGGTACTCCACGGCCCGGGTCAGGTCCTCCACGCCGCTGCAGCCGCTGTCCAGCCACCGCTTCAGGGAGGCCAGATCGTTGGTGCCCACGCCCGAGAACATGCTCCCCAGGAACTGCTGCTCCCGGACCTCGCCGTCCGCGTCCCCGCCGGACCCGTCTCTCTCCATTTCCATGAAGCTCATAAAGGACGATTCCATCGAGACGGCGGAGGAAGTGATCTGGATCGGATATTCCGACAGCGCCTCCTCCTCCTTGAACCGGATGAAGTTGTTCGCCCCGTTGGAGAGGGACAGGATCAGGGCGATGCCGATGATGCCGATGGACGCCGCGAAGGCGACCAGTATCGTCCTGGCTTTTTTGGAGATCAGGTTGGATACCGAGAGGGACAGGGCCGTGCGCCAGGACATGGAGGGCATCTTCTTCCTCACCGGCTCCGCCTTCTCCACGAAGCCTTCGTCCCCGGGTTCATAGGGGTCGCTGTCCTCGATCACCCTTCCGTCCTTCACCCGGACGATGCGGGTCGCGTACCGCTCCGCCAGCTCGGGGTTGTGGGTGACCATCACCACGAGGCGGTCCTTCGCGACCTCCTTGAGAAGCTGCATGACCTGTTCGCCGGTGTCGGAGTCGAGGGCGCCCGTGGGCTCATCCGCGAGCACGACGGAGGGATTGTTCACGAGGGCCCTCGCGATGGCGACTCTCTGCATCTGCCCGCCGGACAGCTGGTCCGGCTTCTTGTGCATCTGATCGCCGAGGGAGACCTTCTCCAGAGCCTCCTCCGCCCGTCTCTTCCTCTCGGCGGCCGGCACGCCCGTCAGCGTCAGCGCCAGCTGGACGTTCCCCAGGAGCGTCTGGTGAGGAATCAGGTTGTAGCTCTGAAAGATAAACCCGACCTCGTGATTCCGGTAGGTGTCCCAGTCCCTCTCCCTGTAGCGGCCGGTCGGCACCCCGTCGATGGCCATTTCTCCGCTGTCATAGCGGTCCAGCCCGCCGATGACGTTGAGGAGGGTGGTCTTTCCCGAGCCGCTGGGGCCCAGGATCGCGACGAACTCGTTGTCCCTCAGGGAGAGACTGACGCCGTCGAGCGCCTTCTGGACCAGGGTGCCGGTCTTATATTGCTTGTGTATGTCTTTGAGCTGAAGCATGGGTCTCCCGTCACACAGGTTCAAAACAGGCACAGGAAACATCCGTCCCTGTGCCTGAAATCCGTCAGAATCAAACCACTGCGCCCGAAGCGTGTCCGCCCGCCTTCTCTCAGGCGGCTTCTCCCGCCTCTTCCGCGCCGTCCGCGGGCTCCTCCGCGACGGACGCGACGTCCTCCGCGACGGATTCCATCTCCTCCGCGACGGACTCCGCGCTGTCCGGTCCGAAATGCGCGTTGATGTCGTCGATGGTGTTGTTGACGACCTCGTCCACATTGTCCGCGAATTCCTGAACCTTCTTCGCCTTGTCGCTGTTCTTCACGTCCTCCCATCTCTGGTCGGCCGCGTCGGCGATATCGTCCACGATCGAGGCGGTCTCGTCGACGATGACGTCCATGTGAGCCTCGACCTTTTCCTTCAGTTCCGTATTCACGGGATCATCCGTGTAGTTCGCCCCGACGCCGGTCCCGAGACCAAACGCGAGAAGCAGCGACAGTAACCAGTTCCAGAAAATCATAGGCTCATCTCCTCTCAGAAATTCCGCTTCCGCCCGCGGCGGAGCGTCAAAACCCAAAACCGGACGTTCCGTACCGTTGCCCCGTCCGGAAAGCCGGTGCTTTCTGCCATTATAATTTATCCGGTCTCAAAGGTCAATCATCCGTCCGGAGACGGTCCGGCATCCCGCCGCCGGAGGCCAGCTCCGCATAGGACAGGTGTCCCCCGTAGAGATCCAGGGCGGATCCGACGGTGTAGTCGACCTTCCCTTCCCCGCATTCGAAAAGCGTCCGGATGTCCTCCGCCGAGCGGACGCCGCCCGCGTAGGTCACGGGGACCGGCGAGCCGGCCAGGATCCGCGCGAGCGCCGCGTCGATCCCCTGCCCCTTTCCCTCCGCCGCCACCGCGTGGACCAGGAATTCGCTGCAGTACCCGGAGAGCTTCTCCATCAGCGCCCCGTCCAGCGTGGTTTCGGCCGCCTTCTGCCAGCGGTCCGTCATGATGTGATAGCCCGGATCCGCCTCCGAAAGCCTTCTGCAGGACAGATCCAGCACGATCCGCTCCTTCCCCGCGGCCCTGACCAGCCTCGCCAGATGGTCGTAGTTAATCTCTCCTCCGGAGAAGACGAAGCTCGTCACGATGACGTGGCTGGCGCCGGCGTCCAGGAATTCCGCCGCGTTTTCGTCGGTGATTCCGCCGCCGGCCTGCAGGCCGCCCGGCCAGGCGGAGAGAGCCGCCATCGCCTCCGCCCTCGTCCCGGCGTACCAGGGAGAGTCCCTGTGGTTGAGGAGAATGACGTGGCCTCCGGACAGGCCGTCGCGCCGGAACAGGCCGGCGTAATACGCCGCTCCGCGCTCCGACACATAATTTTCGTCGGCACTGTCACCCTCATCCCTGAGGGTGCTGCCGACGATCTGCTTGACTTTTCCGTTGTGAATATCGATGCAGGGACGAAATTTCATAATACAGCCTCCGGCGGGAGGCGCCTGCCTGCCGGAAGAGCCCTTCCGGCCGCCGCTCTCACGCCATGCCGCCGATCACGTCAGACATATCGTAGAGCCCCGGCCCCCGTCCGGCGAGATACTTCGCCGCGGAGAGAGCTCCTTTCGCGAAAATAGCTCTGGAATAGGCGGTGTGTCGGATCTCGATCACCTCGTCCTCCCCCGCGAAGAGCACGTCGTGGACGCCCACGATCGAGCCTCCCCGCACGGAGGAGATGCCGATCTCTTTGGGATCCCGCTTCTCCCGGCGCTCGGAGCGGCCGTATACGTTGTGGTAGCCGCCGCCGGCTCCCTCGTTGACGCTCTCGGCGAGCATGAGGGCCGTGCCGCTGGGCGCGTCCAGCTTTCTGTGATGGTGCTCCTCGATGATCTCGGGATCGAAGCCGTTCGGGCAGAGCGTCCTGGCCGCGGCCTTGACCAGCATCTGGGCCAGGTTGATTCCCAGCGACATATTGCCGGAGCGGAGGATCGCCACGTGCTCCGAGGCCTCCCGCAGGCTCCCGAGCTGCACGTCGCTGAGCCCGGTGGTGCAGATCACCATCGGGATATCCCTCTCCGTGCCGTAGGCGAGCAGCTCGTCAAAGGCGGCGGCGACGGAAAAGTCGACGATGACGTCGGCCTCCTCCGTGCACTCGCCGACGCTCCGGTAGAGCGGATAATCCGCGTACGTCTCACCGAAGGCGTCGATTCCCGCCACGATCTTCACGCTGTCGTCCGCGGCGGCCATCTGTGTCACAACCCGTCCCATGTGCCCGCAGGCGCCGTTAAGAATCATGCTGATCATGCGAGGCACCCGTACGCGATCATGGCCTTTCTGAGGTTCTCCTTGTGAGCTTCCTCCATCTCCGTCAGGGGCAGCCTCGGATTTCCGACCTTCCAGCCCTGCATGTTGAGCGCAGCCTTCACCGGAATCGGATTGACCTCGCAGAACAGCTGGCGCACCAGCTCGAGGGCCGCGAGCTGAAGTCCCGCCGCCTTCGCGTAGTCGCCGTCCAGACATGCCTGGGCGATATCGTGGGTCTGCTGCGGCGCGACGTTCGAAAGGACGGAGATGACGCCGATTCCGCCCAGAGACATGATCGGGACGATCTGATCGTCATTTCCCGAATAGATATCCAGATACTCTCCCCCGAGCTCGGCGAGCTTCGCCACCTGGCTGATGTTGCCGGAGGCTTCCTTGACGGCGACCACCGTCTTCACGTTCTTTCCGAGCCAGGCGGCGGTCTCCGGTAGGATGTTGGAGCCCGTCCGCGAGGGGACGTTGTAGAGCACGCAGGGAAGATCCGTCGCCTCCGCGATGGCGGTGTAATGGGCGATGAGTCCCTTCTGCGTCGCCTTGTTGTAATAGGGGGCGACCAGCAGGAGGCCGTCCGCTCCGACCTTCTTCGCCTCCTTCGACATCATGATGGCGTGGGCGGTGTTGTTGGAGCCGGTTCCGGCGATCACCGGGACGCGTCCCGCCGCCTTCTCCACCGCGTAACGGATGGCCTCGATGTGCTCGTCGTCGTCCAGCGTCGGCGCCTCGCCGGAGGTCCCGACCGCGACGATGGCGTCGGTGTGATGAGCGATCTGGTCGTCGATGAGCTGTCCGTACACTTCGTAATTGATTTCGCCGTTTTCCTTCATAGGAGTGACGATTGCTACTCCCGCTCCCTTGAATATCGACATCTTGTGTCCTCCTGACAAATCTGCTGACAATTCTCCGGACGTCCGCCGGGCGGTCTTCCGGGTTCTCTGTATCATACCATTGACGGGGTTTTTATGTCAATCTGCGGGGCAGCCGCCGTCCTTCGGGCGCAAAGTCCCGCCCGTCTGCGTTCCGCCGGGCAGCCCTCCGCCGGTGGCGGAGCCCCCGCGCCGCGTCATCCGCGGAGCAATGTCCCGCCCGGGACAAAGCTTCCCTCCCCGCGTCAGACGGTGATCTCGGCGACGCGGCCTCCGGAGGCGCGGAGGAGGTCCTCCGTCCTCAGCCGGATCGTCGATCCGATTCTGCCGCCGCTGACGTAGATCCGCTCGAACCGCTCCGCCTCCGCGGCGACCACCGTTGGATAATCCCGCTTCATGCCGATCGGGCTGCAGCCGCCCCTCACGTAGCCGGTGACGGCGAAGATGTCCTTCACGTGAATCATCTCCACCGACTTTTCTCCCACCGACCGGGCGGCGGCCTTGAGATCGACCTCCTTCTCCACCGGCAGCACGAAGACGTAGAAGCCGCCGGATTTCCCCCGCATGACGAGGGTCTTGAAGGACTCCTCGCGGGGGACTCCCTCGATGTCCGCGATCTGAAGCCCGTCCTCAAACTCCCGCACCTCATAGGTCAGCACGTCGTAGGGAATCTTCAGGCGTTCCAGAATACGCATCGCGTTGGTCTTGACGTCCTTGTCCTTCTTAGGCATCGCGCCTCTCCTCCCGGGACGCGGGCAGACGGAAAAAACCGCCGCGTCCTCCTTTTTGAAAAAGCAGGGACCGCGGTCCCTGCAGTATCGTTAAGAAAAGCATTCTTCAGAAAAGCACCGTTTTGAGAAGCGTCATTTCGAGAACTGAGATCTCTTCCTGAGCCTCGAATCGAGGATCTTCTTGCGGATCCGGAGCGACTTGGGCGTCACCTCCAGAAGCTCGTCGGTGTCGATGAAGTCCATCGCCTGCTCGAGGGACATGATCCTGGGCGGCGTCAGCGTCAGCGCCTCGTCCGCGCTGGAGGACCTGGTGTTGGTCAGGTGCTTCGTCTTGCAGACGTTGATCTCGATGTCCTCGGGCTTCGCGCTCTCCCCGACGACCATGCCCGCGTACACGCGGGTTCCCGGAGTGATGAAGAGGGCGCCTCTCTCCTGGGCCGCGAACAGCCCGTAGGTCACGGCGTCCCCGTCCTCGAAGGCGATGAGGGAGCCGTTCTTCCGGTAGTTGAATTCCCCCTTGTAGGGAGCGTATTCGTCGAAGATCGTGTTCAGGACGCCCGTGCCCTTCGTGGCCGTCAGGAAGGGCCCGTGGAACCCGATGAGGCCTCTCGAGGGAATCGCGAACTCCAGCCGGGACGTGCCGTCCGCCAGGGTGCTCATGCCCTGGAGCTCTCCCTTTCTCTCGGAGAGCATGCTGATCACGGTGCCCGAGAAATCCTGGGGGACGTCGACGTAGGCCACCTCCATGGGCTCCAGCTTTCTTCCCTGCTCATCCTTTTTGATGATGACCTCCGCCTTGCTCACGGCAAACTCGTAGCCCTCGCGCCTCATCTTCTCGATGAGGACCGACAGATGGAGCTCGCCCCGGCCCGCGACCCGGAAGGTATCGGTGCTGGACGTGTCGGCGACCCGCAGGGAGACGTCGGTGTTGAGCTCCCGCATCAGTCTCTCGCGGATCTGCCGGGAGGTGCAGTACTTCCCCTCCCGTCCGGCGAGCGGGCTGTCGTTGACGATGAAATTCATGGCGATGGTCGGCTCGGATATCTTCTGGAACGGGATCGCCTCGTCGTTGCCGGGAGAACAGATGGTGTCGCCGATCTGGAGATCGCCGATGCCGGAGATCGCGACGATGGAGCCGATCTCCGCCCTCTGGACGTCCACTTTTTTGAGGCCGTCGAACTCGTAGAGCTTCGTGATCCTGGTTCTCTCGCGGACGTCGGGATCGTGGAAATTGACCCTCACGATCTCCTGTCCCACCGCGATGCTCCCGTTGTCGACCTTTCCGATGCCGATTCTTCCGACGTACTCGTTGTAGTCGATGGTGGAAATGAGCACCTGGGTGCCCTTCTCCGGATCCCCCTCCGGGGCCGGGATGTAGTCGAGAATGGTATCAAAGAGAGGCTTGAGGTCCACCGCCTCGTCGGAGAGATCCTTCACGCAGGTCCCCTCCCGCGCGGAGGCGTAGAGGAAAGGACAGTCGAGCTGCTCGTCCGACGCGTCGAGATCCATCATGAGCTCGAGGGTCTCGTCGACCACCTCCTCCGGCCTGGCCTCGGGGCGGTCGATCTTGTTGATGCAGACGATCACCGGGAGATCCAGATCCAGGGCCTTCTTCAGGACGAATTTGGTCTGGGGCATGGTTCCCTCGAAGGCGTCCACCAGCAGAATGACGCCGTTCACCATCTTGAGAACGCGCTCCACCTCGCCGCCGAAGTCCGCGTGGCCCGGCGTGTCGACGATATTGATCTTCACTCCCTTGTAGTTGATCGCGGTGTTCTTGGAAAGAATGGTAATGCCGCGCTCCCTCTCGAGATCACCGGAGTCCATCACGCGCTCCTGCACCGCCTGGTTCTCACGGAACGCGCCGCTCTGGCGGAGCATCCCGTCCACAAGGGTCGTCTTGCCGTGGTCGACGTGCGCTATGATCGCTATATTCCTGATGTCCTCTCTTTTGATTCTGCTCATTCAACTGCCCTTCCGTTCTTCCCGGCCGCGCGTTCGTTTCGGATCCGGCCGGCTTCTCCTATATCATATCAGAACTTTGTCGTCATACGAGTTAACAATATAGCACGTTTTCCGGCGGATGACAATTACTTCGCTGCAGATCCCCGGCAGCGTTACTCCGGTGCGGATCTGCGGCATGCTCACCCGGGCAGGGATCCCCGGCACGCTCGCTCCGGTGCGGATCTGCGGCATGCTCACCCGGCAGGGATCCCCGGCACGCTCGCTCCGTTGCGGACCTGCGGCATGCTCACCCGGGCAGGGATCCCCGGCACATAAAAAGCAGGGGACGCCGTCCGCGCCCCCTGCCCCGTTCCGCCCTCCGGCGGATCCGTATAAAAGCGGACCTCCGCGTTCCGCTTCGCGTCTCACTTTTTGACGGTGACCGTCTTCGCGGCGCTCCACGCGCTCCAGTAGTTCTTTCCGTCCACCTTTTTGAAGGTCCTCAGCGTGACCTGGCAGGAGCTGCCCTTCGCCAGGGCCGTGACCGTCTTTGTGACGGAGTCCGCGCCGTTTACCGTCACGGTCTTCGTCGTCGTCCCGGTCACCAGCTTCAGCTGATAGCCCGAGGCCTTGGCGTTCTTTGCCCAGGCCGCCTTCACCGAACCGGCCGCGGGGCTGGTGAGGCTGCTCACCGCCGGGCGGGAGACGTAGTACGAAGTCAGGATCCCGGAGACGGCGCTCTTGTACTCCGTCCCGCTCACCGTCTTGTAGGCGCTGACCTTGTAGTTATATTTCGTGCCGTTGGTCTTTGCCGCCGTATCGGTGAAGGTGACCGTGGAACCGGACGTGACCGTCTTCACTTTCGTCCCGTTCCGGTAGACATAATATCCGGCCGCGCCCGTCACCTTGCTCCATTTCACCACGGAGGCCGTCGCGGAATTCGTGACCGACGTCACGGAGGGACTGGTCAGATACCAGCTCGTCACAGCCGCCGACACCGCGCTCTTGACCACCGCGCCGTCCGGACTGGCGTAGGCGTAGATCTTGTAAATGTACTTCGTGTTGTTCGTCTTCGCGCCGGTGTCCGTAAAGCTCACCGTCGCGCCGGACGTGACGGTCTTCACCTTCGTCCCGTCGCGGTAGACATAATATCCTTCCGCGCCTGTCACCTTGCCCCATTTCACGACGGAAGCCGCCGCGGTATTGGTCACGGAGGAGATCACGGGCCGGGCCAGCCGGAGGATCTCAGCCGCCGCCGAGACCGCGCTCTTATAGGTCGTGCCGTCCACCGCCGCGATGGCGTAGAGCTTGTAGCTGTACTTCGTGCCGCCGGCGGAGGCGCCCGTATCCGTGAAGCTCACCGTCGCGCCGGACGTGACCGTCTTCACCTTCGTCCCGTCGCGGTAGACATAATATCCCGTCGCGCCTTCGACGGCGCTCCATTTCACCACGGCGCCCTTCGCCCCGTTGCTCACGGAGGCTATTACCGGCCTGTCCAGGCGGCAGACCGCCTTCGCCGCGGAGATCGGGCTCTTGAACGTCTTTCCGTCCACGGTCCTGAAGGCGTACAGCTTATAGGTATAAAGGGTGCCCCCTGCGGAAGCGCCGGTGTCCGTGAAGCTCACCGTCGCGCCGGACGTGACCGTCTTCACCTTCGTCCCGTCGCGGTAGACATAATATCCCGTCGCGCCGTCCACGGCGCTCCATTTCACCACGGTGCCGTTCGCCCCGTTGGAGACGGAGGAGATCGCCGGACGCTGGACATAGCATCCCTCGGCCTCCCCGGACCAGCCGCTCTGGTAGGTCCGTCCCAGCACCTCGCTGTAAGCGGCCACCTTGTAGGTATAGGAAACGGCATTCCCGGCCGCGCCGGCGTCCGTGTATTCCATGGAAGCCTTGTCCGGATCCGCCGGAATCGACGCCGCCTCCTCATACTCCCCGCTGCCGGTGCGGCGGAGGAGAAGGTAGCCGGCCGCGCCTTCCGCGGCGGACCACTTGACGGAGATGCCGCCGGTCTTGTTCGTCAGGCTCTCGACGTTAGGGACCTCGGGCGTGGTGACCGTGTAGTCAAAGCCCTCCGCCGCCGCGTATTCGTAAGCGCCGGATCCGTAGGGGCAGTAGATCATGAGGACGCCGCAGCCCTGGAAGACGGCGCTTCCGAACCGGGTATCCGTCCCGTCCGCGAGGGCGGAGGACAGCGAGGCGCATCCTCTGAAGGCTTCATCGCCCACTTCTTCCACCTGCCCGGGGATGACGATCCCGGACAGACGGCTGCAGGAGCGGAAGGCGCCGGAGCCGATGCTCCGAAGGCTCCCGGGCAGCACGATTCCGTCCAGCGACGAGCAGCTGCGGAACGCATCAGCCCCGATCTCCTCCAGGCCGGAGGGCAGATCCGTCAGCGTCAGATAGCCGCACTGGCGGAACGCGCCGTCGCCGATGCTCTCAAGCCCCGCGGGAAGGGAGATCTCTGAAAGTCCGGAGATTCCGTAAAACGCCTGGTTTCCGATATGGGTCAGCGCGTCGGGAAGCACGACCCCGCTGAGGCGCGTCCGGTACGGCTCCCAGGGCGTGTCGGCGTAGGAGGCATAATCCTCCATGGCGCCGCTGCCCTCGATGACGAGGCGCAGGTTTTCATCGCCGTCCGGGAGAAGCTTCCAGGTCAGATTCTCCCCGCAGCTGCCGCCGGGGTTCTCATCGACGGTGATCTCACAGGAGGCGGTGAAGCCCCCGTCCTCCGTCGTCACCGTCACGACCGCGGTGCCGGGTCCTTCCGCCCTGATGCCCGCGTACAGGCCCTCCGTCATTTCGATCAGAATCACGGACTCATCGCTGCTGGTCCAGCTGACGTTCCTGTTGGAGGCGTCGGAGGGCTCGATCACGGCCTCCACCTCCGCCGTGTCGCCGCTGATCAGCGGGTGCTCCTCGTAGATCACCGAGACGCCGGTGACGCTCACCGCGCCGACGGGTTCCGCGGAATCCTCCTCCTCTCCCGTCAGCACGTCCTCCGCGACGGAAAACGCGTCCGTCTCCTCATCCCCGCCGGCATACAGGCCGCCGTCATCGCCGACGGCGAGCGCCTCCTCCGGATCCTCTGGGGACAGGACCGTCTCCTCCGTCTCCTCCTCCGAGGCAGACAGATCCTCCTCTCCGGCCGCGTCCTCCTCTGTCAGGAGCAGATCCTCTTCTCCCGCGTTCTCATCGAGATACAGGCCGTCCTCCGGCAGATCCCCCTCCGGAAACAGAACCTCCCCGGAAGCGTCCTCTCCCGAGGGGAAAGCGTCCTCAGAAGCGTCCTCTTCCGCGGGGAAGGCGTCCTCAGAAGCATCCTCTTCCGCGGGGAAGGCGTCCTCAGAAGCATCCTCTTCCGCGGGGAAGGCGTCCTCAGAAGCGTTCTCTCCCACAAGAAGGCCGTCCTCCCGGGATTCTTCTCCGGCGTATTCCTCCTCCGCCGCATAGGCCTCATACGGCTCGTCGGCGTCATCCTCGAACCAGGCTTCCTCTTCCGTATCCTCCAGGAAGAACGCGGGCTCGTCGTCAGAAAGAATCATTCCCTCTCCGTCCGCACCGACGGGAAGGATCCCCGTGATCATCAGGGTCGCTGCCAAAAGGGCTGCCAGCAGTTTTCTTCTCATTCTTTTCCCTCGTATGATAATCTTTCTCATGGTACGCCTCCGGCGGGGAATCCGAAAGTCCGCTCCTCCCGCCGGACCGCGGCGCTCCGGCACAGGGCACCGGCGCCGGGCGCAAAAAACATATACAGAGTTATTATACATGAAACAGGGGCCGATAATCGACTGATTTTTCATTCATATTTGAGCCCGATTGTGATACAATGACTGATATTTCGCATCATTTCCACCGAACAGGAGAACTCCGCATGGATTACGCAAGGGAATCACTGAAAAAGCACTATGAATGGAGAGGCAAGATCGAGGTCATTACCCGCGCCGAGGTGAATTCGGCCGAGGCCCTGAGCCTGGCCTACACCCCCGGGGTGGCGGAGCCCTGCCTCGCGATCCAGAAGGATATCGGGAAGAGCTTCGAGCTCACCCGGCGCTGGAACACCGTGGCCGTCGTCACGGACGGGACCGCGGTTCTCGGACTGGGCGACATCGGCCCGGAGGCGGGAATGCCCGTCATGGAAGGAAAATGCGCCCTGTTCAAGGCTTTCGGCGGCGTCGACGCCTTTCCCCTGTGCATCCGTTCGAAGGACGTGGAGGAGATCGTGAGGACGGTTTCGCTTCTCGCCGGCTCTTTCGGCGGGATCAACCTGGAGGATATCTCCGCGCCGCGGTGCTTCGAGATCGAGCGCCGGCTCAAGGAGGTCTGCGACATCCCGGTCTTCCACGACGACCAGCACGGCACCGCGGTCATCACCCTCGCCGGACTGATCAACGCGCTGAAGGTCGTCGGGAAAAATCTCGAGGACGTCCGGATCGTCACCAGCGGCGCCGGCTCGGCGGGAATCGCCATCATCCGGCTCCTCATGTCCATGGGGCTGAAAAACGTCGTCATGACGGACCGCGCCGGGGCGATCTACGAAGGAAGGGACGGGCTCAACCCGGTCAAGGAGGAAATGGCCCGGATCACCAATGCGGATCGCCGGAAGGGGACCCTGGCAGACGTGATCCGGGGAGCGGACGTGTTTATCGGCGTGTCCGCCCCCGGGACGCTGACGCCGGACATGGTGAGAACCATGGCGAAGGATCCCGTCATTTTCGCCTGCGCGAACCCGACGCCGGAGATCTTCCCGGACGAGGCGAAGGCCGCCGGGGCGGCGGTCGTGTCCACCGGCCGGTCGGACTACCCGAACCAGGTCAACAACGTCCTCTGCTTCCCGGGCATCTTCCGCGGCGCCCTGGACGTCAGGGCCAGCGACATCAACGACGCCATGAAGATCGCCTGCGCGAAGGCGCTGGCTGGCCTCGTCGGCGAGAGCGAGCTGGGGCCGGATTACATCCTCCCCGCCGCCTTCGATCCGAGAGTCCGGGACGCGGTCGCCGAAGCGGCGGCCCGGGCCGCGAGGGAGAGCGGCGTCGCGAGAATCTGACAGGCACTCCCCCGGCAGAGCCGCCGGACCGGCCTAAGAAGACAGAAAGAAAGAGACATGCAGTCCTCAGGGATCCGCATGTCTCTCATTTTTTTCTCTCTCAGGGGCTGTTCCGCTCACGTCGTGAAACCGCCTCAGCCGGAAACCGTATCCGTCCGGCACAGCCCCGGTCAGAACCCGTCTCCGTCAAAACCGTCTCCGTCGGGAACCGCCTCAGTCGAAGGCCGCCTTGCCGGTCACGAGGCCCTCCGCCTTCGTCATGTTGAGATCACAGCCGTCGGGGTAGAAGGCGTAATACTGGCCTCCGACCTCCAGATCATAGCCGTATGCCTCGGCGATCTGTGAGACCGTCACCATCTTGTAGCCGGAGGAGGTGAGCCAGGACATGTATTCGTCCGCGGCGTCGCCGGACGGGGCGAAGAGGTCGTGCATCAGAATCACCGATCCGTCGACCGTGAGCTCCTTGATTCTCGCCGCCGTTTTCTCCGCGTCCAGATGATCCCAGTCCAGCGTATCCACGTCCCACTGAATCATGGGCTTTGTCACCGCGTTGATCAGGTCAGGGCTGATTCCGCCTCCCGTGGGGCGGAGAAGCTTCGTGCCGAATCCGACGATTCCCTCGATGATCCGGTCGTTGTGGGAGATCTCGTCGTCGATTTCATCCATCGACAGCTGGTTGAGCCAGGGGTGATCGTAGGTGTGGTTTCCGATCTCCATCCCCATCTCGGCCTCCCGGGCCAGGAATTCGTCGTAGTACTCCGCCTGCTGTCCGACGACGAAGAAGGTCGCCTTGGCGTTATATCTCTGCAGCGCGTCCAGCACCTTTTCCGTGCTGGCCGCCGGTCCGTCGTCATAGGTCAGCGCCACCAGTTTCTGCTGCTTCGAGGAATCCAGCCGGCCGGCTTCGTCGAAGTAGGAGTCCTTCACGCCGCCGGTGTTGACCCAGCCCGTCGCCATGTAGCCCGTGTCCCTGAACCAGTACTGCTGACCGTCGATGGTCTTCCAGCCGTTGATGAAAACCGTCCCGTCGGAATTCAGGTACCACCAGCCGTTGTCGTCGGCGTTCCATCCGACTTCACCGACTCTCCCGTCGGTGAGGGTGGCCCGCTGGGCCGTGTCGGTATCGTAGGTCTCCACCTCCGCGACGGACTGTGTCTGCTGCTCCTCTTTCTTTCCTCCCACGGTCCTCCGGTTGGACTTTACCATGTGCACCACCGTGAAGATCACGACCGCCGCGGCGGCCGCGCCCCCTATGGCCAGGATGCGTCTCCTCTGCTTTTTCCGTCTTCGCTTTTCTATCAGTTGATCACGAGTCATGGTTATTTACTCCGTCTCAGCCGGGTATTCCGCGCCGCCTGCGGTTACGTCCGAACCGGTTCCTTCTGTAAGCGCGGAAAATACGGCACCCGCCGAGCCTTTCTGCGATGCCGAAAACGCCTATATGGCATTGTACCACAGTAAAAGAACTTTGTCTTCTTTTTTCGGTGTCAGGGATAAGTCCCATGTTTTGTTTTCCGGCGGGAAACTTCCGTCCCCGGCAGAGAAACGTTCCGGTTCCGTTTTCACAAAAAGCCCCGGCGTCTCGCGGATGCCGGGGCTGCAGAAAGGCCTCCTTCGGCCTTTCCGGTGCTGAATCAAGATAAAGCGTTTTTCTCAGACAAATCTCCTGATGGCGATGATATAGCCGTGATCCGCGGAGCGGTCATGGGTGATGCCCCACTGGGATCCCTTCGCCTCGACGATTCCGCCGTAGCCGTCGTAGAGAGCCACGTGGCCGGAATAGACGATGACGTCGCCGGCCTGGGCCTCGGAGAGACTGCCGACAGCTCGGCCGTAGTACGGGAACTCGCTGGAGGTGATGTAGGAGCCGATGTTGGCGCCGCAGTTGCGCAGGCAGAGCCATACGAAGTGCGAGCAGTCACAGCCGTTGGTCAGAGAGTCGCCGCCCCACACATACGGATTGCCGACGAACTGATCGGCATAGGCGACAATCGCCTCACCGAGAGACGCGTCGCCGGAAGAAGCGCCGTCATCCTCGTCCTCATCATAGTCCTCGTCTTCGTCGTAGTCCTCGTCCTCGTCGTAGTCCTCGTCCTCGTCGAAATCTACCGGCTCGTCCTCATCCTCGTAGTAGTCTTCGTCTTCGTCGTACTCCTCGTCTTCGTAGTAATCCTCGTCCTCGTCGTAGTCCTCATCCTCGTAATCGGAGTCGTCCTCGTCGTAGTCCTCGTCCTCATCGTAGTCGGAGTCGTCCTCGTCGTAGTCCTCGTCCTCATCGTAGTCGGAGTCGTCCTCGTCGTAATCCTCGTCCTCATCGTAGTCGGAGTCGTCCTCGTCGTAGTCGGAGTCGTCCTCGTCGTAGTCGGAGTCGTCCTCGTCGTAGTCCTCGTCCTCATCGTAGTCGGAGTCGTCCTCGTCGTAGTCCTCGTCCTCATCGTAATCGGAGTCGTCCTCGTCGTAGTCCTCGTCCTCATCGTAATCGGAGTCGTCCTCGTCGTAGTCCTCATCCTCGTAATCGGAGTCGTCCTCGTCGTAGTCCTCATCCTCGTAGTCGGAATCGTCCTCGTCGTAGTCCTCGTCCTCGTAGTCGGAATCGTCCTCGTCGTAGTCCTCGTCCTCGTAGTCGGAATCGTCCTCGTCGTAGTCCTCGTCCTCGTCGTAGCTCTCTTCCTCTTCTCTCTCCCTCTCGGCTCTCTGCCGGGCCGCTTCCTCTTCCGCCTCCCTGGCGGCTCTCGCGGCTGCCTCGGCGCGTCTCTGCGCCTCGAGCTCCTTTTCGTACTCAATCTGGCTGATGCGGGCATTTTCCTGCTCGATCAGGGAATACAGGGCGTTGGCGGTGCTTCTGGCCTCGGAGATCTGCCACTCATAGTCGTCGGATTCCGCCTGCTTCTGCTCGATCTGGGCGTTCAGCTGCGCGTTCTGCTCCTCGAGGGCCGCCTTCTGGGTCTCAAGGGTGGACTGCTCCGTCTCGAGCGTCGACTTCCTGGTCTCCAGCTCGCCCTTCAGCTTCTCCACTCTGGCGACCGTCTTCTTGACGGCGTTCAGCGCTTTGCGGTCCGCGTCCTGCACGGAGGAGGCGTACTCGGCCTTGTTGAAGAACTGGGTCAGATCGTTCGACTCGAGAACGGCGAGCATCCAGCCGGCGTCTCCGCCGTTTTCATAGATGTACTGAATGCGCTTCTCCATGTCCGCGTACTGCTTGTCGCGCTTCTTGATCGCCTTTTCGAGCTTTCTGGAGGTATTGCCGATCTTGACCTCGGTCTCGCCGATCTTGGTCTTGGTCGTCTCGATGCCGGCCTCGGCCTCGCTGATCTCCATCATGAGGTCGACCATGTCGGCGTTGAGGGTGCTGATCTGGGACTGGAGCTCCTCGCGTCTGGCAGCAAGATTGTCCGCCGTCACCTCGGCGCTGTAGGCCTCGTCGTAGTGGCGGCTCACAGAAGCGCGGAGATCGGATTCCTCGTCAGCAAAAGCGGAGGTCACCGGGGCCGCCGCCATCACTACAGAAAGCAGTATTGCCAAATGATTTTTCTTCATAACAGTCTTCCCTTCATCACAACTACGTCAAAGAGTATATCAAATCGTAACAAACAAATCAACAATCTTTTAAGAAATATTACGATTATGTTAACTGTTGATTATAATTTATTCATTTGTGACGATTCGGGGAAACTATGTTATATTGTTTGCCATGGATAAGAAAAAAGATCTGACGAAGGAACTGCTCGCAGACTGCTTCCGCGATCTGATGCTGACCGTATCCTTTGATAAAATCACAATTAAAATGATCACGGACCGGGCGGGACTGATCCGGCCGACGTTCTACAAGCATTTCCAGGACAAGTACGAGGTTCTGGAGTGGATCTTCCAGACGGACGTGGCCGACAGCGTCAACCTGCTCATCGACAACGGCATGGAATTCGACGCGGTCCTCATGTTCTGCCGTTGCCTCGAGAAAAATAAAAAATTCTACAGGAAGGCCTACCAGATGGAACCCGGCCCGAACTCCTTTGACAACATTCTCTCGCGGTACGTCTATTCCAGTTTTCTCCGGTCCGCCGCCAACAGAAACATCTCTCTGGAAAAAAAGGTTCCGGGCATCTCCACGGAGCAGATCGCCGCGTATTACTCCTACGGCCTGGTCTGCGGCATCAGGGACTGGATCGTCCTCGACTCGCCTCTCACCGCGGAGGAGCTGGCCTCCGCCTACCGCTTCCTGATGACCCACTCCATCTTCGACGTGATTTCCGTCTGAAGGACAGGCTTTCCGTCCGGTCAGCGATGAAAAAGCAGCCGCATTATCACCTGTGGTGACGGTGCGGCTGCTCTGTTTCTGTGCTGATTTCCACTGCTGTTTTCCTGCGCTGATTTACCTGCATCGGTTTCCTGCGCCGGTTTCCTGCGCCGATCTCCTGCGCCGATTTCCTGCGCCGGTCTCACCATTTCCGGGTATTCCGGTCACGGCTTCCCCTTCCCGGAAGCTTTCGGCGCCTCTCACACCGTCTGTTCGGCGGGCGCCGCTTCCGTCTCGTCCAGCGGCACCGCGGAAATGATCCGGTTGTCCACCGCGGCGGGATGCTCGGCCTTCCACTTCTCCACCAGCACGGCGGCCCTGGCGTCGTCCTCCTTGTCCTCGGGACTCAGGGACGCCTCGTTGGAGTAGTAGTCCTTCGGATCCGTCTTCGGGGCCCAGTTCTTGAAGTTCTCGTACTTCTTCTCCGGATGGGGCTTCTCGTTCCAGATGCGGTCTGCCCTGGGCGCCCAGTCGCGGGCGTACTGATAGCACTTCTCGCAGGAATGCTCCACGCTCTCCGGCGAAGTGAGATCCGTCGAATGCGCGCCCGAGCGCTCCACCATCTCCTGGAGCATCTGCGGATTCTCCAGCATCGGGCAGGGACGGAGCAGGTTCTTGTTGAACGGCTGCCTGTTGCGGTATTCCTGGAACAGCGGCTGTCTGAGGCAGTCGATCAGGCTCTGCTCGCGGATGTTGGCGTTGGAATAATGGATGAAGACGCAGGGCTCCATATCGCCGTTGCTGTTGATATGGCAGTAGTTTCTTCCGCCCGCGATGCAGCCTCCGACAAATTCGCCGTCGTTCTGGAAGTCCATCGTGAAGAGCATGCGGTCATGGCGGATCTCCCTCACCCTGTGCAGCATGTATTCGCGCTGCTCCATGGTGGGAAGCAGCGACACGTCGGCGTCGTTGCCCACCGGCATATAGTGGAAGTACCACGCGTAGCGGCAGCCCTTCTCCTCCAGAAGATCCAGGAACGCGTCGCTGGTGATCGTGGAGATATTGGCCCTCGTGTAGCAGATCGAGGCGCCGTAGATGAGGCCGTAGGACTTCATCAGGTCATAGGCGTGCATGACTCTCTGGAACACGCCGCTGCCTCTCCGGCCGTCGTTGACCTCCTCGAAGCCCTCGACGGAGATCGCGAAGCTGATGTTTCCGAGCTTCTGGACTTCCTGGCAGAACGCCTCGTCGATCAGGGTTCCGTTGGTGTAGATATGGAAGGCGCAGTCGTCGTGCTTCTTCGCCATGGCGAGGATGTCCTTCTTGCGGACAAGGGGCTCGCCGCCGGTAAACAGGTAAAAATGGATCCCCAGCTCTTTGCCCTGGGTGATGATGCTGTCGATCTCCTCGTTCGTGAGGTTCAGCTTGTGGCCGTATTCCGCCGCCCAGCAGCCCTTGCAGCGGAGATTGCAGGCGGAGGTCGGATCCATGAGGATCAGCCACGGAATGTTGCAGTCATATTTCTCGCGGTTTTTGCGGACCTCCTTCGTCCCGCGGAAGAACGCCTCGTAGCCGACGTCGAGCAGCGTCGTGACGAGCACGTTCTCGTCGATCTCGTCGATTCCCTGGGCGACAAATCTCGACCACTTGCTCTCCGGGCTTGTGATCGTCCATTTTGCCTTCTCGTACTGAGAATCCGAGAAGGTGCTTCCCATGAGCTTTTTGACCAGATCGATCAGCTTTCCCATCTGCTCGTTCTTCTCGGTTCCCTGCTTCTTGACGTAGCGCACAGCCTGTCTGATCGCTACCTCGAAAGCTTTTCTCTCAGCTGAGTGTGCAAGTGATGCCATGATCCTTCTCTCCTTATCCTGTAATGCTTCCGGCCGGGGCCGGCTCGTCCGCGCGTCTTCGCGCGGCTGTCATCCGTTTCGTTTCCGCGGCGCCTCCGGGCGGCCGCGCGTCCTGTGTCGGGAATCTCACCGACAGAATTGATTCTGTTCCGAAGCGCCCGTCAGAAAATATAGGTCAGATAGTTGACAAGCAGATTCGTTCCTCCGACGAGCACGAGACATCCTCCGGTCGTGATAAACTTGTTCATCGGGCTGCAGCCCAGCCAGTAGCCGGCGGTGAAGCCGACGATCGCGCTGGCCGTCGTGATGATGGCCGTGAGGGCCAGCGTCCCCAGGAGGCGGAGTCCCATGAAGCCGAAGCCAAGCCCCGCGATCAGCCCGTCGATGGAAGTCAGGAACGCCCAGAACACAATAATATGGAAGTTAAAGCCGTCCTGCTTCTGCTCCTCGATCTTCCGTCCTCTCCTTCTGGCCGACTTGACGATCATCCCCGTTCCCAGCGCGAAAAACGTCACCGCCGCCAGGAGCGTCCAGAGCCGGTTGGCGGAAAGATATCTCCCACGGATGGCCGGCACGCTGGTGATCAGCGTCCCGAGAACCATCATTCCGACCTGAAAGCCGGTGAAGAGGGAGACCACCTTTGTGATCTGTCCCTTCCGGACCTCTGAGATCATGGCGCCCTTGTAGAGGCAATATGCGAATACGTCGAGAGACAGCCCGACGATTATGATAATTATCTGCCAGAGACTCATACCGGTCCTGTACCTTTCCATCTTCGTTCCCGCGCCGGGGCGCTCCCCCGCCGCCGGGACATTCCAGTTTATTATATCTGCCGGCCCGCTGATTGAATAACGGCAAAAAAAAGGAAATGTACCGACTTCGGCTACATTTCCCCGTTTTTGTTGCCCGAAACAGCAGGACGTCCCCTTCGCCCCGAAGGCCGGACGCCCCCTTCGCGGACCGCTCCGCGCGACAGTCCTTCCCGATCGCGGATCACTCCGCGTGATAGTCCTTCCCGATCGCGGATCACTCCGCGTGATAGTCCTTCTCGATCTGTTCGATCATTCCCACGCGCTCCGCGTGCCTTCCTCCCTCGAATTCACAGGAGAAGAAGGTGTCCACGATCATCACCGCCAGCTCGCGGCCGACCACCCGCGCGCCCATGGAGATGATCTGGCAGTTGTTGTGTCTCACGGCCATCGAGGCGGTGTAGGGCTCGCTGCAGACGGCGGCCCGGATTCCGGGCACCTTGTTCGCCGCCAGGGAGATCCCGAGGCCCGTCCCGCAGATCAGCACGCCCTTCTCCACTTCGCCCGCCCGGACAGCCTCGGCGACGATCCTTCCCGGCTTCGGGTAGTCGTCTCCTCTGTCGTTCGGGTCGTAATTGCCGTAGTCGACGCACTCGTACCCCTTCTCCCTGAGATGCTCCATCAGAAAAAGCTTCAGTTCAATTCCGGCGTGATCGCTTCCGAATCCGACTCTCATTTCTTTTCCTCCATTTATCAATGCGGCTCCTCGAACGAGCCAAATCGCGCGTAAGAATTCCCTCAATACTCTTTGATTCTGATCTGCCTGACGATAATTCTTTTGATGACGTTTCCTGCCTTCCTGCCTTCCGGATAATCAAATTCCGAATAGGCGATGGCCGGTTGTCTGCATCTTTGAAATAATTTGGCATTGCACATCTTTCGGGAGGGTGCTATAATCTCTTTCGGACGGTTAGCTCAATGGGAGAGCACTCGCTTCACGTGTGAGGGGTTGCAGGTTCGAGCCCTGTACCGTCCATTTTTTGTACCCTTTTTTCCGAAGGCGGGTTCTCTGCCGCACCGCGTCCCGGTTCTCCCCGGCCTCTGCCGCGCCGTGTCCCCCGCTCTCTCCGGCCTCTCCGGCCTCTGTTCCGCGGCGTTCCCGCTCTCCGCGGCCGCCGTCCGGAGGAAACGTCTCCGCTCCTCAGCCTCTTCTACGCCGCGTCCCCGCTGTCCATCTTCTTCTCCATCCTGTCCACCCATGCCTCCCATTTTCTGAAATGGATCACATGTCCGGAGATATAGACGATTCCGTACCCGATGGCCGCGAACGACAGGGCGGACAGCACGTCGAAGAGCGAGTGCTGCTTGCAGAACATCGTCGACAAAATGATGAGCACGGCCCAGATCAGCGTGACGATCCGGAAGGCTCTGTTCTGTGTCCGTCGGCTCTTCGCCTTAAAGAAAGCGATCTCGATCACCGTGGTGTTGTAGACGTGAATGCTGGGCCAGACGTTGGTCGGCGTGTCCGTCATCCACAGCTTTCCGATCAGCCTTGTAAAAATGTTGTGCCTCGGCAGCGCCGTGAGCCTGAGGGGCTGGCGTGTGGGAAGGATCGTGGATACGATCAGAAACAGCGTCATTCCCATAATCAGCATCGTGCAGAGCCGGTCGTATTCGTTCCTGTCGCTCAGATAGATCAGAACACATCCGAAGGCGACGTAGAAAAACCAGGAGTAGTAAGGGATGACGAACTGCTCGATGAAGGGGATATACCGGTCCGCCACGAGAATCACCTGCAGATAATACTTTCTGGGGAGGATCTCGATCAGGCTGAACCAGAGCAGATACGCGATCATGTAAAAAAACATCGGCCACGCGTGGACCGCGTCATACTTTTTGGAATACTTGATCAGCTGCCGGAGAATCCTCATCAATATCGTACCTTAAATTCATATTCTTCCGAAATGACCGGGATCGTCTTCTCTTCTATATCCGTCATATTCACAAAGCGCTGTCCCTGAAGCCGTCTTACCATTTCATCCAGATCTCTGCTTTTGCCCTGAAGCTCCATCTCGACGTAAGAATCCGCGACGTTTCTCACCCATCCGGTCACGCCGAGCATCTGGGCGATATTGACCGCCCTGTAGCGGAATCCGACGCCCGTGACGTCGCCATGGACGGTCAGGTGCTTCCGGATCTTGCCGGAAGTTCCCGGATCCGCCGTCTTTCCGGACCCGCCTTCTTCCGTAGGCTTGTCCGCGCCGCCGGTCTCCGCTTCCTTGTCCGTCCCGCCGGCCTGCTTCTCTTGATTCGTCTCTCCGGTCTCCGCGTCTTTCGCCGCTTCGCCGGCCTGTTTCTCTTGATTCGTCTCTCCGGTCTCCGTTTCCTTGTCCGTCCCGCCGGCCTGTTTCTCTTGATTCGTCTCTCCGGCCTCCGCGGCCCTCTCCGCTTCGCCGGCTATCTCCTTCAGCCGGTCCGCGAGGCTCCTGTGGCCGGGGGGCGTAAAGCCGTCGAATATCATCACGTCAAAAACCGGGGCCGCATTCTCCATGTCCTTCAGGCTCCTCACCGTCCAGCCCGCGCAGCAGGCGTGGAAAAGGTCGTGCTGCAGGCGGAATCTCATCAGGCCGGCGTTCGCGATCCTGTAGGCGATGAAATCGGGCTTCGTCGCGAAATTGAAGAAACAGCAGCTGAACAGGAACATCAGCGGCTTCTCGGGAAATGTGGATTTCGCGAACTTCTCCGAGAGCTGCCCCCTCAGCGTCTGGGGCCTGTTCTTCCGGAACCAGCTCACGACCCACGGATTGAAGGATTCTATGCAGGTGGTGCCGCTGTAGGAATCCAGCACGGAAGCCACGGCCGCGCTGATTCTCCCGCAGTTCTTCCGGTCCTCGGACTTGATCTCCACCACGACCGGAACCCTTCCGCCGATGACCTCCAGCGCCTCCTCAAAGGTCGGGATCGTCTGCTGCGACTGAAACAGCTTCACCTTCCGGACGTCCCGGAGGCTCATCCGGCTGATTTTCTTTCCCTTGATACCGGCGACCCGTTTCAGGCCGTCGTCGTGGCAGATCACGAGAGCCTCGTCCTTCGTCTCCCGGACGTCCAGCTCTATTCCGTATCCCGCCTCGGCGGCCAGCCGGAAGGCGAGAAGCGAATTCTCGGGGGCCTCCGTCTTGTTGTCGTGAAGTCCCCGGTGAGCAATCATCTGTCTCGAGAAATCCTCCATCCGCTCTTTCCTGCCCCGCCCCGGCCACACGGCCAGCAGCCACAGAACGATGAGCGCGAAAATGACGAAAACCCAGATCTGCATGACGTACTCTCCCGAATCGACCCTCCCGGCACCGCCCGCGCGGGGCGGTCAGCCGGGCGCCGGCTGAAATATGGTACGAAAGAATAATATCTCATAAAATGAAGAAAATCAATTTACAAACGGAAAATCGTGTGCTATAATGCCATTTGTTGACGGAAAGTCAGCGAACATACGGAACGTTAGCTCAGCTGGGAGAGCATTCGCTTGACGTGTGAAAGGTCACAGGTTCGAGCCCTGTACGTTCCACGAAAGATCCGACCGGGAATCCGGCCGGATCTTTTTTGCGTCCGCCCGCGCGAAGACATAAAGAGACCGCCGCGCCTCACCAAAGGCCGGCGGTCTCTGCCCTGTTTCCGTTTATCCGATGGCCGGTCATCCTCTTCTGCCGCTTATCCCATGCGGCGGATCACCGGCCATCCTCTCCCGCGGCATATCCCCGGGAAGCGGATCACTGATAATCCTCTCCCGTGGTGTATCTCATGAAGGCGGGATTCACCCAGATGGTCACCGGGCTCACCTCGAGATCCGGCGCGTTCTCCGCGACGACCTCGGCGATCTTTTCACAGTTCTCCGGGAGGCTGAAGGGATGAATCGAATACAGGCCGTCCTTGTCGTAGACGATGTTGTCGACCATCTCGCCGAATTCCTCGTTTTCCATCTCCGTCGTCGAGCTGTAGAGCGGCTGCCACCAGGAGCCGGCCAGAAGCTTCTCCACGAGATTGCCGTCGGCGTCGAAGGAATCGTCGTACTTCTTGGCGTAGGTCTCGATCAGCCCGTGGAACGCCTCCTTGTCTTCCTTCGTATCGAATTCGATCATCATGTCGTACTCGACCGCGTAGCAGAGATAGCGGTCATCGGTCACCTGCTTCACCATGTAGGTCGGCGTCGGTTCACCGGGATCGCCCCAGTCAAGAAGGTACTCATAGACGGAGACCTTCGGCTCGATCTGGATGTACGCGTCCATGCCCTCGCTCTTCAGAAGGCCGATCAGCTGAACCGCGTGCTGATAGTCGCTGTGGCCGTATTTCAGCGTGTAATCCGCGAGGAAATGCGCGTCGTAGCCCTCGTACTTCAGGTTGTAGCCCGTGGCGGCTCCCTCCAGGACGATCGTGGTTCCGAGATCCGTGAGTTCCTGGTTGTCAAACATGGTGAAGCTGCCGAGGACGGAGCCTACGGCCTCGAGAATATCGTCGTCCTGCACCCGGCCGATGTAGTGGCGGGCCTTGCCGCCGGCCTCGGCGCAGCGGTAGAGGAAATGATTGATGAGCTCTTCCGCCGAGCCTTCCTCATCGATATCCAGCAGCCCCATATCTATGGCGCAGGCGATGTAGGGCAGGTACTCGTCGTCATAGTCGTACTGCGCCACTTCTTCAGTGAGTCCGGCCTTCTCGAAGAACCGGGCCGCCTTGTCCGGGACGTCGTCGTTGACGTAGGTCAGGGCAAGCTCCTCGAGACCGGCGGCGCGGATTCCTCCCTTGATGATTTCTTCCTCGGTATCGTCGGCCGTCGCCTCGACGCCCAGCGCCTCCAGCGTTCCGTTGACGGAGTTGATGTCAAGGTCTTCTCCATCCTCAAAGGGAGCGGTGTGATAATACTCGCTCATGTACTCCGTAAATTTGTCGTCCGCTCCGGCGGGAAAAGAAAGCGCGAGCGTGAGGCCGAGGGCGGCCGGAATCATTTTCATCCAGTTTCTCATGTCGGTGTCCTCCTCAATAATCCATGGGTGGTCAGAAACTTTCACTCCGCATTCATTATACCTTTTTTCCCGCTCTCATGGAAGTCTTGAAGAAGCTTCTTCGCAGCCGTGATCTTACAAAAAGAGAAACGAATTCAGGAATACATATTTTCATTGATCTTAAACATAGACCAATACTTTGACGGGGTTTTCCCCGTAAAATTGTAATACCCGGTCAGTTCTCTCCGGTCACCGCCTGTCATCGTACAGGAAATCACCTTTGCTTTATAAGAAGAAATCACCAGTTTCTGATAGTAGATCCGGCCGTTTTTCACCGCGCAGTGCGTCGCCCGGTTCGCAATCATCTTTTTGTTCGTGCCGTCCAGCTTCATGACATAAAGCCCTGCCGCAGGCTGAGCAGCCTTTGCCCTGAGAATGATATATCTGGCGCCGCCATACCGGATTGCTCCGAAATCATCCATGATCATGTTTGATTTTTTGGTGCTGAGGTTCATTCTGTAGAGCTGAGGTCCTTTTTCAAATGTCGTATCCCCGCTTCTGTATACGGTGTAGTACAGATAGGTACCGTTGCATATCACAGGCATACATTCAATTCCAATTGCAAGCCGAAGCTGCTTTCCTGTTTTTACGTCGTATCTATAGAGATAAGAACGGCAGCAATAATTACGCGCCTTTCCTACATCAACAGCGTAATACAGGTATCTTCCATTCATGGTAATGCTCTTCAGCACATTCTTCTTCGTGAGCTTCTTTGTGCCGGATGAAGTAAGCGTGAGCGTGAAATCTCCGAAAGCCGAATTGCCTCCGGGCGTATATTTCAGAGCTGCTGACAGATTTCCCGCTTTGATCGTTTTGCTGCAGGTATAGCTGTTCGTTGCGTAGGACGTATCATAGGCCGCTTCTGTTTTCGCGGCGGTCATAAGAAAGACCATACATGCAAAAATCACTGTCAAGGCTCTTATAACCGTTGTCTGCTGCTTCACTGTTCTGTTCATCATCTGTTCCCCCTCTTTTCCTGTTATCTGTTATGCCCAGTAGTACACTTCCCGGAAGAATGTATCTCCCCTGTTGAAATTATCATTGATCCAAGCCCTTCTGCCGTTCTGAAGCCGCACAAGAATTCTCCTGTAATATGGGTTTGCGTAATACTTTTCAAGCATCACTTTCTGGCCGGACCGGATTATAAAGCTTTTTCCCGTGCCATTATAGGTTGTATAGCCCTGGAGATTTCTTGAAGCGGTATACCATTTCCCGGCACCGGTAAAACCATTTCCCCAATTTCTGACATTGCTGAATTTCACATTCATTATCAGAGGCGTCATCCTGCCGTTTACATACCCGGCATCCGCGTAGACCTTGAATCTTGCAAGTCCATTGCTGCTCCCTTCCATCCAAACTCTGACGCGATTGTCATATACCTTCGCACTTTGTACCGAGAAGAAATATCCGAGAGAATGGTGCATACGGTTGAACCTTGCAAAATTCACCGCTTCCCAAAGTCCGCCGCCTCCCCAGCAGAGAAGTCCTCCGAGATCACCTATCTCATGCTCTCCGCGACTGAAATACAGGATGTATTTTCTGCCGTTCCTCAGTGTCAGATGGTACGCGTAGAAATCATAATACTGCCAATTGCTCTTCTTAGAAAAACAGGTTTTGCCATTTACCCTGAAAGTCACTCTGTCATAACTCGCTCCATACGCATGATGAATGAACTCAATCCTGTCCCGCTTCCCGTCACCTGTAATATCAAAAGCGGTATTGAGACCGTATCCATTCATTCTTTTCATCGTCGGGGTGGCGGCCTCTGCCGCCCCCGCAAGCAGCATCATCATGGAAAAGCAGGCAGAGATGAACAAAAGAAGCTTTAATCTTTTCACAAATATTACCTCCAAGTGTGAATTTCTTACTCGTACTGTACCGGGTCTTTCGCCTTTTCCATAATGGCTATCCTGCGAGAGGACATGACCTCAGCCTTACGATATCATCTTGTAAAGGAACGTCACGCACTGCCCTCTTGTACAGGTTCTGGTCACGCCGAAGGTGCCGTCCGCGAAGCCCGACGTGATACCCTGCTCGACCGCCCACTGGACCGCCTTGTAGAACGAATGCGTCGTCGGCACGTCCGAGAAGGTCTGCGTATTTTTCGCAGGCGCCTTCTTTCCCGCATATTTCCACAGGAACGTGGCGATCTGCCCTCTCGTGCAGTTGTCGTTCGGGCCGAAGTTTCCGCTGGAATATCCGGAGGTAATGCCCTGCTCGACCGCCCACTGGATCGCCTTGTAGAACGAATGCGTCGTCGGCACGTCCTTGAAAGTCTGGGTGTTCTTCCTCGGAGCGGGATTTCCCGCGATCTTCCAGAGGAACGTCACCACCTGCCCGCGGGTGATGTCGTCGTTGACGCCGAAGAGACCGGCTCTTGCTCCCGAATATCCCGTAGTTATCTTCTCATCCGCCGCCCAGTAGACCGCCTTGTGGAAGCTGTGCGTCATCGGCACATCCCTGAAGCAGATCCTGAACTCCTCAGTGATACGGCCGGAGTAATTGCCTTTTCCCGTGATCGTTACGGACGCCATGCCGACATTCTTATTGTTCTTATAAGCGACCGTGTAGTCTGTTTTCGCTTTCAGGGTCGTTGATCCCACTTTCACGACAGGCGTCTGCGTGATAGCGCTTCCGGTATAAGGTTTGGCGGTGATTCCGGTAACTGACGCGTCCTCAAAGGAGGCAGGTTCTATGACGAACGTCTTCTCCAGCGTTCCGTAATAGTCGCCTGTGCCTTCTACGATCACCCTGCCGTCACCTGCGTTTGTGTTGTTCTGATAAGAAACACTGTAGTCTGTGCCCTGCCTGAGTGTCGAGCTCCCATACTTGACGGTTACCGTCGGCTTAATACCCTTCCCGCTATAGGTGAAAACCGTTTCGCTAAGCTGCACTTCGGAGGAAGCGATATTCTTTTTGTTACCGGGAGAAGGCTCACCGTCAATTACATACGGAATATTATTGTCAATCGCGTACGAAATTACGTAGTCGGCATTCGCGGGGCAATAGATCACGACATTGTCGCACCTTACAAATGCATCCTCGGATATATATGAGATACCGGCAGGAATTGTTATCTTCTCAAGGCTGGTGCATTCACCAAATGCCTCCTCTTCGATACTTGTCACGCTGTCCGGTATTGTGACGCTCGCCAGGCTGCTGCAGCCATAGAATGTCCACTCCTTGATTCTTGTCAAACCTTCCGGTAATACGATACTCTTCAGGTTAGTGCAAAAGCAAAATACGTTTATTCCTAAGCTTGTCACCGTATCCGGTATAGTGACACTCGTCACGCTCGTGCAGTCGGCAAAAACTCCGTTGTAGATACTTGTCACTCCATCTGGAATAACAACATCACCGCCATTCCCCATGTATTCCCTCAGGACTCCATCCTCAATAATGAAATCATCCTGACCAGGCGTCCCTTCCGTTTCACAGGGTATACCATTCTCCGCCGCATACAAGATCACATAGTCTGCATCTGACGGACAATGGATCGTAATATTTGGAGCTTCAGAAAGCGCAGTATCATCTATGAATGAAACACTTGCCGGCAGCCAAATATCCGTAAGACTTTCACAACCGTTAAACGTATACTCCTCAATTGTCGTGATTCCATCCGGAATCACGATGCTCTCCAGACTGCTGCAGCCCCCGAAAACTTCGCTTCCAAGATATGATACGGTATCCGGAATCGTAATACCGTCCAGACTCCTGCAATTACCGAAAGCCCCTTCACTGATACTTGTCAGATTATCCGGCAGTTCAACGTATGAGAGACTGGTACAATCATAAAAAGTCAGCCAGCCAATATCAGTGACGTTATCGGGAATATCAATACTGATTAAGCTGCTGCATTCTGTAAAGGCACACGCCCCTATATAGGTGACGCTGTCCGGCATGGTAATGCTTGTCAAGCCGCTGCAGCAGTAGAATGAATAACTCCCTAAACTATTAACACCTTCAGGCAGCACAATACTTGTCAGATTGCTGCATCCCTCAAAGGCATATTCTCCTATACTGTTTACCCCTTCAGGTATCACAACACTTGTCAGATTACTACATCCCGCAAAAGCATTTTCCCCTATCTCAGATATCCCATCCGGAATGATGACATTTCCGCCCCTTCCTCTGTACCCGGTCAGAACTCCATCTTCAATAATAAAATCATCCTGAACAGGCGAAGGCGTCCCGTCTGTCACATAGGGTATATCATTCTCTGACGCATACGAGATAACATAGTCTGCATTTGGCGGACAATGGATCGTAATATTGGGAGCTTCATAGAATGCATGGTCATAAATCAGTGAAATACTTTCCGGCAGCCAGATATCCGTAAGACTATAACAACTGTCAAATGTAAAATCTTCAATGGTCGTGATTCCGTACGGAATCACGATGCTCTCCAGACTTCTGCAGCCTTTAAAAGCTTCACTCCCAAGACGTGACAGGGTATTCGGAATCGCAATACTGCCAAGACTCCTGCAATTTCCGAAAGCCTCATCATCAATACTTGTCAGATTTGCCGGCAGTTCAACGTCTGAGAGACTGGTACAATTTCTGAAAGTTCCCCCTTCAATACGGGTGACACGGTCAGGAATATCAATACTCAATAACTTTCTGCATCCAGTAAAGGCTAAGCGCCCTATATATGTGACACTTTCCGGTATTGTAATACTCGTCAGACTGCTGCAATAATAGAATGAATTCGCCCCTATACGATTTACGCCTTCCGGTATCACAATGCCTGTCAGATTAGTACAGCCTTTGAAGACGTTTTCCCCTATCGCTGATATTCCATCCGGAATGACAACTTCACCACCATTTCCGTTGTACTCAGTCAGCACTCCATCCACAACGGTAAAATCATCTTGATCAGGTGAAGGAACACCGCCTGATTCATAGGCTATATCGTGTTCTTCCGCATAGGCGATAATATACATCTGTACGTCATAACTACATTCATAAAAAGCAGTATCTCCAATACTTATCACTCCATCCGGCAGCATAATATCCGCAAGTCGACCACAGTATCTAAATGCGTCTGCTCCGATATTCGTCAAGCGCTCAGGAAACACAACGCTCACCAGATTTTTACAATCATAAAAAGCTTCTTTGCCGATGCTGCTCACATTATTCGGAATCGTGATACTTCTCAAACTCCAGCATTCAGAAAACATCCCATCCGGGATACTCTCCAAATCATCCGGAAGCGTTATACCGGCCAAAGCATAACAATTCATAAATGCAGATTCTCCGATACTGAGAACACTATCCGGGATGGTAATATTTGACAGATTATTGCATCCGTTAAAAACACCTCTCCCGATAGTTTTCAGACCATCCGGAAGTTCTATAGCCGACAGAGAGATGCATCCGAGAAACGCTTCATTGCCTATGGCAGTAATACCTGTCGGCAGTGTAACGCTTGTCAAACTTTCACAATCATAAAAAGCAAGAGATCCGATGGAAATAAGTCCTTCCGGAAGCGTAATATTTGTTAAGCCGGAACAAAAATAAAAAGCAGAATCTCCAATATTCTCAACACCCTCCGGGATTACAACGCTGGATATATTTCGGCAGCCTCTAAACGCTCTGTTCCCTATACTTTTCACGCCATCAGGAATAACAACATCTCCGCCATTTCCGATGTATCCGGTCACTACGCCATCTTCGATGATAAAGTCTTCAATACTATCCGGCGATTCACCTACCAGTGTCTGAGTATCTTCATCTTTCATCAGGCCAACGTCGATATTGACATCGTCAGACATTTCTTGTCCAAGCGTCTCGTCTTCATGGTCTGCGTTTTCGTCTTCCATGCTGTCCGCAGCCTCAATGACGGCATTTTCTTCAAACCCGTCAATAGCCTCTTCTTCATCACTCGTATCGACAGATTCAGGCTCAATATAAATCTCGTCTTCATCAGCGCTTTCTGATTCCTCCGCAAATAGGTCCTCAGAAACATCGTCTGAAATATCAACGGATTCCGGATCTTCCTGTTCTATAACCAAATCATCCTCATCCTGCTCCACAACGGCAAGCTCCTCGACAGGATCTTCTGCCATACTCTCTGCCGAGTCGTCTTCAAAATAAACCTCCGTCTCTTCGTCTTCGACCAGAAATTCCGGTTCGACATCTGCGGCCGGCTCATATTCGTTCAGCATTTCGACAGAGTAAGCCTCTTGATCCGAGTCTTCTCTGAGCGCTTCTGCAGAAACCGCTCCTTCAAACGAAAGGGACGTCATCAGCATGGCTAACGATAAGGTGATGGAAAGGATCGATTTTACTCTTTTTTTCATCCTGGGAACTCCTTCTCGGATTCAGATCCGCCTTGTAGGTCTGCAGTACCTTTGCAAATCGCTATCAGGTTTGTACCGTAGTACCAGCAAAAATCTTAATGGTCAAAATCATTCATATAGCAAGTCGGGATGTAATACCCCATGAAGCTTTGATTTTTATCTGTCCCGGCATCCGTTCTGATTGCCGCCTTCAAGACTGCATCTTATAAAGGAACGTCACGCACTGTCCTCTCGTACAGGTCCTGGTCACGCCGAAGGAGCCGTCCGCGAAGCCCGACGTGATGCCCTGCTCGACCGCCCACTGGACCGCCTTGTAGAAGCTGTGCGTTGTCGGCACGTCGGAGAAGGTCTGCGTATTTTTCGCAGGCGCCTTTTTCCCCGCGTATTTCCACAGGAACGTGGCGATCTGTCCTCTCGTGCAGTTGTCGTTCGGGCCGAAGTTTCCGCTGGAATAGCCGGAGGCAATGCCCTGCTCGACCGCCCACTGGATGGCCTTGTAGAACGAATGCGTCGTCGGCACGTCCTTGAAGGTCTGGGTATTCTTCCTCGGGGCGGGATTTCCCGCGATCTTCCAGAGGAACGTCACCACCTGTCCGCGGGTGATGTCGTCGTTGACGCCGAAGAGTCCGGCCCTTGCTCCCGAGTATCCCGTGGTTATCTTCTCATCCGCCGCCCAGTAGACCGCCTTATGGAAGCTGTGCGTCATCGGCACGTCCTTGAAGCAGATCCTGAACTCTGAAGTATTGCTTCCGGAATAGTTTCCCTTCAGTTTAATCGTCACTTTATATCGTCCAACATCCGTTCTTCCCGATGAGTAAGAAACCGAATAATCCCTATCCTTCTTGAGCAATGTCTTTCCATCCTTAACCACTACAGTCGGAGCCTTGGCCTTTCCGTCATATTTATAAGATGTTTCGGAAAGTATTACGAATGGGGTAATACTTTTGGCTATAATCTCAAACGTATTCTGCTCATTTCCAGTGAAATTTCCTATGCCCGAAATTGTAACCGTAGCTGTCCCGGCATTTATATTATCTGTATAAGATATCTCATAGTCTATTCCTTCCCGAAGAGTCATGACTTGATTAAATGCACTCACGGAAATTGGAAGTGTAATAGGCCCCCCTGTATATATGAATTTATCTGGTCCCCATATGATTTGGCATTCTGATAATGGAATTTTCAACAAATAACTGTAAACATCAAATAACGCAGGATAATCTACCTCCAGACCTGCCGCCCAAAGAGTTAATACATTATGATGTATGTTTTTCATATACTGTTGAATTCGACGAATCTGCGCCATCAATTCGGAGTGATTACCTACACCTAAATGATGGGATATCCATGAAACCGCTGCCGAGTCGAAAGTATTTACAAAGTTATATGCAACATCACAATCAACATAAAAACAACTAAACATGACATCTAACATAGTCAACAGAATTTCCGCATTGTCATTTGTTTGGTTTTCCGAGAATACTCCTTTGTAATCATCATAAAGATTGATCAGAACACTTTCTATTTGAAGCATCGCATCCATTGTGAAATAACTTTCGCAAATAGCATCTGTCGATAAAAATGCATTGCACAAAAGCTTCGAACCGGCATATGAAGCCCAATACAGCGCCACATAAGGATTACTGGCCATAGCTTCCGTCTTTAATTCGCTCCAATATGTACTTACGCCGTACTGAATCATGTCTTTTCCTGATGTATACAACAAGTCTAAAGTCATGTGTGCATCAAAAGCTGCATCGCTTTCACTTAATATCTGGTAGCAATCACCTAAGGCACATTTTAAGTCTATATTATCAAGAGGGCATCTGTTATACATTTGAAATACTACATTTTTCATGGCCCCGCTCATATTCCGCAAGGTAACAGCGCTCCCCACATAGTCACACCAGCCAGAAAAATCGCAAATATAGTCAAATGCATTCAAACCAGCGGAGAATATTTTCTCCCCCTTATGAGCAAATCCTAAGTTTCTGTTTGCCCATCCCTCTGACCATGATAAAATATTTTCTTTCTGTGTCTGCGTGAGTGTTGAGAAGTCCATTGTGACAGATGTATAGTCTCCTATGTTCTCCGATATCACTATACCGTAAGATACCTTCAGCATCTGTTGTAGATATCCGAGCAGCGAATTCGCCATTTTAGCGTGAGACACGTTTATCTCTGAAAGGACTTCATTTTCCTGTGAAACTTCAAGAATATCAAAGATCAGGGCTGTATAAATATCTTTCTTCTTTAGTCCTGTATCAGGTATTGTTGAAGGATCATTGATACTATCAAGCATTGCAGTCAATGCTGTCCAAATTGCAGCACTGTCTGCCAATCCCTCCTGCTGCCCTTGGGCATATAATTCCAGACTAGGAGACGCCTCAAAAAGAAGTTTTTCAACAATAGACTTGTGGTGATCCAGATAATAATTGGCCCTGTATATATAGTAATTAAAATCATTGGTTGTTTCTTCTGTTGGGTCCCAAGCTGACCAGGAGATAGTGTCTGGATATTTTTGCTTTACATTATCTGTCCAGGTTGGATTATCGAAAGGATAGTAAGCAGTGGCAGTAACCCCGCGAAAACTATTTATTTCAGAAGTAGGCGCATCACCATAAAAAAATATATTCCTAACGCTACTACACTCGCTAAATGCACTGCGGTAAATAGATGTTACCTTATCTGGTATTGACACTTCTGTTAAACCCTGGCAGCCATAAAATGCGTCTGTCCCGATCTCGGTCAGACTCTCCGGAAG